>CAWBBV010000012.1:0-343336 GCA_963787125.1 uncultured delta proteobacterium
GTTTCAGGAACGCACTGGCAAGTGGCAAGTTGTCTTCAGGTGAATACAATATCGGTAGAGCGACAAACAAAGCTACTTTTAACCTTGGATATCCCCTCAAAGATAAAACAGGAAAAGTGACTGCTGTCATTTGCGTTGGTCTCTTATTGGACTATTATCAGCAGATATTCGAATCCTATAAATTACCTAAAGGGGCGAGTTTTGCGCTTATTGACCATAAAGGTATCATTCTGACCAGAGCCGTTGATCCGGTAAAATACATGGGTAAACCTTCGAATGCGGAGATATTCAAGCAAATGCAGGAAGGGCCGGAAGTAGATACTTCTACAGGCACAAGCAGTGTTGCTGGTGATAATCGTATCCAAACATATCGTAAATTACGTCTTGAGGGTGAATCAACGCCTTATATGTATATTCGCGCCGGCATTCCAACAGCTGTAGTAATGTCAGAAACAAATAAAGTCCTTAGCAGAAACCTGATGATTTACACTGTTGCTTTAATTGCCGGGTTCTTTTTTTCATGGCTTATCAGCAAAAAAATATATCGTCGACAGGGTTCTTTTGCTGGAACGATCATCACAACGTCTGGCTGATGGTGATCTGGGTACCAGGGTTGCACATAAGGTCAGGGGAGGGGAACTAGGTACTCTTGGGCTGGCATTTGACAATATGGCTCAACGCATAGCCGATTATGTCAAAGACCTGCAACATAAGGCTGATGAATATCATGCAATTATTCAAGCAACTTCAGACGGCTTTAATATTTGTGATATCAGTGGCAAGATATTAGAAGCTAATGACTCGTATTGTAGAATGATCGGTTATGACATAACTGAGCTTATAACAATGAATATTGCTGATATCGAAGCCACTGAAAACCATGAGATGATACTTAATCATGTCACAAAAATTATTAAGACGGGTTCCGATTCATTTATATCAAGGCACAAACGAAAGGATGATACTGAGATTGATGTCGAAGTCACTATTACCTATCTGGACAATTGTGGTGGACGGTTCTTTAGCTTTATTCGGGATATTACTGACAGGAAAAAGCTTGAAGTTGAGTTGGTGCGAGCGGCTACCTATGATAAGTTGACAGGCGTTTTCAATAGAGGGTCAATTGAAGAAAAGATAGAGGCTGAATTGGAACGTGCCAAACGATATGGCAATACATTCTCGCTTATTATGTTTGATATTGATGACTTCAAGCATATTAATGATACTTTTGGCCATCATGTCGGTGATGATGTATTACAAGGTATCTCTGAAATTGTAAGCAAGAATATCAGGACTCTTGATTCTATTGGTCGTTGGGGTGGCGAGGAGTTCATGGTGCTATTGTCAGAAACCGCTGCTTCTGAGGGTGCAAGAGTTGCCGAAAAGCTTCGGGTAACTTTAGCAACTTATAAACCAATTGAAGCTCTTCATGTAACCGCCAGTTTCGGGGTAACATCCTACCAAGATAACGATACGCTTGATACAATGCTCAAAAGAGTGGATGACTTGATGTATTCAGCTAAAAAAAGCGGCAAAAATGGGATAGCCTTACCACCAAGCACTGATTAAGTAATACATGTTCCAAAATTGTAATGTACTTGGTAGTTTTGAGCCAATAACTAAAGCAGACTTTGTAGAGAGTATGTCTCTGCTTAGAAACTGCGCTGTGGACGCGTAAAGAAATGCATGAAATGTTGACTGATTAATAGATGATTTATAATGAAATGGTGATTCCACAGCTGCTTGTTGATAACCAGGCTCAAACTGTGGATAAGAGGTAAAATTCTTCACTAAAAGCTGATGTTTTTCCGCTATGCCTACTATTTAATCATGCCGTGTAACTACCTGATTTATAGTGTCAATAGTAAATGTAAATCATGCAATAAAAAGATTTGCACAAGTACCGCAACTCAATTGGTTTCCAGCTTGTAATGAGCCGCAAAAAGTGGATAACTAGCTGAATAACTGGTTAATAATTACAATTTTAGTGTCTCTTTTGTCAAATAATGTACTTGTCAAGAAATGGCAGGGTGAAGTAGATGGTTGCGCCGCTGCCTACAGCTCCTTCAGCCCAGACCTCTCCTCTGTGGCGGGAAATAATCCTTTGAACAGTGGCCAGGCCGATGCCGCTACCTTCAAACTCAATCCCATGGAGACGTTCGAAGACACGGAAAAGCCGCTCACTGTAAGCCATGTCAAAGCCAACCCCGTTGTCCTTGACGAAAAATGCGTCCTTACCGTTAACAGAGCACTTCCCAACCTGTATAACTGCGTTACAGCTAAGAGCTGTGTATTTCCAGGCATTGCCGATCAGATTCTCCATTACTAACTCTATAAGGGAAGGGTCACCCATTGTAAGTAATCGTGGGGCAATTTCAATTTTGACAGCTCTCTCAGGGTTAGACTTGTGGAATAGTTCGGCGGTTTTTTCTGCAAGCCTCGAAAGGTCGATTGTTACAAATGTAATTTTGCTTTGCGATACTCTTGAAATTGAGAGCAGATCATCGATCATGCCACTCATTCTGCTGACCACTGTGCAGATCCTATTTAAAAATTCCTGACCCTCAGCGTTAAGGTTGCTGCTGTAATCTTCCAGAAGGATATTAGTGAAGCCACTGATATGTCTGAGGGGAGCTCGTAAATCGTGGGAGATTGAATAACAAAAGGATTCCAGCTCGTTGTTTACCTCCTGAAACTGTGCGGTTCTCTCAATAACTCGCTGTTCGAGTTGACCGTTGAGTTGGTTCAGTTCATTTTCAGCCTTTTTCAGATCAGTTATATCCTTGTAGACAAGCACAATTCGCTCAACCTTGCCAGTTGCATCGTTGATAGGCGCTGCTTCCACGTCAAAGACATGTCCCCGTACTTCCCACCCCTTTAAACTGGCTAAGCCATCATTTGTCAAAATGTTATGGGCGGCACAGAGTTCTTCCGAAACCATCCCGTTGCAGACGAGTTTATTGCAGAAATTGCCATAAATCTCACCGTCATTCAAGTCATTGAAAAATATTGATCTCATCCTTTTGTTGCAAGAGATA
Organism: uncultured delta proteobacterium; assembly: GCA_963787125.1. GTDB lineage: Bacteria > Desulfobacterota > Desulfuromonadia > Geobacterales > DSM-12255 > VEOV01. The sequence continues at coordinate 3,039 of CAWBBV010000012.1, forward strand.
ATTTTAAAATCACGATCAACCACCATAATTCCAACTTGAGCAGAAGCAAAAATTGCGACTGATTCGTCATGTAGCAGTTGGAGCTCGATATTTTTTTCCTTAAGGCTGGCAAGTATATGACGGAATGACTCAAAAATAATGCCGAGTGGGTCGAACTCCCTTATATTGTGGTCGTCCAGTTCTTCTTCCCGTAGCGGTATGGTCCCCATGACGTCAAGCAGATGATTGACTTTTGCGCGGATATAACCGTTGCTTTGTCGTAATTCGCCAGCAAGTCGCTCGTTTTCAGCCTTGAGTGCGGCCAGTTCATCAAGCAAGGCAATATCTTCACCTGGGAATGATTTCATTGCCGGTTTCACATCACTATAGTAAGTTGCCATCGTAAATCTCCCTGCCGATATTTTTTCACACTATGCCTTGGACACTAAAATCTTGTAGTCGCTTTTGTCCTTCTGCACATCTACCTTTAGTCCCATGTTGGTAGCTGCCGCTGGAATGGTATTAGTGCCATCTCGATTATCCGTCCTGAAAAGAAGTTTTACCTCGCCGTTATTAAGCGCCAGGATGTTGCGGTTTATTTCCCGCAAGGCGATCAAGAGAGTGGAAGGACAGATCTGTCCGCACATATCGAATTCAATGATCTGCTCGGTTTCCATGTGAAACTCCTTGGCTTACTCGGTAAGCTTATATTTGAGGGAGAGATCTAATGAATTACATAGCTGGCGAGAAATTTCGCCCCAAGCCAGGCACCTGGAAATAGACCAAAAACAAAAAGCATGCTTTGCAACGAGATTATCGGAAGTCCGCCTAACAGGTGCCACACGTTACAGCCTGCAGCCATTCTGGACGCAAGTCCCATCAATATCCCCCCTGCTGCAGCCGACAGGTACTGGCGCAGTGGCAGTTTCCAACGGACTTTGAACTCTCTCAGTTGCAGGGCTGAGAGAGTGCTGCCAAAAATGATGCCTAGAATCAGGGGAAACTGTACCAGCGCGATCGCATCTACTGCTTTACCTGGTCCTCCAATCAGTAGAGTTTCGGTGAACGGTCTGATGTACTTCATTGGCATGACCTGAAAAAACTTCAGAGTAGCATAATGGTCCGGGCAAAAAGCGCCTTCCAGCACAGCCGCTGCCTTGGCATAAGACGACGTGATTCCAAGGGGCATGCCGATAGTTACGGATGAAATAAGGCCGATAAAGGCAAGCAGCAGAGCTGCAACCCAAGGTTGCAGCGAGCCTTCAGTATAGGTCTTGCGCACCCATAGACCTTGACGGTGAATCTTTATGAAAAGTGGCATACAAAGGATAACAAGACTAGCAATCAGGAGTGTCGGTTCAATGCCGACAACCTGAGCTAAAGTCACTTTTCCTTTAAGGAATGAGCTTGAAGCATTAATTGAGCTCCACCAGGGAAAAAGTTCGGCATAAATGGCGCTGCCGACTATCAGGCCGACTATTGTGACCAGGCTGGAGACGCTCCCAGCACCGGTCTTGTAAAGTGAACCGACGACGCATCCGCCGGCGAGCACCATGCCAATGCCGAATATCATGCCACCCAGGGGAGCTGTCAGTGAGGGCGAGCCGAGCAGCGGGAATGGATATAGTCTTAATAAGCCGCTTAATCTTGCAATTTCAAAGAGAGTCGCGCTGATAATTACCAGGAGTAAAAGAATCCGGAGCATGAAAAGCGATTTGAAGAGAAAAAGATCGCGGAAAATGCCGGCAAGGCAAAAATCAGAACGATGCATGATAATCCCTGTAGCAAAACCCAGCAAGAGACCGGTGATTAGCATGAACTGCGTGTTGCTCATGGGTGATGCTCCAGATATGGTTAGAATCCGCTTAACTGTAGCATCGAAGATAAATTAAATCAAATTATCTTAGCTGTGTCAGTTTGGTTATGCGTGTCGGCAGGGTGTTTAAATGCAAACGTGGCTGTTTTTATTACGGACGATAAAGCTTTCACCTTGACAGCAATTTCCGGTGGTTGCTATTATGCTGAAGTTTTTAGTCTCGATAAAAATTCGTAAACAAAATGGTCATGGCTTGTTGACAAGATGGAGCATAAGATGAAGCTTGAACGTGGTTGCGTCCAGGTTTACACTGGTAACTGCAAAGGGAAGACAACCGCCGCTTTAGGTCTTGCCCTGCGGGCGGTAGGGCGTGGCCTCAAAGTCATCATGATCCAGTTCATGAAGGGTGGCGGACCTTATGGTGAGCATATAGCGGCGCAAAGACTTGCTCCGGAGCTGACTATCATTCCAACCGGCAGGGAAGGGTGGGTCAATAAAGACAATCCTGCCCAAGAGGATATCGACCTTGCTGTCAGTGCCCTTAAGCTTGCCCGGGAGAAGCTCCTGTCATGTGAGTATGACATGGTTATTCTTGATGAGGTGAACGGCGCTGTCGGATTTGGGCTCATACCGGTTGAGGAGTTGCTGGAGATTGTGAGACTCAGACCTGAAAATGTTGAACTGGTGCTTACCGGCAGGGGGGCTGACCCGAAGGTTATTGAGGCTGCCGACCTGGTTACGGAGATGGTGGAGATTAAGCATTACTACAAGGCTGGAGTCGCTTCCAGAATTGGAATTGAAAAATAAGGGGGCATTGGATGGCTGAAAGAAAACTGAGGATACTGGTAGGCAAGCCTGGACTTGACGGGCATGACAGAGGTGCGAAGGTTGTTGCCAGGGCGTTTCGTGATGCGGGACTTGAAGTCATCTATACCGGCCTTCATCAGACTCCTGAGCAGATAGTTGCTGCCGCTATTCAGGAAGATGTTGATTGCATCGGTCTCTCCATTCTCTCCGGGGCGCATAATACTCTTCTTCCTCGTGTCTGTGCTCTTCTCAAAGAGAAAAAGGCAGAAGACATAGCCGTTTTTTGCGGTGGTGTCATTCCGGAAGATGATATCCCCGGCCTCAAAAGCGCCGGTCTGAAAGAGGTATTCACTCCCGGGACATCGACCGAAGATATTGTTGCCTGGGTCAAGGCAAACATAGGTTGTTGACGCTATGGCCCTTGCTGAAAAAATACTGAGCGGCGATATTCGCGCCGCCGCCCGGCTGATGAGGGATGTGGACGACGGTTTCCCATCAGCACTCATTGAACTTAAGACCCTATATCCCCATACCGGCAACGCTTATATCCTTGGTATTACCGGCCCGCCTGGAGCCGGCAAATCAACGCTGACCGATCAGATAACAGCTGAATTCAGAAGTTCAGGTAAAAGGGTCGGTATAGTTGCAGTTGATCCAACCAGCCCTTTTACCGGCGGTGCGATCCTCGGTGACAGAATCAGGATGAATCGTCATGCTGATGACGAAGGTGTCTTTATCCGTAGTCTTGCTACTCGTGGTGCCCTGGGCGGCATTTCAAGGTCCACCGGGGAAGTTGTTAATATTATGGATGCCATGGGGATGGATGTTGTCATCATCGAGACTGTCGGGGTCGGCCAGGATGAAATTGATATCGTCAGGATGGCTCATACTACCGTAGTCGTTATGGTGCCCGGTCTAGGCGACGATATTCAGGCGATCAAGGCGGGTATTCTCGAAATTGCCGATGTCTTCGTAGTTAACAAGGCTGATCGTGAAGGTGCTGACAGAACGGTCCGTGAACTCTCCATGATGCTGGAAATGGGGAACCGCCAGGCTGGCGAGTGGCTGCCGAAGGTTTTGAAGACTGAAGCCAGCCGCGGGGTAGGGATAGCCGAGATTGTTGCCGAATTCGAGGAACACAGGAAGTATCTCTTTGCCTCAGGAGTCATTCACCGATTCATTGAAGAGAAAAACGCGGCTGTATTTACGGAGATGCTCAAGGAGAGACTGTTCAGAACGATCTATGACCGCCTGGTTGAAGACGGGAATATGAGCCGGATAGTTGCCGGAATGGCGACAAGGTCTGTGGACCCCTACTCGGCGGTTGATGAAGTTGTTAGCAACTCTCTTGTACAGCCCCTGTCAGCTGCCTGTTAATGACGCGATATCAGATATACAGATTGCTGCAGGGGGCTGTTCTTCTGCTGATTATCTCTGCAATAACTCTCTACAATCCCTCCAATGCATCTGAGCCCGGCGCAAATCCTCTTGATCCTGCCAAAGAGGATCTGACAAGGGTTGAGTATCCCAGCCAGAAAAACATGAAGTGGCATGGACTGTTCATAAAGCCCAATGACACCCTTGAATCCATCTTCGGCAGGGACTGGCAGCTGGTTGCCAGATTCAACCGGATAGACAGGCGTCATGTTTATCCCGGAATGACTATCAAGGTTCCGGACAACATGGATGACATCAGGAACTACTCCCCCTTGCCGACGGTATACGAACCTGCCAGGCGCCATGAAAAATATATTCTGGTGAGCTTGACAGAACAGTGGCTCGGGGCATATGAATATGGCAAGCTGAAGTTTTCGAATCCTGCGGCTACCGGGCGGACAGATTTTGAATCGCCAACCGGAATTTTCAGAATAACCGCCCGCCACAAATATCATACGTCATCGCTTTATAAAACAGATGATGACGAAGAGCAGTATCCGATGGACAATGCGATGCGCTTTTATATTGCCCCTGATGGAGTGGCTTACTGGCTTCATGCCCGCGACCTCCCGGGTCGCCCCGCTTCACACGGCTGCATAGGGCTTTTTGATGAGGTGATGCAGAACAGGATGTTTGATACTCCTGAAGACCCGGTATTAATGGATTCGCAGAAGGTTTACGCCTGGGCAGTGGGTGAGAGTGAGTATGAGGATGATACCGGTAACCACGAAGAGCTGGAAGACGGGCCGGTTGTCGAGGTAATCGGCCAGAATCCGGTTTATAGAAAATAAACTAAGTGGTCAGTATTCAGAAGTCAGCATAAAAGCACTTCTACTGACTACTGTTCATCAAAAAAGGGGAAGATATGAAAAAAATACTTTTCGCCACTGCAGTATTCATAATATTCGCTGTTTCCCAGCTTCAGGCCGCATCCTTGGCTGCCAAGCCTGAAGCTGCCTTAAAAAAGGCATTTCCGCAAATCAAGATAGACAGTATCACTGCAAGTGAAATCAAGGGTCTTTACGAGGTCGTTGCCGGACAGGATATTTTTTACTTTTATCCTGAAAAGGATCTGCTTTTAGTCGGTGAAATTCGTACTTTGACCGGACAGAACCTGACCGGTGAAAAGAAACGGGAATTAAAGACGAAACTTCAAGCAAAGGCACAGGAAAAGCTCAAGGATCTGCCACTTGACAAGGCCGTGAAAGTTGGCAACGGTCCCAAAAAGGTCATAGAGTTTACTGACCCGGATTGCCCTTACTGCCGCCGTGCATCGGAGGCGCTGAAGAGTCGAACAGATATTACCCGCTATGTATTTCTAACGCCAATGGCGCACCCTAATGCCATCACCAAGGTTCATTACATCCTCAGCTCGAAGGATCAGGAGAGTGCTTATCACGAGATGATGGAGGGGAAACCACTACCTGCAACTGCAACCGAATACAGTAAAGAGGTTAAAGCTCAAGCCGCCGAATACATGGAATTCGCCCGTACACTCGGTATTGACGGCACACCGACCTTCTACATAAATGGTCAGATGGTTGTGGGAGCCGATATGGAAAGAATCAACGACTTACTGAAGTAGCACCGGCAGGGATTGTTCTTTCATTTTTCCCGCCCTGTGATATAAGGATTTGTAAATAAACTTTCATATATCTGTCCGTGGCGACAGAAGTTAAACTAATAAAAGGGGGTAAAGATGAGCCAGATTACTGATATTTATGCACGGGAAATACTTGATTCCAGGGGTAACCCGACGCTTGAAGTTGAGGTTTTCACTGAAGCCGGAGTGATGGGGCGCGCAGCTGTCCCGTCCGGGGCATCCACAGGCGAACGTGAAGCTCTTGAAATGAGAGATGGCGACAAATCCAGATACCTCGGTAAAGGTGTTCGCAAGGCCGTCGACAATGTCAACGAGATCATTGCGGCTGAAATTGCCGGGATGGAAGTTACAGACCAGATCGGGATTGATCAGAAAATGCTCGATCTTGACGGTACAGAATACAAAAGCAAGCTGGGCGCAAATGCAATCCTCGGGGTTTCACTGGCTGTTGCCAAGGCTGCTGCAGAAGAAGCAGGGCTTCCCCTTTATCAGTATATTGGTGGCTGCAACGCCAAAGAGCTGCCGCTGCCGATGATGAATATCATTAACGGTGGCGCTCATGCCGACAATAATGTGGATATTCAGGAATTCATGATAATGCCGGTCGGGGCAGACTCTTTTGCGGAAGCTCTTCGCATGGGAGCCGAGATCTTTCATGCTCTCAAAGGCGTGCTGAAAGGGAAAGGCTATAATACTGCTGTCGGCGATGAGGGGGGCTTTGCTCCAAATCTCAAATCAAATGAAGAAGCTTTGGAAGTCATCATGGAAGCCATCGTTAAAGCCGGCTACAAACCTGGTGAAGAGGTACTGCTCGCCCTTGATGTGGCCTCCTCCGAACTATTCAAGGCTGGTGTGTATACTCTGGAAAATGAAGCTGAACCCAAGAAAACTGCTGAGCAGATGGTTGATTTCTACGAGAATCTGGTTAACAAGTTTCCGATTATCTCCATTGAAGACGGCATGGCTGAAAACGACTGGGACGGTTGGAAACTGCTTACAGAACGTCTTGGCAAGCGAATCCAGATAGTTGGTGACGACCTGTTTGTGACAAATCCTAAAATATTGAAAGAAGGTATTGAAAAAGGGATTGCCAACTCTATTCTGATCAAACTTAACCAGATTGGTACTCTGACTGAGACACTCGACGCAATCGAAATGGCGAAGCGCGCCGGTTACACCTGCGTTATCTCGCACCGTTCCGGCGAGACTGAAGATACAACTCTTGCCGACCTTGCTGTTGCCGTCAATGCCGGGCAGATCAAGACCGGTTCTTTGTGCAGAACTGATCGGGTTGCCAAATACAATCAACTTCTCAGAATAGAGGATGAACTTGATGCAACCGCTATTTTCAGAGGTAAGGACGTTTTCTACAACATAAGAAAATAGTAATTTTTGACCATATGTTAGCAAGCGAGTAGGCCGCCACATTGGCGGCCTATTTTTTGAACTTTTTAAAACCATCTGGTTTCTGCGGAGGTATAGTGCAGGAGTTCTTAAGAGAGTATCTGGCTGTTCACGGTTATTGGGTTCTCTTTTTGTGGACATTCCTCGAAGGTGAGGCCGGACTTATCTTCGCCGGTTTTCTCGCTTTTGAAGGTTATTTTACACTGCCTGGTGTTATGGCAACTGCCTTTGCCGGGGCTTTTTGTGGTGATCAGTTCTATTTCTATCTGGGCCGGATTAAAGGCAAATATCTCTTAAGTCATTCGCATTTTCTTGTTAAAAAACTCCGTAAAGGGCTGAAGCTTATAGAAAATTACGGCAATCTTGTCGCCTTTACCTCTCGCTTTACCTACGGTTTCCGCATTGTTCTGCCGATAATTCTCGGGATGACGCCTTTCCCCGGCAGCAGATTTCTCTGGCTTAATATCTTAAGCGCTTTCAGTTGGTCGATAATTTTTACCCTTGCCGGGTACATTTTTGGTAAGAGCGCAACTCTGTTTGTCGGCTCTGAGGCCAAAAAATATGAGCACTATCTGTTTGCCATTCTGGCAGCAATTATTTTCATGATCTGGCTTGGACATTTTTATCAGGCGTGGAGCAGAAGGAATCCTGCGAGAAAGCGGCTTAAAAGACTGAAAGAACATAAAAAAATCATAAAGCCGTTTTAACGGTTGATTATTGTTAGCCATTGTTTATATTAATTTGCTGTGACGATTTGTCGTAAGGGGAAGTTATGGATAAAGTTTTGATTGTTGATGATAGCAAGGCTGCCCAGACAGTTATTGCTGCTATTTTGGGTAAGGAATTTCTGATCGAATTAATGGATGACGCCATCTCAGCACTTGCAGCCATTGAATTGAGCCCCCCGGATATTATTCTGCTTGATGTGAATATGCCGATTATGGATGGTTTCGAAGCTTGTAGAACCTTAAAAAACAGCGAGAATACCAAAGAAATTCCGATAATTTTCATTACCTCTCTCGACTCTGAAGATGAAAGGGTAAAAGGTTTTGAGGCCGGCGCGGATGATTATGTTGTCAAGCCGGTACTCCCGCTTGAGCTACTTGCCAGGATCAGGGCACACTTGGGAGCGAGAAAATCCAGGCATGATGCTCTTGTGCTGGAGCGCATGACCGTCTTCAAGGAGATGACCGTGACACTCTGTCATGAAATTAACAACCCGCTTACGACTGTGAACGCTTATCTTCATCTGTTGCTGCGGGAGGATACCGGTGAAAAAGTAAAAGAGATTGTTGCCGCAGTTCAGGTTGAAATAGGCAGAATAGCCGAAATCACCGCCAAGCTGTCGGAGGCTACATCTGTTGCAACAACCAGGTATCATCGCGATATCAACATGATTGATCTCAGCAGATGCAGTGGGGGTGAGTAGATGTTGATGCCCCAGTCAACCAGTACGATCAGTGACTCCCACGAACTCTTAAAAGGAGTTTTCGCCACAATCAAAGAAGCAGTATTTATTGTTTCCAGTGAGAACAGAGAAATTATTGATCTTAATATCTCGGCAGAAAAGATGTTCGGCTATAGCCGTGAGGAAATGATCGGGGCGAAAACATCAATTCTGCACCTTGATAATGAGATGTACCTGAAATTTGGCGAAATGATGACAAAGTCTTATCAAGACAAAGGTTTTTTCGAGACAACCTATCGCATGAAGAGAAAAGACGGGTCTTATTTTCCTTCAGAGCACTCTGTAAGACCGATTACTTTTGTGGATGATCTCTGTACAAGCCATGTGTGTGTTGTCCAGGATATCTCTGAGCAGGTGAGCCGCGTGGAAGAGCTTTACTCCCTTGCTCAGCAACTTGATACCCGTAACTATTTCGTTGAGTCAGTATTCACAAACCTGAAGAGCGGCATAATCGTCGTCAATCGTGACTATAAGATTTTGATGCTTAATCATTATGTAGCTGAACTATCAGGTGAACCTTCTGAAGCACACACAGGTAAAAATCTTGCTGATATCTGCCCTGAACTGCACGCTGCACTGCTTAGCGGAATTTCTGATGGTGAAATACCGGTTAAACTGTTCGACCGCAAACAGGTGGTAGGTTTTGCAAAATTTGATCTGCAGGGTGGTTACAAGGGGTCTGATGGCTATATTATCAACTTTAAGGATCTGACTGAGATTATCAAAATCCGGCGGCAGTTGCGGCATAAAGAGCGTCTTTCTGCCATGGGCGAGGTGGTTGCAAATGTTGCCCATGAAATGCGCAATCCGCTGTTTGCCATGACAACTGTTGCCCAGATTTTTGCCATGGAGCTGATGTTGACGCCTGCCCAGAAAGAGCTCATGAATTCCATGCTGAAAGAGTCGAAGCGACTGAATGATCTTGTTGAAGAACTTCTTGATTCAACCAGAGAGTTACGCCTCCAGAGAAAAAATATTGATCTGAATAGTGTTATTACTGAGTCTTTCCGGGTGTTGGAGGCAATCCCACATAGCGAGCGGCTCATCATCAGAAAAACAACTTATGCGGAGAAAATTCCGCTTAACGCTGATTTTGAAAAACTCGAGCAGGTAGTTATTAATCTGGTTAAAAACGCCATGGAAGCTTCTCCTGATAATTCATTTGTTGATCTGAACATTGAAGAGGGGGTCGGTGGGGTAATTATCTCTGTTATTGACAGTGGTACCGGAATCTCCCCCGGGGCAATGGAGAAGATCTTTGAAGTTTTTTATACCACCAAGAAAAATGGCACCGGTCTTGGGTTGTCAATCTGCAAGAACATCATTGAGGCTCACGGTGGCTCTCTCGAAGCGTGTAACAACCCGGAAGTAGGTGCAACGTTTACAATTAAACTCCCTTTTGGCGGTGATGAGTGATGAAGGCGTTAATTATCGACGATGAGCCTGGTATCAGGCTCTCTCTCGGTCATTTTCTCAAGAGCAGAGGCTATGAAACTCTTGAGTCTGCCAACGGTTCCGATGGTCTCGAAATTGCCAGGTCATCCTGCCCTGATATCGTCTTTCTTGATAAACGACTGCCGGACTGTGACGGCGAATCGCTGCTGCCGCTGCTGATCTCTCCTGAAATCGGCTCCTCTGTCATCATGATGACCGCCTATGTTGAACTTGACAAAGCTGTCATGCTGATGAAGCAGGGGGCCGAATACTTTTTCCCCAAGCCTTTTGACCTCAATCATTTAGCCCTTGTACTGGAGAGCATTGAAGAGCGGTTACGGCTCAAAAATGAGCTGCTTCACTGCCGTAATCTCCATGGACAGGGGGGACTGCCTACCAGTATTATCGGCATCTCTCCTCAAATTAACCGGATCCACAGACTTATTTCGCTCCTTGCCCAAAACCGTTCAACCCCTGTACTTATTTTGGGCGAATCCGGTTCAGGTAAAGAACTCGTGGCTACAGCCATCCATCAACAGAGTCCGTTATCGGGGCCGTTTGTCGAAATCAACAGCGCCTCACTTTCCGAAACCCTGCTGGAATCTGAGCTCTTCGGCCACGAAAAGGGTGCATTTACCGATGCCTCAAAAATCAAGAAGGGACTTTTTGAAATTGCAGATAACGGCACTATTTTCTTTGATGAACTTGCCGAAATGCCGTTGTCAGTGCAGGCAAAGCTGCTGAAAGTGCTAGATACCAGAGTTTATCGCCGTGTTGGGGGGGTCGCAGACCTGAAAAGTAACGCCCGCTTTATTGGCGCGACCAACAGGGATCTGGGGGAGATGGTGAAAAAAGGACTGTTTCGTGAAGACCTTTTTTACCGGATTAACATCCTGCCGCTTACTGTCCCCCCATTGCGGGAAAGAGGCCGGGATATTATTGTTCTCGCTGAGCACTTCATCAGATCCCTGAGCGAGGAGATGGGTAAAAGCAGAATCAGAATGACCGGAGAGTTTATGGAGGCATTGACAAAATACCGCTGGCCGGGAAATGTCCGTGAGCTGAAAAACGTTATTGAACGCGCCCTGATCCTTGTTGAAAATCACGAAATTGCTCTGGAGCATCTCCCTCTTGAAATGCGGAGCAGCACTTCACTGCCCCCGGTTAACAATCGCGCAGCTGAGTTTCCATCCCTGCAGCAGATTGAAAATGATCATATCAAGGCTGCTCTCCAGTGGACCGATAATAACCACTCCCGTACTGCCGCCATTCTTGGTATCAGTCGCTCAACTCTCCTGGTTAAATTGAAAAAAACTAATTCCGCTGTACAGTAATCGTTCATGTCCGGTTTCCGGACACCAGCCATAAGATTCAGCATCACGATAAAGTGAGGCCACGGATAACACCAGTCTTGGTAGCCAAAGTAGCTGCTTTTACAAAGTTTTGTATTTATTTCATCTGTTCGACTTTTTCGGTTTAGACTGTTTTCCTGTTTTGCTGCAACATCATCCCTACAAATTCAAATTTTATCCCGTATAACTGTCCTGATTCCGGACACTATCCAGCCCCTGCATGTTCCTGCACTTAATAACTATCCGTAATCGCACAACAAAATCCAATAAATTCTTTGGCACGCTAACTGCTAACTGATTCTTATTAAGTATAGATAATAAGGAGCAGTATATTATGCCAAATTCACTTAAAAAAATTCTGATTGTTGACGACGAGCTGTCAATACTTACTTCACTTTCCTATCTACTCAGGACTGAGGGTGTTGAAGTCATTGCCTGCAATGAAATAGAGCAGGCCGAAGAGGCTCTGGCTAACTCGCACTTTGATCTGGTGATTACCGACATCAGGATGTCCGGCGTGAACGGTATCGAAGGTTTGGAACTGTTGACCTATATAAAGGAAAATTTCTCGACGAATGTCATGATAATGACGGGGTTTGGCTCACCTGAAATTGAAGCTGAAGCCTATAAACGTGGCGCCTGCTTCTACTTCAAAAAGCCGTTGGAGATAAAACAGCTGCTTGTGAAGGTTTTTGAGCTGGGAATACCGGTACGTAACTGATTCATGTAATAAATCCCCGCGTGATAAGCAGAATAGGTGCGTTAACGAACTGATTCCAGCAAGAAAAGCACTGGAAATTGTTTCAATCCACTAATCAGTAAATAGCTTATGAATAGGATGGTTATCATGAAAAACGGGCACTTCCTGAATTATTCAATCGGTAAGAAACTAGGCATCATTGAGGCCGTGATTGTTCTTATCCTTATGGCCGGATTTACCTTATTTATTGTCAGCTTTACTGCAAAGATTCTTGAGACGCGGATGAAGGAAGATCTGACCAGCCAGGTCATAAGCGCCAAAAACATCCTTGAAGTCTACAGCAATGACGTCAATGTCAGCACTGAAAAACTCGCCAATGTTTTCCTGGCAAATTTCCCTGGAGGATTTTCCATAGAAACCGCCAAGTCGGTAAAAGTCGGTACGTTGACAACTCCACAACTTAAGTGCGGCGCAAAGGTGGTTAATCTTAATTTTGAAGAGGTTGACAGGTTCAGCAAAATGACTGGTGGTGCTGCAACTGTTTTTGTCCGCTGCGGTGATGATTTTGTCCGGATATCCACTTCATTGAAAAAAGAGGACGGCACCCGCGCTGTCGGTACAACTCTGGGGAAGCAGCACCCCGGCTATGTATCCTTGCTGAAAGGTGAAAGTTATCTTGGCCGGGCAACACTGTTCGGTAAGGACTATTCCACAAAATATCTTCCTGTAAGACGGGGAGACGGCGAAGTCATCGGAATTCTTTTTGTCGGCTACGATATGACTGACGGCTTCAAGTATCTGAAAGAAAAGCTCAAAGCCATAAAAATAGGGAAAACCGGCTATATTTACGCTCTCAACAGTCAGGAGGGTGCCAAGTACGGCTCTCTGCTCATCCATCCAGCCCTTGAAGGTAAAAATATCCTCGATTCCAGGGATGATGCCGGCAATGAATTCATCAAGGAGATTCTGACAAAGAAAAACGGGATCATTGTCTATCCATGGCTTAACAAGGAGTTGGGAGAAACGGTCGCCAGGGAGAAGATAGTATCTTACCTGAGTTATGATGAATGGCACACAATCATTGCTGCCGGCGCTTATACGGACGAATTGTTGAGTGATGCGGTCAAGCTCCGCAACTATATTATTATCGCCAGTCTTGCCATTGCCGCAATCCTGATTATACTGCTCAATTTCTTTGCAAACAAAATGGTGACTCTCCCCTTACAACGTGCCGTCAAATTTGCTCAGACAGTTGCGTCTGGTGATCTTACCAGCTCAGTAAGAGTTGTTGCAGACGATGAAATCGGGCAACTCTCAACTGCTCTGAACGGCATGGTGGCAAACCTCAAAAACATGATCGAAAGTATAGGTACTGCGGCTAAATTCGTTGCTATGACAGCTGAGGATATTGCTGAAAACAGTGCGCAACTTGAAAGAGCGACGCAAAATCAGACATCCGCTACAGATGAGACCTCTGCAACAATGGTGCAAATGTCGGCATCAATCCAGACTGTTTCAACCAACACTGATTCACTGGCAAGTAATGCGGACGAGGTTTCATCATCAATACATGAACTTGGAGCATCCAGCGATCAGGTGGCAAAGAGTGCAGAAGTGATGGCCTCTTCTGTCGCAGAAACCTCGGCAACAATTGAACAGATGACCATCTCTATCGAGAAAGTTGCCAGAAGTTCCGAAGACCTTGCTTCATCTGTAACGGAAACATCCTCAACAGTTGAGCAGATGACAGTTTCAATCGATCAGGTTGCCGGCAATGCCCAGGAGTTGCGAACTGTCGTGATGGAGTCGTCAACAGTTGTTTCCCAGATGGCTGAGTCAATTATGCATGTAAATACTTACGTCGATGAGGCCGACAAGGCTGCCAAAGTGGCCGCCAAAGAGGGGTATGCCGGCCAACAGGCCGGTGAGCAGGCAGTTGCTGCCATGATCAAGGTAGCAGCGGTTATTGAGAAAACTTCAGAGTCAATCATCACTCTTGGCAAGCGTTCCGAGGAGATTGGCAATATCGTTGAGGTGATTAACCAGATCGCCGATCAGACAAATCTTCTGGCGCTTAATGCCGCTATTGAAGCGGCACGGGCAGGGGATGCCGGCAGAGGGTTTGCTGTTGTTGCTGAAGAGGTCAGGAAACTTGCCGAACGGAGTGTGGCGGCTACCAATGAGATAGCCGAAGTTATTCGCAAAGTGCAGGCCGACACCACTGAATCAGTCAGACTCGGAGAGATAGCTTCTGATGAGGCCAAAGCCTCAATGGAGCTGACAACTATGGCTGGTGGCGCTTTTGAGCGGATAGCCTCAAGCGTTGCCCTCACCAGTAACCTGCTTTCTGATATTTCACGGATGACTGCTGAACAGTCAATTGCCACCACCCAGGTGATCAGTTCTGTTGAGAGAATGAGTCAATCCACAGAAATAGTTGCCAATGCAGCACGGGAACAGGCTCTTGGCGGACGTCAGATCAGAATCGCAATCGAGCGGATGAATCATATCTCCAGAGAGGTTTCCATTGCAACCCGGGAACAGGCAACCGGTGGCAGACAGATAAGAGGTGCTGTGGAGAATATGAACCATGTGACCGGTCAGGTCAGTATTGCGACCAGAGAACAGTCCCTCTCCGCCCGGCAGATTGTGGCGGCAGTGAACAGTATGAATTTGATGATTCAGTCTGTAGCTATTGCGACATCTGAACAGAAGATGGGGGGCAGCATGATCGCAACGGCAATGGAGAGTATCAGCGATACAACCCGCAAGAACCTGTGCTCGGTTGAAGAGCTCTCAATGGCGGCAAAAAACCTGACTGAGCGGGCGGTCGATCTCTCGGCCATGGTTTCAGCATTCAAGATCTGAGTCCGGCAGATCAAGTCGGCTCAGCAGCAGCGGCGTAATCAGGGATAACTATTTAAAAAGGAGAATGTCGATGGGGTGGAACAATTTCAGATTATGGCTCAAAGTTGCGACCGGTATCGTTTCTGTCCTTTTTCTGCTGCTACTCATCAGTCTCTGGTCGATAAAAGGTCTTTCTTCAGTTGTCAAGGAAGGGCACGAAGTTATCAGCGGCAACAGCCTGCGGAGTGAACTGCTGCAAAGAGAGGTAGATCATCTTAATTGGGTTAAAAATGTCAGCATGTTTCTTCTTGATGAGCATGTAGCGGAGCTGACAGTTGAAACTGATCATACCAAATGCGGTTTCGGGAAGTGGTATTACTCCAAGGCGCGCACCGCTGCTGAAAGCCTTGTGCCGGCCCTTAAAGAGCCCCTTGCCACAATTGAAGAGCCACACCGCAAGCTGCACGACTCTGCGATTCAGATAAAAAGCAGCTATGTCAAGGAGAAGAACTCTCTTGCAGGCAAGAAGCTGGCAGAAGAGATTTTCTCAACCGTGACTCAGCCAAATCTCCTGAAAATCCAGACTCAATTAGCTGCAATGAATGAAATCAGCAAGAAGAACCTGCTCTCGGAAGATAAAATGTTGAAAAATGCAACCAGCACCAGAATTGCAGCAATTGTTCTCAGTATTGTTGCCATAGTTATCGGCATAGTGATCTGTATCATCATTACCCGCTCCATTACCGGTCCAGTTGTCAAAGGGGTAGCTTTTGCAAAGGCGGTTGCCGAGGGGGATCTTAGCGGAAGGTTGGAGGTTAAAAGCAAGGACGAAGTGGGAGAACTGGCTGTGGCACTCAACGCGATGGTGGCGAATCTTCGTGAGATGGTCGGCCGGATTCGCGACACCTCCAGCCAGGTCGCGACCGCCGCGGGGCAGATATCAGCCAACTCCGGCCAACTGACAAAAGCGGCCCACAGCCAGGCATCCGCCTCGGACGAAACATCCGCCACCATGGTGCAGATGGCCGCCTCCATCCAGACCGTCGCCAGCAACGCCGACTCCCTGGCCAGTAATGCTGATGAAGTCTCCTCCTCCGTCCAGGAGCTGGGGGCCTCCAGCGAACAGGTAGCCAAAAGCGCCGAACTGATGGCCTCCTCCGTCTCCGAGACTTCAGCCACCATCGAACAGATGACCGTCTCCATCGAAAAAGTAGCCAAGAGTACGGAAGACCTGGCATCATCGGTCTCCGAAACCTCCTCCACCATCGAACAGATGACCGTCTCCATCGACCAGGTTGCCGGCAACTCCCAGGAGCTGCAGAAAGTAGTCAGTGACTCCGCCGCCATAATTGAAGAGATGGCCGCCTCCATCAAACAGGTTGCCAAAAGTGTCGAAGAAGCCGACACCGTAGCCAAGAGCGCCGCCAAAGAAGGGACAGCCGGGATCAAAGCCGGACAACAGGCCGCAGCCGGAATGGCACGGGTAGCCGAAGTCATCGACAAAACCTCCGCCTCCATCGTCAACCTTGGCAAACGCTCCGAAGAGATCGGCAGCATCGTCAAAGTCATTAACGAAATAGCCGACCAGACAAACCTCCTTGCGCTGAATGCGGCCATCGAAGCGGCCAGAGCCGGTGATGCGGGGAGAGGCTTTGCCGTAGTCGCCGAAGAAGTGCGCAAACTGGCGGAACGGAGCATGGTAGCGACCAAAGAGATAGCCCAGGTGATCCGCCAGGTACAGGCAGACACGGGCGAATCGGTCAAATACGGCGAAATAGCCTCAAAAGAAGCAAAGGCATCCATGGAGCTGACCACCGTCGCCAGCGGCTCCATCGAAAGCATCGTTGCCAGCATCGAGCGGACAAGCAAGCTGATGTCCGATATCTCCCGAATGACCGGTGAACAGTCAAAAGCGTCCGGTCAAGTTGTGCGGGCGGTGGAGTTGATGAACCAGTCTACAGCCGTTGTTGTCAACGCTGCGCGCGAACAGGCTCTTGGAGGACGGCAGATAAGGGTTGCTATCGAGCGGATGAATCATATCACCCAGGAAGTGACGGTAGCGACCAGGGAGCAGGCGGGCGGCAGCAGGCAGATACGCATTGCCGTCGAGAATATGAACCATATTACCGGCCAGGTAAGCATCGCCACAAGAGAGCAGTCGTTGTCAGCCAGACAGATAGTTACTGCGGTGAACAGTATGAATGCCATGACCCAGTCAGTAGCCATTGCTACGGCAGAGCAGAAAAAGGGTGGGGTGATGGTTGTAGCGGCCATGGAAAATATCAGCAATATTTCCCGCGAAAATCTCATTTCAGTAGAAGAGCTTGCCAGGGATGCGGGTAGCCTGACTGAGCGGGCTCTGGATCTGTCAGCCATGGTTTCAGCATTCAGAGTAGCCTGAGCCTGCTGATTAAAACAAAAAATGTAAAGGAGACACAATGACTGCAACTCCGGTGAAAAAAATCCTGATAGTAGATGATGAGCAGGCAATCCTTCTCAGCCTCTCATATATTCTCCAGATCGAGGGTGTCGAAGTGCTTGCCTGTAACGAAATAGAGCAGGCTGAGAACGCCCTTGCCGAGGATCATTTCGACCTGGTTATCGCCGATATCCGGATGTCCGGCATAGCCGGTATCGAGGGTCTGGAACTACTCAGCTATATCAAGAAGAATTATCCTACGGAAGTCATCATCATGACCGGTTTCGGAACTCCTGAAATAGAAACTGAAGCATACAACCGCGGCGCCCGTCATTTCTTCTGTAAACCAATTGAAATCAGAACGCTGTTAAAAGTCGTTGCAGACATCGGAATACCGGTCAGGAACTGTTGACAGAGACTGTTTCGCTTCAATGCTTTTTAAATAAATGAATTAATTAAATCTCAGATTTCAGTAAAGCGGAGGAGATTATGCTTAAAAAAGTTCTGGTAGTAGATGATTCGGCCTTAATTCATCAAATGTACCGCCTGGTAATGAATCGTTACAGCTGTGCGATTGCTGATGCAATGAACGGTCAGGAGGCTCTGGATGTTATTGCCCAGCAAAAGGATATCGATCTGATTCTGCTCGATATAAACATGCCGGTCATGAACGGAGTCCAGTTCATGGAAAAGGCTTCTCCGCTCGGGATTGTTGCCAGGATACCGGTGATAATCATCAGTACGGAAGGTAAGGAAGAAGACACAATCAGAGGGCTCAAGCTTGGTGCCAGAGGCTACCTGAAAAAACCTTTTCACCCGTCAGAACTGCATGCGCTGATTGAGAAAATCTTCGCTATAAATCACAGTCATTAGTATTTGCGCCAATTGATACGCTCATAGAGAGGTGAATGGTTTTGGATAATGTCATGGACATATCGACTCTGATTGAAGAATTTCTGGAAGACGCCAACGGCCATCTTGAAGCAGTGGAAGTAGCACTCATGGAGTTGGAGAAACGGTCCGGAGAAGGCGTTGTAGATGAAACGCTGATGACGCTTCTTTTGGGCAACCTTCATACCCTTAAAGGGAATTCCGGGATGATGGGGTTTACGCCGGTGCAGCAGTATGTGCACCAGCTGGAAAGCTCCCTCAACAAAATTCAGGAAGGGGTAATTCCCCTGTCGGCAGCGGTCTTTGAACTGCTCTACTCGGCAATCTCCGCCCTGAGAGTTAACTTTACCCTGCTGGCAGCCGACCACAAAGCTCACCTTGATTTCAGCGATGAGATGATGTCTCTGGAGATGCTCTTATTCAGCCAGACAGCAACAAGCGGGGAACAGAGTGGAGCTTTGCACCAGTCGACTTTCAAAGCCAAAAGTGAAGACCTTGCCTATATCACCCAAAAAAGCAATACCCTCAAAGTCGGCTTTGAAAAACTTGACGAACTCCTTAATCTGGTCGGCGAACTGGTAATCCACCGGACATCACTGGTTGCCATGGAAAAACGTTTACAGGAACAACTCACCGACCGCTCGCTCCTGGAATCTTTCAGCGAAATCAGTCAACATATCGGTAAAAGCTCCACAGACCTGCGTGAAGCTATCATGAAAGCCCGGATGCTCCCGATCAAAAGCGTCTTCCAGCGGTTTCAGCGGCTGGTTCGAGATCACTCGCAAAAAACCGGCAAAGAGATACTGCTGCGCTTTGAAGGCGAAGAGACCGAGCTGGACAAAACGGTAATTGACGAAATTGGCGAACCGCTTCTCCACCTGATTAGAAACGCCGCTGATCACGGTATCGAAAGTGTCGAAGAGCGCCGTCTTGCCGGTAAAACTGCCGCCGGCACTCTCACTCTCAGTGCCAGTCACGAAAGCAACCACATCGTTATAGCCGTAGCCGATGATGGCAAAGGGATCGATCCTGACACCGTCCGCCGCTCAGCAGTCGCCAAAGGGGTAATAACACCAGCAGAAGCCATGGCGCTCTCACCCCAGGAAGCCCTTCAGCTTATCTTCTTACCCGGCTTTTCCACCAGCAGTGAAGTCACGGAGACCTCCGGTCGCGGCATCGGTCTTGACGTTGTTAAAAAAATAGTTACTGCTCTCAACGGCATGATCGACATAGCCAGCCAGCCGGGCCGTGGCACAAGATTCACTATCAAGCTCCCCCTTACCCTTGCCATAATAACCGCTCTCATGGTTGATGTCGGTGGCGAGACCTTTGCCATTCCGCTATCAGGGGTTCTGGAGAGCATCAGGATAAGAACTGACGAAATCCATCAGATCGGCGCCACCGAAGTTATCAATCTGCGCGATCACCTCCTGCCGATCTGCCGTCTGGATAACTTCTACACCATCAAACAGGGCGCGGCCAGAGAACAGGAATATGTCGTCGTTGTCGGCAGTGGCGAAAAACGTGGCGGTCTGGTGGTTGACAGACTGCTTGGACAACAGGAGATAGTCATCAAAGCTCTTGATGATTATCTGGGCGAACTCCCCGGCATCTCGGGCGGCACCGTGCTTGGTGACGGCAGTATCGCCATGATCGTTGATATCAGCTCGATTTTATCTCAACTGAAAAACCTTAATAACCAGCAGTCAGTTGCCAATACATAACAAAAAAGCAAAGGAGTTTGTGGCCATGGCAGATACTAACAAAATTCACCTTCCAAGTTCGGGACTTGCAGAGGATATCCTCAGCCAGTTTATCGACAAGGCCCAGAGTGAAAGTGATCAGGTTGTAAGCGCAGAGCTTAAAGGGAGTAAGGCAACAATCTATCACCTGGTGACCTTTCAGCTCTTAAAAGAAGAGTACGGCATCGAAATAGCCACGGTTCAGGAGATCATCCGGGCGACTGACATCACTCCGGTACCAGGCGCTCCTGCTCATGTGCGCGGGGTCATCAACCTGCGCGGCAAGATCATTCCGGTAGTGGACCTGCGTACCCGCTTCGCCCTGCCAAAGGCAGAAAGCAGCGATGCCCAACGGATAGTAGTTATAGAGCTTAAGGAGAAGCGGCTCGGCATGCTGGTAGACAGTGTTTCCCAGGTTATCAAGATCTCATCAGACGTTGTTGAAGAGATGCCTGAAGAGGCAACAAGTGTTGATGAAAACTTTATCAAAGGTGTCGGTAAGCTTGACGGCAGACTCATTATTATTCTTGATCTGAATAAGTCGCTGCTGCTCGGTTGAGACAGTTATGTTGACTAACCTGGTACAACAGTTTTTTTATAAAAATGGAGGTCGTAATCATGTTGAAAAATCTTAAGATTGGCACGCGTTTGGGGATTGGATTCGGCGTTATGCTTGTTTTAATTTTGCTGGTTGGCTTTACCGGTTACTGGGGGGTCAACGAAAGCACCACTACTACCATCAATATGCTTAAAGGCGATGCATCAATTTCAGAATATGCATCGCGACTGAGATCCAACGTAGTTGGGATGCGTCGTTATGAGAAGGATATTTTTCTCAATATCTCAGATAAAGTAAAGGTTGAAGAGTATCATGGCAAGTGGCTGGAACAACACCAGCATACCGGGCTCAGAATAGCTGATCTTGAAAAGATAGTGGTTTTGCTAAAAGAGAAGGAAAAAGTTGCCGCTATCAAAGGCGAAGAGGAACAGTACGAAAAGGGTTTTGCCAAAGTGTACGCACAGATACAAACCGGTAAAATCACCACCCCGGCAGCAGCAAACGAAGCGATGGCGGAGGTCAAGAAAGAGGTTCACTCTCTGGAAACCACGGCAAAAGAGCTGGCCGATGAAAGCAACCAGCGGATGGATGCCCAGGAAAAAACCATGACAGATCTGGCCAGGCATGTTGCCATGATCGTTATTGTCGGTATCGTCGTCGCAATTATCCTCTGCATAATGATCAGCGTCCTCATTACCCGCAGCATCACCATCCCGATCAATGCCGCCGTTCTGACTGCCAACAAGCTTGCCGAAGGTGACCTGGTGGCTGAAGTGGTTGTTACCTCGACCGATGAGGTCGGCCAGCTTCTCGGGGCGATGAAGCATATGGCGGAAAGTCTGCGGAAAATGATCATCGGCATTCGCGACACCTCCAGCCAGGTCGCGACCGCCGCGGGGCAGATATCAGCCAACTCCGGCCAACTGACAAAAGCGGCCCACAGCCAGGCATCCGCCTCGGACGAAACATCCGCCACCATGGTGCAGATGGCCGCCTCCATCCAGACCGTTGCCAGCAACGCCGACTCCCTGGCCAGTAATGCTGACGAAGTCTCCTCCTCCGTTCAGGAACTGGGCGCCTCCAGTGAACAGGTAGCTAAAAGCGCCGAACTGATGGCCTCCTCCGTCTCCGAGACTTCAGCCACCATCGAACAGATGACCGTCTCCATCGAAAAAGTAGCCAAGAGTACGGAAGACCTGGCATCATCGGTCTCCGAAACCTCCTCCACCATCGAACAGATGACCGTCTCCATCGACCAGGTTGCCGGCAACTCCCAGGAGCTGCAGAAAGTAGTCAGTGACTCCGCCGCCATCATCGAAGAGATGGCTACCTCCATCAAACAGGTTGCCAAAAGTGTCGAAGAAGCCGACACCGTAGCCAAGAGCGCCGCCAAAGAAGGGACAGCCGGGATCAAAGCCGGACAACAGGCTGCAGCCGGAATGGCACGGGTAGCCGAAGTCATCGACAAAACCTCCGCCTCCATCGTCAACCTTGGCAAACGCTCCGAAGAGATCGGCAGCATCGTCAAAGTCATTAACGAAATAGCCGACCAGACAAACCTCCTTGCGCTGAATGCGGCCATCGAAGCGGCCAGAGCC
Source organism: uncultured delta proteobacterium (assembly GCA_963787125.1). Lineage (GTDB taxonomy): Bacteria > Desulfobacterota > Desulfuromonadia > Geobacterales > DSM-12255 > VEOV01. The sequence continues at coordinate 25,095 of CAWBBV010000012.1, forward strand.
GGTGATGCGGGGAGAGGCTTTGCCGTAGTCGCCGAAGAAGTGCGCAAACTGGCGGAACGGAGCATGGTAGCGACCAAAGAGATAGCCCAGGTGATCCGCCAGGTACAGGCAGACACGGGAGAATCGGTCAAATACGGCGAGATAGCCTCAAAAGAAGCAAAGGCGTCCATGGAGCTGACCACCGTGGCCAGCGGCTCCATCGAAAGCATCGTTGCCAGCATCGAGCGGACCAGCAAGCTGATGTCCGATATCTCCCGAATGACAGGCGAACAGTCAAATGCGTCCGGCCAGGTTGTGCGGGCGGTTGAGAAAATGAACCAGGCTACAGCTGTAGTCGCTAATGCCGCAAGCGAACAGGCACTTGGCGGCAGGCAGATTCGTCTGGCTGTGGAGCGGATGAATCATATCACCCAGGAAGTGACGGTAGCGACCAGGGAGCAGGCGGGCGGCAGCAGGCAGATACGGATAGCAGTTGAAAATATGAATAATGTCACCGGCCAGGTGAGCATCGCCACCAAAGAACAGTCTTTGTCAGGACGGCAGATAGTCGCCGCAGTGAACAACATGGCGTCCATGACCCAATCTGTTGCCATTGCCACGGCAGAGCAGAAGAAGGGGGGCGAGATGGTGGTTACTGCCATGGAAAATATCAGCGATCTGACCAGGGAGAACCTTTCGTCAGTTGAACAGCTTTCCAGTGCCGCCATGAGCCTGTCACAACAGGCTGTTGATCTTGCCGGGATGGTAGCGGCGTTCAGAGTTTAGCAGGAGCTGGCAATTGTCTTACATGACAGGTACATTTGAAGCTATGGATAAAGATTTCGACAGAATTGCCGATTTCCTCAAGGAAAAAAGCAGGCTATCCTTTACCGGACACAAGCGCAGCGTGCTGCGCCAGCGGCTTGAAGGTCGCCTCCAGCAGCTGATGATGCCGGATTTTTCTGCATACTGGAAATTTCTGCTGGGAAATCCGGGCGAAGTGGTTGACCTTTTCAATCTGGTTACGACTAATGAGACCTCGTTTTTCAGGAATTGCGCCCAATTTGACTATCTGAAAAACAGTATCATCAGACAGCTGGAGAGCCGGGCAACTCCGGAAAACAGGCGCATCAGGATCCTTTCGGCGGGCTGCTCCAGTGGTGAGGAGCCGTATTCCATAGCCATGACCCTTCTCGACGCTCTCCAAAACCATGACGACTGGAGTCTGGAGATTGTGGCGGGTGACCTGAGCGACAACTGTCTGCAAGAAGCAAGAAAGGGCTACTATGAAGATAATAAACTTGTGAAACTGCCCGGTGGCTACCGGGAACGCTTCATGATCAGTGACAGCGATGGAGCAGTTGTTCAGGAACGTATAAAAAAGATCGTCCGTTTTACCCGTTTGAATCTGGATGAGCTGATGAAGTCCGAATGTCCTTTCTGGAGCCAGGGACTGGGCGCTTTTGACATCATCTTTTGCCGTAACGTGATGATCTATTTTGCTTCATCCTGCCAGCAGCAGTTGGTTGATACTCTTTATCGGCTGCTGCTTCCCGGAGGCTTTCTTTTTACGGGAGATGCGGAGCCGCTGCACCTCTTCAAACATGAGTTTTTGCCGGTTGCAGCGGCGGGTTGTCTTATTTATCAAAAAAGGGGCGAAAATAACCTATGACCGACATCTATAATGGCATTGCCACTCCTGACTCACCACTTGCCGCAAAGAGCCTTGAAGAGCTGCTTAATTACGTAGCCGACGATGACCACGAACACAGATTGGCCGCAAAAGAGCTGCTTCTGTCCGCAGGAATTGCCCGCATCTATCCTGAGCTGGAGCGTGGCGTACGCGATGACAGTAAGGCTGATTTTCGTAACGGTGCCATGGATATTCTTGTTGCCTACGGTAAGGAGTCGCTGCCGTATCTTGCCAAATTGCTGCTGGATGCAAATGAAGAGGTAAGAATATTCGCCTGCGTCATGCTGGGTGATATCGGTAACAGGGGGGCGGTTTCGTCACTGATTATGGCACTGAGCGACAATGACCCGAATGTTGGCCATAGTGCGGCCGAGGCGCTTGGCAAGATTGGTGACCGGTCGGCGCTCATGCCTCTCATTGACCTGCTGAAGGGTGATTTCTGGATTCAGTTTTCGGCGATCACCGCAATTGGTGCAATGCGCGACTATCGGGCTGTGCCGCATCTTCTGGAGCTGCTGGATAATGAGATGCTGACCGGTGCGGTAGTCGATGCACTCGGGCAGATAGGCGATCCGCGGGCTCTGCAGGCCCTTGGGAAAATGCTCCCCGACCTGGACATTGCTGTTGCCGGACAGACGGCAAAGGCGATGGTCGCGATCTATCGGGCTGCCATCGAACTGCTCAGTTATAAAAACAGTCTGGCAGAGTACCACCAACCGGATCATCTCAAAGATGTCATCAATAACGAAGGTGCAAAGAAGCTGCTGTCACTTTTGGAGAAAAGCAGTGACAAAACCGTTCTGGAAGCTGTAGTCATGCTCCTTGGCTGGTATGGAGACGCAACGGCAGTGAGCGTTTTTTTCAAACTGTTAGCGGACGATTCCATGCTGGGTGTAGTTGAGGCGGGAATCTTGTCGCTGGGACAAAGCGCCGTGGAACTCCTGGTAGACGCTCTTACGGATGATAATGACAATGTGAAAATTGTTGCCTTGCGGAGCCTGCGCAATCTGGGCTCACTTGAATTTCCGGAGGTGATAAACTCATTTCTCCGTTCGCCAAATCCGGAACTGCAGCAGGAAGCAATTGAAGCCGCCAAGCGTCTGCCGGCAGCGATTTATCTCCAGAGACTCGTTGAAATTGTCGAGACTCAGCCGTTAACTGTCGCAATAAACGCAGCGGAAGCTTTAGGGTGTTATCCGGCTGCTTCGTTACATGAAATTCTGCTTTCTCTGGCCGCTGCTGAAGCGGTTGAAAGCAGAAGCCGGGGCGCCATGCTCCTTTGTCATATGCAGGAAGAGGTTGATGCAACGCTTCTTGATGCATTCATGCACGATCCGGATGCAGAAGTCAGGAAAATTGCCATGAAAGCTGCCGGTATCCGCAAGGCCGGCGTGGCGGTACCCAGGCTCGGTGAGGCCTTCGCTGATCCTGATATTGCTGTCAGAGTGGCTGCTGTTACGGCAATTGCCGAGTTTCGCACCCCCATGCTGGTGGAAGATCTGCTTGCCATGCTTGGCGGCGCTGATGAAGAGCTTGATTATACGATTATCAAGGCTCTCGGCATGATGACCGCCAAGGGGGCCGAGAGTGCTCTTTTGGAGTATCTGCAAAAAGGTGGCTTATCCCGGCGGCTTGAGTATACGCTCCTGGAGACTCTCGGCAAAATCTCGGCAACTTCTGCTTCAGAGTTGATTCGCTGTCATTACTTGAACTCCACCGAGCCTGACCTAAGGCGGCTGGCAGTGGAGATTCTCGGCCAGCTTGGCGATACCAATTCCCTCCAGGCGGTTGAATCTGCCCTGGCAGACAGCCACTGGAGCGTTCGGGTAGCCGTTTTACATGTATTGGGCAAGCTTGGCGGTGTCAGGGAGATTCCGCTGCTAATCGAAGCCATGCATGATCCGGATAATATGGTCCGCAAAAACGCGATTCTTGTCCTGGGCGATATCCGCGCCGTGTCAGCTATCCCGGCGCTGGTACAGCAGCTGGCTGATATGGAGATGAGCCGGCACGTGTTCGTCTCACTGCTCAAATTTGGCAGACAGGCGCTCCCCTGGCTTCACCGGCACATGCTTAAAAACTATACCGTTGACATCCGGGTGAGACTGATAGATCTGATCGGCAAGATCGGCGACAGACGCAGCGTTGAGCCGCTCATGGAACTACTGTCAGATACAAATACAACCATCAGGCTGGCGGCAATCGATTCGCTGGCTTTCTGTTTCGACGGGATGCTGCTGAAAACACTGACTGCTGTTAAAAAAAATGATAGCGACGCTGAGGTCAGAGAGAGAGCTGAGCTTGCCCTTAGAACCCTCTCAATGGAGAAGTACAGTTAACTTATGAAATCGATTATGAAACCGGAAGAGTTCAGACTTCTCAGAGAATTTGTTGCCGAAGAGTTCGGTCTTGTTATTGACGAAAGTCGAATAAGTTTTCTCTCCACGCGTCTTTTGACCCGGCTGGAAGATCTCCGTCTGGAATCGTTCAGAGACTATTATGCCTGGCTGAAATATTCACCCCGGGCAGGTGAAGAGCACCAACAACTTATCTCCATCCTGACCAATAACGAAACCTATTTTTTCCGTGAAGATGCCCAGCTGCAGGTACTGAGCGAGCATATTCTGCCGCTGCTTAAAGAGGGGAAGAAACATGCAGGGCAGAAGAAGATCCGGATTTACTCTGCCGGCTGCTCCAGCGGTGAAGAGGTCTACACGATTGCCATGCTGCTGCTTGAATCCGGACATTTTCTCTGGGATTGGGATATCATGGTTACCGGTATAGATATTGATCCCATGATGATTGCCAGGGCACGGGAAGGGATCTATTCCGGACGGGCGTTTCAGGCGACTTCACCCCAGTATATGGAAAGATACTTCACTATATGCGGGGAAAACTATCAGGTAAAGGAGTCACTGCGCAGGATCACCTCTTTTGAAGAAGGGAATCTGCTCCGTCTTGAGCCGTTTGCCAGATTCGACCCGGCCCACGTTATTTTCTGCCGGAATGTGTTTATCTACTTCAGCGAAGATACCACCAGAAAAATCGTTGAAAGTTTTGCCGATCTGCTTGTGCCCGATGGCCATCTTTTTCTCGGTCACTCCGAATCATTGTCAAGAATCACCACCAGGTATCAGCCGGTAAGGCATCCGGGCGCTATCATCTACCGGAAAAGGGACTAATCAGTGACAGTTAAAAAGGTCACCTCAAGCAAAATCAGGGTTCTGGTGGTTGATGATTCCACCTTTGTCCGCCGGGCAATCATCAGGATGTTCGAAAACAGCCCTGAAATCAGTATAATTGATGTTGCCTCCGACGGCGCCATGGCTATTGACCTTATCAAGCAGCATCGCCCGGATGTCGTGACTCTGGATGTGCAGATGCCGGTACTTGACGGCTTGTCGGCACTGGCGAGGATCATGCAGGAGTGCCCGACCCCGGTAGTGATGCTCAGCTCCCTGACCGGCAAAGGGGGCGAAATGACCCTCAAGGCCCTTGATCTCGGCGCGGTAGATTTCATCGACAAAACTGCTGCCGGTGGTCCCATGGAGCTAAACAACCTGCTCCAGGAGTTGACCTCCAAAATTCTTGTCGCCGCGCGTATCGACCTGAAAAAAATCTGCCATCTCCCGGTTCCAGTGGTATTGCCCGCTGTCAGGCAGTCGCTCGGTTCCTCAGCGCCGGCAGATGCGGTATTTATCGGCGTTTCCACCGGTGGGCCGCCGGCGCTGCAGGCAATCTTGAGCGCTCTGCCGGCATCTTTCAGGGTGCCGATCTTTATAGTTCAGCATATGCCGGTCGGGTTTACCGCCTCACTGGCGGAACGGCTCAACAGGTCAAGCCTGATTACTGTCAAGGAGGCTGTTGACGATGAGCTCCCCCTTGCCGGCACAGCCTACATTGCCCCAGGTGGCAGGCATCTCAAACTGAAGCGCTCGGCTGATGGGAGTTTGCGGATTTTCCTCGATCAAATGCCCGAAGGGACGTTACATAAACCGTCAGTCGATGTACTTTTCCAAGCGGCTGCCGAGCAGTACGGCAACAAGGCGCTGGCCTTTGTCCTCACCGGCATGGGGAAGGACGGCTCAGTCGGCGCCCAAGCGATCAAAGAGGCAGGCGGGCGGATTATTGTCGAGTCGGAAGAGACCTCGATTGTTTTCGGTATGCCCAAGGCCGTGATGGATGTGGTCAAGGTGGATGGCGTGGTACCACTCTACAGTGTGGCGGAGACAATGCTGAAGCTGACCTGAAGGAAGTTGGTATCCTCCTTTAAATCCTGACTGTCATTGTGTCGCCCAATAGAAGCTGAAGCTGTTTAGAGGGTAGGGCGGGTGACCGACAAATGACGCCAGCTTGAAAAATCCGGCCATACAGTTGTATGATATCCGGCGGTTACCCGACTTCGGCATGCCGAAGTCGGGAGTTTCAATTTTATCAGTATCTGTCTTATGTTCTGAAGAGGCAGAAGATTGCAGGCAGTAGACCGTGCATAGGCAGGTATTGGATGAAAAATAAATCCGTCCTGCATTTTTTTTCTGCACAAGTAAGACTCGCAATTCTTCGGTCATCGTGCAAGAGCTAAGTAATATTTACCTCTATAAGCAATGATTGACCAAATATTGCCGGTTCCCTATATAATTAACTTATTACCAATATAAGTAATCGGTTGCTTATATTGGTAACTTACTCTAACTGATCAATCATAATGTTGGACGAGAGCTAATGATGAAAAAGGCGAAAAAGAAATGACGGCCGAACACCATGAAAAATCAAAGATTGAAAACGACAATGAAAAGGCCAAAGATTCTGTCGAAGCCGAAATTAACAGGACTTATCAGGAGCGGAATGAGCTGTGGAGCCGGAATTGGTGCCCTTTTTGTGGGAAAGCAGACTGTAAAAGCAAAATGCATTTCTTGAAACTTTACACCTTACCTATGTCATCTCTTCCACCGAAGAATGTTTTTCTTATGAGAGTGGTACCCTTCGGCATCCTTTTGTTGCTCATAATCGGCGGGAAAATTCTGTATCTCATGTTTACCAACAATTGAGCCAACTAATACAATGTCCAACAAGACGGCGACAGACGGGCTTCGCTACGACGTTATGTGAATCTAAAATGACAACTATGGATCGAATTTTATACCCACTCATCATTCTCCTGACGGCACCCGTGCTGCATTACATGGGGTTAAATTGGCGAAGATCAGCTGCATTATCCTTTGGAATTGCTCTCTTAGTTATTGTAATAAGAGAAAAAGTCTTCAAAAAGAGCTAACCGGAAGTAAATTAAGAACCTATGCCCAACACGCGGTCGGAACACGACTCCCTACGGTCGCGGTTCAACCGCAGCCCCGTTGAACTAAAGAGAGGGAGAAAATGAGAGATTGCTGGTATGCGGACAAAAGAGATTTGGTGAAATGGGGCGTCCTGACGGTCCTAGCAAAAAAGTATGAGGCTACGGATGTGCTCCAAATCGCATATTGTAACCCCAGTGAATACTCCCAGATTGAGGTTGACGGTGAAAAATACTCTATTCCTGATGAGGTTCTCTCACATTTTAGAGACATTAAAAAAGTGAAAAACATAACTGGGCCTGCAAAAGTGTCAGTTTTTGATCTCCCCTTTTTTAAATCCGATAGAGCCGAATACCATGAGGCCGTCAGTCGATACATCCAATCTCATAGTAAAAAACGCACCATCGTATTTCTTGACCCCGACACTGGCCTTGAACCGAATGGAAAGGCTGATTATAAACACGTCCTAAACGAAGAGGTTCGGACTGTATGGGATTTGCTTCCGGAAAATTGGCTCATAGTCATCTATCAGCATCAAACGAATCGCTCGGGAATTCAGTGGGTTGAGCAAAAACGAGCGCAGTTCGCTACAGCTTTGGGAGTAGCTGAGGACCAAGTAAAGGTAGCGCACGGGCTAAAGGTGGCGAACGACGTGGCCTTTTTCTTCTCGCTAAAGCATAGTATCGACCAATATATAAAACCGCCATATTATATAAAATGTGAGCATGGAGGGGAACGTATTGGTATTTTAGCGTACCACCACAAAGACGGAGGAGTATGTTTTCTTGACACTGGATGGCACCATGTTGGCGGAAACCCTTTTCATATCCTCAAAGGTCCTTTTGTCGCAAAGGAGACACCAGAAGGTGTGGTTTACGAGGCAGAGAACGGTGATTTTATACGCAAGTTAACCAGAATGGATCGACTGTGGAGTGGTTGGCAGAATTGGCAAGACTACCTTGACAGCCCTGACGGAATTGAGACTACTGAAGATAAAGCAGTGAAAGGTTGCCAATCCAACGGCGCATTGATAGATAAACCGTTATGAAAACATGGAATATATCATGTTCAGAGGGGTTTACCCTAAAACTCGAGACAATGGATAAAGTGCGATGGTTCAACCAGGCAGAAGCACCGGCCTGAACGTGTGTCAGGCTTTTGATTCAGCAGTCGCAGTATTGAAGGAATGACCTATGTCTACCATCAGCCTAGGCCGTCATACGGGAAAGATCTTAACATGGTTCTTGCCGTGAACCGATAAAGAGGAATGGTGAAGTTTCATGAACAAAGGGCTTCTGATAGAAGACGGTTGGTGTAAACACCTTCCACTCCTCCACAGGATTATAGCCGATCCAGCACAACGTGATGCGTTTCCAGTTCTTGCCGAGAATTGCGAACTTAACGAAGCATGCGCCTACTGGGAAACTCTGTACTACTTTTTTACAGCTTTACTTGGATGGCAGTGCTTGAATAAAGGGCTTGCCTGGTTATACACGATTGGAAATAACGATATTAATGAACCGCTATTACGGTTTGTAAAATCAATATGGAATGGCGACGACCAACTGGATTATTTTGCTGCATGGGCCTGGACACAAGTCTATTACAGTACTCCTGACGACATTTCCCCTGCGGCTATCTGCACCGAAGCAGCATATGGAAATGAGAACTGGTGGCGTACTTTCAAGCGCAAAGGCCTCCGCTACGCAAACGACCCATTTTACGGAGGGACGAATCCATTGCATCTTGGACATAGCGAATCATTCGGACGCTATGACGTTGCAACCGGGAGTCCTGCATTGTATTCTGACCTAAAAAAACACAAGGCTGTTGTGATTGCAGATCATTTTACAACTTGGCGGAGCGATTTGGAGATATTGGGCGCAACACTACCTCCCATTGGTGAACGTTCTTGGCATGTTGAGGTTTTCGATCGGCAGGTTGGGTACTTGGGGCTATTTATTTAGGCAAAGCCGGGATACTGGATTGTGGTTTATGGGTAAACACAGCCTGCATATGCGGGGTAATTGAGATTCGCAATATGACAGTCTGAAGTGCATGCTGATTTTGAGAAACGATAAAACCAGAAATTTAGAATACGGAGAACAGCATGAGCGAAATAGAAAGAGCACTCTCGGAACTGGAAAATGATAACGCAAGACTCAGGCAAATATTCGCACAAAAACTGCGCTTGAATCAGACTATCATTCCTAACGCAGAAACTATATTCAAAGAACAAGAAGAGCTGCTATACAAAGGAAATAGTATATACAAAAACATGCTGAAATATGGATTAAACGACAACCTTCAACTTGATGTTCTCACAAAAGAAGCGGTGAGACTCCGACAAGCGATAACATCAATAAACAAAGAATTACGCCGCGTTAAGGAGAGCCAGAGGTTCTGCCCTTGACTCGAGACAAAATAAAGAGCCGAGGGTTCAACCAGGCAGAAGCAGCGGCCTAAACCGCCGCTGTTCTCCCGAGCCGTGTGGGAGGAGCCGAGGGGACATTCTATAGTCCACCTGTCAACTGAAAATATCGCTCTTTTAAAATCAAATAGTTAGTCATCCTTGCGGATTGCGGGCGCAGCTATCCCTTGCTTTGGTGAAATGGCGAGTCTCTCACTTACGGCAAACCTTGAGCTTAATCGTTACTTGTATCCGACATCCCCCGCCCGCATCGGGAACTGGGTTGTCTATCATTCCTTATCAAAGCTCCAAGATTTTAGTGAGATGCCCGGTATTGTCCCTCCCGAGGTCATTGCTGCCTCTACGTTGTTAAACGGGCTTATCTCGCCTACTGCCTGCCTCTAGGGTGGTTATCCCGTGAAGCAGGAAGGATTAAATGGTTCTCTCTTCTTCATAAGTGTCCAGGCCACAACCAAAAGCTTTGCCGCCAGCTTGACTTTCATCTTCAGGTTGATGCCGCGCTCAAGCTCGCGACCTCTGATTAATTTGCTAAAGTAAGTCCTGATAACCGGATTCGCTGTGGAGGCAACCATTGCCGCTTGCACCAGGGCGTAACGCAGTGCCGCTTTCCCTTGCTTGGAGATCACCGGCTTGGCACTGTTGCTGTTCTTGCCGCTCCGCTCGGCACTTAAGTCCAGTCCGGCCAGACGCACTACCTGTCCCTGATTCTGAAACCGGACAGGATTGCCGATGGCGGCAAGAACCATGGCCGAAATAATCGGACCGAATCCGGGAATAGACAGAAGGCACTCATATTCAGAAAACTGCTTTGCTGCTTTTGCCATCAACTGCTCATTACCCTTGACCGTTTCACGAATCGACTTCAGCTGGCAGACGAGACTCTTGGCCTCCCATCTGGCGGCGTCATGAACAAGGCAACCAACGGACTCTCCGGCAGTCTCCCAAAGCTCGCGCAGACGTCTTTCCTGTTCTATCCTGATCTTGCGTTTTGTAATGAGCTTCAGGAAGGCGTCGAACTCCATCCCGGCAATTTCCCTCGGGTCCAGACAATGTTCGGCAATTGAAAGAATCAGGTCGTCCGGTTGCCCTGCTTTGATGTAGAGCTGGTCCAATTCGGGAAAGAACTGGGCAAGAACATTATTTCTCAGCCGCATTTTCAGTGCGTGCTCTTCCTTCTTCAGCCTGATCCTGAAACCAATCAGGCTGCGTAATTCACGCAGGTTCTCTTGCGGTAGCTCATAGAAGAGGCAGCGGCTCTGGCCCACCAGATCGGCAACATTGGCGGCATCCTTCTTGTCGTTCTTGTCCCAACGGCCATCCAGTAGCGCTCGATTCTTTGCCACGGCCACATTGGATACATAGACAACCTGCTCCTTCTGTCGCAGCAGATATTCGGCTAAGGGCTTGTGGTAGGAGGCTGTAGGCTCAAGTCCATACACAACCTCGACCAGGCCATGTTGATTCTTGAGATCTCCGGCTAAACTGCGCAGATTCTCGAATCCTTGTAAGCTGTTGTCAAAGATCATGTTCTTGCGTAGCGTTCTGCCATTGGGTGTTCCAAAGAAAGCATGGTGCTTGTTCTTGGCAACATCGATGCCGACTAGCAGATGTTTTTCCGAGCCCCTGACTGATGCCTTCATCTGTCTGAACAACGCCAGACTATCCGTTACAGCTTCCATTCTGTCCTCCTGGTATGTTGAATAAATGGCTATTCAATAACAGGCTGACAATAGAACTACAAGACTGGTAACTTATTATTTTATCTATAATTTCCGGGGAAAAATCTGTAGCTCTCAGTCATATATAACGTTGTTGATCAGTTGATTAACTCGGTACTTAGTTGACTAATCAACAACGTCCCCTTAAGGTTCCCTCGTCCCCTTAAGGTTCCCTCGTCCCCTTAAGGTTCCCTCGTCCCCTTAAGGTTCCCTCGTCCCCTTAAGGTTCCCTCGTCCCCTTAAGGTTCCCTCGTCCCCTTAAGGTTCCCTCGTCCCCTTAAGGTTCCCTTAAGGTTCCTCAAAGGGAAGCCAATAAGGCTGGAGTGGCATTACTCTTTGGATTCATAGGAATCGTTGTAATTGGTCTTGCCTTTGAGATTCAGAATAAACTGGCGCTATTTGTAATTGCATGGATTTTGGTGTTCATTGGATATTTCGGTATTGCCAATCGGCTCTTCAAAAATGACAGGAAACGGCCATGAATTTTGATAAATTTCAATAATGATCACGACACTATGCAATCAAGAGAGTATCACCTTCAACTGCATATACCAAGCGGTGGCAGCTATCGATCCTTCGAGACCAGAAACCGGCAAGCTGGTGCTTGAGCGGTTCGGGTTTACCTATACCGGCAAACGGTTCACGCTGAATATCCCGAATAAGAATATTTATGCGTTTGAGCATTGCCTTGTCAGTCGTCTGCCAGTAGAGGTAGTCTTCCCATGCTGCAGTTGAGAACTTGATCATCATACCATCAGCTCTCTAACTTGGCCGCCTCCCGCACGTAGCTCCTCGACCGAATCGAGCAGCCGCTTGGCCCCTTGCGGATTCCGAAGCAAGTATGCGGTTTCTTCAAAGGCTTGGTAATCGTCAAGAGAAAGGATGACAACCGGCTTGCCACGCTGGCTGGTTACTACCACAGGATTATGGTCATCATTGACTGATCGCATAACATCTGCCAAGTGCTGTCGTGTGTAAGTATAAGTTAGTGCATTCATAGTTATCATCTCCTACGCGAATTAAGTATGTACATAACTTAGTACAATGAAGTTCAAAAATCAAGAGTTGAAAATGGAATGGTTCTTCCTGAGTGCGAGTAAGAGATAATTCGATTTCCAACCAAGAAAATGCACCCGACCAAAAGACCGTCAGGTGATTTTCCCAGCCGTTATCGCGCCAAGCAAAGCTTGGCGTATCTTGCAGGGTGAAAGTCCCTGTCGGGAAAGGGTTAGCCACCCACCCGTATCGAGTCTTGCGCCTGTGGCGGAGTCGTGAAGGTAGCGGCGAACAAGACAGGTGAAGCGTAGACAGAGAATCCTGTAGGCCGTAGGGGGGACCGCGCCCCCTGAAGTGCTGGCACAGCTTCGAAATAGGGTTATTGCGGATGCCGAGGGTCTTAACGGTCACCGAAGGCAACACAAGATCATCCGAAATGGCAAGGATGAGAAGATCCGCCGGAGTCCACAGGCCGTGGCATGCAGGAAGAGATACGTCAGGAACTTGGGAAGCCCCATAGACTCCTGCCGGAAGGAAGGTTGCAGCAAGGTATACGGATATTGAGGCACGTACCGGGGAAACCCTGAAACACGCTAGGCCGGAACCTGAAGAGCAACACGGAAACCCGGAACAGGGAGGCGAGGTATAACCGTGAAAGGGGAAGCCCGCCGGATGCCTATGGGGTGTCTTATCAGGCATAGTACTCTGAGCGTGGGAAAGCCACGTACACGCCTGCTGATGCAGGCATGGGGAAGGACCTGACGGAAGTACGCAGCCCGCAAAGGAAACTTATGCCGGACACTGTCGGACTGGAACAACATAAGCAAACCTCACTGCGGGGAATAGCAGAGAAGGCGAAAGCAGACAAGCAACACCGCTTTCAGAATCTTTACCGGGAACTGAACGCCGGATTCCTGCTCACCTGCTGGCCCGATCTGAACAAGAACGCAGCCAGCGGAGTAGACAAGGTAACGGCGGAAGAATATGCGAAAGACTTGCATAACAGCATTCAGAAACTGGCTGAGCGACTGAAAGAAAAGAAGTACCGGACGAAACTGGTAAGGCGGTGCTGGATTCCCAAGGAAAACGGGAAAGAAAGGCCGCTGGGGATACCGGCGCTGGAAGACAAACTCGTGCAGCTGGCGTGTGCAAAGCTGCTGACTGCCATCTATGAGCAGGACTTTCTGGATAGCAGTTATGGCTATCGGCCCGAACGATGTGCGAAGCATGCGGTCCAAGACCTCACCTTTGACCTTCAGTACGGGAGCTATGGCTACATCGTCGAAGCCGATGTTAAAGGCTTCTTTGACCACATGGACCATGACTGGCTGCTTAAGATGCTGAGTTTGCGGATAGACGACCGGGCATTCCTCAACTTGATTCGAAAATGGCTGAAAGCCGGCATACTGGAAACAGATGGCACTATTACCAATCCGAACACCGGCACCCCTCAAGGGGGGATTATCTCACCGGTCCTGGCCAACGTGTATCTGCACTTTGCTCTGGATCTATGGTTTGAAAAGGTTGTCAAACCCAAGTGCAAAGGCGATGCGCGTATTTGCCGCTATGCCGATGACTGGGTGTGCGCCTTTCAACTGCGAGACGAAGCAGAGCGGTTTTACCGGGAACTGCCGAAGAGGCTAAAGAAGTTTCACCTCGAAACAGCCCCCGAGAAAACCAAAATACTGCGGTTCAGTCGTTTTCATCCGGGCATGGAGCGACGATTCACTTTTCTTGGCTTTGAATTCTTTTGGATGAGAGACCGGGAAGGAGAACCACGCGTCAAGCGCCGCACCTCTCGCAAGAAGCTGCAAGGGGCGTGTAAACGGATAAAAGCATGGATCAAGTCGAACCGGCATCTGCCGGGCGGTGAATTCTTCAAAGGATTGAATGCACGGTTGGTGGGCCACTACAATTACTATGGAGTGAGAGGAAACTTCTGGTCGCTGAAAGACTTCTTCAAGACAGTAAGAGAGTCAGCATACAAATGGCTCAATCGGAGAGGTGGGAAGCGCAAGAGTTTCACCTGGGAGAAGTTTGACCAGATTCTCGAACGGGTAAAGATAGCTTGGCCACGCATAACCGAAGTCAGCCGACGAAGATACGCTTGAAAGCACGCGCTTCACGCGGAAGCGAGTACAACCGAGGAACCGGATGCGGGAAAACCGCACGTCCGGGACTGTGCGGGGGGTGCCGGGTAACCGGCATTCCTACCGCGGAGCTGACCAATTATAAGGGAACTTTTGGGGACATTCTTTGCTGGTTTGCCAGTGATTTTTTTAATATAATCAATGCTTGGTCTTACTATCGTATTACGGCTACTTGGTTGGCGTAAATCAACCAACAAATGTCCCGTATGTCTCTCGCCGTATTTTTATCTGACAGCCATTAAACTCATTTTGTGAATCATCCTGGAGAGTTATATGTTCAGGGCAGTTACCCTTGTTTCTATCCTTATCCTGTCAGTCATATTCAGCCAGACTGCTGTCTCTCCAGCTGTCGCACTGGTAAAGGAGCCTTCACCTGAGAGTAAACAGGAGGTCCTTCCCGGTAAGAAAGCTGTTGAAAGGTCAACTGCCGTCAAGGCTGCTCCTGTCAGGCCGGTTGCCATAAACCTGCGCTGTCCCGATGGACAGGCATGGAGTGACGAGATTGTTGCCAGAAGTGTCAATGTGTCGGTGGAAAGGCTCATGGCGCTGAAAATTGCCCGCTCCCTGACGAACGATCAGGTCTGCACGCTTCCGGATCCAATATTGAAACGCGCCTGGACCAAGCTGGAGACCGGCAAGGCAGGCTATCCCGATGCCTGGGCGGAGTTTCGCGACATGCAGCGGCGTAGCGACGACGGTAAGGTCAGGCAGGACGGCCTGATGAAAGGTTTTGAACACCGTAAGGCTGTCCTGAAGAAAATATCCGAGAAGAAAAAAGCGAAATCAGTCGGGAAATCAGACTCGTTGCCTCCAATCGTGCAGCTACCGGCAACCGATCCCTCCATATCAGCGGGGACGGTTATCGACATTCCAATTTCCGCCGTGGATACCGGTCTGGCCGGTATTGCCTCAAATCAATGGACAGAGATCGGGCCGGGAAACATTGGCGGTAGAATCAGAGCAATCCTTATTGATCCGGATAACACCGGCAGTATCTGGGTCGGTGGAGTAGCCGGTGGCATATTTCACAGTAGCAATTATGGGGCGTCTTTTAGTCCGGTGAACGATTTCATGGCAAACCTGGCCATCAGTAGCCTGGTTATGGATCCGGCCAACCACGATACCATGTACGCCGGCACCGGGGAGGGCTTTTTCAATGCGGACGGAGTGCACGGTTACGGTGTTTTCAAGTCTACCGACCGCGGCACTACCTGGAACTTCCTCACGGCAACCACTCCATCGACGAATATTGGCAACTACGCTTACGGCTGGTATTATGTGAATCGCCTTGCCATCTCCGGCAATGGTGCGACCCTCCTCGCTGCCACACGGGGAGGCTACTCAAATTACGGCGGCAGTATCTACCGTTCGACCGACGGCGGCACTACCTGGAACCAGCGCTACTCGGCAGCCCGGATCCTGGATGTGCGCTTCGATCCGAACGATCCGAACAAGGCGCTTGCCGCTTCAGAGAATTACAACACAAGTACGTCGCAATATGACAACTCCATCATCGCCTCAACCGACGCCGGACTGACCTGGACTGCAAAAAAGACCTTTTCGTCTGCCGCCACGATAAGAATCGAACTTGCCTATACCAAAGCCAATTCCCAGATTGTCTATGCCTCGGTCGACCAGAACAGCGGCGAGATCTGGAAATCCAGCGACGGCGGCACAACCTGGACACTGACTGCAACCCCGCAACATTTAGGGAACCAGGGGGGGTACGATAACACCATCTGGGTTGATCCGACTGACACAAATCATGTTGTCACTGCCGGACTCGATGTATACCGCTCCACAAACGGCGGCACGACCTTTACCAAGATCAGCAACTGGGGGAACAACCAGTCTGATATCCGTTACGGCAGCGGCACTTCCCACACCCCCCATGCCGACCATCATGCCCTGGTCTCTGATCCAGGTTATAACGGAACAAGCAATCGATTACTCTATAACGGCAATGACGGCGGGCTTTACCGTGCGTCCGACGTTACCCTCGCCGGTCAGACCAGCGGCTGGGACGAGTTGAACAACGGCATCGGCCTGACCCAGTTCTACAGCGTTGCCGGGAAGAGTTCCGCCGGAACAACGATTGTCGGCGGTACTCAGGACAACGGCATGCTCTACAACGGCGGGCCGGGGACGAACTGGAAAATGTTTCAGGGTGGGGACGGCGGCTTCGGCGCTGTGGATGCCACCAATGACAACTACCTCTACGGCGAGTATGTCTATCTGCAGATCGGCCGGTCGACAGACCGTGGCGCCAACTATGCCTACATTGACACTACCAATGTCTCTAGCAAGCTTACTGATGCCCGCGTCAGCACTAACGCCAATTTCATCGCCCCTTTTATCCTGGATCCCAATGACAGCAACCGGATGCTGGCCGGAGGACTCTCCCTCTGGCAAAATATGGCAGTGCGGACAGGCGATTCCTGGACCGCGATCAAGGTCTCCACTGGGAGCAAGATAAGCGCAATAGCCGTAGCTGAGGGGAATCCCAATATCGCCTGGGTCGGGCACAATAACGGTGCTGTCTACCGGACAGCGAACAGTCTCAATGCCACCCCAACCTGGATCCAGGTCAGCAGCGGAACGAGCGGCACAACCCAGGGGAGGGTGGTCAATCGTGTCGTCATTGACAGGGATGATGCAAATAAAGTTTATGTCTCTTACGGCGGCTACAATAACAATAACCTCTGGAGTACCACGGACAACGGTGCGACATGGACTGATCTGAACTCGCCAGCCAGGGTCATACCGGCTGTGCCGATCTTTGCCGTTGCCCGCCACCCGTCAATGGCCAGCTGGCTCTATGCCGGCACCGAGGTCGGTCTCTTTACCAGCCAGGACGGCGGCGGCACATGGTCTGCAACCAACGACGGCCCTGCCAACGTGGAGATCAGCGATCTTGTCTGGCGCAACAGCACAACCCTGATTGCCGCAACCCACGGCAGGGGTATATTCACTGCTACGGCAAGCAACCAGAGCGCCTCGGCTACGGCGCTTATCGCTAACAGCAACCCCTCGACCTACGGCCAGACAGTTGCCTTTACCGCCACTGTCACCCCGGCAAGCGCCACCGGCACTGTAACCTTTATGGACGGCGCGACCTTCCTCGGAAGCGCTACCCTTGCCGGTGGCAGTGCTGTCTTCTCTACCGCCGGGCTTGGGAGCGGCAGTCACAGCATCACTGCTGTCTATGGTAGCGACAGCAGCTATTTCGGTTCCACCTCAGCGGCTCTCACCCAGACCATCAACCCGGCAACGCTGACTGTTACCGCTGATGCCCAGAGCAAATACTCCGGAGCATCTGACCCGATTCTTACCTATAGCGTCTCCGGTCTGGTCAATGGCGATACGCTGACGGTCATGGGGGGGAGCCTGTCCAGAGCTCCCGGCGAGACGGTCGGAACTTATGCCATCCTCAAGGGAAGTCTTAACGCCGGCGCCAATTACACGATTACCTATGTTGCCGCAAATCTGACCATCACAGCACCACTGCTTGTCAGAGTGATGGTTACCGGGCAACCTGATGCCCAGTATGCCAGCCTTGCCGATGCTGTTGCTGCCGTGACTGTCGGCACGACAATATCAATGCAGCTCGTCGGCGGCGATATAATGGAGGGGCTCACCTTGTCGACCGATGCAGTGCTCAATCTTGTTGGCGGCTATAACGCCGCCCTGACCCAGAAAACGGACGGTCTCTTCACCACCTTGCATGGCAGTTTGACAATCACAAGCGGCACGGTAAGTGTGAATAGTCTGGCTCTGGCGCCATAGGAGCCTGTCGGACTTAGGATAAATCTGCTGCAAATCCGTCTGGACGGTCCATATTTCGCCGCTTTCTTGGTCAATAGAACAACTATTGACCTTCAAAATCGACAAAATCTGTCCTTGCCCAGCCGAATTTTCGCTTAGATTTCCTAAGTCCGACAGGCTCCTGATACAATTTTTAAGACAACGCGGCAAACTCCCATGCTGCCCCGGCAGCACCCATCAAGCCGGCATTATCTCCAAGTGCACCCCGGAGTAGCTTGACTCTGGAGGCAGGCAGGGCAAAGGCTCTTTGTTCCAGCTCTTTGCTGATTGCCGGGGCAAGCAGGTCAAAACTTGCCGCAACGCCACCCCCCAGGATTATGGCCTCCAGATTCAGCATATTTGCCGCTGTTGCTGCGGCAATACCGAGATAACGTCCCGCTTCATGGAAGCATTCGACGGCCAGGATATCGCCACTGGCAGCAGCTGCTGCGATAACTGCAGTTGTTAGCGACTCCCTAGGTGTTTCACTCAAACAGCTTTCAGCCCCTGCCGCTAGTTTCGCTTTTGCCAATCTTGTAATGGCGGTGGCGGATGCGTACTGCTCAAGGCAGCCGTGATTGCCGCATTGGCAAAGGTGCCCCTGGGGTTCAACTGTTGCGTGGCCGTATTCTGCGGCAACGCCATCTTTTCCCGTCCAGAGTTTGCCGTCAAGAATCAGGCCGCTACCGACGCCGGTACCGAGAGTAAAATGCAATAGCGAGCTGAAATTTCTACCTGCGCCGTAATGCTGCTCGGCAACTGCAGCGGCGTTGGCGTCATTATGAATGACAACCGGTCGTCCCGAGAGGTTTTCCAGCCATTGCCGCAGATTGAAGCCTTCAATCGGTTTGAGGTTTACTGATGAGATTATTTCGCCGGCACGATTAATAAGCCCCGGAACGCCGGCGCCGACGGCAATTATTTCCTGGCCTGACTCTGCCGCCAGGCGGTTGATGGTTGTATATTCTGATTTGATGGTGGCAAGAAAAGCGTTTAACCCTGCATTGGTCTGACTGTCGAATTTGGATCTGGCCGTAACTGTGCCGTTTTTTGCCACTAACGCCAGACGGATATTGGTGCCACCGATATCCATAGCAAGGACTGCCAGGTTTTTCATGTTTTGCACTCCTAAAAAATTATTCAGTGCTTAATGTAATAATGTTATATGGCTAACGGCTTGGAAAGTTTGAGCAATAAATCTGGTGTGATATTATTAACCAGGCAGCGCTGTTTTACAACAGGTTGCAACAGGAGCGATTAAGCTGGCAAGAGTAGAATGGGGGTATATTTTTACTTATAATAAACTTGACATGCCTAAGTGATGGGGCTAATCTGGTAAAAATCGAATCAATCTAGCTTATGTGTGAAAAAGTTATCTGATGTCAATAACTTAAATTTTAACGCAGCTAAAAAACCAGAAGGAGATATCTGAAATGGGAAAAAAGATGGATGCGCTTGAATATCATTCCATGGGGCGCAAAGGGAAGATAGAAGTTATCGCTACAAAGCCTTGTCAGACAGCACGTGATCTCTCGCTTGCCTACTCTCCCGGTGTTGCCGAACCTTGCCTCGCTATTCAGAAAAACCCCGCGGATGCCTACAAGTACACTGCCAAGGGAAACCTTGTGGCGGTTGTCTCCAACGGGACCGCAGTTCTTGGCCTTGGTAACCTGGGGGCCCTGGCCGGCAAGCCGGTTATGGAGGGGAAAGGGGTTCTCTTTAAGCGCTTTGCCGATATCGATGTTTTCGACATCGAACTGGACACCGAAAACCCCGATGAGATCATCAAGGCGTGCCAGCTTCTTGAGCCGACCTTCGGCGGTATTAATCTTGAGGATATCAAGGCTCCGGAATGTTTCTATATTGAAGAAGAACTGAAGCGGACCATGAATATTCCGGTTTTTCATGACGATCAGCACGGTACCGCCATTATCTGTTCCGCCGCGCTCCTCAATGCGCTTCATATTGTCGGCAAGAAAATTGAGGATATACGTATCGTTGTTAACGGTGCCGGCGCCTCGGCCAACTCCTGTGCCAAACTGGCGATAGCGCTTGGAGTCCAACCTAATAATATGATCATGTGTGACACCAAAGGGGTTATCTACAAAGGTCGTGTTGAAGGGATGAATCCTTACAAGGCGCTCTTTGCGGCAGACACCCATTTCCGTACCCTGGATGAAGCCGCAGCCGGAGCTGACGTTCTTTTCGGCCTTTCGGCCAAAGATGCCTTTACGCCGGAGATGGTTGCCAGCATGGCGCCTGATCCGATCATCTTTGCCATGGCCAATCCTGACCCTGAAATCACCCCCGAGGTTGCCCATGCCGTCCGCAAGGATGTCATTATTGCCACCGGCCGCTCAGATTATCCCAACCAGGTCAATAACGTTCTCGGTTTCCCCTTTATCTTCCGTGGCGCCCTCGATGTTCATGCCAGCTCCATCAATGAAGAGATGAAACTGGCCGCAGTCAAGGCTATTGCCAGTCTTGCCCGTGAAGAGGTGCCTGACTCTGTCTGCAAGGCCTACGGTAATGTCAAGTTCACCTTTGGCCGTGATTATATTATCCCGAAACCGTTTGATTCCCGGGTTCTGCTCCACGTTGCCCCGGCAATTGCCCAGGCAGCCATGGACAGCGGGGTTGCCCGTCAGCCGATTGAGGATATGGAAAAGTATATTGAGCATCTTGAATCCACCCAGGGTAAATCAAAAGAGATAACCCGTCAGATCATCAACAAGGCCAAAGCTGACCCGAAAAGGATTGTTTTCCCTGAAGGGGATAACGAAAAGATCCTCCGCGCAGCCAAGGAGCTGATTGAGGAAGGAATAGCCATTCCTATTCTCGTCGGCAATGAAGAGAAGATCCGTTCAGCCATGGTTGAGCTCGGACTGGACCTTAACGGAGTCTCAATAATAGATCCGGCTACCTATGAAAAATCCGATGAGTATGCCGCAGAGCTTTTCCGTCTTCGCCAGAGGAAAGGTCTGACCTTGTCAGAAGCAAAAAGGCTTATTACCAGGAAGTCCCGTACTCATTTCGGTTGCATGATGGTGCGCCAGGGTGATGCGGACACGCTTCTTTCCGGGATTGATACCCATTATCCCGAAACCATTCGGCCGGCCCTCGAAGTCATCGGTAAGAAAGAGGGGCTTTCCAGTGTTCACGGCCTTTATATGATGGTGTTCAAGAACAGGGTTGTGCTGATGGCTGATACGACAGTTTGTATCGATCCTACCCCTGAAGAGCTTGCCGAGACTGCCATACTGGCAGCTGAAAAGGCGAAAATGCTCGATATTGAGCCGACTGTGGCGATGCTTTCTTTCTCCAACTTCGG
Source organism: uncultured delta proteobacterium (assembly GCA_963787125.1). Lineage (GTDB taxonomy): Bacteria > Desulfobacterota > Desulfuromonadia > Geobacterales > DSM-12255 > VEOV01. Next base: position 46,491 of record CAWBBV010000012.1, read on the forward strand.
TTCGGTTAATCACCCGTTGACAACAAAAGTAAAAAAGGCTGTGGAAATTGTCAAGAAGCGGGCTCCGGAGCTGATAGTTGATGGGGAGATGCAGGCGGATACGGCGGTCGTTACTGAAATACTCCAGAAGAGTTTCCCGTTTGCGTCACTCAAAGAGGCGGCAAACATTATGGTTTTCCCTGACCTTAACTCCGGTAATATCTGTTACAAACTGCTTCACCATCTTGGCGAAGCAGAGGCTATCGGCCCGATTCTTATGGGAATGAACAAGCCGGTTCATGTTCTTCAGCGCGGTGATGATGTGAACGATATCATCAATATGGCGGCATTAGCTGTTGTGGATGCGCAAAACTGTTAGGATAGCTTGTATTTAGGCATAAAAAAAGCCCGGCAGATTATCTGCCGGGCTTTTTTTCTACTGGACAGTCGCCGTTTTCTCCCGCCTCTTTTTCAGCAGGATCATGTTGATGACAATCAGACAAACCGTGCTGCACCCCAAAGCGAAAACATCTCCGAATCTTGTATAAAGCGTCCTCTCAACACCCATTCTGATATTGCCGGTAAGCAGGGTTTCGCGGAAGAGCCTGGACATCCCCTGGATATGGCCACGACTGTCAATAAAGGCCGTTATGCCAGTATTGGCGGATCTTACCAATGGCACTCTGTTTTCAACCGCTCTAAAGACAGTCATGGAAAGGTGCTGGTAAGGTGCGGATGAATCCCCGAACCAGGCGTCGTTAGTGATGTTAACCAGCAGTCCGGCACCGTTGCGCACGTATTCTCTTGATATTTCCGGGAAGATCCCTTCAAAACAGATAAGTAGCCCCAGCTTGCCAAAGGGTGCGCTAAGAGGAGCGACACTTTTTCCCGGGGAAAAGTCACCTATCCCCTGCACCATCTTTTTAACAAAAGGGAGGAGATTTGCCAGCGGAACGTACTCACCAAAAGGAACAAGGTGAATCTTGTCCGACCTCCCGACTGTTGTGCCGTCAGGAGCGATAAGAAAACCGCTGTTGAGAAGCCTCTCCTTGCCGTTTTCATACTCTAAAGCCGGGCTGCTGACAACCAGATAGGAATTAAGCTCCCTGGCAAGAGAACTGATCCTTTTAGAGTATTCCAGCTCTTTCTGAAAAAAGAACGGCAGTGAGCTCTCCGGCCAGACGACCAGATCGGTGGCTGTCCCCAAACTCTTCCGGGAAAGTCGCTCGTAGATTGCCACTGTCTCTTCCTGAAAGGCAGGATCCCACTTGACATCCTGGGGTATATTCCCCTGGGCAAGGCTGACCCTAAGTTCTTTACCGGTTTCTTCACGGTTAAGGGTGATAAAGCCGTATGCGATGGTTATAAGCAGTAAAGGTATTGCTGCCGCAGTTGCCAGAAAAGGGTAGGTTGCGCCGTCTTTCCCTCTGACCCATCTCCAGAGTTGATAGAGAAAGAGATTAACCGTCAGGATCAAAAAGGAGACGCCGTAAACACCGGTTATGTCGGCAATCTGGATAATTGGAAGTGTCCGGAATTGGGTATAGCCCAGCGCAGCCCAAGGGAAGCCGGTGAGCAGGTGTGCCCTTGAAAATTCCAGTGCCACCCAGATAAAAGGAAAAGTCAGTAACGCAGGGACGGAGTGTTCTTCGGCAAAACGACTCAGACCGGCAGCTGCAGCAAGATAGAGGGCAAGATATGCTGCCATTAACATGGTTAAACAGAAGCTTACCGGTAGCGGAAGTTTCCCGTAAGTTGTCATGACGATATTAAGCCAGTAAAAAATACCGCAATAGGCAACAAAGCCGGAGATAAAGCCGAGTTTGAAGGAGCTCTTTGGCGACTTGCCCCTTATTGCATAAAAAAGCGGGAGAAAAGCAACCCAGGCAAGGATAGACAGTCCCGGTTTTGGAAAGGAGAGAGCCAGGAGTACGCCTGAAAGTGAAGCGCAAACCCAGGGGCTGAGTGGGGTTATTTTAGAAAGGAGACTGTTCACTACTCCTGTACCGGTTCCAGGGATGATTCTATAACTCTTTCGGCACGCAGTTTGCCGATGCGGCGCTCGCCTGCAGACAGGACCGTCAGACGGATACCGTTTGAAACAATATTATCGCCGGCTTTTGGAACACGACCAAATAGGTAAAAAATCAGGCCTCCTAAAGTATCGAATTTCTCCCGTTCGACTTCGATCTCAAATAGTTCTTCAAACTCTTCAATCGGTAATCTTGCATCAACTACAGTCGATCCGTCAGGCTGCAGTTGAATCAGTTCTTCTTCAATATCGTGTTCATCCTGAATATCTCCGACAATCTGCTCCAGAAGATCCTCAATTGTTATAAGACCGGAAGTCCCACCATATTCGTCGATAACAATGGCTATATGGACACGACGCTTCTTGAATTCTTGCAGCAGGTTTTCCAGCTTCTTGGTTTCAGGCACGTAAAACGGCTGGCGGGCGATCTTTCTGATGTCAAGCCCCGGAGAATCCATTCTCCAGTGTTTGAGAAGGTCCTTTGCATACAGTACACCGGTGATGTTGTCCACCGTACCCTCATAAACAGGGATTCTCGAGTGGCCACATTCAATGATGGTTGCGATCAGTTCATCGGTAGAAACATCAACAGGAATACACGCCATGTCAGTTCGGGGAACCATGACTTCGCGGACAACAGTCTCACCAAGGGCGAAGATGGCCTTGATCATCTCACTCTCTTCCTCGTTGATAAGCCCCTCTTCCTCACTGGCCTCCATCAGTTCGTGAAGCTCTTCCTCCGTAACCTTTTTACGGCTCGAAAAAAGCTTGGCTAAACCGCTGAAAATACCTGATTTTCTGTTCGAAAAGTCGTTGTCCACCTTTACAGCTACCCCCGAATATATTTAAATTCCCTTCGACTCCGCTCGAAAAACAGACTTGCAGCATAGCTGCTTATCAGGCGTTCCTATGCAAACCATTTAAAAAGAAGAGTTACCAGCAGCGTAATTGTGAAACCTGTGACAGCTCCGAGAATAATCTCCTTCAGAGTATGAATATGCAAGAGGAGCCTTGAATGGCTCACCATGATTGCCAGCGTGATGGTCAGCAGTGAAATGATCGGATCCTGGGTTGAGAGCGTCACCAGAGTGGCAATGGAAAAGGCTACGGCAGCGTGACCGCTGATAAAGCCGCCGTGAAAAGGGGTGCCTTTGCCGGACAGGGTTTTCAGCATGACAGCGGCTATAATCACGACAAGCAGCGACACAAGTGCTGCCATCTCGGCCGGAGTTCCAATCATGGCAAGAAGCTCCTTGTAAACAGGGAATATGTAGGACGATAGTATCAGATAACCGGTAACAAGAGCACCTACAACTGAGAGCAACACACTTCCTGCTGCGACATCTTTGGCAATTTTGGCCATGGGATGAAATTCAGTGGTAACGAGGTCAACAACTGCTTCTATGGCGGTATTCATCATTTCAGCAAAAAGTACAAACGAGATTGAAATGGCGAGCAGGATGAATTCAACCGGAGAAACTTTTAAAAAGAGCGCACAAAGAAGCACAACCGCCGCGAAGATAAAGTGATTTCTCATATGCCTTTCGCTGCGGGCTGTATGGAGAACACCATCAATGGCGCAGTTAAGTGAATCTATGAATCTTGAAGGTTTCATAAAATTACGCTATCCGCCGGATCAGAGCAGCCCTTCGTTCGCAAGTGAAGCAAATATTTCTGCTTCTTTTGCCTCCATTCGCTGCGCTTCTTCCTCTCCAGAGCGTTCGTGGTCATAGCCGGTCAGGTGAAGAATGCCGTGAAGCAGCAGGAACACAAGTCTTTCGTGAAAAGAGATGCCGCCTTCGTCGGCTTCCTTGGCGGCTGTATCGGCAGATATGACGACATCTCCAAGCAGTTCCGGATTCATTGCGCCAAATTCGCCCTCCTGCATGGAAAAAGAGATTACGTTTGTCGGGCGATCTTTATGAAGGTATTCCCTGTTCAAAACTCTCATTGTCCTGTCACCAACAATTGACACGGAAAGTTCGCTAGAAGTACATCCCAAGTCGCTTAAGATCTTCGCAGCTGCCGCTCTTACCCTCAGGGTCGCAACTTTCCGGCGTCTTTGGCGGTTCATGATCGCAATGTTCATTAAGTTTCTTCCCTCCGGGGAGTTTCTCCTTGTATGCGGCTTGCGGATAGTCAATTCGCTGATGATGAATTCCGGCAAGAATCTGGTTAAAGCTCCAGGCAATTTCGTGAAGGTTTTTAAGGGTCAGTTCACATTCATCAAGCTGTCCATCAATGAATATGTTGTTGATTATCTTCTGTACAAGTCCTTGAATTCTGGCAGGAGAAGAGTCTACAAGGGTTCTTGAAGCAGCCTCAACAGCGTCGGCAAGCATGACCAGTCCAGCTTCTCTGGTTTGCGGCTTAGGTCCGGGATAACGGAATTCATGTTCGTCAATGCTATGACCGGCAGGAGCTTGTTCAACCGCTTTTTGATGAAAATACTTGATCAGGGCCGTGCCGTGAGACTGTCTTATGATCTCGGCAATAGGTTGGCCGAGCCGGTGCTGCTTTGCCAGTTCAGAGCCTTCTTTAACATGAGCTATCAGGATCAGTGCGCTCATACTCGGCGAAAGCTTGTCGTGGCGGTTTTCTCCACCGCTCTGATTCTCGATAAAGTATTGTGCTTTGCTTATCTTGCCAATATCGTGATAGTAGGCTGCAACCCTTGCAAGCAGGGGGTTGGCATTGATGGCTTCAGCCGCAGCCTCGACAAGATTGCCGACAACCACACTATGGTGATAGGTGCCTGGAGCTCTCACCATTAACTCGCGGAGTATAGGGGAATTCAGATTCGTCAGTTCAAGGAGTTTTATATCGGTTGTATACTGAAAAAGGCTTTCAAACAGGGGAATCCCCCCGGAGGCAAGCACTGCCGCAGCAAGACCGCCGGCAAAAGCGAAAATGATTATGTAGACCGACTGGATCGAAAACAGATTTTGCGTAAAGAGCTGCAAAGAGATAGCCATGGCAACATTTACGAAACTTACTTTGAGCCCGGCACTGAAGACAATACTTCTGTTATCGCAGTGGCGGACGCCGTGAGCACCGATGATGGATCCGAGAAGTGAGTAAATTACAACGGGCAGGCTGCCATACATCATGCCGGCAAGAGGTGCACAGATGGCCGAAAAAACCAATGCTACTTCAGAGTTGATAAAAATCCTGACCATTATTGCTGTGGCTGCGAAGGGAAACAGGAAAAAATAATCGGCTGTATCGATAGAAGGGAAGGCAAGCAAAAGAGGTGCTGTAATTGAAAAAAGTATCCTCAGAAGAATAAAATGACCTGATGAAAGCAGTGCCAAAAGGAGAATATCTTTATAGGAAGGTCTGAATTTTCTTATGTTTTTCAGGGCGAATCTGTAGGGGAAGTAGAGAAGAACCAGTACAATACCAAGTACACCGGCTGCGGAACTGATCCTGCCGCCAAGTGATGTTTCCGCTGCCATGCCGTTAAGCTTCATTATCTGCTCGGCAGATACTCTGTCACCATCACGCACAATCATTTCCCCGCGCTTGATCTGCAAAAGTACCGGCTTTACTGACTGGCTGGCCGCTGTTTTGGCATCATCGGTTTTCTCCTTGCTGTAAAGGAGGCTGGGTTTTAACATTCTGGCAACAATGCTTTTAATTGTAGCTTTCAGTTCAGAGGAACCGGTTGCGTTCAATCTGATATTCAAGGTAATTTTTCTTGCCTCTTCGATATTGAGCGGTTCGTCGCGCAAAAAACTTTCTGGAAGCTTCTCGCCGTTTCCGGTTGTTACAACTATGCCGCTTAACTGGTCAGAGAGAAAAAGGCGAAGGTCGGAAACAACTTTGTGACTGTATATTCTGTCGAGCTGCTTCTCAAGTTCCGTAAAAGTCTCGGCTTCAACCCTGTGTCGCAGCAGCGTATCAAGCTCTTCTGCCGTGACTTCCACTCCAAGCGCCTCGGTTACGGCGGCTCTGACTTGAGCGTACTCAGGTTTCGCTTTAACATTTTGTAGCGGTGGCAGCCCGGCCAGACATTTCTTGAGTCTGCTCATGCTGTTAGCGACACTCTTGTCATCATAACTGTAGATATTCGGTACTTTCAAGGCGGCTTCAGCCCGTTTCTCCTCAGTCAGCTTAAGGTCTTCGATAAGATAATCCCTTGAAGCCTTGATATCGGAGACGGCAATCTGGCCGGTTTTGTAGCTCGTAGATGGGGCATGATTGTGAGGTGAAATTAAAAGAGTAAGAAGGGAAGTAGTAATGAGAAGCAGTACGAATCGGTCGCGTTTTTCAGACTTTTCAGATGAAAATCTGCGGGAAATGGTGTCCTGTAGATGGCGCCAGAGAAGGGGTAAAGAGCCGATAGAAAAATCTTTTTCGCCGCCTGATAAAGGCATTAAGAGTCTTTGTTCTTAAGGGTGGAGTAGTGAAATCGAACTTTATATATAGCTCCATGGCAGGTATAATGTCAATATATGCTTCTAATAATATCCATGGATGCCTTGATTTAGTCGACCATATATGTTATTTATTTTCTTTTTAAAATTTATTTGCAGTATCTGCAGGTCATATAAACATTATGAAGGAGAGGATCAGGATGCAGGTTAATGTCGAGCAGTTGAGTGGTGTAAGGAAGAAGATCAATTTTGTGATTCCGGTTGAACGTGTACAGGCTGAAACTGAAAAAGCATTTGCAGAAATTCGCAAACGTGCGGTAATCCCGGGTTTTAGAAAAGGTAAGGCTCCCCATGATCTGATCCGAAAGAGTTACCAGGATCAAGTTGAAGGCGACGTCATGAAGAATCTTTTTAATGACACCTATTTCAAATACATCCAGGAGAATAATCTGGCTCCAATCGGTTATCCTCTGTTGGACACCGACCCGATTACAGCCGGGGAACCCTTCAAATACTCCGCTACCATAGAGGTCTACCCTGAATTCACTGTAGAAAACTATGAAGGGTTTGAGTTGGTTAAAGAGAAATTCAACTTCGATGAAAAGGCAGTAGATAGCCGTATTGAGCAGATGCGTGATAATATGTCACAGCTAAACCCGGTAACTGAAGTACGTCCTGCTGCAAATGGCGACCACGTTATTATTGATTTTGAAGGTTTTGTTGATGGCGAGCGTCTCGCCGGTGGTGACGCTAAGGACCATCAACTGGAGCTTGGCAGCAACTCTTTTATCCCCGGTTTCGAGGAGCAGGTAGTTGGAATGACTGTGGGAGAAGAGAAGCGGATCAAGCTGTCATTCCCTGAGGAGTACCATAGCGCTGAGCTATCCGGCAAGGCGGTTGAGTTTGCTGTTTCTCTGAAAGAGATCAAAGTCAAAGAGGTTCCGGAACTTGATGATGCTTTTGCTCAGGAGGTCGGAGAGTTTGAAACTCTTGCCGAACTCAAGGTGAAAGTTGCTGAGACGTATGAAAAGCAGGAGAGGGAAAGGATCGAGCGGGAATTCAGGGACGCACTGATGCAAGCGCTCATTCAAAAAAATGATTTCGAACTGCCTGAATCAATGGTTGACCGGCAACTCACCTCGATGCTTGAGAACACCAAGCAGCGTCTGCAGTACCAGCGGATGACACTTGAAATGATGGGTCTTGATGAGCAGAGTTACAAAGCACAGTTCAGACCGGTTGCCGCTAATCAGGTAAAAGGCGCTCTTCTGCTCCACGAGCTTGGGACCAAGGTCGATATTCAGATCACTGAGGCTGATATTGAGGCTCGCCTCCAGAAAATAGCAGCTGAAAGTGGTCAGGACTATGACCGGATCTGTAAGTACTACCAGACTGCTGAGGCTAAACAGAACCTGGAAGAGCAGGTCAGGGAAGAGAAGGTTCTGGAACTGATTGCTTCAAAGGCTGTGATTACCGAGATTGATAAAAATGAACTGGCAGCAGGCAGTCTTTAGTAAGCCGGAAAGATACTTTCTCCGCACTTCAGCCAGGAAGTTTCTTTCTAAACGCACTTGTCCTGTTCAACAGGATTAATCTGCAAAAAGTATTATACGTGAGGGTATATGTTGATTCCAATGGTTGTTGAGCAGAGCGGACGCGGTGAGAGATCTTATGATATCTACTCCAGACTTTTGAAGGAGAGAATAATTTTTCTTGGTGGACAGATAGATGATCCCCTCTCAAACCTTATTATTGCCCAATTGCTTTTCCTTGAATCTGAGGATCCCGACAAAGATATACATCTCTATATCAACTCCCCTGGCGGTGTTGTGACTTCCGGCATGGCGATATACGACACGATGCAGTATATCCGCCCGAATGTCTCAACCATCTGTGTCGGCCAGGCAGCATCAATGGCGGCAATTCTTCTGTCAGGAGGGGAGAAGGGCAAGCGCTATTCATTAACTCACTCGCGCATTATGATCCATCAGCCGCTTGGCGGTTTCGAGGGTCAGGCAACTGACATCAGTATTCATGCCCAGGAAATATTGAGGATGAAGAAGAAGCTCAATGAAATTCTTGCTCTTCACTCCGGGCAACCATTTGCGAAAGTGGAAGCCGATACTGACAGGGACTATTTCATGTCAGGTGAAGATGCCCGTGCCTACGGTCTGGTTGATTCTATCCTCACCCGTAATCCTTCAATTGGAGGTGCAGCTTGAGTAAACGTGACGACAGAACAGATGCGCTTGTCTGTTCATTTTGCGGTAAAGGCCAGGAAGAGGTAAAGAAACTTATCGCCGGACCGACTGTCTACATCTGCGATGAGTGCATCGAACTTTGCAATGACATCATCTCTGAAGAAAAAAGACTGGAGGAGACCGAAGGCCCCGATATTAATCGGCTGCCTAAGCCGCAGGAGATCAGTTCTTTTCTTGATGAGTATGTTATCGGTCAATCCCGGGCAAAAAAGACTCTTGCGGTGGCTGTTTATAATCACTACAAGAGGATCGAGTATATGGGAAAGCCTTCTGATGTTGAAATGCAGAAGAGTAATATCCTGTTGCTTGGCCCGACCGGGTCAGGCAAGACACTTCTGGCCCAGACTCTTGCACGGATATTGAAAGTACCTTTTGCCGTGGCTGATGCAACCAATCTGACAGAAGCAGGTTATGTGGGAGAGGATGTTGAAAACATCATCCTCAGTCTCCTTCAGGCAGCGGATTACGATGTGGAAAAAGCCCAAAAGGGGATTATCTACATCGATGAAATCGACAAAATAGCCAGAAAAACCGATTCTCCTTCCATCACCCGCGATGTCTCAGGTGAAGGTGTTCAGCAGGCTCTGCTGAAAATTATCGAGGGAACAGTTGCGAGTGTCCCTCCCAAAGGCGGTCGTAAGCATCCTCAACAGGAATTCCTCAAGGTTGACACGACTAATATCCTTTTTATCTGCAGTGGCGCATTTGCCGGACTTGACGATGTTATCCAGCAGCGGATAGGGGTAAAGACTCTTGGCTTCGGCGCCGATATCAAGAAGAAAATTGAGAAGCGCGCTGGAGAGCTTCTTGGAGATATTACCCCGGAGGATCTTCTCAAATACGGCTTTATTCCTGAATTTATCGGTAGACTTCCTGTTCTTGCCACCCTGGCGGAACTTGATGAGGATGCCATGGTGCAGATTCTGAAGGAACCGAAGAACTCCCTGGTAAAGCAGTATCAGAAGCTGTTTGAAATGGAGCATGTAAAACTGAAATTCACTGACGGCTCACTCTCGGCCATTGCAAAAGAGGCTCTCAAAAGAAATACCGGTGCCAGAGGGCTGCGCTCAATCCTTGAGAATGCAATGCTGGATATAATGTATGATATACCTTCCCAGTCCATGGTTAAAGAGGTTGTTATCAGTGAAGACGTTATCCTTCGCAAGGAAAAGCCGATAGTAGTATATGAAGGAATGGCTGAAACAGCTTAAATCCGAATTGACATTGTGAGAACTGAATATTATGGAAGATTATCAGCTGTCAAATGAGAGGGAACTCAAAAGGTTTCCTCTTTTGCCGCTCAGGGATATAGTTGTCTATCCTGGCATGGTAGTACCTCTGTTTATCGGGAGGAGTAATTCCGCAGCAGCTCTTGAAGCAGCTATGAGTGCAGACAAGCTCATATTCCTTGCTGCCCAGAGGAACTCGAAGACTGAAGAGCCTCTCCCGGAAGATATTTACTCAATCGGCACTCTCTGCCAGATTGTTCAACTTCTGCGCCTGCCAAACGGTAATGTGAAGGTGCTGGTTGAGGGTAAGTCCCGCGGAGAAATACACGGCTTCGAGTACAATAACGAGTATTACACCGTCGATGTGGCCATCCACACTGAGGAGTTTGCCGAACCTTCTGCGGAGACAACGGCTCTCATGGCTGAGGCGTATTCCCAATTTACGACCTACCACGCAGAAACCAAGAACAACCTTGCCCAGGAAACAGTTACCAGTATTGCCAGAATTTCAAATCCTGATATTTTGGTCGATACAATAGCCGCCCAAATTAATCCAAAGATTGAAGATAAGCAGGCTATCCTCTCGACTTTTAACCTGAAAGAGCGACTTGAAACTATTATCTCCATCATAATTTGTGAAACCGAAATCCATCAACTTGACCAGAAGATCAAAGAAAAGGTCAAAAAGAAGATGGAAAAGAATCATAAAGAGTATTACCTGAATGAGCAGTTGAAGATAATCCATAAAGAGCTGGGCAAAAAAGATGACCATGCCGAGGAGTATAACGAGCTTGAAGCGAGAATTGCTGCCAAGAAATTGTCTCCAGAGGCGAATAGCAAGGCTCTGACCGAGCTGAAAAAGCTGAAACTCATGTCACCACTGTCCGCTGAGGCGGCAGTTATCAGGAACTATCTTGATACAATCCTTGATCTGCCCTGGAGTACGGTAAGCAGGACCACCAGAGATATCAATTTCGCAGCAAAAGTTATGGATGAAGACCATTTCGGTTTGGAGAAAGTCAAGACCAGGGTGCTTGAACATCTGGCGGTGCAGGCACTGGTCAAGCGGATTAAAGGGCCGATTATCTGTCTCGTCGGTCCGCCCGGGGTTGGTAAGACCTCACTTGCAAGGTCTATAGCCAGAGCTACTTCCAGAAAATTTGTCAAGATGTCCCTGGGGGGTGTCCGGGATGAGGCCGAGATCCGCGGCCACAGACGTACCTATATAGGTGCTATGCCGGGAAAGGTGTTGATGAACATCAAGAAGGCCGGGGTAAGCAACCCCCTTTTTCTCCTTGATGAGATAGACAAACTTTCTTCTGATTTTCGCGGTGATCCGGCGTCTGCCCTGTTGGAAGTTCTGGACCCTGAACAGAATTCAAAGTTCTGTGATCACTTTTTAGATGTGGATTATGATCTTTCAAGAGTCATGTTTATTGCAACCGCAAACTCTATCCATTCCATCCCCAGGCCGCTTTTTGACCGGATGGAAGTGATCCGTCTTGAAGGGTATACTGATAAGGAAAAACTTGGGATTGCTAAAAAATATCTGATACCCAAGCAGCTTAAAGAGACCGGTCTGTCTGAGAAAATGCTCCAGATTACCGATAAATCTGTCGGCCTGATTATTAATTCGTATACTCGTGAGCCTGGTGTCAGAGGCCTTGAACGAGAAATATCTTCTATCTGCCGGAAAATTGCCCATAGTAAAGTCAAAGGTGAAAGGTGGAGTCACAATATTGATCCTGATGACGTCGTAAAACTCCTTGGTCCGGAAAAATACCGCAGAGAGAGTGTGCGTCAGAAAGTTCTTCCTGGAGTCGTCAACGGTCTTGCCTGGACTGAGTCTGGTGGAGATATTCTCCAGATTGAAGTTGCAGTTGTGCCGGGTAAGGGGAAGTTGACAATAACCGGGAAGCTTGGCGAGGTCATGAATGAATCTGCACAAGCGGCAATGACCTATGTAAGGTCCAGATACGCCGTCCTGCAACTTGATAAGGATTTCTATCAGAGCGTCGATATTCACATTCATGTGCCTGAAGGAGCTATCCCTAAGGATGGCCCTTCAGCTGGCATCACAATGGCGACAGCGCTCGTCTCAGCACTGATTTCACGCGACGTTGATACTGCCCTGGCAATGACCGGGGAAATATCACTCCAGGGGAGCGTGCTACCTATAGGCGGTCTCAAGGAAAAGCTCATGGCAGCAATCCGCTCAGGAGTTAAAACTGTCCTGATACCGGAAAAGAACAGCAACGATATTTCTGAAATTGGCCAGGAGATTCTGGATAAACTGGAAATAGTCCCCGTAGCACATATGGATAATGTTCTTTTCAGAGCGCTTGCCCTTGATACTCTGTCTATGGCACAGGGAATTCACCATCAGGTCGGCGATGATTCTGCCGGAATTATAACTCATTGATAAAATTGCTTGACATAAGTTTACTAGTTTTGGTATAAGGTTATTTCCTTTTGACGCACCAATCATTTTGGGGTAGTAGCTCAGTCGGTTAGAGTGCTGGCCTGTCACGCCAGAGGTCGCGGGTTCGAGCCCCGTCTGCCCCGCCATTTTGATAGTAGAAGGGTGAATAGCTCAGCTGGGAGAGCGCCAGCCTTACAAGCTGGATGTCGCAGGTTCGATCCCTGCTTCACCCACCAAAGATAACAAGGGGTTATGGCTTAAATGCTGTAACCCCTTTTTGTTTGTCCACGAATGTGTAACCTCTGGTGTAACCTCTTGCCTCCTTGCTACCCCTCCCGAATTATTTTCTAATACATCCTGCCTCAAATTTATTCCTCTTGTTCATTAGGGGCCTAACCTGTAGAGATTGACGACCTGACAGGGGGAGTGCTCAATGGTAAGCGTACTTGCAAGATTCTGGAACGAGATAGCCGCGACGCAGCAGCTGCGGACGGCGTGGGCAAAAAGAATGTTCGTCCTGGACCAAGACCAAATCAATGAAGAGATAGACGTGGAATATTACCACCTGAAGGCTGCAGGGATACCCGAGCAGGTAGCGTCTGATTACCTCAAAGTTAAGGCTCTACTCTTGGAGAACATAGCAATAAGTCACTGGATCATGGACACCGGCAGGGATGATTTAAGAATGGCGTTGCCGGATATCTGCTCTGTAGAAGAAGCCGTCATGGTTGCCGGGATGAATAGGAATAACACTGAGACCGATATACAGCGGAAACAGCTTGCCGACTTGCTCAAGGCTTCGCTGCCAGGGCGCAGGACCATAGATTTTATTTCATGCGTATCAAGGAAAGATTTTGATTCAGCTTTAAAGACGATCAAGACGGGCAACAAAGGAAAGAAGCCGTTTGACCTCGACATGACGTTCAAGAAGACTTCATTACGGTTAGAGTCGAATGCTGCATCCATGGAGATACCATTAACGGCTATTGTCGGCAGTCCAAGAATCACCTTGGCGTTTGACGGTCAAACCATGCTCGACCTTGCCGGGACATTCACGGGGAGTAATTTACACTTCAGTCTGACAGATGGAAAATTCAAGATGGAGCGGCTTGCATTGCCGTGGAGGGTGACAAGATGACCGACTTAGAGCTGCGGGAGAAGATACGGCAGCAGATCCACGAGAGTTTGCTGCACTCTAAACCACCAGCCGATAACCCTTACAACGATCCAACAACAGGGTGGCACTGGATAGCCAGGGCGAAGGCGCGCGAAGGTCGGCCTGGGTTCGACTTGATGAAGTGGAGGCCAACAGAGAAGGAGGAAACAGAATGAGGGTTATCTGTTCACACTGCCAGGGTATAGTTGAGGTTGATGATGCAGCCGTCAAGCGGTATATTGGCCGGATCAATGGCCAGATCAAGAGTGAAGCGAAAACGGCAGCATTAACAGAGAACGCGAAGAAGAAGCGGCCCGGATCGCTGGGCAATCAGAGAGCCAAGAAGAAAACGGAATAATTACATTTCAACTGTCAAATAATCAATGGTGATTCCAAAACAATAATCAATAGTGAGTAACTATCTGTAATCATTGATTTTTCTTGTTTTACTGGAAATATGTTGCTACTCTCTGAACATCAAATAAAAGGGAGGGCAAACACATGACAGTAGCAGAACTGGAAACAATCTTGGCAGGTTGCGCAGGGAATGAAGAGGTAAGGATTGACGGCTTTGATATTCTGAAAGTGTCAACAGTACCAGCTGAGGAAGGGCTTGCTGGTTACATAGACATTACGGCTGCTCCTACTTGCAGTCAGACAGTTGCTGCGGACCCTGGCCAGAAAGAACCATTTGATGAGCAGATGAGAAAACTAAAAATAGACGTCTTCGCCATGTTTCCAAATAATGAATGGGTTCCATTACTTACGTGCCTGTCGTTAGCGGATAAGGTTCAAGATTATTTTATGAATAAATACCCTGGAGATTTCCCAGTACCTGCCGGCACTCCTGGACGGTTAGAAACCTTATTCGCTCCAGTAATGCCCTAATAACGGTAATGAGAAAGAGGCGGTTCCGGTTATCGGTTCCGCCTCTCTTTGCTTCTACACTGGGCAGTCTGGCAGTCTTCAGGCGTGACAAACGGCGTCAAGCATTGCCTGGTGTGTACCTGTTGACATGTAGGGTTATCTCGGCAGGCTTCCGGCTTCCCGCTTCCATCCGTGATAACTGCGCCCGCTGCAATTCGGCAACCTTCAAGGCGGTGGCGGTATCTTCGGCGTTTGTGATGAGCAGCCAGTTAACCACCTCCTCGACTTGATCTAGTACGGTCAGAACGTCCACCTTGTTCATTCGCTTGCAGGATCGTAGCCGGTTGATGTTGCCAAGTGCATCTATCAGTTGTTCATCTTGATTCTCTTTCATCTTGATTTCTCCCTCTTGCCAGATCCGGTGCCAGGTAACAATTATTTTCAGACCCCCCCCTATACCCCCTTTTCCGGAAATGCGAACGTGCTTTCTGTCCTATCCTCTTGGCAATACGCAATTTTTTAAAAAAGTGTCAAGCACCCTCATTGATACCGTGAAAGATCAACAGGACAGGCTTCCGCGTTGACGTTCAGGTTGAGATTGCGGGTAGCGGGGTAGCTATCAAACAGCTTAAAACCCTCAATCGTGGACCGCAGAGAAATATTTTGTGAGCGGCACCGTGAACATGTATGAAATGTGGCACTTTAAAAATGCTGTAGTAATAGGCCGCCGACCGTGAGTTTTCTCGCAGTCGGCGGTTTGATTTTGTGGTTCATGCTTCAATTTGATCTTTCATACGGTAACTTGGACCTTCGATCACCATAGTTTCAGCGTGATGAAGTAGTCGATCAAGGATGGCTGATGTCAGTGTGCTGTCATTGTTGAAGATTTCTGGCCACTTTTTATAGGCGCGGTTAGAGGTAATGATAGTCGATCCCCTTTCGTATCGTTGGCTTATGATTTGGAAGAGGAGATCAGCGCCGTGTTTATCTATAGGGAGATAGCCGAGTTCATCGAGTATGAGAAGTGAAGGTGCCAGGTACTTTTTCAGTTCAACTTTGAGCCGACTGGCGGCCTGAGCAGCGGCAAGTGTATTGATGGCATCGATGGCAGTAGTAAAGAGCACTGATTTACCAGCAAGACAGGCTGTGTAGCCAAGAGCCGCAGCAAGATGAGTTTTACCAAGGCCAACGGTGCCGAGAAAGATAACGTTGGCTTTGTCTTCCATAAACTGCAGTCGATAGAGGTTCTGGATGGCCATGCGGTTGATCTTTTTCGGCCAACTCCAGGAGAACTGATCCAGGGTTTTTATAACCGGGAAGCGTGCACTTCTGATCCGACGAGCAGTGGCACGGTCATGGCGAAGATCAAGCTCCCCCTTGGTGAGTTGTGCAAGATATTCTTGATGACCGATCTGTTCACGGGCAGCTTTTGCCGAGATCTGGGGGTAGTGATCCGCCATAAAGGTAAGGCCCAGAGTGCGGAGGTCCGCTTCGAGCGGGTTGATGGTTGTATCGTCATTCATGGGCTCTCCTTGGTGTCGTAAATGGATAAATCCGGCGCCTCGACTGCTATGTCGAGGAGATCAGCTCTTCGAGTGAGATGCAGAGCGCCCGGTTCAGGAATCTTTCGCGCCCGACTCTCAACGATATTGGCGATATAATCGCTGCCGACAGCATGCAGTTTCATGGCATCGGCAATGGCGCAAGCAACGGCTTCATCACCATGAATTTCAGTCAGTGCCATGATCTTTCTGAGATGGTGCCTGGCATTTAAGTGTCGCTTGTCGAGTTCACGGTAATAATCCAGTGAACACGGTGATAACGACAGAAATCGGTGCATGATTTTCTGGTCTCTGGCGTTTTTGCGTTGCGTGATCAACTCCTTTGGGTGGTCCGGGTCCTCGAAATCCCTATTTCGTTCATAGGAGCGGCTGTGACGGGCGATCAGCCGCTCTTCGTAATAGAAACAGAGCCGGTCCGGATATGCCTTCATGGTGAGACGTTGACCTGCCAGGCGTGCCGGGACCGAATAGCGGTTTGAATCGAGTGCTACACGGAATTGCGGTGAAGCCCGCACAGAAGTGATAGCGCCGATATCATAAGGATGAAGGGGCAGCGGCTGCAGATGGGGCAGTTCCGTGATAAGCATGTCTGCCGGTTTACTTCTGGTCTCACCGTGGATACGAACATTGGCTATTGTATCAAGCCAGAGTTGTGCGACCGGATTGATGGCTACGAAATCAGGTAGCTCTGCGCCAGCGAGGAAATTCTTTTTGACATAGCCGACGGCATTTTCCACCCGCCCTTTCTCATTCCCCTTGGCAACACCGCAGGCCGAGATACTGAATCCATGGTATGCAGCAAACTCGGCATATTTTGGATTGAACACCGGCGCTTCTCCAAGGGTACGCTTCAGTACGGCACTTTTGAGATTGTCGACCATAATTCTGGCAGGGATACCACCAAAGGCACGAAAAGCGTTCTGATGACAGGCAAGGAAATGCTCCATGGTCTGGGACACTGTGAATTCCACGTACAGCTGACGGCTGTAGCAGAGCACCATGACAAAGAAACTCAAACGGCGGGTAGTATCACCCACCCGGATTGAGCCATATGAGCCCCAGTCTACCTGAGCGCACTCTCCCGGCGCGAATGCCAGGGTCAAATAGGCTTTTTCTTTCCTGGGCCGAACCTTGCGTACAAATTTCTTCACCACCGTGTAGCCGCCGGAATAACCCTCCTCACGAAGACGCTGAAATACCTGTTGCGCCGAATAGGGGTATGATTCAATCATCCTGACCACGGTATCCTTAAAATTGTCTAGTTTGCTTGGCCGTCTGGTGGATTTACGGGGTTGAAACTGTCTGGCGGCCAGACACCTCTTCACGGTGCGCTCGTCGTGACCGAGTTCACGGGCGATCTGCGTGGCGGTGAGTCCCTTCTGATCAAAGAGGTGCCTGATTCTGACAAAGGTTTCATAAGTGATCATCTGCCACCTCCTGCAGACTTCCACCAAGAGCCAGTACTTGGTAGAGCGGCTTCTGGTAAACAACCAGTCCGGCTTTATCGAGGCAGATCCTTGCAGCGGCAAGCGTCGGTATGTTCAAGGAGAGACGCTCGCACAGGGAAACATCGGAGTAGTAGCTGAGGCCCTGACAGTCGGCAACAGTAACGAGGAAGAGATACAGAGCTGCCGCTTCATGGCTTAACAACTCAATGTAGTGATCACGGACCAGGCGATGATCCACCCAGCTGAACTGTTCGGGAATGGTGCGGATTCGATCGGGGCAGATTGGAAACTTGCGGGTCATAGCGGCCTCCTGGCTTTGGGTTTATGACATCAAGCCCCAATTGTTCCAGACGGCGGGTTACCGAGTCGATCTCATCTTGTAACACGCAACCGGTTAAATGCGAGATTAGTCCAATTATAACGGGATGTTGAGGTAGGCAGTAATCTTGTAACACAGGGGTAGATACAGGTAATTCATGTGGCAAATGTGGTATAACTACCTGTTTTATAGAGGGTATTTGCGAGCAGTCATCTTGTAGCACGGCACAAGCAGTCTTACGCCGACTCCCCCCTGGATTAGCTAAACGCCAATGCCTGACCCGATCTACGTGGATTGAACTCTTGAAATAGGTAGGATTATTTTTAGACCATCGCTTCTGACTGGCGTTCTTGCTCGCCTCTCTGCACTCTGGTTTACTGCAATACGCCTGCTTCTTGACGTTACGATAGTCAGGGGTGAAGATCTCTTTACAGCACCGGCAGTGCCGATTCCTTTTGTGATGCATTACCCGGTACCTCCAAGCAAATCATGAGCATTACAGCGGAATCTGGAAAGAAGAGAATGAAAAACTGGATCAACTGAAGAAAAACAATTTGAAATTAAACTGGGTGGGAAGAAAAAGGGGAAACTGAAGAATAAGCAAATTCAAGATGCCGGAAGAAAATCAATTTCAGGACGCCGGTGGCACCGGCCGGAAGTAGACATAGAATTGCACGGTTTTTCATTGCTTTCACCGCTACATTAAAGGGGGTTTTTGGTAGTCCTGAGAGGGGGGCTATTCAGATTTCTTCGGATATTTTTTCTGCCATTCTACT
The DNA here is from genome assembly GCA_963787125.1 of uncultured delta proteobacterium. Taxonomy (GTDB): domain Bacteria; phylum Desulfobacterota; class Desulfuromonadia; order Geobacterales; family DSM-12255; genus VEOV01. Next base: position 64,921 of record CAWBBV010000012.1, read on the forward strand.
TCTGACATAAACAGGTCTGGATATTTTTTGCGGAGGGGAGGGGACCTCAACCATTCTTCTTCTGAAATAGCAAATTTACGCATTTCTCTAATGGCTTTTTTAATTAAGTCGCTGCCTACCGTTTTATCTTGTGTACTGTATTGTTCCTTAAGAATTGCTATAGCTTCGTCATAACAGACGCCTCCCGAGCCTTCCGTCAATTCCATGAAGTCACGCCATATTGAGAAATATCGAAAGTCTGTTGTTTTATTGTGGCCTTTCGGTCTACCTGCTTTTCCCGTTGGCGTTGCTGGCGGTGCAAGAGCTTTGCAGAAGTCATTAACTGTTGTGACTGGCAGTGTTTCACTTATTGCTAAAATGGCAGTTGCGCGCTGCTGCTCGCTCATATCAATCCATTCGGCAAGAACGTCTGTAAATTTATTCAGGAATTTCATTTAATTTTCGCTCTCCTATGCCGCCTTACGTTTGCCTGCTTGAATGCTGATTACGTTGCCGGCTGCTTCTCCGGTGATAATGCTGTTTAACTTACGCTCCCAGGATTCAAGGGCTTGCTGCTTTTCCTTGTCGTAACGGTTTAAGTTGTATGTGCGTATAATGCCCTGCTTGCTATGGTTCAGAACTGCGTCAATGACTTCATCCATGAAACCAAGTTGAGACATGAATGTCGCTGCAGTTCTACGACAGTCGTGCGGGACGAAATCGGCAACTCCTAGCTTGTTCTCCGTCACTGGTTCGCCTTTCTTGTCAAATACTGGCTTGCCATTCACAAGGACTGGAGAGGCGAGGTTACGCCATACGGCCTGAGAGATTGACAGCCTACCCATTGGCTGAATTTTCTTGAGATTAGTGCAAGGGAAGATAAAGCCCTTGTCAACTTCCTTGCCGGTGTCCTTGTCGATCTTCTTCAAGCTGCCTATCAGGTCAAGAGCGGTATTGGTCAGAAATACACGGTGAGCTTTTTTGTTCTTCGATCTCTCTGCCGGGATTGTCCACCATGCACCGATGACTTTTTCTTTTTCAATGATCTGCTCAATCTCGCTGGTGTGCATCCCTATCACTTCGCCGGGACGTTGGCCGGTCAACAGAATCAGCCTGAGTGCCCTCCTGATGTCACCTGAAATATTGCAGGTGTCAAGGTTGCTCCATAGTGTTTTAATCTCTGCCTCGGTCAATGTACGATCCCCACGGTTCAACGGTGCCGGCATAACAACGCCATCACAAGGGGAGTGTTCAAGGATGTCTCTCTGAACAGCAAAGCGGAACATCTTACGAATGATCTTGAAGTTACTGTTCGCTGATCCCGGTGAGCCTCTCTCGATGATTGATTCAAGTAATAGGACAACATCACGTTTCTTTATATCGGCGGCTTTACGCTTTCCCCATGCTACAAAAGCGTCTTTGTTCAATATTCGCTCGTCCTCTTTCCATGACCGCTTAGAGGGTTCAGCGTGCTTCTTGATGTACTCTTCAATGAGCTTGGCAACAGTGAGGGCTTTCTGGTGCTCTTCTCGCTGCTGTCTGGCTACATCATGTTCTTGATCCCTTTCCGCCTGTGGGTCACGTGGGTTCTTGGTATCATGTAGAATTCCATAAGCTGCGGAGTAATCGGCCCTTGCATCGGCCAGGCTCTTGTCCGGATAGTTGCCAAGGTTCATCTGTCTGCGCTTGCCATCAAAAGTGTAGGTGAAGATCCATATCTTGAGACCTGAAGGCAGAACGCGAATACCGAAGCCTTTGCTTTCTCTCTGCTGATACATCTTGACTTTAGGTTTAAGGTTCCTTATCTCTGAGTCAGTGAATTTCATATATCCCCCTGGAAAAGGTTACAGATTGAATGTGTAACCTCTGGTGTAACCTCTTGAATGTTGGCAACCTATGAAATTTAGTGAAATGCTACAAGGGGATAGTAAGGTGAATATGTTGAATAGTCAAGTAGTTATAAATGATAGTTGAGCGTTAAAGAAATGCTGTGAAATGCCAGAAATGACCGTACGTTCTTACTTACAAGCTGGATGTCGCAGGTTCGATCCCTGCTTCACCCACCAAAGATTAAGCACTTACAGGTTTACTTGTAAGTGCTTTTTTAATTTGTGTCGTTGCAAATACCTCAATATAATTCTTGCACACGTAGTCAAAGGAGGCTCCATGAGTGACGTCGTTTCGTTCTGGATGGAAAACAAGAGCTGCGTCGGCAAGCTCGCCCTTACTATCGGTGACCAGTCGCTGGTTATTTATCGTGAGCGCTATTATCTGCTTAAAGGTGGAACCGCAGAGACCAGGGGTGGTAAGCCCTTGCGTTATTCACTCTCCTCCCTGCCGGCAACCTGGAAGCTAGCCCTGAAAGGTGGTCTGCAAGCGTTGCCTGCGGCGGCGCAGGCGGAACCCGATTCAGACCCTGTTGCAATGATTCCAAAACGTCCACGGGTTAAAAAGGAGCAGCTGATCGTGCCGGAGCCACAACTTGAAACAGTGCCTGTAGAAATCGAAGAAGTGCCTCTGAAAGCTGCAAAACCGGCAAAAAGAGCCGATAAACCTGCGCCGCAAGAGCCGGTCATCGCCAACTGTCCCAACTGTAGCAGTCGCCATGAGATCCCTCTGGAGAAAGGTAAAAGCGGTAAACCGTTCTTCATTACGTGCAATAAGTGCACAAGCGAGTTCGCCGTCAGGTTCGTCCAGGTCACCATGTTTCAGGCTCAGGTTGCCGGGTTCAAGTAGGTGGGAAAAGATTCTTAATTAAATCCCCCGGCTCTGCCGGGGGATGCCTGCCTGGTGCCTATCTTACCTTCATTTTTGCGGTAGCATTGCCGGAACTTAAATCGACACGGGTGCGTCCGGCAGCTATGGTTCCATTCCCCCAGCCTAACCCATATAAACCATAGAAAGTTCCGACAGCATTCCCCGGTATATTGCCAATTATTACAGTATTACCTGCACCGCCACCATTATGCATGGCAGCGCCTACAGATGTATTTGCCGGGGAATTCAAGGTACCGACACTGTCCACAATCATACCGCCATGGGTGACAAATAGCTGACCATTGGTCGGTTTTGGTAAGGTCATCGACCCCATCCCCATGCCATAACCGTTGCCGCTACCGAACAGTGCCATATCAAAAACTGCGGAAATAGTTGCCGGTGTGGCTCCTGAAATCTGGGGCGGATTTACAGCCATTGATACAGCCTGTCCGGCAGTTCCTGTCATGCCATTCAGGGCAACTCCTCTCACATAATAGCCGGGGGCGTCGGCGACCGCCGAGAAAACGCCACTGGATGCTGTATCAGCGGTAAGGGACAGCGGGTTCCCCGGCGAATGTGTTGCCACGTTGACAGGTCCGGTTGACAGCTCTTCGGCTTTATTAAACCTGCCGGTATATGGGTCCAGATGACGGTAGCGTACCTCGTAGGGGACAGGATCACCGCTTATGGTCTGGTAAAAGTTCATCCACGAGCCGGTCGGGTGCATTGCTGAGCCGAGCTGGGCGGTGAATTCGCCGCCAGGTTGCATGGTGATTGTGCCAAGCTCGACTGCACCTGCAGCCAGAGAAGTCCCTTTATGTACTTTTACCCCTTTGACGATGGCGGTCTGTACATTGCGGCCTCGGAGCAGGATGTCATATGTTGCGGTGGTGGCGTTGCCGAAAACAGGCAGAGGGTAAAGGTTGAATTTACCGGTGGCTTTGTCTACTCCCGTCCAGCGCCGGACTATGCGGTATCCGGCGCCCGGCTTGACCTGCTCGGCCTTGATGACAAAGCGGGAAGTGGAGAGGTTGGCGAAGTTTACCGTCCCCTTGATTGCACCAACAGAACCCATATCAAAATAGCCCAGGCGTGGTTTGATGATGAACTCTTTGACGCTGTTCGGTGAAACCTCTACCAGATCGTTGTTCAGGTTGAAATCAAGCGCTATCTTGACACTGCTTCCTGCCGTAACCACAACAGGAGATTCGGGAATCAGCCGGATGCCTTCATAGGCAGTTGGAATGCGGAGCGGGTAATGATTTGTAACCCCATTCAAAACAACCTCATTGTTGTAAGTCAATCCAGAAGCTGTTGCAGAGGCGGTCAGGACATCCTCTGTGGATGCCAGAAATATTCGTATTTGCTGGTAGTGCCCTGCAGGCAGATCCATGCCGGTGAATAAAGGTGCTCCGGCATTGTCCGCATACATCACACCGTTTGCCAGCTGGGCCAGGTCAACGGTTTTGGGGGCATGCAGGTCAATCTTGTGCCAGCCGACATTCTTGCCGGTACTATAGCTGTCAAAGCCGGCGCTGCTACTGGTATGAAAGGCCACAGCGGTGACCGTCACATATACATGCGCGTAGTCCATGGCCGGGGCATCCGTCACATCCAGGCTGACCTTGCCAAGCGGAGTGGCTGCAGACGATGTCGATGAACTACTGCCGCCGCATCCGCCAAGACTCAATGCGAACGTAATAATGAAAATTACTGCCAAGAGTTTACCAGCGTGTTTATTCATGATCCGCCTCCTTTTTTACTTGTTGTTTGATGATTCTTTACGGCTACGAGTAATCATTTCATTTTGATTGTAACTGCTACGCTCCCCCCACTTTTCAGATCGATATCCAGCGCTTTACCTGCAGCCAGGTAGCCATTGCCCCAGCCAAGCGCATAGATGCCGTAGACAGCATTAGGAATATTGCCGGGAATGTTCAGCAGGTTCACAGGGTAGGCCATACCGCCACCGGCTGACAAAGCGCTGTTGACCGAACTGTCGCCGCCGAGATTGCCGAGGCTGTCAATAATCATCCCTCCATGGGTGACAAATATCTGTCCTTTTGGCGGATAACCGATGTGGCGCCCCATCCCCATACCGGAACCCGTACCGGTGCCAAGCAGAGCCATATCGAAAACACACCTGATACTGCCGGTAGTTGCCGGTGTGCTTATCTGCGGCAGGTTTGCGCCGGCCATGGCTATTGAATAATTCTGACCGGCAGCGGCTGTTATCCCTGTCAGTTCCATACCTTTAGCAAAAAACTCCGGCGCATCTGCCACTACTGAGAACATTCCTGAACTGGTGTTGTCGGTTGCAAATAACAGCGGTGAACCGGCTGCGTGTGTGGCGACACGGATTGTGTCCGTAGAAAGATTGACCGGTAGGGCAAATTTACCGGTGTAGGGATCGAGATGACGGGAGCTGACTTCATAAGGTACTGAGTCGCCGGCAATTTTTTGATAAAAATTAAGCCAGGAACCGGTGGGATGAATAGCCGCCCCAACTTGCGCGGTAAACTCGGTACCCGGATTCATGGAAATAGTTCCCAGGTCGATGCCGTTTGTCTGGTTTGTACCGCTATGGATTTTTACCCCTTTGACAATGCTCGTCTGAATATTTCGTCCGCGGATCAGGATGTCATATGTGGCTGTAGTAGCGTTGCCGAATACCGGCAAAGGGTAGAGGTTAAACGTGCCGGTGTTTTTATCCACTGCTGTTATGCGGCGCACAACCCGGTAGACATTCCCGGTTTTTAACTGCTCGGCTTTGACTTCGATTCTGGATGATGAAAGATTGGCAAAGTTTATAGTCCCTTTGACCGCACCAACCCTGCCCAGGTCGAAATACCCAAGCCGTGGCTTGAAGATAAATTCAGTGGCTCCATTCGGAGATACCTTCACAATGTCATCGTTTAGATTAAAGTCCAGGGCCAGGCGGATGTTGCCGCTGGCGGCTACGACCAGGGGAGATTCGGGAAGAACCTTAATACCGCCTTCTGCTGAAGGGATACGTAAAGGGTAGTGAGCAGAGTCGTTGTTAAGTTGCAGTTCGTTGTTATATGTCAGTCCAGGTTTAGAGCCAAGATAAGCATCTTCGGTTGAAGCAAGGAATATGCGGAGTTGCTGATATCTTCCCGCCGGCAGCTTCATCCCGCTGAACAATGAACTGTTTCCGTTTAAATCAGCGTACATGGTGCCGTTAGTAAGCTGAGCCAGGTCGACAGTTGTAGGGGCCGCCAGCTTCACAACCTCCCATCCTGCCGTCTTGCTGGTGCTGTAACTTGAGAAAGCTGCGCTTGTGTCAGTATGGAATGCCACTGCCGTAACTGTCACATAGACATGAGTATAGTCGATGGCCGGCGCGTCGGTAATATCAAGTGCTATCAGGGTTCCGGTGCCTCCAGTCCCCACGCCGGCATTTTGACCCGAACTGCAACCGGTTATGATAGCTGCGCTAACCAGACAGAGTGCCATTATCCGCCAGACAGACAAACCTGGGTGTGAAGTAGATGTTTTCATTTGGATTTATCCTTTGCAGTTGGTTTGCAACCGGAGAGTAGCGCGGGGTCACTTGCGCTTACGAGTGGGGTTTCAGTGAAGGTATAGACACCGATACGGAGACGCTTATCCTGTCTACGCCCGGCGAGCTGATCGGCTTCAATCATCTCAGTGATGGCCGGCACCAGGGCGTCACTGAGCGCTTTCCATTGGTGCATGATAAGCGGCCGTAACGCCTTGATGGACTCGGCAGACAGTTCATCAGCAAAAACCGCCTGTTCAAGATGCTTGTCTCCAGTTCCTAAAACATTGGTGATGGCGGCTTCAAGGTGGTCTCCAATATTTTCACCTACAAACCGGAGCATCTGTTCAGAGTCATTCCCCGGCACAAATTCAGTCCGGACGAGCGATACACGATCGAGTTGTTCATCATGGTGAGCCAGACCCAGTCGGATCAATTCATCAAGCATGCTCCGTGGATGGATATCTCTGGTAATGGAATGTGCGAGTGCTTCAAAGCTCGGGGCAGGTCCCTGTCGCTCAAGGACGGCTGGGGTCCCGCTCTGGTCTTGCAGTGCGGGGTTTGTTGTCCAGCGGGCAAAAAGTTCAGCGGCAAGTGGCGGTTTAGTTGTCCGGACAGTATGCTTTTGTTTTGTCAAACGGGTCACTTCACGACGGTTGATACCTGTGGCGGTGCTGATCCTGCTTACCATGCCGTGCAGTGGTGCTTCCGGCTGCAATGCGCCTGCTTCCTGAACAAAGGCTTTTTTCAGGAGTTCTTCAATCGGCGCAAATGTGATCCCTCTCGACAGACATAGGCGTGCAAGCGGGGTCAGCAAGCGGCTTAGGGTTTCTGTCAAAACCTCGTCGTTGCAATTGACTTCCGAGGTTTCATACACTGTTATTTGGGTAGTTGTTGTCATATCGAAACCTGAATTTATTTGTAAGCCATATGTGCATTTTGCACATATGGCCATATTTTGTCAATAATATTTATGCAGTGATTTAAGACACCAGCGGCAAAAGCTGACAAGGTCAGTATTTGCCGCTGGTGCTACAGGAACAACGAAGCTGGCAGTTGTTGACAAGGCAGGAGTAAGAGATACGAGCTGCAGGTTTACACATTTGGGCTTAGTGTGATAGTTTGAAGCTTGTAAATTTAAACAGGAGGGCACCGTGAAAATAACTTATGTTGTACGAGAATCAGAAAACATGGTTTTTAATAACGAAGGTAAAGCCTTTGACGCGAGAGCATTAACTGACGCAAAGCGCCGGGCAATCCGTAAGCAGTTCTATCAAGGTTCTAATCTAAGACTCGAAGATGAGAACGGCAAGGTTGTCAGCATTAAGCGCGACGGTCACAAATGGGAAGATGTACAATAACATTATCGCATCTAAAAACTTTCTTCAGCCTCTCAGCCAAGATTTTATCTGGATTATTTGAGCGAATGTTGTATATTTCAAAAAAGTATTCCACATGTGTGAGAGGATTGTTATGACTGCAGTTAATTCCGCATCAGTTCTGATTGTAGACGATGAATTTTTCTTCAGAGAAGTCCTTCGCGGCATGCTTGTAAAAGACGGTTTTGCAGTTGTTGCAGAAGCCTCAAATGGTGACGAAGCCGTCCAGAAATATAAAGAGCATTCTCCTTCACTGGTGCTTATGGATATATATATGCCGGAAAAGAACGGCATAGAAGCTACCAGAGAAATTATTGCTGTTAATCCTGCAGCCAAAATTCTTATCTGTAGCGGTACTGGCTATGATGACGATATTAACGCCGCTATTCAGGCCGGTGCCAGCGGTATTATATATAAACCCTTTTATGATGAAGAGGTTATGGAGACTATCAGAAACATTCTTGCTGTCTGATTAACCGGGAACCTCTACTTTTGTTCACTGCTTTAGCCTATTTTAACTTGACTTACTTCCCCTGGTGCTCTAACTTTTTCTGTTAATCTGTTCCGCCTCGATTCTCTATTTCTATTAACCTACGTTTAAATGAAAAAGCTTTAAGGAGCCCTGCATGCTTGATGATTCTATTGCTGAAGGTCTGACCTTTGATGATGTTCTTCTGCTTCCGGCACACTCTCTGATTCTTCCGCGCGATGTTGATCTGAGCACCCGACTTACAAAAAACATCCAATTAAATATTCCATTGGTCAGTGCTGCCATGGATACAGTCACAGAAGCACGAACAGCCATTACCATGGCGCGTGAAGGGGGCATCGGCTTCATTCACAAAAACCTTACTATTCAGGAGCAGGCTCTTGAAGTGGACAAGGTGAAAAAGAGTGAATCCGGGATGATAGTAGATCCTATTACCATGCGCCCTAATCAGAAAATACGAGATGCCCTTGAAATGATGGCAAAATACCGTATCTCTGGTGTTCCCATAACCAAGGCCAACGGCAAACTGGTCGGAATTTTGACTAACAGGGATCTTCGCTTTGAAACCAATCTCGATATTCTTATCTCCGAGAGAATGACCAAGAAGAATCTTGTGACCGTTTCGGTTGGAACCACGCTGGAAGAGGCAAAGGAGCATCTCAAGCATACTCGGGTAGAAAAACTTTTGGTGGTTGATAAAGATCGTTTTCTTAAAGGCCTTATCACCATTAAAGATATCGAAAAGGTCAGGAAGTATCCTAACGCCTGCAAGGATTCGTTTGGGCGCCTCAGAGTTGGCGCTGCTGTCGGCCCAACTGCTGATATGTTTGCCAGGATTGAGGCGCTGGTAAAAGCAGGTGTTGATGTTGTTGTCATTGATACTGCCCACGGCCATTCGCAAGGAGTCATCGATGCTGTTGCCTCTGCCAAAGCCAATTTCCCCGGTCTTGACATAGTGGCGGGCAATATTGCCACAGCCGAAGCAGCTGAGGCTCTTATAAAGGCAGGAGTAGACGCTATTAAAGTCGGTATTGGGCCCGGTTCTATCTGTACTACCCGTGTTGTGGCCGGGATAGGCGTTCCGCAGATGACTGCCATCAGTAACTGCTCCAGAGTTGCAAGAAAATACGGGATTCCGGTTATTGCCGATGGTGGTATCAAATTTTCTGGCGATCTGACCAAGGCAGTTGCCGCCGGCGCAGATGTAATCATGATCGGCTCACTCTTCGCCGGTACTGAAGAGTCTCCTGGCGATACAGTGCTCTATCAGGGGCGTACCTACAAAAGTTATCGGGGAATGGGTTCTATAGGCGCAATGAAGGAGGGGAGCAAGGATCGCTACTTCCAGTCTGATGTCGATAGCGATGTCAAGCTTGTCCCCGAAGGGATTGAAGGGATGGTGCCGCAGAGGGGACCACTGGGAGCCAATATTCATCAGCTGATCGGCGGACTGCGGGCAGGGATGGGGTATACCGGCAGCGTTTCATTAAAGGATCTTCAACAGAACGGTAAATTTATTAAAATCACTGGAGCTGGACTGAAGGAGTCACATGTGCATGATGTGACTATTACTAAAGAGTCCCCTAATTATCGCATCGGCAATAATTGAGAGAATATCTAAACCTACCGCGGAAACACAAAGCAGAAATGAATAGCGGAAAAATAACTCTTTTCTGATTTTATCCGTGACCAAGCGTCTTTTGGCAGATTTTGGAGTTTTTGTGACTACTGACATTCATAAAGAAAAAATACTGATCCTTGATTTCGGTTCCCAGTACACTCAGCTAATTGCCAGAAGAGTGCGAGAAGCGCATGTTTATTGTGAACTGCACCCTTTTGACATGGAGTTGGCCGCGATACGTGCTTTTGATCCGTCCGGGATAATCCTGTCCGGAAGTCCCAATTCTGTTTATGAAGAGGGGGCTCCAGCTGTTGACGAAGAGCTTTTCGACCTTGGTATCCCGATCCTTGGCATCTGTTACGGGATGCAGTTGATGAGCCGCCACTTTGGCGGACTCGTCGTTCCTGCCGGTAAACGAGAGTTTGGCCATGCCGATATTTACAGTTCCGGAGAGCCTGGCCCGCTTTTCGACACCTTTTTTATTGAAGGGAAAAGTCCCGTCTGGATGAGTCATGGCGATCATGTCGAGAAAGTCCCTGCCGGGTTCGAGGTAGTTGCGTCTTCGGCAAATGCGCCGGTTTGCGCTATTCAGGACCTGTCACGCTCGCTTTATGGTGTTCAATTTCATCCGGAAGTGAACCATACGCCACGTGGTGAGCTCATTATTGATATATTTGTCAGGAAGGTCTGCGGGTGTAGCGGAAAGTGGACGCCGGGGCAGATAATTGATGATGCCGTAACACGTATCAGGAGTCTGGTCGGTTCAGACAGTGTTATTCTTGGTCTGTCAGGCGGGGTTGATTCGTCTGTTGCTGCAGCGTTGATACACCGGGCAATCGGTGAGCAGCTGACCTGCGTCTTTGTCGATAACGGACTGCTTCGCCTTGGTGAAGGCGATCAGGTAATGGCAACTTTTGCACGTAATCTCGGGGTCAAGGTTATTCGTGTTGATGCTGAAGAGCGCTTCCTTAACGGTCTTGCCGGTGAAGCCGACCCTGAGAAAAAGCGTAAAATCATCGGCAATCTTTTTGTGAAGATATTCGAAGAAGAATCAGTAAAAATTGCCGATGCAAAATGGTTGGCCCAGGGGACCATCTACCCTGACGTTATCGAATCAGCTGGAGCAAAAACCGGCAAAGCTCATAATATAAAGAGCCATCATAATGTCGGAGGGCTTCCGGAACATATGAAACTGAAACTTCTTGAGCCGCTCAGGGAGCTGTTTAAGGATGAAGTGAGGGCTATTGGTGAGGAGCTTGGTTTGCCGCACCAGATGGTCTGGAGGCATCCCTTTCCCGGCCCTGGTCTTGGCGTCAGGATTCTTGGAGAAGTAAAGAAGGAATATGCAGATATTCTGCGTCATGCCGATGCAATTTACATTGAAGAGCTTTATTCTTCAAGTCATTACGACAAGATCAGCCAGGCTTTTGCTGTCTTTTTGCCGGTCAAGAGCGTCGGCGTCATGGGTGATGGCAGAACTTATGAGTATGTGGTTGCACTGCGGGCTGTGGAAACAAAGGATTTCATGACAGCAGGCTGGTATCAAATGCCTTATGAAGATCTCGCCAGGATCAGCGGTCGCATCATTAATGAGGTGAAGGGTATCAATCGAGTGGTCTACGACATATCAAGCAAACCACCGGCTACCATTGAGTGGGAATAACCGCCGATGTTGAAGTTGGTCCAACTACTGTTATGTCTGGTGGTTATAATATTTCTTCAGGTCTCACTCCTGCCGACTTATCTTGAAGATTCTTTCAAACCGAATCTGGTAGTAATTCTTGTCTGCTTCCTTGCTCTTCGCGGCGAAAATACACTCGTTGGCGCTGTAATAGCCTACTTTTCGGGCCTTATCAACGGAACTTTCAGCGGTCTGTATTTTGGGCTTTCCGGCATAACCTGTCTGCTGCTTTATCTGTTTGTGAGAAAAATGTCTGATCAGCTTTATACTGAAAGTAATCATCTTATGGTGGTGGCAGTATTTCTCACAGCACTTGTAGACCCTCTGGTTTCACTTGTCCTGATAACCCTCCTTTCCAGCGGTTCCGGTATCTACACCTCTATTCTCGCAAATATTATTCCCCAGGCGGTTGCAACCGCTGCTCTGACAGCAGTTATCTTTCCTTCTTACGCATTTTTTCAGCGTCGGTTCTTCAGTTGAAAGGGCAGCGATTTATCAGGGGCGGCCATGATCTCGGCAGAAGGCTTTATCTGCTCTCAATCGGCGCTGCTGTCTTTTTTCTGATTATTTTGAGCCGGCTCTGGTTCCTTCAGTTCATTGATGTAGACCGGCTCAAGGAGATGTCTGAAAACAACAGACTCCGTTTTATTCCGGTTGCTTCCTCAAGAGGGGCGCTGCTTGACAGAAACGGCAAAGTCATAGTGAATAATACCCCATCCTTCAGTCTGGCAGCTATTCCCAATGAGGTAAAGGACAGGGATTATCTTCTCGATAGTATTGCAAAAATTTTGAAACTTGATCGTAGTGAATTACTTGCCAAATGGGAAAAAGGGAAGGGGAGAGCAAAGTATTTTCCGGTTATTCTAGCGTCCGGTCTGACAAGAGACCAAGTTGAATATTTTGAGGAAAACAGTTTAAGGCTCAGTGGGCTCGAAATCGAAGTAAAACCCATCAGAGAGTATCCGGGCGGTACTCTTGCGTCACATCTTATGGGATATATTGCTGAGGTTTCAGAAAAAGAACTGGAAATGCCTGATTATTCAAATTACAACCCCGGCGATTATGTCGGTAAGAACGGCATTGAACGCAGTTATGAAAAATTTCTTCACGGCGATGATGGTGGCAGGCAGATTGAAGTTGATGCCAGAGGTCGCTACCTCCGCACTCTCCGGGAAACACTCCCGGTGCCTGGGCAGAGTCTGGTACTTACCATCGATCTTGAACTACAGAAAGCTACTGAAAAGGCACTTGGTGACAAGGCTGCCGCAGTGGTTGCAATGGATGTCAATACAGGTGAAATCCTCTCTTTTGCAAGTAATCCAGGCTTTGATCCGGCGCTCTTTACCAAACGGATGCCACCGGAACAGTGGAAGGCGTATCTTGAGGACAAGCGTCACCCGCTTGAGAACAAGGCACTCAAAGGGCAGTATCCGCCAGGCTCAACTTTCAAAGTGATTACGGCACTTGCCGGACTTTCCGAGGGTCTTATTGACGAAAAAACGTCTGTCAACTGTACAGGTGAGTATAAGTTGGGGAATACAACGTTCCGCTGCTGGAACAAAAAGGGGCATGGTAACGTGAACCTGCGAGGAGCCCTGCGAGAGTCATGTGACGTCTATTTCTATACCCTTGGCGAGCGTCTGGGCGTTGACAAAATTGCTTTTTATGCGAAGAAATTCGGTCTAGGTGACCCAATGGGGATAGGAATCGATAACGAGAAGAGCGGTTTCGTCCCCACTGCAGAATGGAAAGAGAAAAAAACCGGCATCAAATGGTATAGAGGTGAAACTCTGCCGGTTTCTATCGGCCAGGGTTATCTGCTGGCAACGCCGATACAGTTGGCGGCAATGACTGCCGGTCTGGCAACTGATGGGAAGATATATCGTCCGCACCTGATAAAGAAAATCCTTGACAGGGACGGGAAGACAGCAAAGGAGTTCTTCCCCGAGTTGTTGAAGAATATCGACATCAAACCCGAGCACTACCGTCTGGTGAAAGAGGGGCTTTGGGCTGTTGTTAATGAACCTCGCGGAACCGGAGCAGCAGCCCGTCTCTATGAGGTGAAAGTAGCCGGAAAGACCGGAACTTCGCAGGTTGTGAAAATGAAAGAGAAGCCGGGGGCGGTTGCTTATCAGCATCGCGATCACGCGCTTTTTGTTGCCTTTGCCCCTTATGACAAACCGGAGATTGCTATTGCTGTAGTTGTTGAGCATGGTGAACATGGCGGTGGGACAGCTGCCCCGGTTGCAGGTAAAATACTCAGGAAATATTTCGAGGCAAAGGGTGTCATAAAGCGGCCTGTCGTAGATTCTGAGGAAGAGGATGAAGTTGTTGAAGGTCAGGCTTTAGGAGGTGGTGATTGATCGACAGAAGGCTTTTGACAAACTTTGACTGGAAAATACTCCTGCTGATTATTACCATAGCCGCTGTGGGGATTTTAAATATTCACAGCGCATCTGCTTCTTTCAAACTGGTTGGAATTATGTACTCCCTCAAGCAGTTCTACTGGCTCCTGATCGGGCTCTTTCTGATAACAGTAATATGCAGCATTGACTATCATGTTTTGGAGGATCTTTCCTACTGGTTTTACGGCACGCTTCTGTTCTTCCTGATTCTTGTCCTTGCTGTTGGCAAAACATCAATGGGTGCGCAAAGATGGCTCAATCTCGGGTTTTTTCACATGCAGCCGTCTGAACCGATGAAAATTGTTATTACCGTTACTTTTGCCAGTTTTTTTACCAGGAATCAGGCTGCCGGACTTTTGGGACTAAAGGATATTGTCAAACCTTTAATGCTTTTGTTGGTACCGGCACTCCTTATTGCCAAACAGCCTGATCTCGGCACCGCAATCATGGTCTGTTTGGTAGCAGCAAGCATTACCCTGGCTGTCGGAATCAGGTGGAGCACTTTGGTGACTTTAATTCTTAGCGCAATTCCAACAATATATATTGCCTGGAACTATATCTTGCGCAGTTATCAGAAAAACAGAGTTCTTAACTTTCTTGATCCTGAACGCGATCCTTTAAAAAGCGGCTATCACCTGATACAAAGCAAAATAGCTGTCGGGTCAGGTGGATTGGCAGGCAAAGGTTTCATGCATGGAACACAGTCACAGCTCCGTTTTCTGCCTGAGCAGCATACCGATTTCGCTTTTTCGGTTTTTTCAGAAGAGTGGGGTTTTATTGGTTCGATACTTGTACTTGTACTCTATTTCGCACTCATCATCTGGGGAATGCAGGTCGCAAACAGATGTAATGATCGTTTTGGGACACTGCTTGCGGTAGGAATAACTGCCATGCTGTTTTGGCATATTATCATCAACATTGGCATGGTGATCGGTCTTTTCCCGGTAGTCGGGGTGCCGTTACCATTCTTTTCTTATGGCGGAACATCCATGATTACTTCCATGATCGGGGCGGGGATACTGCTCAATATAAGCATGCGAAAATTTATGTTTTAAAGTTGTTCCCCGCAAACCAGTTGAGCCAGTCAAAACCTTCAAAATCAATCAGCAGTGCAGTTGGGATGAATGTATCCAGCTCATAGACAATCTCGCCGAGAAGCTCCTTGGTAAAATATCTGCCAAGAGCTGTCTCTTCATGCAGTAGCCTGTCAAACGGCCCGCGGAGACTCTCCTCAAGCAACGGGTCAGTGCCGGTAAAATTCTCACTACACCACTCTTCCTCCATAACTTCACCTGAAACGTCTATTAACGGCAGTCCGTGCAGTCGGCATGTCATAGGCCGATAATCGTATAGCAGACATCTTCCGTCATTATCAAGAAGCACGCACGGAGTATTGTTATCAGAGTCCATCAGCGCTTCCATTGCTTCTTCCGAGCGGTGATTGAGTGTGAAAGGATGATCGAATTCCGGCCAGATTGATTGTATAACCCGCAATAGCTCTTTAACTTTGGCGCTGACCTTGTCTTTGACCTCATTACTGAGACGGTCGAAGCCGGTTTTAAGCAGGGCAGCATCAAGTAACGTAATATCAAAAAGGCCACGGCAGCAGGCACTACAGCCTTTTGCACAGACTATCATGTCAGGATGAAGCTGCTGGCAGTGGCTGAACCAGACGTCAATTTCCCGGAGGAGATGTGAGTATTTTTGGAGGCTGCCGGTTGTCGCTGAGCGAGGCAGTTGCTCCAGCACTATCGATATGGCTTCATCGGTCATTTATTTTACTAATCCTTGTTTCATTTTAATTCAGGGTAAATTAATAGGCGGTGATGACAAAACACTGTCAATTGAACAAGAATACACTCATTCTCCTTTAAAACCAACACAGACAATCATGAATAGAATTGTGATAGCCTGCCATCGGAGAATCTGGTAAAAGGATTCTCTGCCGTGGGAAGAGGTTGTACGCCTTTTTTACTTAAGGAGATTAAAGGGAAAGCGAATGCTCAATATCGAAGAAGCTCAGGAACTGATACTCCGGCATATTAACCCTCTTGACAGTGAGCAACTACATGTAACCAAATCATTGAGAAGGGTGGTCTCTTGCGATATTTATGCTCCTGAAGATATTCCAAATGCAGCTGTTTCATCAATGGATGGTTACTGCTTTGCATCTGCAGCTCAGCGAGATCGTCATCTGACCGTCATCGACTTTCTACCAGCAGGTAAAGAGCGGACTACTCCCGTTATGAACGGTGATGCAGTTAGAATTATGACTGGTGCACCAATTCCGGTCGGCTGCGACACGGTGATCCCGTTTGAGGATGTTGTGACAACATGCAGAGGTATTACCCTGAATAGTGAACTGCCTATCGGAGCAAATATCAGGATAAAAGGGGCTGATGTCAAGTCAAGTGAGCGCGTAATTGAGGCAGGTACGCTCATTTCTCCGCAAGCAATCGGCTTGCTTGTCTCCATCGGGAAGACTGAAGTTCCTGTTAACAGGAAACCGAGAGTCGCAATTATTGCCACCGGTGATGAAGTTGCGCCGCTCGGTTCTATTTTGTCTCCCGGGCAGGTTGTCAATAGTAACAGTTATGCTATCGCGGCCCAGGTCGAAGAGGCTGGAGGCATCCCTTTAATTCTGGGTATTGCCCATGACAGTATGGAGGAATTGTGTGAAATGTTACTTCTTGGGGTTGCTGCTGACCTGATCATAACTACAGGCGGAGCATCCGTCGGTGACCGCGATTATGTCAAGAATGCAATCTGTTCCTTGGATGGGGAGATCAAATTCTGGAAAGTGAAAATGAAGCCGGGTAAGCCGGTGGCGTTCGGTTTAGTCAGGAATGTGCCGATTTTAGTGCTTCCGGGTAATCCGGTGTCAGCAATGGTCGGTTTCGAGATGTTTGCACGTCTGGCAATACTTAAAATGACAGGAATCAAGGATCTGAATAGAACAGAAATCATTGCAGTCACGACTGAGCTGTTAAGCAACCCTGGAGACAGGACACTCATTGTTTTTGTAAATATTGAATTCAATAGTACGGGGGTATCTGTATCGAAGCCAGAGAGACAGAGTTCGACTTGCTATTTGGCAATGACTCAGAGTAACGGGTTTTGCAGGCTAAGACCGGGAGCCTTATTTTTGCCTGGTGATAAGATTCAAGCGTATTTTACTGACAGTCTTTTTTGTTGAAATACTGCTGTTATGTTACACTGGCTACAGAATTAACCTCGGCTAAAAAGCCTGTTTTTCTATTGCCGCCAAGGTTGATAGGTGCTATTTAAACAGTCACTATTTTTCAGCACTAAAGAAGGGGTTTTACATGTTCAGGGATGAAATAGCAAAAGTAGAAGAGCTCTCAGAGAGGATTTCCAAGCTTCGGGGGTCTCTTTGACATTGATCGTAAGCGAGAGGATATCCAGGAGATTGAATCTCGCATCGCAGTTCAGAATTTTTGGGATGACAATGAGACAGCGCAAATTGTTCTCCGTGAAAGAACTGTAATTGAGAAGGTTTTGGAGAGTTGGGATCGTCTGGTAAGGCTGTCTGAAGATGTTAAGGTACTGATAGAGTTGGGCAGTGAGGTTGAGGACGAGGCTTCACTTCAGGAAGCTCACGAGCTCAATGAAGAACTTGAAAAAGGCGTTGCCGCCGCAGAGTTTCAGAGGATGCTTTCCGGGCCACATGATCGCAGTTTCTGCTACTTCTCCATAAACTCCGGTGCAGGTGGAACTGAGTCGCAGGATTGGGCAGAGATGCTGCTGCGAATGTATCTGCGTTATTGCGAACGTAAAGGCTGGAAAACAGAAATTACTGAATATCAGCCTGGTGATGAAGCCGGAATGAAGAGTTGTACTTTTTCTGTTGCAGGTGAATACGCCTACGGGTATCTAAAAGCTGAAGCCGGTATTCATCGTCTTGTCAGAATCTCACCGTTTGACAGTAATGCCCGCCGCCACACTTCTTTTGCTTCAGTTTTTGCCTTTCCAGAAATTACCGATGATATTGATGTGAAGATTGTCGAGTCTGATCTCAGAGTCGACACTTTCCGCTCGTCAGGAGCCGGCGGTCAGCATGTAAATACTACCGACTCTGCGGTGAGGATCACTCATATGCCTACCGGTATCGTCGTTGCGTGTCAAAGCGAGCGAAGCCAGCATATGAACAAGGCTGCAGCCATGAAAGTGTTGCGCTCAAAGCTTTATGAAAAAGAGGTTCAAGAGCGTGAAGCCAAGGCTGCCGAGTTTTCTGCTGACAAAAAAGAGATAGGGTGGGGAAGTCAAATCCGCTCTTACGTACTTCATCCTTACAAGATGGTCAAGGATTTGCGTACCGGTGTTGAAACCGGTAATCCTGATGCTGTCCTTGATGGTGAGCTTGAAGATTTCATTGTAGCCTTCCTTATGGGTGTCAGAAGGAGTGTTGCTGATGAATAGCGCTCTGCGCCTCATTGCAATTTCGTCAATAGCGGTGATAACTCTTCTTGTTGAATCAGGCTGTGCGACGCAACTAAAGACGGTTTCCGGCGTAAGCCGTCTGGGGTACTCAATCCAGGTAGGCGCCTTCTCGGAAGTTAAAAATGCAGAGCGGTTAACCGTGAAACTTCAGGCAAAGGGGATTGAGGCATTCTATTTCCGCAAGGACAACGGCATTTATGTTGTAAGGTTCGGTGATTACTCTGTTAAGAATAAAGCGAAAACTGTAGCTGAAAAACTGGTTGCGGAAAAGCTGGTCGAAAGTTATTTTATTGCTTCACCTGATGCAGTATTCAGTAAGGCAGTAAAAGCTGATACTGAGGGATCCTCTGCGAAACCGACCCAGCAGAAACGAACTACTGCTTCGAGAGATATGGGTTCTGTTGCGGCCAGGACTGCCGAACGTTTTGTAGGTATTCCTTACCGCTGGGGCGGCGAAAATGTTGTTGATGGCATGGATTGTAGTGGCTTTGTACGAGCTGTTTATAATCTTTGTGGGATAAATATCCCCAGAACATCTGCGGAGCAGTTCAGGACCGGTGATAAGGTTAACAGGGAAGAGCTCGTTGACGGTGACATCGTCTTTTTTGGTGTTTCTTCTGATAAAATAAATCATGTCGGTATTTATGTCGGGAATGGGCGTTTCGTCCATGCCCCAAGACGTGGTGATGAAATTAAAATTTCAGCTCTTAATGAGAAGTACTTTGTTGAGCGTTTTGTCGGTGCAAAGAGATATTTTTAGTAAGTTGAGTGAAAAAGTCGTTGAGCTGGTAAAGTGTTGAAACTTGACCAACACGACATAGTCACAATTAATGAGGTGAGCAATGGCTATAATCAAACCTTTCCGGGCGCTTCGCCCTCCTGTTAATATTGCTGAAAGAGTTGCCGCTCTTCCCTATGATGTCATGAATACGGCAGAGGCGAGAGAGATGGCTGCAGAAAACGAGTACAGTTTTCTCCATATTTCGCGTCCTGAAATAGATCTTCCGCCGGATGTAGATGCCCATTCAGAGCCTGTTTATCTGAAAGGCAGTGAAAATCTTTCCAGTTTTATTGCTAAAGGTGTCCTTATTCAGGATAAAGCAGATTGTTACTATGTTTACCGGCAGAAGATGGGAACCGTGATCCAGACAGGTCTTGTTGTCTGCGCAGGAGTGGATGATTACCAGCAGGGGATAATTAAAAAACACGAACTTACCAGGGCAGACAAGGAAGAGGACAGAATTAATCATATTGATGTTCTTGACGCAAATGATGAGCCGGTTTTCTATACATTTCGTCATGACCAATTCATTGATCAACTGCTTAACACAGTGACGGAAAACAGGCCTGAGTACGATTTCAAGACAGACGATGAAGTCAGCCATACTCTCTGGGTCGTCTCTGATCCAGGAATGATCGATTCTTTTACAACTGCTTTTGCTGCAATTCCTTCACTGTATGTTGCTGACGGTCATCACAGAAGTGCTGCTGCCAGCCGTGTTAGTGAAATAAGGAAGATGGCCAATGCGCAACATACAGGCATGGAAGAGTACAATTTTTTTCTCACGGTGATTTTTCCTGATACAGAATTGAATATCATGCCTTACAATCGGGCGGTTAAGGACCTTAATGGCCATACAATCGCTGAATTCATGACTCTGATAAGCCGCTGTTTTGAGATTACACCTCTTCACTGCCGACCAATCATTGGAGAGTGTCATAATTTTGGTATGTATCTGGCCGGACGCTGGTATCAGCTCGTTGCAAGAGAAGAATCATTCGATCTTTCTGACCCGGTCGGGTGTCTTGATATCTCAATTTTACAAAACAATCTTTTAAGTCCTATCCTCGGGATTAGAAACCCAAGGACAGATCAAAGGATTCACTTTGTTGGGGGTATACGGGGAAACGGAGAGCTTGAGCGGCTTGTTGAGAGTGGTGAATTTGAAGTTGCTTTTGCACTTTTCCATACAACAATTGATGAGCTGATGGCCCTCGCTGATGCTGACAAGATTATGCCGCCAAAATCTACCTGGTTCGAACCAAAACTACGGTCTGGACTGTTCGTTCACTTGCTTTCTTAAAGCAATAATTTCACTGATAAGGGATGGTCTGATGCGTGGAGTAGAAAAGATACTTATCTGTTTTCTTATTGTTGCGGCAACTATGATTTTTGCCTGTTCCCAAAAGGAATCTCCCGCTCCCGATACTAAAAAAGATGGAGATAGCAAGATGACTCAAACAGACAAAATGGTGAAAACATCTTCCGGATTACTGTACGAAGATTTAGTTGCCGGTAGTGGCGCATCACCTGCTCCGGGAAAAAAGGTAACTGTTCACTATACTGGCTGGCTAACTGACGGAAAAAAGTTTGACAGTTCGATTGACCGTAATGAACCGTTTATTTTTCAAATAGGCGCCGGTCAGGTAATTCCCGGTTGGGATGAAGGTGTCATGAGCATGAAGATCGGTGGTAAGCGAAAACTGGTCATTCCAGCCAATCTTGGCTATGGTGCTGCAGGCGCTGGAGGAGTCATCCCAGCCAATGCAACTCTTGTGTTCGAAGTCATTCTGCTGGATATCCGCTGATTTCATGAAGCTGAATATATTTACACTTTCTCTTGTTGCAGCTATTTTGGTTACGTTGAATGTTGATTCGTATGCCTCAAGGTCGGTAACTTTATATTCTGATGGTGCACAGGTTGAGCGGCGTGAGACTGCTAAAAAGGGGTATCTTGAGATTTACCTCCCCCCAGATGCACTACAGGACAGCTTGCGGATTGCTCCAGGCAGTGGTGCTGAGATCGTGCGAGTCGAGACAGCTATTCTCAAGCCTGCCAAGAGCATAGAAAAGGAGTTGACGCAGCTTTACGATCGGGAGGGGCTTCTAAATGACCGTTTGAAAGCTCTTGCTGTCCGCGAAGATATCTTTAAGGCTGCTGCTAAATCCCAAAGTGCCAAAGCGCCGCGGCGTACCAAAACAAATCCTGAGCCTCTATCAGCAATTAAACAGGGGACAGACTATGCAATTACGCAACTTGAAGCGGTCTATTTTTCAAAGCGAAAGACTGAAAAGGAACTCGCTACGATTAACGTGCGGCGAACAAATATCAGTAAAGATGAACAGGCTGGCGGCACAGTAGCCAAAATATGGGTAACTCCTGCCGGTGGCTCTGTGACTGCTACATGGCAACAGTCCGGCAGGAAATGGATACCGCACTATCAAATAAGAGTTGCTGATAATAACAGCGCAATATTGACGGTCATGGCGCCCGGTATCAGCATTTCAAAGGGAGAGTCAGTCGAATTGGCACTTGCTTCGCTGCAGGCAGGGGATAAAACGACTAAATACAGGTACGAAGGCGAATGGGCTGTCTTGAAAAAAGAGCTGTTTACTGTTACAACCATGCCTGAAGCCAACGCTTCGCCCCAAACATTTACCTTTTCTTACCCCTCCACTGAAAACCTTCCGCCAGGTGATATCTCCTGCTATAAAGCTGGTGTATATATTGGTAAGGGTCGATTCAAAGGGGCATCGACAGGAAGAACAACAGAAATAATCTGTCATGGCATATAGTTGGTTTACTTGAATATTAACTGGAGCTTTTAATGATTAGAACGCTTAATAACGTCATTTTTTCAATTCTTATGTTAGTTGTACTTTCAGGCTGCGGCAGCAGCTCATCCTCTCCAACCATAACAACCATACCAAGCTCGGCAACAATTTTCTATGCTCATAATCTTGTCTTCAGAAACAGCACAACTCTTTCCACCGGCTATAATGGTTTCGGTCAATTGGCCAGTGGTAATCTTGATTATCGCACTGCTCTTGGGTATCTCTGGAAATACGATCCTTATAAAGGTTTCGCAACCGGTGGAGATCATTCCGTTGCTTTTATGAATAACAGCACAGTCCGTTCCTGGGGTTATAACGGCTTTGGTCAACTTGGTGACAGCACAACAACATATAGCGTTATTCCGGTTAAAACTGTCGGAATAAGCGGTGTAAGGGCCGTAGCTGCAGGAGCTTATCACAGTTTAGCCTTAAATAAAGACGCAAACAATAACGATACTATCTGGGCCTGGGGTAGTAATGGTGCAGGCCAGTTAGGGATAGACTCGCTATTCATAGGGCTGGGGTATAGTGCCGTCCCCCGCAGGGTTAATGGTGGCGGAATTGTATTTTCAAATATCAGTTCCATTGCTGCAAACGGTTACAACTCTATGGCGCTTGCAGATGGGAAAGTCTGGGTCTGGGGTCTGAACGGCAGCGGTCAACTCGGATTAAACCCTGCTGACACGGGTGCACTTGCTACTCCAATACCGGTATATATACCCACATCATTCAGGATATCAGGCATTGCTGCTGGAGGTGCTTTCAGTTATGCATTTGACAAGGATGGAACTCTCTGGAGTTGGGGGTGTAATGATACAGGTCAGCTGGGTAACGGCTCGACCGTTTCAAGTTATTTACCAGTAAAGGTTATGACGTCTGCCGGAAATCCGTTGGCCAATGTTGTTCAGGTTGCTGCCGGTATTCAACACGGACTTGCCCGGCTCAGCGACGGCACTGTCTGGGCTTGGGGATTCAATTTTTTTGGACAACTTGGCAATAACGGTGCACTGGACTCCACTTATGCCGTTCAAGTCGTAATGGATACTGCAGGGACTAAAATGACTAACGCAACTGACATCAAGGCCTTCGGGTCATCATCAATGGCCCTGATAAACGGTGCCTGGTATGCATGGGGAAACAATTCTTTTGGTCAACTCGGGATTGGCCTTAATGGTACGCAAGCCACAATAGTCCCAATTCCCGTCAAGCTGCTGGGGTTTTAGTTGCTTGCCTTGGCAGTGATGACTTATGGCGAGACGGGGTGATACCTTTACTGCTTGACTGTAAAGCCTTTATTAGTCTACTTTGTCAGATTGCAATATAAACTGAAACAGAGTCTGGAGATCCGTAGTGGAAGAGTTGAGTGAACTGTTATTGCAGCGCAGAAGAAAAGTTGATGCCCTTTGGAGTGCCGGGATAAATCCTTATCCGAACGATTTTCGCCAGCAGCACACATCTGCTGATCTTTTAGCAGAATTCGGTGTACAGCAAGATATTCCCGAGAAGGCTGCAAACTTTATAGTCGCAGGCAGAATGATGGCTTGTCGTTCTTTTGGCAAAGCAGCCTTTATTCAACTACAAGACCGTAAGGGCAGGATGCAGCTGTATATACGCAAGGATGTCATCGGCGCTGAGGCTTTTGAAGTTTTTGAAAGCTTTGACATCGGCGACATTCTCGGAGCTTCAGGCTGGCCTTTCAGGACAAAAACCGGGGAACTCTCCCTTCATGTGACTGAAATCTCTCTTCTGACAAAATCTCTGCTTCCTCTTCCGGAAAAATTCCATGGGCTTACTGATGTTGAGACTCGCTACAGACAGCGTTATGTCGACCTGATTGTTAATCCGGAAGTACGTGAGGTATTCTTCAAGCGGGCAAAGATCGTCTCCCTTATTCGTGAATTCATGATTAAACGTGATTTCCTCGAAGTAGAGACGCCAATGATGCACCAGATCCCTGGTGGCGCTGCTGCCAGGCCATTTATTACCCACCACAACACGCTCGATATGGAGCTATATCTACGAATAGCACCGGAACTCTATCTGAAAAGACTCGTTGTCGGCGGGTTTGACAGGGTTTTCGAGATTAATAGAAACTTCCGTAACGAAGGTATTTCCATTCGGCATAACCCCGAATTTACCATGATGGAGTTTTATCAGGCGTATGCGACCTTTACTGACCTGATGGATTTCACCGAGGAGATGCTCTGTCATGTTGCTCAGGAACTGCTTGGGACTCTGGATTTTGACTATCAGGGGCAACCAATCAGCTTTAAACGTCCATGGAAGCGTCTGACGGTCAAAGAGGCGATTATTGAGTATGGCGGAGTTTCTGCGAAGACCGTCAATGATCGTGAGCTAGCACTTGTCTATGCAAGAAGTATCGGTCTGGATTTCCCGGATAATGTGGGCTACGGCAAGCTGATTACTGAGATTTTTGAAGAGGTTGCAGAACCTAAGCTCATTCAGCCTACATTTATTACTTCGTATCCGACTGAAGTTTCGCCTCTCTCTCGCAAGAGTGACAGTGATCCGGAGTTTGTTGACCGGTTCGAATTCTTTTGTGCCGGTCGAGAGATGGCAAACGCCTTTTCCGAGCTTAATGATCCTGTTGACCAGAAAGAGCGTTTCCTTGCCCAGGTAGAAGCTAAAAATGGCGGCGATGAAGAGGCGCATTACATGGATGAAGACTATATCCGAGCTCTAGAGTATGGTCTCCCGCCGACTGCAGGTGAGGGGATCGGCATAGACAGACTTGTCATGCTCCTGACAGACTCACCTTCAATTCGCGACGTCATACTCTTTCCGCAGTTGAGAAAAGAAAAATAATTTCTATTCAGGTTTTTTAATGCCCTATGAACTTTTCATAAGCCTCAGATATCTAAAGGCAAAACGCAGATCTGCATTCATTTCGATCATTACTTTGATCTCCACGGCCGGAGTTGCACTCGGGGTTATGGCGTTGATTATTGTTCTTGCGGTAATGACAGGTTTCGAACTCGACCTGAAAGAAAAGATCCTCGGCACCAATGCACATATTGTCGTTATGAAAAGCGGTAGTTCAATAGAAGATTACGGCTCGCTGATGCAAAAACTCGCCAAATATGAAGGTGTGATTGCTGCGACACCCTTTATATATAATCAGGTTATGCTTGCATCGGGGAAGAATGTCTCCGGAGTCGTTCTTAGAGGTATCGACCCTGAATCTGATATGAAAGTGACCAATCTGCATAAGGCAATGATATCCGGTAAACTTTCAGCACTACTTCCAGAGCCTGGCAGCATTGCCTTGAGTAAAAGTTCTGAGCCAGAGCTTCCGGGTCTGATTATTGGTAAAGAGTTAGCCAGAAATCTCAATCTTTTTGTCGGGGACAGAGTTAACGTCGTTTCTCCTATGGGTAACATTACTCCGCTAGGGATGATTCCCAAGATGAAAGGCTACCGTGTAGTCGGGATATTCAATACCGGAATGTTTGAGTATGATTCAACACTAGCCTATGTCTGGATCAAGGATGCTCAGAGCTTTCTCGGGCTTGGTGATGCAGTAACCGGTATCCAGCTAAAGGTCAAAGATGTCTATGGTACTACTGCACTCTCAAAGCGAATAAATAGCGATCTTGGGTTATCGTATCACGCCAGAGACTGGATGCAGATGAACAAGAATATTCTCTTCGCACTGAAGACTGAGAAGGTTGTTATGTTTATCATTCTGACATTGATAGTTCTGGTCGCTGCTTTCGGCATAGCTTCCACGCTTTTTATGCTTGTTATGGAAAAGACAAGAGATATTGCAATACTGAAATCCATGGGAGCTACCGGCCGAAGTATCATGAAAATATTCATTCTGGAAGGTCTGATAATTGGTCTTTCCGGAACCTTTGCCGGTGTTGCATCGGGACTGATAATCGCCAAAAACCTCGAAAGTATAGTCGGTTTCGTCCAGCGTGTTACCGGCTTTGAGCTTTTCAGTCGAGATGTTTATTATCTTGATAGATTTCCTTCTCATGTTGTAACTGCTGACGTTATCGTTATTTCCGTAACGGCTGTGGTTATCTCCTTTATAGCTACTCTTTACCCTGCCTGGCAGGCTTCGAGACTTCTGCCGTCAGAGGCGCTCAGATATGAGTAATGCTCTTTTGGAAGTTACGGATCTCTTTAAGTCCTATGGATCTGGATCGCAAAAAGTGGATGTTCTAAAAGGCGTATCCATTCAGCTAGGTAAGGGAGAGACTGTGGCGCTGCTTGGCGCATCAGGAGCAGGGAAGAGTACTTTGATGCATATTCTCGGTGCACTCGATCGCCCGACTTCTGGATCAGTACAATATGGTGGCGAGGATATATTTGCTAAAAGTGAAAGCCAGTTAGCCTTATTCAGAAACATGACAATAGGGTTTGTTTTTCAATTCCATCATCTTCTGCCGGAGTTTACTGCTCTTGAGAATGTTATGATGCCTCTGTTTATAAACGGCGCATCAAGAAGTGAGGCTTCTATAGCTGCCAAGTCAATTCTTGCTGAAGTTGGACTTGAACGGCGGATATCCCACAAGCCTGGCGAACTCTCTGGCGGTGAACAGCAACGAGTTGCAGTTGCAAGAGCTCTTGTCATGAAACCTCAACTGCTGCTTGCTGATGAACCGACTGGAAATCTGGACATGAAAACCAGTGAGAGCATCCATGATCTTTTTGAAGATCTTCATAGAAACAGGGGACTCTCCATTATGGTTGTTACACATAACGAGAGACTTGCAGCAAGAACGATGCGACAGATAAGAATGCAAGATGGAAAGGTTCAGGCTAAGGAGTGATATTGTTTGCGCTAAGAACATTACTTTTATCTTTATGCTTTCTTTTTACAGCTACTACTGTTTTTGCAGTCCAGGATGAAATAGACGATGTCGTTATCAGTGGCAATCGGCGCATAGAGTCACCGGCTATAATGGCTGTCATAAAAATTAAATCCGGTAGCAAGTTTTTTGAAGAGAAAGTGGATGAGGATATTAAAGCAATCTTCAGTCTTGGCTTTTTTACCGATGTTAAAGCTGAAAGTAGATCATCTTTAAAAGGTATAGTCATCACTTACGTAGTTACTGAAAAGCCGGTCGTTAGAGAAATACTTTTTGAAGGTAATAAGGCAATTAATAATGAAAAACTGAAAGAAGCGCTAGAGATAAAGCCCAATACGATTTTTTCAACCAAGGACCTTGTCAAGAGTATCAGTAAAATTAAAAAACTTTATGCCGATGATGGTTATTCTCAAGCTGAGATTGAAGCGGTAAAACTAAATACATCTCCATACGAACTTAAACTTACCCTCAAAATCAAAGAAGGTGACAAAATTCTTATCAAGGAGATAAAGTTCGAAGGTAATAGTGCCTTTGATGATTCCAAACTTAAGGGTATGATGGAGACAAAGCAGGATTGGTGGTTGGCATGGCTTACAGGTGCCGGTGTTTACAAAGAAGATATGTTGAAAAATGATATGCTTCTCATAACGGAGCATTATATGAACAACGGCTATATCAATTTCAAATTGTCTGAACCAAAAGTCGAGCTGACTCAAGACAAAAAAGCACTGCTGGTTCAGATTGTTATGACTGAAGGTGACAAGTACAATATCGGTCAGATTGATTTCAGGGGAGAGCTCCTGGAAAGTAAGGAGGAGCTTGCTAAGCGCCTTAAAATAAAGACAGGTGATGTTTTTAGCAGAGCTGCTCTGCGCCAGGAAATCTTTTCACTCACGGATGTCTATGCCGATAAAGGTTACGCTTTTGCCAACGTTAATCCGCTCACTACTGTGAATATCGCAAAAAAAATGATAGATATAACTTTCGATTTTGAGAAGGGAGAGAAGGTTTATATCGACCGGATAAACGTTACTGGCAATGCAAAAACACGAGACAAGGTCATACGTCGTGAAATGAGAGTTTCAGAAGGCGAACTTTACGGTGCAACTGCTTTGAAAAAGAGTAAACAGAATCTTATGAACCTCGGATTTTTTGAAGAGGCGACAATTGCCACTTCAAAAGGGAAAGGTGACAATAAATTGAACCTTGATGTGAATGTCAAAGAAAAACCTACCGGTACATTCAGCATAGGTGGCGGCTATAGTTCTCTTGACGGTTTAGTCGGCCAGGGCTCGGTTCAGCAGTCCAATCTATTAGGTTACGGGTTGAAAAGTAATTTATCTGCTTCCATTGGCGGCAAGTCAAGTACCTACTCGCTCGGAGTTACTGACCCTTACTTCCTTGATACCAAATGGTCTCTTGGTACAGATTTATACAGATCCGAGAGGCAGTATATAGATTATACCAAACGAGCCACAGGTGGTGATATTAAGGCCGGATATGCGCTTTCGGATTCTTTGGGAACTTTCCTGCTTTACAAGCTAGAAAAGACTAATCTGCTTAAAAAATCGTTTGCCCTACAGGAATCGCAACGATTATACCCAGGGCTTGTAACGACAGATAACCCTACCGTAAGCTCTATAACGGCAAGTATAACCAGAAACACTACTGATTATCGTCTTGATCCATCATCAGGTATGACGAACAGCCTTTCGATAGAGTACGCTGGTCTTGGAGGTACAAGTCGTTACCTTCGCACCATAGCACAGACTGCGCAGTTTTTCCCTGTTGGCCTTGGAACCGTGTTTATGCTTCATGGAACTTTGGGGCATATTGCAGAAATGGGTGCCATTGTTCCTATTGATGATAAATTCTATCTTGGTGGGATTAGTACGTTAAGAGGTTTTTCAGGCCGAACGGTCAGCCCATACGTTCTGATTCCGCAATACGATGCTGTCACTGGTGTTAAGTACGGTGAACAACGCGCTTACGTGGGTGGTGATACCGAAGTCGTCTTTAATGCCGAGTTTACCGTGCCCCTTTTGAAAGAGGCCGGTGTGAAGGGGGTACTTTTCTTTGATACAGGTAACTCCGTTGAAGGTATGAGCAATGCGTTTAAAGGCATGTTAAGCAGTTACGGCTTCGGTATTCGCTGGTTTTCACCCATTGGACCATTAAGACTTGAGTATGGTATCCCTTTGAATCCACGAGAGGGTATTGACAAAAGCGGTAAGTTGGAATTTTCTATAGGAAGTTTTTTCTAATATATTTCGGAGGTTTTACTTATGAACAGGTCATTTATTACAACATTTGTGCTGCTGCTCTCGTTTCTTTCTGTTCCTGCCTATGCAACTGAGTTAAAGCTCGGTACGGTTGATATGCAGAAAATTCTGATGTTGTCTGACGCTGGTAAGGATGCCAAGGAGCAGTTGGCGGTCAAGGCAGCAAAGTATGAAGCTGAAAAAAACCTGAAAGAAGAGGATCTCAAGAAGCTTAAAAGCGAACTCGAGAAACAGAGTGTTCTTCTTTCTGAAACTGCCAGGGCTGCAAAAGAAAAGGATTACCAGCAGAAATTGAAGGAATATCAGCGCTTTTTGAAAGATGCACAAGATGATCTTCAAGCAAAAAATGATGAATATACCAACAAGATTGTCGAAGAGATTGTTAAGGTGGTCCAGGAATTCGGTAAAAAAAGCGGGTTCACCTTCATCCTTGTGAAAAACGAAGGGATGATTTTTATGGATGACAAGATTGATCTTACTGACGAACTGCTCAAACAGTTCAATGCAGCCAGAAAAGCTGCTAAGAAATAGCGGAGAATCTTTATGGAGATTACGCTTAGAGAGTTGGCTGCGCATATAGGTGGCAGGGTTATCGGTGATCCTGATGCCAGAGTTAGTGGTCTGGGTTCGCTCGATGATGCTATAGAGGGACAGATTACTTTTCTAGCTAACCCCAAATACGCTGAAAAGGTTTCAAAAACAGGTGCAACTGCGGTAATGCTTCCACCTGGTGCTGAAGGCTACGGCAGGAATATTATTGAAACAACAAACCCCTACCTTGCTTTTGCCAAGGTGCTTACACTTTTTTGTATCCCCCCGGTTATCCCTAAGGGAGTAATGGAAGGTGCTTATGTTAGTCTAACGGCTTGTCTTGGCACCGATATTACCATTCACCCGGGAGTCTATATTGCTGACAACGTAACTGTCGGCGCCCGTGCGATTATCCATCCTGGAGTTGTTATCTATGAAGGTGTCATCATTGGCGACGATGTCACGATTCACTCGAATGCAAGCATCAGAGAGCGTTGCCGAATAGGAAATCGTGTAATTATTCATAACGGTGCCGTGATCGGAAGTGATGGTTTTGGTTATGCTCCTGATGGTAAACGCTTCTTTAAGATTCCCCAGATCGGTATCGTAGTGCTTGAAGATGACGTCGAAATTGGAGCAAACACAACAATTGACCGTGCTGCGCTTGATGTAACCCTGATTCGTAAAGGAACCAAAATAGATAATCTTGTGCAGATAGCACATAATTGTACCATCGGTGAAAATACGGCAATAGCTGCCCAGACTGGTATTGCCGGTAGTACCACGGTCGGCAATAATGTTACCGTTGGCGGGCAGGTCGGGATTGTAGGGCATCTGAAAATTGGTGACAATACCATGTTCGGGGCAAAGACCGGCGTTATGAGCGATATTGATCAACCGGGTGCTTTCAGTGGTTCACCGGCAATTCCTCATAAGGATTGGCTAAGGACATCGGCTGTATATGCTAAATTACCGGAGATGCGTAAAACTATTTCATCGCTGGAAAAAAGGCTGGCAGCGCTTGAAAAGTCTGCAGCTGTTGCATAAAAGTAATCGGGGGTATCAATGTTGCTCGATATTAACGAAATAATGAAGATACTGCCACATCGGTATCCATTTCTGCTTGTTGACAGAGTAATAGAGTACGACCCGGGTAAAAGAATTGTCGGTATTAAAAATGTTACCATGAATGAACCTTTCTTTGAAGGCCACTTCCCTGGACATCCAGTGATGCCAGGAGTGCTCATTATTGAGGGTATGGCGCAGACAGGTGGCCTTCTTGTAGGGCTTGTCAAGGGCGATGAGACTAAAAACAGAGTCTGCTATTTTGTGGCCGTGAATAATGCAAAATTCAGAAGACCGGTCAGACCCGGAGATCAGCTAAGGATTGAGATGGATGTTTTAAGTTGCAAACGCGGAATATGGGCTTTTTCAGGTAAAGCATTTGTTGACGGCAAATTAGCTGCAGAGGCTGAACTGAAAGCAACTTTTGCAGGCAGCATATCTTAAAACCGGCGGTATGTAAAAATGGACAGGAGAAAATAATGATACATCAAACAGCAGTAATCTCTCCAGGAGCAGAGCTTGCAGAAGACGTTGAAATCGGTCCGTTTGCAGTTATTGGCGCAAATGTAAAGATCGGTAAGGGGACGAAGATAGGCTCTAATACTGTGATCGACGGCTGGACGACGATTGGTGAGAATAACCGGATATCTCAGCTTGTCTCAATAGGCGCGCCGCCACAGGATATCAAATATAAGGGCGAAGCTACAACTCTGGAAATCGGCAACGGAAATATTATTCGTGAATTTGTGACCATGCATCTTGGATCACCTTCCGGCAGGGGAAAAACTACTGTGGGCAACAACAATATGTTTATGTCGTATGTGCACATTGCCCATGATTGTCAAGTCGGTAGTAACGTCATAATGGCCAACTCCGCCACGCTTGCCGGTCACGTTACCGTCGAAAATAACGTAATATTTGGTGGTCTTTGCGCAATTCATCAGTTTACGCGAATTGGTGAGTTTGCAATGATCGGTGGCGGTACCATGGTAGGTCAGGATATACTCCCCTACACTATTGCCACCTCCGAGGAGAAGCGCGCTGCAAAACTGCGAGGGTTAAATCTGATTGGTCTTAAACGCAATGGTTTTAGTGATGAGTTAATCAGAGACATCAAGACTATGTACAAAACGGTTGTTCTCTCCGGACTCAAACAGCCTGACGCTATTGTCAGGATACAAAACCTTGTCAGGCAGTCGCCACAGAGAGATCATTTTCTCGAATTTATCGAAGGTTCAAAGCGGGGAATCTGTAAAAAATGAAAAAGCTACGTGCCGCAGTGATTGGGGTTGGCTATCTCGGTAATTTTCATGCTCAAAAATACGCTTCTCTGCAGAATGTTGAGTTGGTTGGTGTTTCCGACAGCGATGCTTCAAGGTGTGCTGAAATTGCTTCAGCCCTCGGAACTGTTGCTTTTCCTGATTATCGTGATCTTGCCGGGAAAATCGACATTGTCAGTATAGTTGTACCTACAAGTCTGCATCATGAAGTTACAGCTTTTTTCCTTGATAAAAACACTCATGTTCTGCTTGAAAAACCGATAACAACGACTGTTACTGAGGCAAAAGATCTCATAGCTACTGCTGCAACAAAGGGTCTTGTCCTCCAGGTCGGGCATCTTGAACGCTTCAATCCAGCCCTTGCTGCTGTGCGCGATATTATATGCAGGCCTGGATTTATCGATGTAACAAGAGTTGCACCATACAAGCCACGTGGCACAGACGTAAGTATTGTGCTTGATCTTATGGTGCATGACCTTGATATCGTCAGTACAATTATCGGCTCTAAAGTCAAATCACTCAGTGCATCAGGTGCCTGTGTCTACAGTGTTACTCCTGATATTGCCAATGCCAGGATCGAATTTGAAAATGGTGCAGTGGCTAATTTAACGGCAAGTCGCATCAGCCTGAAAAGTGACCGAAGTATGCGAATCTTTCAAGACGATGCGTTTATCTCGGTCGACTTTCAGAATCGAAAAGCGACTATTTATCGTAAAGGCGAGGGTGAATCCGCTCCCGGTGTCCCTGCCGTGTCAGTTGAGGAGCTTGAGATCCCCTCAAAGGATCAAATCCTTGCCGAAATTGAGGCTTTCATTGAGTCCGTCCAGACTGGCAACCCGGCAGTAGTAACTGGTGAGGATGGTATGAAGGCGCTGGAAACGGCTCTTTTGATAGAAGAGAAAATCAAGGAAAATACTTCAATACTTCAGAGACGGAGTTTGAGTTGAGCAAATGTATAAATCTGTCATGATAGTCGCCGGAGAGGCCTCCGGTGATATGTACGGCGCAAGAGTTGTTGAAGAGGCGCACCGGCTCGATTCGTCGGTGCGCTTCTTAGGTATTGGTGGGGTTGCAATGCGCCGGGCAGGGGTAGTGACTCTGGTCGATTCAAGTGAGATGGCAGTTATGGGCCTCTTTGAAATAATCTCTCACATCGGCGTAATCTACAAAGCGTTCAGACTGCTTAAATCCAGACTCCTCAATGAAAAGATTGATCTGCTTATACTTATCGACTATCCGGGCTTTAACCTTCGTCTTGCCGCTGTGGCGAAACAAGCCGGGATAAAAGTTCTCTATTACATAACTCCACAGGTCTGGGCATGGCATTCAAGCCGTGCAAAAAAAATTGCCAGACTGGTTGATCATGCCGCAGTTATACTCCCGTTCGAAGCCCCGTTTTTTGAGCGTGTTGGGCTTCCGGTGACTTTTGTCGGTCATCCACTATTGGACATGGCTGTTGCAACAATGTCAAAACAAGATGCGCAGCTTGAATTCGGACTTGATCCTCTTCTGGCAACAGTCGGTCTGTTCCCTGGGAGCAGAAAAAGAGAGATAAGTACTCTTTTGCCAATCATGCTTGCTGCCGCCAAATTGCTTAAAAAGCATTTTCCTGAACTGCAATTTATTATTCCTATAGCTGTTTCGGTTGATCGGAACCTTGTAGCTGATAAAGTTGCTGAATCGGGTCTTGAAGTAAAGCTTGTTAACGGTAAAAACTATGATGTTATGCAGACGTGCGATGCGATCATCGCTGCTTCCGGTACAGTCACAATGGAGATTGCGCTGTTCGGGATACCGATGGTGATAATATACAAAATGGCCCCTCTTTCATATGCAATCGGCAGCAGACTCCTGAAAGTCGACCACGTCGGTATCTGTAATATTGTTGCCGGAGAACGTATTGTGCCAGAACTACTTCAGGATGAAGCTGAACCACAAAAAATTGCTGCCGAGATTAGAGCATTTCTTGATAATGCCAATTACAGCCGTTTGGTAAGAGATAAGCTGCTTAATGTAAAGCAGAAACTGGGAGAGCCAGGAGCGCCTCTAAGGGTAGCAAAACTAGCTCTAAAGATGATGGGCCAAGAGGTATAATGGAACTTTTAAAACGTGTATTTTCATATAGTAAAGTCTACTGGCGCCGTCTTGTTATTGCGGCTCTTGCCTCAATCGGCGTCGGAGCCATGGATGGTGCTTTTGCCTGGATGGTTGAACCGCTGCTTAAGAAAGTTTTTGCTGAAAAACAACTGACGATCTTGACTTTGCTCCCTTTTGTGATTTTGATTATCTTCCTCTTTCGTGGTATGTGTCGATTTCTTAACGACTACTTCATGAAGACAGCTGGGCAGCTTGCCGTACAGAAGATACGTAACGATGTTTACGAAAGGAGCATGAGACTCTCACTGGGGTTTTTCAACAAGCAGTCGACTGGCGTTCTGATGTCACGGATTCTTAATGATGTCAATGCAATGCAGGACGGGATTGCAAATATTATAACCGGTATCTTTCGTGACGGTTTCTCAGCAATAGCTCTGCTGACAGTCATATTTTACAGGAACTGGCAACTTGCAATTATTTCTTTTCTGGTACTTCCCGCAACAGTCTATCCAGCTCAGCTTATAGGTAAGAAAATTAAACTTCTCTCAAGAATGGGTCAGGAGAAGATGGGTGATGTTTCCAGTGTTCTTCAGGAAACTTTTTCCGGTGTTAAGGTAATCAAGGCTTTTGGACTTGAAGACAGAGAGATTGATAAATTCAAGAGTAAAAATCTTCAATTTTACAGTTATGTTCGTAAATCTATTAAGTATGAGGCTCTTACCGCGCCGTTAATGGAAGGAATAACCTCGATTGGTATTGCCGGTGTTATCTGGTATGGCGGTTATACTGTTATTTCAGGGAAAATGACCAGTGCAGAATTATTCTCCTTTATAACTGCAATGGCTTTAGTCTACTCCCCTGTCAGGAAGTTGATAAATTCCTATAATATTCTGCAACGATCTATGGGGGCAGCAGAACGAGTCTTTGAGATTATAGACTGCAAACCTGATATTGTTGATCCGCTTGACCCTGTCTCTATAGACAGGGTGCAAGGTGTCGTCAGATACGACAACGTCTCTTTTAAATATGATAAAGAGCCGGTTATTCAAGGTATTACTGTAGAAGCTGAAAGAGGGCAGATTATCGCGCTTGTAGGTCCGTCAGGAGGAGGAAAGACGACTCTCGTTTCGCTTCTTACCAGGTTTTATGATGTTACCGGTGGGGCAGTGCTGATTGACGGTATTGATGTGAGGCAGCTTAAAGTACGGGATCTTCTCCGCCAGATTGCGCTTGTTGATCAGGAAACGATTCTCTTCAACGACACAATTGCCAATAATATCCGTTATGGCAACAGTATTGGAACTGCTGCCGAGGTGGAGGCCGCGGCACGAGCCGCTTTTGCTCATGATTTTATCCTGGAGATGCCTGACGGTTACGAGACCAACATTGGTGACCGTGGTGTTCGTTTATCCGGTGGTCAGCGACAACGTCTCTGTATTGCCAGGGCAATACTCAAGGATGCTCCCATACTGATTCTCGATGAGGCAACCAGCGCACTTGATACCGAAAGTGAACAGATGGTGCAGGGTGCTCTGAACAATCTGATGAAAAACAGAACGACTTTTGTTATCGCCCACAGACTTTCCACTGTTCTGCATGCAGACAAAATTGTTGTTCTTGAGTCGGGTACAGTAGTTGAGTCAGGTACCCACTCCGAATTGATTAAAAAGCATGGTCTTTATAAAAAACTTTATGCTATGCAGTTCGAGTAAGCTATGAAGGATCTTTGGCGAAAAATAGTTTTCTGGTTTACCGGATCGTTTGGTGCTGACCTTCTCCACGGACTGATTTGTCTCATCTACAAAAGTATGAGAGTTACTTTTATCGGTCAAGAAGCCTACAAGGATCTGGTTACAACTGAAAGCGGGGTTATTGGTGTTTTCTGGCATGGACGGATGCTTCTCATGCCATTTTTGTATCCAGGACACTCAATCAGCATTTTGATAAGTGCACATCGTGACGGTGAAATCATTGCAAATGTAATGAAACGTTTCGGTTATGGTTTAGTACGTGGCTCAAGTAAAAGTGGCGGAAGTGCTGCGTTGCGAGGGATACTCAAACTTTTGAAAAATGGTCACGATATCGGTATCACCCCTGATGGTCCAAGGGGGCCTGCCGAGATTGTAACGGCTGGTGTTGCAGAAGTTGCCAGACTCTCAGGGAAATACATCATCCCGACTGCATACAGCGCCAAACCATGTATAAGAGCAGCCAGTTGGGACAGATTCATGATTCCGCTCCCGTTTTCACGAGTGGTACTTTATGCAGGCACTCCTCTTCGCTACGAAGAGGGTGAGGATATGGAAAGTTTCAGATACAGGATCGAAGCCGCCATGAAGGAGACAACTGATGCAGCTGACAGGTTTGTCAGCTCACCTGTCAGGATTTGACCATGTATTTTCTCTACAACCTTGTCCTGATTCTCATAGCCCCATGTCTCGTTATTTACCACACTTACCGTTCAATTAGCCGCGGTCGTCCCACCGCACTTGGGCAGCGTTTCGGCTTTTTGGATGCTAATATTCTCCAGCTGTTAGATGGACGACGCCCGATCTGGGTTCACGCTGTTTCTGTAGGTGAAACCATTGCGGTAAAGCCGCTGCTTGTTGTATTAAAGCAGCGGT
This sequence comes from uncultured delta proteobacterium, assembly GCA_963787125.1. GTDB lineage: Bacteria > Desulfobacterota > Desulfuromonadia > Geobacterales > DSM-12255 > VEOV01. The sequence continues at coordinate 101,553 of CAWBBV010000012.1, forward strand.
ATCCTGACAAGCCTATTATCCTCTCAAATATGACAGAAACAGGCAGGGGGGTTGCCAGGTCGATTAAAGAGGTGGACGGTTGCATCTATTTTCTGTTTGATTATCCTTTGGCAGTCCGTCGCTTGCTCAAAAAGATTAATCCATGCCTGGTCATAATTGTTGAAACAGAGCTCTGGCCTAATTTCCTCCGACAAACCGGAAAACTGCAGATACCAGTAATGATAGTCAATGGTCGAATTTCAGACCGCTCATACAAACGCTACCTTGGCTTGAGGAAATTCTTTTTGCCCGTGCTGCAAAATATTACAACCTTTTGCATGCAAAGCAGACTGGATGCAGAGCGTATAACCGCTATTGGGGCACCAGCAGAGAGTGTTGCTGTCAGTCGTAATCTGAAGTTTGATATACCGGTAAAGCGTTATTCAGATAAAGAGTTGGCCGAGATTCGCTCCAAATTCAGGATTGATAGTTCTTGTCAGATTTTGACTGCCGGCAGTACACATCAAGGGGAAGAAGAACTGCTTCTTGATGCTTTTTTACAAATTACAACCAGCGGTAAACAACTGATATTAATCCTTGTACCGCGCCACCCGGAGCGTGCTGCTGACGTTTGCATGCTTCTGCAAAAAAAAGGCATGTCATATCAAAAACGCTCATCTTTAACCGCAGCTTCAAACTGCTTTAATCCAGGTGAAGTTCTCCTTGTCGATACAATAGGTGAGCTATTACCTTTGTATGCTGTTGCAGATCTGGTTTTTGTAGGTGGTAGTCTTGTCCCCGTTGGCGGGCATAATCTTCTTGAACCAGCTTCGCTGGGACGACCTGTACTGTTTGGCAGTTGTATGTCAAATTTTCGTGAGATTGCTGCCATGACGCTTGAATATGGAGCAGGTTTGCAGATCAACTCTCTCGCAGAACTGGTGATCACTGCCACCGCACTGCTTGCTGATGAAGGTCGCTGTCGAACCATGGGAGACAACGGTCGCCGGATTATTGCTGAGCAGGGCGGAGCGACCGAGCTTATTATGGCAGAGATAGATGAAATCTTGAAGGGTGAAGCGTGAAGGGCGAAGAGTACTTTAAAAAACTGATCATGGGTGGGAATCTATCAGTTATTGACTCACTGGTGTTTTTTATACTGAGGCAAGTTTCTTTTTTATATTCTCTTGCAATGATTATTCGCGTTATTTTATACCGCATTGGTATTTTCCGCGTGTATTCTCTTCCCAAACCGGTAATTTCGGTAGGAAACCTGGTAGTTGGTGGCACAGGTAAGACCCCGGTGACTCTCTGGATCGCCAGTTATCTGATGAACTGCGGACATAAAGTAGCTGTTCTTACACGTGGCTATGGTGGCAGATTTGAAGGAGAAGTTGCAGTTGTCTCTGATGGGAAAAAACGCCTTCTATCTGCTGAGGATGCCGGTGATGAACCAGCACTGCTTGCCGATCTTCTGCCGGGTCTTATTGTTGTTATGGGCAGTGACAGGTACAAGGCGGGTTGCTTGGCCATGGAAAAATTTAGTCCCGATATTTTTATTCTTGATGACGGCTTTCAGCATATAAGGCTCAAGCGTGATTTAAATATTCTCTTGCTTGATGCTGAAAAACCACTGGGAAACGGGAGAGTTTTCCCGGCCGGTACTCTCCGCGAACCTGCTTTAGCCTCAAAAAGAGCCGATGTAGCGATTTTTACCAGGTGTGACGAACGCACGAACCCTGCAGCTATAGGTAATGAAGCGACCATCCAGTTAAGGGCCGCCCACAAATTGACCGGTTTCAGGCAAACGGTTGCAGGAGATGTATCAAATTTCAGTGGCTTAGCAGCAAAAAGAGGTATCGCTTTTGCCGGCATTGCTGATCCAGATAAATTTTATACTTCTCTTGAGCAAGTCGGGTTAAAGCTTGTCGCAACGCTCTCTTTTCCTGATCACACGAAATACGGTGAGGGCGAGACTGCAGCACTTGCAAAACTAAGGTTGTCGACGCGAGCTGAATATCTTATAACTACAGCAAAAGATGCCGTAAAGCTTGGATCCGTTCTTGATGAAAGTATCCCGTTTTATATAGCGGCTCTGGAAATTGATTTTTTTGAAAAGGATTTATTTGAAAAGGCTCTGGATAATCTAATTTTAAGCAGGTGAAGTTATGGCAATATCTGAAAAACTTGTTGCAATACTGGTCTGTCCCAAGTGTAAAGGCAATCTTCGGCATATTCCTGAAAAACCCTCACTTGACTGCACTTCCTGTAAGCTCAGCTATCCGATTCGGGAGGATATTCCAGTAATGTTGATAGATGAAGCGGAGAATCTTTAATTGCGCGTTCTCATCATAAAAACATCAGCTCTTGGTGATATTGTTCACGCGCTTCCAGTTCTGGATTTTCTGATCAAAGCATCCCCTGGAATTGAAATCGACTGGGTTGTCGAGGAGCGTTTTGTTGATATTCTTTCAGGTAATCCCCGTTTGACCAATCTTTTCACAATTGATACTAAAAAATGGCGAAAGAAGCTCTTCTCCCCAACAACATGGCGTGAAATTTCGGCTCTCAAAAATCGCCTTGCAGAGCGGCGCTATAATATTGTCTTTGATCTTCAGGGCAACATCAAGAGCGGACTGATTACGAAATTTTCCGGCTGCAGCAGGCGCTACGGTTTTGATGCAGATGCTGTGCGCGAGGCTGCCAATCTTCGTTTTACAACAAATCAAGTGCCTCTGCGAAAGCAGGATTATCATGTGACTGATCGGTCACTCAGGGTCGTTACCGTCCCTTTTGGGAGAGATTATACCGGAACCACGCTTGTAACCGAGATTACAACTTCACCTGAAGATGATCAGGCAGCTGAGTTGTTCATCACAACACTTCTTGATGGGTTGGTGTTTCTTTTTCATCCGGGTACTACCTGGAAAACCAAACTGTGGCACGAACAGGGGTGGATTGAACTCGGCAAAGAACTTACCGAAGCATATCCGGACGCGACCATCATCATTTCCTGGGGAGGCGAGCAGGAGAAGCGGGTTGCTGAAGACATTGCCAGTGGTATCGGCAGGCATACGAAACTGTTGCCACAGCTTTCCATCAAGGAGTTTACGGCAATTATAAAAAAAGTAGATCTTATGTTTGGCGGTGATACCGGACCTATCCATATTGCTGCCGCTGTCGGCACTCCGACAGTCTCTTTTTACCGTGCCACTGACGGCAGGAGAAACGGACCGAGAGGCGATATTCACCGCATTGTTCAGTCACCACTTCCATGTACCAAGTGCCTCCAGCGAGAGTGCACTACGGATATCAGTTGTCGTGAAAGCATACAGGTGAAGGCGATGTTCCAGTCAGCAATCGAATTATTGGAGATCGCTTAAACGATAATGACCGATAATTGCAAAAAAATACTGGTACTCCGTTATCGCTTCATCGGTGATACGATTCTTACCGTCCCTTTTTTAAGGAATCTCCGCTATGCAGAGCCTGAAGCTTTCATCGTCTGGGTGGTTGCTCCCGGTTCGTCAGAAGTAGTGGCCGGGATACCTTATGTTGATGAACTTATCTACTGGGACCCGGTTACAATTCATGCTGACAGTCGCGGCACACATAAGACTTTTGCCGATAAATTTGCCTTTATAATCAGGTTACGAGCTCTTAAATTTGATAAGGTTTATGTCCTGAAACGTTCACTTGGCAGTGCTATTATGGCCTTTCTGAGTGGGGCTGCAGAGAGAGTTGGCTTTGCTACAGAAGGCCGAAGCTTCCTCCTTACCAAAAAAGTTCCCTATCGTCACGACCAGCATGAAGTGCAGAACTTTCTTGATGTTCTGAGGTATGATGATGTTCCGGTAATTGATGATCATTTAGAGGCATGGCTTTCTGGTGAAGAAAATCAGTTCGCAGAGAAATTCTTCTCTGATGCCGGAATTAAAGATAGTGATACCTTGATCGGCATTCACCCTTTTGCTGCCAACCCCCCAAGAGCCTGGCATCTTGATAATTTTATAGATCTTGCAAATTATTTACAAAATGAACTAAATTGCCGCATCGTTTTTTTTGGCGGGTCGAGAGATGTTGAGGCCATCACATGCATTACAAGTCAACTCCTGCCACCACCCGTTCTTGCAATCGGTGGCACAACACTCAGGCAATCAATGGCTCTTATAAAACGGCTAAAGCTGCTGGTTTGCAACGACAGCGGCATCATGCATCTTGCTGCGTCACTGCAAGTCCCTTTGGTGGCCCTGTTCGGACCGCAATCGCCGCTTAAATTCGGTCCGTGGGGTGAGAACAGCCGGGTTGTGTATAGTAAATTCCACTGTAGCCCATGCAAACAAAAGTTTTTTACTGAATGCGAACCGTCGCTGAGAGGGAAACCTGAGTGTCTGGAATCGATAACAGTCGCCCAAGTTATTGCTGAGGTCGCAGCTGTTATCACCAATTAAGCAATTCATTGAATTAATAGCTGCAAGCCAATAATGATTATATCTGCTGATCAGACTCACTGATACCTGGTGCGCCGAAATTATCCCTGATGTGATCATTTCAGGATTGAAGTACGTTGCCGTTAAGGGGTGAGTCATTGTGACGAAGGCTATTCTTGTCATAGGTTTCGGAGGCAAGGGGGTTGGTGACCAGATTGTGGCAACACCGTTTATCCGTAATCTTGCGCTGAACTTTCCGGACAGCGCCATAGATTTTGCAGCCTCAAGCGTGATGGGAATAGAGCTCCTCAAATATGATCCGTACCTGCGTGATGTTTTTGTTCTGGATATGAGTTGCTTTCGCCTCGGTGGAGAGAAGGGGTTCGCTGAAAAACTTGCATATATAAAATTGCTCAGAAAGAAAAAGTATCAGCGGGTCTATATTCTCAGTACCAAACTAAGGCACGCCATGGTCGCCTTCGCAGTTAGTTCAGGCGAGCGGATCGGGTTCGCCTCGTATCATCGTGAGTTTCTGCTTACCAAATACTGGCAGGAACCGTTGCAGAAAAATTTGGTCGATAGATTTCTCGATCTGTTGGTACTTGACGGGTTGAAAGTTGTTAATAATCGGATAGAAGTATTCCTCCAAAAGGCAGAAGCTGATGCGGCGCAGCAAAGGCTTAGTGGACTTTTTCCTGACGGCAGGCCAGTTGTAGCCCTTGCACCATTTGCTGCTGATATGAGAAGAACATGGGGGTTGCAGCGCTTTGCCGAACTTGCAGGGCGCTGTTCTGCCGAGGGGTGGGGGGTTGTACTGCTCGGTTCTGCTGCTGATCGTGATAAGCTCACGGCAACTTTTTGCACGAGTCAAGCCGGCGTTGCCGATCTTGTGGGTGCGCAGAGTATTCGTGAAACAGCCGCCTTGATCAGCATAACTGCAGCCTTTACCGGTAACGACAGTGGTCTGGCGCACCTAGCCGGAGCCGTTTCAACGTCCGGAGTGGTAATTGGCTACCATGTTACCAAAGTCTGGTACCCTGCAGCCACCTGTATTCAGACGATTATTCGTGATCCGGACTGCAGTGACTGTGACTTGGCGCGTTGCACTGGTGACGATAATCGGACTCCGCCATGTTTTGAGGCCGTTACTGTGGATGAAGTATTCAATCGACTTAAAATAATTATTACGGAAGTGAACAAGTGAAGATTGCCTTTATTATCAATGCCCGCCTTGTGAGTGGCGCAGAGGAGCATCTTCTTGATCTGGCCAGCAGGTTGCCCGCTCACGGAATTGAACCGGTATTTTTAGTCCGTAAGGGTGGGGCCTTTGAGGAGAGGCTTACAGGCGCCGGAGTCAAGAGTCATCCGGTTTTTGTCCCGGAAAAATATACTGTCCCTTTAAGACTGGCTAAAAGCCTGATTCTTGAACAGCCAGATGTTATTTCCGTAAATCGTGAACATAATATTTATCCAACACTTATAGCTTTTTACCTGGCTCTGCCTTTTCTGAAAAAACGACCAAAACTGGTAAATGTCTTTCATACGCCGACATCCAGAAGGTATCCTTTTCTCGCTTCACTCTTTGACGGTGTCATTGCCACTTCAGAGTACACCGGAGCCTCTTTTACTTCGAAAAATCCCGGACTGGACAAGGTAACTTCTATTATTCATTACGGGATCGAACTGCCGGAGCCGCAAGCGAATAAAATGGAGATAAACCGCGAACGCAGGATTCTGCAGGGACGGAAATTCCCGGTTATAGGCATGGTTGGGGAGCTCTGGAAAAATCAGGAAGAGCTTATTGATGCCGGTGTTGCTTTGCAAAAGGCTTTTCCCGACATCACCATCGCCATAGTTGGCGGTGGTGGGACGGAGCATCTGGAAAAGAAGATTGCCGAATATGGGCTCGAAAAAAATATTGTCCTGACCGGGCGGATTCCGCGCAAGCAGATACCGGATCTGTTTTATGATTTTGATCTTTCCGTATCTACTCATCGCAATGAAGGTTTTGGTATTGTCCACATAGAATCGCTGGCCGCGGGCACTCCAGTTGTTGCCTACAATAGCGGCGGCCTGGTGGAGATCATCAACAGGGGTGGCGGGCTGCTGGTAGATGGCGGCACTGGGGAGTTTGTCAGCACAGTGCTGGAACTGCTCGCCGACGACGAGCGACGTCGAGCTCTGGGTGTGGAAGGACGCAGCGTGGTTGAGAAGCACTTTACTCTTGATCTCATGGCCAGATGCCATGCCGAATATTATCGGCGACTGGTCGGGGGCAGAGTCAGCTGATGAAGTCTGTCTCAGTAGTAATTCCCAATTACAACGGCAAGTCTTTGCTGGAGCAGAACATTCCTCCGTTGCTTGCCGCTCTAAGGAGTATGGACGCACCATGGGAGATTATTGTTGTTGACGATGCCAGTAGTGATGATTCAGCGGTTTTCCTGAAAACATCTTTTCCCGAGATCAGGCTGTTGATCAATGAGGACGAACAGGGGTTTTGCCGAGACTATCAACCGCGGGATATTTGCTGCCAGGCACGATGTAGTCATGGCACTGAACAGTGATGTACAGGTGGAGACAGATATTTTTCCGCTGCTGCTGAACAGATTTGACAGCCCGGATATTTTTGCCATTGCCCCGAGCATGATAGACCCCAGCGATGGCCGTAACCAGGCATCCTACCGTCTGATCCCCGGTGTCTGCTGGTTCGTTGACCGCTGCCCGCAGAGCTTTACTCCGGAGGAGGCGGCCAATGACTATCCGCTTTTCTTCGCATCCGGTGGCGCCTGTTGTTACGACCGGGAAAAGCTGGTTGCCCTGGGAGGTTTTCCGACCATTTATGCACCTTTTTACGTGGAAGATGTCGATCTCTCCTACCAGGCATGGAAGCGCGGCTGGAAATGTCTGCTGGAGCCAAAGGCAACTGTCTGGCACTATTCCAGTGCCACCATCAAGAAGTATGTAAATTACCGGAAAATAAGATTTATCACCGGTCGTAACAAGCATATGTTTCTCTGGATAAACGTTACTGACAGGTGGCTGATTTGCAGATATTTTATTTTCCTGTTGCCATCGCTTTTATGGGACATCATCAAGTTCAGAAAGTACAAATTTGTCGGTATGTTCATGGCTCTTGCCAGGTTTCCTGAAATTCTCTGCGAACGACGCAGAAGAAGAGCTTTTGCAGTGGTTTCTGACAGTGTTGTCATTAAAACCGTACGCTTATAGTCCAAAATCCCCAGGGACAGTTCACAACCTGAAACCAGGAGGTTACTTGATGACTGAAACACCTCATAACATCGGTTATCTATGCACTGGTTACCAGTGCTGCAGAGGTCTTGGTGACAAGGTGGCGATGCGCTGGATATCGCCGCGTTTCGAGCAGACGGATTATACGTTTGCTGATCTTGACAGGGAGTCGAACAAGGTTGCCAATGCCCTGAATTCGCTCGGCGCTGCTGCCGGTGATGTGGTATTTACCTTCCTGCCCAAATGTCCTGAACAGTTTTTCGCTTTTCTTGGCGCATTGAAAATTGAGTGTGTCATCGGTACGCTGTTTTCGAATTTCGGTGACGATGCCCTGCTTGATCGCTTGAGCGATTCCGGGGCTAAAATCCTGATAACCAAAAGCTCTCTTTACCGGAAAGTTGAAAGGATCAGGCACTGTCTCCCGAAACTTAAGACTGTTATTCTGGTTGATGCAGAAGATGATCGTGCTGATGATCTCCTTAGCTGGCACCGATTAATGGCAAATGCGTCTGATGATTATACAGTCTCTGTAACGGCTCCGGAGACCCCTTCGGTACTTCATTACACTTCCGGATCTACCGGTAAACCCAAAGGGGTCTTGCATTGCCACCGCAGCATTTTGCAGCAGAGCATTACTGCCAGGGATATACTCGGTCTGCGACCGGATGATATTTTCTGGTGCACTGCCGATCAAGGGTGGGTTACCGGTACCAGCTACGGTATCATCGGGCCGTGGAGTCTGGGGGTTACCCAGATTCACTTTGGAGGCGGTTACTCGGCAGAGCACTGGTTCGAACTTATTGAGCAGCAGGGGGTTACGGTCTGGTACACAGCTCCAACGGCGCTGCGGATGCTGATGCGCGAACCTCAGGAGGTTCTCAGCAGATTTGAGTTGGTGAGCCTGAGAAATATTTTCAGTGTCGGCGAGCCTCTTAATCCAGAAGTGATTACCTGGGGACGGGAACAATTTGGTAAAGATATCTACGATACCTGGTTTCAGACCGAGACCGGCGCAATTATGATTGCCAACAGTCCCGGCATCCCTGTAAGGCCAGGTTCCATGGGTAAACCGCTGACAGGAATTATACCAGGCATTTTGGCTGATGACGGCTGTGAGCTTGCCGCCGGGGAGCATGGCAACCTCTGTGTTCGGTCAGGGTGGGACTCGATGTTCATAACCTATCTGAACAATGATTCGGCCTATGCAAGCAAGTTCCGCGATGGCTGGTATTATACCGGCGACATGGCCTGGCGCGACAGCGACGGTTATTACTGGTTTACGGGGCGAAGCGACGATGTTATCAATACCTCCGGGCATCTGGTGAGTCCGTTTGAGGTGGAGAGTGTGCTGCTCGAACTCCCCGAAGTGGCCGAATCAGGCGTTATCGGCGTTCCTGACGACATGCTGTTTGAAAAAGTAATTGCTTTCATTCATTTTCATCGCCAGATTGAGTTTTCGCCGGAGCTTGAACTGAAGATCCGACTGCACGTTGCCAACCGGCTATCGACACTGGCAATTCCACAGGAAGTTATTCAGATTGAATCCGTACCGAAGAACAAAAGCGGCAAAATCATGAGGCGGGTTCTCAAGGCTCGCTATCTTGGGCAGGACGCCGGCGACATATCAACATTGGAGGACTCACCGTGATTACACTGGAAATGCTTGAACCGATATTCTGCACTGTTTTTGACGACCCGGCAATCTCCCTTACCCGCAACACCGTTGCTGATGACATTGATGACTGGGACTCGCTCTCTCACATGAATCTTGTCATTGCCGTTGAGCTTGCTTTCAAAGTCAAGTTTGCCCTTGGTGAGCTCCAGACCCTGAAAAACGTCGGTGATATGCTCGATCTGGTGAACAAAAAGCACACAAAGTAAAAGGACTGGGTCTGAATGCTCTTTAACTCCTATGAATTTATTTTTCTCTTCTTGCCGGTGACTCTGGCGGTTTATTTCGTGCTCCTCCGGCATCGTTTTACCGTGGCGGCTAAATCATGGTTACTTTTTGCGTCACTGTTTTTCTACAGTTGGTGGGATATGCGGTATCTACCCCTTATCCTCGGTTCGATTCTATTTAATTACACAGTTGGCGGTCTGCTGGTTGAGTATGACGAATCAAAGCCGAGGAGCGTCTCCAGAAAATCTATTTTCATTGTCGGTATAGTAGCAAACATTCTGCTGCTTTGCTGGTTCAAATATATGGATTTCTTCATTGGCACGGCGAACACTCTGATCGGGACAGAACTGCCATTACTGAAAATTGTCCTTCCTCTTGGCATAAGTTTTTTCACCATAACTCAGATCGCTTTCATTGTAGACGCCTATGAGGGGTTGGTTGAAGAACGCAATCTCCTCAACTATGCTCTCTTCGTGACTTTTTTCCCCCATCTTCTGGCCGGACCTATTCTGCACCACAAAGAGATGATGCCACAGTTCGACCGTCTGCGAAACAAGGTGCTCAGCTGGAAAAATCTGTATCTGGGGCTGGCTCTTTTCTTTATCGGTCTCTTTAAAAAAGTTGTGCTGGCTGACAGTTTTTCCGTATGGGCAAAAGCCGGCTTTGATTCGACCACACCCCTGACTTTCTTTCCTGCCTGGTTTGCGTCTCTTTCCTATACCTTCCAACTTTATTTCGACTTCAGCGGTTATAGCGACATGGCTGTGGCGATTGGCTGGATGTTCAATATCTGTCTGCCGGTAAACTTCAATTCGCCCTACAAGGCAACCGGCCTGATTGATTTCTGGAAACGCTGGCACATAACTCTGACCAATTTTGTTTCCACCTACATCTACACGCCTCTGCTGCGCTCATTTTCAAAAATTACCTTTACTGCCTCCTTGGTGGCCATCTTCGTCTCCATGCTGATATCGGGTTTGTGGCATGGCGCCGGCTGGACGTTTATCATCTGGGGGGGATTGCACGGTTTCGGGCTGGTGGTTAATCATATCTGGAAAAAAAGAAAATTGGCCATGCCACGAATGGTTGCCTGGTTTATAACGTTTCAGTTTGTTAACCTCTCGTTCGTTTTTTTCCGCTCAAAATCGCTGGAGGCCGCCGGGCAGATGTTTGCCGGCATGTTTGGGCTCAACGGTGTAATGCTGCATAAATCGCTCATGAAGTACGCAATTATTCGTGATTCAGGTGTCTCCTTCGGCAGATGGCTCGACTCGATCAAAGGTGGTGACACCACATGGGGAATGCTGCTTCTTGCTATGGTGATAGTTACGTTTTCCAGAAACTCATTGGAGTTGGTTCGTCAACTCCGTCCTTCGTGGGGATGGCTTTGCATTATAATTCTGGCTGGTTTCTGGGCGCTGACTGAAATGGGGAAGGTGTCCGAGTTCCTCTATTTTCAATTTTAAGGCTGACATATGAATTATCGAAAGTGTGTGTTTATATTACTAATTGCTTTTCTGCTGTTTGCCGGTGGGAACTATCTTGTCTGGAAGATTTGGACTGAGTCGTTATTGACATTTAATCAAGGGTACGGTGGTGATTTCGCTCGTATGGGATATGTGTCGAGCGTCAAAGTGCACAGAAAGAATTCGATAGATCTGCCGAAAAAGCATATTGAAGGTGTTGATTATCGAGGTGGTTCCATCGACATTGTTACAGTCGGTGACTCCTTTTCACAAGGAACAGTTGGTGGAAGAAACCCTTACTATCAGGATTATATTGCATCTTTAAAAAATATGAAAGTTGTCAACCTCCCTTCTCTGAAACTGCCGGATGAGGATGATGAAAAGAGTCACTTCAGAACGGTATTAAAACTTGCCAACAGCGGCTGGTTGCGCGACCGGGGAGTGAAGTACGTTTTGCTGGAGTCGACCGAATGGCTTTGTGTTGAGCGTTTCAATCGAAAATTTGATTTTTCGGAGTCTGATGACCCAGCGCGATTAAGCACCGTTTACGCTACCTACAGAAAAAGATACGATCTGCCTGAAATTGGTTTTATCAATAACGGCAACCTTAAATGGCTTATTCAGCCAATCAGTTACAAACTTTCCGGGCATGATTTTAATAAGAAAATTTACAAGGCAAAATTGGACAGGGACTTTTTCACGTCAAAAGACAGCCGGACTCTATTGTTTTTCCATAAGAATATCAACGTTACACCTCGATTTTCATTGAATGATGTAACTGAGATGAATGAACAGTTGAATTTGCTGGCAGATTTATTGTCACAGCAGGGGGTTAAATTGATATTCATGCCGTGTGTCGATAAATATAACCTTTACTCGGATTTTATTGTGAATAATTCGTATCCCAGAAGCTCATTTTTCGAGAAGCTGCGGCCTTTACCCAAACGCTATCTTTTTGTTGATACGAAAGCTTTACTATCGGAAAGTGTGCGTAATGGAGTTAAGGATATTTATTATGCTGATGATTCCCATTTGAGTTGGAAAGCTTATGAGATAATTTTTCAATCACCTATATTGAGCGGTTCCTGAAAAGATGTTGATGTCGTATCGAACCTGGGTATTGCGATTCGTTGTTATTATGCTCTCCGTTGAATCCATGATTGCCGTCGGCAATTACTGGTTCGATCCCCTCTGGTGTTTCGGCAGCGTTAACAGTTCCAATGCAACTGCCATCGTCATAGACCAGAGGCAACAAAAAACCAATCTTGTTGCTTTCGGCCCTTGCGGTTACGATACGCTTATTATCGGCAGCAGCAGGGTTGAACCATTAGACGCCAGGGATTTCGCCGGGTTGACGGCTTTTAACTATTCTCTGCCGGCTTTGTTTCCGGATGAATATCAGGAGTATATTGATTTCTTTCGAAAAAAAAATGGAAATTCTTTGCGCAAAATCTATCTTGGGCTTGATTTTTTCGGAACGATTGAGAAAAAACCGGTTGTCAATCGCCTCCCCAGGAGCTATTTCGACGAAGTTGAAGCGAAGAGCAGCCGCTTGAACAGTCTGTTGGGGTCCGATCCACTCATAAAGTTTGTAAAGGGACATTTCGAGAAAGATTTTTATATACGCTATGATCGCAGGGCAAACACTCTAATCCCGCGTGATTTGACTGAAGCGGAACGACAGCTTTTTATCATGAAGCGGCTGTCAGTTTTCGAGAAAAACTTTTACGCCGATAACGCATACAGTTACAACCAGCGATACAGAGCTCAGCTTGCCAACATTGCAGAACGAAACCGTGACCTTGACCTGCATGTATTTACCACCACGGTTTCAAAGCCGCTTTTCGAGCTGATGGTTCGCCAAGGGCGTTATCCGGACTATGAGCGCTGGCTGCGTGATGCAGTCTCGGTTTTCGGGACGGTGATCAATTTCATGACGGTAAACAGCGTGACCTCTGATATGTCCAGTTACTACGATGCTGATCATCTTTACCCTTTTGCAGCCAGATATGTTTCCCGAAGGCTCTGCGGACTTGACGGCATGAACATGCCGACAGATTTCGGCGATGTTGTTACCAGAGAAACAGTAGAAAGTTATCTGTCGAACATGCGTCGCCGTGTAGCTGATCTTCCCGGTGGGCTTGAGAGTCTGCAGCAAATACACATGAAGGAGACTTTGCTTAAATGAACTTTTTCAAGCATCCGCAGGCTTTGGTAGAGACGGAGAACATCGGCGCCGGTTCGCGCATCTGGGCCTTTGCCCATGTGCTGCCCGGAGCAGTTATCGGCGTGGAATGTAATATCTGCGACAATGTCTTTATAGAGAACGACGTCACGATCGGCAACCGTGTTACCATTAAATGCGGCGTGCAGGTCTGGGACGGTATCACCCTGGAAGACGACGTATTTGTCGGGCCGAACGCAACCTTTACCAACGATCTTTTCCCAAGGAGCAAACAGTATCCCGAGCAGTTTGCCAGAACAATTGTGCGCTGTGGCGCTTCCATCGGTGCCAACGCAACGCTTCTCTCCGGAATTACCATCGGCAAGAATGCCATGGTCGGTGCAGGGGCAGTGGTTACCAGAGATGTTCCCCCGAACGCCATTGTTGTCGGCAACCCGGCATGGATCAAAGGCTATATTTCTTCCGGCAAAAATGCACCAACCTCAACTGCTGTTGATAAGCAGAAGCCGGTCAAACCGCAGGTAAATGGTGTTGAGGTCTGCCGACTCCCCCTTGTCGTCGACATGCGCGGCAGTCTTCTGTTTGCCGAGTACGGTCAGTATCTGCCGTTTGTTCCCAAACGTTTCTTTCTTGTTTTCGACGTACGCAGCAAAGAGGTGCGCGGTGAGCATGCCCATAAGCAGCTGCACCAGTTTCTGGTCTGCATCACCGGTTCATGTTCACTTGTCGTGGATGATGGTCATAACCGCGAGGAAATCGTTCTGGATAGTCCGCAGATCGGAGTGCACATTCATCCTATGGTGTGGGGCATTCAGTACAAGTATTCGCCTGATGCCGTGCTCCTTGTCATGGCCTCGGAAGTTTATAGTGCGGATGATTATATTCGTGATTACGACGAATTTCTCAAACTGGTGGCTGACCGATGACACAAGTTCCTTTTCTTGACATGAAATCTCCCTACCTTGAACTGAAGGATGAGCTGGACGCGGCGCATCGCCGGGTGATGGAGTCAGGCTGGTACATTCTCGGCAATGAAGTTGCGGCGTTCGAGGCAGAATTTGCCGCCTATTGCGGGGTTAAACACTGTATTGGTGTCGGAAATGGTCTGGATGCTTTGCACTTGATCCTGCGGGGGATGGATATCGGTCCTGGGGATGAGGTCATTGTGCCAAGCAATACCTACATCGCTACCTGGCTGGCAGTGTCATATGTTGGTGCTACTCCGGTCCCGGTCGAACCAGATGCGCTGACGTACAATCTTGATCCCTTGCGGATCGAGGCAGCCGTAACCTCTCGGACAAAAGCGGTTCTGCCGGTGCATCTTTACGGTCAACCGGCAGAAATGGACATGATCAACATCATTGCCGACCGGCATGGCCTCAAGGTGATTGAAGACGTCGCCCAGGCTCACGGAGCTAGATATAAAGGGCGGCGTACGGGAGGTCTGGGTCATGCCGCCGGTTTCAGTTTCTACCCGGGTAAAAATCTTGGCGCACTGGGTGACGGCGGAGCAGTAACTACCGACGATGATGCGTTGGCCGAGAGAATTAGGACGCTACGTAACTACGGCTCTCAGCAAAAGTATGTTAATAAGGAAAAAGGCTTTAACTCTCGCCTGGACGAGCTGCAGGCTGCATTTTTAAGGGTAAAGCTTCCCCGCCTTGATGAGTGGAACGAGCGCCGCCGTCTGGTCGCGCAGCAGTATCTTGCTGCCTTAAATAAGGATCTGTTGCAGTTGCCCAGTCTTGCCAAGGACGTAGAACCGGTTTGGCACCTGTTTGTTGTCAGGACAGAAAAGAGACAGCAGTTGCAGGACAAACTGCAAGCTGCCGGTATTGGTACTCTGATTCATTATCCGATTCCTCCTCATATGCAGCAGGCATACCTTGAGCTGGGTTTTATCGACGGAGACTTTCCGCTGGCTGAGAAAATGGCTACAGAGCTCTTGAGTCTGCCAATCGGTCCACATATGGACGCAGAAATAGTTGCTTTGGTGGCAGCGACAGTAAATGAAATAGTTGAGGAAACATGATGGATTATTGTCCTCTGGTCAGTATTCTGATACCGCTTTACAATCATGACAGGTTCATTGTCAGATGCCTGGAAAGTGCCGCCAATAATGGCTATGGAAATACCGAAATCCTGATTATTGATGATGGCTCCAGCGATGCATCTGCCAGCACTGTTGCTGCTTGGTATGAGGCGGCAAGAGATCGCATTAACTGCACGTTTGAATTCACAACGCGGGAAAACAAGGGATTATCAGCGACCCTCAATGAGCTGTTTGAGAAATCCCATGGTGACTTCATAGTTATCCTTGCCAGTGACGATTATCTGTTGCCAGGAGGGATAGACGCCAGGGTCAGCTATTTGTCCGAGCATCCGGAGAAGATGTTTGTTGTCGGTGATTACTGTGTCGTCGATGAAGCTGATCAGCAGCTGAATGCGAGCGGTATAGAAGAGATCTACCATGGCAGGAAGAAATATCTGCTTGACGACAATACCATTGCCGCTGAGCTGGTTTTTAACTGGTGCCTTGCCGGATCTATTTATCTAGGTCGGCGAGAACTGTATCGTGACCATACCTATGACGAGGATCTTGTTATTGAGGATTGGGATTACTGTCTGAGAATTGCAGCTAACGGCTGGATGGGCTTCATTGACTTCCCGGTATGCGCTTATCGGATTTACACGAAGCCGCCAGGTTATAATGAAAGACGGGAAATCCAGTGTACCAATTCCATGCTGATCACCGCCCGCAAGAATATGCAGCTTTACCGCGGTTTGCCGCGGATTTTTCTCTGGGCAGAAACCCTCAGATACCGTGGTTATCTTGCCAGACTTACCGGTAAAAACAGGGCGCTTGCGCTACTGATTCTTGAACTTGGCAGAATGGTGATGCGGATGACCAAACGGCTGCATCACCGTAACTGCCCGTCATGAAAAGGATCCCCATATTACTGAGTTTTCCTGTAAAATGAAAATTGTTCTGGTTAATAGCGCCCGTAAAGTTAGCGGTGCTGAAGAATACCTGCTTGATCTGGCAGAAATTCTTCAGCCCTATGGCTATGCTCCCACATTCTTCGTCAAGTCCGGCGGGGTTCTGGAAACCAAGGCTGGGGGTTGCGGCTACCAATGCCGTGCCGTTTTTAAAGGTAATCCGTTAACTATTCCGCTGCGTATTGCCGCTGCCTTGGCTGCCGAGCAGCCCGATATAGTTCTTATCGGCCGTGATCATAATATTTATCCGGTCATTGCCGGCTATCTGCTTGCCCTGCCATGGCTGCAAAAAAAGCCGAAAATAGTCGCCACCCTTCATACTCCCACCGGTAGACGCTACCCCTTTGCCAGTAACTTCCTCGATGGCATAATTGCCTCTTCGGATTATACCGGCCAGACTTTCTATTCGGCCAATCCAGGTTGGCAGCAGCTTGCTGTGACCATACACTGTGGCATCAACTTGCCACCGTTGCTTAAAGATAAGGAGAATGATGACCGACGCCGGCGTGTCCTTGTCGGGCGAGATTGGCCGGTAATCGGCATGGTAGGGGAACTCTGGAAAAATCAGGTGGAGCTGATTGAGATCGGCTCGATTCTGCAAAAGAAATATCCCGATATCACCATAGCCATTGTCGGTGGCGGCGATGACACTGAATTGAAGGAAAAGATTGCCGCCAGCAATCTGGAGCAAAACTTTGTTCTTACCGGCAGGATTCCTCGTGAGCAGATTTCTGATCTTTTTTATGACCTGGACTTATCGGTATCAACCCACCGTAACGAGGGATTCGGTATAGTCCATATCGAATCCCTTGCCGCTGCAACACCGGTCATCGCCTACAACAGCGGCGGTCTGGTCGAAGTTATCCGCAACGGCGGTGGACAGTTGGTTGACGGCGGTACCGAGGAATTTGCTGATGCAGTTATCGGACTGCTGGCCGATGAGAGTAGGCGGATAGCTCTTGGCAGGGAAGGGCGTGCAGTTGTCAAAGCGTTTTTCACTACTGATGTCATGGCTAAAGCACATGCTGAATATCTGCTGTCAATCGGCAACGGGGAGAAAAAGTGAGTTCACTGCTAATTATCGAACCCAATCTTCGCAGTCCTAGCGGGCATTACGCCGAATTTGTCCGGGCCGTCGGTAGCAGGGTATCTCATGAGTCACTCGATGTTTTTGCGCACCCTGAAGCTGATGCTATGCTGGCGGGAATGTCGAATGTCGGTGTCTTCAGAAACTCTCCCCGTGTTGGTGAACCGCTTGCCGAATGGCGCACTATTTTCAACTGCGTCGCAGGCAACAGACCTTTTTTGCTTTTGACTGCAGATGGACGTCACGCAGCGGCAGCTTCGATTTCTGCCCGTTTTTCAGGCAATAATCCTCTCAATGCCAATTTTTTCTTTCATCGTGCACCAACAACATGGCGAGACAATCTGCTGGCTCCTTTCTCGGCCATTGCCAGAGAATATTCGCGGGCAATTACTTCTACTGAGCAGGTTGCAAGCTCACTGAAGGATCTGGGCTGGAGAAAAGTCGAATATATCCCTTATCCGGCGCTTGCGCCGCTGGCACCGGCAAAACCCCTCCCTTTTTCCCATCTGCTGATGGCAGGTGCAGCAAGGCTCAACAAAGGACTTGATCTTGTGGCAGAACTTGCCTGTAACTGGAGTGCTGATGGGCGCTCAATCCCGCTTTTTGTCCAGGTTTCCAGAAAACATGCGTCAAAACATGGGAAGAGAGAAGCTGTATATGTTGAAAAGTTGCTCTCTTCCGGATACCAGGGGTTGAAGAGTGATGCCGATGCGCCTGACCGAAGCGCTTATGTCGAGCGGTTCAGAGGTGCTCTGGTTCTGGCACCTTATGTTCGTGAACAGTTTGCCAGTCAGGTGAGTGGGGTTGTTCTTGATGCTCTACTGCATGGCGCACCGGTTATTGCCACAAAAGGTACCTGGCCCTCTTTGCAGGTTGAGCGTTTTGGCGCTGGTGTTACTATTGCGGAGCGGACTGCTGAAGCTCTTTCTGCGGCAATCGATACTATTTTAAACGACTGGGAAAACTTTTCAGTGAAAGCCTGTACGGCGGCACGGGTACTTGCTCTGGAACATGATCCGTGTCATCTGGTTAAGCTTTTAGGGCTGGACACTGTTTGCGAATATTAATAGAGAATATATGTCTATAAGTTATGAAAATAGAAAAGTAGTTTTCAGATGGACTTACTGGTTCATGCTGTTTAACTGGCTCTTGGCCATGGGTATAGGCAGCTTGTATCTTAATGTGACTCAATTCCCGGACGATGTTCTGTCACGGCTGTTTTTACTACTTTCATTTCCTACCCATTTTTTCACAGTTTCATTAACATCATTTCTGTTAGTCATGCTTGGCGGGTTCTTCTGGCCAAAGAAGCGGTTAGTCATCCCTGCAGCTGTTATGGCTGGATTGGTCATGTCAGTACTTTTGCTTATTGATGCCGGAGTCTTTTCCCTTTACAGATTCCACCTTAACGGGATGGTGTTGAATCTGGTTATGAGCGGAGTAGCAGTTGAAGTTCTGTCGCTTACCTGGGGTACCTGGGTTACTTTTCTGCTTTTCGTTGTCGGTGTATTGCTGCTTGAAATATTTATTGCCAAGTGGCTCTGGCGCCGCGCCGATCGCTTAAAATTTGGCGGCCATGTTTTTTGTGTTCTGGTAGTTTTGTTTCTGACCGCCAATTTTATCCATGCATGGGCTGATTATGTTCATTATGCACCGGTAACCCGGATTGTTCGCATGCTACCGGCTTTTAAGCCGTTAACCATGAGAGCTCATATGGAACGACTCGGCTTTGTTCCTTTGAAGCAGGAAGCCGGCATGGGGCAGGTTGATTCAGGAAGCGGGTTACTGTATCCGCTTGAAAAACTGCAATTCAAAGGTCCAGCCAAGCCATACAATCTCATGATTATCGTTATTGACAGTTGGCGTTTTGACATGCTTAGCCCAATAACTACCCCTAATATCTGGAAGTTCGCCGCCGGAAGTACTGTTTTTGAGCAGCACTACAGTGCAGGTAATGCGACGAGGTTTGGAATATTTTCACTTCTTTACGGTCTTTACGGCACCTACTGGCACTCTTTTCTGGCTGAGCAGCGTGGCCCGGTGTTAATCTCTGAACTTAATAAGCGGGCATATGAAATGGGTATTTTTGCCAGTGCTCCATTAACAAGTCCCGAGTTTGATCTGACTGTTTTTAAGGATGTTAATGAAACATTGAAGAAAACAACTAACGGTGATCAGCCAGTTGATAGAGACCTGGAGATTACCAGAAATATGGTTAACTTTATTAACAAGACAAAAGAGAATCAGCCTTTTTTCGGTTTTCTGTTTTATGATGCTCCGCACGCAAAGCAGTTTCCTAAATCATTTGCGCTCAACAAACCCTATATTGATAACCTTAACTATCTGACTTTAAACAAAAATCAGGATCCACAACCGATCATCAATACCTACAAGAATTCATTACGTTTTGTTGACAGTAGTGTCGCTGAGGTGCTTGCTGCACTGCAGCGAAAAGGTAAACTTGATAATACGGTTGTCCTGATTACCGGTGATCATGGTGAAGAGTTCAATGATTTAAAGCTCGGTTACTGGGGCCATAACGGCAATTTTGCCCAATATCAAACCCGCACACCCTTGGTATTACATTTTCCAGGGCAAACACCACATCAGTACAATCATCTGACTACCCATCTTGATGTGGTTCCGACGTTGATGCGTGACATGTTCGGTGCAACAACTGCTCCCTCAAAATATTCAAATGGCACCTATCTGACAGACACGCACTCACGTCAGTTTGTCCTTGTCAGTACTTGGGCATCATTTGCGATGGTTGAGCCGAAAAGGATCTGTATTGTTGAAAACAGAGGCTCAACAGAAATCGTTGACTGTAACTACACGCTCCTTAACGGGGAGACATTAAATCCCCAGTTCTCCAAAACAGCCATTGAAGAAATGGGTAAGTTTTATAAACATTAATAGAATCCTGAAATGAGTATAACTACCGTGAAACAGCAACCACGCAATATACTGATTATAAAGCCCGGCGCAATAGGTGATCTGCTGCATATTTCTCCGACTGTCAGAGCTCTTAAAAAACATTTTCCTGAGTCCGGAATAGATATTATGGTCTCATCTCCGGCAACGATCTGTCTTTTTGAGAAAAATCCGCAGGTGAGAAAAGTTCTTTTTTTCGACCGTAAAGGCGAACATCGCAACTGGAGCAGTTTTCTGACCCTCTGGTCTGATGTCAGAAGAGGGAATTATGATCTGGTTATAAACTTTCAAAGAAGTACGCTAAAGGTTTGGTTGCTGGTGATGGCGGCTTTTCCGTGCCGTGTGCTCGTCTATCACAAAGCCAAGAACCGTAAGGTTCACGCTGTTACAAACCATCTGGAGACTGTTGCTTCTTTGGGGATTGTTCCGCAACAGGAAAATATTGATCTTGAGATGTTCCTGTCTTGCGAGGATGAGGCTTTTGCCGGAGGCATTATTGCAAAAGAGGGTCTTGGTGGCAGACAGTTGATTGCGCTTAATCTTGGCGCCAGTAATCGGGTGAAGTGCTGGTCTCCTGCATCTTATGCCGCCCTGTCAGATAGAATTCAGAAAGAAACCGCTGCAGCTGTCCTGCTTGTTGGTGGTAAGGACGAACTCGATCTTGCCGAGCAGGTTATGTCATCATGCATAATAAAGCCTTTAAATCTCGTTAACGCTCTTTCTCTCGGGGAGCTTGGTGCGATTCTTAAAGAGTGCAAACTGCTTGTCAGTGGTGATACAGGGCCACTCCACCTTGCAACAGCGGTCAAAACAAAAGTCATTGCTCTCTTCGGCGCAATTGATCCTGAGCGTACTGGACCTGTAGGGGCAGGGCATATAGTTTTGAGTCACCCTGAGCTTGAATGTGTTCCTTGTAATGGAAAGTCATGTACTCATACGCCTAACCTGCAATGCATGACGATGATTACTGTTGATGAGGTGATGCAGGCTGTGCGTCAGATTTGCGACGCACTTTGACAGGGATACTGCTATGACTTTGAACAATATCCCTGTTCTTATATATCATCATATCAATCCTCATGCAGGAGATACAGTCACTGTCACACCTGAGATTTTTACGAGCCAGATGCGTTTTCTGACTGACGAAGGTTATCAAACTCTCTCAATTGATGAATTACTGGAATTTATCAACGGGAACAAAATCATCACCCAAAAAGCGGTTGTAATAACCTTTGATGACGGATGGCTGGATAATTTTAATTATGCAGTGCCGATATTAGCAAATCATAAGTTTAAAGCGGCTTTTTTTATCATCTCAGCGAGGGTTGATGCAGCTTCAGCCAAAACGAGTGGTCCAGTTGTGGCGGTGCCAAATCATGAGGCATCCAAAATCATGATTGAGAGCGGTCAGGCAAATTGTGTTGTCCTTGATTGGCAGACCATAAAAAGTTTAGAAAGTAGCGGTTTTTACAACTTTTATTCGCATACAGTCAACCACTTTCGCTGTGCCGATCTCAGTGATGACGAACTTAAGGTTGAACTTGCTCACTCCAAAGCGCGTATTGAGGCAGAGCTTTGCAGGTCTTGTGATTATTTATGCTGGCCTTATGGTAGCTTCAGCCCTAAAGCAGTGAAGATGGCTATCGATGTCGGCTATAAAGGCTTTTTCACAACCGTTGAAGGTTATTGTGAATCAGGTTCAGATCCTTTTATGATAAAACGTATTGAAGTTATGAACTCGATCGAGTGGTTTAAGAATCGTCTTTGAGGTGGAGAGCAGATGCGAAATATACTAGTAACCGGCGCAGCCGGTTTTATCGGTTTTCATCTCTGTAAAAGGTTGCTGGCAGATGGCGATCTGGTAACCGGTCTGGATAATCTCAACGACTACTATGATGTGACCCTGAAAAACGCCAGGCTTGCCTTGCTCGAAACGGAAGACCGGTTCAACTTCAGGCATATAGACCTTTCAGATAAAAATGGCATTGCCGCACTTTTCGCTGGAGAAAGGTTCGATGTTGTTGTCAATATGGGAGCGCAGGCAGGGGTCAGGTATTCACTGGTAAACCCTCACGCTTACACAGAGAGCAATGTGACCGGTTTTCTTAATATTCTTGAAGGGTGCAGAGCTTCCGCTGTGGGGCACCTTGTCTATGCCTCTTCCAGCTCTGTTTACGGCGCTAACACCTGCATGCCTTTTTCAATCCATCAGAACGTTGATCACCCGGTTTCTCTTTACGCGGCTACAAAGAAAGCCAATGAACTGATGGCCCATACTTATTCTACTCTTTTTGCCATACCGACTACCGGACTTCGCTTCTTTACTGTTTACGGACCTTGGGGTCGGCCTGATATGGCACTGTTTCTCTTTACCCGTGCCATTCTGGAGAATAAACCGATTGATGTATTTAATAACGGTTTGATGCAGCGGGATTTTACCTATGTTGATGATATAGTGGAAGGTGTTGTCAGGGTTATGCAGAAACCGGCTGCCGCAGATCCGGCGTGGGATAGTAACAGTCCTGATCCTGCAGGGAGTAACGCACCATATCGACTCTACAATATTGGCAATAACAATCCCGTTGCTCTGGGATATTTTATCGAAGTCCTTGAAGATTGCCTTGGCCGTAAAGCTCAAAAAAATATGTTACCTCTGCAGGCAGGTGATCTGCTTTCGACAAGAGCTGATATTTCAGAGCTTGTCTGCGATGTCGGTTTTAGTCCAGTTACGCCGATAGAAATCGGGATTGCGCGGTTTGTTGAATGGTATCGAGAGTACTATAAAGTTTAGGCGTAAGGAGTCAGGAATATGATTACTAAAGAGGCCGATTTCTCAATGGTTAAAACATATCCATTGAAGGAACGCTCGAATAAAATGATCTTCTCAAGAGACTCAGCAATGCCTGTGACAAAAGGGATGAGCGTTGCGGCACTCTTAGCTGCAATGCCGAAGCAACTTGGTGCTGAGTCGCTCCTGAAAGTCATTGACGCTATTGTAGCCGCAAGAGAAAAGGGGAAGCCGGTTGTTATGGCAATTGGTGGACATGTCATTAAGTGCGGGCTTCAACCGGTACTGAAAAGTCTGGTTGAAGCCGGAGCAGTGACGGCGTTTGCCATGAACGGCTCTGTTTCGGTGCATGACTATGAACTTTCCCTGATAGCCGCAACGAGTGAAGATGTCGGTGCCGTCCTTCATTGCGGGACTTTTGGTATGGCTGAAGAGACAGGTCGTGATCTCAACCTGGCTTTAAAGGAAGGTGTATCTAAAGGAATGGGCTATGGTGAGGCAGTCGGTCGCTTTATCCTGGAGAAGCAGAATCCTTATGCTTGTCACAGTCTCCTGGCACTTTGCGCAGAGCGTGATATTCCGGCGACAGTACATGTTGCCATCGGCAATGATATCATTCATCAGCATCCGGATGCTGATGGCGCTGTTATTGGTGAAGCCTCATTCAGAGACTTCAGACTCTTGACCTCAATAGTGAGCCAGCTTGGTGACGGCGGAGTTTACTTGAATATCGGCAGTGCAGTAATCCTGCCTGAAGTTTTTCTGAAAGCCCTTTCCATCGCCCAGAATCTTGGACATCATGTCGACAATTTTACCACTGCAAATTTTGATATGCAGCAGCATTACCGGCCGTTGCAAAATGTCGTCAAGAGGCCGACATCCGGTAAGAGTCAGGGGTACACGCTTACCGGACATCATGAGATCATGATTCCGCTGCTGGCTGCCGGCATACTTGACAAAATAGGAGCGAGCTTAAATGGATAGAAAACTAATTGAGTCACTCTTTTCCAGGACAAGGGAAATCAAGGCTCTTGTTATCGGTGATCTGATGCTTGACGAGTACCTCTGGGGAAAAACGGACCGGATTTCTCCTGAAGCTCCGGTTCAGGTGGTTGATGTTATTCGTGAAGATTTACGCCTTGGCGGCGCAGGTAATGTTGTCAACAATCTTGTCTCCCTCGGTTGCACGGTTTCTGTCTGCAGTGTCATCGGTGCTGATGATAACGGCTCCCAGTTAAGGCAAGTGTTTGACGGAATGGGAGTAAATGTTGCGGCATTGTTTGAAGATCCGGCAAGGCGGACCGGCAAGAAGACCAGAGTCATGGCCGCCCATCAGCAAATCGTCAGGATTGATCGTGAATCCAAAGAGCCTCTTACTTCATCTTTTGAGGAACTCCTCATAGGTTTTCTCCGAAAAAACGCAAAAGACTTCAATGTCCTTGTTGTCTCCGACTATCTGAAAGGGGTGCTAACTCCACGGGTGCTCGAATCAATAATTGCGCTTGGTAATGACGCAAAGATCCCTGTTGTTGTCGATCCAAAGGGTAGTGACTACTCTAAATACAGAGGCGCTACCATTCTTACCCCTAACAAGAAGGAGGCCGAGCAGGCTTCCGGCACCATGATCAGCGATGAAGCAACCTTGAATCAGGCTGCATCCAGCCTTCTTCAAGGGCTTGACCTCGCGGCGCTTCTCATTACCAGAAGCGAGGCCGGTATGTCTCTGTTTCGTGCTGGCCTTGATCCTCTCCATATCCCTACTGTCGCCCGGGAAGTATATGACGTCACCGGTGCAGGGGATACTGTCCTGGCTGTCCTGAGTCTGGGGCTTGCGGCAGGAATCTCATTCGACGAAGCAGCACGACTGGCAAACATTGCTGCCGGTCTCGTTGTCGGTAAGCTTGGGACTTCGACTCTGAAACCTGCCGAGATTCTTGATGAACTTGGCAGAGAGCATCGCGACAGTGATAATAAGATTAAAAATCTTGATGTCCTTGCCGGGATTATTGCCACGGAAAAATCCCGTGGGAAGAAAATCGTCTTTACCAACGGCTGTTTTGATCTTCTTCATGTCGGCCATGTGAAGTATTTGCAAAAAGCGCGTTCCTTCGGGGATTTTCTGGTGCTTGGTCTTAATAGTGACGCTTCCATAAGACGGCTTAAAGGGGAGAAACGCCCGTTGATAGCGGAGGATGAGCGTGCGCATATTCTTGCAGCGCTTGATTGCATTGATTATGTTGTGATTTTTGATGAAGATACACCGCTGCACCTGATTGAGACTCTGAAACCCTCTATTCTTGTGAAGGGGGGAGATTATACTCTTGACGGGGTTGTGGGGCGAGAGGCGGTTGAGGCGGATGGCGGCAGAGTTGAACTGGTGCAATTTGTCGATGGTAAGTCGACGACTAATATTATTGAGAGAATCTTACAGAGTTACGGAGATTAACTTTAATGAAAAAAATCCTGGTTACAGGCGGTTGCGGGTATATTGGCAGCCATGTTGTGCGACAGCTTTTTGAAGCCGGTTATGAGGTCGTTGTTTACGACAATCTTTCTACCGGCTTTGCAGATGCACTGATCCATGGCGAGAAACTGATCGTGGGTGATCTTGCCGACACCGTAGCCCTGGATGCAGTTTTCAGCGAATATAAATTCAAGACCGTCCTCCATTTTGCTGCGGCAATCGTTGCCCCGGAGTCGGTTTCACTGCCACTTAAATATTATGCCAACAATACCAGAAATACCCTGAATCTGCTCCAGGCTTGTGTTCAGCATGGGGTGGAAAAATTTGTTTTCTCCAGTACAGCCGCTGTTTACGGGTTGCCAGAGGGTGGCTATGCCTCTGAAATCAGCCCTACCAGTCCGATTAATCCCTATGGAACTTCAAAACTTATGAGTGAGTGGATGCTGCGTGATGTTGCCGCGGCCCATCAACTGAAGTATGTTGCCCTGCGTTACTTTAATGTTGCTGGAGCAGACCCCCAGGTCAGAATGGGCCAGCGAACTCCTGAGGCGACCCATCTTATCAAGGTCTCCTGCCAGGCTGCCCTCGGAATGAGGGCGTCGGTTTCCATATACGGCACAGATTATGATACTGCAGATGGTACGGGGATCAGAGATTACATTCATATTGAAGATCTTGCTTCTGCCCATTTGTCAGCGCTCGCCTATCTGGAGCATGGTGGCGATTCGACCGTTGTTAATGTGGGGTACGGCAGCGGTTCCACTGTTCGTGAAGTGATTGATCTGGTGAAAAGCATCAGCGGTGTCGATTTCAAGGTTATCGAAGATGTCCGCAGACCGGGTGACCCGGCAATGCTGGTTGCTGTTGCAGATAAAGGCCGGACACTGCTTGGCTGCAGTTACCGCTACAACAGTCTCGAAACAATAATCAGGGATGCCTGGCAATGGGAACAAAAGCTCAATAAGCAGTAAGGGAGAATTTGATGTTAAAAAGCATGACCGGTTACGGCAAGGCTGAAGCAGTGACAGAAGATGGAAAACTTTCCGTTGAGATACGCTCGGTGAATCATCGTTATGGTGAAATAGCCGTTAAAATGCCCAGGCAGCTGCTTGCCCTTGAAGGGGAGATAAAAAAACGGGTTTCTGACCGTTTCAAAAGAGGTAAAATTGATCTGTTTCTGATTTTCGAGGCTCCCACCGGTGGGGCTAACCTGCCACAAGCAAATCTGGCTGTTGCAAAAGCCTATCATGATGCCTTTTTAGCCATTAATCACCACCTTGGGATATATGAACCGATTCCTGTTGCAGCTATTCTTTCCCAGAAAGATGTGCTCTCTTCGTCGGAAGTTACCGCTGATCTGGAGCGCATCTCAGAATCTCTTTTCCAGACGCTTTCCGTAGCAATGGATAGTTTTGAAAAAATGCGCATCATGGAGGGGGAGGCTCTTTCAACGGAAGTTGCCGGCAGGATCGCAGCCGTGGGCACCCTTGTTGAAAGCATTGCAGAGCGGGCTCCGCAGGCAGTGGCTGCAAATATCGACCGCCTTAAGGAGAGAGTTGCCAAACTGTTGGGTGATACGCAGCTTGATGAAGCCCGGCTTGTCCAGGAAGTTGTCCTTCTGGCCGATCGTATGGAGGTAACTGAGGAGTTGGTGCGCCTCAGAAGTCACTTCAGGCAGTTTGACTCGCTTATGGATCTGGCTGAACCGGTTGGCCGCAAGCTTGATTTTCTTCTGCAGGAGATGAACCGTGAAGTGAATACCATCGGCTCAAAAGCAAATGATGCCACCATTGCCGCAATAGTTGTGGAGCTTAAATCCGAGATGGAAAAAGTGCGGGAGCAGATTCAGAATATCGAATAGAGGATAAGGAGGGTAAGGAAAGTGGAACCGTCTACAGGCGATAATCCGATCCGAAAAGGTATTTTATACGTAATATCAGCTCCGTCCGGTGCAGGTAAGAGCACACTCTGCAGGGAACTTCTTGACATTTTTCCGGAACTGCGGCACTCTGTCAGCTTCACAACTCGGCCTCCCCGCAATGGAGAGGTTGAAGGTCGAGACTATCACTTTGTCTCCAGTGAAGAGTTTCACCGGATGATTGGCGCTGGTGAGTTTGCAGAGTGGGCTGAGGTTCATGGCAACCTCTACGGTACTGCACTCGAGACACTTAATCAATCCCGTGATGATGGTATTGACCTGATACTTGACATAGACTGTCAAGGTGCAGCGCAGTTGAAGGAGAAGCAGGTTATCGGTGTTCATATTTTTATCCTGCCACCAAGCTATCCCGAACTGAGACGTAGATTAGAGGGTAGAGATTCTGACTCCTCTGCAGTGATCGAAAGGCGGCTTGCAAATGCCGCGGATGAGATCAGGCAGGCAGGGACGTACGACTACATAGTAGTAAATGACATCTTCAGCCGGGCAGTGGAAGAATTAAAGTCGATTATCATTGCCGAGCGTCACAGGGCCGGTTTTGTACTGGATAAGTTGAATAAGAAGTTCAATATTCACTAAAAGATACATGTGTCGAGAGTGTATCTTTTTAAGGGGAATTCATATGGCACGTGTAACTGTTGAAGATTGTCTGGAGCATGTTGAAAACCGTTTCCTGCTGGTAATGCTTGCAGCCAAAAGGGTCAAGCAGCATTACAAGGGTGCTCGCCCGCTGATTGAAAACAAGGGTGAGAATAAGAACGTCGTCCTCTCTTTGCGTGAAATAGCAGCCGGCAAGGTGAAGTATGAATATTCCGGTCGCCGTGGACCGAAGTAGCTCCTGGTAACGCCAACCTGACTTTTTTGTTACGCCAGAGGCGACGGTATTAATCGTCGCCTTTCTTTTACTTTGAGTGATAAATGATCAGACTTAACGACATACTTAGCAAGGTATCTGCGTACAATCCCGCAGCTGATCTCGATCTTATCCGTAAAGCCTACGTTTACTGTGCCAAGGTTCATCAGGGACAGACTCGGCTTTCCGGTGAGCCTTATCTTGTCCACCCGATGGAGGTCTCGGCAATACTTGCTGATCTCCGGCTCGATGTGGCGTCTGTGGTAACCGGTCTTCTCCATGATACCGTTGAGGATACCCTGGCAACATTGGAAGAGCTTTCCGAAATGTTTGGTGATGAGGTCTCAAGCCTGGTAAATGGAGTTACCAAAATCGGTAAAATTCATTTCAAGACCAAAGAGGAGAGTCAGGCGGAGAATTTCCGCAAAATGCTTCTCGCCATGTCGGACGATATCAGGGTCATCCTTATCAAACTTGCTGATCGACTCCATAACATGCGTACTCTCGAGTATCAACCTGAAGTCAAGCAGCGCCTCATTGCCACAGAGACTCTTGATATATATGCGCCTATTGCCCATCGTCTCGGTATTCAGTGGATCAAAAGCGAACTTGAGGATCTTTCCTTCAAATATCTTGACCCGCAGGTTTATGAAGATCTCTCCTCAAAGGTGAGTACCAAGAAAAAAGAGCGCGAAGCCTACATTACTGATGTAATGAAAATAATCACCAACAAGCTTGAAGAACATCAGATCAGGGGCGAGGTTTCGGGGCGGAGCAAGCATCTTTACTCGATATATCGCAAGATGGTCAAGCGGAATGTCGATATAGACGAAATTTACGATCTTGTTGCTATCAGGGTTCAGGTTGATGATATTCGCGCCTGCTATGAACTGCTAGGTATCGTTCACTCCACATGGAAACCGATTCCCGGGCGGTTTAAAGACTATATCGCCATGCCGAAAGGGAATATGTACCAGTCTCTGCATACAACTGTTATCGGCCCGACCGGCGAGCGAATGGAAGTGCAGATACGAACTGATGAAATGCACCGTATTGCTGAAGCAGGGATTGCCGCTCACTGGAAATACAAAGAGGGTAAAGGCTACGACGAACGGGAAGTGAAGCGCTTTGCCTGGCTCAGGCAGCTGCTGGAATGGCAGCAGGAGTTGCAGGATTCGCGCGAATTTATGGACAGCGTCAAGGTAGATCTTTTTCCAGAAGAGGTTTATGTCTTCACCCCCAAAGGCGATGTAAAGTCTTTCCCCAAAGGATCGACACCCATAGACTTTGCCTACAGTGTCCATAGTGATGTCGGCCACAGATGTGTCGGCGCAAAAATAAACGGCAAACTTGTACCGCTCAAGCATGAACTCAGTAACGGTGATATCGTCGAAGTTATTACCTCGCCGCACCATACGCCGAGCAAGGACTGGTTGAAAATTGTCAGAAGCTCACGGGCTCGAAACAGGATACGGACCTGGATAAAAACCGAAGAGCGCAAACGAAGTATCACTCTCGGACGGGAAATCTGCGAAAAAGAGCTGCGCAGGTATTCACTCAACTTTGCAAAACTATCCAAAATAGGTGATGTCAAGCGCGCTGCAGTCGAATTCGGGCTTAACAGTGAAGATGATCTGCTAGCGGCGATCGGTTATGGAAAGCTTTCTGTCGTGCAACTGGCAGGCAAGCTGTCTCCTGGCGAAAAAATTGAACATCATGCAGACAAGCCCCAATCAAGAGTTGGAAAAATAATTGATAAGCTCAAAGGCAAGTCGTCCAGCGCCATTCAGATTGGCGGCATCAATGATGTCATGGTCAGATTCGGTAAATGTTGCAATCCTCTCCCGGGCGACGAAATCGTCGGCTTCATTACCAGGGGCAGAGGGGTGACCGTTCACTCCTCAGACTGCTCGCTTGCACTTGGAAGCGATCCTGAAAGGCGCGTCGAAATTGTCTGGACCAGGGACAAGAAATCAGCTCTTCCGGTGAAAATCAGGGTTACCTGTCATGATCAGAAAGGGATCCTTGCCAACATCAGTCAGGCAATATCCAATTGTGAAGCGAATATAATCAGTGCCCATATTCAGAGCACGGTTGACAGAATGGGGGTCAATATTTTTGAGGTTGAAGTGACAGACCTGGAGCATTTGCGGCGGGTGATGAATGCAATTCAAAAACTTGCCGGGGTGAACCATGTTGAGAGGCTAAGAGGTTGACAGGGAGGCTTCATGAGTAAAGTAATCATCCGCACGGAAAAAGCACCAACAGCAATCGGGCCGTACTCCCAAGGGGTCAAGGCAAACGGATTTATTTTTTTCTCGGGACAGATTCCGCTGGAACCATCGACCGGAGAGGTTGTGTTGGGAGACATCTCAATTCAGACTGAACTGGTTATGAAAAATATCGAAGCGTTGCTGACGGTGACCGGAATAGGCTTCCAGGATGTGGTCAAGACGACAATTTTCCTGACAAATCTGGCTGATTTTGGCGTAGTAAACGAGATTTACGGCAGACGCTTTCTTGAGAACCCCCCGGCACGCTCAACTGTTGAGGTGAAAGCACTGCCGAAGGGTGTTGCTGTCGAGATAGAGGTCATTGCAGTTGAGCGCTAGCACTAGTCACACTGCAGACAAAAGAAAGCCGCAATCGGGAAGAATTGCGGCTTGATTGATTCTCTGCCCTTGAAAGTTTCAGAGAGCCTTGATGACGTGACCGGAGCGAATGCAGCGAGTGCACACCTTAATGCTTCTGACGGTGCCCTGACGGACTGCCTTAACTTTCTGCAGGTTTGGATGCCAGGTGCGACGTGTCTTGTTGTTTGCGTGGCTGACATTGTTTCCGAAACTCGGACCTTTTCCACAGATTTCACATATTTTGGACATTAACCTTACCCCCTGATTTACTGAAGCATTAGTTAATATCAGGACTACCCTAAAAATTCAACTGTTTTTTTATAATAACTGTAAAAAAGGGGCTTCATTGCTGACGCTTTTAAAGGGACTTATTTCGCTGCTGGTACTTTTGTGTCTGCTTGTTTCAGTGCTGTTTGTTGATTTTGTCTATAAAACATTCTCTTTCAGAACAAGAGACATGAATCCTGACGCTGTTGTCGTTCTTGCCGGTGGCAGAGGCAGGGTCGAGGAGGGTGTCAGACTTTATCGGGAAGGTAAAGGCGAGCGTCTTTTCTTGATCGGGGTAGATCCATCAGTCAGAAAAAGTGATCTGTTTAAAGAGGAAAGCGGCAAACGCAATGGTGACCAGGTTTATCTTGAGAAGGCATCACGCAACACCCTTGAGAATGCCATATTCGCCAGAGAATTGATTGTTAAGGAGAATGTCAGGTCAATGCAGTTGATCACCTCCCGCTATCATATGAAGCGATCCCTGCTTATTTTTAGAAATATTCTACCCAAGGATATCGCTATCTATCCACATCCGGTAACGAATAAAAGTTCGACAGATCCCTGGTGGAGTAACAGCGGTAGCATGCGGCTGTTATTCTCTGAGTTCTACAAATATTGCTTGTACCGTACTATCTTTCTCTTCTCGCAAGGAGAGTTGCGGCAGTATCAAAAGAATTAGGAGTCTGTCAGACTTAGAATAAATCTGCTGCAAATTCGTCTGAACGGTCCATATTTATCCGCTTTCTTGGTCAAGAGAACGACTATTGACCTTCAAAATCGACTAAATCTGTCCTCGTCCGGCCGAATTTTCGCTTTGATTTCCTAAGTCCGACAGACTCCGCGGAGGAATAACTCATGGCTGACGTTTATGCCACAATAGCCGGAGCGGATCCTGAGATACAGCAACGACTGGCCGTTGTTCTGGAGCGGCGGGCAGCTGATGTACAGCAGCAGGCGATGCTCAGGGCCTATCTGGCTGAAGTTGAGTTCCCTGCAGATGGCGCCGTCCTCGATGTCGGTTGCGGTACAGGTGCTGTCAGCAGATTTCTGGCCCGGTTGCCTGGCATCGGCAGAGTCGTCGGTGTTGACCCTTCCCCTGTTTTTATAGCCACAGCAAGGGAACTTGCAGCCAATGAAGCGAATCTCTCCTTTATCGAGGCAGACGGGCGCACGCTCCCCTTTGAGAGTGGCTCCTTTCAGGTAGTGATTTTTCATACGACATTAAGCCATATCCCCGGTCCGGAGAAAGCTCTGGCCGAGGCTTTTCGCCTCTTGACGCCGGACGGAAAACTAGTGATATTTGACGGCAACTACACGACAACATCACTGGCAAGCGGCGATCACGATCCGCTGCAGGCCTGTGCCGACGCAGCCATGGCGGCACTGGTGCATGACCGCTGGCTGATACCACGATTGCCGACGCTCTTGCTTTCTGCCGGTTTCAAGGTTCTGAGTCAACGCAGTTTCGGTTTCATTGAAACCATCGCTCCTGATTACATGCTCTCCATCGCGGATCGTGGCGCGGACTCTCTGGCCGCCACAGACCTTATCGGCGCAGAGTTGGCGATAGCATTAAAAGCTGAAGCCAGACGGCGCGTGACAGTTGGTAAATTCTTTGGCCACATCGCCTATGCGAGCGTGGTAGCCGGCAAAGCTGATTAGCGCCCTGGTGCAAGTGTGATTAGCTATGCTCTTTTTACAGATGTAAGCGTCAATCCCCAAAAGCGACTTGGTGTCGGCGCCTGCCTGCTGTTGCCACTGCAGCTCCTTGATGCCGGTGAAATCGACCGGCCGGGACTCGCCGGCAGCTGCTTTTACAAACGCTTTACCGACACTTCGTCCACCTTGCTGGAGTTACAGACGGTTTTGTGGGGATTGGAGCTGTATCGACAGAAAATTCCCGCAGCGGTCCGTGGCGGGCTGATGCTGTATACCGACTCTCAATGTATTGCCGAATTGCCCAGGCGCAGGGAGCGACTGGAAGAGAGTGCATACTGTTCCAGGGCTTCCGGGCGGCTTCTTGTCAATGCGTTGCTTTATCAGCAAATCTACGCAGCCAGCGATGAGCTTGGCTTCCTGGTCACCAAGGTGGCAGGTCACTCCCGTTCTGCAACCCATGATAATCTTCAGCAGTTATTTTCGGTTGTCGACCGTGGCGCCCGGCGCGAGTTGAAGCTCTGGTTGTCCGGGTCTCCTCTCCCCAACTACTAAAGACAAAGGCTTCACTCCTTCATGCTTATAATCGTCGAATCGCCCACCAAAGCGAAAAAAATACAGTCAATCCTCAAAGTCAAAGTCATGTCCACTGTAGGTCACTTCAAAGATCTTCCTGATGCCCGGATAGGCGTTGATCTGGCAACCTATGAACCGACCTTCGTCTATCATGAAAAAAAGGCGCATCTGCCTAAAGAGCTACGGGCAGCGGCCCGGGGCGAGACAGTCATGCTTGCTGGTGACCCGGACCGGGAAGGGTATGCCATCAGCTGTCATATTTATGAAGAGGTGAAAGAGGTCGCCAAAGAGTGTCTGCGGATGGAGATTTTTGAGGTTACGGAAAAAGGGCTGAAGGATTCCCTTGCCAGGGCAGTTCCGTTCGAAAAGACCAACCGTGGCCTCTACAACGCCTTTTTGGGGCGCAGGATCGGCGATCGTCTGGTTGGCTATATCCTTTCGCCCATCGCCAGCAAGAGTCTGCGCAGTAGTTATAGTGTGGGTCGTGTCCAGTCGCCGGCTGTCCGCCTGGTTGTTGACCGGGAGCGGGAGATTCGCGCCTTCACCTCAGCACTCTACTGGATGCTGGATATCCAGCTGGACAAGGAGGGAACGACCTTCCTGGCAAGGCATATGAGCGGCAAATTTGCCCTGAAGGCGGACGCCGAAAAAATCATCGCCGCTGTCAGCGAGCAGACCCATGTCCTGGCGGAAAAAGTTGAAAAAAAAGAGGTCAGGCAGTCGTCTAAACCGCCGTTTACGACAGTTGACCTGCAGGCAGCTGCCGCAGCCAGGCTGAAGTTCACCCCGGAACAGACCATGAAACTGGCCCAGGCGCTGTTTGACCAAGGGATCATCACTTATCACCGTACCGATTCAGTGCGAATGGATGACGCCTTTGTTACGGAGATTCGCGACTTTCTCGGGAAAACCCTTGGCGGCGATTATCTCCCATTAAAACCGAACCAGCATAAATCTAAGAATTCCCAGGCTGAAGCCCACGAAGGGATCCGTCCCACCCACATGCACTCCCTTGCCGACATTCCGGCCATGATCAGGAAAGAAGGGTTGACGCCCGACCATGCCCGGCTCTACGAGATGATCTTCAAACGGGCCATCGCCAGCCAGATGGCCGCGGCCCGCTATGATTCCACTGTCATGATTTTTACGGTCGCCGGAGAAAAGTTCAAGGCTGCCGGGCGGGTACTGATCCTTGATGGTTTCCTTCAGGTTTACGCCGAGGTTGACGAGGAGAGCGACAAGAAGGGGGAGGAAGACAAGCTGCAGCTGCTTCCGCCGGTTGAGGTCGGTGAGCTGGTGCCGAAGGTGGCGGAAACCCTTGAAGAAAAGAAGAGCAAGCCGCCAGGGAGGTTTACCCTCGGTTCCCTGGTAAAGGAGTTGGAGCGGCTGGATATAGGCCGGCCGTCCACCTATGCCGCCATCACCAAGAACATTACCGCCCGAGGGTACGTTAAGGAAGAGAAGGGGAGGGTGATGCCGTTGCCATCGGGGGAGACCCTGATTGATTTCTTAAGGGAAAAACACCCCTGGGTGATCAACTATGAGCTGACCAGCAAGATGGAAAACTTTCTCGATCTGGTGGTAGAGAACAAGGAGAGCTGGCAGCGCTTCTGCAAAGGGGTGCACAACAAGATGGGATTCTTCATCCCGCCGGTACGGGTGGAAGGTGGTGGTCCAAGCGAAGCGCAGCTTAAATACGCCCAGAGTCTTGCCAGGAAAACCAGCAGCGTCATCCCGGAAGAAACCTTGAAGAGCGGCAAGGCTCTTTCCCTCTGGATTGAAGCTGTTGTCGGTTTGAAGTCGCAGCCGGCAGACTGAATTTTATAAACTTCGCACTAATATCCAGTATCGAAACTCAGGGTTGAAAGAGTGATTTTGTTATCGTAGTAACCCTGTGACTGAATATAATTACTGGTATGCTATAATAACTTCAGGACAGCTTGAGGAAGGTACTACCCTGGTAAGGTTCGCACGATCTCGGCTAAGCGTTCAGTAGGTTATTGACCCTGATTTTGACCGCAAGCAGATATAGGATGACGGTTAAACCGGCCGGCATCCGGGAGATTCTCCATGGCACTCACGGAATCAGCAGAACTACTGCAGAAAGGGCTGGATGCTCTTGAGCATGGCCACACCTTTTTGGCTATGACCTGCTTGGAGCAGGCCATGGAGTACGGGAAAACACCGATTCTATCTTCCTTCCTCGCCTACTGTCACGCTCTTAACGGGCGGGACTTGGACAAAGCGATCGAACTCGCCAGGGAGGCTCAACAGGCCGATCCCGCTTGCCCTGAATGCAGTCTGAACCTGGGCAGAGTGCTCCTTCTGTCCGAACACAAGGACGAGGCGATAACCGTTTTCCGTCAGGGGTTAGTATACTCACTGAGCCCAGAACTGATTGCCCAGCTGGACGAGCTGGGAACGCGCAAGCCCCTGCTATTCAAAACCCTTTCGCGGGACAATATCCTGAACAAATATGGTGGTAAGTTACTCGGCTTGTGCGGATTAAGATAAGCTGCGCCGGGATTATCTGAATCCGCTGACCATCGGGTCTTTTATGCCGACTTCAACGCGGGGCTGATCGCGAGTAACTGCCGCAAGCGCTGCTCTGACGGCTCGTTTATGCTTAACCGCCGGTATAAATCCGGACTTGCCGGGTAAAAAAGCCGGCTTGACATCTCCGTTGACTGACGCTATGGTATGCAAAGGAATACCTAACGGAGAAGCGTATGCAAGAGATTACCCCCCGCCAGCGCCAGGTGCTGGAATTCATCACTGCTTACATTGATAATAACGGCTATCCGCCGGCACAGCGGGAGATTGCCGCTCATCTGCAGATCAGTGGTACCTTGCCGATCGGCAAGCATTTGACTGCCCTGGCAAAGAAGGGATATCTTAAGCGTGATGCCGTCAGTCGCGGTATCGTTCTGACCGCCCCCTTAAGCCGTTCCGTCTCTCTCCCCATTATCGGCACCGTCCGGGCCGGTCACCTTTCCCTGGCGATCGAGGATATCCAGGGCTATTTTTCCGTTGATCAGCTGGCGGTCAAGGGGAGTGACTGTTTCTTCCTGCGGGTCAGTGGCGACTCCATGATCGGCGCCGGCATCTTTGATGGCGATCTGGCTCTGGTGCGGCCCCAGGCTGTCGCCGAAAACAGGGATACGGTGGTTGCCATGGTGGATGGCGAGGCGACCCTGAAATGGTTCTACAGGGAACAGGGACATATCCGTCTCCAGCCGGCCAACCCCAATATGGATGCGATTATTATCCCTGCCGGTGAAGCTGAGGTCAGCATTGTCGGCAAGGTTATCGGCGTCTATCGCCGCCTGGAGTAACTCATGCGGATCAGTGAGCCTATTCGCGTGGCGGTCGTCTTCGGGCCCGGGCGCACCATCAAGCCGGTCTGGTTCGACTGGAAGCAGCGCAAGCATGCCGTGCTGGAGACCACCTATACCTGGACCGACCTGAAAGGGAGCGCCAAACGCCTCCACTTTGCAGTGCGGGACGAAGGTGGCTTGTATGAGCTGACCTACGACACCGCCCAGCAGAGCTGGGAATTAAGCGGCCTGGAGGCGGGCTGCCCATGACTACTTTTCCTTTGTCCGAACAAATTTTAGATTTAGTCCCGTCAACAGCCAGCATGCTGCCAGTGTTGAAGCTCTTCCTGCTACCCGTCGGAGGTGGAATCCCTGCTGGTGTTATGCTCGCTCAGGCCAAAGGTTTGGCCTGGCCCATTACCACACTGCTTTACCTGGTTTCAGATGTTGCCCTGGCCCTTGCTTTTGAACCGATCCTGCGACTTCTCTCAATATTGTGCAGTAAAATACCGTTATTAGCTCGCTTCAGCAGCGTTCTAAAGGCCGCAACTGCTCGCAGTGTGACACATTTTACCGGTACCGGTGCCGGCCCCATTGCGCTTGTTATGATCGCTTTTGGTGTTGATCCTATGACTGGGCGCGCCTCGGCGCTGGCTGCCGGACATGGGTTCCTTAGCGGCTGGGCCTTTGCCATCGCTGGAGATATGTTGTATTTCACCGTCATCGCGCTCACGACTTTGCACTTGAATTCTTATTTTAAAGACCCAAACACTACGATACTGGTTGTACTTGGCGCGATGTTTGGAGTGCCCATGATTGTACGCTATTTTCGATCCACACTATTGGCGCCTCAAAGGACTGGACTGGAGTAATTCAGATCTACACATGGTTAGTTTGATGGATAAATCTTATTGATGGTGGCTTGGATGGAACACCGGATCGTATTGCATGTCGATATGAATGCCTTCTTCGCTTCTGTGGAGCAGCAAACCAACCCTGATCTACAAGGAAAACCGATAGCTGTTATCGGTCGGGGGCGCACTGTTGTTACCACCGCGTCCTATGAAGCCAGAGCCTTCGGGGTGAAGACCGGCATGAACACCTGGCAGGCTAAGCAGGCGTGCTCTCACATTATCTTTGTTATTGGTGACAACCGAAGATACACCCACACTTCGACACAGATCATGAGTATGATGCGGGACTATACTCCTCTGGTAGAGGTATTTTCCATAGATGAGGCATGGATGGATGTAACTCATTCGCTCGCCATCTTCGGATCAGCGGAGAACATTGCCCACCAATTGAAAGCCCGCATAAAGCACCGCTTCGGCATCACCTGTTCCGTCGGTATCGCCCCCAACAAACTTTTAGCCAAGCTGGCCAGCGAGATGCAAAAGCCTGACGGGCTGACGGTTATCGCGGCGACCGAGGTTGGCCGGATTCTGGAAAATATGCCGGCCCGGGAACTGTGCGGCATCGGCCGTAAAGTTGAGCAGAGCCTCCTTATGATGGGGATCCGGACCTGCGGCGAGCTGGGGCGCTACCCGCTGGAGCGGTTGACCCGCAAGTTCGGTATTGTCGGCGGGCAGCTGCAGCAGATGGGCCGGGGAATCGATACCAGCCCGGTGGTGCCGGCCGATGAGCAGGAAGAGGTGAAGAGCGTCGGCCACAGCATGACCCTGGAGCGTGATATTGAGAGTCGCCATGATATGCTCAAGTATCTGCTGCAACTGGCCGAAATGGTGGGGCGCCGGGCGAGGCGCTACGGCGTGGCCGGTAAGACCGTACATCTGACGGTGCGGCTGGCTGACTTTACCACGGTCGGCAAACAGTCCACCCGGAGAGAGCCGACCAACCAGAGCGACGAAATCTTTGCTGAGGCGGTACGGATTCTGGACAGCCTTGATCCGGGGCAGCCGGTGCGTCTTTTGGGGATCAGGATCACCAACCTGCGCTACCAGCGGCTGCAGCTGCCGCTGTTTGCAGAGGAGCGGCGCAAACTGCTGGCCACCGCCGCCATGGATGAGGTGAACGACCGCTACGGCGGCTTTGCCGTGACCTACGGCAGCGTGCTGGACAACGAGGAGAAGGGGTCATTCGTCATTTCACCGGCGTGGCGGCCGGACGGGATCAGGAATGTTGAGGTGGAGTGATTTCTCCTCTGGTTTAAAACAAATAGGGTGCTAAACTCAGTTGCGAAACTGTTCTGACATTTTGTTTTACAAATCGCGAACGGCCGGGTGGCAATGGAAGTTATCACGACACATGTAAATGCTGATTTTGACTGCCTCGGATCGATGCTTGCTGCGCAGAAGCTTTATCCGGGTGCGCAGATGGTTTTTTCCGGCTCACAGGAGAAGGGGGTCCGGAATTATCTCCTTAAAGCCCAATTCCCGTTTACCCGCCTGAAAGATATCAATCTTGCTGAAATATCGCGTCTTATCCTGGTCGACTGCCAGCACGCCGCCAGAATCGGCTCGTTTGCCGCGGTTGTGGGGCGCGCCGGTCTTGATATCCATATCTATGACCACCATCCTGATGTAGCCGGCAATATCCCGCCTCAAGGGGGGACAATCCGCTCCTGCGGCTCCACTTCAGCCATTCTGGCAACAATTCTCCGTACAAAGGGGGTGACCCTTGCCCCTCAGGAAGCAACCGCGCTCATGCTCGGCATCTATGAAGACACCGGGAATCTCACCTATCACGGTACTTCGGCGGAGGATTTCACTGCGGCCGCCTGGTTGCTGACCCAAGGGGCGCAGCTTGCTGCCGTTGGTGATTTTCTCACCAAAGAGCTTAATGTCGAGCAGGTGTCACTTTTGAATGACCTGCTCCATTCCATGAAGCGCCTTGTCATCGGCGGCCTTGATGTCTGTATTGCCACAGCGTCACTGGATTATTATGTTAGTGACATAGCCGCTCTGGCCCAGACGATACGGGATATGGAGGGTCTGGATACCTTCTTTATGATTGTCGGTATGGGGAGCCGGGTCCATGTCATCGGTCGGGGCCGCGGAGCTTCTCTTGATGTCGGTGATGTTCTGCGCAGTTTTGGCGGTGGAGGGCATGTCACCGCCGGATCTGCCACGGTCAAGGATTTAACGACCATTCAGGTGCTCCATCAGCTGGAAGGGGTGCTTTTTTCCAGGGTGAATCCCCAACGAGCGGTCGCTTCAATAATGTCGTCACCGGTGAAGACAGTCCCGGCGGCAAGCTCCATTGCTGACGCCAGAAGTCTGCTGACCCGCTATAATGTCAATGCCATGCCGGTTATGGACGGTGAACGGATGGTCGGGGTCATCTCGAGGCGGATTGTGGAAAAGGCCCTTTATCACCGTCTCGGTGCGGTTCCGGTAACGGATTATATGCATACGGAATTTGTCCGGCTGGATACTGATACACCCATTAGTGCGGTCAAGGATTACCTGACGGGGGAGAACCAGCGTTTTGCCCCGGTATTCAGCGACGCCGGGCTTGTTGGGGTAGTAACCCGTACTGATCTTTTCCGCTATATCAACAGTGTGGAAAAGAGCGTTGCAACAAGCTTAGAGGGGGATGACACCGGCAGGGATATGCTCAACAGGATCAGGCATACCCTTCCCAATGAAATTTTAAAAACTCTGCGCAATCTTGGCAGGATTGGAGATGACCTTGACCTTAAGGTCTATGCTGTCGGCGGGTTCGTGCGCGACCTGATTCTCGGTGAGCCCAGTTCAGATCTTGATGTGACCGTTGAAGGTGACGGAATACTGTTTGCCGAAACATTTGCCGCGGAGCATGGCTGCCGCGTCAAGAGCCATCAGAAGTTCGGCACGGCAACGATCATCGCACCAGATGGCTCCAAAATCGATGTGGCCAGCACCAGGCTTGAATACTACGATTCTCCGGGAGTCCTCCCGACGGTGGAAAGGTCATCGCTGAAGATGGATCTTTACCGGCGGGATTTTACCATTAATACTCTGGCGATAGCTCTGACAGCCGCTGAATTCGGCAGACTGATAGATTTCTTCGGCGCCAGACCTGATCTGAAGAACAAGAGCATCAGAGTGCTGCACAATCTCTCTTTTGTTGAAGATCCGACCCGGGTTTTCAGGGCGGTACGTTTTGAGCAGCGGCTCGGTTTTAAAATGGCTACCCATACGGAAAATCTTATCAAAAACAGTATCAAGATGAATTTTCTCGAGAAACTCGGCGGCAGGCGGCTCTTCTCCGAGCTGGTGCATATTTTTGAAGAGAGGGAACCCCACTATGCTGTCAAGCGGATTGCTGCTCTCGGGGCTTTAAAATATATTCATCGGTCACTTGAAGTAACAGATGATATAATGCTTATTTTTAAAGAGTCAGATCATATTATCTCCTGGTTCGAACTGCTGTATCTGAAGCAGCCTTTTGAACGCTGGATCGTTTATCTGCTGGCAATCTGCAGTAATCTTTCGACTGATGATTTTGTTGAAACCTGTATCAGGCTCGATATTGGTCCAAAGTTCATCGAAAGGTATTTTGAGGCAAGAGTTAACGGGGTGAAGGCGCTTGAAAAACTGATAA
Source organism: uncultured delta proteobacterium (assembly GCA_963787125.1). GTDB lineage: Bacteria > Desulfobacterota > Desulfuromonadia > Geobacterales > DSM-12255 > VEOV01. Next base: position 142,824 of record CAWBBV010000012.1, read on the forward strand.
AAAGTAGCAGCGGCAAAAGCCGGTCACTCCTCCCCAGTGAGGTCTGTTCACTGCTGCGGGCTCTGCCGGTTGAAATGCTTCTGCATCTGATGGCTCGTACCGACGAGAATACCCGCAGGCAGTTCTCAATCTATTTCACCAATCTGGCGCAGGTTGAGATAACAATAGACGGCAACGACCTGAAAAATATCGGCTTGAAGCAAGGATCGGTTTACAAGCAGATTCTTGATACGATTCTTGATGCAAAGTTGGACGGTAATGTTTCCAGCCGGGAGGATGAGCTGGAACTGGCAAAACGGCTGATAATAAAAGAGAAGTTAGTCCAGGGAGGGGTAAAATGATTATTGAGGGAACAGCTGCGCCGGACTTCAGGTTGACCGGTAGTGACAGCAAAGAGCATTCGCTCAGCGATTACAGGGGGAAAACGGTTGTTATTTACTTTTATCCACGTGACAACACCCCGGGGTGTACCAAGGAGGCGTGTGGCTTCAGGGACATGCACGCGATCATCACCGGCCTGAACGCCGTAGTTCTGGGTGTCAGTAAAGACAGCCTGAAAGCCCACGACAAGTTCATCAATGACTTCAGTCTGCCGTTTACGCTGCTTTCAGATCCTGATCTGGGGATGATGAAAGCGTATGGCGCTTATGGCGAGAAGGTCATGTACGGTAAAACCGTTGAGGGGTGTATCCGTTCAACAGTGGTTGTAAATCCCGACGGTAAGGTGATCAAACACTGGAAGAAAGTTGCCAAAGCAGAAAGCCACCCGGCGGATGTTCTTAAATATCTGCAGAACGCCTAGGAGGCTGTCGGGCTTAGGAAATCTAAGCGAAAATTCGGCTGGACGAGGGCAGATTTTGTCGATTTTGAAGGGTAATAGTTGTTCTATTGGTCAAGAAATCGGCGATATATGCACCGTTCAGACGGATTTGCAGCAGATTTATTCTAAGTCCGACAGCCTCCTGGTAACAGCAATTATCGATGTACGAACTCCGTCCAGCAACAGTTCCAGTTCACTCTCTGCTATGGAGAGCGGCGGAAACAGGACTATCACATTGCCAAGGGGGCGCAGGAAGATGCCATGCTTTCTCGCCTCCCGGCAGACACTCATGCCAATCCGCTCTGCCCAATCATAAGGTTCCCTGCTACTCCTGTTTCTGACCAGTTCTATTCCGGCAATCATGCCGCACTGTCTGACGTCTCCGACATGAACAAGTTCAGCAATAACTTTAAGTCCTGATTGCAACAGGCATATTTTGCTCTGTAATTTTTGCAGCAGAGCGTCGCTTTTAAAGAGTTCCAGGCTGGCAAGTGCGGCTGCACAGGCCAGTGGATTGCCGGTAAAAGTATGGCCATGGAAGAAGGTTTTGAGTTCCGTGTACTCTCCGAGAAAGGCGTCATAAACTTTCTGCGTTGTCAGGGTTGCGGCCAACGGCAGATAACCGGCGGATATCCCCTTGGAGAGAGCCATGATATCCGGGGTTACCGACTCCCTGCCGCAGGCGAACATTGACCCGGTGCGACCAAAGCCGACCGCCACTTCATCGGCGATCATCAGGATATCAAAGCGGTCACAGAGTTCACGGACCTTTTGCACGTACCCCTCAGGCTGCACAATCATCCCGCCAGCCCCCTGTAAAAGGGGCTCTATGACCAGCCCGGCCAGTTCGTGAGCGTGAATCTCCATGAGGCGCTCCAGTTCAAGCAGGCACTCTCTGGCGCAGCTGTCACTGTTTCGCTCCGGGCTGAGCTCGCAGCGGTAACAGTAACTGCAGGGGGCCTGGATGGTCGGGAAGAGAAGAGGGCGGAAAACCTCGTGATAGATATCAATGCCGCCGACGCTCATGGCGCCGACAGTATCCCCATGATAGGCGTTTTTAAAGGAGATGAACTTGCTTTTTTCGGGGCGGCCCAGATGACGCCAGTACTGAAAAGCCATTTTTATGCCGATTTCGACGGCGGTCGAGCCGTTGTCGGAGTAGAAGACTTTAACCAACCCATCGGGGGCGATATCTATCAGTCTCTTGGCAAGCAGCGCCGGTTTCTCTGAAGCCAGACCGAGCAAAGTGGAGTGTTCAAGCCGGTCCAGCTGCTCCTTTATCGCGCTGTTAATGAAAGGGTGGCAGTGGCCATGAACATTTGTCCAGATAGCGCCGACGCCGTCAAGGTAGCGGTTGCCGTCCGTGTCGATCAGCCAGCTCCCTTCACCACGGCTGATGACCAGGGGAGAGTCGGCTTCCCACTCTTTCATCTGGGTGAACGGGTGCCAGACATAGCGCCTGTCATACTCCTGCAGCAGTTCGGTACTCAGGTCACTCAATGCCGATCTCCCGCAGCAGGATTCTGGTGGCAGGCTCTTTGGCGAGCAATGAAGCAAGTATCTCAATCCGTGCACGATTATCGGGAGCCGTGACTGCCGGCAGCCTGGCCAGGAGCGGTGCGCCGGAAAGCGAATCCAGCAGGTGAGGAGCCGTGGCTTCGGCACTATCGGGTGCAAGCGGATAGTTGCTGATGACTGTTCCTTTGACATCAAGTCCAAGCTCTCTGGCCACAAAACAGGTCAAAAGGGTGTGGTTGATGGTGCCGAGATTCGGTCTGGCGACAACAAGGAGCGGCAGGGCAAGAAGTTTGATCAGATCTGCCACCAAAAGACCGCCGGCCAGAGGGACCATGAGCCCGCCGGCGCCTTCGACAATGACGTAATCATGTTCTTCGGCAAGCCGGTGATAGGCAGCGAGAATACGGGAAAACTCGATTTTCAGATGTTCCATTTCGGCTGCCGCCGACGGTGCAATCGGTTCCTTAAGAAGGTACGGCGCAACCTCGGCAGTCACTGAAATTCGGGCGCCGAAGGCGAGCAGTTCTGCATCTTCGGAAACAAGGCGCCCGGCGACTTCACTGCAACCGGTTGTCACCGGCTTCATGACGCCGACATTCACCCCTTTATCTTTCAACAGTCTTGCCAGAGTCGCCGCAAAAATGGTTTTGCCGACGCCTGTGTCGGTTCCGGTAATAAAGATCCCTTTTGCCCGGCAGCTATCCACAGCACCCCTCCGTTTCCAGTTCCAGATCGTGGAGCATCTGCCAGTCGTCATCGGTATTGCGGCCGGTGGTGGTGAGGTAATTGCCGATCATCGTCCCACTGGCGCCGGCGAAAAACATCCATGACTGCAGGTCGCGCAGATTTTTTTCTCTGCCGCCGCAGACGGTTATCATCCTTTCCGGTAGCAGCAGGCGGTAAATGGCGATAGTTATCAAACACTCCTGAGGAGTTATATTGCTGGCCGCTGCCAGTTTCGTTCCGGGAATAGGGTTGAGAAAATTGAGGGGCACCGAGTCGACCTCAAGTTCTCTTAAGGTAAGCGCCATTTCAATCCGTTGGGCAGCAGACTCGCCAAGCCCGAAGATGCCGCCGCTGCAGACTTTCATCCCGGAACGCTTGGCCGCCCTGACTGTTTCCACATCCTCTTCATAGGCGTGGGTAGTGCAAATTTCAGGGAAGAAACTGCGTGCAGTCTCCAGATTGTGATGATACGTCTCAGCACCGGCGGCTTTGAGAATCTTGGCTGTCGCTTCATCCAGCAGGCCAAGCGAGCAGGAAGGCGCAATCGTAGTCTCCTGCCTGATCCGCTGAAGGGAGCGGCAGATCCTGTCAAGCTCTTCGCCCTGGCTGATACTGGTGCCGCTGGTGACAATGCCATAACAGATCGAGCCACACTTTTCGGCAGCATGCGCCCCGGCGACAAGGCTCTCTTCGTCAACAAGCGGGTAGATCGGGACATCGCTTGAATGGTGGGATGATTGAGCACAGAAAGCGCAGTTTTCCGGGCAGCGACCTGATTTTGCGTTAATGATGGAGCAGAGTGAGACGTAGTTGCCGACAAAATGCTCTTTGACCTGACTTGCTGCCAGAAAGAGAGCGTAGCGGTCTGTTCCGGTGACGGTTGTTAGATTCAAGGCTTCAGCTGCGGTGATTCTGTCTCCGTCGATGATTCGGTCGGTAATCTCTCTTATAAACTGTTTCATAACCCCTCCGGCGTCTCAAATATCATGAGATTAAAAGTCTTGTCAACCTGAATCGGATTACAAGTTGACCATTTTCAAGATAAGGGAGAGCTGACGATGTCTCTGGATTTTTTCATTTGCTTCATGGTAGACTTTTAAATCAAATTCAGATTCAGAAGGACTATTCATGTATAAACTCAAAGTTGTCACATCTTTTGCCGCTGCCCATAATCTTAATAATTATCAGGGTGAGTGTGAAAATCTCCATGGACACAACTGGCGGGTGGAGGTCACGGTAACCGCCAGGGAGCTGGACAAGGCCGGACTCTGCATCGACTTCAAGATTCTCAAGGCGCAGACTAAAGAGCTTCTAGGTACTCTTGACCACAAATATCTCAATGAACTTGATTGCTTCAAGGGTGATTCACCTTCGTCGGAGAATATTTCCCGCTACGTTTTTCATGAACTCAGCCGAACTTTTAATGACGGCAATGTCAAAGTTGATATGATCACCGTCTGGGAATCAGATTTTGCCTGCGCCAGCTACTATGAAGAGTGATGCGGCGGAACTGATTGAACTGTTCTCCTCGGTTCAGGGGGAAGGGGTATTAATCGGCTGCCGGCAGGTTTTCATCCGCCTCATGGGGTGCAATCTTTCCTGCGACTACTGCGATACCAATATCGGGGTTGATATGACAACCTGTCGCCTGGAGCTCACTCCGGGGCGGCTTGATTTTCAGGAACTGGCAAATCCAGTCGAGATGGCGCGCGTTGTTGCGCTGCTTAAAAGGTGGGAGCGTGGCTGGCCAAAGGTTCATCACTCAATCTCCCTGACCGGTGGTGAACCTCTCCTTCATGTTGATCTGCTGCACCGCTGGTTGCCGCAGCTGCGGGAGATACTCCCAGTTCACCTGGAGACAAACGGTGTCCTGCATCTGGCTCTTTCACGGATTATTCATGAGCTTGATTTTATCAGTATGGATATCAAACTGCCGTCCTCTTCAGGTGAAACAGGACTATGGGATCATCATCGCAGCTTCCTGGAGATCGCCGCAGAGACTGAGGTCTCCGTCAAGATTGTTGTTAACTCTTCTACTGAGCACTGGGAGATTCAGCGGGCCGCCGAGATGATCGCAGCAGTAGCTAAAGATGTTCCGCTTATTATTCAGCCGGAAACAGCGGAAAATCTCTCCATTAAAATATCTTCCCTTGGACTTTTAGAGCTACAGGAGATTGCTGCAAACATTATTAATGATGTCCGGATAATCCCCCAGACGCACAGATTTATCGGCCTCCTCTGACCATTCAAAGCACATTTGCCTTTACAAGCAGACAGCGTCAGTTTATATTTCATCGGTTAAGTGAAATATAAAATCCGCCGCAGCTGTTAGTGTAAAGAGCCCATGTCAATCGAAAATATCCGTAATTTTTCCATCATAGCCCACATAGATCACGGTAAGTCCACCCTTGCAGACAGATTGCTGGAATTTACCGGTGCCCTCTCCGACAGAGAGAAGCAGAACCAGTTCCTTGACAAGATGGATCTGGAGCGTGAGCGCGGCATCACCATCAAGGCGCAGACTGTCCGCCTCAATTACACTGCCGACAATGGCAAGACCTATATTCTCAATCTTATCGATACTCCCGGCCATGTAGATTTCACCTACGAGGTGTCCCGTTCGCTGGCCGCCTGTGAAGGGGGGCTGCTTGTGGTTGATGCTTCCCAGGGTGTTGAAGCCCAGACGCTTGCCAACGTTTACCTTGCCCTTGATAATAATCTGGAAGTATTCCCGGTACTCAACAAGATAGACCTCCCGGCCGCCGAACCTGAGCGTGTCATTCAGGAGATTGAGGACATCATCGGCATAGATGCTCATGATGCTGTTCTGGCGAGCGCCAAGCAGGGAATCGGCACCCATGAAATTCTTGAGGAAATTGTCAAAAAGATCCCTGCTCCAAAGGGTGACCCTAAAGCTCCGCTCAAGGCGCTGCTGTTTGACTCCTGGTACGATCAGTATCAAGGCGTTATTATCCTTGTCAGGATTTTTGACGGCGTCCTGAGCAAAGGTGACAAGCTGCTGTTGATGGCGACCAAGGGCAGCTATGAGGCGCTGAAGATCGGTGTTTTTGCTCCGGTCATGACCGAGGTGCAATCTCTTTCCGCCGGTGAAGTCGGTTTTGTGATCGCCGGTATCAGGGATGTTGCCGATGCCAAGGTCGGCGATACGGTAACCCATGCCCTTACACAATCAAAAAAGCCCTGCGATGCTGCGTTTACCGGTTTTAAAGAGGTGAAGCCTATGGTTTATTCAGGGCTTTACCCGATTGATACTTCCCAGTACGAGCAGCTGCGGGATGCTCTTGCAAAACTAAAGCTGAATGATTCATCTTTTTCTTTCGAGCCGGAAACGTCAATGGCGCTCGGCTTTGGTTTCCGCTGCGGTTTTCTCGGTCTTCTCCATATGGAGATCATTCAGGAAAGGCTGGAACGTGAGTTCAATCTGGATCTGATAACCACCGCTCCGACGGTTGTTTATAGAATCCACCGGACCGACAGCACCATGATTCAGATCGAGTCTGCTGCCAAACTGCCGGAACTGTCCCATATCGACTATATCGAAGAGCCGTTTATCCTTGCTCATATCCATGTGCCCAACGATTATGTCGGGGCGGTGCTGGCTCTTTGTGAAGAGAAGCGCGGTGTCCAGCGCGAGATTAAATATCTGACCACGACCCGTGTCATGATTATATACGAGCTACCACTGAATGAGATCGTCCTCGATTTTTATGACCGGCTGAAATCTATTTCCAAAGGGTACGCCTCCCTTGATTATGAACATCTGGATTATCGCAAAAGCGAACTTATAAAGCTGAACATTCTTATCAATGACGAAACGGTTGATGCCCTCTCACTCATTATCCACCGTGACAAGGCTTACTACCGTGGTCGTGACCTTGTCAAAAAGATGAAAGAGCTGATCCCGCGGCAGATGTTCGAAGTTGCTATTCAGGCTGCAATCGGTAACAAGGTGGTTGCCCGCGAAACTGTCAAGGCGATGCGCAAGGACGTTCTTGCCAAATGCTATGGCGGTGATATTTCCCGTAAACGCAAGCTGCTCGAAAAGCAGAAAGAGGGGAAAAAGCGGATGAAGAGTGTCGGCAATATTGAGCTGCCACAGGAAGCTTTTCTCGCAATTCTCAAGGTTGAAGATTAAAACTACTGGTGCTCAGGCTGAAGGCAGTCCACCTAGCCCAGATAAACTGGATAACTTCTAACTTACTAAAACATGAGGTTTTTATGGAAGATCTTAAAAATATGGCTGTTTCTGAAACCGGCCAGTCGGTAAAGAAAAAACATATTGCCCGTGAGTATGCCGAGTCAATAATTGTTGCAATCATTCTAGCCCTGATTATCAGGACTTTTCTTGTGCAGGCCTTCAAGATTCCTTCAGGTTCCATGGAAGATACCCTTCTCATCGGTGACCATCTACTGGTAACCAAGTTCCTCTACGGCACAAAAATTCCTTTTACCGACACGAAAATCCTCAAGATACGTGACCCACAGCGGGGTGATGTTGTGGTTTTTGAATATCCTGAAGATCCCAGCAAGGATTTTATCAAGCGTGTTGTCGGTATTCCCGGAGACGTTGTCGAGGGTAAAGAAAAGAAAGTGTTTGTTAACGGTAAGCCCTTTGAAAATCCTCACGAGATCCACAAGGAAAAAGAGCTTATCTCTAAAGCCCAGAACCCGCGTGATTCCTTTGGTCCGGTCACAGTACCGGCCGATTCATACTTTGTCATGGGTGATAACCGCGATCGTTCCTACGACAGTCGCTTCTGGGGTTTTGTAAAAAGTCCCAAGATCAAAGGGAAAGCTTTCATCAAGTACTGGTCGTGGGACAGCGATAAATTCGCTGTTCGTTTCAGAAATATCGGGAGACTCATTAACTAATTAATGCACAAGATCCTGTCTGCTGTTTTTGTCATAACTATAGCCATTCCGGTATCCATTCCAGCTGCTGAATCTTCACTGGCTCTACCTCCTGCCGAACAGCAACTTCTCCTCAAGGATATGCCTGTACAGGTGGATAAACCTCTTTTTGACTGTCTTAAGGCGCTTCCGACCCAGAAGGTATTGACACTGGATGAGCTCCACCTGAAAAGATTCAAGCGACTGAAAGATGTTGCCAGATCAGTCAGCAGTCAGCGCGATTCCATGCTCGAATTTGATGGTTATGTCAAATGGATGGGCGGGACACTTTCGGGCTACTCAAAATATGTGGAAGCAGGCTCTTTTGCCGCCGGTTTTGCAAAATTACTGCCTATCCCTTATGCCGGCCAGGCCGGCCAGCTTTCTAAATTTGCTTCCCACTTTGCGCTTTCGCTGAGCGGCACTTCTGCAGCCGTCAGGCAGTACCTGGCATCTTCGCAGCAGTTTATTGCCGGTGTCGAGGCCCTTGGTCAGACAGCCACGGCAGGAAAGGAGAGTGAGATGGCGTTTCTTACTTTCTATGCTGATCAGCAGCTAACCAAGGATATGTTCGATCTGCAGGTCAGGCTTTCTACAACGTCTGAACTCTCTGCATCGGCGCTCTCCTTTCTGATAAGTATGCAGCAGTATCTTGGCAGTACCGATGAATATTGGCAGAAGACAAAATCCATGGTTAGCAGAAAAGACGTCGATAAATCTGAAAAAGGCGCTCTGGCCGGCAGCATCGATGGTCTCAAAGCGCGAGCTGAAGAGTTTAATAAACGTTTGAAAATATATGATGAAAATGTCAGTAAAACTGTGCCGCAGATTGCAGCTCTGATTGCATATGATGAGCTGCGGCAGGATATTGAAAGTAAGTAGTTATTATTATATTTCAGGAGAGACGAAATGAGTGAACTGCATGATAACGGACTTGAAGAGTCCACAGAAGAGAGTTTCGCAGAGCTTTTTGCTGCCAGCCAGTCTAAAACCGGCAGACTGAAACCCGGCGAACAGATCAAGGCAAAGGTTCTTCATCTTTCGGGTGAGTGGGTTTTTCTTGATATCGGCCAAAAGGGTGAAGGTGTTCTGGCCGCCGCTGAATTAAGAGATCCGGAAGGTAAGCTGGTTGTTTCTCCCGGTGACATCATCACTGCCTGGTTTGTCGGTGGTGAACGGGGTGAGATGCGCTTTACCACCAAGATAGGCGGAGTAGGGGCGGCTGACCGTTCGCTTATTGAAGATGCCTGGAATGCCGGTATCCCTGTCGAAGGTTCCGTGGAGAAAGAGGTAAAAGGCGGTTTTGAAGTGAAGATCGGCTCTAACCGCGCGTTTGCGCCATTTTCACAGATGTCCCTGAGACGGGTGAGCGATGCTTCAGTTTTTGTCGGCAAGCGCCTCAAGTTCATGATCACCGAATATGCTGAAGGTGGCCGCAATCTCATCGTTTCTCACCGTGCTATTCTCGAAGAAGAGGCTGCACAGGAGAAAGAGCTTTTAAAGGGTACCTTGCAGGTCGGCATGATCATGAATGCTACCGTAACCTCTATTCAGAAGTTCGGCGCATTTGTCCGCGCCGGTGGTATTGAAGGGCTTCTGCCCGTTTCCGAAATCGGCTGGAAAAGAGTCGAAAATGTTGCCGATATTCTTACCGTTGGTGATGAGATTTCGGTAGTCCTTAAGTTCATTGACTGGGAGAACGATAAATTTTCCTTCAGCCTCAAGGACACCTTGGCCAATCCCTGGGATGCAATGCTGGACAACTTTCCGGTCGGCTCTTCTCACACAGGCACAGTCTCCCGGCTTGCCCAGTTCGGCGCCTTTGTAACCCTCGGCGACGGCATTGACGGCCTTTTGCATATCTCTAAAATCGGCAAAGGGAAGCGCATCGCTCATCCGCGCGAGGTCCTCAAAGAAGGAGAAGTTGTAGAGGTCCTGATAGAAGGCGTTGACAGAGACACCAAGCGGATCTCTCTTGCGCTTGCCGAGACGGTGCGTGCCGCGGCTGAAGCTGAAAATGATCTGAGCGCTTTCCGTCAGCAGACAGCAGATGCTCCTGCAGGGATGGGGACGTTTGCCGACCTGTTGAAAGCCAAGTTTAAATAGACATAAAAACGGAAAATCTTTCAAAAAAAGGGTCTCATGCTTCACCGCATGAGACCCTTTTTCCTTTAGTGCATGACTTTATCCTTTTACTTCTTCATGATAGATTATTGATTTTCAGTGTGACATTAAAGATGAATAGTTGACATGGCGAAGGAGTGACACTAGACTAGCGCGGTTGCATCCGTCTAAGGCAAGTTATCCCCTTTCATCTCCAAGGACAAGCGTATGACAGGCACAAAAATGCAGAGGAAAATTAAATATGCGATCCTGGGGATTATTCTGGGAATCGGCGCACCGGTAACCTGGATGTCTATCAAGATTATCTTTTTTACTGGGGCTGAGCAGACATTTTTAAATCATTTGACCCTTGAGCTGACCTCCTCTGCGGTGAATATCTCCCTTTATCTTTTTATGGGGTTTGGAACTTCACTTGTTATGGGTGGACTTGGGTACTTTATCGGCAAGTCGGCTGACGAACTGAGTGAGCGAGCTGTTGAACTGAATCTTCTCCATCAGGAAGTCAATGCCCAGAAAGAGCTTTTTGAGAATCGTTACAAGATTCTGGACAATAATATCAAAAACTTTCACCAGATAAGCAGTCGGATTCAGAAGTCTATGGATGTGCCCGAGGTATTAACTCTTTGTGCGGAAGGCCTGCATGAAATACTGGGCTATGAGAGGGTAAACATCCTTACCGTTGATGAAGCCAGAGAGAACCTGCGTTTCATTATCTCAACAGGAGCTGAAGAGGACGTCAAAGGCCACAGGATCCCACTGGACGGACGCAGCGGAGTTATTTTCAAATGTTTTGCCGAAAAGAAACTGTATCTGGTTGACGATATCTCCAGGTACCCGGATGATTTCCATCTTAAAGCGCCGTGTAATTCGATAAAGGCCCTCAGGTCCAACAATTTCATCCTTTGTCCCTTAGTGGTTAAGGGCGAGGCCGTCGGTGTTTTCGGTATCGATAACAAATACAGTAAAAGAGCTCTGAACGATACTGATGTTGATACCGCAAAACTTTTTGTGGATCAGGCGGCGTCAGCCATAACAAAAATCAATCTCCTTAAAGCCATCGATACCCTTACCACCGAACTGGAAAGATCTTTTTCCGAGATTCTTAATCGCAGGGATGACTATTCCGTTAATATCAAAACCCTCGAAGGGTCTGTGCTTGCCATGTCATCGACCACAAAAGACATTGCCTCTGCAGCTGAGGCGGTGCTGCGTTCTGTCGATGAAACCAGTAAAGCTGCCGGTGATATTTCGGTAGCGATTGAAAATGCTACGACCAGTCTTGATTCGCTCACAGAGTCCACCTACAAATCCGCGTCGGCAATGGAGCAGATCAGCGCCTCCCTGAAAAATGTCGAGCAGAGTGCAGCACTTTCGCACAAAGTTTCCATGCAGGTTAAATCCCACGCCGATGAAGGTCGTCTGGTTTTAAGTGAAACGGCCGATGCGCTGGCAGAAATACAGCGAGCAGTTGATTTCTCCTACAAAGGAATAATGCGACTGTCGGAAAACAGCACGCGTATTGACAGCATCGTCAATGTCATTAACGACATTACCAAGCGAACCAACTTGCTGGCGCTAAACGCCTCAATCATTGCTGCGCAGGCTGGTGAATACGGTAAAAGCTTCGGCGTTGTTGCTGATGAAATAAGAAATCTATCTCTCCAGACGGGACAGTCTACCGGAGAGATCACGTCAATCATTGAAGAGATCCTCCGTGAGTCAAGGGCGGCCGCAGATAATATTTCCCAGACAAAGCATCTGGTCCAAAAAGGTGTTCTTCTGGGGCACAACACCGGTAACTCTTTGAATACAATTATCATTAGTGCCAACAAGTCCATGGAGATGACGGAAGAGATCAAGCTGGCAACCAGAGAGCAGACCTATGGCGTCGATATGGTGACACGATCTATCGAAGAGGTAAGTTCGATGACTTCAAGGATTTTCAGTGTCTCCAAAGAGCAGGCTGATGCCACTCGCAGCATTGTTCATGCAATCGGCACGATCCGGCGGATGGCAGAGGAGATGGTCGGTACCACTGCAGAGCAGGTTCGTGGCAGCAGAGAGACCCGCAATGCAGTTAATAGTGTTGCCAAGATGGCCCACGATATTTTCACCGATCTGGAGATCCGGAAACTGGAAAGCGCTTCTGTTGTCAGTGAATTGGAAGTCATGAAAAGTGGTTCAAAGTGTTAATGGCAGGACAATATCTTTTTTGAGCAGGGCTAAAGGGGAACAGCCATTGACCCGGAAAAAAACAATTCTTGATATTCAGAAGATGAAGAGCGATGGCGAGAAGATCACCATGCTCACCTGTTACGATTACCCAACCGCGCGGATCATGGACGCTTGCGGCATTGACGTCATTTTAGTCGGTGATTCCGTCGGGGTTGTCTTTTCCGGTTACGAAAGCACCCTCCCGGTGACTATGGAAGATATGCTCTATCACACCCGTGCCGTTGTCCGCGCCAACCCGAAAGCGCTGGTTGTTGCCGACATGCCGTTCATGTCCTATCAGATCAGCATTGCCGACGCCAGGCTCAATGCCGGGCGGATGATCAAGGATGGCGGTGCCGCCGCAGTCAAGCTGGAGGGGGGGGTAAACATCGCTGCAACGATTAAGTCTCTGGTGGATATTGATATCCCCGTTGTTGCCCATATCGGACTGACCCCACAGTCAATCCACCGCATGGGGGGCTACAAGGTGCAGGGGAAAAAACAGGAGCAGGCTGATAAGTTGCTGGAGGACGCCCTGGCTGTTGCCGAGGCCGGAGCATTTGCAGTCGTGCTCGAAGGGATACCCCAGTCTCTTGCAAAGAGAATCACTGAAAGTATCGCCATTCCAACCATCGGTATTGGCGCCGGTGCCGGCTGCGACGGTCAGGTGCTGGTGATTCATGACATTCTCGGTTTGTGCGAGAAGTATTCGCCAAAGTTTGTCAAAAGATATGCCGACGCCAAAGGGCTCATTACTGACGCTGTCAGCGCCTATATCCAGGATGTAAAGACAGGCAATTTCCCCCTTGAAGAGCACAGCTTCAACTAATAATATCTTAAAGTGTTGAATCAGGAAACAGCATGAGACTTATTGAATCTGTTGATGAAATGCAGACAATAGCACTTCTTGGACGTAGCGAAGGGCAGCGGATTGGACTCGTCCCTACCATGGGGTACCTCCATAAAGGTCACGCCTCCTTGATGACTGCGGGCCGGAAGCAGAGCGACCTCCTGGTCGCGTCCATCTTTGTGAATCCAACCCAGTTTGGCGTTGGTGAGGATTTTGAAAAATACCCGCGTAACCTTGAGGGTGATATGACAATGGCGCAAGAGGCTGGCGTCGATATCGTTTTCGCCCCTACTGCCGCCGGGATGTACCCTGCCGGTTATCAGACTTATGTAAACGTCGAGCAGATATCGCTTCCTCTCTGCGGCGGCAGCAGGCCGGGGCATTTCAGGGGGGTGACTACCGTTGTCACCAAGCTCTTCGCCATTACTCAGCCTCATCTGGCGCTGTTCGGCACCAAGGATTACCAGCAGCTTGCCGTAATCAGGCAGATGACTGCCGACTTGAACTTCCCGGTAGTGATCATCGGCATGCCCATTGTCCGCGAACCAGATGGTCTTGCCATGAGCTCCAGAAACGCCTATCTTTCCCCCCAGGAGCGGCAGGACGCATTATGCCTGCAGGCCGCCATCACTCAAGTCAAAAACTGTTTCAATGGCGGTGAGACGTCCGCCACTGAGCTGAAAAAAGTTGCAGTCCAGACGATTTCCAGGGTGGCAGCGGCGGTACCTGATTATATTGAACTCTGTGACAGCCGCTCCCTGGAGGCGGTTAGCCGCGTTGACAGCAGCTGTCTGCTGGCGCTGGCAGTCAAAATAGGTAAAACAAGACTGATAGACAACGCCATTCTGGGAGAAGGATAACCGCTCTAAATGCAGATTTACGCGGCCTCATATCTGTTGCCAATAAGCGGCTCCCCAGTAGAAGGGGGAGCCGTTGCTGTTGAAAACGGCCTGATCAAGGCTGTCGGCAGGCTTGCTGACCTGCGCAGCCGCTTCGCTGCTGCCGCTGTCCACGAATTCCCCGGCGCGGTTCTCATGCCCGGCCTTGTCAACGCCCACACTCATCTGGAACTGACCCATTTCCCGGCCTGGCTCGCTAAAAGCGCGCATGGCAGTGACGCCTGCTCCTATGTTGACTGGATTATCAGGGTAATCAAGGTGAAGAGCGGCCTGACTTTGGACGAACTGGTCGCGTCGCTCCTGGCAGGCCTGAAGATCTCCCTGCAAAGCGGCACGACCATGGTCGGCGATATTCTCTCTGAGCGCCGTCTTATCCCCCTATATAAAAAATCGCTCCTGTCAGGCAGGCTCTATTTAGAGTTCATCGGCCAGGATCCGGCACGCTACAGTGAGCGGCTGCTCTCCATTCATGAGGATCTCCGCTCCCTGCCTGACAATTTCCTCCCCGGGCTTTCGCCCCATGCGCCATTTACCGTGTCAGCGCCGCTGCTGCACGCTCTGCTTGATGTAGCGAGCGATACACATTTTCCGCTGACCATGCACCTGGCCGAATCTGCGGAGGAGAGCGCATTTTTTTTCAACTCAAGCGGCAGAATAGCAACAGAGCTTTATCCGTTTGTCGGCTGGGACCGCTATCTTCCCGAACCGCTGGGGATTTCACCGACAGAATGGCTGGACTCTGAGAGGGCGCTCAGCCCGGATCTGCTGGCAGTTCACGCAGTCCATCTCAATCAGGCTGATATTGATGTAGTTAAAGGTACAGGCACATCTGTAGTCCTGGTTCCCCGGAGCAACTATAATCTCGGCGTCGGCAAGGCTCCCGTGCAGCTGCTTCTTGAGGCAGGCGTGCCGCTTGCCCTCGGCACAGATTCCCTGGCAAGCAGTGACTCCCTCTCTTTGTGGGATGAAATGCGTTTCCTCCTCGATGAATTTCCGGGGGTATTTACAGCAAAGGACGCTCTCAGGCTGGCAACTATTGGCGGCGCACAAGCGCTCAAGCGCGACAGCGAAGCAGGAACACTGGAACCGGGCAAGCGGGCCGACTTTATCGTCGTCCAGACCGGCAGCAGCCCGGATAAACAACGGCTTTACCAACAACTGCTTGAGGGTGCGAAGATTCTGGCTGTCTGGTCCGGCGGTAAAAGGACTTAAGCTCCTGAGTAAGTTCCCTTCGACTCCGCTCAGGGAACGGGCGTGCGCTGAGCGGAATCGAAGCGCTAATTACTATTCTGCTGTAAATCATTGGAGCGTGTGACGTTGGAGCAACTGGGACTATTTGATATTCCGCTACAAAAGGAGCTTATCGTGGAGAGTGTTCGTTCACCCTATGACAAGGGAAAACTGTATCAGCTTGAGCTTAACCGTCTGCTCCCGGATCCTGAGCAGCCGCGCAAATTCTTTGATGAGCAGGCGCTGGCGGAGTTGCAGTCTTCCATTGTCTCCCATGGCGTGCTGCCAGCCGATACTGGTGCGCGTGGGGGGTGACGGGGAGCTCCTCATCGTCTCCGGAGAGCGCCGTTACCAGGCCTCGCTGCGCGCCGGCCTCGCAACTATTCCGGCCATTCTCACCGACGGCGAACCGTCCGAAATCGCCATCATAGAAAATCTTGTCCGGGAAAACCTCACCGCCATAGAAGAGGCCGAGGCGATTGAGCGGCTGCGGGCGGTGCACGACTACGGCTTTACTGAATTGGCCACAGTCCTCGGCAAGGCAGAATCGACCCTCTCGGAGATTCTTTCCCTGAATCGCCTGCCGGCAGCAGTAAAAGATGATTGTCGCAACGACCCCAAGGCGGCCCGGGGGATACTGACCGTTATTGCCCGGCAAAAGTCGCCGGAAAAGATGGCGACCATGTATCAGAAGTACAAGGCCAACGGGCTTACGCGTGGCGAGATTATCAAGCAGAGCGCTCCGAAAACGGTCAAGCAGGCGTTCAAGGCAAAGGAGATAGCGGCCTTTTGCGAAAGACTCGACCTGATGATTATTGAAGCGCTGTCTACAGAAGATAAGGCGGACTTCACCGCCGAGCTGAACAAGCTGCGTGGTGTAGCCTATCAGAAGCTGAAGCTGCTCAAAGGGTAGGGCGGGTGGCCGGAAGATGGCGCTGGTTTGAAAAATCCGGGCATACAGTTGTATGATATCCGGCGGTTACCCGACTTCGGCATGCCGAAGTCGGGAGTTTGTGGTAGACTCAATTTTATCAGTCTCTGAATAGTGACTTGTGCGTCGGAAGTTTACGCAGCAGCTCGATGTATACGCAAAACTTATATAAGGAGCTCATTCCCTACTCAAGGATTCGGTTACTTATATTGGATACCTTTTGTAACTGATCAATAGGAATGCTATTTTCCAAAAGCAAGGTGTTTTAAGTGACAGAATTACCAGAAGATCTTGAACATTTAATTTACGAGGCGCTTGTCCAAGTCGGTTGGGATGCAAACGCAAATATAATAGCCGCCCGAATCCGTCGCTTCAATATCGGATTACCGAGAGAGGACGAGTTTTCAGTTATCTGCGGTTGGCTAGGATATTGCGAAATCATACACAAATTAGACCAGCAAACCTCTAGCCATTCACGCAATTCTTATCAAGTACCTGATCTTCTGGCGATCTTCCGCAGCAAGTCTCGACCAATTCCGGTACTAATTGAGGTGAAGTCAAAGCATGACAAAGTCCTCTCGTTCCAACCTGACTACCACTCAAGACTTGTGAGATATGCAGAGTCGGTCCGACTTCCGTTACTCATTGCTTGAAAATTCCGTTCGCTTTGGATGTTATTTGACGTCTGTCATATGAAAAAGGCTAAAAGCAATTTCAAGATCCGTTTTGACACGGCGCTGAAGGAAAATCTACTGGGCGTCCTGGCAGGTGACTTTTCATACTCCCTCTTGTCAAGGACCAGGTTAATTTGCCACCCCCAGGATCAAAGTTATTTGCCACTTTAGGATTTTCAGGGGTAGCGTTGTAGTTAATCTGCTGACGGTTTTTGAGGTCTTGTTTTCTTTCTAAATGACTCTCCTTTCATAGCAATGTGATGAGCCCGGTGTGCCAGTCGGTCCATTGCCGAATTGGCCATCACCTGATCCGGGAAGAGCGACAGCCAGTCACCTGGCGGACGGTTTGAAGTGATAATTATAGAGCCTCGCTGGTGGCGTTCGGCAATGATTTCATAGAACTCCTCAGCCTGTGGCATGGTCATGGCGCTGAGGCCGAAGTCGTCAATTATCAGAAGGTCCGGAGCGAGGAGTTTTCTCAAGGCTTTCTCCCAAGTGCCGTCAGCCCTTGCTGTGTTGAGGTTTCGAAACAGCTTGGTTCCCTTGATAAACAGGGTGGAATGACCGATGCGACATGCCCGGTTGCCCAGTGCCTGAGCAAGGTGGGTCTTGCCGACTCCTGGCGGGCCGTAAAGAATCACATGCTCTTTTTTCCTGATGAACAGACCGGTCGCTAGATCCTTGATGGCCGCCACATTGACCCCGGTCAACTGGGCGAACTGAAACTCTTCGATACACTTCGGCTCTTCAAAGGAAGCTTTCTTAAGCCGCTGATTAAGGGTATTCGCTTCCCGGCGTTCAGTCTCATCCTGAACAATCAGTTCCATAAACTCCAGATAACCGAGATTGTTGCTTCGTGCCTGCTCAAGCCGCAGGTCCAGTGATTCGAGAATGCCGGAGAGTCTGAGCAGCTTCAAGCGGGACGTTAGTAGTGGGGAGATGCTCATGCTGCCACCTCCCCGAAACTGGTTGCCGGATGCAGGCACTGTTCACCTTCAGTGGAAATGGCCGGGACGGTCGGCAACTCCTGTTGCCTGGGGATACCGTTCTCCAGAATCCTTTGCAGGCTCTGTCTTGATGTGGAGCCAAAAGAGAGCAGATGCCGGCAGGCATCATTGAGTTTGGCAGCACCATACTTATCGGCAAATCTGAGGACTGCCTGAGCCTTGCGTAGATTCTGGAGAGAGTGAGGTTCCAGAACTTCTCGCACCATGCGGCCCACATCTTCGCCGAATGTCTCAGCCTGCTGGCGGCACCAGGTGGGGTGAGCAAAAAGAAACGCCTTGGCTTTTTCCGGATAATCGTTTTCGTCTGTACGCCATGTGCCGGGTTTGTGTGCCCGAACATGGCACTTGATCAACTCTCCCTCAAGGAAGATCTCGGTCAAGCGGAAGGTGCCCCGCGCCCAGACTTTTTTGCCCACATATCTGGTCGGAACAGAATAGTAGCTCTTGTCAAAGACCAGATGGTGATCAGGGTGAACTGTGCACTCTTTCCAGAGTGGGGTCTCGAACCTGCTGCCCGGCAAAGGGATAAGGGTGTTCTTCTCGTCCCGCTCAAAGCGCAGCAGCGGTTCTTCTTTAGTGGTGCCGTGCTTTTCCTTGCCAATGCCGGTTAGTGACCAGGCAAGCGCCTTTTCGTTGGCGTCGGCAAGATCCTGATACTGCCGCCCGGCAGCCAGCTGCTGCCGCACCGTGGGCATGGAGCGCTCAACTTTCCCTTTGTGCTCCGGAGTTCTCACTTTGGCCGGATCGGCAACAAAGCCGTAATGCCGCTCTAGTTCTGCATACGCCCGGTTGATGATCGGGTCATACAGGTCGGCTTTGACAACACCAGCCTTGAGGTTGTCCAAAAGGACGGTTCTGGGGCAACCGCCAAAGAATTCAAAGGCCCGGATATGACAGTCAAGCCAGTTCGTTGTGTCCTGGCGTTCAACGAAGCGGACAAAGCGATGGCGACTGTAAGAAAGGGTCATGACAAAGGCCCAGACCCTCTTCTTCTGGTCACCCAGAGTAAGGGCTACCTGACCAAAGTCAACCTGGGCCTGTTCTCCGGCGGATGTTTCCAACCGGACAGTTACTCTCTGGGAATTATCCGGTTTAAGCTTTTTTACGTATCGTTTGAGACTGGAGTAGTTGAAAGGGTAGCCCTGTTCTTCAAGTAGGCGACAGATCTGCTTGGCAGTCATATTCGGCTCATCGAGCCAGCTGATTATCTGCTCTTTGTGCAGGCCTATGACCTCCTGCACCGCACCGACAGCAGATGAAGCAGGTTTGGCTGCCTTGGCTACTGCGGCCATGACGTTCTCCGCAATGGCAGCGGGTGTTTCACCATCTTCTCTGGTAAGACCGGCAGCCTTTGCCGCGTCAAGATACTTTCTGACGGTTGGCCGGGAAATGCCGAGACTTCTGGCAATTTGACTATTGTTCTGCCCTTTTTGCCAGTGATAGACAACTTCGTTCAATTCGATCATGGGGATTCTCCTTCGCGACATAGCAGCTCCTGTCTGGAAATAATTCCATGCAGAATACTGTCATGCTGGTTGGCTCCCCTAAAAAATCCAAAGTGGCAAATAACTCTGGTCCCGGTATCGACTAAACTGGCAAATTAAGTTGACCCAGGGGGTGGCAAATAACTTTGGTCACACCTTGTCTAAAGTGGAAATTTACCATGGTCCTCGACACCCTCTTTCCTGGGGCGGGATTGCACATTCGCTGCCTAAAAGAAGTGCTAATTGAAACGCTGCACAATGACGAAGGTAGCCACACCGAGCAATGGGAAATGGTAATCGACGACAGTTACTTTACTGACGGCTACGGCAATGAAGTTCGAGAGCTCCCTCCTGAAGTGCAGGCGCTATTCTTATCATGGGACCTTGATACACGAGAACAGCATTCCGCATCTCATATTTTAATGAGTTTTGTTGGTCCCGAGCACGCATACCTATTTGCTCACATGGCTCTGGTGCAGTTGCTGAATTTCCAGCTTCCGACTGATAGCAAACTTCAATGGAGATCATTGATCAATGAACCCAATATTGTCGTCAAGGGAATAGATGATTTCGCAACTGCCGTAAAGGGCTGTGGATACACGAGTAGTGAGAACTATCTTGCACCAAAAGCCACAAACTATGCCTGCGTTCTTGAAAGAATAAATATCAGGCACCGACGCGTGTCCGAGTAAAACACTCATCACGAAAGGTGCGAAGTTGTGACAATAAGGGGGAATTATATGAACGGATCTTTTATAAAGTCAGCAGTTCTTTCTATTATTTTTTGTCTTATCTTTTCGCAATATCTGTTTGCGCAATCTATAGAAATTGTTCATGCAAATTATAAATATACATTAGGAGACAGCGATACTAAAAGCGATGCTAAAAAAATTGCCTTTAACCCCAATCCGCAAAACTATTGGGTTAATATAGTGTAACATGCTATAATCCTTCACATAATTGTAGTGAAGGAGCTCACCCGAATGGTGAAAGACAATCTCGGTTTTCAGTATGTAGCAGCCCGACAGACGCTAACTTCCGTAGCAGGATTGGAGCTGCTCACCACCCTCATACGCCGTCTCGATCTGATTCGAGCCATCAGAAACGAAGTGCGGGTCAAGAAGATCGACTACGGCTTCCGGGAAGAGGAACATCTAATCCCGCTGTTACTAAACATTTCCTTACGCCGGACCAGCTACACTGATCTTGCCTGGCTGGCACGGGAAGAGAAACTGCTCAAGAAATCGCTCGGCTTTGGCAAACTCCCCAAAGAGCGAGCTGTTGCCATGCATCTGGAGAAATATGGCAAAGAGGAAATAACCGGTCTCAAGCGGGTCGGCGCAAAGATTGTTTCCCAAGCAAGCATCACAGCTGAACCGGGGGCTGAAGGCTATATTCCCTGCGACATTGACCCGAGTATCTTCGAGCAATTTGCTCCCAAACGGGAAGGGGTTCAAACCACTTACAACGGTAAACTTTGCTACACCCCTGTATTTGCAGTTCTCGGGCGCGAACGGTTCTGCATCAATCACTGGCTGTTGCCAGGCAGAGAGAAAGCTGTTGAACGGATTGACGAATTCATCAGGGAAACGGCAGAGCTGCTCCCCGAGAAAATAGATCGGAACAAGCTCCTGTTTCGCTACGATGCCGGGCTTTACAGCATCAAAACTGTTCAAGCCAGCGAAGATGCTAAAGCATACTATCTGGTCAAGGCCCGAGCCAGCGGCGCATTGGATCGAGTGGTAAACGAGAATCTCGATGTCGATGTTATGAGCCTCAAAGTCACTGACTTCGGCGGCGAGTTTTACGGAGAATTCGAGTACACCCCAAGCGGCTGGAAAACTCCCCGCCGTTTCGTCTTCTGTGTTCAGATCAAGTCCGTAGACGAGAAAGGACAGCCACTGCTGCTCAATGACGTCCGCTACCACATACTGGCCACCAATCTACCCAAAGAAGTCACCCCGCAGCGGGCATTCGAACTCTATCGGGGGCGTGGAGCTGCAGAAGAAGCGAACAAGGAACTCAAGCACGACCTGGATCTGGAGCGACTCCCCTCCCAGACCTTCAGTGTCAACGAAGTATTCCTTACCTTGGGGACCATGGCCTACAACCTGCTTATCCTGCTGGGTCAGCAGTGGCGGGATGAAGCTGGTGACGGAGAGATGGACAGTCACTTAACACCGGTACGGCGGCGGATCAAGACCATTCAGGATTATCTGCTGCGTAGTGCGGCAATCGTGGTCAATCATGCCCGCAAGAGCCTGCTGAAAGTCAACGGCTGGTGGCTGGAGAAACTTCGCCCTGACAGGATTCAGGCAAGAATCGGCAGGCTTCAGCCGGTAACCTGCTAAAGAAAAGCTGAAAACGAGATTGTCAAAGAACAAAAAAGCAAGAACAAGGGGGCAGTTCGTCTTCAGTCCGGCAAAAAACATCGTCTGAAGAGGCAAATAGCGCGTCACTTTTTGAATTTTAGAGAAAATATGTGTTTTCGACCAGCATCTTCCGGTTAGGTTTTTGCACGGCGTTTCTTTTTCTTTAACTGTCTGATCTTGTTTGACTTGCCATGTTTTCTTGTACTTTCTTTCAGCTCTGCTGCTGCTTCATTTGCTATTTGATTGCGTAGTTCTCGTACCCTGGAGATGCTGACCGGTTCGTTGTGCTGCTCCCGGCAATAGATGGCGAGCAGCAGATAGGTGATGAGGCCGCCAAGCAGTTGCACCATGAGACCATATTTGCTTCGGGCAATCAGGTGATACACCTTGAGATGCCGCTTCCACCAGCCGAAGAAGGTCTCTATGTTCCAGCGCAGCTTGTAAACTTCGGCCACTTCTTCAGCAGTCAGGTCGTATCGGTTGGTAGCAACCCAGTAATCCTTGCCGTCTATTCGGTAGCCAACAAGGCGCAGCTCTTTCTCAGTCTGACTTATACCTTTGGTGCCGAGCAGCACGACTCTGTCGTAGAAGACGATACTATCAGGATTGACGGCATTCTCGCTGATGACTGTTTTATGGGTATTCTCCCGAATACGGCAGACAAAGAACTTTTCGGCGGCTTGCCACTGGTCAAAGTGGTCATGAGACTGATAGCCGCGATCCATGACACCGGTTTCGCCTTTGTCGATGATTTTATCAACAAAGGGACGTTCACCTTCTTTGCCGTCAGAGAGGTATATCTTCCGGGGGATGCCCCGGTTGATATCAAAGCCGATATGAGCCTTGGCTTTTTTTGAACCGCTTCGGTAATCTGCCCATTCCATTGACAGAACAGCATCTATCAGTGATCCGTCTATGGATATCAGTTTGCCAAGGTGAGCATATTCAACTGGGAGCGCCTTACCTGCTTGCTTGACAAGGTGGCTGAACACCTCAGCAAGCTGCTCAAGCCCCCTGGTGTTCATTGCCTCAAAGAAAGAGCTTTTCTTGATACCCTTTGGGGGAGCAATGTACTCCTTGGCAAAGTTGTCCTGCTCTAAAGCCTGAAGAAGTTCGCTCCTGAGGCATACTCTTGCAGGTGATAATAGATCAGAGCTTTGAGCTGATCATCAAAAGACATTTGCAACGGGCGGTACCCCCTGGATTCAAGTGTGTTATCTAGTTTGAATCTCTCAGAAACAGGGGCAAGAATCAATTTGAAAGCACGTGATTTTCGTCGTTGTTTCAGCCTCTTGAATGGTCGCATATCGTAACTCCTGTAATATTGGATAGTTACGAATGCGCGCCCCGAATTTTTCACTAAATGTCAAGTAAGAAATACGGTATCACACTGATTTTACAACTTTTTATTTTCTCAAAGAGCTTTGCAAGGACCTAACCGGAAGACACTGGTTTTCGACTCCCATCAAAGGGAGCTCACTGAAAAAATACCCCCGAACTCACGCTGCCTGAATGTGTCCGGCAGAGATTTGCGGATTCGGGTTTATAGAAGCGAAACGATTGTGCCTCGAAAAGGCTGGAACATATATTGAGAGCAATACTGAAGTGTTGGATCTCAGGCTATCAAAGGATGAAATCAAAACCTATGCGGGAGGAATCCTTAAGGTAGGGATTGTTTCAGAAGAATTTAAAGCCGTTGGTGAAATTTTAACCTTGTATATGGAGGTTAAAGCCGAAATTGACCTGAAAGAAGTACGAGATAATTTAAAACGAGTTAAAGGAGACAAAAAATTCGCAGCAAAAATAAAAGATCAAGAAAGACAGTTACAAGCACTAGAAGACAATATTAGAAATCTACAGCGTAAGCTATCTAGTTTCCATCCGGAAAGATAACCGGATGAAATTGTTAAGATATTTTGCATAAAGTGGTTCAGTTTTATCTCGTTTTATGCTATCCTGCAAACCATAACAAGCTGTAAACATTACACATTATGGTTTCAGGGGTACTCCGGATGCGACAAAAACTGACACGACAGATGAGCCTTTTCTCTGTCACCATGCGTCACGATATTGGTAAAGAGTTGGCAGCAATTTCTTCTATTCTCGACGCCACTCCCCAGATGCTTGATCTGGTGTTCTCCGACCTGACAAGAGAGTCTCGTCAGGATACCGGCCGGGAGGGACTGACCGCAGAACAGGTGCTGCGCTGCGTTGTCCTGAAACAGTTTCGCAGCCTCTCTTATGAAGAGCTCGCGTTTCATCTTGAAGATTCCAAATCCTTTCGTGCCTTTGCCCGACTGGAGATGGGACAGTATCCGTCGTCATCGACTCTTCAGGAAAACATCAAGCCGCTTTCCGAAGAGACCTGGGAGGCAGTTCATATCTGCCTCATGCAGTATGCCATGGAAGCCGGCATAGAAACCGGTCGTAAAGTCAGGATTGACTCGACCGTTGTCGAAAGTAACATTCATGATCCCTCTGATTCCACCTTGCTCTGGGATGGGATCAGGGTCATCACCCGTTGGCTTGAGGAGGGTCATGCCCTTACTCCCCGTCCTGACTACAGCTATTGCGACCATTGCCGTGTTGTCAAGAAACGGCTTATGGTGATTCTCAACGCCAAGAAACAAGAGGATAGAGTCTCGGCCTATCGTGACATGACGCACTACGCGGGCAAGGTTGTCGGCTATGCCAATAAAGCGATTCCGGCTCTGCAGGCGTACCAGGCAAACGGTCTTGGTGACATGCTTGCAGCCATGAATCTTGCCGCACAGCTGAAACGGGCAGTGGGTCTACTGGAAAAGGTTATCAGTCAGACCGAACGACGGGTATTCCATAACGAGAAGGTGCCGGCATCAGATAAAGTGACATCCTTCTTTGAGGACCACACCGACATCATCGTCAAGAAGAGGCGTGAGACCCACTTCGGCCACAAGATATTTCTGACCGGCGGCAAGTCCAACCTGATCCTTGACTGCCTGATTGCCAAAGGCAACCCGGCTGACTCGGATCAATACATCCCTATGCTGGAGCGGTACAAAGGGGTCTTCCGCAGGGTGCCGCGCCAGGTAAGTGCTGATGGTGGCTTTGCATCGAAGGATAACCTGACGGAAGCAAAAGGCCTTGGCGTAAAAGACGCTGTTTTTGCCAAGAAGCGTGGGTTATCGGTAATCGACATGGCCAAGAGTTCCTGGGTGTACAAGAAGTTGCGGAACTTCCGTGCCGGTATCGAAGCCAACATCTCCACACTCAAGAGAGCTTTCGGGCTTGACCGCTGCACCTGGAAAGGTTGGGAAGGATTCAGACGTTATGTCTGGAGTTCGATCTTTGCCTATAACCTTCAGGTCATAGCCCGGATCAAGCTGGAAGCGGCTTAAAAAGGCAAAAGCAGCAGCGAAAAGCATCTCGACGGGTGTAGTGCGTCATTAAATTGAGAAAGAGCAGATAAAACTGGTTACGTGGTAGTCAAAATCTTCCGAAGCAGAGACTGCCAACAGCGACCGGAGGTCCAGTACGTCTTAAACTGGGGTTTCCGGATGGACACTATCTAGTAATGATACTGGTAAGACAACAAAAATTAGACAAGAGAGAAAAAAAGTCTTTGATAAAATAGATGAACTTGAACGGATCAAATCTGAGATAAAATCAAAAACAATTCTTGCTATAGAAAATATTGAACTAGGTATGACACCTAAGGAAGTAGTTAAACTTATAGGTCAGCCGCGCTCAACAGATTATTATGATCAGCGTTATAATTATGGCAATGTATGGGTTGTTTTTGATGGTGGTATAGTTGGGTGTCTTGTAAAAACAGAAGATTATCTTATCGGCGGTCCTGCTTGGCAGGGTGGGACCTGTAGACACGAGTATATGATAAAAAAAATAAAGTAATGAGCAACAAGGTATGTGTCGCTGGAGTGGACATTGGCAACTTACATAACTTAGATTGAGAAGACAGATTTATCATCGGGTAGCCGGTTTTTTTCTCCCACACCACCCGGCATGAGAGTTCCCCTCGACTACGCTCAAGGTTCACACCCAAAAAGAGCCACGGGGGCCGGAAACCGACCACAATAATCTTGTTAACCATGCTTCAACGGGTGCTCTTTCAAAAACATCCTTAAAGCGTCATCAATCCGTGCTTGCCAACCAGCGCCGGTTGATTTGAAATTTTCTACGACATCTTGAGACAGCCGGATAGCGATTGATTTTTTTGTAGGGGCCTTCTGAGGCCCACGGATACCCGGTCGATGAACGGTCGCCTGTGCCCAATCCTTATCAGTTTTAAGGAAATTATCCGGGTCGTCCATAGCCATGCGTTCAACAGACTCTTCAGAAAAATGACTGACTCGTTTCGGGTCCGTCATGATTTCTCCTCTTGAACGCATGCCTTCGATCTCTTCAGAGGTCTTTCTAGTTATTTTGCTCATAGTAAAGGCTCCTTTCCTTACGACTGGACTTCCGTAGCGAGATACAGCGAACTGCGTCTCCGCGTAGCGTGTAGGCGAGAGTAAGAGTTACCAGTTCGCCGCCAACTT
Organism: uncultured delta proteobacterium; assembly: GCA_963787125.1. Lineage (GTDB taxonomy): Bacteria > Desulfobacterota > Desulfuromonadia > Geobacterales > DSM-12255 > VEOV01. The sequence continues at coordinate 169,122 of CAWBBV010000012.1, forward strand.
CGGCAATATCTAACCAGCGACGTTCATGTGGCTGGTTACTTTCAACTGTGATCTTTATTGGAGACTCATACACAAGCTGACCATCGGCAAGGTCATATCCATGCTTTTCAAAGTTTTTCAGTCGCTTGTTTTCATCCCATTCGTAGATCATGCTTATTGTATATACGATTTACTGTGACAAGTCAATTCAACAACTCAAACCTTCACAAGACGAGGCCTTTAATGAAAATCACCATCAGTAGCGCAAACCCGCTTGAATATTCATCACCGGCCCTGGTTGTCGGCTGCTTTGAGGACACGAAAGACGAAATATTCGTCAAGTGTGATGCACTGCTGGACGGCTGCCTGGAGCGGATTATGGCCAGCAGGGAGTTCAGGGGTAAAGCCAAGAGCACACAACTGATTCACACTTTGGGCAGACTGCCTGCAGAGCGGCTGTTACTGGTAGGCCTGGGGAAAAAGGCGGAGCTGAATGATGAACGCCTGCGGCAGGCTGCCGGTACCGCCGTGCAGGCGTTGCGGGGCGCACGGGTTGCCTCGTTTACTTCTGTTCTGCATATGGCCGGCAGTGGTGACACGGCGCTTGAGGCGGTAACGGTGGGGACGCTGCTCGGCAGCTACGCTTTCGAGCAGTATAAGACCAGGGATAAAGATGAGCTCTTCAGTATCGAGGCAATGACTTTGCTGCTGCCCAAAGGCACAGATACTACGGAATACCAGGCCAGAATCAGCCGCACCGAGATTATCTGCCAGGGAGTTCAGCTGGCCCGCGATCTGGTGTCGCAACCGGGCAATGTTGTCACCCCGGGCTATCTGGCAGATACGGCAATGGATCTGGCCGCAAGTTACGGTCTTGAGTGTCGCATATATGAACTGGCCGAAATGGAAAGTCTGGGGATGAACGCCTTGATAGGAGTGGGGAAGGGGGCGGCTGAAAATCCCCGTATGATTGTGCTGGAGTACCACGGCGCCGGTGCCAAAGGGAAGCCGGTGGTACTGATCGGCAAAGGGATCACTTTTGACTCCGGTGGTATTTCCATCAAGCCGGGAGCAGGTATGGAGGAGATGAAGACAGATATGGCGGGCGCTGCAGCCGTGCTGGGGAGTGTAGCGGCAGCGGCCAGATTAAAATTACCGGTTAATCTCATCGGTATCATTCCCACAGCAGAGAATATGCCAGACGGCAAGGCCTATAAGCCTGGTGACGTCCTCACCTCCATGTCCGGCACGACCATCGAGATTACCAATACCGATGCCGAAGGGCGGCTGGTTCTGTGTGACGCGCTGCATTTTGCCAAGCGGTACAAGCCGACGGTTATGATCGATCTTGCCACTCTGACCGGCGCCTGCGTTGTTGCCTTGGGGCACGAAGCAAGCGGACTCATGGGCAATAACCAGCGACTGGTAAATGCTCTGCAGGAATCCGGGGAATGCTGCGGAGAGCGACTCTGGCAGTTGCCACTCTGGGATGAATACGGCGAGGTCATGAAGAGCGACATTGCCGACCTGAAGAATGCCGGCAGCCGGGACGGAGGCAGTATCACCGCCGGCTGGTTTCTGAAGCAATTCGTCGGTAAAACCCCTTGGGCCCATCTGGACATTGCCGGCACAGCCTGGGGTGATAAGAGCCGTCCTTACAGCCCTAAAGGGGCCACAGGCGTCGGAGTGAGACTATTGATCGACTATCTGCAGCGTATTTAAAGAAAGGTGAACATTTGACTAACTTTGCAAACGCAAAACGGGGACGCCGCGCGAGCGACTCCCCAGAGGTGTTATTGTTTATATTTGAAAGACAAATTACGTCCCATAAGATATATTATGTCAAGTTGAAGGTCTGGAAATGAAAAGACCAGTAATCTCACAATGAGGCTACTGGTCTTAAAATCTGTCAGCATGCAAATTTACTGCTTGCGATTATCAATGACCCTTGAAGCTTTGCCTTCGAAACGAGGAATACATTTTGGCTCAACAAGTTTAACTGTTACACCCACGCCGATGAGTGTGTGAATCTTGTTCTGGATTTTCTCCATGAAGGCCCTCTGAAGTTTCATCTCATCAAAGAAAATATTTTCCGTCACCTCAATCTGAATCTCCAGCGTATCAATGCTGTTCTTTCTGTCGACAATAAGCTGGTAATGCGGCTCGCAGCCTTCAATGGCAATGAGAATTTCTTCAATTTGTGAAGGAAATACGTTGACGCCTTTGATAATCAGCATGTCATCTGTACGTCCCATGGTTTTTTTCATCCGCACATGGGTTCTGCCGCAGCTGCACTTTTCGTAGTCAAGGCTGGTAATGTCCCTGGTTCGATAGCGGATCATGGGGAATGCTTCTTTGTTAAGGGTAGTTATGACTAATTCGCCAACACTTCCCGGAGGCAGAACTTCACAGGTATCCGGATCAATTATTTCCGGGATGAAGGCATCCTCAAAGAGATGCATGCCGCACTTGAAGGCACATTCGCCAGCGACACCAGGGCCGATAACTTCCGACAAACCGTAGTTATCCAGAGCGCTTATTCCGAGGCGGCTCTCAATTTCAGTTCTCATTGCTTCTGACCATGGCTCACCACCGAATAAGCCGAATTTTAATGAGAGTCTCTTTGGGTCTATGCCGAGCTGTTCCATTCTGTCCGCTATGGTCAGAGCGTAGCTAGGAGTGCTTACCAGGGCAGTTGAACGGTAATCTTCCATAATCATAATCTGTTTTTCAGTATTGCCACCACCCATGGGGATGACAGAGGCACCGATAACCTCTGCACCGTAATGGAGCCCGAAAGCTCCGGTAAACATGCCATAACCAAAAGCAATTTGAACAACATCATCATGGGTGACACCGGCCGAAGTCAGGAATCTGGCAACCAGGTTCGACCAGGTTTTAATGTCATTTTTGGTATAGCCGACAACAGTAGGTTTGCCGGTAGTGCCGGATGACGAGTGAATCCGGACTACTTCCCGCAGCGGCACGGCAAACATGCCGTAAGGGTAGTTCAGTCGCAGGTCTTCTTTGGTTGTAAAAGGCAGGCTCGAAAGGTCTGAAAGTGATTGGACAACATCAGGATCTATCCCCTGCTGGTTAAATTTATTGCGATAGCAGGTAACGTTTTTGTAGGCACGATGCAGGGTAGCCTGAAGCCGTTCAAGCTGCAGCTGTTCAATGACCTCACGATCCATACATTCATACTGTTTGTCCCAGATTTCCATAAAACCTCCGTAGAAAGGCAGGTAAAGGTATTCGTTCGCTTTGCTCACAGATAGAGGTAAAAAAAACCGGACTTCACCTTTACCTCTACCTTTACCTGGGTTTTTAACGCTCCCAGATATCTTTCTTTTCTTTGCCTAGATATGCCCGTTGTACTTCCGGATTTTCCAGCATGGCGGCGGCATTACCTTCAAGAATAATTTTGCCGGTCTCAAGGACATAGGCACGATCAGCCATTTTAAGCGCAGCCTTTGCATTCTGCTCTACAAGCAGGATTGTTGTCCCTTTGTCACTGCGTAAATGCTCTATAACTGCAAATATCTCCTGGACAATAAGTGGCGCAAGCCCCATTGACGGCTCGTCAAGCAGCAGAAGTTTAGGTCGTGCCATTAGAGCCCTGCCGATCGCAAGCATCTGCTGTTCTCCGCCGGAGAGAGTCCCTGCCATCTGTTTCTTTCGTTCTTCCAGCCTGGGGAAAAGTTCATAAATCTGCTTCATATCGGATTTTATCAGCTCTTTTGGTTCTCGAGCGGTTATCCGCAGGTAAGCGCCGAGTTCGAGATTGTCGGCAACTGAGAGGCCTTTAAACACCTGACGCCCTTCAGGAACCTGAGAAATGCCGATCTTGACAACCCTGTCCGGCGGCAGACCCTCAACATCCGTGCCTGCAAACTGGATACTGCCGCTTCTTTGAGGAGTAACTCCCGACAGAGTATTAAGTATCGTGGTTTTACCGGCTCCATTGGCGCCGATAAGAGCGACAATTTCTCTCTCAGACAGATGAAGGGAAACATTTTTCAGGGCATGTACCTTGCCATAATAGGTGTTGATGTTTTTGACTTTTAGCACACTGCTACCCTACCCCTCACCCAGATATGCGGAGATAACGGCCTGATTCTCCTGTATTTCCCGCGGAGTGCCCTCTGCCAACTTGCGCCCGAGATTAAGTACAATAATCCGGTCGCAAATATCCATGACCAGCTCCATGTCGTGCTCAACCAGTACTATTGACACCCCTGTATCACGGATCTTCTTGATTAGTAGAGCAAGCTCGGCTGTCTCCCTGTTATTAAGCCCGGCAGCCGGCTCATCCATAAGCATAATTGACGGGTTGACTGCCATTGCTCTCGCAATCTCCAGCATCCGCCCTTTGCCAAAAGGGAGGTTCGCCGCGATCTGTGCAGAAAGATCAGATATCCCGCAGAAATCAAGCCACCTGGAGGCCTCTTCCCGGATAAACCGCTCTTCACGTAAATGCCATGGCAGCTTGAACATGCAGGCGAGTATGCCGCTGCGGCTTCTGGTATGCATGCCAATCATCACGTTTTCCAGAACGGTCATATTTCCAAAAAGCTCAATATTCTGAAAGGTCCTGACAAGTCCTTTAGCCGCCAGTTTCTCAGCAGGCAGTGCCGATATTTCAGAGTTATTGAGGAAAACCGAACCTGATGTCTGGAAGTAAATGCCGGTAATAATGTTGAAAAGAGTGGTTTTACCGGCGCCATTCGGGCCGATCACTCCGGTGATATCCCCTTTTGCAACATTAAAAGAGATGTTTTCCAGTGCAGTTATGCCACCAAAACGCTGGGTCAATTCCCTTATTTCAAGCATCAGGGAGCACCTTTTTTCCATATCTGGCACGAAAGGCTGAAAAAACTGCAGGAATCCCCTTTACCAGTCCGCCCGGCATGAACATGGTCATAAGGACAAGCAGCAGACCATAGACAATAATGTCATAATCCTGAAAAGCGCGGAGAAGCTCCGGAAGGATGGTGAGGAGTGCTGCCCCCAGTAGTGAGCCGTAGACACTGGCAAGACCGCCGATAATAACCATGGTTACGAGCTCTACTGAAAAATTGAACCCAAAAGAGGCCGGGGCAATAAAGGTCATTGTATGCGCATACAGACTGCCGGCAACAGCTGATAAACCGGCTGACAGAGCAAAGATCTGGACTTTAAGGATTCTGGCATTGACGCCCATGACACGCGCAGCAACCTCCGAATCGTTAATTGCCCGCAGCCCCCTGCCGATCCTTGAGTGGACAAGATTGAGTGAAAGACCCATGGCGAGGAGAGTGAAAGCCCAGATCAGATAATAATTTCTGATATCGTTGTCAAATTTAAAACCGAAAATGCTGAGGTTCGGGATTCCGGAGAGACCGGATGGTCCACCAGTCTGGTCTAGTGCTTCATTGAAAATGATGTAGATAATTATGCCCAGCCCCAGAGTTGCCATAGCCAGGTAGTGTCCTTTGAGTTTCAAGATAGGAAACCCGACCACAAAGGCAAGAAGCGTTACTGTGACAGCCGCAGCCAACATGGCAAGCCACGGGTTGATTCCATGGGTAGCCGTCAGAATAGCGGAGATATACGCGCCAAGACCGAAAAATCCTGCCTGTCCAAGCGATATCTGGCCGGCATAACCGAGGAGAAGATTTAGTGCCAGGGCGAGGATCGTATGAATGCCGACAAAAACCATAACATTAAGCAGATAACCTTCGTGGACAAGAGTTGGCGCTAACAGGACTATAATGACCAGAATTATGAATTTGACTATTTCTCTATAGGCTGAAAGCATGTCAGACACGCTCTGTCTGGGCTTTACCGAATAGCCCCTGCGGTCTTATAAAGAGAATCAAGAGGAGTATGATAAAGGCGATTGCATCTTTATAGCCTGAAGATATCAGTCCTGCGCCAAGCGATTCAAGAACCCCCAGGATCAGACCACCAAGAACAGTTGCAATCCCTCCGGAAAGCCCTCCAATGATCGCGGCACAGAAACCTTTCAAGCCGAGCATGATGCCCACATCATATGAGGTCATGGTAAGCGGTGCGACTATAATACCTGCAAGTGAGCCGAGCGCAGCACTTATGGCAAATGAGTAGAGCACCATTTTTCGGACATCAATGCCCACAAGGCCGGCAGCACGACGATTGACTGCACAGGCTCTCATTGCTTTGCCAGTTATTGTGTATTGAAAGAAAAGCTTGTTGAGTGATATGGCCAGGGCTGTAAGAGCAAAAATCCAGAGGTGTTGGGGAAGAATGGTCGCAGTGCCGATAAAAATTGGTTCGCTGCCGGAAAACGCCGGGATAGAATGGGTATCTTTGCCACCGATCATCATTGTCAGGCCACGTATGAGAATACTCCCTCCTATCGTTATAATGATAAGCGTAAGGTGGGTAGGCGATTTCAAAGGTCTGATGGTCAGTCTTTCAAAAAGGACACCGACTGCTGTTGAAGCAGTAACTGCAAAAACAATCGCCAATGGCAGAGGAAGAAATTTTAAAAAGAAGAGCGTGAACATACCCCCCAGCATTACCAGTTCACCCTGGGCAAAATTGATTATTTCGGTTGAATTGTAAATGATAGCGAAACCTATGCCAATAAGCGCGTAAATTGCGCCAGTTGAAAGGCCTGATACCAGGTATTGTGCTATTTGATCGGAAAGTTCCATTAGGGTGAGTTTCTCAGACTTAAACAGGCACCCCTCCGCAATAAAAGGAGAGCTGCCTGTTCAAGCTTCTATGGTAAGTGCTTCGCTAACTGACTAATTTATTTGGCTATTTCCCAATCACCCTTGACAATTTTAACCATCTCGAAAGCGTTGAGATCAAGGCCATTATGGTCTGCAGGGCTCATATTGTAAATCCCCGAGATTGAAACCAGCTTCTTGACTCCTTCAAGACCGTCACGAATCTGCTCGGGAGAAGATCCTTTTTTGAGGGCATCGGTCAGCAAGAGAAAAGAGTCATAAGCGTAGCCGCCGAAAGTTGACGCCTCTACAGAATAACTGTTTTTATAAGCCTGGTCATAATCCTTGAGAAGCTTAAACTGTGGATCGTTCTTCTTTAGCTTATCGAAAATAGCGAGTTTGCCAGCTGGGAGCAGAACCCCTTCAGCATTTTCATTGCCGGCAAGTTCAATATATTTTTTGGAAGCAACACCATGACTCTGATAAAGCGGAATTTTAATGCCGAGTTGCTTTACATTCTTGGTAACCATTGCCGGCCCGGGATTTGTCCCCCAGCAGATGATAGCGTCGGCTTTGCTTCCCTTTATTTTTGTAAGCTGTGCAGTCATATCAGTGTCTTTGGGGCCATAAGTCTCATCAGCCGCAATAGTTATCCCTTTCTTTTTAGCCATATCTTTCAGCTGCTCACGCCCGGAAGCACCGAACCCGTCCGTAACGGTCAGGAGGGCTACACTCTTCTGTTTTTTTGCTATCATGTAGTTAAAAATCTTCTCAGCTGCAACATGATCATTTGCAGGAGTTTTGAATACATACTTTTTTACCGGATCTATAATCTTGATTCCGGCGGCGCAGGAGATGAGCGGAATTTTCTCTTTCTCGGCAATCGGAATTACAGCCATAGTTTCGCCGGTCGTACTTGGGCCGATAATGACTGACACCTTATCATTTTTGATTAACTTGGTGGCCAGTTGGACAGCCTTGGTAGCATCACCTTGCGTGTCATAAACAACAAGTTCCAGTTTATGCCCTTTTATGCCGCCTTTAGCATTTGCCTCTTTTACCAGCAACTCGAGAGTATTGCGTTCGGGTTCTCCGAGGAAAGATGCCGGGCCGGTAACAGCAAAGAGCGCACCGATTCTGATTGGTTCAGCGGCTAATGCTGAAACAGCGAAAAGCATTGAAACTGTAAAGATTATAAATGTTCTGAGTCTGGTCATTTTATCCCCCTATTGGTTACATACCGTATAGTTGTTCGCCATCGAGTATATTAAAACCTTTTTGACTTAGCGCTTTAATAGCCTTGTCTGTGTCGTCGAAGCGGAAAATTATGACTGCATTAGCGCCACATCTTTCCACAAAAGCATACATGTATTCAATATTAATGGAGTCTTTATCAAGTATATGGAGAATGCTGGCCAGTCCACCCGGCTGATCAGGAACCTCTACTGCCACAACTTCTGTCTTGTTGACAGTAAAACCCTTAGCCTTTAAAGCACTAATCGCTTTTTCACAGTCATTGACGATGAGGCGGAGTATACCAAAATCAGAGGTATCTGCAAGCGATAGGGCCCTGATGTTAACACCGGCAAAGCCGAGAACAGTGGTTACCTCTGCAAGTCTCCCTGACTTGTTCTCGATAAAAATGGAGATCTGTTCAACTTTCATGGCTCCCCCAGCCCTGATAAACAGGATAAGTGCGTTGTAGCAGTTGATTACTGTCAACAGCTTACATACTAAAGTTTACGATTATCGATGACTCGTTTGGCTTTTCCTTCGCTGCGCTGAATTGTTTTAGGTTCCACAAGTTTTACACTACAGGTGACACCAAGCATATCTTTAATCTCTTTCTCAATTCGCCGTGCAAGCAGCTGCAGCACCTTAACTTCGTCAGAAAATATGTTCTCGTCAACTTCTACCTGAATCTGGAGCGTATCAAGGTTCTCTTTGCGATCGACGATAAGCAGATAATGTGGTTCAACGCCTTCAATTCTGACAAGGATTGATTCAATTTGTGAAGGAAAGACATTCACACCGCGAATGATGAGCATATCATCAGAGCGTCCGGAAAGACGCGATATTCGTGCGTGTGTTCTGCCGCAGACACAAGGCTCGTAAGTGATACTGGTGATATCTCTGGTTCTGTAGCGGATAAGGGGGATCCCCTGCTTGGTAATGGTTGTAATTACCAGTTCACCTTTTTCCCCTGCCGGCAGCAGTTCACAGGTCACAGGGTTGATTATTTCCGGAATAAAATGATCTTCCCAGATATGCAGACCGCATTTACCTTCATAGCACTCTTGGGCGACGCCTGGTCCCATTATTTCTGAAAGCCCGTAAATATCGAGGGCGGTCAGGTTGAGTTTTCTTTCGATCTCACCACGCATAGCTTCAGACCATGGTTCAGCACCAAAAATGCCGACGCGCAGTTTGAAGTTTTTGAAATCAAGACCTTCTGCCCTTGCCTCTTCAGCCATGAAAAGAGCATATGAAGGCGTACAGGTAATAACTGTTGAACCGAAATCCTGCATTATCATCAGTTGGCGGGCGGTATTGCCGCCGGATATGGGGATTACTGATGCCCCCAGTCGTTCAGCGCCGTTATGAACTCCAAGACCACCGGTAAAAAGCCCATAACCGTAAGCGTTGTGAATTATGTCACCCTTGTGAGCGCCGGCAGTAACAAGGGTTCTTGCCATAAGATCAGCCCAGTTTTCGATATCCTTCTTTGTATAGCCGACAACGGTAGGTTTGCCTGTTGTCCCGCTGGAAGCGTGAATCCTGACAATCTCCTCCATCGGTGCAGCAAAGAGTGCGTAAGGGTATGAATCCCTCATATCCTGTTTGGTTGTAAAAGGGAGCCTTTGCAGGTCGGATAGTGATGTTATCGACTCGGGCCTTATACCGGCTGAGTCAAAAGAGTTGCGATAAAACGGCACGTTACTGTACACTCTTTCAACAACAGATTTAAGGCGCATAAGTTGCAGAGCTTCAATAGCTACCCTTGGAAGCGTCTCAAATTCTTCGTTAAAATAGCTTGCCACCATCCCCTCCTAAACACTGATAAACAAAAGAGTGCATTACTTAAAGTGTTCGTCCGGACTCGAATGCCCGCAGATTAAGATCAAGGGCTTTTGCAGGCACCATTTTCTGGAGAGCTTGCTGCCAGACACTATTGTCAAGTTGAAGATGCTTTGAAACGGTTCCAAGGAGAACTGTATTGGCAACCCGCGGATTACCGATTGCTGTAGCGATCTTCAAGCCGTCAACAAGTTGAAAGTCCGGAAATCGTGCTGTGATAGCCGCTTCGAGATGATCCGGATAGCGCTCCTGGCCAAGAAGAACCGAGGGTGGCTGAATGCGGAAATTGTTTGCAATAATCTTGGCGCCAGGGCGGAGTAGATTCAGATAACGACTGGTTTCCAGAAGTTCGAATCCGAAGAGAATATCCCCCTCTCCTTCAGGCACAACAGGAGAAAAAACCTCTTTGCCAAAGCGAACATGAGAGACAACACTACCGCCACGCTGGGACATCCCATGAATCTCACTTTTTTTAACGTCAAAACCGGCAATCATGAACGCTTCCGCCAGAATCTCTGAAGCAAGCAGGATACCCTGGCCGCCAACACCAACCAGCAGAATGTTTGTAATAGAATTAGCCATTAATTATTTTACCTGCCTTATTGCATCGAACTTGCACAACTGCTGACAAACAGTGCAACCGGTGCAGAGAAGTGGATCAATGAAAGCTTTCCCTTTTTTCCCTTCCGCGTCAGGTTGCCACTCAATAGCGGGGCAACCGATACGTAGACAAGCTTTGCAGCCGGTACAAGCGCTCTGCTCTACTTCAAGAATAGTTGCCTTTGCAAAGCGCACATCATCCTTTATCAGACAGCATGGCCTGGTGGTAATAATGACAGACGGCTCAGGACGTGCCATTTCTTCTGAAAGAATATTTTTGGTCTCATCAAGATCATACGGATCAAGAACTCTGACGTGCTTGATACCGAGCGCCCGGCAAAGATCAGGTAGATTGACTTCGGGGGCTTTAATGCCCGCAAGAGTGTATCCTGAAGCGGGATTTTCCTGCCTGCCGGTCATGGCTGTTATCCTGTTGTCGAGGATAATTACGGTTGCAGGAGCCTGATTGTAGGCCATCTCCATCAGTGAGTTTACCCCGGTATGGAGAAAGGTTGAATCGCCAATTACCGCAACAACCCGGCGTTGTTCCTCGGGCGGTAAAGCTCTGACAATGCCTGAGGCAGTGCTGATAGATGCTCCCATACAGACACAGGTATCCATGGCATTAAGCGGCGGCATAAAACCGAGTGTGTAGCAGCCGATATCGCCGGTTACATACGCGTTAGCCTTGTTAAGCAGATAGAATACCCCGCGGTGAGGGCAACCGGGACACATGTTGGGCGGGCGCTGCACGAGTTTTTCAGGAGGAGTTATTGCAGTTGGCAAAGAGGCAATAATCCCGGCCTTGGTAAAAGCTGCCCTGATCCTGTCGGGTGAGAGTTCCCCGCAGATTGGAATGATCTCTTTACCTGTCACAGCGATACCCATTGCCAGGACTTGCTCCTCGATAAATGGGTCAAGTTCCTCTATTACATAAAGGCTTTTCACCGAAGCAGCAAAATCCCTGAGCATCTTCTTTGGGAGAGGATAGACCATGCCGAGCTTGAGAGTTGCTGCTTCTGGCAGAGCTTCGCGAACATACTGATAGGTGACGCCGGTACAGATTACTCCGATCTCAGTAGAGCGATTTTCAGCCCTGTTGATGTCCCAGCTGTCGCCATACGTAGAAAGATCAAGAATACGCTGCTCAACAATCGGATGTCTCACCCGTGCATTTCCCGGGAGCATGACCAGCTTGGGAGGATTTTTAACCAGTTTAGGCTCAGGGAGGCCGCTGACAGGTTCTGTCAGGGTCACAATCGATTTGCCGTGAGAGATACGTGTACAACTGCGTATCATGACCGGGGTATCGAATTTTTCGGAGAGTTCAAAAGCCAGGCGGGTAAACTCTTTACACTCCTGGGAGTCAGCCGGCTCAAGCATCGGAATCTTGGCGAATTTGGCATAATTACGACTGTCCTGCTCATTTTGTGATGAGTGCATTTCCGGATCGTCAGCAGCTATTAGAACAAGCCCGCCACCTACACCGGTATATGAGAGGGTGAAAAGCGGGTCAGCGGCAACATTGACGCCGACATGTTTCATGCAGGCAATTGAACGTGCTCCGCCGAAAGATGCGCCGATGGCAACCTCAAGGGCTACCTTTTCGTTTGGAGCCCACGATGAGTTTATTGAACTGTAAGTGGAGATGTTTTCAAGTATCTCGGTAGAAGGTGTTCCGGGATAGGCAGAAGCGACTTTAACACCGCCTTCAAAGGCTCCGCGTGCGATTGCCTCATTGCCGGACAGTATTTCTCTCATCTATTGGAGTTCCTCTGTGGGGGGTAATTTATACTGTAAATAGTATAAAGAAAAATAGGGGGAAGTCCCCCTTAGACCGCGAAAATATACCTGTTAGCTCCTTCATCTGTCAACAGCTTTCTGGTAGCTCAGACGTCGAGCATAATCCCTTCGAGGAGTCCGAAATCTGACACCTTCATGGCGGAAAATCCGAACATTTCGATAGTTTTCAGGGTGAGTAGGGTTCCGGCAATTATGAGGTCCTCCCGACCCGCCTCCAGCCCGGCAATTGTCTGGAGACGCTCCTTGGGCGATAAAGGTAAAAGACGGCTGAAAATATCCGCTATTACCTCTTTATCAAGGATATGGTTGTTAACTTTTGTGTAATCGTAATCAGCAAGGCCTATGCTGACTGCCGCAAGTGTTGTTGCGGTACCCGCCGTGCCAAGAAGTGTTGCCCCCTTCAGATAATCAAGAAAACCCAAAGCGTTCATTTCATCCCGTAAAAGTGCAAGCTCTCTGACAATTTTCTCTTCCATTTCAGCAACACTCACCTTCCCTTCTGTCAGTCGAACCACGCCCAGAGGGAGACTTCTGCTGAAGAGTATTTCATCAGAATTTGCCAGTGTGTATTCGGTACTGCCTCCGCCAACATCAAAGACAAACATTGTCTCTGGCATTAAATCAAGACCGCTGATCACACCCAATAGTGTCATGCGTCCTTCAGTTTCTCCGGAAATAACATCCAATGTTATTCCTGAAGCGTCTCTGACTTCGCGGCAAAATTCATCCTTATTGACGGCATCACGAACTGCACTCGTGGCAACGGCCTTTAAATCAGTAACTTCAAACTCTGCAAGAGTTACGGCAAACTCCTTCATGGCGGCAACAGTTCTGGTCGCAGCCTCTTTTGAAATTCCGGTCTCTTTTGAGAAGCCGCCGCCAAGTCTTGTTATGCGACGAGATATGTGCTGGCGGACAACCTTACCATCTTTAACATGGCCGACCAGAAGACGGGCAGTGTTCGTACCAAGGTCTATAGATGCGGTATAGCGACTCATTAAAGCTCCTTCCAGGTATCAATCAGATTTGCCGAGCGATCAGATATACTCACCATTGCCGTAACAATATCGTTATAGAGAAAACCGGCGTCAACCGCACACTGACCGGTTTTCATCCGCTTGATATGACCGCTAACTGTTTCATCACGGAGATTAGCCACTTTCGATCTAACCTCAGACAGATACTCACTCAGTTGTAGTTGTGCTGCCGACGGACTTGTTATCAGGTCAACCACCTCACCAACAGCTGCCGCAAGCCTTTTAAGTTCTGTCATAGCATTAGTTGAAAAAATGATTTTATCACCCTTTTTTTTCTGAAACCCGGCTAAAAGCTTCATATTTATATCGCCAAGATGCTCAAGCTGATTAACAATCTGCAACAACAGAGGGATTTTCATTGAATTTTCAGTGTCGATGCTCTCTCTTGAAAGCAATACCAGAAAATTGGAAAGCTCCTTGTGAAGTGAATCGACAGCATCTTCCATCTCAATGATCTTGCGCAGCGATTTGGAGTCAAATCTGTAGAGCAGGTGAATAATTTCGCTGTACATGGAGGAGACAATTGAAGCCATTCGATTGATTTCATTTGTTGCCTGCATCATGGCTATAGTCGGGGTGTTCAGGACTCTTTTATCGAGGAATCTTGGGTAAGAGGAGAAGTCTCCGGATGAGCGATCAAGCTTAACTGATCGTGACAGAAAGCCGATTAAGGGGAGAAAGGTCATAACCATAAACAGACTGAAAACAGAATGCGCATTGGCTATAAGTCTGGGCAGGTGCTCTTTTGCAGGGATAAAGCCGGGAGAGGTCAGAATTTCCAGGGGGATCTGACCAGTAAATGGAGAAAACAGAATAACTGCTTTGATAAGCAGCGGGAAAAATAAAAGTGCCAGCAGGATTGCGGTAAAGTTGATCAGCAAATTAACAATGGCTGCTTTTCTGGCATATAGCGTGCCGCCGACTGCTGCAAAAAGAGTAATATAAGCAGTGCCAAGATTTGCTCCGGCCACTATGCCGACCGCTTCATTGAAGGTGACGATACCGCTGCCACAGAGAGCAATTACGATCCCGGTGGCGGCAGAGGGTGATTGAACGAGAAAAGTAAGGAGAGACCCAAAGATAACGGCGCTGACCCGCCATGCAAAGACATAATCATTCAATCCCCGCAGTATTGCCGAGCCACTGACAGCAGTCAGTCCTGATTCCATAATTCTAAGGCCAAGGAAAAGAATGCCGGCGCCAAGGAGAAGATCTCCGGAATTGACCATAAAGCGTCTTTTGAAGAAAAACTTCAGCAAAATACCGATGAATATGGCTATAAGGGCAAAAGTATGGGGTTGAAAGGCAATGAGTTGTACCGCTAGAGTGGCTCCGAGAGAAGTACCCAGAAATATGGCCAATCCCTGATAAATAGAGATAAGCCCGGCATTCAGAAAGCCGACAACAAGAATTGAAGCTGAACTGGAAGATTGCAGGATAGACGCAAGGATGGTACCAAGCAGTGCCGCGGAAATACGGTTAGACACGGCTTTCTCAAGTAGTGATCTGAAGCGATTGCCGGCAAGTCGCTGCATCCCCTCAGACATTATCCTGATGCCAAAAATGAAGAGCCCACCACCACCAAGCGCCTCAGCGACGGCCTGGAGAGATGACGAGGAAATATCTGCCATGAACTACTGTACTACCTTGTAAGGGAAGATGAAATCAGGTGGTGCAGACTTGGACGCCCCTTTTCTGTAAACATGGATACTGAATGCGCTCAAAGTTTGAATGTCTACGTGAAAATATAAAAGTCCCTTTACCATGGCGTTGGGGATAATTGGCTCTGTCGGTAGCGCTTTTGTATATAGTTCCTGGGGCCTGAGTTCGAAATAATAAGGCAGGTTAGAGTTTGTTGAGTTTTTAAACTGCGCCTGTTCATAGTCTTCCAGATAGTAGAAGCCTACATAAGGATAAGGAAGGAGATAGTAGGTATCCTTTGCCATCATCTGGCGAATTTTTTCCGGAGTCAGTGAATAGTATTGCCTTCTGTCAGAATCAATCAGGATAAAACTATCATTGTCAAAAGATACTTCAGCTGCAGTTGAATTCTGTATCTCGACATTGAATGAAGCAACCATACCTTCAATATTGTAATTCACCATATCAGTATCTGCTGGAGCAACAGTGATAACTAAATGATCTTTGGTAATTGCCTGGCTATTATCCTTAATATTTATGATCCCGGCGGGGGTCTGCTCCGGAACAACTTTTACAGATGAACAACCGTTCAGAGTAATAATGAGCAGAAGTATCGCAATATTAAATCTTTTCATGGCATATCTCCGGTTGAAATATGTTTAAATTCTGACTTTCCTGGCCTGTTTAGCTGGGTCAGGTTAGTTACAACTATACCAGATTATTGTTCACGTTCCAGACGCTTCGCTTTTTCTGCAGCACGCGCCTTGGCTCTGATAACAAGATCATTTGCCAGGTTGGCGTCTTCTGAGAGCGCCCTTCCCTGCTCCTTTTTGGAAGCAACTTCAACCGGCTCATCGTCAGGCGGCGCCGGCGAGAGAAGGCCACCTTCAATATTCGGTTGATTTACCGTTGATTCAACGGGCTTCTCAACGGTGTCAGCAGTGTCAACAGTAACAGTCGGGCTCTCAACCGGATCAGCCACCTTAGGCAGATCTTCATAAGTCACCTTGGATGAAATGAACCCTGCCCCTTGTACCTTCAATTCGTGGGGATAAAAAAGAATCGCAACACTGTTCGGCCCCTGTCTTTTTTCTCCGCCGTATTTTGCAGCCGTAATATAGCTCTGATGACTTGCAGCCAATAAAGTCTTCAAATAGGCTTCTACGGTGCGAGCCAAAAAAACAGCCTTGGCAATATATTCTTCCTGAGTTTCCGCAGAAGGGACATCTCCTATCAGCTTGACAGTCCCCTTTCGCTTGAGTTTCTTGATTTTTAAAGCTACAGCGGCAATATCTTTTTTTGCCTGTCGATCAAGCTTGTCCGGTTTAGATAGAGTAACTTTACCTGAATACAGGACATCAACCGGTTCGGCGGATGCGGTCGTATAAGAAATTAATGAAGCAATAACAGCCACAATTAATGTTTTGAAAGTCATTTGGGTTTTTCTTCCTTGTGGACAAGAAAAACAATCTCAAATCTTCTGTTCAGCTTGCGCCCTTCATCAGTACTGTTATCGGCAATTGGCACGGATTTACCCATCCCTCTGACGAAGATTCTTGAAGAGTCAATACCATCATGAGTAATAAGGTAATTTGCCACAGTAATTGCACGTCTTAAAGACAAATCCATGTTGTATTTAACAGAACCAACGGCATCAGTATGACCATCAATCCGGAGAAAAACCCATTTACTGTCTTTACGGATAAACTCAGCAAGTTCAGAGACGGATTTTTGCACCTCCGGCATTAATTCAGCATTATCAAACTCGAAAATAGTATCAGGCAGTCTGAACTTTCTATACGCCGTCAAAGCAGTGCCAGGGAGTTTTTCAATGGGTGCAATCTTCCCTTTCATACTAACTCCATAGAGAGGAGTAACACCGCTGACCCTTGTGAGAGCGAAGTCAGTTGACCCTTCTGAAGGGAGAGAAGAGACCAGCGGCGCGACGGCAGCTGGAGTTGGTTCAGCTGCAGCGAGTGCCGGTTCAGTGACTGCCGGTTGAACGGCTTTTACCATTTTTGGTAAGGTAACAGAGACTGCCGCTGATTGCGGTGGTATTACAATATTGCCGTAAGGTCTGATAAGAATTTCATCACCTTCAGCGTCTACAGGTATTTCGAGTTTGCTCACTTGCGGGGTGATGGCAGGCGTCTTAATCAGGAGCGGCGAGAGTGGGACAACCTTTGTCGGTTTAATTTCCACAGTTTTTAGTGGGTTCTTTATTTTAACTGGCGGTATCGGCTTGATATAGGCGCCAACACCCTGACAGGTAGTCAACCCGAAGATAACCCGCCAGTCCGGAGCTGCAGCGTTGAGGCCCATTCCGGTAGAGAGATTGAAAGTAAGGTGTGGTGTCAAGTAGAATTGAAACCCCAGCGCCGCTTCAATTGGAGCCGTACTGGTCAGCGCATCTGCAGCCATTAGTTCAAAGGTGACTTTAGTCCGTGTGGAAGGAATGAAGTCAACGCCAGCTCCAACCGGGTATTCTTTTCTTGATTTAAGCCCGGCATCAACATTCCTTGATTCGGCGTTTGACATGTAGCCGCCATAAAGATGGGCAGCCAGAAGATCGGTGCGAAGAGAACCGATAAGACGGCCACCAATATCATTTTTGCCGTTATATCGAGGGTTGTCATCCACATATCTACTTAAATGCAAATCTGCTGCAAGCTTGAACTTTGAGCTGCGGTTGCCTATTACTCTGAGTTTAGTCCCTATATCAGCGGTACCTCTGCCTGAATAGGGGGTGTCATCAT
The DNA here is from genome assembly GCA_963787125.1 of uncultured delta proteobacterium. Taxonomy (GTDB): domain Bacteria; phylum Desulfobacterota; class Desulfuromonadia; order Geobacterales; family DSM-12255; genus VEOV01. Next base: position 186,714 of record CAWBBV010000012.1, read on the forward strand.
TTAGATAGACATTCGGATATGCCCCGTAGATCTCCCAGAATGTACCAATCCCGAGCGTTATACTAACCGGCATAATGGTATTTATGCCGACATCGCTCTTTTTGCTGCAGTTACCCCAAACGCCAAAACAGAAGTTTGAGGAGTCAAGTGTCTCTGCAGTTGGAATATTCAGAAGTCCGGATGATCCGTACTGAGTTGGGTTTGCAAACAGTGGCGTATCAAGTGCAAAGAAAAAAACGGCTATGAGCAATATGCGAAAAAACATAGATTCCAGCTCAGTCCTTATTACCGGCAACCCGCTCCTTTAACTCCTTGCCAACTTTGAAAAATGGAAGCTTTTTCGGCTTTACATCGATTGAAACACCGGTTTTAGGGTTGCGTCCGGTATATGATTTATACTCGTTGATCACAAAACTCCCGAAACCCCTTATTTCGATGCGATCGCCTGATAACATGGCGTCAGTCATTGAATCGAAAATAGTGCTAACGATCTCCTCAGACTTCTTAAACGATATTCCTCTTTTCAGTGACAACATCTCGATCAGTTCAGACTTGTTCATGTTACCTCCACTTAATGAATAATCAGGCTAACAACAGCCTTTAAGATAAGTTTTAAATAGATATGCCGCTTCATCATCCCTGCCCTGAGCAGCTAATATCCGTACGAGTCTTTCCGCAGAAGCTTTCTTCAAAACTGGTATCTGCAGGCCACTGGTGAGAATAGTGACAGCACTTTCGTTATCCCCCTGAAGAGTATGGACGTCGGCAAGCATCACCAGTGCCTGTTCATGGAGAATCATTTGATCCATCATTCTTTTAAGAACGGCGGCAGCCTCGTCAAGTCGGCCTGTGTCAGCATATAGCTGTGCAAGGCTCAGATTACATACGGGATTATCTGCATTTATTTTGAGGGCTCTCTTTAGAAGTGATTCGCAGACACTCATGCGCCCGGCTCGGAACTCAAGCAGTGCAGTTTCGTAAAGAATTATGTCATTTTCTCCAGTTGACAGCAACTGCCTAAATTTATTCAGGGCTTCATCCGGATTGTCAGAGTGGGCTAGAAGAAAAGCTGATGCAAATTCCTCTCCTAATGAAGAATATCTTTGCGGCAAGTCTCCGGGAAGGGTGTTGGCAAGCAGCAGAAACTGCTCATTGGCATGAAGATGATCAGGCCGAATCGGGTCAGGCTCAGTAGTGGGAGAGTGTGAAGAGCTGCAAGAAGCACAGTCATGTTTTGCAGAAGATTTCATATTCACGGCCGGTTCAGCTGGAAACTCTGCAAGCGAAGTCAGAAGAGTTTCGGCCTTTTCCCTGATAGATACGTCATCTGCCAGTTCCAGTGAAAGCTGGAGGTATTCAGCAGCCTTGCGGGGATTTCCGGATCTGAACGCTGCCTCGGCTTCTGCAATGTTCATCTCACCAAGACTGTTACCGCACTTTGAGAGCATGGATTTCAGGTGAGCGAGCACCTGTTGATCTTGTAGAGAACCAGTGATTTTATCAATAGCATCCAGATAATACTGCCTTGCCTCTGCAAAGCGCTCCTCTTTAAAAAGAGCATCACCCTTTTCTAGGAGCTGAACACAACTTTTAGTGAAAAGTTTTTTAAAAAACATTTCTATTCTCCTGTTTACTAAGTAGCCTTTAAAAAAGTAACACTTTCCAGGTGATATGTCTGTGGAAACATATCAACCGGTTGCACAGTTTCAACCTCAAATCCGGCAGTTGCTAGAATCGAGAGGTCTCTTCCGAGAGTTGGTGGATCGCAGGAAACATAAATCAGGTGGGAAGCACCCGTTGATGCGATTTTTTTCGCAACTTCATCAGCTCCGGCTCTAGGCGGATCCATAATAACAAGATCAAAAAACTCGCCAGCATTTACAAGCCTGTCAATACCTGCACCTGAGTCCATGCAGCTATAACTGGCATTCTTGATGCCGTTAACCGCAGCAGTATATTTAGCAGCTGAAACAGATTTCGCTGAAGTCTCAAAACCGTGGATTTTCCCGACTCCTGAGGCCAGGGGGAGTGAGAAATTTCCATTGCCACAAAAGAGATCAAGTACCGACGCCGGATTAACCCTGGCGCACAACTCGAGAACTGCTTCAATAATAACTCTATTCTGGGCGAAGTTTACCTGAGAGAAGCTGCCGGGAGAATAGAAGAGTTCCAGTTCTTTTCCCTCTGCTGATGGTACGCAGTATTTAAGCTTCTGCAGACCATGAATATGCCTTAAGCGTTTATTGTTACCGGTCAGCAAGCTGACAGAATGAATAGTCGGGTACCTGCTCTCTGTGGATTCCAGATAATTTGCAAACACTTCGGGACAACTGCCGCAATAGTGAAACAGGGCGCTTACCGAACCGTCGGAGGAGGAAGCAAGTTCGACTTGAGATATTTTACCAGGTTCCGGCGCTGAATTTATAAGCTCTCTGACTGCCGTCATGGCTATATTTAGCGGCTTTGCAGCGATATCGCAGCGGTCTTCAATGTCAATCACGTGATGTGAGTTGCGTCGATGAAAGCCGAGAGAAAGTCTGCCGCCTGTAAAGGAAACCTGCAACTGAATGCGCTGGCGGTATTCAAATGGTGCCAGTGCCGTCAAGATTGGTTTGATCTTGTTTCTGTCAATGCGAGCAGATCTCCAGAGTGTTTCAGCAAAAATCTGCTCTTTTTGTTGGCACTGCTCATAATATGAGATGTGCTGCCAGTTGCAACCACCACAGTTACTGAAAAATGGACACTTTGGTGAAACTCGACAAGGTGAAGGTGTAAGCAGGTTTTCAAGAACGGCTTCGCAGTAAGAGTTTTTATCCTTTTCAATCCGGATTTCGGCAATATCTCCGGGCGCTGTATAAGGAACGAAGCAAGCCTTACCAGCCAGTCTTCCAAAACCGGAGCCGCCATATGCAAGCGTGTCAATCTGAAGCTGTGGCATCTAGGAAGTAGCCCCCAAAAAGCATCTGGCAGGAGCTTTAGCAGCAATAAGCTGCCGCTCGAGCAGTCTTTTGGGGAATTCCTGAGAGGATAGGTACGGGAAAGAATTGGTTTCAAAATCCTTGATGAGTTCTTTTTTAACACTATCGATTTGAGAAGAAGGAACCCCCATTCTTACCAGGAAACGGCTATAGTTGATTTCAGCTATAGCGCTTGAACCAACTTCTGAAAAAATGCGCTCAGCAGCAAGAGCATCAACGGCAAAGATGATTTCCAGCTTAACCAGATAATAATCACCGAAGTATACCCTTGTGTGATCAAGGATGCTTATTGAGAGACCATTTGAGAGTTGTAGCGACTGCAAGATGTCAAGAGTGTTCAAGAGTCACCTTTCCTCACGTTATTATTAAGAAAATACACTGCTCCAATTTCATAAGTAAAGCATTTTATCGTGAGTACGAATAAATCCGGCTTGCTTTTACTTTATATTGTCTGTAATGTACAAAAGGTTTAAGAGTCTAAATTCTATCAAGGGAAGTTAAGAGTAAATTATGAGTAAAGAAGAGGCAATTGAAGTAGAAGGTACAGTTATAGAGCCGCTCCCTAACGCGATGTTCAGGGTAAAACTGGAAAATGATCATGTTGTTCTTGCGCACATATCCGGCAAGATGCGTAAATACTTTATTAAAATCCTCCCTGGAGACAAGGTCACCGTAGAATTGTCACCTTACGATCTGACGCGCGGAAGAATTACCTACCGGGTCAAATAGGCAGGCAAAAGCAGTTAACTATCATTCGAGATTGCGGACTGATGTCAGCAATCTTTATTTTTAGAGAAAAGGAAAGAAAATGTACACAGTCGCTGACCTGAAGAAAGGACTAAAGATTATACTCGACGGTGATCCGTATCTTGTTATTGCGTTTGACTTTGCCAAACCCGGCAAAGGACAGGCTCTCTACCGGACGAAAATGCGCAACATGATAAGTGGCAGTATTCTCGACCGGACATATCGCTCTGGTGAAACCTTTGAACCGGCAAGTCTTGAAGACAGAAAGATGCAATTTCTTTATCGGGAAGAGGATCATTACGTTTTCATGGACAATCAGAACTATGAGCAGTACCGAATGGGTGAAGAGACGGTTGGTGACGCCAAAAACTACCTTACCGACAACCTCGCGGTTGATCTGCTTCTTTTCAGTGACAAAGCTATTGCCGTTGATGTTCCCAACTTTGTCAACCTCCGTGTTACCCAGACCGATCCCTGGGCAAAAGGTGATACTTCCGGCAGTGATTCCAAACCGGCAACGGTTGAGACCGGTTACGTCCTCCGTGTTCCCCCTTTTATTGAAGAAGGCGAGCTTATCGTCATTGATACAAGAACCGGTGAATATTCGACCCGTGTAAAGGGTTAATTTAGCAGCGCATGAACTGGAATCTTGCTCGCAAGAGCGCTCGACTCGCACAAAGAGCAGAGATTCTAAACAAAATTCGCAGTTTCTTCACCCAAAAGGGGTATCTGGAAATAGATACCCCTTTACTTATACCCGCCCCCGCCCCGGAAGCCCATATTGATGCAATTGCAGCCGGCAGCTCCTTCCTGCAAACCTCACCCGAACTTTGTATGAAACGCCTCCTTGCCGCCGGTTATCCGAAAATTTTTCAGATCTGCCGCTGCTGGAGAGAAGGCGAGCGCGGCTCACGCCATCTGCCGGAATTCACCATGCTGGAATGGTATCGAGCCGCTGCTGATTATAACGATCTGATGCATGAGGCCGTCGCCTTATTGGCATACATTGCCGCAACGCTCTGTAAAGATGGCTTACTTGTGTATAAGGGAACAACAATTGAGCTGAACGGGGAGTTTGAACGAATCACAGTAAGAGAGGCATTTGCACGCTACGCGGGCACCAGTATGGAGCAGGCTCTTCGGGAAGATGACTTTGACCGGTTGATGACTGAATTCATAGAACCGCAACTTGGGCTGAAAAGGCCGACAATCATCTGCGACTACCCGGCAGAAAGAGCAGCGCTTGCCAGACTTAAAAATGATGACCCGACGGTTGCCGAGCGATTCGAATTGTACCTGGCAGGCATAGAGCTGGCGAACGCCTTTTCCGAGCTGACAGATGAACGGATCCAGCACCAGAGATTCCTCGAAGAGTTACAATCAAGAGCAGACCGTGGTGCTACCCCCTACCCCATGCCCGGGCCGTTCCTCGCGGAACTCCATCAAATGCCGCCATCAGCCGGGATGGCCCTCGGGATAGACCGATTGGTAATGCTGTTTACCGGCGCCGCAACAATTGATGAAGTGGTCGCATTTACTCCTGAGGAGCTTTAGTTGCAGGAGCTCACTTGCACTTTACAACCAAGCTGGCAAGATAGATTTTGTCTTTGTCGTAAATAGTCAGTGACCTTGTATCTGTACAGGTTTTACCGTTCAGATTATAAGCCAGATCAGTGCTTACATAGGTATCTTTTGACATCTGACACGCTAAAGTCCTCCGTTCAAAAACGTCATCCTTTATGTTATCAAGGGTAATCTTTGATACTTTACATAAGAACCTATCCACATAAAACTGCAGGTCTTTATCCCCGGCCACGGAGAGTTGTTGAAACCTCCCATCCACCCCACTCCAACCAACCGACCACTCAGCTCCTGATGCACATGTTGCCGATAAACTCATAACCATTGTCATGCAGAGCATGTTCAGTCTCTTCATGTAAGCTCTCCTTCGGATCAGCAGCGATTGTCCAGGAGCCTGTCGAATACTCCACCTGTGCTCATATTAATAGAATAATCAGTCAGTATCTTTTTTTGGTATGGTCCATAAAAAATAGCTATTCGAGTTAAATACCGTGGGTTAGCCTTTGTATCAGTCAGTGCTGGTTTTATTGACATTATATGCCTCCACGTTCCCGATTAGAAATTGAGCTTCAACTAAATACGAGTAAAAATAATCATATTACCACTACATCAGCTCTAATCTCATTAAAGCATACAACATGCCAGATTTCGGCCATGCTTATAGATATGTGCTAATCAGCACTCGACATCCTATCCCTTGAGCCCTCTACTCCTATATTGCCAACATGATGTTTGATTTAGGTGATGGGGGGGGTCTGCTTCGGCATTAACTGACTTTCTGATAATTACCCTCTCAGGATTCCTGATTATATATAAAATGAAAACGTTCTAGAGTAAGGTAACTTGTAATGATCAGTTACAAATTAAGCATGCTGTGGCTCTCAAATTAGGCACTCAGGCTGTCATTTTACTATATGCATACATAGACTTACCTTTATGTAGTGAGCATCTTCAATAGGCTAACTGAGCTATATTGCAATCTTCGTTTTTACTGGAATTTCTGCACAGAAAAAGCTCTGGACAGCGCCTTGAGCCAGCGCCAGTCTCCAAAATTTTAGTTTTTACAATATTTTCAGCGAGTTACGGCGAATCTTACCTAGTTATAGAGAAGTGGTGACTCCTACTAATATACTAAGTAATACTGAATATTATTTGTGTATTATATAGCAACATAGAAGAAGAGCTCTAAGCTCTTCATCATATCTGAGTTATTATTTAATTGAAATTATATTAGTGAAATCATCTGATTGCTCTATTAATTCTAATTTAATGGTAGGTTTATATTTTAATTTATATTTAATTCTATTTGCATGATTACATATATTAGAACATACGTTATCTCGTTGCTCTTGTTTAATTTTAATTATACTATTGATTGTTTCAGGAATTTTACTTTTAAATTTATTATGTAGTTCAATATTCAATTTGCTAAATAAATTATGTTTTATTGATTTATATGTTTCTATAAATATATTATATTTACTTTTATTCAAATTTATTTTAATTGCATCTATTGCATGTGGATTTATTGAAATATATTTAATATTGAATTTAATTAATTCATTAATTGTTTTAGTATAGAAGTGCCACATTTTATCTTTTACATATTCACCATCTTGAATTATACAAATAACTGAATCATGTACAGTTAATATTGGTTTGTTATTTTTAGTGAAATGATCTATTAATTTTTCTACAATACAAGAATCATAGTACTGAAGTTTAGTTCCGTAATCGTTAGCTATTTCACCTGCAATGGGTCTATGTTTTAGCTTAAGCAATTTAAGTTTATCGTATATTGGTTGATGATTATTGAGTTTATACTTACTCAGTAGGCCATCTTTCCTTAATTCATCGAATACAGCAGAAGCTGTTTTCTCTTCACTCTCAGCGTTAAATGCAGTTAGCAATATCAGCTTATTGAGATCCCTGTCCGGTACTCCATCATCCAGAGAATAGGCATCCTCGTTGAGATCAGCATAATTGATACCCTTCAGGGCATAAAGTAAGTGTACGTGTATTCCAGAGTAGTCTAATTCTATGGTTGGCTTACGGTTAATCGTAATATATTTTCGTACAATTCCAGGCGCACCAATCCACCACGCTCCATAGTATCTGCCGCCGTTATTCAGTACTCCGTTGTTAAATACTCTGTAAACTCCTTTATCTGCAAGCCGTAATATATATCTCTTGCCTTTCTTCATATCAGTCAATCTTTCCACTAATGCATCACGATCCTTAGTGGTCATGCACTCGACATCGACATCAATATTTGTTCTTTCTAGTAAACTGTTGTATCGCTCAATTACTTTAATCATTCTCCTAGTAGTAGGGTTATCGGGACACTTCATAGGCGGCTTGATGATCTTGGTTTTAATCTTGCCCTTGTAAAGATACGGCTCAGACTCCACCTTTGGCCCCTTAAGCTTAATGAGATCTTCAGATTTAAACTTGGATATCATCTCTGGTGTAATCTTGTATTCATCCCATAGGTCAGCAAGGGCCTTTTTTGCCCTCATTCGACTAACATAAGTGAAGTGCTCCCCAAGTTCCTGATTGTAGAAATAACCTCCTATGTGATCCTCAACAAAATTCAAACTCTGTAAACCCGAATCCGCAAATCTCTGCCGGACACATTCAGGCAGCGTGAGTTCGGGGGTATTTTTTCAGTGAGCTCCCTTTGATGGGAGTCGAAAACACATATTTTCTCTAAAATTCAAAAAGTGACGCGCTATTTGCCTCTTCAGACGATGTTTTTTGCCGGACTGAAGACGAACTGCCCCCTTGTTCTTGCTTTTTTGTTCTTTGACAATCTCGTTTTCAGCTTTTCTTTAGCAGGTTACCGGCTGAAGCCTGCCGATTCTTGCCTGAATCCTGTCAGGGCGAAGTTTCTCCAGCCACCAGCCGTTGACTTTCAGCAGGCTCTTGCGGGCATGATTGACCACGATTGCCGCACTACGCAGCAGATAATCCTGAATGGTCTTGATCCGCCGCCGTACCGGTGTTAAGTGACTGTCCATCTCTCCGTCACCAGCTTCATCCCGCCACTGCTGACCCAGCAGGATAAGCAGGTTGTAGGCCATGGTCCCCAAGGTAAGGAATACTTCGTTGACACTGAAGGTCTGGGAGGGGAGTCGCTCCAGATCCAGGTCGTGCTTGAGTTCCTTGTTCGCTTCTTCTGCAGCTCCACGCCCCCGATAGAGTTCGAATGCCCGCTGCGGGGTGACTTCTTTGGGTAGATTGGTGGCCAGTATGTGGTAGCGGACGTCATTGAGCAGCAGTGGCTGTCCTTTCTCGTCTACGGACTTGATCTGAACACAGAAGACGAAACGGCGGGGAGTTTTCCAGCCGCTTGGGGTGTACTCGAATTCTCCGTAAAACTCGCCGCCGAAGTCAGTGACTTTGAGGCTCATAACATCGACATCGAGATTCTCGTTTACCACTCGATCCAATGCGCCGCTGGCTCGGGCCTTGACCAGATAGTATGCTTTAGCATCTTCGCTGGCTTGAACAGTTTTGATGCTGTAAAGCCCGGCATCGTAGCGAAACAGGAGCTTGTTCCGATCTATTTTCTCGGGGAGCAGCTCTGCCGTTTCCCTGATGAATTCGTCAATCCGTTCAACAGCTTTCTCTCTGCCTGGCAACAGCCAGTGATTGATGCAGAACCGTTCGCGCCCGAGAACTGCAAATACAGGGGTGTAGCAAAGTTTACCGTTGTAAGTGGTTTGAACCCCTTCCCGTTTGGGAGCAAATTGCTCGAAGATACTCGGGTCAATGTCGCAGGGAATATAGCCTTCAGCCCCCGGTTCAGCTGTGATGCTTGCTTGGGAAACAATCTTTGCGCCGACCCGCTTGAGACCGGTTATTTCCTCTTTGCCATATTTCTCCAGATGCATGGCAACAGCTCGCTCTTTGGGGAGTTTGCCAAAGCCGAGCGATTTCTTGAGCAGTTTCTCTTCCCGTGCCAGCCAGGCAAGATCAGTGTAGCTGGTCCGGCGTAAGGAAATGTTTAGTAACAGCGGGATTAGATGTTCCTCTTCCCGGAAGCCGTAGTCGATCTTCTTGACCCGCACTTCGTTTCTGATGGCTCGAATCAGATCGAGACGGCGTATGAGGGTGGTGAGCAGCTCCAATCCTGCTACGGAAGTTAGCGTCTGTCGGGCTGCTACATACTGAAAACCGAGATTGTCTTTCACCATTCGGGTGAGCTCCTTCACTACAATTATGTGAAGGATTATAGCATGTTACACTATATTAACCCAATAGTTTTGCGGATTGGGGATAAAAGATACCTTCCCCTGCTCCGGTTTGCCTGAATCTCCGGAGGGGAGAGCTTCAGCCAGAAGAGCACCCTTTGACATGGCGTTTCTTGCTTTGGCAAGTTCAGGTTCAGGAATATTGAACGAAACTGCTATGGGTGTCAGCTGGTTGATCGTCACCAGGGAAAGGGTGTCGTTCGCCTTGACCACATTGCCGGCAGTTATCAACAGGTTGCCGGTACGGCCTGTTATCGGTGAGCGGATAGTGCAGTAGGAGAGCTGAACCTTCAGAGAATCAATATTGGCCTGCTGCGATGCCAGATCGGCCTCAAGAGACTCAGCTGAAGTCCGGTAGACATCATACTGCTCGGCTGTAACGATACCGTCTTTAACCAGCTTTCCATATCTCTCTGTATTTGTCCTGGCATTTGCAAGCTGCGCCTTGATCCTGGCAAGATCCGCCTCACCTTTTTTAATGGCGGCTTCGGAAGGGCGTGAATCAATAGTAAAAAGAACTTCACCTTTGACTACATCCTGGCCCTCTTTAAAGTGAACTTTCTTGATTTCACCGTTGACCATTGACTTGATGCTTACCTGGGCAAGGGCTTCCACATTGCCGATGGCCTCCAGATATACCGGTACCGTTTTTATCACTGCCGTAGCAATTACTACCGGCGCCGGCGGCCTCCCTTTTGGCTTTTCCGATCCTTTTCCTTTGCCACATGAAACCGTAGCCAGAATTATAGCAACTAGAACCAGACTTCTTCCCCTAAACTTCACTATTTCACCTCTTTGTAAAGCGCGTCAGATCCTGCCGAATCAATTTTGATACCTTCACGTTCGAGCAGTTCACCAGTGGATTTCCAGTACTGATTGACCGAAGTTGCATAAAGGACTTCAGCCTTGATCTGATTCGCCCGGGCAGTGGCAAGATCATTTTCCACATCAAGAAGATCCTTGGTAGTTGCCAGGCCGACTTCACTCTTCTTCAAATAGGCCTTTACCCGCTCATCAGCATAAAGCCTGGCTCTGTCAGCCACATCAAGCTGCTTGTAGCTGGAGTTAACGGCTCGAATAGCGATTTTTACCTCATTCTCAATGGAGGATTTAAGACTGTTTATCTGCACTGTTGTCTGATCAACCTTCAAGCGACTTTTTACATAATCACTCTCAGCTGCCTGATTCCCCAGCGGATAATCGAGCTGGATTCCGACACTCCAGTAAGGATAATCAAGCGAGCCGAGACGCTCATTATTGCGCCCGTAATCCTTGTCAATACCGGTGAGGCCGACTGTTGAAACAAGATTGAGTGACGGCTTGGTCATGTTTTTTGCGACTGCCGCCTGGAGTTCGTACCCTTTCAGCTGACTCCTGAGTTCATCTATTTCGGGCCTGACTGAAAGTGCACTCTTCAAAGCATCCTCTTCATTCATGGTAATTGTTGCCCGGTCAGGTTTGTCTGTGGTTTCTATCTCACTGAATTTATCCAGGCGGATAAGCTGGGAAAGTATATCAACCTGATCATTGACCAGCTTTTCGGCATCGATTAGCTCCTTTTGCCGGGAAGAAACACCAAACTGGGCGTTTAGTATCTCCATAGCCGGGAGAACACCCGCCTTTACCCTCGCTTCTGTGTCGGAAAGAACTTTTTGGGCAAGTTCAAGGGAAGTTTTTCTCGAATCAAGGTCCTCACGGTAGCTGACAAGTCGGAAATACTCGGTCCGAACCTGGGCAACAGTTGTCAGAATCCGGCTTTTAAGATGAATCAGGGAGGTCTCCTTGGAAACTTCTGAAACCTTAATTCCAAGCTCGGTTGATTCTCTGCCGAAATTTTTCAGTAACGGCTGGCTCAGGGTAAGCCCGAGGGTGGAGTTCCAGAAAGAACCGAGAGCCGGAGCCGCTACCGTACTGTTGGTCTCCTTGGCATTCTGGTAGTTAACAGCAAGAGTTCCGCCTGACGGCAACAGTTGGAAGGCTCCTGGAGTAATCCTGAAAGTGCTTTGATCATAGCTTTTGCCTAAACCGGGAGAATAGAGTCTTGAATCCTTGTAGGAAGAGTCGAGCGTTAAATGGAGTTCGTAAATGGCGCGATTTTTTCTGACATCGGCCTCCGCCTGGGCAGGATTGTAGAGCTCTGCCTTCAAATCAAGGTTACGTTCAAGGGAGAGTTTGACCGCCTCTTTCAAGGAGAGTTTCAGCGGGACATTCTCTGCCGAAACAGTAGTGATGAAGAGCAGGTTTAACAGTAGCGGTACAGTATACTTTTTCACGTGGGAACCTCCAGCGGTGGTACAGGGCAAATTTAGTCAGTCTGCTGATTATCTTGAGAAAAGGGGGTGGTGTCAAGCGATTATAAAGTTTTCAAGGAAGTTGTTCTCTATACTGTAGAAGCTTTACAGGGGTACTTAATAACTGTGACCGGGTACGGACGGTCCTCTGGCAAAAAACACAATGTTCAAAAGTAATTCTCTCTTTTGACCTTTCTAAAAACTGTAACTGGATAGCCGCTAAGGCTGGTTTACGGCATGGATTCGGGGGTTGTTATTGGCTTTCACTTGCTTTCGCAGGTTTTTGGAGTTTGATAACGTCTTTCACCTCTTCCCTATTTCACTCAGAAGTTGTGCCAGTAAAACCCGTTCTTCCTTTGTCAACAATCTGTCCTTATAGAGTGCCTCGCTATAGATATCGACAAAGCGCCTGACCGCCGCATTATCAATAGACTTCACCGCTTCATGCAGACCTGATGAAGGACGGATATCGACCCCGTAGTTAATCAGAACAATCTGCTTGAACCTTTTTAACAGCCGCTCTTCAGCTGTCACGCGTCTACTGGTTACAAGGAGAAAGCTTCCGTAGAGAAGCAGTAACCAGATGGCTGTCAGCACGATTTTACGAGTCGGGACTTTTGCCGCACGTAGCTCTTTGATCTCTGCACCTGCCCGACTGGCAGCGTTAAACTGACTTTCGAAGTCGTACGTGATAACCAATCTGTTCCAATAGTAGGAAAGCGAGTCAAAGAAGAGCCGCAGTCGCAGTTCATTTGCTGAGTGTTTTTTGGAAAAACCCTCTTCGAAATTCACGGCATAACGACTCGGATCAACATTCGTCCAGCCGCTTTTTCCCAACCAGACCTCAACCCAGACGTGAGCCCTCTCTTCGGTAACAATGTAGTAACCAGCCATCTCGTTGTAGTCGCCGCCATAATAGCCCCCCACAAGCCGTGAAGGGATCCCTCCCAGCCTGAGAGCTGTGGCAAAGGCTATGGCAAACAGTTCACAGTGACCTTTTTTGCCATCAAAAAGAAATTTATCGACGGCATCAGCTCCTGTCGGCAGACCGCTGGCGGCATAGGAAAGTTTCAGAGCTGCAAAAACTCTTTCTAGTGCTTCATATTTTTCCTGATCATTTTGAATCCCTGTAATTGCCCGTGAAACAAGACTCTTCAGGCGCTGAGGCGGGTACTCTGGAGGAGTGGAGTAGAAATTAGTGTTCAGCTTGCCAACGGTGGCAAGATTGGCTCCCGCTCTTGAAATAACTTGATAGCTCCGTCTGCCCCCTGTCAAACCTGACGCCGTGAAAATCCGGTCATTCTGAGCCGCGCCGCGAAAGCCAATGAGTTTTTCAGGCAGATTCAATGTCGGCAGATATTGGAGCCTTCCCGGCTCAAGGAAGAAATTTTGCGTAACCTCGTCCCCTTGGCGGCTGATATTTTTTTCCGGCGGCGGTGTCTGCCGGATCCAGCTTTCATCCTTGATTGTATTTAGAACAATGGCGCGCCAGTAGAGATTGTTTAGTGGTTGTTTAGGCATTTCTGCCCTGAAGACGATTCCGCTACCGCTGCTGATACTGCTTTTCTCACCTGCTTTAACGGTTTCACTGATGCCGCTTTTCTCTGCACCGGCTCTTGACAGGCCGTGCCAGAGAGGTAGCTGGGTGCGTGGAAGGATAAAAAAGAGGATGAAGATCATAGGTGTAGCTAAGAGCGGCAGCAGTAAAGCCACTGTTAGTATGGAACGAAGCTCTTTTTTATCTGGAGTGAAACCGGAGGCGTTGCTCTCGAAGGTAAGCAGCACCATTGAGACGGTAAATGTAAGCAACAACAGAACCAGAAAAAGGATAAAACCGGGGCTCAGGTTGTACAGTGTTGAAGCGGCAAGACAGAAAAGTGACAGTGTCAGCGTCTGGAGGAAGTTTCTTGTAGATTTCTCAGATGCTACCCGGATTGCCAGAAAAATGACGAGCATGTTTACGGCCGGTTCGACCAGGTTGTAACGACTGAATTGCATAAAATAGATGAGAAAACAGCCGATTGAAGCAACCAGTGCTGCCCTCCCCTTCAGCTCTAAACCACGGCGGTCTGCCACAACTGCATAAAGAACAGCAGCTGGCAGAGCAGCTCTTGGAAACGGCTGTAAATAGGGGGCCAGCGGCAGATAACCGAGTGTAGTGGCAAAATAGAGGAGAATGTTGAGAATATTTTTAAGACGCAGCATAATTAGCCAACTCACCCAGCATTCTCAAACGATGACCACGTGAAATACCCGGCAAGATCGCTGCTTCGCCAAGTTTTATACCAACAGCTGCCCCTTCGGCCATTAGACTGTTTATCAAAAAAGCGGCGTGCCCAAGGCGCTCTTCAATGTTCCCGGGTAGCAGGTCAAACTCGATGATAACCGGCTTGCCGCTTTCACTTGTCATCTCCTTAACCAGAAGATCATCATGTCTGGCCGAGAGCTTCCAGTGAATCTGTTTCAGCGGCTCGGCACCTGTATACAAGCCGATAGAGACTGTTTCGCCGCCGCTCCCTTTCTGCAGTTGAGCGAGACTGCCTGTCTGCTTGAAGTCCTCACCCTGCCAGCCACCTGGGAGAGGAAAAGGTTGTGGAAAGACAAGATAGTCTGCCGAAAGAGTGAGGAGATTGCTGCGTACAAAAAAATTCACTGGAAACGGTGAGGTAACAGTTGCCTTGGCAATTAAGCCACGCCCGCGTGACTTGAAGGTGACAAGAATTTTACGTTCGTGGTTTTCTGCTGGTTTGAGAATGTGAAACGCTGCAGATGTTCCCTGGAGATGGAGTTTTAGGAGGAAGTGTGGGAGAAGTGTTCTTTTTGAACTCAGCTGCAGTATCAGCTGTGACGGGATACCACAGTAGATTTCATCCGGAAATTTGAGAGAGAGTTCCAGTTTTTGGAGGTTACGTAAACCAAAAATGCCGCTTACAGCCATAAACCCGAGCATGGAGGCGACAACAAGGAACAGGAGGTTATTACCGGTATTGACGGCAGCCAGTCCGAGTAAAATAGTGAGGAGAATATAAAGAGTTCCGGCAGTATTGATCTTTATGACAGGGGGATCGGAATTGATGTCAGCAGTTCTTTTAATAGGCCCTCCTTGTCAATCGCTTCGTAACCCGGACGCAGCAGAAGTCTATGCGCCCCGACAGCAGTGGTCAGTTCCTTGATGTCTTCCGGAAGGACAAAATCCCGTTCAGCAAGGAGCGCATTTGCTTTGGCAGCTTCGGCCAGATTTATTGCTCCGCGGGTAGATATCCCTGTCAGGATTAGCGGGTGATTCCTGGTCGCCGCAGCAATCCGGTAGATATAGTCAGCCAGTTTTTCCGAGAGGAAGATGCTGTTCCTGACACACTGTATCCCGGCAGAAATTTCAGCATGGCCTACAAGCGGTTTTATGGAGCGGATATCGTCCCTAATGCTGCCGTAACGGATAATCGCTTTTTCGATCTCCTCCGCAGGATACCCCATACCGGTTCTTATCAGGAAGCGATCAAGTTGTGATTCGGGCAGTGGGTATGTGCCAACCTGCTCGGACGGGTTCTGGGTCGCTATCACCAGAAATGGATCCGGGAGCAGATAGGTTTCACCATCGGCAGTCACCCTCTGCTCTTCCATCGCCTCCAACAGGGCGCTCTGGGTCTTGGGCATGGCACGATTGATCTCATCTACAAGCAATATGTTATTGAAGATTGGTCCCTTGACAAAACGAAACCTGTTTTCGTGGCGATCGAAGATGGTCAGGCCGGTGATGTCAGACGGGAGGAGATCGCTGGTGCACTGCACCCGGCCAAATGTGAGCCCGAGGGATCCGGCAAGCGCAATCGCGAGAGTAGTTTTACCAAGTCCGGGTATATCCTCAATAAGGATATGACCGCCGGCCAAAAGGGCGATCATGGCAAGTTTAAGTGGTCCTTCCTTGCCAGGGAGGTGGCTGGTTGACAATTCGCTTATCACCTGTCGCAACTTATGTAATGAGTGGGGGTTGTTCACGTGATCTTCCTCTGAACTCTTTCTGAATATTCAGGATAAAGCGTTTGGAGGCAGTCGTTACAGATACCGTGACTGAATTCAGCTTCAGTATGTTGGCTGATGTACTCTTCGACCTGCTGCCAGTAACCGGCATCATCTCTTATTTTTTTGCAGGAGGAGCAGATAGGGATAATGCCACTTAAAACCTTGATTTTTGCAAGAGCGTCTTCAAGTTCGACAGTTTTAGCTTTCAGCAGATCCTGATGAAGCTTGAGCTGCATATGGTTGTGAACTCTCAATTTAACAAGACCAGGATTGAAGGGTTTGATAATATAGTCGACGGCGCCAAGTTTGAGTCCGATAGACTCGTCTTCTGACCGATCCAGGGCGGTTATGAATATAACCGGGATATCACAAAGACTTTTACTGTTTTTCAGATAATGGCACACCTTGTAACCATCCATGCCCGGCATCATTACGTCGAGAAGGATCAAGTCAGGTTTTAGTTTTTCAGCCTGTTTAAGCGCTTCATTGCCGTCCATGGCAAAAAAAGTCCTGTAGTCGCCGGAGAGAAGATCGCCAAGAATATGCACATTCTCAGATATATCATCAACAATCAGTATGATCGGTTTTTCTTCAGGCATCCAAATCCCTCATTCGTAAATAATGCTCTTCTGACTGTGAATACCCTCAGCATTATTTTAATATACCAGAAAATGGCAGATATTGAAGTTACCAAATCAGGGTTAATCTGATTTATGGGGAGTAGAACCATTTGAGACTTTTTTACTGTTAGTTGACAGAATATTCTGTTATAAAAACAGTTTGATTGGCTTTCCACAACATCTTATCAAGGACTATTTATCCATGCCGATAGCAACTATAGAAGAAGCAGTTGAAGAGATTCGCCAGGGGAAGATGGTCATTCTCGTGGATGATGAAGATCGTGAGAATGAAGGTGATCTAACCATGGCTGCCGAGATGGTCACACCAGAGGCGATAAACTTTATGGCAAAGTTTGGTCGTGGTCTGATCTGTCTTACCCTTACCCCCGATAAGTGCGATTCTCTCAGACTTCCGCCAATGGTTTCTGCCAATACCTCTTCTTTTGGAACTGCCTTTACTGTTTCAATCGAAGCCAAAAAAGGGGTTACAACCGGGATCTCGGCTGCTGACCGGGCACATACGATTCTCACTGCAGTAGCTGCTGACTGCAAAGCAGATGATCTGGCTCGTCCCGGGCATATTTTCCCGCTGCGAGCACGCAGTGGCGGGGTTCTGGTTCGAACCGGCCAGACTGAAGGCTCTGTTGACCTTGCCAAACTGGCAGGGCTGAAACCTGCCGGGGTCATCTGCGAAATCATGAATGATGACGGCACCATGTCGAGAATGCCGGAACTGAGAAAATTTGCAGTTGAGCATGGGTTAAAGATCTGTTCTGTTGCCGACCTTGTTGCCTACAGAATGAAGAATGAATCACTCGTACGTCGTGCTGTTGAAGTGCCTATACCGACGATTTACGGCGGAGATTTTACTGCAATAGCTTTTCAGAACGATGTGGATCAACTTGAGCACCTTGCTCTTATCAAAGGTGATCTCTCAACTGACGAGCCGGTTCTGGTGAGAGTCCATTCAGAATGCATGACTGGTGATGTTTTCGGCAGCGGCAGATGTGACTGCGGCGAACAGCTTCATAATGCCATGGCAATGGTTGAGCGGGCTGGCCGTGGCGTCATTCTGTATATGCGTCAGGAAGGGCGAGGCATAGGACTTATCAATAAGTTGAAAGCCTACTCTCTTCAGGATCAGGGGAAAGATACCGTTGAAGCCAATCTTGAGCTCGGCTTTAAGGCTGATCTGCGTGACTACGGTATCGGCGCTCAAATTCTGGTTAATCTAGGGATTAAAAACATCCGCCTCATGACCAATAATCCGAAAAAAGTAGTCGGGCTTGAAGGGTACGGCATCAATATAGTTGATCGTATTCCAATCGAGGTTGAACCCACCGCAACGAACCTGAAATACCTGCAGACCAAACGCGAGAAAATGGGCCATCTGCTGGAAAATTTTTAAAACTTATTATTAAGTAATTTGGAGGTTGTCATGCCTAATTTTATTGAAGGGAAACTGGATGCCAAGGGGCTTTCGTTCGGCATAATAGTCGCTCGTTTTAACAGCTTCATTGGTGAACGACTGCTTGAAGGTGCACTGGATGCGCTTATTCGCCACGGTGCTGCTGATAAGCAAATTGACGTGCTTCGAATTCCTGGAGCATTTGAGATCCCGCTTGCCGCAAGTAAAATGGCTGCCCGGAAGAAATACGATGCCATTATCTGCCTCGGTGCGGTTATTCGCGGTTCAACACCTCATTTTGACTATGTTGCCTCCGAGGTCTCCAAAGGTGTGGCACACGTCTCCCTTGACAGCGGCGTGCCGGTGATATTCGGGGTGCTCACCACCGACACTATCGAGCAGGCAGTTGAGCGGGCCGGCACAAAAGCAGGTAACAAAGGTTTTGATGCGGCTGTTACTGCAATTGAGACGGTAAATGTTTTTAAGGAGCTTGTCTAGTGGGGGTTAGAAGAGAAGGTCGTGAAAACGCAGTTCAGGCTCTCTACGCGATTGAACTAAGCCCTTCTCAGCCGAGAGAAGCAATACACTTATTCTGGGAATCCAATCACTTTAAGCCGGCTGCCAAGGCTTTTGCCGCTGAACTTCTAAATGGAATTCTTGACAAGAGTGCAGAGCTCGATACACAGATCAGTGCCAAGTCACCGAACTGGTCTATTTCGCGGATGTCGAAGATAGACCTGGCAATCATCCGGCTTGCTGCTTATGAACTCATTTACCGCAAAGATATCCCTAAAAATGTCACGATCAATGAAGCAATCGAAATCGCCAAGAAATTCGGCAGTGAAGAGACGCCAGCTTTTGTTAACGGGATACTTGATGAAATTGCCAAGAGTCTGCCGGAAATCAAGTAAATATTTCAATTAAATGAGAGAGATCATGAAAGATATTTATGTTGGGCTTATTGGTTTTGGCACCGTTGGAACAGGCGTTGTCAGGCTCTTGACTGATAATGCCGGGTTGATATCTGACAAGCTTGGCGCCAGACTGATTCTTAAAAAGATCGCTGATCTGGATACGTCCACTGACCGTGGTGTTAAACTGCTTCCCGGGGTACTGACACCTGATGTGAAGGAAATTATCAATGACCCTGAAATCAGCATAGTCATTGAACTGATCGGCGGCTATGAGCCGGCAAAAAGTTTTGTTCTGCAGGCAATTGCCGCCGGCAAGCATGTTGTTACCGCTAACAAGGCGCTGCTTGCCCTCCATGGCGATCAAATCTATGCCGCTGCGGCAGTTGCCGGGGTTGAAGTCCTTTACGAAGCTGCTGTCGGTGGCGGGATACCGGTTCTGGCTGCTATCAAGGGTAATATGGCGGCAAACCGCTTCAACACTATTCTTGGTATTCTCAATGGCACCTGTAACTACATACTTACCAAAATGACCAAGGAAGGTCTCGATTTTAAGGATGTCCTGAAAAGCGCCCAGGATCTTGGTTACGCAGAGGCTGACCCAACATTCGATATTGAAGGGATTGACACTGCCCACAAGCTTTCCCTGTTGCTGTCACTCTGTTTTGGTACAAAAGTACAGTTTGATCAGATTTATACTGAAGGCATAACCTCAATTTCCGCTATAGATATAAGTTTTGCCCAGCAGTTCGGTTACAGGATCAAGTTGCTTGCTATAGGCAAGCGTGACGGTGACCGGATCGAGGCTAGAGTTCATCCGACCATGATCCCGGTGCACTACCCAATGGCTGATGTTGACGGTGCTTTTAATGCCATCAGGCTTACCGGAGACTTTGTCGGTCCGGTCATGTTTTATGGTCGCGGTGCCGGCATGGAGCCGACTGCCAGTGCTGTCGTCGGCGATCTGATGGATATATCCAGAAATATACTGGCCGGGGTCGGGCAGAGGGTTTCAGCCCGCGGTTTTCTTGACAGCAGCATCACCTCACTCGCTATCAAACCGATTGGCGAGAGTGTCAGTCGCTATTATCTTCGTTTCAGCGCAGTCGACAAACCCGGTGTACTGGCAACAATTGCCGGAGCACTGGGGAAATACAATATCAGTATAGAGTCGATGATTCAGACTGGCCGCAGCGGTGATTATGTGCCGATTGTCATCATTACCCATGAAGCCGCAGAGAGCGACATTCAGGCCGCACTTGCTGAAATCGACGCTCTTGAGATGATTCGTGAAAGCAGTAACCTGATCAGAATTGAAGATAATCTGGAGTAATTTAGGTGTCTTGGCAGATAGAACAATTCCTCCGAAGCGGTACGGCATCTATTCTGGACTCTCTTGGTGATGCTGTCAGCATTCAGAGTCTCGATCTGAAGGTTATCTATCAGAACAAACGGCACATTGACCTTATGGGTGACCAAAAAGGGAAATTCTGCTACATAGGTTACCATAAGCGTGACACTGTCTGCCCTGAGTGCCATCTACAAAAAGCTTTCAGAGAGGGCCGCTCAAACCGCATAATTACCTCCTCGCAACACTCCAGAAGAGGTCTAATTCACGTCGAAATCATCTCCTCTCCCCTTCTTGATGATGACGGTAACATAGTTGCCGGTATTGAAGTAGTACGTGATGTTACCGAGCGTAAACTGCTGGATGACAGATACAATGCAATCACCTGCGACCTTGAAAAGAAAACCTGGAAATTGATGGCTGCCAATAAGGAGCTTGAAGCTTTTAGTTACACCCTCTCCCACGACATGAAAAACTACCTTGCCAGAATAGCAGTTGCCGCCGATGCCTTAACACACGGGGCAGCCGATTCGATTGACGAAAACAGTCATTTTCTGATCGCCAGCATTGCTGAATCCTGCACGGCCCTGGAAGAGATGCTGGAGGCGATCCTGCGCCTCTCGGCAACCGGCCAGAATGGAGTGATTCAGCAGGAAGCTGTCGACCTTGGGGTTCTGGCTGAAGAGATTGCCATGGAACTCAGATCTCAGTATCCAGAGCACCCTGTTAACTTGACGCTGGGTGAGTCGCTGCTCACAAGGGGTGACGCGCAACTCCTTAAGGTAATGTTGCGCAATCTTCTGGGGAATGCCTGGAAATACACTCAACTAATTTCTTCCGTCAAAATCTCCTTCACCATTGAAGAGTATGATGGCAAAAAAGTCTTTGTTCTGAGGGACAACGGCGCCGGATTTGACATGAAAGAGTCTGGTCGTCTTTTTAAGCCGTTCAGCAGGTTGAGTGGCTCGGAAAAGATCGCCGGCACAGGAATCGGTCTTGCCACTGTCAGGAGGATTGTCCTTTGCCACGGTGGTGAAATATGGGCAGAAGGAACACCGGGCAAAGGTGCTACCTTTTACTTCGCGCTGCCTGTTCTCCCCGAATAAGCTCTGCGAAGGTATGTACAGACTGGAAGCGAGCTGATGGTTTTGGTAACAATGACGAACTTGAACTGCTGACAAAGATCAGAAAACGGATGCCGAACGCAGATGCAGTGTCAAGATTTGTCTCACTGTCTTCCCCAAGCAGTGTTCTTGACGGTTCATAAGGGATTCTCTTTTGTAACTCTCCCCAGAATGCAACATCTTCTTTGGGTAACCCCAGTTCGTGAGCTGAGATAATCGTGTCAAAATAGGGACCCAAGCTGGTCTTTTTCATTTTGAGCGATAAAGTTTTACCATGGGCGTTCGTCACAAGGTGCACGCCTTTGCCCTTTCTGCGCAAAAATTCCAGAAACTCAATCACATCAGGATGAATGGCAATCAGGTGATCAATTTCGTTTTTAAGCAACGGAATATCAAGCCCGAGTTGCTCTGACCAGTAGTCTAAATCTGTCCAGTTAAGACTGTTTTCCTGCGACTTAAACATGGCGTAAAGCTCCACCTTGGCAGTTTCAAGAGAAATCACGTTCTTTGCAGCGTAACGTTTTGGCACATGTTCCAGCCAGAAATGGTCGTCAAAATGACGATCCAGGAGCGTGCCATCCATGTCTAATAAGACCGTGTCTACTTCGTTCCAGTTCATAGGTGTTTATCTCCAAAAAAATGGGGAGTGTCTAGAAGACACTCCCCATTTTAACGCATACAGATTAATACACTACTTTTTCTTGTGTGCAGCTGGTTTCTTGGCAGTGTCCGCAGCTGGCGCTGAAGAAGTTGGTGCAGCTGATGGAGCTGTAGTCCAATTGTTCAGGTCGTGAGCAATACCGTGGCAATCGCCGCATTTCGGGAATTTGCTCATGATGCCGGCGGCATGAGGAACACCGTGGCAATCCTGACATTTAGGGATCATCTTGTGTTTTTCCTGGTGACAGGTTACGCAGAGCAGTGCCTTATGCTTTGCTTTGCTGGCGACAAGCATGTTGAACGCTTTTGCGTGACAGGCGGCGCACTGTTTGGACGGTGTGTCAGCTGCGTAGGCAACAGCTTTAGGCATATGAGCTTTGTGGCATTTCTTGCAATCGCCAGGGCCCTGATCGGCAGCATGAGCCTTGTGGCACTGGGTACACTGCGGGATTTTGCCATGAACGTCGTGGCAGAAAGAACAGTTAAGTTTGCTGTGCTTGCTCGGACTAGCCTTGAGTTGGGCAATCTGAGGGGAGTGACAGGTCAGACAAGGATCAGTCACGTCACGACCAAAGACGATCTCTTTTGGCTGGTGAGGATTCCTGTGGCACTGGAGGCAGCCACCAAGTTTGAAGTGAGGTTTACCTTCATGGCACTGACCGCAGAGCGGGATGATCTTCTTGTTTGTCGGCGGGTGACCGTTGTGACAGTCTTGACAAGTTACCTTGGTCTTGTGCGCCTTGCCCTTTGCCTCAATGTCTGCTGGGGGTTTAGCGTGGCATTTGACGCAGTCGGCACTGGTCAGTGATACTGACGACTTGGTTGTAGCTGCAGGAGCTGCCTGCGGTGCGGCCGGTTTTACTGCAGGTTCGGCTGCAACTGCTACAGAAGCGAGCAGTAACAGTGCGGATGCAAGTGAAACGATTCTTTTCATTCTTCCTCCCGTGTTATGGTGATAATCGCCAGAAATGGCAATACTTCCTTAAAATGCAATACCAAATAGATAGTTGCTTGAGCTGTAAACGAATGCAAGATCTAAATCGCATTTTTCTCAACGAAATCCCTGAGTGTTGAAAGTTCTGCTGTCATGGTTTCGCAACGCGATTGCAAAGACTCAAGACCGTTTAGTCCAGGCGGCAGTTCAGGCTCTATTCCTGTTGCCAGCTTTACCGCTTCACCAAATTTAGCCGGATGAGCAGTAGCCAGGCAGACCATTTCACAACCGCTAATCCCTGAGTTCAGCGCTGCTCTGACACCAACAGCTGTATGCGGGTCAAGAAGGTAGTCATAATTTTGTTTAAAATCAGAGATTGTTTGTAGCGTTTCCACCCTATTAACAGAACAGGAGTTGAAATCCTGATGGACACGTTGAAGCTCTTCTTTTGAAAACTCCATCTTTCCCGTAGTCGCAAATGATGTCAGTGCCGAGTTAACTCTGGATGGATTCTCATCAAAAAGGTAGAAAAGGTAACGTTCAAAATTTGAAGCGACCTGAATATCCATTGAAGGAGAAAGAGTCGCAACAACCTTGTCGGTCGAGTAATCACCAGCGTTGATCATACGCGTCAGGATGTTATTTTCGTTTGTGGCAAGGATAAGTTTATTAAGCGGCAGACCGATCCGTTTGGCTACATAGCCTGCGAAAATATCACCAAAATTGCCGGTAGGAACGGAAAAAACAACATTCCTGGTGCCGTTGGCGGTAACTTTAAGCCAGGCGTAGAAGTAGTAGACGACCTGTGCCAGCACCCGTGCCCAGTTGATGGAGTTGACCGCGCCCAGTGAGTGTTTTTGCTTGAAAGGGATGTCGCTGAAAAGAGCTTTGACAATATTCTGGCAATCATCGAAAGTGCCGTTTACCGCTATATTGTAAACATTGGCATCAGTCACCGTTGTCATCTGCAAAGCCTGAGTTTTTGAAGTTCTGCCGTGAGGGTGAAGGATAAAAATGTTAATGTTCTCTTTACCACGTACTCCGTAAATAGCTGCGCTACCGGTATCTCCAGAAGTTGCGCCAACGATGTTCATCTTCTCGCCACGCTCTTTAAGCAGATACTCAAAGATGTTGCCAAGCAGTTGCAGGGCAACGTCCTTGAAAGCAAAGGTCGGGCCGTGAAAGAGCTCCAGTATATGGATGCCGTTTTTGTGAATCAGCGGGGTGATTTCGGGATGCTTGAAGGACAAATATGAACGGTCAATGAGCAGTTTAAGATCTGCGGCAGGTATGTCGTCGGCAAACGGAGCAATAATATTGAATGCCAACTCCTGATAGGTCAAGGAGCGCCATGATTCAATGGTTTCAACTGAGAACAGCGGGAAGCTTTCCGGCAGCAGCAGTCCACCGTCAGTAGCGAGTCCCATCATTACCGCATCCTTGAATCCTATAGGCTCTATACCGCCGCGTGTACTGATGTAATTCATGAAATTAGCACCCTTCTTCCCTCGACTTGCAGTCTTCCTTGAGCAAAGAGCTGGATTGCTGCCGGGTATAGCTTATGTTCTTCCAGATGAATCCTTTGTGACAGTGTTGCTTCGGTATCATTTTCAAGGACAGGGACAACTGCTTGAAGAATGATCGGGCCTGTATCTGTACCGGCGTCGACAAAATGAACGGTGCAGCCGGAAAGTTTTACGCCATATTCCAGAGCCTGCTTCTGGGCATCTAGACCAGGAAAAGCCGGGAGAAGCGCCGGATGGATGTTCATGACCCTGTTTGGAAATGCACCCAGAAGAACAGGTGTGACAATGCGCATAAAACCGGCAAGGATTACCAGATCTACATTGTGTGCCTGCAGATTTTCGACAACTGCCGCATCATATTCGCTCCGGCCTGAAAATGAGCGATGATCCATATACAGCGCTGCTATGCCCTGCTTCCTGGCGCGTTCCAGACCAAAAGCATCTGCCTTGTTACTAATAACACAAACTACCTCAGCCTGGAGTTCTCCCGTTGCAACAAGGTCAAGAATAGCCTGAAGGTTTGTGCCGTTGCCTGAGATAAGCACACCAAGTCTGGTTTTAGATCTGTTCATTATTCACCGTTGAGTTAATAAAGGGAAACAGGTTTAGATACTAAACCATTTCAACAACTTCTTTGCCATGTTCGCACTTGGCGACTTCACCGATGATATAAGCATTTTCGTTTAACCCTGAGAGCCTGATAAGGATGTCATCAGTCTGCTCTGCAGGTACTACGAGCACCATGCCGATACCGCAGTTGAGGGTGCGGTGCATCTCAGCCTCTTCAATATTGCCTGCGTGTTGCAGGATGTTAAAAATGGGCAGAAGTGGCCAGGTACCTTTGCGAACAATCGCCTTACAGCCATGGGGAAGAACGCGGGGAATGTTCTCCAGAAGGCCGCCGCCGGTTATATGGGCAATACCGTTGATTTTGAAATCACGCAGAAGGTTCAGAATTGATTTGACATAAATTCTTGTCGGGGTAAGGAGCTCATCGGCTACTGTTTTACCTGTTTCTGCAAGGATACTGTCGATACCTAACCCCATCCGTTCGAAAATAACTTTTCTGGCGAGTGAGTAGCCGTTTGAATGCAGACCTGAGGAAGCAATCCCGATGAGGTTATTGCCAACAGTTATAGATGACCCGTCAATAAGATTGTCCCTCTCAACAACGCCGACAGTAAAACCGGCAATATCATATTCGCCTTCTGCATAAAACCCTGGCATTTCGGCAGTCTCACCGCCGATAAGTGCGCAACCGGCCTGAATACAGCCTTGAGCGATCCCCTTTACTATATCTGCAGCTTTTGCTGGATCAAGTTTCCCTGTTGCCAGATAGTCGAGAAAGAAGAGCGGTTCTGCTCCCTGGACAATGATATCGTTGACACACATGGCAACAAGATCAATGCCGACAGTTTCATGGCGGTCTGCCATGAATGCCAGCTTCAATTTTGTGCCGACACCGTCAGTGCCGGAGACAAGAACAGGGTTCTTGTATTTGGAACTGTTAAGGGAAAAAAGTCCACCAAAACCGCCAATGTCAGCCATGACTTCGGGACGGGAGGTAGCCTTGACAAAAGGCTTTATCATTTTCACGAAACTGTTGCCGGCATCAATGTCAACACCAGAATCCTTATAGGTAATGCGCTCTTCGCTCAAAATCTGCCTCCTCTGAATTGACGGAAAAATATATGCCATTACACTATGAAAGTCAAATCATTCCAACCGCCACACTGACAACCATTAAGCAGTTTACTTGTGATCCGGCATCGCATATTATCCGGGGCATATGACTGCGATCTTAACTGAAATACTCATTTGCCCGATGACCCTGGAAGATATTGACCAGATTCTGGCAATAGAAAACAAGTCGTTTCCCCGCCCCTGGTTAAGGCAGCACTTCATCGACGAACTCAACTCTCCCCATGCATTTCCACTCTCAGCCTTCGACTCTTCAGGCAGGCTAATCGGCTATATCTGCCCAATGCAGCTCCTCGACGAAGGCCATATTCTTGATGTTGCCGTCGATCCCGACCTCCGTGGCAGCGGTGTTGGACGACTTCTGGTACAGCAGGTTATTGATAATTGTCGCTCTGCCGGGGCTGAATTCGTCTCCCTGGAGGTGAGAGGTTCAAATCTGCCGGCCATATCCCTTTATAAAAAAATCGGTTTTATCGAAACAGGGAGAAGAAAACGCTACTACGAAAATGGTGAGGATGCGCTGATGATGGAATTCCTGCTTTAACCTGCTGCGACTTTTATTAATAATGTTGCATGACTGAAAAAGCAAAGGCGACCAATCTGGCCGCCTTTGCTTTTTCCATGGTTTAAAATGAGCCTAGAATAGTTTTAGCGCCTTTGCCGTGAGCTTTCAGTTCGCTGGACCAGAGCGACTCGTTCTCCTTCTCAATCAAATCAACTTTCACCACCCCGCCAGGTACACCTTTCACCCGCCACATGCGCACCTTGGCTTCCGAACCCATAGAGGCAAACTCAAGCAAATCTGCGTTGAACTTCCCGGCCGGCACTGTAACTTCAACACCTCTTTTTGACACCGACCCTTCGATGGATTCAGGAGTCAACTGCATAGGTGCTGAATACCACCCTTCTGATACCGGCACCTCTGCAGCTTTACCTTCACCACTTTTTTGGCGCATGCGTCTGATCGACTGGCGTTCGGCACTGAACAGAACTTCAAAGGCCATGGCATCATCCTTGCGGTCGCTATTCATGCGAATCTGCCACCATTCCTGCTTGTTATCGAGCTTGGCAAGGAAAGCCTTGCGCATGGTCATTTCATTTCGCTTGTCAGTGTGGAAGTCCCATTCTGTCCATTCACCAGGCTTGTAGGGAACAAGATCCATATTGTAGCCGTAGGCAGTGAACATTGACTGAAATATCATTGGATAGAGTGCTGTCATATACATCCCAGTTAGTTGTCCGCCGATATTAATATTGCTACTAACATTGACATTGGCGCTCATTTCCACTGGTTTTCCCAACCTTGCGGGTAATGTTTTACCGGTATCAAGGGGCATGGTAACGCTGAAGCTTGCCGGCGTACGGTTTTGTGCCATGACGGTGATCATATGCACCCCGAGACTACCGAATTTAAGGGACGCGTTTCCATCTGTACCGGTCGTTGTTCTTTGTCCATCCGAAGATTCCACAATAGCTCCTGCAATCGGCGCATTAACCTCATCCGTTACCTGCACGGTAACGCCGAAAAGTGGGATTGATGTAAGAGTTGAACAGGATGCAAGGAACATCACGGCATAAATTAATACAAGAACCTTCAAAAATGATTGGCGTCTCTCCTTCATAGTTGATACCCCCTTAGTCTGAACTATCTGAGCTGATAGCTTGGTAACTGGCGTAATAAAAGTACGGCTGCTTTCACTACATCTCTTCATATAGCTATTATTTAATGATGATTCTTTGCGAACTATATAAGATTGGATTTCAATTTACAAGTGAGATTTTGAAACTGACTAACATGGTTTTATCATATTTTTTAAGCGTAAATACAGTGACTTACAGATGCCGTTGCTTTTGAAGCAGCACTCTGTTATATAAAAACGTCAAGCAATATCGATAAGGAGATCTCTTCCATGCAGTTTCAATCACAAGTTCTCACAAACATAGAGGTTTCACCAGGCTATTTCAGGATGCGGATGACAGCTCCTCCAGCTGTTCTGAGTGCTTCAGCCGGGCAGTTTGTCATGGTCAAGGTCAGTAAGGCTATTGACCCGCTGCTGCGCCGCCCGTTCGGAATTTACGATATGGGGACGTTCATCACTCCCTATACTGATAGTGGCCGGCAGACTTTTCTGGAGATTCTTTATAAAATAGTAGGTCGTGGTACCGGAATGCTCGCCGACCTTCATCAAGGTGACTATCTTGATATCATAGCTCCACTCGGTAAGGGTTTTTATCTCGGCGAAGATGAGGAAGAGAAAATTCTTATTGGTGGTGGTGTCGGCCTTGCGCCCCTCTATTTGCTGGCAAAAGAGCTTATAAAGGGGCAAAAAGTGCGCCTCTTTGCCGGGGGGAGGAGTAAGGAGGATGTTCTCTGCATTACCGAATTCGAGCGACTTGGTGTTGAAACCTATGTGGCAACGGACGATGGAACTTTAGGCGACAGGGGTCTTGTAACCCAGGTCATGATGAAGCACCTTGCAGATGGAAATAAACCGAAGAGACTTTTTGCCTGCGGACCAATGCCGATGTTGCGTGCGGTAGCTGGAGTCGCCGAGGAAATGCAGGTCCCCTGTCAGGTTTCACTGGAAGCTTTCATGGCCTGTGGTATGGGCGCCTGTCTTGGATGTGTTGTCAAAGGGGTCAATCATTCGATTGAAACGCCGGATTATCGCTGTGTCTGTAAGGATGGGCCGGTATTCGATTCAACTGATCTTTCCTGGGACTAACTATAAATTGAATAAACCGTAGTAAGTGGAGTCAGAGATGATAAAACCTGATATGTCAGTTGAAATAGCCGGAATAAAGATGCGCAATCCTGTCATGACCGCTTCCGGGACTTTTGGCTATGGAGAGGAGTTTGCAGAGTACATGGATCTGGAGTCAATTGGCGCCATGATAACCAAGGGCCTGTCACTTAAGCCGAAGGCCGGCAACAATACCCCGCGGATAGTCGAGACACCCGGCGGGATGTTGAATGCAATAGGCCTGCAAAATGTCGGCATAGAAGCATTTATAGCGAAAAAACTCCCTTTTCTGCGGGATGTAAAGACCCCGGTTATTGTCAATCTTTACGGTAACTCTCTGGAAGAGTACGGTGAACTGGCTGCCAGGATCGACGGTATCAATGAAGTGGCCGGGGTTGAGGTTAATATCTCCTGCCCGAATGTCAAACAGGGCGGAATAGTTTTTGGCACAGACCCGTCTGCAGCTTCTCAGGTAGTGGCGCTTGTCAGAAAATCAACTTCAAAACCGCTGATAGTAAAGCTCTCACCGAACGTCACTGATATTGTCGTAATGGCAAAAGCCTGTGTTGATGCCGGAGCAGAAGCCCTCTCACTCATCAATACTCTTACTGGCATGGCGATTGACCTCAATTCCAGGCGGCCGGTTCTGGCAAACATCACCGGCGGGCTTTCCGGCCCGGCTATAAAACCTGTGGCACTGCGGATGGTCTGGCAGGTCGCCAGGGCGGTTAAAGTCCCTGTTATCGGCATAGGCGGAATAATGACAGCGACAGATGCTCTGGAATTCATCCTTGCGGGAGCAACAGCTGTGCAGGTGGGCACTGCCAACTTCCTGACCCCGGCGGCGTCTCAAGAGATAGCTGTCGGCATGGAAAAGTGGCTGGTTGAAAACAGGATAGGGAGTCTGAAGGAGCTGGTAGGAGCAGTCAAGTGCTGACCGTCCTGAATTAAAACCGATTAAATCCATAAAAACCAGTCGGGTAGCTTCTTTTGAAGCTGCCTTTTTTATTGTCGGGGTTGAGGATCATTCGATCATGCGCGATTCATTCACTACTCATCGGCAAACCAGAGCCGCTAAAATACCTTTCATCCGGCACTTGGTCGAATTCACCTCAGGTCTGAAAGCCTGCAACTTAAAGATCTTTCTTTAACGACCTTCTTGCAGTCTTTCAAGCCTGACCTCATATGCTGTTCTTTATGCTTGACCTATCGATAACAAACGTATTAACCGTATTGTTACCATCTGTATTGTTATTATAAACGAGGAAATGCGGGACAGATTTATTTTCCAACAACCCTGGACACCCGGCTTCCTTGCTCAATCCTCTGTCCAAGCCTTGCTGACCACGTTGCTTATATTTCAAACCATGTAAGCGCAAAGTTATTTGCAAACAGGGTCTTTATCGGCAATAATGACGACCTTGAAATTCTCTATCATAAAGGGACGCGTATGAAAATGTTCTTGGTAATTTTAGCGGTAGTGACGGTATTCGCATCCGGGTTAGCACAGGGAGCCGCGGTTTCGGGCAAAGAGCTGTTCGAAAGACATTGTTCCCGCTGTCATCCAGACGGCGGAAACATTATCGTGTCTGACAAGACTCTGCACAAAAAAGACCTGGACCGGCGAGGAATAACAGATGCCTCAAAGGTCATGGCAGCGATGCAAAACGGCATTGATCAGAAAATGCCGGCATTCGAGACAAATGTTATTTCCAAAAAAGATGGCAAGGCTATAGCCGAGTACATTCTCGAAACCTTCAAGTAATTGGTTGCCCCACAGTAAGCCTTGCCCGTTCGTGATAACTCGGTTATAGCGGTATCGCTGTGATTATTATTGCAAGTGGCTTATATAGAGATATTTCACGCACTGAAATCGCTGTTCGGTATCCCATTTATTCACTATTCAGTATCTTTTCCGTTAGTTCACTGTCGCACTTGATGGCACCAAATATAGCCTGCCAGGAAAAAATCTGAGGGCTTAAATTCCGGGGACATAAATTCCGGGGACACCAAAATTCCGGGGACACCATACTTAATTCTCATTCCCTTTCAAAATTCCGGGGACACCATACTTAATTCTCATTCCCTTTCGGTCCCGGCTTCCCCCGTCTCAAGGGCCGCTCAAGTGTCGTTTCCAGCTTTTCGATAAAACTCTCCCGGCCTAGCGGTCGACCGGTTCGCTCATGCTTACGGATGTCATCGATCAGGGATTCTTGTCCCGCTCCGTTGAGAAATAACCGCCAGTCCCCGGCCATCTCCAAAAGGGGCGCTACCGTGACCAGTTCATCATCGCTTCCGGCCAGGTGTGCCCCGGCGCTGCTCCAAGGCCACTCAGCGGCGTCCTGCGCGAGTCCGGCGGCTATTGGATTCATCTCCACATAGCGGGCAGCAGCCAGAAGGTAATCTTCATCCATGGGAAATGATGCAAACCTGCCCTGCCAGAGATGGCCTCGCCAATTTTCACGGAAATTGATCAGTCGACTGTAGCGCCGGTGTGCCTCCCCGATACCACGGCGCAGGCTCTCCTCGCTTTCCGGAACCGCAATAAGGTGGACATGGTTTGGCATCAGGCAGTAAGCCCAGATCGTTACACCGCACTTCCTGCACCAATCTCTCAGCAGGGCGAGATAGGCCATGTAGTCTTCATCGCTGAAGAAGGTCTGCATTCTCCGGTTGCCCCGCTGGGTAACATGGTGTGGGATGCCGGAGGCTATGACACGTGCGATTCTAGCCATGTGCGGACGCTAATGGAAGTGTCTTCACAAGTCAAGCTATAATTAAGTATGGTGTCCCCTGAATTATGAATTATGCATCCCATATACCCGCCGCATTTACAGCCATACCCTCTGGATGGTTTAGGGCTTTGAAGTTACGTGCCTTCTCGCCCGGATATGACTGCCTCTTATGCGATTTCTGTTCGTCGGGCCGGGACTTTGCCTGCGGCTTCCTTCAGATTCCGCCTCGCGACGGACACCCTTGCCGTCCGGCTAATGGTTCCCACCATCAGGGTCCATAGAGGACTTGCACCTCCAAGTCACTGCTTGACCACCACAGTCAAACAGATGGCGCTTACGCGCCACGCGCCATGCTGGGCGCACACGGGCCAAGGGTTCACCTGCTCTGGCAGGTGTAACCCGTTTGGTTATACAACATCGCTGTAATATCTAAATTTAAGATCGGGGCAACCGTTATGACAAGAAAGTCCGGTATATCTACCAACTGGAATATCAAATTGTTGGAGTGTAGATTTCTTTTGGTTATCGAAACAATTACAACAAAGCTTATGAGCATTCTGCAACTTACCCACATAGTCATTAGCAATATAAGCAAAAACACCAGAAGCTATTTCTTTTCTAGTATATTGTTGTCGCTCGGCTCCCCAATCTTTCAGTTTCACACATTCTTGTTTAAGTTCTTCAATTTGTTGTTTCAGCGCCGTTTGCTCGTTTTGGGCCATCATGATCTGGCTTTGCGCGTCAATGATAGCTTTATTGAAATCAATCAACGTCTCTTGAGCCTTAGCAAAATCTCTGATATCAAGAAGCGTTTTTCCAAGGCCCATAGCGGTATTCAGGCTAGTTAATGCGAGGTTGAAATATGGGACAACCATTTTGATGCCTCCTCATTTTCTTAATTCTTGATTTGTATAACGGTGGTGAGGCTGACCCCCGACCGTAGGAAGTGGGGTCGTGCCGAGAGTTGGAACATCTCTTCCAAAATATGTCCCATGTCAGAGTCTGTCCCTCTGTTTTTACTTGTACTGCTCTTTCAATGGACATTGATCGCGGTAAGCGTCGTCGTAGAGCTACCTGCGCCGTATCCCTCGATATAGAGGATGCCGTTAGGAGACAGCGCGAGATTCCCTGCCGTCGGGTAGCTCCACACCACGTGGTGCGTGGACCGGTCGATCGCGTACGTCGAGAGATTCGTGCTCATGATTACGGCGTTCTGTGAGAGCAAAACCTCGCTCACGAATTTCGTATCACCCGATGCCGGAGGCGTCCAAAACCAGATCAGCGTACCGTCAGCCTCGGAGCGCGCTTCCAAGCGAAGCGGATTGTTGTTAGCCGAGTATATGATTCCGCTGTCGTAGGCAGGCGTCGACGGATAGACACCTTTGATGGTCCAATCGACAGTGTTCGATAGTAGATTGAAGTGCACTAGCGAGTTGCCTATCGCTCCGCCGTTAAGAACGTTGTTGGCGTAAGTCGCGGCGAAAACTGAGTTGGCAGCCCCCAGCACCGCCGATCCGCCGATTTGGTAAATGTAGTTCTCGTATGTTGGGTTTGTGATGCTCGTCTTGAGCGTACCCAGGATCGGATCGAACACACGCAGGGCATCACCAGTGTAGGCATACACCGAGCCGGAATCGACCGCTGGGGTCCAAGTGGACTGCTGTGAGGTCCCTGCGAAATACAGCTGGGTTCCCTGAAAATTAAGCGCGTACATCCCACCGTACGTGCCCGCGTTGGTATAGACTCCCGATGGCCCTACGGTGGGGGCGAGGTAGTTTTCCCACTGGGAGGACATGGCTGTTTGGAACAACTTGGAACCGGTCATGGCATCGAAGGCGTACATGTAGGTCGATGACTGCTGTCCGGCCGCCACGTAGACGATCCCGTTTCTGACGGCGGGCGGGTTCACAGACGGAAAAGACAACCCGCTGAAGCTAAAGCTCCACAGGGTGGCGCCGTCGTACTCGCTACGTGCAGTGACGGCATTGGCGCCTGCCATGTAGAATTTTCCGCCTTCCGTGGTCACCGTAGCCAGATTGAAATTGCTGTTGAAATAGAGGAACGCAGGGACCGAGATCTGCCAGCGCGTGTCGAACTGGTTGGGATCGAGCGTGACAGGCACATATCCCGTGTGGGCGGCATTGCCCTGGAACGTGGCCCATTCGGGGGCACCCTGGATTGACGACAGCACAGTCAAGTGATTGCCTGACCACGCACCGCCCGGGGCGAGGACATTGACCGTGTAATTTACCCACACGCTCGGCATCGCTTGAGACGTTGTGCAACCGGCATCCGTGTAAAGGTTCACAACAACCTGTCCGGTATGGAGGCCCGTGCTCGCGGAACTCAGGGTTGAGAGTTCAAGCACGTAGTTGCCGGCGCTGGCGTTCACCGTAACAGGCACACAAAAAACGCCGCCCGCGTCACTGGCCTTGGCGTAGACCGTGCCACTGAGGCCCGTGGCTGCTGCATTGAGCGTCACGAGCGGAGAGACAGACGTACTGACCACCACCATCCTGGAAACGGCGACCACCGGCACTACGGTGAGGCGTACGTTGGTCGTTGTGGAACCGCCTGGTCCCGTAACCTTGATCGTATAATCAGCGGTTGCCGCGACTGCGACAGGCGTACCTGAAATGGAGCCAGTAGTCGCATCCAGTGCCAGACCGGCAGGCAGCGAAGGGGTCACACTGTACGATGTCGCCGTACCGGTGATGGTCGGCACCAACGACGAGATAGGTTGGTTCTCTCCGTAAACCTGGGGCGACATATACGACGCTTGCGGCGCTGCAAGATTGCTTGAAGAACCGCCTCCACCGCCGCCACACCCTGCTAAAATTACGGCGCAAATGATTGTCGCCCATAGGCTGATCGCTTTCATACCTGCCCTCCCGTTTTCATTGATTGTGATAATAAATTTTTCATTTCATCCAACTCGTACTTGATCAGACGACTTCTGGTATATACATGTATATGCTTCCATCTACCTGTATATGCCGTCTCCAAGTTATCTACATGTATATGCTTTTCCAGGTCAAGCCTTTGAGTGACTCCCTTCATATTCAACTCAACAAGTACCGGATCTACATCAACTTTCAATTCGTAATTGAGTCTGCACTTCATACTCTCAATCACTCTCTTTACCATCTCTTTGCCAGCTTATGAATTCAGGCATCATCGATCAGCAGCTAGATGGTTCTAATCGGCCTCTTCGGCCTTGATCTGTGGCAAAAACCTTGGAACTTACTTTACGTCTACTGCTAGCTGTAATTTAGAAATTCCGGCCGGCCGGAATTCTGTAACTTTACGATATCATACAACTTAGTATCCAAATTTTTGCGTTGCAGCGCTGTCCAGGAAATCATTTACGCCTTGAGCAGCTTAATTTTCTGATAGGCCACGCCCCGCAGTTTTTCAACTTCCAGAAGTAGGGCAGTTTTCTGCTCAGTGGTCATGTCGGCGATAACTATGGTATCGAGCTTTTCCGCCCAGCCGGTGACGTCTGCCACTGTTAGCTGCTTCTTGATAACCTTGGGCGTGGTCTTTTTCCTGATTTCACCACGGGTCAGGCCGCTCTCCTTGTACTTGGTGTAGAGGGCTGTCATCTTCTCGGCTGTTTTCTGTCTGGCAATAAGACCAAGGATGCTGCGCATCGCCTTGGGATCATTGCGGCAGTCGTCCTTTACTGCCGCCGGTAAACGATTCAGGGAGAGAATTTCCGAGATGGTCGAATCCGACTTCCCCAGTGCTGTTGACAGCTCTGCCAGCCCGTAATCATGCACCGCCCGCAGCCGCTCAATCGCCTCCGCTTCCTCAATGGCCGTCAGATTCTCCCGCAGCAGATTCTCGATAATGGAAATCTCCGCCGGTTCTCCGTCGGTGATCATCGCCGGGACAGTTTCCAGACCGGCATTCTTCGCCGCCTGATAACGCCGCTCGCCGGAGACGATGATAAACTTGCCACCCTCCCCTGCCCGCACCAGAATCGGCTGAAGGACACCATGGCTGGAAATGGAAGCTGTCAGATCGGCCAGCGCCTGCTCGTCGAAGAATTTGCGCGGCTGCTCCGGGTCGGGAAGCAGCTGAAACATGCTCAACTGGTAGAGTTTGCCTTTTTCAAAGTCTGTGGCCATAACGTCTCCTTTAAGGGGTTAATGCTCCCAAAATGCCAAAAAAATGACTCACGCAACGACGCGACGAAAGGCAGAAATAAAAAAAGATTCACAACCGGATTCAGGTTTTAAGATTCTCGTTGAGTCGTTGCGTCGTTGCGTGAGAACGGTTTTATGCTTTGTGAACTAAAAAAGCCGCCTGCCCGGTTTTAATCCCGGTTCAGCGGCTTTGTATTGTTGATTATTTATATTCATAACATTCCTTATGACATCAACATTAAAGGTGTCGCAAAATACAATGCGGTTCTATAATTGTCAATGTTTAATAAGGAAATTTGAGTTAACGGTTATAGTTGCTAGCTGGCAATAATCCTCAGGTCTTTAACCGGCACCTCAGGCAAAGCCATTTTCCAGAAGCTGCTGCATGCTTATCCCGCCAGACGCCTTCACTGAGCCCGCAGCGGATAACAGTCTCTCAACATACTTGCCGATAATATCTGTCTCAATATTGACAGTGTCACCCGGCTTTCTGAAAGCCAGTGTCGTCATCTTTGCTGTGTGGGGAATGATGTTGATCGAGAAGCTCTCGGACGTAACACGATTGACAGTAAGACTGATACCGTCTATGGCCACCGACCCTTTTTCAATTATATAGCGACATTTTTCAGCAGGGAGTCTGAATGAAAAGAGAATATTGCCTGACTCTTCCCGCCGCTCGGTTACGGTTGCCACGCAGTCGATATGCCCGCTGACGATATGCCCGCCAAGCCGGTCAGACAGGCGCATTGCCCGCTCAAGATTCACCTTGTCGCCGGCAGAGAGCTTGCCCAGTCCTGATTTATCGAGAGTCTCCGGCGACACATCGAAAGTGAGCAGCGGTGCTTCAATGCTTGTGACGGTAAGACAAACTCCGTTAACCGCCACGGAGTCACCCAGATGGAATTCGCCCGCAGGCATGACGGTTGCTACCGTAAGCTTTGCCGAGCCACCCCGCCGTTCCAGCTTCTGCAGCCTCCCCACATCTTCTATCAGTCCTGTAAACATCTCTCCTCCGGAGCCGCTTCGACAAGGATATCGTTACCGACCCTTGACACTTTATGTATTGAAAGCTGAACTGCATCCCTCATGAAAGTAGCACCGGCACCGGCAAAGAGCCCTCTTCCGTCACCACCTAGAATTTTCGGTGCGTAAAAGAGTAAAAACCTGTCAATCAGCCGCTGACGGAGCATTGCACCGCAAAGACGCTCGCCGGCTTCAAGCAGAATCGACTGAATGCCGCGCGCGCCCAGTTTTTCCAGCAACAAAGCCAAATCAACCCGGCCATCCTGTCCGGCACAAAGCAGCACTTCAGCGCCTCTTTCAGTCAAAGCGGTAATTTTTGACTGGTCATTACAGAGGGTTGCAATAATAACCGGAGTTGTTGCCGCATCGCTCATGAGCCGGCAATTGACAGGGATCTGCAGACTGCTGTCAACTACGATCCTGACAGGATTTCTCCCTTTAACCATTCTGACGGTAAGCTGGGGATCATCTGCCAGCACTGTTCCGGAGCCGGTCATGACAGCGTCGACTCCAGCACGGAGTCGGTGCACCAGTTTGCGTGAAGTTTCGCAGGTTATCCACTTTGAGTCACCGGAAAGCGCCGCACTCTTGCCGTCCATGGTCATGGCACTCTTCATGGTTACAAACGGCAGTCCGCTGGTCACATGCTTAATGAAAGGAAAATTGAGCTCGCGACAGTCCAAAGCCAGAACTCCGGACACGACCTCAAGTCCGGCTTTTCTGAGCATTTCTATCCCCCTGCCGCTGACCAGCGGATTCGGATCGATCATGCCGACAAAAACTCTTTCAATCCCTGCGGCGATAACAGCCGCCGCGCAAGGGGGGGTCTTGCCGAAATGGGAACAGGGCTCAAGGGTTACATAAAGATCAGCACCCCTGGCAAGTCCCCCGGCCTGGTTCAGGGCATGAACCTCGGCATGGGGCGTGCCGGCCTTTTTGTGCCACCCCTCACCAACTATTACACCGTCTTTAACGACAACAGCACCTACCGCCGGATTGGGCGCTGTCTTGCCGCTGCCTTTGCGGGCAAGCGCAAGTGCTCTTCTCATCATTTTTTCAGCAAAAGCGCTCACCCGGACAACCCGCCTTTGCGTAAATCCACCTTCTTTAAACGCCGCCCGCCGCCCTGCTCTCCCTTCAACAGATCCTGCAGCTCGGACATGAACTCGGTAATATCCCTGAAAGAACGATAAACCGAGGCAAAGCGGACGTACGCAACTTCATCGACATCATGAAGTTCATTCATGATCCATTCACCGATAACTGTTCCCGGGATCTCTTTCTCGCCACTCTCAAGGAGCCTGGATTCAAGCCGGCTCGCCATATCCTCAATATCATTGATAGATACCGGTCGTTTCTCGCACGCTTTTTTCATCCCACCAATGACCTTGCCGCGATCATAACTTTCCCGGCGACCATCCTTCTTCAGGATCATCGGCATGAACTCTTCAATCCTTTCGTGAGTGGTAAAACGGCGTGAGCATGACTCGCACTCGCGTCGGCGTCTTATGGCCGAGCTGTCCTTGTCAGGCCGTGAATCGATAACTTTTGTGTCGACAAACCCACAGAAAGGGCATTTCATATACTGTCCTCACCTAACGTTGCGGTAAACATATCAACAGTTATGCCGGTCTCGGCGATCATTTCGGCTGCCAGTGCATCGGGATAGCCATGCTCGTAGACAACCCGTTTGATCCCGGCATTGATAATCATTTTGGAGCAGATGATGCATGGCATTGTCGTGCAGTAAAGTGTTGCGCCGTCAATGTTGGTTCCATGCTTGGCCGCCTGAATAATTGCGTTCTGTTCAGCATGAAGCCCCCGGCAGAGTTCATGCCGTTCTCCTGAAGGGATACCGAGTTTTTCTCGTAGGCAGCCGACGTCAAGGCAGTGGGCAACGCCTGCAGGAGAGCCATTGTAGCCGGTTGCGAGGATATTCTTGTCTTTCACGAGAACTGATCCGACCTGCCGCCGCAGACAGGTGGAACGCTTGGCCACAAGGTGCGTAATCTCCATAAAATATTCATCCCATGTAGGTCTGGACATAAAAGTAACTCCCGTTCTGACAACAAATTCAGTTTTGAGAAGATAGCCGATAACAGGTGGCCCGGTCAAGGATTCAGGCAGCTCTTGACATGGCACAAGAAGATATGGATACTCGCAGAATGAAACCTGAAAAAATTCTTGCCGAACATTTTTCACCACTGGCTCTGCAGATCATTATAGACCATAGCCGTTATGTGGCAAAAAAAGCTCTTGCGATAGCAAAAAGCTGTTCCTTTGCCGGCACGCTCGATCTGGTTTTCATCGAACAGGCAGCCCTTTTGCACGACATCGGGGTTTCCATGACTGACGCACCGTACCTCGACTGTCACGGCAAGGCTCCATATATCTGTCACGGAGTCTTAGGGAGAGAGATTCTTGAAAAAGCAGGGCTCCCAAGGCACGCACTGGTCTCTGAACGCCATATCGGGGTCGGGCTTACTGTCGAAGATATTATTAATCAGAAGCTACCTCTGCCACTACGTGACATGCTGCCGCTGTCCAATGAAGAAAAGATCATCGCCTGTGCCGACCTTTTCTACTCGAAAAAGCGTCAAACTCTTTCCCAGGAAAAATCCATCGAACAGGTAAGAAGTGATTTGCACAAGTTCGGGGTTGCCAAGGCGCAGGTTTTTGATCAATGGGTGATTGATTTTTCACTCCTGAAGTTTGACAAAGCCGACGTTAAAAGTGTATAATCGCCCGAGATTTTAAAAGGTGGCCGACATGAAGAAATTATCTATTTCGCTTTACATTATTTTAGCGGCGACACTTTCAGCCTGCGGAGATTTTGAATGGTTTCCGAAAGTTCCTGATTCAACGGCCCCGAATGTTACGGCCTATATTGAAAATAAGCAAATCTTTGCCAATAGATCCACACATGTAACAACTCTCCCGTCAACGGTCACTTTTTACACAGATGAAGCAGCAACTATTTACTACACAACAAATAATACTGATCCGACAACTTCATCCGCTTCTGTCGGAGTTTCGAGTTCCAGCGGTGCAACCGGACCCTCAATTACTCTTTCCGGCACTATCCTGAAGTTCTTCGGCAGAGACCAGGCTGCAAACTCTTCTGCAATTCAGGCGGGGACGATCGTATCACCTTAGGAGCCGTAACGAAATAACTGTTACATTTCTGTTGTTTCGTTACGGCTCCTTATGCCGTTCTAGCCATGAAAGTTGTAACAGTCATTTTATTCCGACGGCTTAAGTCCCTTCTATCAAAGCTTTTACAGCCTCTTCCGAAATTCGGACAATCTCTGCCTGACTGCAACCTGAAAAATCGATCGGTTGGCCGAAAACTACTTTTACTTCACCTCTTTTGGGCCAGAGCGCCCCTCTTGGCAGAATTTTTTCAAGCCCTATCATTGCCACCGGCACTACCGGTATCCCGAGTTCCTCCACCATTACTCCGAGCCCTTTTTGAAACGGCAGCAGCCCGCTGTCCTGAGTGCGTTCTCCTTCGGGAAAGAGCAACAGTGAATTTCCCTTATCAACCAGTCTTCCCATATGCTGCAGAGTTGCCCTGAATCCGGATGATTGTGGCAAAGGAAAAATTCCCATCAGTATCGAGCAGTATTCAAAGGCGATTTTTTTCCAGAGATGCATGAGTGGATTGTCAAAATTGACAAGAAAAAACTCTGCCCAGGCAGCTGTGGCGATTTTATATCTGACTTTCGGGGGCATGGCGTTCAATACTGTCGGCTGATCCAGGTAGCTGATATGATTACAGATAAACATTACCGGCCGGTCAAGCCCGGTGATGTGTTCCAGCCCCTCAGGTTTTAAACGTACCAGGATTTTATAAAGCGGCGAGTGAAAAACCGAGTCGGCAAGCTGCCTTAAAAACCTTATCGGCTCAGATGCTGTCCAGAGTCGCAGCCCTTTTGGCTGAGGTGTCTTTTCACGTTTTGCTATCATCTCCCGTATATCAGAAACTCTTGTCTGCGGGCCTATGGCGGCTTCATCAAGATCCATCCTGTACTCTTGCTCAATAGTGTTTGCCAGCTCAAGACGCGCAATCGAGGTAAGCCCCAGATCAGCAACCAAAAAAGCCTCTTCGCGAACATCTCCAGAAGGAGAGCCCAGAATCTGGGCAATAATAACGCAAAGTTTGTCCGCTGAACCAACGCTACTGTCATCCCCCGAACCTGCCTCTAGCAGCCGTTTTTTGACAACAAATTTCTGAACCTTGAGAGTGGTGGTTTTGGGGAGTTCTGTATCCGGCCACAGTGAAAATCCGGTGATTTTATGCAGCTCATCAAGTGAATGATTGACTTCGCTTACAATTTCATCAAGACCTCTGGTGCTACCGTCAGGGATGATTACTGCATGTACCTCCTCACCACTGCCCCGGTCAAGGCCTATGACACAGCCGTCCCTTACCCCTGGAGTTCTCAGGAGGACGGTTTCAAGCTCATCAGGGTAGACATTGATTCCGGCGCCGGTGACTATGACCTCCTTGGCTCGCCCTTTGATAACCAAAGCGCCGCTTTCATCGAAAACACCTATGTCTCCGGTACGAAACCAGCCATCAGAAGTGAAACTATCTTTTGTCGCAATTTCGTTTTTGTAATAGCCGGAGAAGATATTATCTCCTTTTGCCTGCACCTCGCCGTTTTCAAGCCTGAGCTCAACCCCTGGAACTGCCCAGCCGACTGAACCGCAGAGCTGTTTCTCCATTTTATTTGTCGTAAGAACCGGCGCGGTTTCGCTCAAACCATAACCTTCGACGACTCTGAATCCTGCAGAGTTCCAGAAACGGAAGGTATCAGGTGAGAGCGGAGCTCCTCCCGAAACGAACATTCTGAAATTCTTTCCAAATTTCCTTTGCACAGGAAAGAACAGTTTTTGCCTGGCCTCAATAGACCAATTTGCGGAAAGTTTACCGAGCTTGATGAAAGCGCCCAGAAGGCCTTTTGCCGCCAATTCTCGCTCGACAGAAGTTTTAAGGAGTTGCAGTAAACGTGGGACTGCAACCATGGTCTGCACATCCTCATCAGCAAATGCTTCCATGATCGCAGATGGTTTAAGGGTCCTTAAATAAATGATCGACCCACCGATAAAAAGCGGTACCAGGCATCCTGCTGTCTGCTCGAACATATGTGAAAGCGGCAATAATGACAGAAAGCGATAATCTTCATTAACCATCGGGAATTGAGCCGAGACCTGTCTCACATTAGCCATCAGGTTTTTATGAGATAGAGCAACCCCTTTTGGAGCGCCGGTTGTGCCTGAAGTGTAAACAAGCTCGCAAAGGTCATCCGGAGCCGGTCTCCAAATGTCCGGGCACTTTTCATAGTTTTTTAAATGAAGTTCCAGATCTTCAAGAACTAAAGTTTTGACACCGCGCAGAGATTCAGGCTTCAGGCGACTCTTTATAGCAAAAACAGCTCCTGACAGTTCGACGATACTTTGGGCCCGTTCGATTCCAGACATGAAATCAACTGGCACAACGACCGCTCCGAGTGCAACTGCTCCCCAGAAGGTAAATAGCCATGAGGGGTTATTAGGCCCCCAGATCAGGACCCTGTCGCCGGGATGAACACCTTCAGCTCTTAGTAATGACGCCATTTTACAAGACATTGTATAAAGGTCCTGGTAGCTGTAAGAATGCCGCCTTACCCCACTTCTGTAAATGATGGCGGTGCGCAAACCGCGGGAGTTGAAGCTTTCCAGAATATTGTTTAAACCGTTCATATCTTCACTCCGCTAACCTGTTGTATTGACCTTGCCTTTAAAGTATAAAGGAGATTCCGTAAGAGACAATCCAATGGCGGTTTTTTGTTGGGGGACGAAACAATGCAGATGAAAGTCGGCAGTTTGCTGGTAAAAGAGCGGATCATTACAGAGCATCAACTTGAAGAGGCTCTCCGTAATCAGGTCATTTTCGGTGGTAAGGTCGGCACAAACCTCATTGAACTCGGCTATATAACAACCGAACTCCTTGCTGCTGCCCTTGCAAGACATAAAGGGGTCATGCAGGTCAGGACTGCTGATCTTCATTCCATTGTACCTGAGGTTATCGCCCTTATCCCTGCAGAGATCGCAAAAAAGCATCAGGTTCTGCCGATTGCTCTCGACAAAAAGCGGCTGACCGTTGCCATGGCCGACCCTGCAGACCTGGCAGCGATTGATAAACTGTCCTTCATGACCGGAATGTACATTAACCCGGTAGTGATCCCGGAAGTACTGCTGATAAATGCCCTTGAACGTTATTACAGGATAAAGCGCGAAACTCGCTATATCGCCATAGCCAAGGATATGAAAAGAGATCCAAGAACAGAAATGCCGGAAGAGATAAACGAGATCAATGAAATAGAAATTCCTGCGGCAAAACCAGAAATAAAAATAATAGAAGAAGAGTTTATCGAAATCCCCGAGTTTGACGGCTTTGATAAAGTAGAGATCCCGGATGCCCCGGAACCGGAAAAGCACGTCCCGACGCAAGAAGAGATCAAGGAGGGGTATAACCTGACCGATATGTGTACCGCACTTGCAGGGGCAACCTCAAGGGACGCCATAGGTGCGGCGCTGATGGAATACCTGCGATTAAGACACTTTCGGGCGGCACTATTTCTTCCTAAAGAACCTACAATGAGCGGCTGGCTGGCCGCTGAAGAAAACGGTTATGTGGAGAACTTTGCCGATGTAAGAATCGATTTGGAAGCTCCTTCAGCTTTCATTCAGGTGATTGAAACCAAAAACTTCTGCATGGGACAGCTTTTAAGTCCCACAGACCTCAAAGCTGCCTCAGCCGTTGGTGCAAAAGATAACCCTGCCATACTGCTACCGATAGTCCTTATGAACAGGGTTGTAGCAATTCTCTGTGTAATCGACTCTCTGGAAAAGCTGTCCCGATCACTGAACGAACTGCAGAAAATTGTCGTAAAAAGTGCTATGGCATTTGAAATCCTGATAATGCGCAACAAGATTCAGATGATCTAAGTTCAAGTTGATTGCCAGTAAATGTTAATCACCAGAAATACCATCTATGAGTTGCAAGAACGTACACACCCAGTAGTAAGTTGGTCAACGCATGTGACATAATGCAACAAACAATACTGCGCGTGGAGTAAAGAAGAAGGTTATAGGCGATTCCGGCTATAATCCCTGCATAAATCAAATCGTGTTCAAGTCCGAACAAAAATGCCGAGATCAGAAATGACGACCAGGTGAAAGTCCCGATTGCGACTTTACTATAGTTTTGGCTTACAAGATAACGCAGTAAAAATGACCGCCAGAAAATCTCCTCCATCACCGGCACAACTATAGTCGCTCCAGTCAGTCTCATGAAAATCATGAATGTTCTCAAGAGCTGATCCTGAAAAAAGAGCGGATTAAATCCTCGCTTGAGATCACTCGGCTTTACGGTAAAATCCATATTTATCCAGAGAACAAATACTGCTACACCACAAATCACCGTAACCGACAAATTTCGCCAGGAAAGCAGCGGTTTGAACTCTATTTCATCGTAACTGCGCCTGAATAAATACAGAAGGTAGCCGACAGATAGGGTCTTGACCGGGTAAAGACAATAAAGTGTCTCGGCAGAAATCACGATCACGCCTTTTTTTACCAGTGCAAGGGCAAGTTCCTCAATACCTATAAACCCCATAAATAGCAAAAACGGTAAAATTCGCGCTAGCATGGCGGCATTCATGAACTAAATATTTTCTGTTTAAAAACCGGTAACAGATATTGCCAGTTATCGATGGGGCAATTCGTCATGCTGAAGCGCAGATTTGAGTCCATGCCGCAAAAGCACTTTAAACATTCAGGCTTTATCTTTCCATTTTTCAACTGTTTTTTATCAGGAACCTGCAAACGGAGAAGATCTTTTAGTTTGCTTTCTCTAATATTACCAAAACCAGGCAACAGGGAACATAGTTGCACATTTCCGTTGTGGCGAATATTTATCCT
The DNA here is from genome assembly GCA_963787125.1 of uncultured delta proteobacterium. Taxonomy (GTDB): domain Bacteria; phylum Desulfobacterota; class Desulfuromonadia; order Geobacterales; family DSM-12255; genus VEOV01. The sequence continues at coordinate 231,443 of CAWBBV010000012.1, forward strand.
GTTAAATGCCACAATACATCTGAATTTATTAATCATGCCGTGATAGAAAACTTCATTATTACGATGGTTTTCAAAATATTGATAAATCCATGGAGTTATCCGGTCAATATTAGTTTTAATGCCACTTTTTTTTGCATCAACTGCAACTTTTGCAAAAACGCTTTTTAACGCATCAAAATCTTCCGGTTGCAGCATCAAATCACTTTTCCCAGGCTTTACATTTAATTCGGGGTAATTTGGCGCATCAGAAACGGGTTGAAAATCGATGCGGTCAAAAGAGTAACGTTTTGCCAAATCAACAAGTCCGGGAAACCCACTGTAATTTTGTCTAGTTATAACAACGGTAAAAGATTTTTCTGTTTTTTTAAGTGATGATAATTTCTCCAAACTGTCCATGGCCAACTTGAACGCACTTGAATTGTTTCTCATCATATTGTGTTGCTCGGGTACTGCTGAATCTATTGATATCGCAATGCTGTCAACGCACTCATCGATGACTGTCAGAGCTTCAGTCGATAATTTGTGGGGTAACGAACCATTGGTAATGGTGTCAATATGAATTCCTTTTTTTGCATAATACTGAACAAGGTCAAGGAAATCCTTTCTCATTAACGGTTCACCACCCCCCATGAAAACATCATTAATATTTTCGCCGACCATTTGATCTGCGAGATCGTACAACTCGGCAGTAGATAAATCGGTTGCCCCGTCAAGTTGTTGGCACTCACAAAAGATGCAGTCAAAGGTGCATTTGCCAGTCAGATTAATATCAACACAGTTATACTTAAGCTTGCCAAAGCGGTAGTCAAAATTTGTTTTAAGATTATCAAGTATCGAGTTAAGTAGTTGCATGTAAACTCCCGTAAAATTTGTTATCTATTTCATATTCATTATAGAAAGCGTATTCCGGATTATCACGATGCAGATTCAGCAGCTCTCCCAGAGCCATACGGTCATTATCAGTTGATTTGCCGAAAGTCCGGTAGCCCTGAACGGACAGCTCCATTAGAAATAACATCATCAATTGGGGATACAATTCTTTATCAAAACCGAGTGAAACTATGAAATTCTCGAGTTTCCTGTGGGCAAGACAACATACTTCATCTGTGCGTTCAAAAAACTGTCTAAGCGAAACTACATAATCCTGAATACCGTTTCTACCTACCCGGTATTCAAGCACGGCCGATATCATCATCCAGTAATAATCAAAGAGTGGAGAGCTATTCTCAGTTGCTCGTTCCCAGTCTATCGCTATCAATTGATCGCCGTTTAAAATGAAATTCTCCGGCCAGAGGTCGTTATGAGCTGTAACGGTAATAAGCCCCTTATACTCATCATCAAGGATCGCTATTAATCTTTCGGCACCTGTTGACAGAGATTGAAAGTCAGGCTTGTCGCTGTGGCAAGCTGTAAATGAATCTAGAGTTGCACCATAAAACTGCGAAAAAGGTACTTTTTCAGAGGTGAACCCGGATTTATACTCTGCATACCAACTATCGAGACGTTCCAGCACGGATGCCGCTCCTTTGAACGCATTGTGCCTGCCAAAGTCAAGCAATACCCATCTGAGGTTCTCTCCGCACAAATAATTTTCAATGAAAAAGCATCTATCATTGGCCTTGAATTGACGCTGTAAAGACGGCACTAATTCAGGTTTTCTCAAAAACTGCCTGACTCTGTTTACCGCGGCACTTTCAATTTGAAGTTTTTTGGCATATTCCGGAATTGCTGTTGTTTTGAAAAGTTGTCCAGAACCTGTCAGAAAAGTCTCACTTTTAGTAAATATAAGTTTTCCGGCGGCATTTGAAAAAAACATGAAATCAAGAGAGGTAATTTCCGGCTCAATACTCTCTGACACAGCTAAATCGGCATTCCCGATAACAATAAATCTTTGTTCAGCACGCCACACAGGTGATAACAGGCTTAAAAACCAGCGTAATCTGCCAGTTATCAGATGAATATGGCGTTTTGTAAAAGCCCGATAACCATCAACTCTATTAGCATGAAAAAAAGATGAAAGAATCCAGTCATTTATGTACAGAACCCTTCTTACCCTTTCTTTTCTATACTTAAATCTTACTACCAGCGACCAAAACAGATAGCTCAACAAGTTTTTACGGGGAAAACGGTAGACAATGTTTTGGGACTTTCCGGTTTCATCCGACCTGGTCTCAGCAGTACACTTTGAAATTCCAGTGGTTACAAAGATCCACCGATCCGCGTCCAGGCTAAATGTTGGGTCTAGAAAAACCAGTAAATTTTTCTCTACTTCAGTCAAGCTCATATGGATTGCGTTGCAAGATCAAGATTATTACCGGTAGTCACCTCAATTGACGCTTGCGCTCTTTTGGAAACAATTAACCTGTAGAGAATTGCAGCAAGTACAATCTGCACATATATTTCAACTGACATGGCTGCATCTATAGAGAGAATGCATACTGCAAATCCGGTAATACCTGCGCAAAGTCCACAGAGATAAAATAGTTCTGCGTCATGTGCGGTTTCAATAAATAATTTTCTGGTTTTCAACCCGAGAGAAATTCCTCCTGAAATCAGCAGAATAAACGGCAGTGCACCGATAATTCCACAATCCGACAGCAACTGGATATACGTATTATGGGTAACTTTTTTGCTGTCAGGCCTGAAAACTGAACCTCTAAATTCGTCTTCAAGGTCGGGAAAACGATCTTCATATTTCATTTTAGCGACGGGGTAGGTCAGAAAACCTGTACCTACCAAGGGATTATCGGCGAAAACCATCAATCCGGCTTTCCAAAGAGTAATTCGGTCCGAAGCGGATCCTTGAAATTCTTCGTTGCCTGCCATAGTCTGCATCCTATCCAGGTACTGCTGCGTAGCAAACGGCATAACAGCAACAGAGAAAACGGCTATAATCTTGAGTATCGTTAATGGTTTCCTTGAATAAAACGCAAAAACTGCCAAAGATACGACTAGACCGATCAGTCCAGCCCTTGACTGTGTACAGATGATCAAGGCCACCATAAGCGCTGTAAGTCCCATATAAAACCAGTATTGGGACCGTCTTTCACTGGCAAAAGCTCTGGACAGTGCAACCGGCATAAAGAGAATAAAAGTAGCAGCGACACCGTTAGAGTCTCCCCAGGCGCTCCCTCCAAGACCCTCAAGCCGCTCGTTCCCGCGAAAATGCTGATCAATACCCCAGACTGCCACAAAAGAAAAACATCCAATCATGACACTTTGAATTTTCCTGAAATCGTCAAGATCATTCACCAGCAGAAAAAGAAAAACACAGATGCCGAATGTTTTAAAAAACTCGAAAACATAGTAATAGCCGCGAAATATCTCATATTGTGCCATCATGACTGACAGAAGAATCGCTCCAAACAGCCAGATCATTAAAACGGTTTCTTTCCGAAACGCCTGACCGAACCTTGTCACAAAATCCCCTCTTAAAAGCATCCCGACAAATGTTGTAATATAGTAAACCATGAAGACATAACTACCGGTTTTACTGCCCCAAAAGATCATTTCAGGCCGAACAACTGTAGCCCCAAGGTAAATGGCCATCCCCAGGAGAGGGCGTTTCAATACAAACGGAATCGAGATAATAACCAGTACCAACAAGACCCATTCTCTCATCTGATCACCCCACTCACTTTAAATTTTCATGCTATTTAACACTGACAGTATCGCTTCTGAAATTGCTGCATAAAAGTGTATAGCCTTGAATTCCTGACAGCTTTGATACTCCGCCCATAAAGAGAACAGTTATAGATTGTTACCTCATGAGCTGTTTCTGACTCATTAGCGTAGTAATCCTTATAGTCACCTTCACCTTCCAAACTGAACCTGTTGATCCCACCATCCTCGATAAGCCTCTCAATGGTTTTACAGAACAACACCCTGCCGACAGAAATATTTCGCAAAGACTCATCATAGGCCGTGTCGACGAGGTGATAGGTTTGTCCTCGCAGGCAGCCAAGCAAGTAAGCAACCGGCTTATTGCCTGCAAGCAAAACAACAAACTCTTCTCCGCCCTTCTCACGACAGGCTTTAGTAAGATGGCCGTATAAACTGGACTTCTCAATTTCATTAAAATGACTCTTGCCTGCTTTGAACTGCCAGCTTTTTTGTGCAACCTCCGCACACAGAAGCAGAGCCCGCTCTGCCTGGCTATAAGCCGGCAGGATTTCGATAGTAACCGGCCCTTCCAGTGCCAATCGTTTGAGTGCATTTTTCAGATTGTTGCGAAACTTGCTCGACCTGGAGGCAAGATAATCGCCATAGGTTTTCGGCAGGACAACGTAATGTTCTTTTGAAGGGGTAATGTCGGAAAGAAAATTGAGCCCCCGTGAAACGTCTCTCAATTCGTTCTGGAATCTCGCAAGAGTTACCCTTTTGAAGTTCGTTACATCCCAGCCGTGCCTGGACTTCAGATCGGCAAAAACTGCTTGAACGGTCTGCTCAGCTTCACTGCCGAGAAGAAAATCATCGCTGCCAATTCCCCTGCCAAGTGCCTGCAGCATCCTGACCCAAAAGCCCCCAAAGTTCTCTTTTTTAATTAAAAGTGGTGCAATTGCAACAATTTTGCCACTGGCCGAGGCTCTTTGAATGTATATCAGCGCCGATTCGCCGGGCATGTGTGTAGCCCAGAAAGCGGAAAGCCATGAGTGGGTTCTGGCATAATTTTCCGGAAAACTGTGGTCCATAAAATGATCCCACTCAGAACGGATCAATTGAAACTCCTGGTAACTTTGCAAACACTCTAATCGCAGACTACTCATAGATTCCCCTTGGCAGCGCTGTTTGAGTTGAGTGATCCTCTGGTCATGGCCATAATGGAATGCAAAGCACCTGAGGCATTACATGAAAAATATTGCGGTTCAGAAGTTGCGTCGTTGCCGGCCGGAACTCTGCCGATTGACATGCCGTTCCCAAAAGTCCATTCAAATAAGGAGTTTTCAGTTGTAAAGGCACATGAATAACCAGCCTTGCGGAGATGTTTAAACTGATCGGTACGGAAATCATCATGAGGTTTTCCATTCGGAAAACAAAATGCTGCGATTTCTTTTCCAAGTTGGTTTTCCAGAGTCTGTTTAGGAATTACTATCTCCCGCTCCCATTCGTCATCAAGCAACTCTGTCAGGATGCGATGTGTCGCCGTATGAACTCCAAATTCAATCAGCCCGGATTGATCCATTCTACTGACATCTTCCCAGTCCAGCAGACCAAAATCAGCCAGAAGCGAGACACGATCAAGCTGAACTTCCGCCCTGAGTGAGGTCATCTGTTGCTCTCTTTTTTCAAGTCCTGAACGCTTCATGGACTCTACTAAAATCCGGTAGCACTCCCAGACCTGCCCTTTTTGCAACAGTGCAAGGGCTGGTAAATCAGGAATAGATGGACTGATCCTCTGAGCTGCTGCCTCTTTCAGCAAAAAAAACAGTTCATCAAACCAGAAAACCTCTTCTGAACCGATCAGATCTACGGTCAGAAAGATGGCTGCAGGAAGCTTTAATGCCAGTAAATGCGGGAAAGCAACCGAGTAATTATTTTTCAAGCCATCGTCAAAGGTTATGAGCACCGCACGATCAGGTAACGTGGATTCTCCTTTGATAGCCGCGATAACATCAGTCAGAGAGACAGGATGATACTGCTCAGCAAGGAACTGCAGCTGTTGCCTGAATATCGCCACCGGCAGTTGAGTCCATATTGGTGGATCATAGTCATTATTCGTAACCCCGTGATACATAACCACCAGGAGCTTCTTTCTGTTGATATAGCGGAAAAGACGCGCAACGCCCAGGAAATCGGCTGATTTGACAAATGACTGTTTCAGCCCGGAAAGGTGCATGGTTAACCCTCCCACAACTGAGTTCCCGAACCTGTGTCAGATGCGACAAGTCCGTTATACATCGCCTGGTACTTTATCAGGACCGCAGCGACATTGAAGCTGTCGAGAATTCTTGCCCTGGACGCTTTTTTCATCTTTGCAAGCTCATCGTAACAACTCAAACAACGATCAAGATTTGCAGTCATTGCCAGACGATCAGAGCATGGGGAAAGGAAGCCGTTCAGCCCGTTTTTAATAACCGTGGAATTACCACCTACATCGGTGACAACTGCGGGAACACCGCAGGATTGGGCTTCCAGGAGCGAAAGTGAGGTGCCTTCAGATAAGGAGGGGAGAACGAAAATGTCAAATAGAGGATAAATCTTGTGAAGATCATACTGCATCCCCATAAAGGTGACATGTTTTTCTATCCCCAGCTTTTCAGCCAGAATATTCAGATAGCTTCTTTCTCCGCCACTACCTACCAGAACCAGGTGGCAATCGTGTCTGCCGGAGCTGATCAGGTTAGCGAATGAATTCAGTAACAGCGGATAATTCTTTATCTTTTCAAGTCGGCCGACAGAACCTATGATTCGTTTGTTTGTTGGCAATTTGTAGGCTGCTCTGAAATCTGCCAGCAGCTGTTTTTCTTCAATAGGCTTGTATCTGTTTGTATCAATGCCATTAATAATGACGTCTGTTTTAGCCGCTGCGACCCTTTGCCTTGACTTCAAATCGGCAGCGATTTGCTCAGAAACCGCAACTATTTTATCGGTTAAAAGGCAGGAGAGAAATTCTTCAACCCTTGCCTGTAGTCCCGAAGTAACCGGCATACCATGTACTGTGTATACAAGCCCTTTCACCCCTGCCAACTTTCCGATAATTGAACTGTACAGGAAACAGCCGCCATGTGAATGGACGACGTCCGCTTGAATATGTCTCAAAAATTGAGCAGCTCTCCAGAGAAACATGAAATCATACTTGTAGCGCTTGTTAAATAAATGCACAGCAACACCGCAATCAGCCAGAGATTTACTATACAGATCGTCATAACCGTTCAGACAAATAACTGTGGCTGTGAAAGCCTCTTTATCAAGATTACGACAGAACTCGACGATAAAACTTTCCAGACCGCCGATTTCCAGGTGCTGTGTTATATGCACTATATGGATTTTCTTTTTTACAATCATTTCGTCCGGCTACCTTTCCAGTGAATTGGTGAAAATACCCGCCACTATTCTCATCTCATCCGCTGCGAGTTGCTGGTGAATTGGAAGACCGATAACATCAGCTGAAAGCGCGGCAACTTCCGGGAAATCTCCAAAATTAACCAGCGGATGCGGACGCCTGGCAAAAACATATGGGACAACACCCTTGCTGATCATTCTGGCGACTACAGCATCTCTCTCTTTGACATTCAGAGGGAAACAGAGCGGACATGTCCCTTCAGGCAGTTCAGGAAAAATGAAATCTTCGCCAAACTCAGCAAACAGATTTTTTTGAAGGTCACTGTAATTTTTCCTCCTGGAGGTGATAATTCCAGTGAAATCATCGCTTCCCAGGAAAATTTCAGAGAGCATTGAGATATTTTTGTCATAACCAAGCAAAGGCTCATCGTAATACCACCTGTCGTCACCAACAGTTGCTTCGCCAGTCGTGCCCACAGTGGAGAGATACTTGGAATAGAGTGTCAATAACGTTCCCGAGACTGCCGCCGTGCAGCCATTACCACTATATTCCTTTTCCAGAATTGACCTGATCATCGTCTTTAGTAATCTCCAATCAAAACCACCAACCCCTTTTGCCGGAGAAGCAAACCTTTTGTTATTTAGTCGCAGAGCACCGCCATTCGGCAGGAAGACAGTTTTTCTCATACTGAATAAACTCATATCACCTTCTATCCCGACCCAATTACCTTCATTAGTTCGCGAATACAAGGCATGGGCACAATCCTCTATGAGTACGATCTCTTTTTTTCGGCAAATCTCTTTTAATTCAGTTAAATCCTGAGGAAAACCGAAGTAATGAGCAACAACAACAACCCTGGTACGTGAGCGTATTTTTTCATTAATCTGGTCAATATTCAGGCTTAACTCATGATTGACACCAAAAAAATCAACCTTGAATCCGGCTCTTAAAGCAGCCTCAACCTCTACTCCGCAATTATATGCCGGCAGCAAAACTTCACTCTCCAGGGGCATATCCAGACTCTTTAGCGCATGAAACAAAGCGGCTCGGCCCGAAGAGTAGTAACTGGTTATTGATTCCGACAGAACAGGGTCATTTTGTTTACAAAATGAAAATATCTTGCGGACGTCAAGAGCCGGGAATGCTTGAATTGGCTGTAAACTATTCATCAGTTGTACCCATGACGGCTAAAAATTCTAAAATTTCCGTCTGTTAGAGATCCTGAAGCCGGGCTTTTAACCAGCAGATCTCCCGATCCAGACTGAAATTTCGCGCGGAGCGATTGATTTCATCAATAACTCTATGAATAACGGAAAATACGGTCAGTAACGGTGTTGGTCTACCTGAAGATTGCTGCAGCGTTTTCTGGCGCAGAGGTTCTGTCAGGGGCTCATGAAGCCTTGCTCCAACCCAGCCATTTTGCAACATGAGCGCTACCGGTCTAACCAAACAGCTTGTTGTATGCCGGGCCAGCCCTTCCTGCGCTGCAGTATAAAAGTATTGTGCTTTGGCAACAAAAGCATCCCGCCTTTCAGGAGCGGTATACTTGGCAGCATGATGGAAGATTACGCTTTTACGAAGATCCTGGGCCGGCCAGGTCTCATTGGGATATTCGAGGACTTCCGGTTTGTCAAGATAGGGGTATTCGTGTTGGAGCATCCAGTCTGCATAGTGCAAAAGACAGCTTCTGGCATAAAAATAGCCATCATCATAGGCAGTTAATTCGGCCTTTTTATCAATATATCTGGAGACTGCTACCAGTAAAACCGTATATGACCAGGCATTTTCTGCGTCCAGAAGATCACGGGCGGCAATATCATCTTCTGGATGAATGGCGCCCCTGAGGAGCTCTTCGGCCCGCTCAAGAAAACAGATTCCTCCACCAACTTCAAACGCGTCAAGACAGGCGACAACAGCGTTGCCTGTGCCCCTGCTAAGTGGATAACGCGGAAAAGCAGGTGTTATCTCGCCACGTACTGCTGTCAATTGCCTGATGTACCGTGTCCACCTTCTTATGGACGCCAGCATTGTTTGTGAGCCACCAAGGGATAGGAGACACCAATTGGCCAGCGCAATAACTGCTTCACGGTAAGCAGTGTTACCCGTCAGGAAGTAGTTGTATAAAAGTCCGCTGGTGTAGCAATGTTCGGCAGCCGGACCACCACCACAAAAAGCGCGATCCTTCACCTGAAGATGCTCTTTGGAAAATGAGCGGTGGGTTGACAATCCGGCAGGGACATAATGATCCGTATGCCAGAAGAGACCGCCATTGTACTCTTCGCGGTCCAGATCAGTATGGTAGATGTCAATATCGAGGATGTGTCCTGCCAGGTCTGCAGCCAGAGTGCCCCAGAGTGGATTCCCTGTTGAGAAAAACTTGCGGTACATGCCGGCGCAGATGTCGTACTGATTATTGTAATGAGAGATGAATGCTTCCGGGCCCTGGTGATACACAGACTCGTGATCGGCTGATAACTCACCGAAATTACGCCAGCCGAACTCATCAGTTGTCTCCCTGTTGCCAACAAGGAATTCGGGCCCGTGCACAAACTGGTCAACAAGGTCAACATCATCAGAATCGCACGACTGAAGTGACGGCAAATCCGGAATTACTCCGGAGCTAAGATACACTTCGGCAGCTGTGACAGCAGTCAAGGGAGTCCTTGCCCAGGCAAGACCTTCGGCTGATGTGTTAAAATCAAGATACAATGATGTTGTCTTCTGCTCCCCACCTTGAAGTTCATGACTGTCTGGAGAGCAAGCTGGGAAAAGGCTTATGCGCAGCCCATTTCCATCAGCCTCCATAGCCTTGGGAAATTCCTGCCAGAACTTTGGCATGACTGCGGAAATCCCGCTATTACCCTTACCCGACCAGATAACGGGTTGAGCTCGTTTTCCACCTGCAACCCTTGTCGCACCATTACACATCTCGTATCCGTTGAATTTGAAAGGCACAACTCCATTTCGGTCTCTGTGGTTCGGACTTTGCCAATTAATGCCGCCACTCGATTCTTGATAGATCGATACCCGGTCGGATAAATTGTCAGTGTGAAACGGAGCTGCTCCCGGCTCAGGTGAGCAGCTGATTTCATTTACCCCTCCGGATATTAATGGAAACTCAAATACTAATTCTTTAAAGAAGAGAGAGCCTGGATCGCCAAGATCCCATAAGCCGCCTGGATGACGGGCTGGACTCGGATTACGTAAGGTAAACTCCAGAAGGACTACGGAACTTCCTGCAAAGAAAGTTACTCTACTGAAAAACTGAGGTGACAAACCCTCATAAGGCCAGAATACGCCTTTTATGAGGATAGTGGCGCGCAGTGGCCCATGGTTTTCAACTTCCAAAGATTCAATAATGGGCGTCAACTTTTTATCGGCAGTCATGCCTAGTGAGCAGGCCGCTGCACCCGTTTGCAGAATCTTGCAACCGGAGATTTCTACGCTGGAAAAGGGGCGAAATTCTTTGGTATCAATGATAAAAATAGCAGCTCCGGTGTTTACCTGCCATCTGGCGTCACTACGGGCAATTTTTATACTGGCTGGAGTGTACGGAACCGCTACATCCGGCTTTACTAATCGATATTCTGAGCGACCTGAAGCTGTAACTTCCACTGTAAAATCAAACAGGCCCCATTTAACCGAACCGTCATTCCACTGTTTAAGTATAGTTGACTGAACCGGTTGCAACTCATCTCGAGGATTCAGAATAGCTAAACCGTTATCTCCAAGTAGTTCACCCTTGGCAAACGGGATACCGACACGTACGGGTTCTGCGCTCCGGTTCACCCCCCCGGTTTCTGCAAAAACAATCTTCTTCTCCAGAGTATTTGTTACCATTAAGCTGGAACCTCCGTTTGAAAAGGCAGAGATGCCTCCTTGGCAGCCCAAACATAATAATCTTCCATCTTCTTGACGCGTCCGGCAAAGGAGAACTCTTTAGTGACGCGCTCAAGGCACGCTGCACCGCAGTTTGCCCGCAAGACATCATTGCCGAGCAGAGAAATAATATGGCCTGCAAGACATTCGACATCACCGGCCGGAGCCAGGTAACCGCCACAACTGCTGTCGAGCAGTTCAGGTATCCCGCCTACTGATGTCGAAACCGCTGCCACCCCCATAGCCATGGCTTCAAGCAGTGTGTTCGGCATGCCTTCAGTTGTTGATGTCATCAGGAAAAGATCAAAAGAGGCATAGATATCAAGCAGGTCTGTGCGGTGACCGGTAAAAAGTATATTAGCTGCAAGACCGCGCCTGTTAACCTCCTCTCTGGCTTTTCCAAGCTCATCACCGTAACCGTCGCCAACAATCACAAAGATGACCTTTGGCATCTTTCGGACAACCTCCTCTGCTACCCGGTAAAAGGTTGGCAGATCCTTTTCTACGGTGATACGGGCAACCGTACCGACGATGAACCAGTCGGCAGCTATCCCAAGTTCTGCTCTCAGTACCGGACGTCCTTTACCTGGTTGCCACGCAGAGAGATCGATGCCGTTGGGAAGCACCGTGACGTCTGTCGCAGCGATATTTGCTGCCAAAAGTCGCTGACGGGTATCGCGGGAAATTGTAATGATCGGTTTTAGGTGACGCTCCATCAGAAAAGTCACCAGTCTCTGGCGTAACCTGAATTTGAGGTATTGGGCTATGCCGGAAAACTGTTCACGGTTTCCGGGGGCATATGAGTGACATGTGTGAATAATTTTAATCTTCGGGTTCATGTACGAAAGCAGCCAGCCATAAAGCATGGTCTTGTCGTCATGAGTATGGATGACCTGTAATTGATTATCAGTGATAATGCGGTTCAACTTTCCAAGGCATGACCAATCGATCATGCTGCCGTCAACAACGTCGGTATAGTTTATTCCCAGGCGCCTGGCCATTGCGGGTATTTGAAACTCCGTATCATCAGGTTGACGAATATAAACGACCATGACATATACTTTTTCAGGGTCGTGCTGTGCAGCTGAGTTGAGGACGGTTTTATCAGGACCTCCGCCACCTTTATAAGTGCCGCGAAAATCCATGATGCGGGGAATCTTCGCCGAAATATTTATTTGTGAGACTTCTCGTTTCTTGACCTGGCAGGGAGATCCAAATGCTACGGAGTCGGCAGGAATGCTTCTGGTGACCACAGCGTTAGCGCCGACAATACAATTGTCACCGATAGCGATCTCACCGATGATCTTGGCGCCGGCGCCGATCAGCACGTTGTCTCCGATCCTGGCAGCGTTCCCTGACCCCCCCCGATCGCCGATGGTGACACCATGGTAAACCGTGCAGTTTTCACCCAGTGTTACGGATGGATGGAAAATAATGCCTCCGAAATGGTGAATGCGAAACCCCTTGCCTATTCTGCAACAGGCAGGGATTGAAATACCGGTAGTAATTTCGATGAAGCGTTCGCAGATGAACCGCAACGGGTGGCCGGAAATACCGCGCCGCTGCAGCCAATTGAAGAGTCGATAGGTGAGAACAGCCTGGAATCCTTGTGACAGTATTCCGGCGACAAAAGATCTGAGTGATATTTTACCGGAAGAGCTGAAACGCCTCAAATCAGTAGCTACTGCGTCAAACATCACACCCCCCTAACCCACTAAATACTGCTGCTGCCAAAGCGAAAACGAAAGCAGGCTCCAAAGAAGCGTGCCGTGATTGCTTTTATGCTCCTGGTGCTCCTGCCACAGCTCTCTAATCCTCGCAACAGAGAAAAAATCTGCCAATGAGTCGTTAAGGAGCAGATGTTTGACACCCAGGCCCAGGAGGTCACTGCGGAACCAATCGTCAAGCGGCACTGTGAAACCGTGCTTGCGGCGATGGAGAATTTCCGTCGGCAGACAAGATGCAAAGGCATTTTTGAGCAGTAGTTTTTTTTGGTTTCCACGGATTTTCATTGAACTCGGTAGTGATGCGGCAAATTCAACTACACGGTAATCAAGCAGTGGTGCGCGCACTTCAAGGGAGTTAGCCATGCTCATGCGGTCCACTTTGACCAGAATATCGCCTGGAAGATATGTCTTGATATCGGTGTACAACATGCGTGTCAGATGATCCTCTCCTGACATATGGTTCCAATATTTCAGGGTATGTTCAGCCGGATCGTATCCCAGACACTGCGACTGCAGGTCAGGGGAGAGAAGACTTTCCAGACAGGCGTCACTAATGAAAGTATTAGTTCGGTAATACGAACGTCCAGCGTTAGACAGGGCGCTCTCTGCCAGAGTGTTGGCCTTGCGCAACAGAGGACTGTTAGCCCCGCTGACGGCTCCCTTGAGTGCTCGCAGCATGAATCCGGGAACTTTCCGTCGCACCAGATCTTCTCTCATGTCAGTGATATATTTACTGTAACCGCCAAAATTTTCGTCGCCGCCGTCTCCGGCCAGGGCAACAGTTACCACCTGCCGAGCAAGTTTTGAAACATGGAAGGTCGGTACTGCTGATGAATCTGCGAAAGGCTCGTCAAAATATCGGGGCAACACTGTTACCGTTTCCGCCAGATTATTGGCAACAACGTACTCAGAATGATTTGTATTGAAAATCTTTGCAACTTGACGCGCATACGTGGTTTCATCGTGCCGTTTATCCTGAAAACCGATGGAACAGGTTTTTACCGGGAGCGCGGTAGATTGCGCCATCAAGGCAACTATGGCGCTCGAATCAATGCCGCCACTTAAGAAAGCTCCCAGCGGCACATCGGCGAGCATTCGGCAGCTCGTACTGCTACTCATGAGTTCAAATAGCTCTTCAGCTTTATCATCTTCGCAGCAATGCGTCCCGCAAGATGAAAATCTCAGATCCCAGTATTCGGTGATTTTTGGCTCTGAGCCGATTTCAACTTCCATGTAGTGGCCGGGAAGAAGCTTGTAAATCCCCTTGAAGATGCTTTTAGGCGCCGGAATGTAGAGATATTTAAGATAATCGACCACCGCAGTCGGTTCGACTTCACGGCGTATTCCGGGAATCTGGAGGATTGCCTTTATCTCGGAAGCAAACGCAATCCTGTCGCCTCCTCCGAGGTAGTAGTAGAGCGGTTTTTTACCAATCCGGTCTCGTGCCATAAAAAGCACCTTTGAATTGCGATCCCAGATTGCAAAGGCAAACATGCCGTTCAATCGGTGCAGAAAACTCCGCCCTTCCAACTGGTAGAGGGCCAGAATTACCTCTGTGTCGGTTCTGCTTTTGAAGCTGCATCCACGTTTAATCAACCCCTCGCGCAACTCCTGAAAATTATATATTTCACCATTAAAGACGATAACAAAGCGCCCATCAGTTGAAATCATCGGCTGATTTCCAAGAGGCGAGAGATCAATGATGCTGAGACGGCGATGTCCAAGTGCAACCCACTCGTCAATATATTCACCACTGGCATCCGGTCCGCGATGTAAAATTGTCTCCCCCATCCGTTTCAAGGTCGCTTTGTCGGACTCTGGCGAACAGCTGCGAATAAATCCTGCTATTCCGCACACTTGATAACACCTCCGCGCCAAGCCACTTTTTGACTGCCGGTTAGTTCACGGTAGAGTCCAACCAGGGATGCAAGGGCAAGCATGAAAACATAATGGAGCATGTTTATCGGAATAATCTTTCTGCAAGCAGGGACTAGCTGCCCAATCAGGGCAAGCAAAGATGAGGCGATCATCAGGTGGAAAAGGATATCCAGTGGCAGATTGGCAAGTTTTTCAGACAGGTGAATAATGCAAAGCAGTAAAAAAAGCGGAATCAAGAGAATGCCGCTGAACCAGCGGAGCAATTTGTGCGAAACGAAATTGAAAAGAAGCAGTGGTTGCGAGAGTGTCGGCACAATATCCCCCCGGAACAGACACTGGAATCCTCCGGAAATAATCCTTGCCTTGCGATCGAACTCTTCCTTCAATTCATGGATGTTGCGTTCATGCCCGAGCGCTTCCGGTTCGTGAACGACCCGATACCCCTGCCTGGCAATATCCATTGAGATTACAAAATCATCCAGAATAGTATCAGTCGGATGCCTTTGGAACAGGCCCCGACGAATAGCATACATTGCACCATCTGCACCCACCAGCGTGCCGGTGGCCCCCTCCATTTTCTGTATATAATGCTCTATGCAGTAATAAATTTTCTCTGACCGGCCATAACTGATCGAATCATTGTCCAGAAAAACTCTCCCGGAAACAGCTCCAACAGAGGGGTCATTAAAATTTCGAACCAGTTTTCGCACTGCTTTCTGGTCATAGATAACATTGGCATCAGAAAATACAACAATCTCAGATTCTATTTGCTCCATGGCATCATTAAGCGCTGCAATTTTTCCACGATTAGAATTGAAGGCTATAAGCTTGATGCCAAGTGGCTCATACTCTTTGACCAGCTTATTGGTCCTATCTGTAGACCCGTCTGAAACCACCACAATGTTCAATAATTCTTTAGGATAATCCAGCGCCAAAGATGTATGTAGCTTGCCGTGAATATGACACTCTTCGTTGAATGCACTGATGAGCAGAGTCACTTTGGGCGTATAACTGTTATCCAGCTGAATTTGCACAGGGAGCAATCTTGCCAGTATTGTGAGTAGCAGTGGATAGCCAAGGTACATATAGAATATGACGCCTGTAAGGATGTATGCTGTCCCTTGAATCAGTAGTGCAGGATTACCAAAACCGTCTGCAACCCTTAAAATAGCTGCTGTCATGGTGCAAGCCATAAATATGGGAAGAAGCGACGGCATACGTCCCCTGACCTGTTTGTCCGTACGAACTGTTTCCCAGGTAGAAATAATCTCCCCTTTCAGTCGTAACAGAATACCCACTGCTGAAGCACTGTTCATAAGAGAGAAATAGTATGGAATGGAGAAAATAGTTCTGTAGCTCCCACTTTTATCCAACCACCAGCCTATAAGTGAAAAGAGTGAGAAAAAGCCGTAAAACGCAACGAGGCAAAGAGTTAGAGCGCTTTCAGGAGCAGATTTACTGGTGGCAATAGCCGCGAGAAAATTCAGGCAAAGGATATAAGGCGAAAACCATCTGAGTAGCTTGTGTGAGATGAGTTGCCAGGCGAATCGACCTGTCTTGATGGGGTTGCTGGCTGCTGGAACGCGTAGGAGGCCATTAAAACTGCGATTGGATATTCGGACTTTACGCGAAAATTCTTTAATGAAGTGACCGGCAGGTTTTTCAGTGCACCAGGCCTCGGGCTCGTAAATTCCACGAAATCCTTTGGCAACGATCTGCAGCGGGTTAACAAAATCATTGATATCTGTCTCATGTAAAGGCTCGTACAGCTCGCTACGGATAGCATAGATTGCACCGTCTCCGCCCACAACCGATGAGAATGTCGACTCCCATTCCTTTATTTTGGTTTCAATATTCCAGTACGCACCTTCACTGACCCCTGCAGCTGTTTGCAGATTTTCCACATATCGGGCGTGACCGACTACATAACCTATCTGTGCATCTGCGAAATGCCTTGTCAGACGTTTGACGGCGTGGCGTTCATACAAAGCGTTAGCATCTGAAAAGACGACAATTTCACTGTTGATATCTGCAAATGCCTGATTTAGAGCAAATGTTTTGCCACGGTGACTATTGGATCGCACCAGAATGACACCGCTATCCCGAAATGATGTGACGATTTCATCGGTGCGATCAGTAGACGCATCCGAAACCACCATGATTGTCAGTTTTTCTCCGGGATAATCCAGTTCCAGTGCATTTCTGATTTTTGCCTCGATGACATCCTCTTCATTATAGGCTGAGATGATAAGGGTTGCAGAGGGGATATGCTCATCAGCGTAACGGTGCTTTTGCGGGAACAATCTGGCCAGAAGTGCGAGACAAAGCGGATAGCCAAGATAGATATATACCAGCAGAATGGAGGTTGAGAGCATCAAGTAAAAAGCCATTTATCTTGCTCCTGTTAAAAAGGGACAAAAATTAACTTCCGGGTATGTATTGAATACACAGCCTTCATCTATGGGATACAGCGCACAATATGCGGACCGATTAAATTTGTTAGCATTAGCGGTAGTCGCTGCCAGGCTTGAATTGCGAAGCGATACTTTGGATTATCGGGAGTTATTTCAGGTGGCGCATTCCCATCGCGTAGCTGGTATTGCCAGTAAAGCTGCACCATCCTCGCACCCCACTGCTTCTTGAATTGATAGGTCCCTTCTCCGGGAGTTGAACGACCGAAATCTAATTTGCGGGCGCCCATATCAATGGCAAAACGAATAACCTGCCAGTAAAGGAGATTATTGGGACAAAACGAGCGAAAATCCCTATTGGATGAAGCCCACGGCACTTCAAGAGTATTTTTGTACCAAGTCAATAGTGCTGCTGCGATGGTGTTACCGTTATGAACCACAGCAATGATCCGGGTAGTTGTGGGGAACTCTTCCAATACATTTTGAAAGAAATTTCGACCATAGACCGGTGTTCCCAGATCGCGCATATTTCTGCAAAACACATCATAAAAACCGTCCAAAAGCTCCAAGCCTCCCTCTACCGTTGATAAGCCGGACTTTTCAGCTTTGCGAATCTGATTGCGCACCTTGGGATCAAGATCTTTCCACTGCTCTTCTTCACTTGTTTTCAGGTCGAGAATCATGGTGACCTTATGGCTTCTGGTAGAATCAGTGTCAGCAGCAATCTTAAAATGACGAAGCTCGATATGATCAACTCCGGTTCCAATCAGCATTTTTCGGGATGCATTCAACAACTTGTCGGCAACATTCTGCTCTGAAGCGAGCAGACCGCCGTAATTGAAAAATGGTAAAGAAACCAGAAATGACCCGAATATTCTGCTTTTCATCCGGACAAAAGGGAGTACACCGCAGATTTTGTTGTCACGATTGGTAGCTGCCAGATACATTGTTCTGTGGCCAAAACTTTTTTCCACAACATTCCGCCAGCCATACTGGTGATAATTTGTACTCTCCTCATGAGCCGTTACAAAAGCATCCCAGGCGCTGCCGTTTTCGTTATACAAGCAAGTATTGATTTCCATAAACACCAGCCTCATTTAACATAGGAAAACATTAAGAATCTATTCGGCGCTGCATATCTTTACTAATCACGATTCATGCCACAAATAATAGTGATTATTTACAGATTGTTAGAGCTTATAGCGGTTCATAATGACTGTTAAGGAGAGGACTGAATCCTACAGATGAAGTGGTGAGAAAGGCTTATTTGCGGGAGGTTACGTGGTTGTTAATAATATTTACTTTGTTATTTTTTTGCTGAGGTGAAGTTGCGACCACTTACAAATTTTCTACGGCACCAATACTCCTGCTCCGATGATCCGCCCTGCACGCAAGGCAGCCAGCGCTTCGTTGGCATTTTTTAGAGGGAAAACCTCAACCTTTGTCGCAACCGGTATCCGGGGGGCCAATTGCAGAAACTCTTCACCGTCGAGACGGGTCAGATTGGCCACAGAAACAAGTTTTCGCTCGCCCCATAACAGTTCATAGGGAAAACCGGGGATCGCACTCATATGAATGCCGCCACAGACCACAGTACCGCCTTTGCAGATCGCTCCAAGAGCCAGCGGCACCAATTCACCGGCAGGGGCGAATATGATGGCTGCATCCAGTTCGACAGGCGGTTTGTCGGTTGCGGCTCCGGCCCAGCAGGCGCCCATTTCCATAGCAAAGCCCTGCCCTATTGCATCACCAGCACGAGTGAACGCATAAACCTGCCGTTTCTCCCAGATTGCCACCTGAGTCACAATATGCGCTGCAGAACCGAATCCATAAATCCCCAGTCGTTTACCCGTGCCGGCCATTCGCAGGGCCCGGTAACCGATCAGGCCTGCGCAGAGCAGCGGCGCAGCCTGTGTGGCTGGATAATCCTCCGGTATTGTGAAACAGAATGCCGCCTTGGCAGTGCAGAATTCGGCAAAACCACCGCTGCGCTGATAGCCGGTAAAGATCGCCTCATCACAAAGATTCTCCTGCCCACTCAGGCAGTATCTGCATCTGCCGCACGTTCCGCCCAGCCAAGGGACCCCCACCAGGTCACCCTGGTGAAAGCCTTTCACCCCCTTTCCAACCGCTTCCACCAGACCCACTATCTGGTGACCCGGTATCAAGGGAAGACGTGGTTCGCTCAACTCCCCATCGACGACATGCAGGTCTGTGCGGCAGATGCCGCACGCCTGCACCTTGAGAAGGAGTTCCCCGGCGCCAGCTACAGGGATCGGCAGTTTTGTAGCCTTGAGCAGTTCACCGGGATTTTCCAGCACCATCGCATGCATATACGGCTCATGAATCATCTTTTGTTGCCGCCTATTCTACGGATATTTTTCGTACCTGCTGCTTTTCAATCTCGGACTTGGGCATTCTTATTTCCAGAACCCCATCCTTGAATGTTGCCCTGGTTTTGTCAATCTCGATTTCAATCGGGAGGTACAGTTTTCGGCTGAATGAGCCGAAAGAGCGCTCAACACGGTAATAATCCTTACGTTCAGTCTTCTCTTCGGATTTTTTCTCACCGGAGATAGTTACAATATTATCCGTAAAATCGATACTTATCTCATCTTTTTTCATACCCGGGATTTCTGCCTTGATTACGAGCTCAGCCCCCTCCTCATACATATCAACCGAGGTAGATACGTCAGCAAACTCGGGTAGCTTGACCCGCGGCATCCATGACGGCGCAAAAAACCGTTTCTGGAAAAAGTCATCAAACATCCGCTCCATATCCTCTAGCGGCGAAGAGTATCTCTGTAACTTGCTTTTACGCTCTTCAGCAGTTTTTTTGACGGCTACTTCCTGTTTGTCATCTGACATTTTTTTGTCTCCTTATATTGTTATGCCGCCTTGATATCAATTTTGCGAGGCTTGGCAGCTTCTGCAACAGGCACCCTCAACGTCAGGAGCCCGTTGACTAGCTCGGCTTTTGCTTTTTCGTGGTTTAAAGATTCCGGAATTGTAAACTGGCGGTAGTAGTGAGCAAGCTCGAATTCCGAGTAAATTGGTTGACCTTGTGCACGATACGAGGTCGGAGCATTAATGGTCAGGATACCTTGCTCGACGGTGACATTCAGGGTCTCTTTAGTTGCGCCGGGAAGGTCAGCAATCAAAATCAAACCCGTTGCAGTTTCGATTATATCCACAGCCGGCGTGATGTAACGTTCGCTGTCCCTGGTTGTCTCACGAGCCTGGATATTTTTTTCTTCATTTCTTTTGGTTATACTGGTATCTCTCATGGAAATAACTCTCCTTTTATCATGTAATTATTTAACTAATACGGCTAAACAGCCTTAATTTCGATTTTTTTAGCTTTCGCATGTTCAGCCTTGGCCAGCACTACCTGAATGATACCGTCCTTACATTCGGCCTTGATCTTGTCAGGATTGATATCGGTCGGAAGCTCCAGTGTCCGGGAGAACTTGCCAATGCCGAGTTCACAGCGATGCACAATCTGATTTTCATGAGCTTCAAAAGGCTTACGTTCGCCACTGATGGTGATGCTGTTCCTCACGACTGAAAGATCAATATGTTTCGGATCAACTCCAGGTATGAGTGCTTCAAAATATAGATTTGCAGCGTCTTCGCTGAAGTTGACCAGCGGAAAGCGACGCGAAGTTAATGGCGCAAGAAACGTTGTGCCAAAGGGACGATCCAGTCCCGCGCCACTGAATGCTTCGTTGATCTGTCGCCTCATATTGTCCAGCTCTCTAAACGTATCCCAGTTTGCCATCTTGAATTCCTCCTTACCAGATTAGGTCCTCCAGAAGTCAAAACAGTAATCATGCCAATCTGCTAATGCAAATACTTCTGTAATTACAGCTGGATACTATAATTATTATTAACTAGACATGTTAACTTCACAACCATGAGAACCAGACAAATCAAATTAAAAATCGATAACTGGCTGATTTTATGATGATATCTCTCCATGTAAAAATTTATCCAAATTCACACTTCTTAACAGCTGAAATCGATAAGTAAATATGGCGAGAGCTTTGAACCTGAGGTGACTGTATATTTAATTATCAGCGGCATGATTGGATGAAACCGAGTGGTAAAAAGCGAATTCTACGTTAAACTGAGTATAAGATTAGTAAGATACAATAAAGTGTTGATTTTCAGGAGATATAAAATGAAAGAAGCGATGTTCTATGATCGGGAGGAAGGCGCACAAGTACGCTGCGGTCTCTGCCGCTTCAACTGCCTGATCAAAGACGGAGCTCGCGGTATCTGCAGAGTCCGTGAAAATCAACATGGCACCCTGTACACGCTTGTCTATGGCAAACTCTGCGCCGAGCATGTGGATCCCATTGAGAAAAAGCCACTTTTCCACGTCATGCCGGGAAGCAGGTCCTACTCCATTGCGACAATGGGCTGCAACTTTCACTGTGAACATTGCCAGAACTACGGCATTTCCCAGATCAGCAGAGATGCACAGATACAGGGCGTAGAGTCGACGCCTCAGGAGATTGTCAACCGGGCTTTGAGGAGTAACTGCAGCTCAATCTCATATACTTACACTGAACCGACCATCTTCTACGAGTTCGCCTACGATACCGCCCGTCTAGCCAGAGACGCCGGCTTGAAAAATATCTTTGTAACCAACGGCTACATCAGCAAAGAAGCGCTGGCAGCCATCGCCCCTTTTATGGATGCAGCCAATATAGATCTCAAAGGCTTTTCCGAAGGTTTTTATCGCGATGTTGTTCATGCCCGACTCTCGGAAGTACTCGACTCGATAATTGAATATAAAATGGAGGGGATCTGGATCGAACTCACCACCCTGATTATCCCCGGCCTCAACGACTCAGATCGTGAACTTAAGGAGCTGGCGGATTTTATTGTCGCCAACCTAGGGGTAGACACCCCTTGGCACGTCAGCCAGTTCTACCCGACTTTCCGGCTTACCGACCGGCCGAGAACACCGGTAGAATCCCTGAAAAGGGCGTACGACATCGGTCGCGCCTCAGGATTACGTTATGTCTATATGGGCAATGTGCCGGGAGAAAATGGTGAAAACAGCTTCTGTCCGGCCTGTTCAGCCCTGTTGATAAAGAGGCATGCCTTTAGCGTAATCAACAACAGGATCAATAATGGTGCCTGTCCTGATTGTGGTGCTCTTATAGCCGGTATTTGGCTGTGAAATTGGCTCGTGTACAGGCTCATAATGGCTGCACCGACAAGCTCATAACGCCCCCCCCAACCCCCTCTTATTCTTAAGAGGACCCAAAGGGTCTAAAGGGGAGCTTAAAAGCAAAGACAAATCCCAAAATATCACCAATGCAACATCAAAGCGTCCCTCCCCTTAGTTAAGGGGAGGACAGGTGGGGTTAGCCTTCAGACATGCCACCTTCAACTCCAACATGGCAAATACGCCATCAATATTAACCAGTACTTCATTATTCCAGAACCGTAACACTTCAACACCGTGAGCATTCAGGTAATTAGTACGAGCTGCATCATATTCTCTGCCATCAGACACGTTATGTTGTCCACCATCCAACTCCACCGCCAATTTTATCTCGGGACAGTAGAAATCCAGAATGTAAGGCCCAAGGCTGTACTGACGAAAGAACTTCAGCCCGAGAAACTGTTTGTTGCGGACTTTTATCCAGAAAACCCTTTCGGCATCGGTCTGTTTCCGTCGCAACTCACGTCGTCTTTCTTTTAGGATGGGATCGTTTTTCAGGAAGGTCATTAACGCAACACCAAAAGGCTCATAACGCCCCCCAACCCCCTCTTATCTTAAGAGGGGGAGCTAAAGGCCAAATCAAGGGCAAATAAACTCACATTACCACTACAGCAGCATCCTTGCGTCCCTCCCCTTAGATAAGGGGAGGACAGGTGGGGTTACGCCTTTTCCTTCCGCACCGGCTTTGCAGCCACGGCCAGCGGCGCAGTCAGCTGCTGATACCGCTCAAAGAGATAAGCCACCCGTTCGGCCTCGGTTTTAAAGATGGTTTTGCCATAGGCCGCATCAACGGCCCGGTCCAGGGTCTGATGAGCCTTTACCAGCTCCGGCGGCATGGTAAGTGGATCGTAAAGGTCGGCAAGAGTCGCTTGGGGGTGTTTGGCGCGGGCATCCAGCACCCTCTGCGCAGCGGCTTCAATAGTCGCTCTCTGGGTGTCGGCGGCTGAAGGCCAGGGGAAGTTATTGTAGACGATACCGGCAGAGTATTGATAGTCACTTTTCATTCGTCCACAAACAGCACGCATCCAAGTCATATGCATGGTTGACTGAAGAACCCCAAAGTCATAAATCGTCGCATTGGGAACAACAAGTACTGACGGATTTATAATTATTTCAGGTGTCATAAACCCAAGAGGAACATAATATCTGTTTACTGAGGAAACCTTTGGAATCAACAAGTAAGGTGTAACTGGCTGACGATCCTCTCCAAAATCAGCTGGAAATCTCGCAAGTTCGCGTGTGGGCGCTTTGACGCTCTTAAGACGTTCTTCCTTGACCAACTCAACACGCTTCATAACATGTGGCATCATTCGTAATTCATGTGGAGCAACTCCTTTAAGCCATAAGCAGTAACGTTTCCCGCCATTAATGAATTCCTCTCCGCCGATAAACTCACGAATAAATGGTTTAGCAGCAGGTTCCGCAGCAATGAAACTATCAAGTTCTTCAGATTCAATTACAAAGTGTCCAAAGTCTACGGCTTTGCTACCGAATACAATTTCTGGAACTGGACATAGCGGGCGCATTCGCCTTTCAACCACCACATCAAGACCATCCACTAAATAGGGGTTGATATTTTTCGCTTTCATGGCATGCGGTTCGCTTTTAGGAGTATCGTAATCAAACAACCATTTCTCTGCCACATCCTGCAGTCCAAAACCAATAATAATACAATGCACCGCCGCCTTGCCCCTTGCTTCGCTGTTCCACTGGAAAGCGCGATGCGCAAAATGCAGCTTGACTCCACGACGAAACAGATCCGGCCAGAGAACGCCTACCTGCTCCCCTTGGGTGATGGAATTGGTGGAAACGAAGGCGGCACTAATGCTCCCTTCGACTCCGCTCAGGGAACAGACTGTTGGCTGAGCGGAGTCGAAGCCGGATTTTGCTTGTGCCATATACTCTGCCGCCTTGCGATACCAGCAACAGACATAGTCAAGAACTCCAACACCTTTTTGATCAGCAAACACGCGAAGCAAATCAGATTTCTGTTCGGCAGTTTGTTCTTTTTTCCCCACAAACGGCGGATTACCCAACAGATACGAGAGCCGCCAAGGGCGGATCACCTCACCCCAATCAAGCCGCAAAGCATTGCCATGAACGATGTGCGGCGCTTTCTTCAGCGGCAGCCGGGCATAGTACATGCCGAACTCCTCCGACACCTTCAGATTCATCTGGTGGTCGGTGAGCCAGAGCGCAACTTCGGCGATGCGCGCCGGCCACTCTTCGATTTCGATGCCGTGGAACTGATCCACGTTGACACCGATGAGCTGGAACACGTCCAGCATCAGCTGGTCGTGCTGCCGTACCTGGCGCAATACCTCCAGTTCCAGCAGGCGCAGCTCCCGGTAGGCAATGACCAGGAAGTTGCCGCAGCCGCAGGCCGGGTCGAAGAAAGTAAGTTGGGACAGCTTTTTCAGAAACTCGAACAGCTGGTTGCGGTTCCGCTTGATCTTGTGGAACTCAGCCCAGAGTTCGTCGAGAAAAAGCGGGTGAATCAGCTTGAGGATGTTGGTTTCGCTGGTGTAATGCGCCCCCAGGTTGCGCCGGGCCGTGGTATCCATGATGCTTTGGAAGAGCGAACCAAAAATGGCCGGGCTGATGCGGCTCCAGTCAAGGGCGCAGCAGTCCAGCAGGGTTTCGCGCATGGTCTTGTCGCAAGCGGTTATGGGGAGAACTTCGCTGAAGAGCTGACCGTTGACATAAGGGAACGTTGCCAGCTGCTCGTCCAGATTCTTGAGGCGCTTTTCCGGCGGCGTGTCAAGTATCTGGAAGAGCTGGGCCAGATGCATGCCTAAGTCCGAACCGTCTTCACTCGTGCGCTGTTCAAGGTAATCCTGAAAGAGGCGGCGCTCGAACAGGGCGGTATCTTCGGCAAAGAGGCAAAACAGGAGCCGCACCAGCATGACTTCCAGCGGGTGGCCGTCGTAGCCGGTAACTTTGAACTGGTCATGTAGTTTGCCAAGTTTGTCGGCAGCCTGCAAGTTAACCGGGTCCTGCTGGCCGAATGAGCGTGTCTGATAACCGGCGATAAAGCCGAACAACCGCACATGTTTGGCAAGTTCTGCCAGGGTGAAATCGTGCTGTTCGTTGTTGTCCAGATCATGGAGGCGAAAGCGGGCGAAGTCTGAAACCAATACATAGCGCGGTAAATCGCGCTCTTTGAGGCCGGGGAAGTAGTCAAACGCCTGGCGGGCGGCGCGGTCCAGATCCTTGCCGCGGGATTTGTGCTCGACCAGCAGCACCCCTTTCCAGAGAAGATCGATGAATCCGCCATGCCCGTCCCCCTTCTTGACCGGCGCTTCAAACGAAGCGACCCGGCGGCGGGTTATGCCGAAAACATTGAAAAAGCCGTCCCAGAAGCTCTTTGCCTCGGCATCTTCCGAGCTTTCAGTGGCCCATTCGCGGCTGAAGACCATGGCACGATCACGTATTTCATTCCAGGAGATAGGCATTGTTTATCCTTTTATGTTCGGGCTAACCGCATTAATACTTTTAATACTGCCAGAATGATTAACAAATCCAAAAGTTCTGCGCGCCGAACTTTTACTACTTGGCTGATATCATTACAAATATTTTCAAATATTTCTGACATTTCAGCACATATTCTCATAAGGACGCAATCTACTTACCCTTTAACCAGTTTCAATTGCTGGTAGGCAAGACTGCGCAGCTTGGTCAGTTCCGGCACAAAGGCCGCTTTAACTTCAGGTGCCGCCGTCCCCAATGCCGCCAGATCAAGCCGTTCGCAGAATGCGGCAACTTCTTCCGGCGACAAGGGTGTCTTCGGTGCTTTCGGTTTGGCTGGTTTCGGAATGATTTCACCCCGAGTCAAGCCGCTTTCCTTATATTTCTGGTAGAGAGCAATCATCTTTTCCGGAGTTTTCTGTCTGGCAATGACCGCCAAAATTCTCCTGGCTGATTTGGGATCGTTGCGGCAATCGTCTTTCACTGCGGCTGGCAGTCGATTGAGAGAAAGAATTTCCGAGATGGACGGTTCTGATTTGCCGAGGATGGCAGCCACTTCCACTTGACCATAATCATGCACCGACCGCAGCCGCTCAATCGCCTCAGCCTCTTCAATGGCCGTCAAGTTCTCCCGCAGCAGATTCTCGATAATGGAAATTTCCGCCGGTTCTCCGTCGGTAAGGATAGCCGGGACGTTTTCCAGCCCGGCATTGCGGGCAGCCTGATAACGCCGTTCGCCGGAGACTATGATGAACTTGCCACCCTCCCCTTCCCGCACCAGAATCGGCTGCAGTATCCCGTGGCTGGCGATGGACGCTTGCAATTCACCCAGCGCCTGCTCATCAAAGAATTTGCGAGGCTGATCGGGATCGGGAATCAACTTGGCGATGCTCAATTGGTACAGTTTCCCCTTTTCATAGGTCATATCCGGCTCCTTGGAATTAGCTAAAAAATTGTTGGCTTAGATTAATCGACATTCTTGCCGGTGTATAGTGTAAATGCACCGCTGGATGGTATAATCAAAGCGGCTGTTACGTTTGCAGGAAAGGTGATAATCGATGGTTGTCCGCTTCATTTCACATGTCAATCTGGAGATTATGCTGGAGCGGTTGCGGCAGTACGGAGAGCTGCATGGTCCTGTGCGTGGCGAAGACGGCGTTGTTCGTTTTGCTCCTTTGACAAAAGGGACAATTCCCGATCTTGCCGCTGTCCGAACCCGTCTGCCGCCAAAAAAATATCTCCTACACCCCCAGGAAACCATCCTGAAGTACACGGCTAATGCAGGCTATCAGCTGCCCTGTGTGGAGACCAGGCCGATCATTCTGTTCGGCGTTCATCCTTGTGATCTGGCGGGAATCAACTATCTTGATCAGCTTTATCTCGGTAGTGATCCTGATCCTGCCTACGCCAGACGGCGCGTTGCCCTGACTTTGATCGGCACTTCCTGCGAGTCTGATCACTTTTGCTCCTGCCAGACCAGCCCCTCTCCACTGGTAGCAACTTCAGATCTGTTTCTTGTTATGCTGCAGGACGGTTTCGCCGTTACCAGCGCTTCTCTGCGTGGAGAAGTTCTTCTGGAGGGGATGGCCGGGATTATTGTGGAGCGTGATCTCGACATCCCGGAAGATAACCGCCGTTTTTTTGGTCTCAATGCTGCTGAACAGACAAATCCTGAGTTTAACCCGGACGCCGGTGAGTGGCAGGAGCTTGCCGCCCACTGCCTTGGCTGTGGCGCCTGTTCTGTCTCCTGTCCGACCTGCGCCTGCTTCGATGTTCTGGAGTCAGGAGGACTTGACGGCTGCTCCGCAGAGAGGATCAGGCGCTGGGACAACTGCCTGTTCAGTAGCCATGCTCAAGTTGCCGGAGGCATGAGTTTCTGCAAAGACCTGTCTGAGCGGTTCCGCTACCGCTACCGGCATAAATTTATTGGTTTCGGGGCACTCCGGGGTATTCCAGGTTGCGTCGGCTGCGGCCGCTGCCTGGAGCAGTGTCCATCCGGAATCGACCTGCGATATTTGGCAGAGCAGCAGAAAAGGGGGATGTCATGAAGAGTGTCTTCCCGCTTGCGGCAATCATCGCGGCATCGAGGCCACTTAATCCGGATACATCTCTGTTTACGCTCCGGATGGATGGGTGCCACCCTGTCGCAGCAGAATTTCTTCCCGGTCAGTTTCTGGAGCTGTCACTGCCCGGAGTCGGTGAGATCCCGGTTTCATATTGTGGTTCGCCCTCCATAGATGGCAGCATCGAGCTTTGCATCCGCCATGTCGGCCATGTTACCAAGCCACTGCAAACTGCGGTTGCCGGTGATGTTGTCGGCGTGCGTGGTCCCTTGGGTAAAGGATTCCCCCTTGGCGCCTACACCGGCATGGATCTGCTCCTGATCGCCGGCGGTCTGGGGATGGCGCCGCTACGGTCACTACTGCAAGCTCTTTTGAAACGGCGTGAAACATACGGCAGTTTGACTCTCCTCTACGGCTGCCGTGATCCTGAAGCAATGCTCTTTCCGGACGAGCTGCTGGAGCTGGAAAAGCGCGGGGATATCGACGTTAAAGTGGCAGTTGATCACCGTGACCACTGCCTTAATGGCCCATCCGGTTGCCGGGTTGCGCTGCTGCCTGAGCTGTTGGCTGATCTGGTAATAGCTCCAAAGAGGACCTTCGCAGCGATCTGTGGACCGCCGGCAGTCTATCCGCTGCTGCTAGCGGGCTTGAATCGTTTAGGGCTGGAACCTGACAGGATTCATCTCTCGCTTGAGCGGCGGATGAAGTGTGGAGTCGGCCGCTGTGGTCACTGTGCCGTCGGGCAGCTGCTCTGCTGTGTCGATGGTCCGGTCTTCAGTGCTGCCGAACTTGAAGATATAGAGGGGGCTCTGACTTGAAAAAAAAACGGCTTGCCATCGCAGGATTGACCTCCTGTTCCGGGTGTCAGCTGGCTTTGCTGAATTGTGAAGACGAGCTCCCGGAAATATTAGCTCAGTTTGACTGTCACTTCTTCCCTATGGCCTCTTCACCGGCGCTGTTGACCGGTGAATATGACGCAGCCCTGGTAGAGGGCTGTCTGTCGATGCCTCATGAAAATGAGCTGCTTGTGGAGCTGCGCAAGGTGAGCAGGTATCTGATTGCGCTGGGAACGTGTGCGGTCAGCGGCGGAGTTGCAGCTCTTCGCAATGGTGAGGAGCGCGAACTTCTCCGCCAACAGGTATATGGACAGAATCCGGTTGCCGGTGAAACTTTTTCACCCATGCCGTTGCAGCGGCTGGTCCGGGTGGATGCGGCTGTCAGCGGCTGCCCGCCGGAGAAGGAGGAGTTGCTCAAGCTGTTGGCAGGGCTGCTGCGCGGTGCACTGCCGGTTGCGATAGATTATCCGGTCTGCATGGAATGCCGGATGAGGGAGAACCTCTGCCTGTTGACAGAGCGTGACTCACTCTGCCTCGGTCCTTTAACTCTTGGCGGCTGCAACGCGCGCTGTCCGAGCCTGTCCGTTCCTTGTGAAGGTTGCCGGGGGCCGTTTCTGGAGGCTAATCCAGCCGAAGCATTTGCACAGTACGCAAAGAAAGGTTTCGACCGCAGAACTGTTATCGGGCGATTACACCGCTTTTCTCCGGAGTGGAAAGATGAGTAGCGTCATCAGGATCGATCAATTGACCAGGGTGGAGGGGCATGGTTCAGTGGAGCTGGTCCGTTCCGGGAAGCGGGTGGTGGCGGCCAGGCTGAAGCTGCACGAATCGCCCAGGCTGTTTGAAGCTCTCCTGATCGGGAGACGTTTTGATGAAATTGGCGACATTGCCTGCCGCATCTGCTCAATCTGCTCCACCGTTCACAAAGTAGCGGCACTGCAGGCGGTTGAGGAGGCTATGGGACTTGTCATAACTGAGCAGACCAGGTTGCTGCGGGAGTTGGCGGTACAGGGTGGGCAGATAGAAAGTCATGCCCTGTACATTTTCTGTCTGGCACTGCCTGATTATCTTGGGGTGAGCGGTATTCAGGAACTCGCACAAAAGGAACCGGAAAAACTGCAGAGAGGATTAAAGATTAAAAAAACCGGCAATCTGATTCAGGAGATTGTCGGCGGTCGTGCCATTCACCCGTTCAATCTCCTGATTGGAGGAATCGGCCGAGTACCAGAGGCGGAGCAGTTGCAGGAGCTGGGAAGGCAACTGGCGGCGCTGCGTGAAGATGTGACAATATCCATTGCCGAAGTATTCGGCTTTAAGGATATTCTCCCTACACTGACACCAGCAGCTTCCTGTTGCGTTACCGGCGGCTCGCCCCTCTTTGGCGACCGTCTGCTAACCTCGACCGGGGAGACTGTTTCCGCTCAGGGCGCCGCGGTCTGGCTGAATGAAAGGGTTGAACTTCACAGCCACGCAAAAATCAGTCATTTTGGCGGAGGCAGACCGTTCACAGTCGGGCCATTGGCACGGATCATGGCATCTATGCCGGCTGAATACGGACCAGCTTTCGCAGATGCTACCATCAGCTTTTCGCTCAGGGCGAGAGTTATTGAGCTGGAACTGGCTTTGGAGCGGGCAACGATCCTGATTGAATTACTGCTTGCAGAAGGGCTCGGGAAAGAAGCGCCGGTGATGGCAGTTGCTACAAAGGGTGAAGGGACAGCTCTGCTGGAAGCACCGCGAGGGGTACTCCTCCATAACTACCGTTTCGACGAGTGCGGCATCTGTATTGCTGCGAATATCATAACGCCAACGGCAATCAATCAAGGCGCGATTGTTGCCTCATTGGACGAACTGGTAGCCGTTATGGATGGCGCAGAATACAAGCAGGTCAAGTTCGCTGCTGAAATTCTGATTCGCTGCTATGACCCCTGTTTATCCTGTGCTGTCCATTAACAGCTTCGAAGACAACAGAGGCTAACAATCTGATCGTAGCGTAAATTGATTACATGCCACGACATCAGTTCCAACTGTCAGAACCGTAGGGTAAAGGACTGTTCCGGTCAGCAATCCATGTGGCAATGTCAGCCAGGGGCTTATCACCCTGCAAATCTCTGAGGAGCATATGATAACCGTGCTCATAGAAGGCCTTGCGAGTCGTCTTTTGCATCTTGTTGAGCATCAGTAAAGTCGGTTCCCTGGGAATAATCTGATCATTCTTACCGTATTGAACCAGGGTGGGTAACTTCAGTTTTTCTGCCCCGGATAAAGCTTCATCCATTAAATTGGTAAGTCCGTATAGCGTGTCAATGCGGGTAGACTTAATAACCTGCGGATCACGACTCAAAGCCCGGCGCATCTCAAGATTGTCGGATGGTTTGATATTCAAACCTTTCCCGGTCACCTCCATCCACGGTAAAGTGTGAGAACCGACGGCCAACAGCCATCTTTGATACCAAGGCATCGTTTCACGCCCCCATACTGCCGGAGCAACCAGTATGACGCCGTTAATATCCGGTGGATTTCTGCTGGTCGCGGCAACCATGGTCACAGATCCCCCATACTCTCCCCAAGGACGTACAGCGGAACCTGTGGGTAGCGCTTGCGAATCTCTTTCACAAAACTGGTAAGGTCGTTCGTGTAAGCATCGATACCTGCCCAGATCCCACGGCCCGGAGAGCTGCCAAAACCCCGCTGGTCATACGCGTAGCAGGCAATACCATAACGGCTCAGATAGTTGCCGGTAGAAGTGAAGCAGTTGCTGTAATCGTTAAAACCATGCAGAGCGATTATGACTGCTTTGACCTGATTGTTCTCTGGTAGCCAGGATCGTAGCGGCAACACCGTTCCGTCATCGGCCACAAAATGTGTTTTTTCAAGTTTAGGCTGAGCAATCCGCTTGCCGGGATGATTTATCAGTGGCGAACATGCGGAAATGAGCATCAACATTGCTGCTGCCAGCCAGAGTAGAAATCGTGGTTTAATACCCGTCATAACCGCTTATCTCCAGACCGGCTCTTGCATGGACGGTAAATGCCGCCATCCTTCTTTACTCCCGGAGGCTTGCGCCTTCTCGAGCGCGAGGGCGGCGCTGTTTTTTTCGCAGAATGAACTAGGTTCATAGCTGAATCCTGCTGCCGTACGCTCTTCCTCTTTTTTCAAACACCGCAAGACATATAGACCGATAAGCGGCGCAAGGAGACGCGTACTCCAGCCAAAAGCTGCATATATATCAGCAAGAAGTTTTTCCGTACGCTCCCTGAGCTGCTGATCATTGCGATAGTATTTCCCCATGGCCCAGACTGCCCCGGCATAGGTAGAACGGAGCGGTGCAGCTTCCCATTCAAATCGCTTCTGTATTCTCCCGGAATAGAGCTTGCGACTCTGCCAACCGTTCAGCAGAACCCGGATCAAGCGAAGGAGGCTTGGGCCGTTAACGTCAAAGTCTCTTTTAAAGGCGTTTAGCAGAAATTCACCTTCCTCCCCGTTGCCAAAATGCGGATGGCGATAATTAAAGCGATACTGTCCGTGAGCATCGGCTACCGGAAACTCGGACTCGGACAGCAGATTACCCTCACGTTGGTGCTGTTCATGGAGCGGTGTTCCGGGAATTGGTGTATAAAGCATGAACTGGTGAAAAACCGTATCGTGACTGACAGCATAATCTATAATCGCACCAAGATTCTCGGGCCGATGATCTTCCAGTCCCAGAATTGAAGAGCCAAGCACCCGGATTCCGTTTACCTGCAGATGTGTAACTAACGCCAGGGTATCGACCCCCTTGAGTTTGTCGTAAGCGCTCTCCTCCCCTTCAAGACCCATCCAGACGAAACCGACACCAAGTCCCAGAAGCTGCTCCATGGTATATGATTTCAGTACTCTGGCCGAGCTGAATACAGACAGTGCCCAACTCTTGCCATGCAATTCCATCAGCTCAAGCAGCCGCAGCGCTCTTTTCCGATGGAGCAGGAAATTCTCGTCGAGAACAAAGAAAGAGTGAACTTTCAACTCCTTCTCAATATCGCACATGACACTGAAGAGTTCATCGCCGGTTTCATAAAAATTGACAAATTTTCCTTTGCCACCGAACTGAGCCGAGGTGGAGCAGAAATTACACCCCATGGGGCAACCTACCGAAGGAATCAGAATTGCAGCTGTCCGCATGGGATCATCGCTGATATCCACACCCATTATTCTGCTGCCGAATCCGGAAAGCACCGCTGGATGCTTTATCGGTGCCTGGTCATCCTGGCTCAAGTAACGTTGGAACCAGCGTATCCCCTCTCCGCGGACGATGAGGTCGGCATCAATCAACTGATCAAGCCGCTCCTTATTGGCGATATGTCCACCGATGACAATCGTAGCCCGTGGCTGATACTGGCGGATCAGCTCGCACATTTTTGCGACTTTACCGACATTGACAATAATACCGCTGATGCCGATGACATCGTAACTCTGGCAACTGATTTCTGCCTCGAAACGTTCCAGGGTCGGAAAGTCCAGAAGCGTACAAGGGACATCAAGATTGGCCTGAATCATCATCAGTCCGAAGGAGCGATGAAACATCCTCAGGGAGAACCCTCCCTGAAGGCGAGTGACCTGATTCTGGTACAGCTCCATCGGGTTGTTTTTACGGCTGCCATACTGATCGTCCTGACCGTAAGGGCCAAAGACACTTGACAACAGGACACGGGTTTTATTTGCCAGAGGATGGCGAGGATGATCGACGGGGGGGTGTTGCGGCATGACTCTCTCCTTGAAGGGTTGTGCAGCTTTGTTTCTATCATTGTATAGAAAACTGATAGAAATAGAGAGGGCTAACCACCTGTTTTACAATACTTTTACAATAGGCAATTACAAGGAATCGGCGCGGGGAACTGCAATATAGCGGTAATGAATGGATATGAGCACTTTGAATCATCTTTGAATAATTGCTCATTCGTGAATAAAAAAAGCTCCGAAGTTATCCGGAGCTTAAAAAAATACGCTGATTGACGCAACGTCGAGAATCTTTCTTCCAATCCGTCGGTGAGCTGGCTACTTAGTTTGTATGTCAGACCCTTTTTGAAGCGGTTTACATACGCCTGGCGGATGTGACTACAAGCCATCGCTCTGATCTCACGTGCGTCAATCAACGTTATGCCCTGGAATTAATTTAATTGTCGAAGTCACTACCCATTATAACAATATCCTCCGGGAATACGCTTCAGGCTTCCCACTGACAGTGCGGGCATGCACACCACGTCTATAACCCGGCAAATGCTTCTATGTTGTTGGTAGCTGACACAGCAACTATTGAGTGATTCCAAGTGCATATTTTCAAAGATCAATTTTATATATTATATAACGCTAATCTATCAAATTGTCAAGGGAGCGAATAAGATAATATTAATAATGTATTTGATCTGCGTTAAGCACCGACTCCTGCAGTAACAAATATAAACCGAGTAATTGAATGTCTGTTTGCAGAAAACTTTGAGCTTACATACGAAATCTGGGCATAAAACCGAGTTTACTGATTGTCCGTTGCATATTTTGATTCACATTCACCAATTCTGGTTTTATGCCTCTAATCCTGGCACATTCAAAGAGCACATTTAAAAGCTGCAAGCCACTATTGTCGGTCTCTTCAACCTTTTCGCAGTCTACCTGAAGGCTCTTGCGACCTTCTGATTCAAGCCGGTCAAGAGAATCGGCAAGCGAAGACAGATTCCCCATCACACCGTTTATAGTCCAATCGCCTTCCAGATGCGCTACCCTTCCGGCCAATCTGACTGTCATAAAAAACCTCGCCACTAAATAATAATTGACATTACGGGACACTTCACAGCTCGTGCCAAAACCATCACGTAAAATTATTCAATAATATCTAACTGTTATCTCTCAGTTTTTGATCACTGACCGGAAACAAATTATATTTTCGCACCTCATTCTTTGAAGTTCTCTGGTAACTGCCCGTAACGACGATCTTTTAGCAGTGTTAACATTTTCACCCATTGCATCATTTGTTACATTACCGGAGCGTTTATATAAGCAACTGACTTGCGTATGACCTCCATTATGGTATTTTAACAATATGAAAGAGAAGATCTTCACAGCACAACTACTGGAGTTGCTGCGTAATCCGGAGATATACCCTGTTCAGACAAAAAGCGTCGAACTTGTGCAGACACATATCTCCTGGCTTTTCCTGACCGATACCCATGTTTTCAAGATCAAGAAACCGGTAAACTTTGGCTTTCTTGATTTTTCCACTGTCGAATTGCGGCGTCATTACTGTTATGAAGAGCTGCGGCTAAACCGGCGACTCTGCCCTGATATTTATGAGCAAGTGGTAGAGCTACGTGCCACAGAGTGCGGCCCGACCTTTAGCAGAAATGGAGAGGTAATCGACTATGCGGTAATCATGAAAAGGCTCCCTGCTGACAGGATGCTCGACAGGCTGATTGACAACGGTACCATCACAGTCGAAGAGATCCGGCTTGTTGCGTTGGAAATATGCAGATTCCACGCAAATGCCGCAATTTCACCTCATATCAACGAATTCGGGTCACTGGAGATAATACGGCTTAACTGGCAGGAAAACTTTGACCAGACCGTTGAGTTCGACAAAACCACCCTTCCCCGCACTGTCAGAGAGACAATTCGTACTTACACAGAGAACTTCACAGCAAAGAATCAAACAATATTTAGCGAAAGGGTTGAGAAAGGTTTTATCAGAGACTGCGACGGGGATATTCATTCAGGTAATATCTGTATTGTCGATAATAAGGCGTTTATCTTTGATTGCATCGAATTTAACGAGCGTTTTCGTTTTTCGGACACTGCTGCGGATATCGCTTTTCTTCTCATGGATCTTGACTATCACAGCCGCCATGATCTTGCTGATGTGGCACTGGCAACATACGTCCAGGCTTCCGGCGATACGGCGCTGGAACAAGTAGTCACGTTCTATAAAGTGTATCGGGCTTTCGTGCGCGGAAAAGTGGCAAGTCTGCAACTTCTTGATGCCGGCATTTCAGCACATGAACGTTCCTTGGCTGAAAAGCATGCAAGTCGTTACTTTCGTCTGGCGCAAGGTTACTGTCTGCAAAGCCGACTCCCCCTGACGCTGTTCATCACCTGCGGAACAATGGGCTGCGGCAAGAGTACCCTGGCAAAACAGCTCGCCTTTGAACTCGGTCTTGAATCTTTCAACTCTGATATAGTCAGAAAAAAGCTGGCAGGATTAGCGCCGACACAAAGGGTCAACGTCTTATTCGGGCTCGGTCTATATTCAAATGGAATGACCGCCAGTACCTACTCAGAGCTTGAACGATTGACAGACGCCGAGCTTGCCCTGGGACATTCAGTGATTGTTGATGCAGGCTTTGGAACTGCCGCCTTGAGAGCCAGGTTTGGGCGGCTTGCAACTTCCCGTAAAGCAAAGTTCGTAATCCTCTTTACTACGTGTGATCCGGATGTGCAGCAAAGAAGATTGCTCGCGCGCGCCACTGCAAATGATTCTGTTTCTGACGGCAGAATTGAGCTACTGGAAACTCAAAAAAACACCTTTGTGCCGCCGGTAGATTCTGAAGGTGCCATTATCGACTGTTCAACCAATGGCACTGTCGAATTGGCGCTAAACTCGGTTTACTCTCACCGCATGTTCAGCTCCTGACCTACATGTTCAAGCACAAGCGCAATCATCCTGCCAGATGCACTCCTTTTCGCCACACTCAAGCGAGTAATTACAGTAGCTGCACTGTTTCCCCCCACTTGGATCCTGAGTCGCGCCCAGAGTTTCGAGCCACCTTCTGTTTTCGGCTTTAATATTTCTTTGGCTTATTATCTGGTCGATTATGCAGATATTCATTGGTCTCTCCTTAGGCCGCTGCAGACCTTCTGAAACCGGCCTGACGGGATGCGCTCTGATCCGGGGCAAGATAGAGAAAAGTTTTTTCCGGCAAGATTGCAGGCATCTTCGCCACGAGCGACACTGCTTTTGAGTCCGTGGCATGCGGGACAGCATTTTTGTATTTATCTCTGCGTGGCACAACAACAATGCCCGACTGTGTCACCGTATAGCCGTTCAAACGGTCAGCATCTCTATCGTAACCGATAATTGCACCATCCGGGATCACTACACCTTTTTCTATGATCGCTTTTCTAATTTTAACGTGCCTGCCAATAGTAACTTTATCAAAGAGGATGGAATCTTCCACCAGGCTATAGCTGTTGATTTTGCATTGAGGGCCGATAATTGAACGTCTCACTGTGCTGCCACTGGTGATACAACCGCCACAGACATATGAGTCGACATTCTCGCCGCGGCGATCTTCCTCGTCGAAGACGGTCTTGGCAGGCGGCAGATTCCCCTGATTGGTGAGAATCGGCCATTTATAGTTGTAGAGGTTCAATTGCGGTGAGACATGAATCAGATCCATATTGGCTTCATAGTAAGAATCAATCGAGCCGACATCTTTCCAGTAGCCCCGTTCTTCAGTCTTCATCCCCGGCATCATGTTGTCATTGAAGTTATAGGCAAAAACCCGGTCAGCTCTTGCCAGCATCATCGGGATTACATGTTTGCCGAAATCCAGATCGGCATGCAGCTTCTTCCCGGCAAGCAGCACCTCTATAAGCTTTTTGGTAGAGAATATATAGTTGCCCATCGAGGCGAAACAGCTCTCCTTCCCTGGTATTCTCTGCGGCTCATCAGGCTTTTCCGTAAAGCTGGTAACCCGATTATCATCATCAACTGAAAAAACGCCTAAACGCCGGGCCTCTTCAACCGGTACTTCCAGGGCTGAGATTGTGATGTCTGCACGGTTTTGGCGGTGATAATTGATCATCTGGGTCACATCCATTTTGTAGATATGATCGCCGCCGAAGATCGCCACATAATCGGCATTTGACGATTCAACAAAACGCAAATACTGAAGGATCGCATCGGCTGTGCCTT
Source organism: uncultured delta proteobacterium (assembly GCA_963787125.1). Classification (GTDB taxonomy): domain Bacteria; phylum Desulfobacterota; class Desulfuromonadia; order Geobacterales; family DSM-12255; genus VEOV01. Next base: position 268,891 of record CAWBBV010000012.1, read on the forward strand.
TAAACCACTCCTCACTTTCGCAACTGGTCTCAGGAGAAATATCAACAATAAATTCACCAAGGCCAGTCCACTTCCCCCATGATTCACGAATGTGCCGGTTGAGTGAGTAGGCACGATACTGAGTCAGGACATAAATTTTCCTGATACCGGAATTGAAAAGGTTGCTAAGAACAAAATCGATAATTTTGTATTTGCCGCCAAAAGGGACTCCAGGAGTGGCACGGCGCTCTGTCAGCGGATTTAGCCGCTCTCCTTTACCCCCGGCCAGAACCATTGCGATTGTATTTCGGGCAACATTATCGACTGAATGCATTGGGTGCTTCTCCTTTATGAATATATATCTATACAACGTTGATCAGACGCAATCTTCCCGCCAGAGACAGCTTTTCAGGTTGCACACTTTTACCCTGTCAGTGCCAAAACAGATCTGGTTACGCTCTGCTTGCTGAATAGCCCGTATAATTTCAGTTTTCCTGCTTCTGTCAGGGTTGATATATTGCTGTCCGTTCATTTCTTTGTTCGCTTCAACTTTCATCAACGCCACCTCCTGTCTGTCTGTTGCTAACAAACCATATGAGTATTCAAAAATTCATCATTCAGGCAGTATCTGAAATTGAGTTCCAGCATAATTTTTTGCAATCGTTCGCTTATATTGACCAGAACAGGCTTCACACCCCGGATCCTCGCGCACTCAAGCCAGAGCAGTAGCAGTTCCAGGCCGGTTACATCAGCGTCATAAACTTTGGCGCAATCAACGCGCAGGTTTTCTACCCTGGCGAATTCAAGTTGCTGAAGGGAGTCTGCCAAAACATCAATTTTCTGACCGACACCGTTACATGTCCAATCACCTTCAAGATGCACTTCCGGACCGGCCATACGGATCTTCATGCAAACCTCCTTTTGTAAAGCGTTATCGTGCGTCTGCTGGTGAAGATCAAGTAATGCATGCATGCTGTGCGTTACATAAGACATGCCAAAATTACTTTCATAATTTAGACCATAACTTCAGTTAGTTGACTGATACGGGATCAATACCGGCAGGGAGAAAATTATAAACAGAAGTGTAGTTTTACGGTTAGAAGGGTTAAAAGCGTTTACTGGCTGGAGCTTACAGGCATGTTACATTTATTTACAACGGCTCAATTTGTAACATGTTCTTTATTGCAAAGGCTTTCAATCAAATTAAGGAGCAGATCCAGGTTAACCGGTTTTGCAATATAACCATTAATCCCGGCCGCCATAAACTGGTCACGATCCTCGTTGAAAGCATGGGCGGTCATGGCAATAATAGGGATATTACAATTAACTCCTGACAGCTTTCCTGAACGGATAATTTTAGCCACCTCGGTACCGTCCAGATCAGGCATGGATATATCTGTAAGAATTATCTCAAACTCCGCACGTTGCAAGGCATCAAGAAGCGCCCTGCCACTATCAACTGTAGTAACTTTGTGTCCCTTCCTTTGCAGCAGTTTTTGGGCAATTGTTCTACCCATCTTGTCGTCATCGGCAAGCAGCAGTTTTCTGGAATAAACTTGAGATATAACCGGAACCGGAGATGGAGCAAGAGACTGAACCTGCGGGATAACAACCGGCACGGTTACGGTAAAAACAGAACCTTCACCCAAAACGCTGGCAACCGTGACATTGCCCCCCATCAGATCAAGCAAACGTCGGCAGATAGGGAGCCCAAGGCCGGTGCCTGCGCTACTGCGGGTGGTGAAACCTCCGATCTGGGTAAAACTGTCAAAAATATAATCCAGTTTGTCAGCAGCAATACCTACTCCGGTGTCTTTGACCACAATTCGCAGCAGGATTTTGTCATGAGAGTCATCCGTGAAAGGAGGACCGCTACTGATCTCGAGTGAGATTTTACCTTTAGTGGTAAATTTAATGGCGTTACCAATCAGGTTGGAGATTATCTGCCGTAAGCGTTGCTGATCGCTAACGATGAACGCCGGCAAGTTCTCAGCCATTGAAAAGCCAAGTTCAAGCCCCTTGGCGCCGGCACTTGCAGAAAAAATCCTCACAAGCTGGATAGCCATGGAAGCGATCGAGAAAATTTCACTCTCCAGTTCGAGTTTTCCGGCCTCAATTTTGGAATAATCAAGGACATCGTTAATAACCTGGAGCAGCATTCTTGAAGCAGCCTTGCAATCATGTAGGTACTCCAGTTGCTGCCTTGATAACTGCGACGCTTCCAGCATATCAATATTCCCCAGCATGGCGCCCAGTGGTGTCCTGATCTCGTGGCTCATGGTAGCCAGAAAATCAGATTTAGCACGATTGGCTGCTTCAGCGGCCTCCTTAGACTGATGCAACTCAAGCTCAGCCCGTTTACGCTCGGTGATGTTCCGGATGATTGCCCACATCCCTTCCGGTTTATTCTGGTCGTCTTTCAATAGAAATGTCTTTAGCTCGATATCAACCAGAGAACCGTCTTTTCTCTGATATTCTTTCTGGTAAACATCAGAATACCCTCTTTTAAGTACCTGTTGTTCAACCAGTTCAGTTTCGTAGGCATGCCATTTCTTAGGGGTCAACTGAACATACGAGAGTGAAGATAACTCGTTGGCATCGTAGCCTGTCAGTGTTTCGAATAAGGCGTTTGACTCAATAATCCGACCTTTCATGTCAACACAACAATAAGCATCCGTCATACTCTCGAATAAGCGACTGTATTTTAATTCAGTTGACTGAAGTGACTTTTCCAGCTTCTTGCGTTTGACGATATCCCAGACAAGATTGCCAAAATGCTCAAGTCTCATCATTTCATAAACGGTGTAATCGTTTTGTTTGTTACCGACACCCAATACTGCCACAATCTTATTATTACGAAAAATCGGCACTATAACTTCCCGGTGAAGCGTGGCGTGCCCTGGCGGCAAACCTTTGCGCCCGGAAAGAGATCCATAACTGTTATGAATCAGGGCTTTTCTTTGTCGAATACAGTCAGCCCAGATTCCGGCACTCTCCAGCGAATAGTGCTTATCTTTTACTTCGGCAGTACAAAAAGAAGATACCGTTTTAGTCGACCAGGTCTGCAGAGACAGATTAATCTGATCTTCATCTACGAAATGAAAAAACCCGATCTGGCTTGCAGTCAAAGCTTCGGCTTCATCAATAATCTTGGTCAACAGTTCGTCAAGGGAATGGTTCAAGGCAAAATCGCTGATTCTCAGGCGGGCCTTGAGAACCAGTTCATCCAGTTTTCGCTCGGTTATATCTGAAAAACAGGCTAAGCTGGCGAAGATCTGCCCATCTTCATCCAAAAGAGGGGAGCCGAATATTTCAAGCTGAACCTTGCTACCATCCGGACGTTCAACCACCATATCATCCACATATGACTTCACACCCTTCATGCCCAGCATAATCGGCATCTCTTCCACTGGATAAGTCTCATCGCTCCCTAACCTGATTGCCTTGTACACCTGAGACAGGTTGAATCTGGAGGCGTCCGGAAGTATCCCTCTACCCAAAAGCTTTAAAGCCGCATCGTTTGCCACAAGGGGCTTTCCGGACGGCACCTCAACCATAAAAACGCCCATCGGGATGTTATTAATCAACGAGGAGAGCAGGCTGTGCTGACGTCTGAGAGACTCCACGACAATTTTCTTCTCTTCTTCAACGTTCTTTTGCGCACCAATATCACTTAAAGTGATCCAGTACTCGCCGCCACAGGCAGAAGCAGCCTGAAGACGCGCCCAGAAAGGTGACCCATCTGCCCGCATCAGCCGCATCTCCCAGATATGCGGTTTGTCGGCTTCATATACTTCTTTCCGCTGCCGGTAGTATATGTCCTGATCTTCACGGAAGACGAATTTTGTTAGCGGTTTTCTTAACAGTTTTTTTCGTTCAAAACCTAATAAAGTTGCCGCGGTGAGATTTGCGTCGAGCACGATGCCACGGGCGCTGACAGTCAGATAGCCGACCGGCGCCAAATCATACAGCTCGAAGTAACGGGCTCGCGATACTGACAATTCATGCTGGGCGTGGCGCAATTCGTCGTTCTGCATCTCCAGTTCAATCTGGTGGACACGCAGTTCGTAGAGAAGCTGCTGCGCCTCCTCTAGTGACAATAGTTCTGTGGCTGCCGCCTCTTCAGTACGAATTTTCTCTTCCGCGAGGTGGCGAAATACGAGCCTTGAGCTGGATTCAGATTTGCTTCTGCGCATTAATCTTCCTAAAGGTTGATGGTCAGATAGCCGACATATGAAAAATAGCTTATCTATACCTCTATCATGAACTCTGCACAATCACCCCAGTTTCGGGCTGTCAATCGGCCCTGCATATGCTTTTCAACAATCATCTTGGCCATGTAAAGACCGATACCACTCCCCTTCCCTTCCAGTTTGGTGGAAAAATAGGGATCGAATATTTTCGGTAGCACATGTTCCGGTATACCGCCGCCGTTATCACGCACGGTAACAACGGAGCGGCCATGCTTCTCGAATATGCGAATAAAGACAACAGGGTTAACCTGTTCATGATCCAGCAGGGCATCACGCGCATTGAGGATGATATTGAGAAATGCCTGGGCGTACTCGTTGGGATAACCTGTTGCAGTTATGTTGGGCTCTTCGTCAATCTGCACCTTGATTCCCTTGCTGCGCAGGGAAGGTTCAGCGAAGAAAAGCGCCCGGGAAATAATATCGTTGACTATGAAACTGCTGGTTTCAGTTTCACTGCTGAAAAAATTGCGAAAATCATCAATTGTTACCGAGATCTGCTGCAGCACCTTCATGACGTCGCTGATATCCTGATCCAGCTCTTCTGGCGAAAGATCGTTGGCTTTGAAGGCAAGCTGCAGGCTTTGAACAATCAGACCGATATTGTTGAGCGGTTGCCGCCACTGGTGGGCAATGTTGCTGATCATCTCCCCCATGGCCGTTAAACGGCTCTCCTGAATAATAATGGCATCCTTTTGACGCAGTTCGGTAATGACTTCCGTAACGTTGGCATTGAGAGTCTTATTGAGTTCGATCAGTCTTTGCCGCTGTTCTTCCAGCAATTTCTCATGACGTTTCTTTTCGGTTACGTCAACGCAGATTGCCCCCAACAGGGTTGTGCCGTCCACCCGGGGAATCGGAAATTTATATGTTTCCAGAATGATTTCGTTGCCGTCGTCGCCTTTGATCACATCATGGTACAACCCCAGTCCCTGAGCTAGCACCTCCTGATCGTCGCGGGCAATTTTTGCTGCCATTTCCGGTGCCACCAGCTTGTCGGCACTTAAACCGGTAATCTCTGCAACACCATGGAGATCTTTAAAATATTCATTCGCAAACAGTATCTTGCCATTGCTATCTTTTATAAGTACCAGAAGGGGGAGATGATCCATGAACACCGAGAAAAGATTTTCACTTTCCTGCAAAGCCAGTTCGGTTTTACGTTGTTTGGAAACATCGCGGGCAACAAATACATTTGCCGATACTTGCCCGGCACTGTTTAACAGCGGCGAAATAGTAACTTCAAATATTTCATCACGATTCTTCAATTTGAACTCTAAAGTTTCAGGTTTTTTGGACTCTATCACCCGTGAATGGATACAATTGCCAGGATTACAGTCAGTTGCCTGAATAAGTTCATGGCATTTACGCCCGACAACTTCAGTCAAATCAAGCCCGCAATGCTCTGCCATGGCACGATTAGCCCTGATTACAGTGTGGTCTTTATCAACGATGAAAATCATTTCGGCAACTGCATCAAAAATCTGTTCCCATTCCAGCTTGGCCAGGAGGATAGATTCAGCTTCAGGCTGGGATAATTTGGAAATTTCAGACATGTTTCAAGTCCCTTTTAACATATTTATCGTATGGTTAACTTTCGCACATATTACATATTTCTTATAATTGTAACAATGCTTATTTGTTATGATTATTTTACTGAATATTAGCGGGATGAGATGTTCGCAGGCGCTTGGAAAGATTTTGGCTGTGATTGGAATAAAAGAAGAGCCCACCGCACCAGTTTGCCGAGCGTAGCGGTTACCGGCAGTGGACACCAGAGACCGACTATGAAAACAGCTACAATGAGAGAGTTCGGGTTTTCCTTTAACAGCGACCAGAGTACACGGCTGGCAAAGGGCCTGTCTGTTCCGGCGCCATGATAGTAAAGCATCTGGGCACCTTTATATAGCCTGCGCCTGATAATCTGGCGGAGGTTCTGACGTTTCCTATCATGAATCAGGCGCAGCTGTTTTTTAAGTACAGCAATATTTTCGGCAAGATAGCGATAACCCCTTAAATCTCGCGGCCCGGAGACGCTTGTCGGCAGGCAGCGCCAGCGTGTTAGACTCTTTTTTACGATGGTTATCTCGTACTGAGCGGCAATCCTTAAATAAAGATCATAATCGCTGGCACGCTTGAGGCCGTTATCTGAGAGACCGACTTCTTTAAATATCCTGGCCGGCACCATTATCTGGGAGGTAGTCGCGAACAGATTTCCCTCGAGAAGCTGCTCGTAATACCTGCCGCTGGTGATGGATCCTTCAGGAAGTTCTTTGCACCAGGCGGCAAAAAAGAGTGTCGAAAATATTATCCCCTGGTGATCAAATTCAACCCCGTCAACAACAATCAGACCTGAATCAGGATGAGCTGTTGCCGCTGCTACCTGAATGGTAAGTTTGTCCGGTTCCCACAGGTCGTCACCATCAAGAAAGGCGATTAATTCGCCGCGCGCCCTCAAAATTCCTGAATTGCGTGATCCGGCGACACCCTGATTTTGCTGCCTGATTATAACGATCTGATCCTTGAAAGGAGCCATGCACTCCGGAGTATCGTCAGTTGAACCATCATCAACAACAATTACTTCAAAGGGCTGATAGGTCTGGGCGAGAACGCTTTCAAGAGTTTCGCCGATATACGCAGCCTGGTTGTATGTTGTCACCACTACACTGACTAATGGGTTCATGAAATACCTCGGATATCAATCAAATAGCCGCTGCAGCCGCCACGGCATGGTCTCAACATAGAAGTTTTTTACGGCCGGATGAACCGTATCAAGAGCCCTCACGATCCGGCTGACGTCACGGTAATGGCATTTTATCTGTTTTTTTCTCTTTTCAAGCTTTTGAATAATTTCTTTTTCAGACCGGTTTTTATTAATCTGTTTCTCAATGGCTTCGAGGTAACTATTGCGCATTTTTACCCGGTCTGAGCATCTGGAGCCGCTTCTGACCCGGTAATAGGCCAAAACACTGTCTACATAAAATACTTTCGGCTTCAAGGCAAACAGATCCATCCAGCACTCCCAGTCCTCATTGGCAGTCAGGCTTTCATCGAACAATATCCCTGATACTTTAAAAAGCGCTGCGTCAAAAAGAAAACAGTGAATAGGAATACAGAGTTCTGTCTCCCACTTCATCATGATGTCATCAAAAGGATTTTGATCGCTGAGTAGCGGGCTTACCGCCTTAAACGCCACCGGCCTGTTGTCCATATCGCGATAAACATATTGGCAGTAACTTAAACTCCTCTCCGCGCAGTTTTGCAGTTGCGCCATCTGGATGCTGATTTTATCGACTGCCAGCAGATCATCAGCGTCAAGGAACTGCAGATATTTCCCTGAAGCCTGCCCGATGCCGGTATTCCGGGCGCCACCAGTCCCTCGGTTCTCCTGCTGCCGATAGATGATGCGGTTGCCATATTTCGTCTTTAGCAGTTGCGCCGTGTCGTCAGTTGACCCATCATCAATTACTATGATCTCTTTATTTTCATAGGTCTGGCTTAATGCACAGTCTATGGCCTGACACACCACCGGGCTATTGTTATAGGTCGGTATAATGATGCTTACCAGTGGCGCAGTTTGCATTGGAGTGTCTCCTTACTCTAAGCGCTCAAGTTCAGTGCTCTGGCGGTAGTTTTAATAAACCTTGAGAGTGCCGGGTATGGTTCAACCAGGGGGGCAACAGTGAGTCTCAGCACTTTTTTCAGGAGCATAAACCCTGCTACCGGTTGCAGCTGAACAGGTAGTGGAGCTGCAATGTTGAACTCGTTGCAGCTATGGCGACCAGTCTCAAAACATATCCGTAGATGAGCAAACAGAGCCTTGACAGCGTGTCTTCTGGCACAATCAACTTCTCCCGCATGCTCAAACTTCATTGCCAGAGTCAGGTTTCTCCAGCGTAAAATTCGCGTTATGATAGCGCTGTATTTTCTGTCAAGATGCATGTGCAGTGCTTCAAACAGCTCTATTATGTCCGGTTCGTGAGCACGCCAATCCTTCAGTGACCACATGCCTCCGCGGTGAACAACATAAGCAGACATGGTTTCATCGATATAGCCGATGTCGCCATGGACCGCATTCAAAATGTGAAGGGGCCAATCTGCCATTTTCAATCTGCTTATCCAGTCTGGAATCGTGCCAAACAGGCCACGACGAAACATTACCGCGGCAGTGGGAATAAAATTATCCAGTAAAAGATTTTCAACGGTTGAAAATTCATTTTGCCGGGGACGATACGAAGTAGACTCTTTACTGCCGTCCTCATAGACGATTAATGCATCATGAAAACAGGTTGAACAGTGTGGATAAAGATCGAGAAAATCCACCTGCTTCTGCATTTTTTCTGGAGTCAGCCAATAATCATCCCCTTCAAGACAGGCTATGTAATCCCCTGTGCAGGCTTCCAGGACCTGCTTCCCGTTTTTAAAGGCGCCGAGGTTTTTTTCATGCAGTAAAAGTCTGAATATGTCGGGAAATCGCTGCTGGTAACTGATAAGGATATTGCGAGTGTTATCGGTTGAACAATCCTCACCAATAACAATTTCATACGGGAAATTTGTCCTTTGCATGAGGACACTATCCAGAGTTTTAGCAATGAATTTTTCGTGATTATAGGCAGTGATCACTACGCTGACCCTGGGCGGACAACTTCTCATCGTTAATACCCCTCAAATTCGAAAATCAGGGATTCAAAGTTACAACCACATCATCAATGACCATTCCGACTGAACCGGTAAAACCGGGAGCTGTTGCCAGATCAGCACTGATGCCACCGCTGAGATAGGCTGCCCGCGAATCAAAATTATTATCAGTCACATCAATCTTCAGTGTCCCGTCGTAATAAACCTGGATCCGACTGCCGTTAAAAATCAGCTTGACTGTATGCCAGCCAGTTCCGACACTGGTCAGGCTTACCTGATTCATCGCTGTGCCGCTCCAGGTTGTCCAGTCACTGAACTTTACCAGTTTCATTTGATTCGAGCCGCCTTGTGAACCATCAGGATAAATCCAGACTCCATAATGTGCCCCGGTTGCTGGATTCAGACGGCCACCAAGGCCACCACCGTAAGAACCTGCAGGAAACTGAACCCGACCGTCAACCGTATAATTACTCCAGAGTGGCGTCGGTGCAGTGTAAGCATAACCATAGTAAGCTGACACAGATCCCAGTCCTTGCAATGCACTTCCAGTGATTTTCCAGCTCCCCATCTGATTTATCCAGGGGGTAACGAGCTCCGGAGGTGTGGGGGTTCTATTGAAATCATCGCTGAATATTGCGCTTGCAATGACTGCTATGCCTACAGTTGTAATCCCGGAGGTCAGACTGCCATCACTTGCTCGATAAGTGAAACTGTCGCTTCCTGAATAGTTGGCAGTCGGAGTATATACAAATGAGCCATTGGCGCTCAGGGTCACAGTTCCATGCAGGGGTGAAGTTACCAGCTGGGCGGTCAGAGTAGTGCCTTCAGGGTCGGTGTCATTGGCCAGCACCCCCGGGGCAGCCAGGGTCAGCACAACATTCTGATTGGTGCTGTAACTGTCATTAGCCGCTACAGGGGGCTGGTTAACAGGGGCAACAGTTATATTTACACTGGCTGCGGTTGAAGTGAGTGACCCATCACTTGCCCGATAAGTGAAACTGTCGCTTCCTGAATAGTTGGCAGTCGGAGTATATACAAATGAGCCATTGGCGCTCAGGGTCAGGGTTCCATGCAGGGGTGAAGTTACCAGCTGGGCGGTCAGAGTTGTGCCCTCAGGGTCGGTGTCATTGGCCAGCACCCCCGGGGCAGCCAGGGTCAGCACAACATTCTTATTAGTGCTGTAACTGTCATTAGCCGCTACAGGGGGCTGGTTAACAGGGGCAACAGTTATATTTACACTGGCTGCGGTTGAAGTGAGTGACCCATCACTTGCCCGATAAGTGAAACTGTCGCTTCCTGAATAGTTGGCAGTCGGAGTATATACAAATGAGCCATTGGCGCTCAGGGTCAGGGTTCCATGCAGGGGTGAAGTTACCAGCTGGGCGGTCAGAGTAGTGCCTTCAGGGTCGGTGTCATTGGCCAGCACCCCCGGGGCAGCCAGAGTCAGCACAACATTCTTATTAGTGCTGTAACTGTCATTAGCCGCTACAGGGGGCAGGTTAACAGCCTGGTTGCTCAAGGTAATGACACCTTTATCCGGGATAGCGTCGTAATATATTACACTGACACTCCCCTCGGTGACAGAAGTGATACTGTTAACGGTTGTGCCTTGCAATACTTTTACCTTGCTCCATGCAGACGGAACCTCACTTCTGAGGGTCAACGGTTGATCAAAAACAGCATCATCAAGAGTATCAGTCAAATTCAACGTAATCTTGTCACTGCTTTGTGATGCCAGGCTCAACGTAGCAGCACTACGCTCCCGCATATACTTGATTACTGTCCCAAACGGTGCAACCCAGAGATCCGCCCTTCCCTTCAGGTAGTCAAGGTATGTCGTCAACTGCTCAGGGGTCCACCCACCGTACTCTCCCGGGCTGAAGCTATGAAAGCAGGGGATTAGCCACTTATTGAGGGTGACAGCTTGACTGGTCAGATCCTCAAACTGGCCAACGGTATAGCGAGCCGCATCATAAGCAGGCATATTGAATGTATCAGCTGTCAGATCGTTGAGAGCTTCACCGGTGCCACGTCCTGCAATGTAGTACTTCTGCGCCAAAGCCTTTACATCGCTGTTGAGCATGCCGTAGGGATAGGCAAAGGTAACGGTTTTCTGCCCCGGTATTTTCGTATTAATCAATGATTGCGACGCCGTAAGTTGATAATCGGCTTCACTTAAGGGGAGTGACGTGAGAAATGGGTGAGATTTGGTGTGGCTGCCGATTTCATGGCCTTTATTGGCAGCATCTTTCCATGAATCCCACATGTTGTAATAATCCGGAAAATCAGTAGCAAGGAAAAATGTCCCTTTTAAACCTCTCGCCTCTAAAGCAGGCAGAACAGTAGAGTATTGAGAGGGGTAGCCGTCGTCAAAGGTCAGACTGACTGCCGCTGCCTTGTTTGCATGCCAGACCACGGTTGTGTGTGGCCCGGCTGCTGCTGCCGTTCCCGCAAAAAGCGAGAGGGTAAGCAATATGGCTATGATCCGTATGCGAGTTTTCATAATCCCTCACGTATATTATCTTACCGCTTTTTATTTTTTCATGATCTCCACTATGCTCAGATTCCAGCGATCACTTACCGGTGCGATATTATTTATGGTAACTACGGTTCCAGCCGGCTGGATTGTGGCGTTTTGCCGCTGTACCCAGGTAGTGTAATCGTTGGGGTCCAGATTTTGATGTACCATGACCTGATTAGGTCCAAGCGAGCGTGCAACCGCATGATCCCAGTCTGTCCCCACGCCGAACACCCATGAGTCGGCACTCTGGGTGATAAGGGAGGCTGTCGGTGCACCGGTCGCTGAACTCCCGCCGCCAACGGCTCCTACCGGAGTCGCAATATTTACATCGGCAAATGCAACCAGAGTTATGGAAGCTGGAATATTCTGTGACAGCGCCGCGGTTACTGTCGTATGACTCAATGGCGTCGTGGCAAAAGCACGCCAGATTTCAGCCGTCCCGAATTGTGCATTAGTCCGCCGCACCAAAGTCCAGTTTAATCCGCCGCCGGTCACTCCGGTTACGGTTGTATTGGCAGTGGTACCGGTGGTTGCGGCCGCAACGAATGCCAGCAAAAGTTCGTCACCAGCCCTGGTAGAAAAAACAGGAGTCGTAATACTCGGAGCAAAAGAGCTGGAATCCATGAAAGTGGTGACGTCAACAACAAGGCCTGTTGCAGAGAAGTTTATTCCGGCGATATTGGTGCCGTTCATAACTACCGCCGCAGATGCCGGTGAGAACGTAATCCCGCTTTTGGACGGCGTAACGGTGTAGCTGCCATTGGCCAAATTAGTAAAGCTATAGCTGCCATCAGCAGCGGCTGTAACTGTGGCAACCCTGGTTGCACCTTCAGTCAGCGTTACCAATGCTCCGCCACCTGCAGGCGCCGGACTGATGCTGCCGGAAAGGGTATTTGTATTGATCGATTCCGCGAGGTCCAGAGTGAGAAAGACTACTCCGTGCGGCGGTAGTGTGACCGCTATCTCCAGCGTGCCGTCAGCAGCCGGTATCCGCAGTACTGACTCAACTTCGGGATTAACCTGTGCGAGCGCCGCATAAGTTGTTCTGTTCGTATTAAAGATGTTGATCAAATCTACGACTGTGTCATCGGTGTTGAATGGATCCAGATCATAGGGGGAGAGGCCGTTACGCCAGACTCCAAGGCTATCCGCAAGCCACCTGGTTGAATAGTTGCCATGATTACGATCGATTCTGTACCAGGTTGCTTTCACTCCGGCAGCGGGGACGCCGGTTAGCCTCAGGAGTAACGGCTCACTGGCAGAAGCAGAGCGCGTGCCGTTATGATTGAAAAGCATCAGCCGTGCCTGTCCGATAACGCCGCCAACAGGCCTGACAGCCAGCCCCCCCACCACGTCACTGGCCAATGTCTGTTGTCCCGCGACTTTTGTGCCGGTCAAGCTGACGCCGCCGGCGAGATGCTGTTGAAAAAGGTTGAGCACATTGCGGAGCGGTGGAGGCACGTCAGCCTTGCCGGTGTTCCAGAGCGAGCTCCAGTGAAGATCCTGTTCAACAACTGTATCTGTGAGCAGCGCGAAATATGACCCTCCGAGCTCTGTTCCGTCGAGTCGCGAGTACATGACAGCGCCATTTTCATCATCAAGAACATACCCTTCGTCAATACTCAGCGGGATACCAGCAAATTTGGAATATGGCGCCAGTGCAGCGCGAATGTTTGCAACTGCAGATGAAATTTTAACCGGATTGTCGTCATAGTAAGAGAAACTTAAGGCCGTCGGTACGACCGGTGATTCACCCGGAATACTGAAAGTACCAGCCTGGATTCGGGCTGCCAGTGCCGGGATCAACGAAGAGCTTGTGGACATGAAATTGCCCGGATTGATGCTGATCCGTGTCCCTACGTCCGGATTCGCTGCCCGTGCCGCGGAAACAGTGTAATCATAAAACTTGAACCAATCCTGCGTGCTTCCGGTCCACCAGCCGCTATAATCAGGCTCGGTGCCACAGCGGTAACGCCACGTCGACACCTCTTCGGCCCCATAAAGTGTTTTAAGATTTAAAAAGAGGGCTTTGATAAAGTTGTAATATTTATTCCAGTCTTTAGGTGGGCTCGTGTTCGTGCCGAAATCACCGGAGATTGCCGTCGGGTCGCTTGCCAGCAAGACTGGAGAATAGGAAAGCACGATATAAGGTTTGAAACCGGCAGCCAGGACAGTGTCCAGCTTCGTCGTTAATCTTTCAAAGTGATAAACCGGATTACCGGAACTGTCTTCGTCATAAAGTTCGTTTTCCGGAAAGTCAAGCATCCCACCGGTCGCATTAAACATGGCCACAAACTTGATTATCGCTGGGTCTGCATCGGCGGAGGTAACCGGAACAGGCACCCACAAAGCCCAGGTATCCCAGGGTGAATGAACCGTTCTTGTACCTGTTTCTGCAAGATTGATTTCGTATGTCGTAGTTAACGTATTATTTACAATGATCGTTACCGGTGAAGAGAGGCTGTTATTGCCGGCGGCATCATAGGCTCTGGCTGTGAGGGTATAGCTGCCATTGGCTTTAGTGGCAGTATCAGCACTGTAGCTAAAAGGGGCGGATGTATCAGTGTAGTCAAGAATGCCATTCACATAAAACAACACCCTGGTGACGCCGATGTTATCCGCAGCTGTGGCACTGATCGTGATCGTCCCTCTGACGGTAGCGTTGTTTGCCGGCGCTGTTATGGAGACAGTCGGCGCCTGTGTATCAGCTGCCAAAGTAATAGTGGTTGAAGCACTGCTGCGGTAAGAAATATTACCGGCAGTATCCTTTGCCCAGGCATAAAGCGTTTTTGTCCCGGCAGAGGTAAAGTTGTAGCTTGTCGGAGCAGTGCTGCTCCAGCCGCTGCTACTTACCCTTGGCGTTATACTGCTGGTACTGAGGTAATAGCCGGTCACGCCGACGTTGTCAGTGGCAACGAACCTGATTCCTGTTACCTGCAAACTGCTGGAAGTGGACGGGAGAGTAAAGGATGTGATGACCGGTCTGGTTCGATCTATGGCAGCAACGGCGACATTCGGCATCAACGCGGTTATGCAGACAATAATCAGCATGCCGGTTAAAGCGATGAGTACTTTGTTGGCATTAAGCATTTGATTTCCCCTATCTAATTACCTTATCTGGTTACAATCAAACTGGCCCGTTTTGTCACTGATCGATAAACCGCTGAAATGGTGACAGTTCTGCTGCTTAATACCGGCGAAGTGGTGATGGTGAAATTCGCACTGCTGCTTCCTGCCGGCACCGTTACGCTGGCAGGCAAAGTAGCTGCCGTCGAATTGTCGCTCAGTGAAACCTTTGCACCGCCGGTCGGCGCCGGACCACTAAGGATTACCGTTCCCTGGGAAGTTTTCCCGCCGGTAACAGTGCCCGGGTTAACTGAAAGCGTACTCAATGCCGGCGGATTGACTGTGATGCTCGCCGTCCTTGTCACCCCTTTATATGCAGCAGAAATGGTGACTGCGGTAGAACTGCTCACCGGAGTAGTCGCAATATTGAAAGTCACACTGTTACTGCCGCCCGGCACCGTTACAAAAGCAGGCAGAGTAGCTGCGCTGGAGTTGTCGCTCACTGAAATATTCACACCACCCGTCGGTGCAACACCGCTCAAAGTTATTATGCCTTGAACTGTTGTCCCGCCGGTCACAGCAGTTTGGTTAACAGAGATCAAAGTCAGATCCGGTGTCAGCGAAACAGTCCCCTGAACTTTAACAGTCGATACTGCAGACCCTACCTTTACCTTGACGCCATTATTTGTCGTTCGGTAATCGGCAGCAGTGGCCGGCAGGTTATTCAGCAGAACGTTCAGACTGCTGGCGTATAGAGGCGGTACGACGATCTCAATTGCAGTTGCCGGGTCTGTTGCTCCGACAACAGTTATTGTTGCAATGTAACCATCTGCGGTGATTTCGACCCTGGGGGTAACAGACACCTTGGCGCGCAGCCGCCACCAGTCGTTGATGCCGACCGCATTGCTGCGCAAGAGCCGGGGTTTGGTAAGGCTGTAGTTGAGATACTCCTTGGCAACAGTGCCGGTATCTGATGGTTGATGGCCATAAAAATTAATTAATCCACCAAGATTGTAATAGAAATCAATTGCCGCCCTTATAGAGGCGACAGTTTGATCCTCAGACCGCTGGGAGATCTCTGAACCGACATACCAGTCACTGACAGGCTCTGAAATTGTTGAGAAAATTTTACCGGGCGTCTTATGAGAGAATGTTCTGTGGGGGAAGGGACCAATTTTCTGCTCGCCCATGGCAAGGACAGCCCCCAACTCATCGAGAATTTCAAGGGAACCTTCCCTGGTTGAGTTGAAGTAAGGAGAAGTCCAGGTGCGCGGACAGTTTTTTGTTGAGCTGCACCCTCCCCTGCCATTATCCAGACCTGTCAGCCAACCCTCAAGATCGGTAAATGACTTGAGGATGGATGCGGCAGCATAATTTTTTCCGCTTGTGTAGCCTGCCGTTGTCGTGTCCAGAGCCTCATCAGGACCCCAGTGCCAATAATCGTAGTCAGTCGGCACCAGGCTGACATTTACCGGATTTTTGAGACCACCGTTGTGGGAGCCGATTGTTGCGCCATAACTGGTAACAGCATTACGCAGACCGGCTATTACTGCCGGATTCCCACTCATGTCGTCACGCAATGCACCGGTGCAGAAATAATAATCTCCCTTGAAACCGAGGCTTTTTTCGTACTGGGCAGAAGCTTCTATCCCACGGATATTAGTCTGGTCGTTTTCAAAATCATGACGTACTACCAGAGCCGCATCATGCTCGTAAGGCCAGGGACTGACTTTGACAAGCGGCAGCTTGAATGATTCAAAGGCCCACTCAATCGCACGTCGATAAATAAGATAGGCATACATTCCCGGGTCTGCGCTGCCGTTAGAGATAAACGGCTGAAATACGCCGTGATAGATAAATTGCCCGGCCCCATAATTCTTAACAGTCAATAGCGGCCCTGCATCACCATTTGCTATAACGGTCGCGCCACTGGCAATCACTTGCCACGCATAGTGTTGACCATGGAGCAGATGCTCCGGAGACACTCCTAGCGGAATCTCTTCCGCAGTCAAAGGCGCGCGCCAAACAAGATTACCGGCAGGAAGATGGGAAACCAGACGATGGTCGCCATTTTTAGTAAAATGCATGTTCAGATACCAGTTTAACAGGTCGTGACTCTGCATGTGCAGACCCATTTCACTGGCGAGGGCAAAATCGCCACGGGTTGTACCGTCAGGTCTACGGGAAAATGATGAAGATCCTGATAGCAGGAATCCGCCGGCGTTGACATAATCGCGCAACATGGACACTTCATTGTCGTCTATAGCTTCGGCAGCCAGGCTGATAAGTATCGGGTAACTGGGGGTGCCGTCGGTTTTACGTAATTTACCGGCAGCAATATCACTGTCAGAAATTTCGACAAAAGGAGTTCCATCGGAACGGAGTGATTCTTTTAAGGATTCATAGCCGACAAAATAGCGCCAGGAGGTATAAAACCACTCATAGCCGCTTGTCCCTGGTACGGTCGGTGTCGGAGCGGTAGCTGGGAGTGTTTCCAGCGCTTTTGTCAACTCGGAAACATGTATCGCAACAAGCGGTTCGGGAACAGTCGCTGCAGATCCACTGCCTGCTGCCAGCGACATACCTAAAAGAAGCAGGCATAATATTATAATTATGCGGCTATATGGCCTTTGCGCCGGGAAATTCATAGCGACCGCCTTCGTTCTGAGCCACGCCGGCTACGGCGGTCAGAACCGTCAAACCTGACACTTCTTTTGCGTCGCAACAGGTCATATTCGGGCACTACCCAGCCCTCCTTGCGCAAGAATGAACTGACGGAGCCTTTCTCAAGCAACAGATCGAGCATTTCAGGCCGCACCATATCAAAACTGTTATCCTTGTACATGACCCTGATGAGCATGACCGTCCCCCTATCAGTTTGTATACATAACTATACTTTCAATATATCAGCATCAACTGTGCCATACTGCAACACACTGTTATTGTTAAATAAATATACTAATGCAATGTTTTGTCTTTTGAATTTGTAAGTAGTTTCGACATATCCTTTCAGAATTTTTTGCAGTTAAGCCATTATTGCCGGATGCCGTTCCGACTTATGAGTATTGGCAGGTTCCATAAAGAAACTGACGGAACCATGCTCAACCGTTTCAGCACCTGCTCCAATCGCTAAACGGATGATCCGGCATATCTGCCGGATCTCCCCGGATCCGACCGCAGTACCTGTTGGTAGCGAAAGTACACGCTTTACCAGCTTTTCGGTTTCCGGCAGCACTAATCCTGCGTGGGGACTATAGGAGCGGTATGGCTCCATTCTATGACATCCTGGATAAAAGTATCGCCTTGCCAGCACATTTTCAGCACGAAGAATCTCCACAAGTGCATCTCTGGATACTCCGGTTATGGATTCATCTATTTCCAAAACAATATATTGGTAATTACATTTTTCCTGTCGATCATAGGAGATTATACTCACTCCGGGGATGTTCCTGAGTTCCTGCTTATATGACTCGTAGTTTTGATAATTTACGGTAATGAAGTCTTCGATGCTCTCCAGGTTGGTCAAACCGGTCAAAGCCGAAAATTCATTCATTTTGCCATTCGTGCCGACATAGATGACGTCATCAACGATCCCGGAAAACCCGAAATTTTTCATCAAACGGATTTTCTTGGCCAATTCATCATCGTTGGTGGCAATTGCGCCACCTTCGGAGGTGTTAAAGAATTTAGTCGGATGAAAACTGAATACTTCGGCATTGCCAAAACTACCCAACATCCGCCCCTGACAAGAGTTTCCGAAGCCGTGAGCTGCATCGAAGAGAAGTTTCAGCTTGTGATCTGCAGCTATCTTCTCCAATTTTTCGATGTCACAGGGTCGCCCCCAGAGATGCACTCCAATTATTCCGCTCGTTCTTGGGGTTATCATCTTTTCAATGCAGGCAGGATCAATGGTATGGGTTTTGGGGTCAATATCGCAAAAAACCGGCGTAATCTCCTGCCACTGCAATGCATGGGCAGTCGCTACAAAAGTGAACGAAGGAAGTATTACTTCACCTTTCAATTCCAGCGCCCGGATTGCAATTTCCAGCGCTATCGTCCCGTTGCAAAGGGCTATGCAGTGCTTCACACCGATCATTTCAGCGACTCGCTGCTCAAACTCCTGGACATAAGGGCCATTGTTACTGAGCCACTTCCTGTCAAGCATATCGTTGACCCGTTCCAAAAGACGGGTTCTATCACCAAAATTGGGACGACCAACATGGAGCGGTTCTTTAAATAGCGGCGTTCTACCAGATATGGTTGAATTTTCAGTCTGAGTATTCATCTTGTATCCCCCTCTTCACTCACCATTCATTAATATAGGCACACTAACCAATGCAGGGACTAATTAGTAAAATCTTCGGCGCAGATCCCCATTAAGAGCACATCTTTCCACTTTCCTTGCTTGAACACATGACTTCTAAGTGTGCCTTCGACGCTGAAGCCGATGCTTTTATAGCTCTGTTCTGCTCTGGGGTTATCGGTCAGAACTCCGAGGTGGACTCGCTTGAGACCAATCTCTTCAAAGGCGTATGCAAGCAGCTGGCGAATTGCCGACTTTCCGTACCCTTTAGAGCGTTCGTCAGGATCACCGATAAAAATTCTGAGCTCGGCATTTCTAGAGATCCAATTGATCTGACGAAGATAAATATCACCGATATGCTTGTCAGTGTCACGGATGCACATGGCAAAATTTATCTCATCGGCAACAGGTGAATGGGCAGCGTAAGCGGTTTTACGTTCCAACCATGTTTGAGTCGCCTGTTTGCTCGTATAGCGGAATGAGCCCCCGACCATTTCATACAGCTCTTTATCGTTATGCCACGCATGCAATCTGTCCAGGTCTGACATCTCCAGTGCTCGTAAATAGATCGGTTCCTTCATATCTCCTCCTTTTCGGCTGAACCGTTGTGTCAAACTTCTTGACATGTCTTTTTGCTTTTCAGTTCTAATTTCAATGCATTACCAATCAAAGTCTTGCCTCCCCCCGTGATTCTGGTTAAGAATGCCAGTTATGGAGGGCTAGCTCATGTCGTACCTATCCAAAACTGCCCGGTTTGTTGTCTGGATTTGCTCCAAGTTTACAAAGACCGAGATTGAACAGATCGTCGTCGGGTTGTCAGATGTCCTCGAAAATCGTAATCCTGAAGTTAAGCCAAAGGACGATTTCAAAGAGAAACATCCGAACTACAGAAACTTTATTGTCGATCCCAAGCCGCCACTGACTGAGCCCCCAAAGTTTAAAAAAAAGACCTCGATCAAAAAGACTACCGGCAACTCCTGATTGAGTACGAAACACTTCACGGAAAGTCTCTTGCTCCGGTCAAGCTCCGGGCGGGTTCATCACCGGTTCCAGTGCATGTCACCTGTCCCTGCTGCGGAGCGCCAAATACTTATCTCTACTTCAACGACGGAAAGAAGCGCTCTCAAGTTCTCTGCAAGGTTTGCTCTCAACTCTTCCAACTCCAACAGCGCTTCAGAACCAACAGAAAGTCAAAGCTCTTCTGTCCCCATTGCGGGCTGGCTCTCTTCAGGTGGAAGTCGCAAAAGGAAGTGACCATCCACAAGTGCCCAAATGATAACTGTCCTCACCGTATCCAGGCGCTTGCCAAGCTCAATAAAGCCGAGAAAGAGCTGATGAAAAAGAAAAGTTCTCAGTTCAAAATCAACTACCAGTACCGCGAATATCACTACAAACCGGAAGAGTTGGAACTCTCTTCTCCGGACAAACCGCCGGTCGAACTGGCGAGAATCCATAACAGCGAAAACGTGCTTGGCCTGATTCTGACTTTCTATGTTTCATTCGCCGTTCCGGCCAGAAAAACTGCTCAAATCCTGCGCGAAGTCTTCTGTATCAAGGTTTCTCATCAGACAGTTCTCAATTATGCCGCTGGCGCCGCCTGGCACTGCCACCGATTCAATCTCAAGCATAAAGGCCATATCGATAATATCTCTGCAGGTGATGAGACCTACATCAAGATCCTGGGCAAGCACCATTATGTCTTCTTTTTTATCTCGGCAAAGAACCTGAAAATCTCCGCCTATCACGTGGCCGATAACAGGGGCACTCAGCCTGCCATTATCGCTATGAATGAAGCCATCAGGACTGCTTCTGCCGATCAGCAAATAACCCTTGTCAGCGACGGAAACCCTTCTTATCCAGCTGGCATTCATTTCATCAATGCCCAGACTGATGATTCCCAGACGATTCAGCACAAAAAGGTTATTGGCCTCCAAAACCTTGATGCCGAGTCCGAAGAGTACAGATCCTTCAAGCAGCTCGTTGAGCGGCTCAACAGAACCTTCAAGTATCATGTAAGGCCAGCAGCAGGATTCAACAGCACAAACGGTGCGGTATCTTTAACTACGCTGTTTGTGACCCACTACAACTTCCTCAGGCCTCACATGTCGCTAAAATATCTACCACCGGTGCCTTTGCAGGAGTTGAAGGCACTGCCGACCATTCAGGCTAGATGGACCAAGATCCTCTCGCTAGCTGCCTGACTTCCCGTCTTCAAAGATCAATTTACTGATTGTTGTTTTAATCTGACCAACTATCTCACGTGCCTGGTCACAGAGTGGCTTGCCCAAAATTCAAGCCAGTAACCACAAAGTAGTGAAGTCACAGTCTGGACAGACTCGGAAAAGATGCAGATGAAGGGCATCGTTTACTTTCGAGTACTTTCCATTTCAATATCCCGGCTTTTCATGAAACTTTTGACACTATCGGCTGAACATTGATCTGAACTTAAGCAAACTCACCATCCCTGTAAGCCGGGAAGTAGTTTGTTGCCGTTACCCCTTTTGCTTTGACAATCCCCGCGTATAATTCAGGCTTGAATATTTTCCCACAGAAGTAGACCGGCCTCGTTCCTGAGGACCAGCCACGCTTGAAATCTGTCAATCCGTCGCTCTTGTCGCTCTGGATGCCTGCGCCGCTGCCAAGGTCAAGCCAGCGCACCTTATCGGCAAAATAATTAAGCAGATACCATTTCAATGCGTATGAAGCTCGCAGTTTATACCCCAACGGACTGATGGCGACCAAATGACCATAGGCAACGTCTTTGTGAACGTACCAAAGATCAAGGCCGACAATGGTGCCGTTGGCTACTGCCTTGAACATTACCATCCCGGGAATTGACAGCTGTTTGGCAAAGGCCTTTTCCGAAAACGCCTTTATCCCGGCAATACTATGTTTATTGACCAGATTGGCGAAAAGCTCTTTCCACTCTTCGAGCAAAAGCGCCGGCTCTGGACAAAACTCGACCTCGACATCTTGCCGGGCTCTTCTAACTGTGCTTTGGTGGGATTTTGTAACAACCTGGTTCAGCGGCAAAGACAGGTCGACGATGAAATGATCTTTGAAGGGGATAACAATATCGAAGTTTTTGTTGAGGTCAGCAACCTCATAATCTCCGAAGGGATCAGTAACAATTGAAAGGCTTACCAGTTCGTCACCAAGTTCGAGCAAATCGGCCGGCAACTCAGCCCAGTCCCGACAGACAAACAATGGATAGGATCCAAGGGCGTCGCGATGGGCAAACCCGGGGATGATTCTTTCCAGCACCCATCCGCCGCATTTGGGCAGTTCACGTGGATTGCCAAATTCTGCCAGGGACTTCACATAATCAGGATGCATGAATCCGGTCATGACTTAACTCTCCTATTTTTCTGACACCGTTTTATAGATAAATGATCTGTTATGCTGACAGTGGCTGGCGTCGATATGCGGGGAAATAGCCGTCCATATCTCCAGAGTCGACCTGTGCTTGTTTACAGAGCATTTCATATATTTCCGGGTTATGAACCTGCTTGAGACATCTGAGCGGCAACTCTTCACAACCGAATTGCCGCTTGAACTCGGCAATTCCTGTATCCCTGCTGCCGCTGCCACCAAAGTTGAGAATTGGAATATTCAGTGATTTAAGCTGTTTGGCAGTGTGCCAATATAAACCTGCCGCACAGTTTTTTACCCCGGGCAGCGCTACGGATATTGAGCCATCGGCAACATCATCCGTGTAAAAGGTTACCGCTGCCGCAATAATTTTTCCTGCTTCCGCAACGCCGACAAGCAGCGCATTTTCCAGATTCAATAAAAACGACAACGTCTGGTGCGTAAAGAAATAGGCATCTGCCGCACTCTTGCGGATGAGAAAATCAATATAATTTGTCAGGATAAAATCAATCAGCGGCGCTTTGTCGGTGACAAACTCGATGCCGTTTTTTTCCTGTGAATGGAGATGTTTGCGCCTGCTTTTAGCCATATTTGCCAAGAGATCATCAACACTGGGCTCAAGTTTGAGGATATGGACCGTTTCATATTCATAAATCGAATCTGTTGCAAAGTGGTCGCTATAGTCGAAAATCGGATTAAAACCGAGATAACCACACACATAACCGCGTTTTTTCGCAAATTCATCCCAGTAATAAGGAAAGTCCGCAGACGTGCCATTACCGACAAAACCCGAAAAACCGTACGGTTTGACAACATCGAGATAACTTCCATATTCACGTTCGGCTATCGGGCAGACGATGCGAATATTCTCCTGTTCAAAACAGTAAAGAAAGGTTCTAAGACCGGTCGTCAGGTGCATCGCATAGCAGTTCTCCCAAGTGTGGCCAAAAGTGTGCTTGATGCCCTCAAGCGCCTCTTTCCACGCAGCAGGGGAGTTCAGTGGGATACACGAATGGTTAATTGTCATGGTGCACCGCCTTACAGCGTAAATTCACTCAGATACTCTGTTGTCCATGTCAATACCGGCTGAACGACTCCGGGTTCCTTGCCATACCAGGTGCCTTCTCTTTGCCTTACATCGATGATGTTGATCGGTACCCGGCTTTCATAACTGAAGATTATTGAGCTTTTGTTTTTCACAATCAGGATATTAAAGCGATGAATGCCGCTATTCAGCAGATTGCCGGGGAAATAGCCCACACTCCTGAAAAGGCCTTGCGGCATTGGCTCGCTATTCTGAGTGCCGGTGGTAAAAGCAATCAGTCCTTCCGAGGTGTACAGGTGCATGGTCACATGTAAGTGCGCGGCATCAAGCAGATTCCAGAATTCAATCTCGACAAGAAACGGTGTCTGCATAGACAGAGGGTCAGACGGATGACCATCCTGGCGCTTCACACATACCCGTCTCAGGCGCACTGTGTCGTTTCCAGGGGACTCGGATGGTTCATCCCAAAACTCTTCAACCGTATTTGCCGCGTTCACACCTGTAGCCAGATAATCAGTTACAACCTGTGCCGCTGGTCCGTCTTCGACAATCTGGCCGCCGTTTACCCAGATCACCCGTTCACAAAGGCTATTTACAGCTGTCATGTTGTGACTGATAAAAATTACTGTGCGCCCGGATTTGGCCACAGTGCTGATTTTACCAAGACATTTCTTCTGAAATGCCGAATCACCAACCGCCAGAACTTCATCGAGAAGCAGAATCTCAGGTTCGAGATGTGCTGCCACTGCAAAAGCAAGACGCACATACATGCCACTGGAGTAGCGCTTTACCGGCATGTCCAGAAACTCGCCAACTCCCGAAAAATCAACGATTGCGTCAAACTGACGCTTTATTTCATCTTTTTTCATGCCGATGATGGCACCATTAAGATAGATATTCTCCCTGCCGCTAAGTTCCGGATGGAAGCCGGTACCTACTTCCAATAGGGAACCGATGCGGCCGAAAACATTCACTCTTCCGTTTGTCGGAGCAGTTATCTGGGAAAGTATTTTCAGGAGAGTGCTTTTTCCGGCACCATTGTGACCGATGATGCCGACAATTTCCCCTTCCCTGACCTCAAATGATACGTCCTTCAATGCCCAGAATTCCCGCTCATGCGCTGGTGTCTGCTTATCACGCTTGAAGGTTGACCTGATGACTGAAGCCAGGTGATCGGCAACAGTGTCATGACGATACGTTGCGGTGGCTACCTTATAGCTCTTGGAAATATTTTCTGCATGAATTGCTATTTCACTCATTAATTACTCCTGCTGATCAGGATTGGACTTGCTCCAATTCGAAATCGAAGATGAAATCAAGGCGGCGAGGATTGAGGCGTCGAAGCAGTACTAATTAGTACGCTGAGGAGCCGAAGACGAGCCAACGCAGATAGCGCTTTGATTTTGAATTGGACTTAGATCACATCGGCAAAGGTCTTCTCCATCCATTTAAAGTAAACAACTCCTCCAGCCAATAGAGTTAGCACCACTGCCGTACTGACTATTATCGCCATGAAATCAGGGCTTGATTTACCGATAAGGGCCCAGCGGAAGCCCTCAATAACTCCAACCATCGGGTTGAGGCTGTAGAGGAGTCGCCACTTTTCAGGAACCATACTGACCGGGTAAGCGACTGGTGATGCATACATCCAGATCTGGATTACGAAAGGTATGACACTGTTCACATCACGATATCTGACGTTGAGAGCCGCTGACCAGAGTCCTACGGACAATGCGGTGATGACGGCAAGCAGTATAAAAAGAGGCAGGGCAAGCAGCGCCGGAGTCGGCACAATTTTGAACCAGAGAAGCAGCGGCAGCATGACCAGAAAAGCAAAAAACAGATCGACCACCGGAGCAACAGCTGCAGCTATTGGAATAAGCAGCCGGGGGAAATATATTTTTGTAACCAAATTGGAGCTACTGACAACACTCCCCGCTGTTTTCGTCAGTGCTTGAGCAAAGTATGTCCATGGAAGCAGGGCTGCAAAGGCGAATAAGGGGTATGGAATCCCGTCTGAAGGGAACCTGGCAAGGTTTCCGAAAATAAGTGTAAAAAGAATCATGGTGATCAGCGGCTGCACCACCACCCAGGCTGCACCGATAGCAGTCTGCTTGTAACGGGTCATTACATCACGCCAGACGAGAAAGTAGAGCAGCTCCCGATAGCCCCAAACACTCCCCAGGTCCAGCTGAAAAAGACTGTTTTGCGGCTTGATTACGACAAAAGGTTTTTTGAATGTGGACTCAGCTACCAATTCCATGACTTTTACCTCACTTCAGATTCAAGACTTCCCTGGCCGATGAAAAACTGAAATTCTCCAGTAAGTGCCTAATTTTCAGCTCCATCCGGTCCAGATTCAAATAATGTCTGCAGCGTGATTTCATGCCTGCCTTGATGCGTGGCTGCTCCGGGTCAATCTCCCATGGGTGGAAATAAACGATCACCGGCTGTTTCTCAGCGTTATTGATTATCTTGATAGCCCGTGCAACCAGAGCCGCTGGAAAAAATCGTAAATAGCCACCGCCGGCAATCGGCAATTGCGATTTCCACCAACCGACATTCAGAGCGAATGTTGAGATGGGAAACTCGTCTATTTTGCCGGCGTGAGTCGAGATTTTGTGGGGGAAACGCTTACCGCCTGGAATCCCGTATATATCGTGATTAATGGGGAAAATGCTGGAGTCATACGAAAACCCCTCTTCCAGAAGGATGTCCAGTGCCCAGAGGGACTTGGATGTAATCGAATAACTCGGTGCCCGGTAGCCCCTCACCTCTTCGCCACAGATATTTTCCAGTATATTTTTAGCCTTTGAGACATCTTCCCGGAACTCTTGTTGCGTATGGCGATAAATCAGCTGATGTCCATAGCCGTGACAGGCAATTTCATGGCCACGACGATGAATCTCCTTCACAAGCCCGGGGAGCCTTTCGGCAACCCATCCAAGGACAAAAAATGTTGCCCGGATCGAAAACTCATCGAGTATATCGAGAATGCGCAGTGTGCTGTCTCCGACCCGAAGAGGGTAACTGTCCCACTCCAACGGCCTGATCTGACGCTCAAAAGCGGTCACATGAAAGTAGTCTTCAACATCTATTGTCAGTGCATTAATCATTTAGCGCCTCATCAGAATGTTTTCTTCAGTTCCAACGACACCCGGTTAACAAAATAATTATCAGTCTCTATATTCGGAGAATTGTAATTAGTGTGAAAATAGGACAATGATAAACTCAGCTGTTTAGCCAATAGATAGCTGAGTACAGAATCGAACTGAAAACGCCTTGTATAACTATCGATAAGCGGCTGTTCATATTTTTCAACCGTAAAGCTGAGGCTGCCGCTCAAGTCGGTGACAAGCTCGAACTGGCCACGCACTGTGGCGCCGTATTTCCTGGTCTGGACAGAGTCTGTTTCAGTCTGAACGAACTCGGAATACATGGGAGAAATACTCAGCGTGCCGCGCTTTAAACGCTTTTCAAGCACGCTATTAACAAAGCTTTCCTTCGTTATATTGCGCTCGGGATCTTCATCGTACTTCACACCGGTGTTAATTGTAGCGGTGACTGTATCGAACTGGTGAGACAGACCGGCATTCCAGACAATGCTATTAAGATTCTGGCCACTGTCATAAATGAGCCAACTGTAGCCGACTTGCCCGAAAATGAACGATTTGTCTGCATACTCGTACCGAAAACCACCTAGTATCTGGTGCAGGTCATAATTATCGATATCTGCTATCTCTCGGGTGAACGTATAATCAGTGGTCAGACTCCAGCGCTTTGTTAATTCGTATGACATGTTCAAAAAGGCGATATGATCATATTTATCGACTCCGGTTGAGTCTATGTAACGGGTATCTACGTATTTGTAGCCAGGTTTAAGCATCAGTCTCTCTGTCGGGTACAACACAAGGTATGGTGATACTGTTGCCACATTACGATCCGACTGATTGACGAAGAGGCTTTCTTTTGATGCATCCCTGGTAACATCCAGTGAAACACGCTGATATTCATCACTAACATCGAGAAATAACAGGTTTTTTACAGCGATTAAATTTCCCTTCGCATTAAGAGTATGGGTGCTCTCGTCGTTACGGCTGTTTCTGGCATAATAGCGATAATCAAACACATAGCTGAGCTCTCCAGTCAGCGCAGGCGCCTTATAACTCAAAGCAATACCCGGAAGAATTCTGGTAATAAAATCCGAGGTCCGCCCTGCTTTTGTCTCGTAAACATTGTCAGTGTATTCTTCATTGACAGCTAAAGACGGGTGCGCTTCAAACTCAGCTCCGCTGGAAACGTCTGCAAAGGAGAGGATGGCGATAAACAGGGTTATAAGTAAGTCAGGAAAAGATTTCTGTGGTTTTCTGACGGAAATATTCTCCGTTAACGCACTTATCCTGGATGTCAGCGCCACGGACTTTAATATGATCAGCATGAATGCCTCTTTTTTATAAGAATCAAAACCTGAATAGCCTGCCAAACATGCTGCCCATAAACGATTGTGGTTCATCATCTACCAGAATTTTCACAGGTTTCACCTCTTCCCTGACGATGTTGCTTTTGAACATTTTTTGAATAATAGTCCCGGTTTCTTGCTGATGTGACTTCAATGACTCTTCCAGGTCAGCAATTTTGGCAGTCATCTCCTTGAACAACTTCTGATTGGACGAGTCAGACTCTTTACCGATGTTTTGCATCCGCACGTTCATGTCTTTTATGAGAGCAGAGAATACCGGTTCTGAACGATTGGAGCAGGACGCTACTTCGATATAGTTTTCCCTGGTAACGTAGCCATCAAAAGAGTCGCTTCCCCAGTAATTGCACTCGAAGTCCAGATCACCGATGATGTCCTGAACAAGAACGGTATCAATGCCCCTGGTCTCTTCGGCAAAAGCTGCCAAAAGAATAAAGTCACAGATGATATTGATTAACCGGGGAATTCCCCTGCTATAGTTGAAAACAATATCAAGGCTCTCTTTTGTAAACGATACAGCTTCGCGATCACCGGCCTTTTCCAGTCTATGATGGATATATTGTTCAACCTCCAGTCGATTTAGCGGTTGAATGTGGCAGTTAATGCTGATTCTCTGCCGCAACTGCAGCAGAGTTGATGATGCCAGGGTGTTACGCAGTTCAGGCTGGCCAACCAGGATGATCTGCAGAAGTTTTGCATTGTCAGTTTCAAGATTGGAAAGCATACGGATTTCTTCAAGCAGGTCATGATTCAGGTTTTGCGCTTCATCAATTATAAGAACCGGGTGACACCCTTTAACAAACTGATCTATCAAAAATGTATTCAAATCTCTCAGCATCGTAATCTTGTCTTTGCTCTGAACAGACAAGCCAAAATCATCGTTAATCATGGCGATCAGCTGCTCTGAATCTACCCTGGTATTAAAGATCTTTGATAAAACTACATTGCTGAGATTCTTCTTGATCAAGTTGCGGATAATAGTCGTCTTACCTGAGCCTACTTCGCCGGTGAGAAGGATGAATCCGACTCTCTCCTTGATTCCGTAATCAAGGTAGGACAGCGCCTTTTTATGTGAACTGCTCATAAAAAGAAATTCAGGGTCTGGAAGCAGATCGAAAGGCTTCTGTTTCAGGTTGAAAAATGACTCGTACATGAATTCTCCAGTAAATGCTGATCCGAAAATGCTATCCAAATTGCCGGGATTTAAGCGTACGCTTCCCGGCCATAGTGATAACTGTCATTGTTAAACTCTGTTGCCGCTGCGTTGTACACAATGCCGAGCACTGGAGCGCCTTTTATGTATTCCATTGTCTCCTTGATGTTGTGCAACGTAACGAGGCCTTCCTTTGCCACAAGAACGACACCATCTACTATGCCGCTTAAAGTTCTGGTCTCGGCAAACGGGAGTACCGGCGGGGTATCGATAATTATGTAGCGATCGTGGTAACGGTTTTTCAATTCAAGAAGAAAATCCCTCATTCGCTGTGAGTTAAACACCTCTGCCGGATTTGGTACGCTCCTCCCGGCCGGCAGAAAAGACATTTTACCGATTCCGGTGCGAATGAGCGCATCCTTCACATCAACGTCGTCCATTAAACAATCCGTGAGTCCTGTCGAGTTTTCTATCCCTAAATACCTGTGAATGGAGGGTTTCCTTATATCTGCATCCACCAGCAAAACGGTATGATCAAACTCCTGGGCGAGGCTCAAAGCAAGATTAAGAGATGTCAGGCTTTTGCCCTCACTGCCAATCGAACTAGTCACCATGAGCATGTTTTGAAATGATTTTTCCTTGGTCATTTTGACAATGACCGACTTTAGTTTGCGATACTCTTCCGCTGCCTGTGTTTGCGGGTTGTTTACCGTTACAAGCAACTGGTTCGTTACGCTAAGGGCTGGCATGGTTACCGGCGGTGGAACATGAAATCTGGAAACAGGTTTATCGTTGCTAGGTTCAGAAACGTACCCGGTCCGTATCTTTGCAGCTTTTTCAAGTGCTTCTTCAATTCTGCTCATATAACATCCTTTTATACATGAGATTTATTTAGAGTTATTTACTTGTAAGTTTTTTGAAATTAATCTTCATATCCGCTGAATTAAAAATATCGGTGGTCAGATGTCTTGTTAATTCGAATGGAATAGTGGCAAGAATCAGCACAAAACAGGTTGCGGCAATACCGTAAAACCAGAAATCCCGTTTTCGTGTAGCCTGCAATTGAAGCGGATTTTCGATGGTTGGAACTACGGCAAGCACCTGGATTCCCAGAGACTTGAGTGATGTAACATTGCGTACGGACTTGTCCAGATGATCCAGCAGTACTAGGAAGCCAAAGCTTGCCAGTAATCCGCCAACAATCCCAAGGAGGATTATCTTGACCCTTTTCGGGCTGAACGGTTTGGTAGGTAATATCGCCGGATCGACAATGCGGAAGGTTGTAGACTTATCCTGAACCTCCATCTGCTTGGATACTTCTGACTGCCCGTATCTGGCAACAAGTTGCTCATATAGATATTTATGACTGTTTCGCTCCCGCTCCAGTTCCTCAAGACCTGCCCTTGCGTCTGGAATGCTCTTTAACTGGGACTGTTTCGCAGTTATGAAGCGGCGTTGATTTCTTTCGATATCCTGCAATGAGCTCAATTCCATGGTAATTTTTTCAACTTCTCCAGATGAGCCTTCACTTAGATCAGGTTTTATGACACCTGCTTGAAGCTGTGCTTTGACTACTGCAATTTCGTTATTTACTTCCATGACTTCGGGATGATTATCTGTATAAATCAGACCGAGATTTTGCTGCTTTCTCTGTAGTGATGCTAATTTAGATTTGAGCGGATCGTTCTTCTTTGCAGCAGTTAACATGCTCTCTAACTGACGCCGCTTGATTGATATTTCGTCGATTCTTCTTTGAGCCTCACCTATATCAGCAAGCACTGCTCCTTCACTCTGGCTCAGCGTGCCGCCTTTTTCTTTCCTGTAGTTGCTTGCCACGCTTTCAGCCTCTTCCAGCTTTGCTTTGACCGTCGCTATCTGCTCACCGAGCCATTTTGTTGCGCCATAAGATTCTTCCCTTTTCGAGGTTACATTTTCCTCAATGTAGCGTCGTACCAGCGCGTTGACAAAATCACGGGCAATACGGGGATCCTTGTCGCTGAAAGAGATCATAAAGAGCCCTTCCCTGTCTTTGAGCTTGATGTCAGTTCTTTCCTGATAATTTCTGAGCAGCTTTTCCTGCTCACCACTACTCATTGAGTTAAAATCAATACCAATATCAGTAAAGACTCTCAGTAGCAGATTTCTGCTTTTCATCGTGTAGGCAAGCAGGCGCAGCTTGTCATCAAACGATGGTGATATCGCGATTCCTCTGACTAACTCGCTGATAACACTCTTTTCTATAAAAACAGTGCTTCTGGCCTCGTAACGCGCAGGAAGGCAGAAACTTGTAATAGTTACAGCTGTCATAATCAGGAGCGCCAGTAACACGAAGAGGTATTTCTTCTTGACGACAAGTTGTAAAAATTTCCTGTAATCAAAATCCACAGTTTGATTCATCTGACACCCCGCAATAAAAAGTATTAAGAT
This sequence comes from uncultured delta proteobacterium, assembly GCA_963787125.1. Lineage (GTDB taxonomy): Bacteria > Desulfobacterota > Desulfuromonadia > Geobacterales > DSM-12255 > VEOV01. The sequence continues at coordinate 300,122 of CAWBBV010000012.1, forward strand.
TGAGTTACTAAGCCGGCATCTTTTTCAAAACATCCCTTCTTTGACGATTATGTAATCGTTTGGCCTTAGCTTCAGGTTCTGGCTTAAGTCCCAATCACTCAGTAAATCCTTTGCCTTTACCGTTATAATCACATCCTTTCCTTCATCTTTTCTAATAATTGTGGTGTCATTTTCTTTGGCGAACTTACTGAAGCCACCAGCTTCAAGAACTGCTTGCATAACGGTTATTCCATCTCTGTATTCTATTAGTTTCGGGGCATTTACAGCTCCAAGGACATAGATGCTTTTATCAACGACAGCTGGTATATAGATCGAATCATTGGATTGAATGGCCATATCCTCGCTGGTATCACCACCGATAAACAGTTTATGAAAATCTGTTTTGATCATTTTGCCTTCTCTCAAAACGTAAGCGCGCTTCAGATCAGCCCCTTTTACATCGCCAACATTGCAGAGAAGCTGGAGGAGCGTTGTGCTGCGGTTCAAATCGAAAGCCGAGGCTTTAACTCCACCACCAAAGATGTACACTTTACTGTTGGTAATCTCTTTTACGGTCACCGTTACATTCGGATTCTTTACCAATTCTCTAAGCTTCTCGCTCACTGACTTCTGAAGTCCCGGCGGGGTAAATCCTGAAGCTTTCAGATCACCAATCCCTGGAATGGTTATCTTGCCATCCGGGCGAACCCGGACATTGACATTCAACTCCCTGACACCCCAGACATATATTTCCAGAACATCCCCTTCACCGATGACGTAATCACCTGCAGCAGCCAGCGGCGGGAAAAGCATTATTCCTATAAGCGCTAACATTAACCATATCTTCATTACATTCTCCTTTTGATTCATTTAAAGAGTTGTCTCATTTTCTTAACTGTTATCTTGCACCTTTCCTAAACAGGACTACCTGTATCGTTTCCAGAATAATCATGAAATCAAACATCAAAGAGAGGTTTTTGATGTAGTAAAGATCAAATCTGAGTTTCTCCATGGCATCATCAACTGAAGCGCCATACTGGTATCGGACCTGTGCCCAACCAGTTACTCCGGGTTTAACAAAGTGTCGTTCCGAGTAGTACGGAATCAGCTTTTTAAGATTACCGACAAATTCCGGTCGTTCCGGTCTTGGTCCGACCATGCTCATGTCACCACAAATTATGTTAAAAAACTGTGGCAGCTCATCAATACGACTCTTACGGAAAAATGCACCCAGACGGGTAACGCGAGTGTCATTCTGCTGGGCCCATACAGCCCCAGAGACGCTTTCAGCATCAACACTCATAGTTCTGAATTTAAAGAGAGAAAAGAGATTTTCCTTTTCACCGACCCTGACTTGTCGATAAAAAACCGGTCCAGGAGAATCTATTTTGATTGCCAGGGCGATAAGAGGCAGAACCGGCAGTAGCAGAATAATACCTATGCTGGCGAAGGATAGATCAACAAGCCTTTTGAGTACTTTACGAATCCGGCTGACTTTGAAACCCTCTGAGAAAATAATCCAGCTGGGGTTGATTCCTTCCAGAAACAGCTTGCCGGTAACATGTTCATAAAAAGACGGTGCATCAACCACTTCAATGCCATCCAGTTTGCAGGCCATGACATCACTTAAGGGGAATACGCCACGTCGCTCCGACAACGAAACTACTATTTTGTCTATCTTTTCGCGTTTGACGGTTTCATAAATTCCGCCGCTGTTTTCGAGAATCGAGGAAATAGGCACCGTGGCGGCCTCTTCAGAACATCTTAGGTAGCCGGAAAGCAGATAGTTCTCATCTGATTTAGGGATAAGAGCCCCCATATTCCCCGCAGTTGAGCCGACGCCAAGTATCACCACACGCCTGGCAAATCCCGTGAATTTCACATATAGGCTGTAGGTTGAGTGACAAAGAAACTGCAGGACACCGAAGATAAGTATCGCTGAGACAAGGATTTTACTGCCGTACTCATCCAGGTTGTTAGAATAGGAAAGAAAAGAGAAAACAAAACAGGACACCCCAAGAGACGCCCCGACCCTGGAGGCTATATCGCTGGCAATCAGTTCATGATGGTTATTGTAGATTTCAGCCTGGAATGACAAAAATACGAGAATAAGTATAAATATAATTATTTTGGCAGCACCTAGCCTGACAACATCCTCAACAGCCGGAATCTTTATCAGATTTATCGCGATTGCAGTCAAAATAGCCATAATTGCAGCCAGTGAGTCGCCGACAACCAGTTGAAATATTCTTTTGTTCTGTTCCATTTTTTGCTCCTTAACTACAAAACGATCAGAGCTAGAATCAGTTGAGTTCTGCTAAAAGTGTTCGCGCTTCGCGAATTGATGCGAACTTTTCGATGCGAAGGGCTTTCTGTAAATGAACAGTAGCCTGCTTTTTATCACCGCTTGCCTTATGAGCAAGGGCAAGATGATAGTTGACCGTTGGATCGTCAGGAAGGAGTGCCACGGCCTTTTCCAGATATTGAAGAGCTTCAGGAAAACGATTGTTTTTCAGGAGTGCATAACCGACAGTATCCATGATTCCCGGGTTTGCGGGTTCCAAAGCAATGGCGTTCTCTGCCAACTGCAGTGCTTCTTCTTTTCTTCCGAAACCCTCAAGATAAAGGTAGGCAATATTGTTAAGTGGGGCAGCATATTTTGCAGATTGCGCCAAAGCAGCACGATATTTAGTGATAGCCTCTTTTTTAAGACCCTGTGATTCCAGAAATGTCCCCTGGGTAAAATAGGCTGGAGCATATTCCGGGCGTTTCTGAATAAGTTCATCACAGCTCTTCTGGGCCATGTCATGATTTCCTTTCCGGAAATACATCGATGCCAGTGCTATATAGGCGGCAGGGTCCTGGGTTTCCTTTGCTTTTTGATACCAGGCTACCGCTTCATCATCCCGTTTGGTTGATTCCATAAGAGTTGCCATTCTGAGCATTGCCTTTACATTTCGCGGCTCCCTCTGCAAAACTGTCGTATACTCATTCTGTGCTTTACCATGGTCATGCTGACCGATGTAATATGCTGCGAGCATGAAAAATGGTAGAACTGAGCCACTATCACTCTCTTTTGCTTTTGTGAGGTAGCTCACTGCTTCTAAAGGTCTGTCATCAGCAAACTTAAGACGCGCCATACCGCAATAAAGGAGAGCATCCGTTTTCTTGCCGGTCAACCCATCCCTTAAAACTGTAAATGCTTTATTACGATTATTACGGGACTCATGGTAAGAAGCGAGGATCAGCCTTGAATTGAGCAGTTCCGGCGCGACCCGGACTGCTGTCGCCAGATCGATCTCAACTTCTGCTGTCTTGCCTTTACTCAGATGCAACATCCCTTTCTTCAGATAAGCATCCACTAGTTTTGGCTCCAGCTTTATAGCCGTGTCGAGTTCGCGTAAACCTTCATCAAGCATTCCTTTCGCTATATAGGCGCTGCCAAGCATATTATGGGCCTGCGGATTTTTAGCATCCGTTTCAAGGACTCTGGTTAACTCGGTAACTGCATCATCAACCCTTTTCTGCTGGAGCAGAATAGTCCCGACAAGCAACCTGGCCTGATGAAACGCCGGTGCTTGATCCAGAATATGCCTGAATTGGTTCATGGCGCTTTCCAGATCGCCATTGCCATAGAGACTAAGGCCGAGGAAATAGTAGCCGGGGATTGACTGTTGTATTTTATTAGCGTGCTGTAGAGATGTAATGGCCTCCTTGAAATTTTTATTACGGTAGTAAGCAATCCCCTGTAAACGATATCCTTCAGCATTTGCTGGAAATTTTTTAATGAGTTCTACTGCAACTGATTCTGCTATGGCGGTACGACCGAGCTCAAAATCGAGCAATCCCGCCTTGTAGGCAGCAATCTGATCTGAAGGGTTAATCGCTTCCAGCTTTTTATAAATGACATGAGCCTGCTCTTTTTCACCGCGTATAATCATTAAGTCAGCTTGAAGATAAAGTGCCCGCACGTTCTTCGGATTGACTGTAGTTATTTCCTGGAGCAATTCTTCCGCCTGAGCCATTCTCCTCTCTCTGACATAAAGACCTGCCAACTCCAGCTTGGCACTTATTTTTGCAGGATCTATTTTCAGAACACGCAGAAAATATATTTCGGCGTCCTGTGGCATTTTCTTTAATACGTATGCAATGGCAATCACTTCCATTGCGTCAGCAGAATCCTTTTCTATTAATAAATGCTCGTTAGCATGATTTATCGCTTGATCAGGCTTTCCGAGGTTATTGCTCAACCTTGCCAGATCCAGATAAATCCCGGGCTGATTCGGGTTCAGCAGTTTGACTTTTTGAAACTCTTTTTCTGCGAGTTCATATTTTTTTTCTGACTGATATGCACGTGCAAGCTCGTAACGAGCGTCCAGGTAATTCTGATTCTTTTCCAGGGCATTTTTGAAAAGGACTATTGCTCCACCTGGCTTCCCTTCACGCAGTAACTTGACACCTTCCGAGTAGAGCTCTTCACTGGTTTTCCACACACATCCTGCAGAAACAGCTGTTATGAGCAGCACCATGATGATCGTAATTTGCTTGAACACAGCACTATCCTCCAATTAACCTGATTTCAAACGACGACATGTTGTGTTTTATATATAACCACAGACTGTGCCATCTACTTAAGACCGGTAGTAAGCAATAATTACAGCTAGATAGACGATTATTGTCTGATAAGAGCTTGTTAAGGGAGACTTAATTGAAAGGCTGAAGGTTTATAAATGCATGAATATTCGGGAGAGTGTTCCAGAGTAAAAAACATGACAAGTGTTAAGAGTGTTGCAGCAGCAGTACAATCAGCACACATCCTGTAATGAATTAACTACTACTTTGTCGGTTAACTTTACGTATTGTCAGCCAATGCAAATGTAATAGTGGTAAAACTGCGTGATTCAAACCAGTTAACAGTTGGCACATCAGTTGCTTATCTGCATTTGTGACTTGGTTTAATGGAGGTGGGGATGACAACGAATGCTAGAATACTGTTGGTTGAGGACGACGGCATTGCTGCGCGTCATCTGAATCAGTCACTGCCCAGGATCGGATACCAGATCACGGCCGTGGTTCAGACAGGAGAAGAAGTTCTCAAAAAGGTTGAAGAGACTAAGCCTGATATTATTCTCATGGATATTACCCTGGGCGGGAAGATGGATGGAATTAGTGCCGTGAAAAAGATACAAGCCCAGATTGACATTCCCGTTATCTATTTGACTGCAAACTCCGACAGCCAGGTTTTCGAACGGGCAAAAAGCACTGAACCATACGCGTATCTTGTAAAACCATACGAAATATTTCAACTTCAAAATGCTATCGAGATAGCGCTATACAGGCATAAGGTGAAGAATGAGCTTAAAGCCAGTGAAAACAGGTACCGCACAATATTTGAGGTCAGCGATAATGCCATGATGCTGGTCGATAATAATTCAACTATCATTATGATTAATGAGCAATTCGAAAATTTGACCGGGTGCTCCAAGTCATCTGCTGAAAAACTGAAGAGTTGGCCTGAGTTTTTTGCAGAAAGTGAACGCACCAAAGTTGCAGAACGCCTCGAACAATCGGACTCTGACGTTTTTAAAAAACTCGATCATTTCGAATCGTTAATCGTTGACTCCCAGGGAAACACAAAAACTGTCTATACCAATGTCAGAAAAATCCCCGGGACTAATACCAGCATTGTTTCGATGAGCGATATTTCTGAACTCAAACGGGCTGAGAACGAGATACACCAGTTAAATATTGAACTAAGCGCTAAAAACAAAGGACTTAATCAGGAAATATTTTTACGGGAACGAGTCGAAAAACAGCTTCGCTATAAAGCCACCCACGATCATCTTACCGGCCTGCCCAATAGAGTTCTGCTCTTTGACCGCTTGAAACAGGCGTTCGCTTTCGAGGAGCGCCATAACACTCTCGTTGCACTAATGATTCTCGATCTCGATAATTTCAAGAGCATTAACGATAGCATGGGGCACCTGTCCGGAGATGTGCTTTTAAAAAAAGTGGCACTGGTACTCCAGAAATGCATGCGCCAGTATGATACTGTTGGTCGTTTGGGTGGTGATGAATTTGTCATCATCATTAACGATGCAGACACAATCAGAGATATCATTTCATTTACCGAAAAAATTCAAGCACTCTTTCATGAACCTTTCGATATTCTCGGCAAGCAAACATATGTAACAACCAGCATAGGCGTCGCCATCTATCCACTCCATGGTTACAATATTGAAACTCTCCTGAAAAAAGCAGATATGGCAATGTATGTCGCCAAAAATTCCGGAAGAAACACATACAGACTTTTCTCGGAGTCAATGGATATAGCTGATTCAACCCAAAAAATCCTGCGGACAAAAAGACGGATTTCTCTTCTTGGAAAATCTATAGAAGATGAATTTCTGCCTAATGTTTCAGTAACCCAATCTAAAGAGCAGTTAGCTCATTAATGGGAAAATCATGAAAAGCCGGGATACCCACAACCATTCAAAAACGCTTGAACATATTCCCCTCTTCTCTTGCATGTTCAAGGACGATAAAAATAAACTCAACCAGATCATTCAAGAGCGTTTTTTCAAAAGAAATTCAGTAATTCTTATGGAAGAAGATTCGAAGAATTTTATGTATGTCATTTTTTCCGGGAAGATAAAGGTAGTTCGAATAACAGCCGATGGTAAGGAGCAGATTCTGGTTATCCGTAAGCGCGGCGATTTTTTTGGAGAAATGACGCTGTTGGATGGGAAATCTCAACCGGCGACGATAGTGGCGATGGAAGATGCCACCGTAGGGTTGATTTCAAAAAATGATTTTGAGCAGTATTTCATGAAAGATGCAAATATATTAAAACAGATAATTTCAATGCTCTGCGAACGGCTCAGAGAGTCATGGGTAATGCTGCGGGTACTCGGACTGACAGATGCTGAAGCCAGAGTAAGGGCGGTTCTTGCTCACATCAGCTCTGTTTACGGTATAAAAGACGTAAGGGGAGTCCTGATACCAATAAAACTTACCCATAAGGAAATAGCTGAGTTTGCTTCACTTGCCAGGGAAACGGTCAGCAGATTGTTGACACGGCTTTGTCAATCAGGCGAGATAGAGATTATCGACGGGAAAAATATCATCATCAAACCATCATTTGAAGTGCTCAAATAGTATTATCGTCAGTCAAGGGAGTGATTCCCTGGTCGCTAGCCGAAGAACCGCAGTCCGACTTTAGGCGAACTGATCCGTACTACTTTGCCGTAATACTCATTGGGGCAAAACGCCTGATCTCCACATAATAGCAAACTGCAAGTATCTCCCAACTCAACAACGCAGGAAAGTGAGTTTGTCGTCGTCACAAGAGCCCCTGAAATCGACAGATTTTCAAGTTCGCAGTTATATTTTGAGCCATTATGAATGACCAGACATTTGGATATAAGTGGCAATCTCTCTTCAGATCTCTTCTCTATCATAATATCAAAACTCCTACCTCACACCCTAAGCTAGTAAGCTAGCAACTACTTATTGCTCAGGCTCATGCCTTTCATATCGTCCACATATGCCTTGACCACTGGCAATTCACGCTCGAGAGCACTGACAAGCTCTCGGACATGATCATGGTTGTCCAGGATCGCTTTGTCCTGAAGACTTGAGCAAATTTCAGAAAGCTTTTGCAATCCCAGAGTTCTGCTCCCACCAAGTAAGTAATGGGCAGTCTGGTACAACTCCGATGAGTTATTATTCTTGATTGCCGCATATAGTGCCGGAATATTTTTTTCTACATTTTCCAGATAAGGTTCAATGACAGCCGGCACAAAATCTTTACCGGTTTTTTCAAATATGCGGATCATCTTCTGCAGACGCGAAGTATCAAATATGTTGCCAGCTTCGGGCGCATAAACTACTCGTTCATTCTGAGGCAAAGGTGTATTAAATTCATTGTTAAGATTAAGTTTTGACCAGCGGGCAACTATTTCCTCAATTTTACTGGAACTTACAGGTTTACTCAGATAATCATCCATCCCAGCGGCAAGACAATGCTCCCTGAACCCTTTGATGGCATTGGCAGTGAGAGCGACTATAATGGTATGAGACTTGATCCCCTCCATGCGTCTGATCTCGGTTGTTGCCTCAAACCCGTTCAAATCCGGCATATTGCAGTCCATAAAAACAATATCGTATTTAAAGCGACTGACCATAGCAACAGCTTCCCTGCCACATGACACCAGATCAACCTTACAACCGATTAACTGGAGCATGGTAGCCGCAACAATCTGACTGGAAGGGTTATCTTCAGCTACCAGAACATGCATCTGATTGTAAAGATCCTTATACTGGAGCCCATCGTTAATATTTTTGTAGATTTCTTTATCAACAACAGCGACGGCGCTGACAGGCTGCTCTACCGGATATTGCTGGTAGCGAGGCAACGTCAGGCTGAACCAGAAAGTAGAACCCTTACCAATAATGCTTTCAACACCGATTGTCCCACCCATCAATTCCACTAGACTCTTGCTGATAGCCAGGCCAAGCCCGGTACCAGAAATATGCCGTTGCAGAGGGGTGTCGACTTGATAAAATTTCTGAAACAGAAATGGAATAGCTTCTGCCGGAATTCCGGTCCCGGTATCGATGATATTTATTCGGAGAAAAGCTTTTACATTGCTGGCGCAGAGGCATTGAATGTCTACTAAAATACGGCCTTGATTGGTAAATTTGAATGCATTGCCAATAAGGTTAACCAATACCTGCCTGATACGCCCAGAATCCCCGACAAGATGAGTCGGTATGTCAGGAGAACAGTTGATAACCAGTTCCAACTGTTTTTCGACAGTTTTTACTGTAAAGATTTCAACTACGTTTTCGCAGAGTGCGCGTAAATCAAAGGGTGCGGGCTTGATTTCAATTTTTCCTGACTCAACTTTAGAGAAATCAAGGATGTCATTGATTATATCAAGGAGCGTATTCGCAGAGTTGAGTATGCCACAGGTAAAAAGATGTTGCTGCTCAGATAAAACTGTTTTTAAGAGCAGTTCTGACATGCCGAGAATGCTGTTCATCGGAGTGCGGATTTCATGGCTCATCGTTGCAAGAAAGTCGCTTTTCGCCTGATTGGCAATTTCAGCAAGATTGTGGGCATCAATTAGTTCATGGGACTGATGAATTATCAGATCTTGCGAAGTTTTCAATTCGTTCATGTAACGTAGAACTTTTTCATCTGCAAGTTTACGCTCAGTAAAATCTCTGACAATGACAATATTTTCATCTTCCCCGCTACGGACAGAACGCAGCTCCAGAAATCTCGGTTTACGTTGAACTAAAAAATTAAAGCAGAGCTGTAAATCGTCGCTGCGAAGTCCATCGCAAATCTGCTTAAAGTTATCGGCTTCTGCATCATGTGAAAAGACGTCAGTAATTTTTACTCCGATCAGATCATCGGCAAGAAAAGAAAAATCACCAGAGTCAGGTTTTTGGCAGTAAATAATTGTGCCATCATTACGGCAGGAGAGAATCAGATCTGGAATAGCTTTCAGCAGCGCCCGAGTTTTAAGTTCGTTCTGTCGCAGTTCATTCTCCATCTTTTCATGGATAAGCTCCTGCGAGCGCTTATAGATGGCCATATCTATACAATGCTTGAGATGGTTAAGATTGATAGGCTTTTCAAGAAATGCATAGCTATTGGATACTTTACTACGATTAAATGTGCTGTCATCGCAATGAGCTGTGAGGAAAATTACCGGAATATCCTGAGTTTCACAAATCTGCCTCGCAGTTGCGACTCCATCTACTTCTCCCTTTAGCGAAACATCCATCAGAATCAGATCAGGGAGAATTGCTAATGCAGTACGAATGGCCTCATTCCCATTGTCAACGATTGCAGCTACATCGTAGCCGAGTCGAACAATTGACCTGCCGAGCATTTTAGAGGTCGCTAAATCATCCTCAACTATCATAATCCTTGGTAGCTGCATAATTTTCATCTCTTCCATATGGTTAGCGTTAATTAATTAGTTGTTGATTATATGTGCAATTAACTGTTCTGTAAATGATATTAGTCATATTTGCAAATAGTTTAGATATTCAGCTTGAATAATAACGTTTGAAGTTCCGACATTCCTGCCCTGTTGTTGAACAGTTCCATATCTGCTGATCCGAGCAAAATAAACAAGGGGGTTCAGGATCACCAGTCGAACTGCTGATCTTATGCTGTAAGCCACGGTACTCTTCTGCGAATAAATGCTCGGCCCTTATCAGATTCTCTGAAATGTTTTGCACGACTGACTCCATTCTTTTCTGGTTTGGTTTACACAACCATGCGTATTTCTCAGCAAAGGCATCTGCTTATCTACACTTTTACCTTTTAATATCGCAATCTTATACGCCATTAACTGTAGCGTAACTACACTCAGAATCGAAGACAAAGAATTTCCAGACCAGGGGATATGAATTGTAAACTCGGCACGCCGGCCACTCTCCTGGTCACCCTCTGAACAGAATACAATCACCTTGTAACCGCTGTTAACCAGGGCATTTATGCAGGACCTTACTTTTGGCAGATGCATGTTGTTTGGAGCCAGGACAAAAACCGGCACCTCTCTGACAATCGGCTGATGTGCACAATAATTCAGTTCGCCCACGACAAATCCTTCTGTATGGATATGTGACATTTCCTTTAGATTCAATGCGCCTTCAAGCGCCATAGAGTGATTGATTCCGCTTCCAAGGCAAATGGCATAAGGTGAGGTTAAGTAATCACAAGCGACCTCTTCCAGGAGTGGATCAAGCGCCAGTGTCCTGTCTATCAAGGCCGGGAGATTTGCTACTCCCGCAACCATATCCCGGCCATTATCAAGGTTTATGCTACCGTTGGCACGTCCAAGTCTGATAGCTAACAGATAAAGTATTACAAATTGGGCAGTAAATGATTTTGTTGGTACGATCCCATTTTCGAGGCCGGTATATGTACAAATCACCCCATCTGCTTCAGATGTAAGAGCTGAGTCAGTATCATTGCAAATTAAAACAATATAGGCGCCCTTTAGTCTGGCATCGCGGAGCTCTGGTACAATATCGGCTGAACAAAAAGTCGGAGAAAAGGCGATCACCAGCGCTTTTTCTGAAACTGATGGATTCGGACTATTTACTTTGGAAACCAAATCAATAGTCACAGGCAATTGACAAAGTTCTTCGAGTAGGAATTTGCCGGCCAGCGCAGCATATCTGTAGTGATCGTTGGTAACAATACTGATCCGCTCAAAAGATTTCAGCACGCTATCCTTCAAGTTAAACCCTTCGAGAAAAACATCCCCATCATCCACTAACAAGCGATCTGCTATTGCCTTTTTAACAGCCTCAGGTTGCTCATAAATTTCTTTCAGCATGAAGTTCGGGTAACTGTGAGTTTTTGATTTTTGTTGAGGCAAGTTTCTATTTTTACACTGGGACTTTGACCAATCTGCGCCAAAAAAACCTGTATGTGCACTGTATTCCGTATAAGTTGTCGTCTCGACATATGCCATGGAATCAGATCCCTCCTATCTTCTTATCGCGAAATAAATTCATAATTCCAGCGAATACACACCTGACTGCAATAAATGCATCTACACATAATGTGCCAGTAGCAGTTATCAGAATAACTGTTGCAATATCGGGATGTTGGAGTGTCAAAGTTGAAATGGGCAGCGATAGCTGAGAGAACAAATTTATCGGGGTGTTACAGTAAACGCTGAAGGCAGCGGTAACGGCATTGATTTCGCAAATAGTTACATATTTTACTACTGTTAACTTTGTAGCGGTGATATGAGCGGTATTATTTGTAATCGATATTTATTCAGAACTTGCCAAACGTTTACTGAGTGTCTGCCGTGCTATACCAAGGAGCATTGCAGCGGATCTCTGATTACCACTGGAAAGATTCAATGCCGAAGCCGTCAAATAATCCTCCATTTCCTTTAAAGTCGGGAATCGACCGAAATAAGAGTAAAGGATGTCATCTACCTCTCTGCTCGGTGCCAATAAGGCTTTACTGGCATGATTACAATCATTACCGGCCAAACCGACAAAGCTCTCGATATTCAGTAGACCGGAGGTATGTCTGGCAACAGCATCAAAAACCATGGCATGCAGTTCACGGACGTTCCCTTCAAAATGATAGGTAGACAGTAGAGCTGTAATCTCACGTGACGGAGTAGGCTTGGATCTATTCAGAGAATTCGCCGCTTTTTCGAGAAAATGATCCAACAGGAAAGGAATGTCCTCCCGACGTTCTCGCAAAGGCGGAATTTGAATCTGGTGGGCACAAAGCCTGTAAAAGAGATCCTTGCGAAATTTATTGGCAGCAATAAGGGCAGGAAGATCCCGATTAGTGGCAACAATAAGACGGGCGTCGGTTTTCTTTATCACATCCGAACCAACCGGGTAGAATTCCTGTTCCTGAATAAGGCGTAAGAGTTTAATCTGTGAAGTTTCGTTTAAATCGCCAATCTCGTCGAGAAACAGTGTTCCTCCTGCTGCTGTGCTGATTAGACCATCACGCGATTGATCTGCCCCGGTAAATGCACCTTTTTTATGGCCAAAAAGTGTGTCTGAAAACATGTTATCATCAAGTCCTGCCGCATTTACCGTGACAAAAGCCCCTTTCCTGCCACTCAACGTTCCTATTGCTTTGGCGATCAACTCCTTGCCTACACCGGTCTCACCAGTTACCAATATCGGTTGATCTGATTTGGCAATAACCTCGATATATTGAAATATTGCTCTCATTTTTTTACTGGTCGTTAAAATTGCATTGAATGCAGTCGGGTGCTTAAGTCTGTCTGTGAGCAGATACTCCCGCAATGAAAGATTTTCCCTGGATAATTCATTAACGTGAAGGGCATTTTCTACGCTTAGAAGCAGCCTCTCAACCTCTACCGGCTTTGTCAGAAAATCAACTGCTCCGGTTTTGATACAATTAACCGCGGTCTCAATGTCATCGGATGAAGTCATGACGATTACCGGTATATGGGGATAATCACGAATCAAAACCGGCAGAAGATCAAGCCCGGAGACATGCGGCATCATCAGATCAAGAATGATGATAGATACCGGATTGTCTTCAAGGAACTGAACGGTTTTTCTACTGTCACAAAGCGTCAATACATTGTTGACACCTTCACTCTCCAGGGCGGTGACCTGAATTTCAAGTAAAACTGCATCATCGTCTATCAATAATATCGGTAATTGAGAGTTTATTTTTGCATGCATGAGAATCTCCTCTTTTGAGCCATCAGGAAACTGCCGGGATTGATTTCAACCGCTTACTGATAGTTTGGCGAGTTACTCCAAGAATTGAAGCGGCAACAGCATAATTACCGTCAGAAAGCTTCAATGCCTCCACTATCAGATAATCCTCAATCTCGCGGAATGTTGGCAGTCTGCCATATAGACTGTAGATGCCAATAGCACCTGCGGAACTTTTTGATGCCTGACTTGAGGAAGACTGCTGCGTAGCAGCTACTAAAACACCCGGGAAATCATCAATAGAAAGTATATCGTCATTATGTCGGGCAACGGCATCACTGATCCTGGCCTGAAGTTCTCTCACATTTCCAGGAAAATCATATGCTGTGAGTGCCTGCATAAGTTCCGGCGATACAACAGGGACGATCATTCCAAAACGGTCAGCTGCTTCTTTCACAAAGGTTTCAACCAAAAGCGGAATATCTTCGCAGCGTTCGCGGAGGCTGGGAATTTGAATCTGATGGGTGCAGAGCCGATAAAAAAGATCACGACGAAAACGTCCTTCTTTAATACGCTGGGGCAGATTTACATTTGTTGCCAGAATTATTCTGGCGTAACTTGCTTTTACCTGATCAGAACCTACCGGGTAAAACTCCCTTTCCTGCAGCAGACGGAGCAGTTTGACCTGAGACAATTCATTCAAGTCACCAATCTCGTCAAGAAAAAGTGTCCCCATTGCAGCCTTGCTTACAAGCCCATCCCGGTACTGATCCGCACCGGTAAAGGCACCTTTCTTATGGCCGAATAAAGTATCGGAAAACATGGCATCATCAAGCCCGGCAACGTTTATGGTAACAAACTGGCCCCTGACACCGCTTATCCTGTGTATAGCCTTGGCAAACAGCTCTTTGCCGACCCCGGTCTCGCCGGTAATCAACACTGCTTGAGGCGAACAGGCAACTACTTCGGTGTATTGAAAGATTGACCGCATTTTCCTGCTTGACGTTTTTATCTCGGTAAAGGCCTCTGCATGCTCTAGGCGATCATTAAGCAAATATTCCTTCAATGATGAGAGTTCTAATTGCGAGGATTCAATATTCAGAGCATTTTCGATCGCTCTGAGGAGATGTGCCGGCTCAAAAGGTCTTATCATGTAGTCGACAGCTCCTGCTTTCATGCAGTTTACCGCCATTTCCGCATCGCTGGATTCCGTCTGAACAATAACCTGCAAATTCGGATATTCCGTATTTATTCGTGTGAGTAATCCGGCTTTATTTAACTCTGGAGTCATATCGAGAAGTATCAGGGAAATATTATTCTCTTCCAGAAAAGGCAGGGTGGCTCGACTATCTTCAAGAGCTACAACGGTGGTTATACGAGCATTTTGTAGCAGCATCCGTGTATTGGCTAATGCTTTGGAATCGTCACAGACAATCAAAATATTACGTGTACTTTCGGTTGTTTTTGACATCGTGGAGCCCTTATTCCCCTTCAGGATAATGATTTATAAATACCTCTCCAGTTAAAATTGTCAACAATAAGTTTAAACTGTTTAATTATAGCAATCACACATTATCGACAGTTACAGGTTGTCAAGATGCTTAATCTGAGAAAAAGCACAAGCCCCTATAAGCAGGATAATTGTGATAACGCAGCCATTTAATGCCTTATTCGCCCAGGGAACAGCTTATATTTTACGAACATATTCATTCAGATTTTTGATTTCCTGAATACAAGGCTCCAATAATAACAACTGCAGATTTTATTAACATTCCTTATAAGCGGCATTTTCAGTGACAATCCATAGATTTATAGAAGTACACACAAAGTTCAAAGTAACAATCTTCACAGCTCAATAAAACGGTGCGTAGGCTTTAACTCGGCATTATCAGTAATGATTCTCGGTTCCGGTCAACTGGCATGAATTATGATATTAGCGTAAGTCAATATACTACTTTTTAACTGCGGGTGACTTGGATGACATTTTCAGAATCACTTCAAAGCTACCGTTATGAACTGTTTCTGGCAACCACACTTCTGTTTGTGCTCTATAGCTCCATCATCTCTGAAATGGTGTCCGACTGGTGGCACGACGACAACTATTCCCACGGCTTTCTTGTGCCGATTATTGCCGGCTACTTTATTCGTGAGCGTTGGGATGATCTCAAAGCTACCGCAGTAACACCGTCAAATACAGGCCTTGTCGTGATTATTGCAGCCCTTTTGCAGCTGCTCATAGCAACTCTTGGCAATGAATATTTTACTGCCCGCTCCTCGCTGGTGGTTCTGCTTGCAGGGATGGTTCTCTACTTTTTCGGGGTTGAGGTTTTCAAACTGACCCGTATGCCGGTTCTCTATCTTCTGTTCATGGTGCCCCTCCCCTACATCGTCTACAACGCAGTTGCGTTACCGTTAAAGATGTTTGTCAGCGTGATTTCAGTTGGCTTCTTGAAATTGATCGGTCTATCCGTAGTCCGTGAAGGAACCATTATCATGTTTCCGAGCATCACACTTGAGGTCGCTGACGCCTGCAGCGGCATGAGGTCAATGCTTTCTATTCTTGCCATCAGCACGGCCTATGCGTTTTTTCTGCAAATTTCGCAAGTAAAGCGCTGGATCATAATAACTTCCGCCATCATTATCGCCATAGCTACCAATGTCATGCGGATAGTTATTACCGGTATCCTCGCGGATCACAGTGGCGCTTCTGCAGCTCAAGGATTCTTTCATGAATTTGCAGGCATATCGGTTTTTGCCATTGCAATTCTGCTTTTGGGAGGATTAGGAATGCTGCTGCGCGAGAAAACATTATGACAAAAAGAATCAGATTCGCCATTTTCTATCTATTGCTTTCACTGACATGGGTCTGCCTCTACCTGCCGTCCAGTGCTGCTGCTCCTGTTATCGCCCCACTTGCTGGATTTCCAACTGTCTGCAAGGAGTGGCGCATGATTTCACAAGCACACTTCGATGCAGAGGTTCTTTCTGTGCTAAAGCCGACCGATTACCTTTCACGCGAATACGAGGGTGCAGGCGGCAAGCGCATTCAGCTTTATATCGGTTACCACGATGGCAGCAAGAAAAGCGGCCAAATACATTCTCCGAGGAACTGTCTCCCTGGCAGCGGTTGGCAACAACTATCCAGTGAACAGATTTATCTTGGAGAAGCGCCCCGCAGAATAAAGCTGGTAAAAGCTGTCTACCAGAAAGGTGATAACAGGGAGCTGTTCCTTTACTGGTTCCAGATGCGGGATAGATCCTTTGCAGATGAATATTCATTGAAACTAGCCGGGATCTCCAGTTCCATAAAACTTGGTAGAAATGATGCTTCCTTTATCCGCGTTTCTGTTCCGTTCGCTACAGATGAAAAAGAGGCGGCGGAAAAAGGGATCAGCTTTATTAATGACATTTATCCACATCTCAGGTCTTTTCTTCCGGCCTAGATTATCTGTCAAAGAGGTGTCAATTTGAGCACTCATAGAAACGTTTCGGTTATAGGTCTTGGTTATGTGGGTCTACCTGTTGCGGTTGCCTTCGGCAATGAAGGAAAAACCATTGGCTATGACATTAATGCTACTCGTATCGCTGAACTTAAGCGTAATCACGACCGGACAGGTGAAATTGGAGAGGATGAACTTGTCGCCACCGACATACACTACACCACCAGCATTAAAGAATTGAAAAAGGCCGACTTTCACATCGTAGCTGTGCCGACACCGGTCAACGACGCCAATCAGCCTGACCTTTCCCTCCTGTTACTGGCTTCAAAAGCGGCCGGCAGAGCTCTTAAAAAAGGGGATATCGTTGTTTACGAATCAACCGTATATCCGGGTGCTACAGAAGAAGAGTGCCTTCCGGTTCTTGAAAGGGAGTCAGGACTTATCTGCGGCCGCGATTTCAAGATCGGTTACAGCCCGGAAAGGATCAACCCGGGCGACAAGGAGCACAGTTTTACACGCATTAAAAAAGTCGTTTCCGGCCAGGACGAAGAGTCGCTGAATATAATCGCCAGAACCTACGAAAGAGTTGTTACCGCGGGTGTACACCGTGCGCCAAGCATTATGGTGGCTGAGGCTGCCAAAGTGATTGAAAACACACAGCGTGACCTGAATATCGCCTTAATGAATGAGCTGGCGCTTATTTTCGACCGATTAGGCATCGACACTGGCGATGTCCTTGAAGCAGCCGGCTCAAAGTGGAATTTTCTGCCATTCAAGCCAGGTTTGGTTGGCGGTCATTGCATCGGGGTGGATCCATACTATCTTACTCACAAGGCAGAAAAAATCTCCTACATCCCTCAGGTTATTCTGGCTGGTAGAAGGATCAACGACGGCATGGGAAAGTTTATTGCCCAGCGCACAATCAAGGAGATGATTCATGCCGGCCACTTCATCTCAGGAAGCACTGTCACCGTTCTGGGAATGACGTTCAAGGAGAACTGCCCGGATTTACGCAACTCCAAGGTTGTTGATATTATCCGCGAACTAGAGGAGTACGGCATAAATGTCCAGGTCCATGACCCTTTGGCTGACCCGAAAGAAGCAATGCGGGAATATGGCATTTCACTTCTCAAACTCGATGATTTGAAGCCGGCAGCTGCTTTGATCTCAGCAGTCGCCCATGATCTTTATCTGCGTTGGTCAATACCGGAGCTGCTGTTTCTGCTGGAGGATAACCCTGTGATGATTGACGTAAAGGGAATATTAGACCAAGTGGCTCTGCGCAGTGCCGGAGTTAGAGTATGGCGACTTTAATAAATCTGAAAAAGGCTCAATATGACCGCATACAATGACTTAAAGAACAAAATGCAAATTGCACCAAACAGGTGGTTGATTACGGGCGTAGCCGGCTTTATCGGCTCAAACCTGCTTGAAGAGCTGCTCCTCCTTGACCAGCACGTAGTGGGGCTTGATAATTTTTCAACCGGGAAATTGAAAAACCTTGCAGATGTTAAGTCACTCGTCGGTGCTTCACACTGGCAGAATTTCGACTTTATTGAAGGCGATATACGTGATCTCAACAAATGTCATGCCGCTTGCGAAGGGATAGACATTATTCTCCATCAGGCAGCTCTCGGCTCGGTGCCGCGTTCGATTGAGGACCCACTTGGCTGTAATGACAATAATGTTAACGGCACCCTAAATATGCTCAAGGCAGCCAGTGACAAGAAAGTCAAACGAATGGTTTATGCCAGCAGCAGCGCCGTTTATGGTGATCAACCCGATCTCCCGAAAGTTGAAGGTGTTACCGGTAACCCACTGTCTCCGTATGCAGTCAGTAAAAAAGTGAATGAACTATATGCCCGGGTTTTCTCTGAACTGTACGGAGTTGAAACTGTTGGGCTCCGTTACTTTAACGTCTTTGGTCCGAGGCAGGATCCGGAAGGTGCTTATGCTGCGGTAATACCCCGCTGGATAGCGGCGTTATGTTCCGGTGATACCGTATATATCAATGGAACCGGCGAAACGAGTCGGGATTTCTGCTATATAAAGAATGTTGTGCAGGCAAATCTCCTGTCGGCCCTCACTGAAAACAAACAGGCGTTAAACGAAGTTTATAATGTTGCCGTTGACACGCGTACCAGCCTGAATAGCCTCTATTTTATGCTTAAAGAGCGCCTTCTTCCCCACCACAAGCACCTCGCTGACTGCAAACCGGTTTTTAGAGATTTCAGGGCAGGAGACGTGCTTCACTCACAGGCGGACATCAGTAAGGCAAAGCGGCTTCTCGGCTATGCTGCAAGCCACTCCATAGAACAGGGACTTGATGTTGCGATGGAATGGTATTTAAAACATCTGTCAGGTGAAAACGAACGGGCTCTTAAATGCTAATTGCATTATCCATAACAGCTATCCTTGTTGCGACCATCTTTCCACTCTATTTCGGATTACGGAAAGAGACCGCTTCCCTGCCGTTGCCGCTCATCATTGCACTCTTGCTGGCTGCGCTTCTGGAAGTATTTGAGGTTTATACTCTGACCAATCCGGAGCAAATATACCTCTGGAAAAAGTTTTCACTGACTACTGAAGCAATGCTATTTCCCGTCTGGTTGTGGTTCACCATAACCTTCACAAGACAAACGGAAACGCTTAGGCTCTCTATTCACCTCAAACTCTTGCTGGCAACTTCACCTCTTCTGGTAATATTTGCGCTGCTGTTACCAATTAACTCCTTTGTTTACTCGCCGGATTTTGCCACGGAAAAGATCCTTTTTCTCGGCAATAACGGTTTCATATTTTACCTGCTGTCTCTTGTCTACCTGCTTGCCGCCCTGATACAGCTTGAACAGGTACTGGCGCACACTGACCGAACTTCACGGTGGAAGATCAAGTTTGAGCTACTGGGAGCAGGTACATTTCTCGCCTTTTTAACTATTTACTATAGTCAGGCCCTGCTCTTTCGAACAATCAACATGCAGTTGGCACCCCTACGCTCTATAGTCATGATAGTCGCCGTTGCAATGATGTTCTATTCGCGATTAAGGCGGGGCAGCAACGTCACTATTCACGTTTCACAGCAGATTGCCTGTAAGTCTGTGGTTCTTTTGGCTGTTGGGCTTTACATAATTTATCTCGGTGTTGTCGGCGAAGGGATGAAATATTTCGGGAGCGGTTTTCAACATGCAATGATTATTGCGCTGCTATTTTTCAGCGGGCTCGGTCTCTTCATTATGCTCCTTTCCGAGACTGTCAAACGCAGGGTAATGGTATTTATTCATAAGAATTTCTACCAAAACAAGTACGATTATCGTAACCAGTGGATTCAATTCACTGATCGACTGTCATCATCACAATCAAATGAAAATCTGCTCTTTTTGATTGTTTCCGAATTCTGTGAAACCTTTGGGATGGGTAACGGCGCACTTTTCATACTTAATCAGGAAAGAGATATCTATCAACAGGCCTCTGAGATTGGAATTGATAGCAATAATGTCGTATTTGCCGTTAATACACCCGCAATCCAGTCACTGGCTGGCAGCAGATGGATTGTTGACTTACGCGATAATATCTCTATAGACGTCGAGTCACACCACCAAACTTTTTTCAATGAAATATCTGCCTGTTTCATTGTACCGCTGTTCATAAACGAAGCGGTTAATGGCTTTATCATTCTCGGAAGTCCGCGCAACAATGAAGAGATCTACGGCTATGAAGACTTTGACTTGATGAGAACGCTGGCAAGACAGGCTTCATCGTCGCTTTTGAATATGCACCTGGCAAATCAATTATCCTGTTCACGGGAATTGGCTGCTATAGGCAAGGTTTCAGCATTTGTTATGCATGATCTTAAAAATCTGATTTGCACAGTCTCACTGGTGCTCGAAAATGCTCGGGAGTATATTGGCGTCCCTGCTTTTCAAAGTGATTTGCTCGTTTCTCTGGAGAATATCGTTACTAAAATGAATGCGCTGACTCTGCGTTTAAAGCAATTACCCGAAAGGAATTCATTGCAGTTAACTCATTTTGACTTGCTGGAGATGGCACATGAAACTGCAGCGATGGTAAATGGCACACGCCTGAAGGTATCTGGTAAGCACGTAATGGCGGAGGGAGACAGAGAAGAGCTCCTGAAAGTCGCGTTGAATCTTGTATTGAATGCAGTTGAAGCAACTGACGGAACTACTCAGGTGAGAGTAGAGGTAGGTGAAAATGGCAGCCCTTTCATGCGTGTAAAGGATGAAGGCTGCGGCATCCCTCAGGCATTCATGCAGAATGTGCTGTTTAAACCTTTTAGCAGTACCAAGAAAGAAGGAATGGGAATAGGTCTATATCAAAGTCGGCAGATTATAGAGGCTCACGGCGGCAGGATTGATGTTATTAGCGCCATTAATAAAGGCTCGGAATTTACAGTCTGGCTGCCAAAAATACAGACTGAATCAGTATAGCAGCTTGGGGATTTTAAGGTTCTTATGGAAAAACTGGTCATAGTTGACGACAACCTGGAAATACGCAACCAGTTACGCTGGGGACTGGCAAAGGATTATGAAGTTTTCGTTGCCGGTGACCGGTTGGAAGCGCTCTCACTGATAAAAAAACACGCGCCCAAGGTGATTACGCTCGACCTCGGGCTATCGCCTGATGAAAGAGGCTGTGAAGAGGGATTCCGTTGCCTTGAGGAGATACTGCGCAGAGCTCCGTTAGCTAAAGTAATCATGATCACCGGTAACGGTGAACGGGAAAATGCTTTAAGAGCTGTGCAATACGGCGCGTACGATTATTACAGTAAGCCGATTGATTTAAACGAGCTTAGAGTCATCTTGAAAAGAGCATTTCACCTGACAGCCATTGAAAAAGAAAACTCGCGGCTTTTGGACAGTATTGACCAGCACGGTTTAAGCCCGGGCGGGATTATCGGCACATCGCCGAGCATGCTGGAAGTTTTTTCTTTAATACGCAAAGTTGCCGCCTCAGAAGTGGCTGTCCTGATTACCGGGGAAAGTGGCACTGGAAAAGAGTTGGTTGCCAGAGCAATTCACGAGCTGAGTCCAAGAAAGCCTAAAGAGTTAATTGCCATAAATTGTGGCGCGATACCTGAAAACCTGCTGGAATCTGAACTGTTCGGTTACGAAAAAGGTGCTTTCACCGGAGCCCAGACGCGAGTACTGGGAAAAGTCGAGTATGCCAATAAAGGGACTCTCTTTCTTGACGAAATCGGCGAACTGCCGCTCAATCTGCAAGTCAAAATGCTTCGGTTCCTCCAGGAGAAAAAAATTCAGCGCGTTGGCGGCAGAGATGACATCCCTGTTGATGCCCGCATTATTGCTGCCACTAACAGGGACATCATCAAGGAGACTTTGGCAGGATCTTTCCGCGAAGACCTGTACTACCGTATCTCTGTAATTCACATCAAACTGCCACCACTTCGAAATCGCGGCGAAGACATCATGCTTCTGGCCAATTTTTTCCTGCGCCGTTGCGGCAAAGAGTTTGGCAAAAAAACCCGCAAGTTCAGTCCTGATTCAACAAGGCTGCTGGAATCTTATGATTGGCCAGGCAATGTTCGGGAACTTGAAAACAAGGTGCAGCGGGCGGTCATAATGTCAGATAACATTATTATTGAGCCGGAAGATCTCGATTTCTCACTAAAAACAGTAAAAGAAGGGATTCATTCCTTTGCAAATCTGACCTTGAAAGATGCTCGCGAAATGGTAGAGCGCGAAATGATTCTTACCGCTATAGAAAAGCAGAGAAACAATATGGTAAAAGCTGCCGAAGAGCTTGGGATAAGCAGACCGACTCTTTATGATCTGGTTAAGAAGCATAATATCGCGAAAATCGAGATGCAATGACAGGAGTCTGTCGGGCTTAGGAAATCAAAGCGAAAATTCGGCTGAACGAGGACAGATTTAGTCGATTTTGAAGGTCAATAGTTGTTCTATTGACCAAGATAGCGGATAAGTATGGACCGTTCAGACGGATTTGCAGCAGATTTATTCTAAGTCCGACAGACTCCTAAACTGTTTTACCAAATCAAACAAAAAAGCTGCCCTCTCTTGTGAAAGGGCAGCTTTGGTTATGCATTAATTCAAGCAATGACTAGTTTTTAACTGTGAACTTTATCGTTACCGACTGCTTGACGTTTCCTGCTTTATCATAAGCTTTGGCATACATGCTGTAAGAGGCGTTATCGGCAACAGTCGTCGGGACATTGTAACTGAAAGGTGCTGTTGTCACAGTTCTGTGCAGGCTGCCATTCACATAATACTCCACCTTAACTACTCCCACGTTATCACTGACGGTCGCTGCCACCAGAACGTTCCCTTTTACTGTAGAATTCGCAACCGGAGAGCTGATGCTGACAGTTGGAGGAGTTGTATCAGCCACACTATTTTTCACTGTAAGACTGGTTGCTGAAGACAGCTTCACGTTCCCTGCAGCGTCATAGGCCTTGGCAGTAATTGAGTATGCACCGTTAGCAACTGCTGCTGTATTCCAGCTGTATGAGTAAGGCGCGGTTGTGTCGGTTGCCTTAAGTGCACCATTGACATAGAACTCGACTTTACTTACGCCAACGTTATCAGAGGCTGTGGCTGCGATATTGACTGTGCCGCTGACTGTTGAATTGACAACGGGAGAGCTGATACTTACAGTCGGAGCGGTTGTATCGGCAACTGAATTATAGACAGTAAAACTTGTCGTAGAAGACTGACCTGCGTTACCGGCTGCATCATAGGCTTTGGCGTACAAGCTATAGGTGGCATTATCAGCTATCGTTGTCGGAACGTTATAACTGAAAGGTGCTGCTGTAACTGTTCTGTGCAAGCTGCCGTTAACATAATATTCCACCTTAACCACGCCGACATTATCACTGACAGCAGCAGCTACCAGAACTGTTCCGCTTACTGTTGAATTAGCAACTGGTGCACTGACACTGACTGAAGGAGCAGTTGTATCGGCTACGGTGTTATTGACTGTTACAGATACGGCTGAGGACTGGCCAACATTGCCTGCAGCGTCATAAGCTTTCGAAATGAGTGTGTGTGAACCGTTTGCCAGCGAAGTAGTATTCCAGCTGTAGTCATAGGGCGCTGCGTTTATAATAGCGACAATAACACTGTTCTCATATAATTCGACCTTGCTGACAGCCATATTGTCAGTAGCAGTGGCTGATACTGTGACTGTGCCGCTGACTATCGCACCGTTTAATGGAGAAGTTAAGGCAACTACTGGTGCGGTGGTGTCAGCTACCGTAGTATTGTTCACAGAAACGGCAACGACTGAAGACTGACCCACGTTGCCGGAGGGATCATATGCTTTAGCAATGAGGTTGTAAGAGCCATTAGCCAATGAAGTCGTATTCCAGGCAAGCACATACGGAGTGGTTGTGTCGGATGATTGGAGGAGATCATTGACATAGAGCTCCACCTTACTTACGTTCACATTATCTGATGCCGAAACATTTACCGAAACCGCACCGCTGACAGTTCCACTGCTGGCTGGAGAAGTGATTGATACCGTCGGTGCGATTGCCTCAGCTACCGAAATGATATTCGAGTAGTCACTTTCCAGACCGGTATTATCATAAGCCGTTATTGCAAAGGCATACGTCTTGTTGGGATCAAGACCGGTAAGTGTCGACGTTGTCAGACTATGGACATCGACAGGTGAAGAGCCTTCTATCGCACCGGTACCGATAAATGGCAATGTTGAAGAGTCAGAACTATAGTAGATTTTGTATCCTGCCACATTTGCACCACTACTTGGATCCCAGCTAAGCCCGATGTTTCCTGCAAAACATATTGTCTGTAAGCAAACGCAACATGTAAATACAACTATTGCGTTCAGATATTTTACCTGACTTGCTACAGATACGAATTTTCCGCCCTTCTCATTACTCGTTTTCATTTTGTCTCTCCTTTTTTGCAATAAGACTTTCTTGTTACGTCAACTAGTTGACATTTTCTTATCAAGGCAAAAAAATAGCCGGGAACCGATTGGTTAAAAGCATTTCGGCGACCCGGCTGTCTCAGAGAGACCCTGTAGGCTTTCCGTCCCATCTTCGCAAATGGTTTAGTATTATCGTGTGCTGCTATTCAGTTGATTTATGATTCTATTTATCGCAGAAAACAAAATTACGGGATGTGACGAACATCACACAAATTGATGTAAAAACTGTGAGGCGGGCATTTGAAGCGTTATGAGACTTAAAGATAGGGCGATACAAACCAGTTCAAGAGATCTGCGGCTTTAAAAATCAGCTGAAATTACCTGCTCCCGTCAGTGACAGCCGGCTTTAATCGAGCATTGAGACAGTATTTATCAGGCAACCAATACAAATACATAGTCGCCACCTGATCTCAACGCTCCGAAATTAACAACAGAAATATTTATAACATGATGAATATAAACTTATTTTACACGTTTACACCCAACGGCAACGCTGACCAGAAGTAAATCATTAACAGAACTCACCTGTAATCCTCAATTAACTTAACTGTAACGGCCTGATATCATTGAACCTTCCGCAAAACATTCTGGCATGGTTCGTGATAAAGGTAATATCCAAAGGAAGAACTATGTACGAATTTGATGTTGGCCACGAAAGAATCCTGAGCAATTCTGTCCCCCAGGCGGTCATTGACGACTTTTCCACGTCGCGTCCTCTGATCGATTCTCTGACTGTAATACCATGGGAAGAGCATTGTACTGAATGCGCTATGCCCCAGTGTTACGCTACCTGCGACCTGTATGAACCAAGAAAAGATGGAAAGTGTCGGCGGTTCGTGGGGGGGATATCACCAATACATGGAATCCCGAACTCACTTGGATATGTAGCGAGAATACAGTTTAAGCCCTGGGGACAGCTAATTGCTCATTCGAATCTCCACTTAGTCCAGGCTGCTAAAGCAGAAAGGATCTACCGAATCAGTTTGAAACTGGATAATGTCATTTCTCATGTGCCTGATTATCACATAAATATTCTCGGACGGCGTGGGATATCAAGTCGCTTAATGAGAAGAGTTAAAAAATATATAACTACAAATGGTATTTTTGCTGACACGCCGAAGCGGACACCAGATTGCCTGTTGCTTGAGATATACAATCCAAATGACTCGATAGTGAGGCTGACTTTGGTGGGACGCGATAGCAGTGGACCACTTAAAGGTTATCCATTTCAAAAACTGATCGAACTAAAACCTGGGTTTACCAGAGAGATTATCCCCTTTCTTGATATTGAACCCCATATTTCGTCTGACAATGTATTTCATATTTCAATCTGCCCAAACATCAACGATCTTTCAGCAGAGGGTCCTACTCTATATTTTGGCATGTTAACATTTGTAAAATGGAATATTGAGCTATCAAAAGAACAGATACTACCTGAGAAGAAACTTAAACATGTGAAAGTACTTATTTGGGATCTGGATAATACGCTATGGAACGGAATCCTGATTGAAGATGGCGCTAGTAAACTTAAGTTGAGGGACGGTGTTGTTGATATTTTAAAAGAATTGGATCGTCGCGGTATAGTCAACAGCATAGCAAGTAAAAACAACCATGATGATGCAAAAACAGTTTTGCAAGAGTTGCAATTGCTGGATTACTTCGTATTCCCCAAGTTTAATTGGGCTCCAAAGAGTGAATCTATCAAGGAAATAATTGAGAATATAAATGTTGGTGAAGATACCATAGCGTTCATAGATGATTCGCCCTTCGAGAGAAGCGAAGTGTCAAAGTCATTTTCAAAGGTGAGGGTATTTGATGCCATAGAGTTGGATAACTTACTGTCAATGCCTGATTTTTCTCCAGAAATTTCAGATGAATCCCATCTGCGCAGATCTTTTTATAAAATTGACGAAAAGCGCCAGCAAATAAAATCATCCTACAGCGGTGATTACTCAAAATTTCTTTGTGAATGTCGAATAAAGTTGACCATCTCACCTGTTAGCGAAAACAATTTAGATCGTGTAACTGAGTTGATACAGAGAACAAACCAGCTGAATTTCTCTGGTAACAGGTATACGCAAGAGCAAATTATCACGTTACTTGCGAATGAAGGCTTTGAAGCTTTTTGCATACATTGTGAAGATCGCTTTGGTGATTACGGCATGATAGGTTTTTGCATGTTTAATCAGGAACTCTCAAGAATAGTCGACTTAATGTTCAGCTGCAGAGTTCAGAGTAAACAGGTCGAACACGCATTTTTCCGCTCTTTTCTTGCAATACAAAAAAGTAAGGGAGCAGATAAAGTTGAGGTTGTGTATCGTTCTACTGCCAAAAACGCCCAATTGACACAAGTTTTCAGAGATATTGGGTTTCACGGCGAAATCCCAGGCAGTGACCCGTCGGAACAACTATTTTCAATTGCGTTAAACAACGATATTTCCCCTGAAAGCATCATTGAAGTGAATTGGTGCGGTATTTGATATGATTAAACAGAGCCTGTTAGCCAACGCCAAATCCGGTTTTCTCGAGCTATTCAATTCGCGGCGACAACGAATCTGCTTCGACCCTCCCATAGTTTCTCTTACCTTTGACGATGTTCCAATCTCAGCATACGAAAACGGACGCAAGATTCTGGAGGACGCGGAGGTGCGCGGGACTTTCTATGTGAGTCTGGGTATTAAGGGAGCTTCCAATGACTACATTCGTGAGGATGAAACAAGGCTTTTATATTCGAGAGGGCACACTATCGGCTGCCATACGTCCAGCCACTATAGTCTGAAAGCCGGATCAGCGGCTGGTATGATGATAGATTCGAAAAAAAACAGGACAGAACTTGAATCAATTCTAGGCTGCAAAATTGATCATTTCTCCTACCCTTTTGGAGAAGTATCTTTAGGGGCTAAACGTGTTTTAAGCCCGTCTTATATGACTCTAAGAGGTATACGTCGGGGAATCAATTGGGGTACGGTTGACTTGAACCTTTTGCGAGCGATTCCAATCTATGCAGAGACATTTTCGGAAAAAAGCTTACGGGACATATTGAAAGCAGCCGTAAAACTGAAGGGGTGGATTGTTTTTTACACGCACGGCGTAACAGATGCCCCCGAACGCTTTGATGCAACACCTTATCAATTACGATCTGTTCTGGAAATAGCTCAACAAGAAGGTTTCAGGATACAAACCATGGACGAAGTGGCGGCGCTACTGCACAAAAAGAGCGAACAATAACTAATAACAATCCGGGCTTCACGCGACTAACTATCCGGACGAGCAGGTTTTAGATTTGAATCAATTATATCCGTCTTTTAAGGACATGACTTATATGTACAATTCACTAAACCGGAAACGAACAACTAGTCGATCTACTGCATTTATTAATGTTGACACTGTAAAATTGTTGCATCTTGTGATGAGAATCACACCAATTACGACGACTTTCTGCAATACTGGCTTAACATTAAAGCAGAGGCACACGAAAATACTAAACCATTCGCAAGAATGGGACGGAAAGCCTACAGGGTCTCTCTGAGACAGCCGGGTCGCCGAAATGCCATAAAGGTATTAGGGCCTGGCTTTTTTTATTGTGAAGAGGACTGGAGGGAACGATGAAAATATCAATGTAATAAGGCTGTTAGCTGCCGACGAATATGGAAGGGTTTCACTAAAATACAGAAATAAAGGAGTACACAATGCGTATCGTATGCCGAATGAATCATATCATCTCACTAATGTTGTTGACAGCAGTTCTCCTCATGCCTTGGAGAGCTTTTGCAGGGCCAATCCTCAATTTTTCAGATATCGACTCAGGACCCAAAACGGGCAACACTGATAGTGCCGGCGGGCTAACTTCGTCACAGCATGGTGCAATTGTCACCATATGGGGAAACAATTTAGGCTCATCCCAAGGCGTTTCCAAAGTTTATGTCGGTGGAGTCGAAGCTGCTCATATTTATTATTGGAAGGACGCAGACGGAACTTTGCCAGGAGGGCCTGCCGACCTCAAAACCTACCACAAGATGCAGGAAATTGCTTTTTCTGTCCCAGCGGGAACTGCAGACGGCTCAAATTCAATTAAAGTGACCGTCGGCGGAGCAGACTCGAATACCCTGCCGTTTTCAGTCAGGAGCGGAAACATCAAGTTCATCAAGACCGGCGGTAGTAATTCAAATGCAGGAACATGGAGTAGCCCGTTGGGTGTTTTGGGCGCAGCAAATGGCCAGGGCGCTTTAGATGGAAGTTCTACGACACTCGCAGCTGGCGACATAGTATACTCGGTAGGTGTAGGAACGACGCATGGGGTATCTATCGGCAGGAACAATAAAGTTTCCGGTACACCGACTGCTCCAATATCATTTATTGCCTATCCCAACACCACCGTTAGCATTGATTACACCTCAGCAGACGGTGGCAATGCTCAGGCAGTTGTAGACAATTGGTATCCGTCCAATCGCCATAATGACTACATAAATCTTTCCAAACTGAAAATATCGGCTGAACAAAAAACAGGGAGCACTTCAGATGTGACCAACGGCATTGCAGTTTTTAAAAGTAATCGCATTGTCGGTGTGGAAATAACCGGCCCAACAGTTTATGGCGGTTATGGTGGGGCTGTCACCGCTAATGGCAGTGGCGACTGGGAAGGCGGTGGCAAATATTATGGAATTTATATCCATAATTACGGTACTGCCTATGGTAGTCCTACCGGGGTTGGCAGTCGCACCAACAACTATGTCTACAATTGGGACGATACGTCCTGGACAAGTCCTTCCGGTTGTGGCTACGCGCCTTGTTCAGGCGGTGCGGAAAAAATATCGGTGGACCGATTCCAGCACCTGTTCTACATATCTAACCGGACAGGCACCAGAATTGATGCCTACGAAATCGCATGGTGCCATCTGGCAAACAACCCCATCTTGCACGGTATCCACCTTTATGACATGGGAACCGGAAACGGATGGAACGGGACACTTTCGGTACACCACAACGTCTTGAAGAACCAACGAGGCCAGGCCATTGACGCCTCATTTTCTGACAGCACGCCGATAAATGTTTACAATAACCTCGTTGTTAATGATGTTGGCAACCCGAACCCGGGCCCTGCATTCAATCTACTCGCTAATTCGGCTTCCAAAATCTATAACAACACCATTTATGGTTACCGGTTTGTAAATGCCATATCAACATCTGTCTCTTCTGATTTCAGAAATAACCTGTTAGTGGATACATTCGGGGTGCCTTTCGTTTACAGCCAGCCAACAACACAAAGCAATAATCTGTATTTCAGCACAGTTTCAACACCAGCACCCTCATGGGCAACTGCCAGCCTTAATACTGATCCTCTCTTTACAAATGCGGCTAACGGAGACTTCTCATTGCAATCTACGAGCCCCGCTAAAAGTGCCGGAAGTAATGTAACTCTCTCAGTGGCTGCAACCGACTTTCTCAATAATACGCGGGTATCCGGTTCGGTAAGCATAGGTGCTTTCGGCGTCTCCAATGCAATTGCGCTTCCCCCTGCCCCCGGCAATATCAAAGGAAACTGGAAGTAACACCAGCCCAATTGGTGACTGTTATGCCAAATCGATAGCATAAAATCATCAATCCCCCAAAACCATTAAGCCCCTGTCGACACATCTGTCGACAGGGGCTTAATGGTTTTGGGGAACAAAAGAGGTATTGCTATAGATTGCTTATTGCTGGAGCCTGTGTGGGCACAGGCAGCGACTAAAAGGATTCATTGAACTGACGGTTTTGATGAAAGTCTAATATTATCGAATAAAAAGTGAAACGGAGCGCGCGTTGACATATATGAGGAAAAGAATGAAATAGCCGAATGTGTAAGTATATTTTTTAGTTTTGTTTATTACCCAAAGTGTGAATATTACCGCCGGAATCAAGTATAGACACATCAACAAAGTTATAACGCTTTTGTTAAATACCGGCAGTGCAATAGTCAGACTTATTAACAAGATACAGTTATAGACGGGCAACAATAAACTTGGCAGCTCACTCTTGCTGACCCCGTGACTAATAACTCCGCAAAGAGCCCCTTTCCCCCGCCATATCTCTTTAAACAAGAATTCTGTCATTGTCTTAGGTTCACCTAAATGAATGGCTTTAATAGCCGGATCATGGAGTATTTTACATATTTTATTCAGCCGCATACAGATATCAACATCTTCACTGGTACTGACATTTTCATTAAACCCGCTGACTCTGGCGAAGAGTTCTCTTCTGACAAAAAAATTGGAGGAGTTTATCCACGCCGTATAACATTTGTCTGTCCGTCTGGTGCGAAAACTCGACCAGATCATTTCTACCCAGGTCCCGTCCACGCGGGCCGTTGGAGCAGAACCCGTGCATCCCACTTCCGAATCCAAAAGTGTGAGTGCGGCACACTTCAACCAGTTAAAATCCGGGATGCAATCAGCATCCAGAAAAACCATGATCTCACCTGAAGCTAAACTGGCGCCAAAATTGCGGAGGCCTGATAATGAAAGTTCAGGTTTAACATAAACTGGAAACCCGAATTTTCTAACAATAGAAACGGTTGAATCAGTTGAACCATTATCAATAACCAGTACTTCATATTCATTATCTGCCATATTCAGACGAGTTATCGCTTCAAGGCACTGTGGTATATTTTTTTCTTCGTTTTTTGCAGGGATAATGATTGAAAACAGCATATTAACTTCTCCATATCAGCTCTAGTGCTGAAATTGACATTAACGGTCTTTAGAGCCTTCATAAGCTATATCGAAAACTATTAATTGCTTTAACCTGGAAATCAGCGAATTAACTCTAACACCAAGGCAGCATCTTAACAGGCGAACGTAATATTTAATTTTGTAAGGTGTTTTTATGATTGCTTTGCAGAAATAAGGCATTGCAGTATGCAAATTGGAGTTAGAAAAATGATTTACGCCGATGTTGAAATAATATTCTGACATCACCCTGCGAAAAAGCAGTTCATCATAATTATTGTTTTGTGAAAAATGCTTGTTGATTAGCTGAAGATGGGCTTCGTCCATGGTTGACAATTGAGAAGTAAGATTATCGCCATGTTTTCTGTAATAATATAGCGGCTTATCCACGTAATAGACATCGCCGAGCTTACTGAGTTTAATCCTTAAATCAAGATTCTCCCCACCTTTTAAATCTTCATCAAAGCAGCCAACTGCTACTAATTTCTCTTTTGGGACTAATAAAGTGCCACCTGAGATTGAATTTTCTACAGTCCAAAGTTTTTCAAGAATATTTCCCTTCATTCTTTTATCAGGTTGGACCTCTGTCGTGATGTCTCCATCTTTATTGACGATGTAATAGCCAGAATATATGAAACTTGCATTGCCGTACCGTTTGAACATATTGAGCTGCAATTCAATTTTCTCCGGTGCCCAAATATCATCGCTGTCAATAAAGGCCACCAAATCACCCTCTGCTAGTCTGATCCCACTATTTCTTGCTTTTGATGGTCCTTGATTCTTCTGTGTCAATATCTTTATTTTATCAGGGTGAATCGCTCTGTATTTTTGTGCTATTTCTAATGAGTTATCCGTTGAGCCATCATCAACTATTATCAACTCAATATTCCCGTACGTCTGGTTCAAAACCGATTCTATGGCGGCAGCCAGAAATACTTCCCTGTTATACACCGGCATTATTGCGGAAACTTTATCCTTTAGAGGCATACTCTCAAGGCCGGTAACTTTTGCCATTGCTGACTCAAACTGTTTTCTTGTGAAATTATTCTCAACATACGAGTTCATGCTATTAACCAGAGAATCGTAATTACTTCTGACCGTTAGCCACTCCGTTTGCGCTTTAAAACTGACTAAATCCTCCATGAACAGAATTTCTCGCCGGTCACAAAGAGACAATCCATGTCCTCCGATGGGAGTAGAAATTACCGGCCTCCAGGCACGACCAGCCTCAAGTATTTTAATTCTTGTCCCGCCGCCAGTCAGTAAAGGGACAACAACAGCACCACAGCGTTCATAATACGACACAACTTCCGGAGGATTTTCGATCAACTCAATCTCAGCATATTTCTGGCAAAGTAACTGTATTTGCGGATCAGGGTCTTTGCCGATGATTATCAGCTTAAGCTCCCCGGCTCTTGTCAGTAACCTGGAAAACAGCTCTTCCACAAACCAGACTAAACCTTGAACATTCGGCTTATATGCTAGGTTACCAACAAACAGAAATGTTCCAAGATTCTGGTAACCATCAATATTATATGTCTCCGGCAAAGTCGTTTCCGGAGCTATGTTCGGCACCATGTAAACCTCAGTTGATTTAGATGCATCCATAATCAATTCTTTGTCATGCTCCGAACATACCAGCGCCTTACCTATTTTCGCGCACGCATGCTGATAGTTCCTAAACATTCTCATATCAAGCAGAGACTTAATTTTATTAATTCCAGGTAAAGTGCCGTACACTGCTGCATACAGATCTGGCGTTATCAGGTCATCAATATCAACAATCACCTTGTTTTTATTGCCTTTTGAAATAAAATTCAATGGATATGCACTGACAGCATAACGGCAGATGATATGCTCATAATCACCCCGCTCTATCAATTCAACATGTTCACGGACCGATTGTTCTGTGAAATTGCATACTATCCACGGTTTTGAATACCGCAATCGCTCATAAATCTCGACTACCTTGTTCTGCTTTTTTGAATCTTTGCCCAGATCGATAAAGAACTCATTGCGAAAGACAGAATCACTGTCATCGCAGGAAGTACGTTCCTGGGAATAGATAATGTCTACTTCACCGAATTGTTTAAAATAGCGGACAAAGTTCATTGTTCGGATCCGGTTGCCGCCAATTTCAGGGAGAGGATACTGATAAGATATTATGAGAGTTGACATTTTAGCTGTTTCCCGAAGATTCTATGTAATTGTCTTGAGCAACTTTACTAACAGCAATCAATATCATAATGCATGCCAGAATTATTAATAATAAACCTCATAATAATAGGTAGTTATGTCCGGTGGAGAAATCAATTTTTGTTACAGGAGTTGACACAGGTCGAACCATGTAAGTGTTGATTGTATGAAGTTAAAGCAGTTTCAAAATTGTTAAGATTTCTGCTATTGTCACCTTTGGAGCCCTTGGGTAACTTGGTGCACCAGTTAATTCCAAGTTATAAACAAACAAAAAGAGAGCCTGACCAAGACTCTCTTTTTGTTTTGACTGCGGATCGGATTATTTGAGATCGTTTTTTGATATCTAGCAGCTTCTAATCTTCTTCCGCAGAAAACTTGCCCCGATAAGTCCGACACCCAGAAGCAGCAAAGTGGACGGTTCCGGCACTGGTGCTAAATCAACAGAAATGTTATCAACGGTAAAAGCGCCCGGTTCGTTTCTGGCAAAAAATTCTATGGTGGTTGGCAACAGATCGGCAATAAAGTTTACTGATAATGGTAAATATGAATAACTGCTGCCATTCACTTCACCACCAACTGTAACACCATTAATTGCGACGCTGAACTCATTCGGCGCACCTGAACTTTTCAACATAAAACTAAGTTCGTACTCTTTGCCAGGAGTTGTTGCAATCCCTGACTGCGCTAATAAACCCAAACCCGATGTCGTACCGAGAGCTGCTGCATAAGTGCTTTCATAGCCGTCTGGCAGTACGTATATGAATGAACCGTTTGTAGTCCAACTACTAAAATCTCCTGTCTCGAAACCACCGTTACTCACGAGGTTCAGCGCCAATGCCGAAGGGACGCTGCAGGAAAGTACCAGTGCCAAACTTGTTGCAACTACAGCCAAATTACTAATAAGCTTTTTCACGACCGATCCTCCTTTGTATTGGGATTTTAAATCTGCAAGACGTCCGTGCAGCAATACAGCTCCTTTCATACTGATACCCCCTTTAAGTTCTGGCTATTAATTCCAATCTAGATATTTGAAAATGATATACAAATCGTTAGCAACTGATATGCCAAGATGTAATTAGCTGACATCATGATGTTTTTTAATATTTAAAGTAATTAATATAAAAATATGTAACGATCTCCGACAGTCTGAAGATTAAAGTTTACATTTAAAGAAATATACATTGAAAAGCCATTAAGGAGAAATATGTGGCGGGGCTTGTCGACTGCAAAGATTAAATTTACAAGTTTCCTGAGGTAAAGCTGTAAATTGAAATTCACAAATAAAAATGTGGACCTACAGTGCACTGCATTTAAAAGTAACTGAAAAAATATTCATCTAAATGTAAGAATCAGGGGCTATTTAGGTATTTGAGGTTTCACAGCGGTGGTTAATTTCAAGGATAACTTACTGCAGAGAGTACATAATTAAAGTGAGTTTTTCGTCGTCGAAATGAATTTAACCAGAGAAAGGGATATTCAAATAATTATGGCGGGGAGCTGTATTCAGCTCCCCGCTGATTTTCAACTGCACTGCTGCGTTGATATTACTGGTGCGTGTTCACCTGCTTACTTCTTACAGGCGCTCTTGCAGGCATCGAGATCTTTCAGGTTTTTGCCGGTTGTGAACTTGCCGACTCTTTTCGCGGCGATTTCAAGTGGCTGGCCAGTCTGTGGGTTCCTGCCGGTCCGTGCCTCTTTACTTACCGTGGAAAAAGTACCAAACCCAGCGAGAGTAATCTTTCCATCATTAACCAGTTCTGTTGTGACAGCGCATTCGAAAGCAGCCAGGGCTGATTCAGCCTGTGCTTTGGTCAGTTTTGCCTTTTCAGCTATTTTTGCTATCAGTTCTGCTTTAGTCATATTGCCTCCATAAATGAATTTTGTAATTTATATACTTGAAGGGTCAATTTGTAAACATTATCATGACAAGGGCGCTGCGCATCGCATTGAGAGTTGCCAGGAGTCTGTCGGACTTAGAATAAATCTGCTGCAAATCCGTCTGAACGGTCCATATTTATCCGATTTCCTGGTCAATAGAACAACTAATGACGAAGAAATCGACTGAATCTGCCCTCGCTCAGCCGAATTTTCGCTTTGATTTCCTAAGTCCGACAGATTCCTAGACTTTCAAATTGCAGCTGGTATTCTTAATATTCAAAACATCAATCAGAAGTCATCAAGATTCACTAGCACTTGAAAAACGGAGTGACCCCAATGGTAAAAGTGCATTTAAAAACCGATTTATTGGACAACATTGAATGCAATGTACTCTTATCCGCTATAGGGGATGGTTTGACGGTTCATGACCGGCAATTCATAATTGTTTACCAGAATAAAATGATGAAGGAGCTTTTCGGTGACTGTACCGGTCAGCTCTGTTATGAAGCTTACGAGCATAGGAGTTCTGTCTGTCAGGATTGCCCTGTTGTCGCCTGTTTTGCTGATGGTGACGTTCATCGAGCTGAAAGAGCAATCGCTATTAACGGTAAAACTCATATATTCTCTAATACAGCTGCCCCGATTAGAGATAAAAATGGCAATATAATTGCTGCTGTTGAAGTAACACGCGATATATCTGAACGCAAGCACGCAGAAGAGAGGCATATTCGCTTTAAAAACCTTTACGCTGCCTTGAGCCTTACCAATAAAGCCATCATGCGTATTGACAATCACCAGGAGCTATTCTGCGAGATCTGCCGGATCGCTGTTGAGCATGGCAGATTCTCTCTCGTCACTATAGCTACTCTCGATGCAATAACAGGTCTTCTGATTCCAGTTGCTCACAGTGGTATTGCTGAAGATTACCTGAATTCCCTCGTTGTCAGTGCCAATGCCAATAGTGAAGTTGGTCAAGGTCCCACCGGGATAGCTTTTCGCTCAGGCACACCCTATATATGCAATGACTTCAACAATGATCCGGTGACATTGCCCTGGCGGAGCGCAGCCCAGAAACATGGCATCCACTCCTCTGCAGCATTTCCTCTAAGGCATGAAGATCGAATAATCGGGGTGCTCAAAGTATACTCCGAGCAGACTGGTTTCTTCGATACTGAAATTATCGAGCTGCTTCAGGAGATAGTAGCGAGTATTACCTTTGCACTTGACCACTACTCTGGTGAAGAGCGCCGCAGGCAGGCTGAAGCAGCACTGAGTGAAAGTGAAAATCGTTTAAAGCTCGTTCTTGAGGGGAGTCGCGAGGGATTTTGTGATTGGGATATTCCCAGCGGCGATGTAAAAG
Source organism: uncultured delta proteobacterium (assembly GCA_963787125.1). Classification (GTDB taxonomy): domain Bacteria; phylum Desulfobacterota; class Desulfuromonadia; order Geobacterales; family DSM-12255; genus VEOV01. The sequence continues at coordinate 336,835 of CAWBBV010000012.1, forward strand.
TAAGCCGTCGCTATGTAAAAATGCTTGGATACGAAAATGGTGATATTGAGCCGAAAGCTGTGGCTATCAGAGAATTGGTCCACCCCGAAGATCGTCCACTGGTTGACAGAATCTTTGACAATGAGAAAAGCGGCTTTCAGTCAGCCTTTGATATTGAAGTCCGGATGCTGACTAAAACAAACGAATGGAAATGGATTCTTTATCGCGGCAAGGTAGTAGAACGTGATGCAACCGGTGCCCCGCTGCGCGTAACCGGGACATGCAGTGATATAAATGAAAGAAAACTCTATGAAGAGAGTCTCCGGTTCATCAGCACCCATGACCCGCTAACCGGTCTTTTCAACAGAGCATATTTCGAAACTGAAATGGCACGAATAACACAGGGCCGCGTTTATCCGGTCAGCATTTTTATTGCAGACATTGATGGTTTAAAGATGATCAATGACAGTTTTGGACACATTGAAGGCGATCGCCTGATAAAACAGGCCGCACAGGCCTTTAAAGATACTTTCAGGAACGAAGATCTTGTCGCCAGAATAGGTGGCGATGAATTTGCTATTATTCTTCCCAATACAGATGCAGTTGCAGCCAAGGAATTAATGAAACGGGTGCGTAGCTGTCAGGAGTTAGTCAACGAAGGGAATAGCGATTACATGTTGAGCATTTCAATTGGGTCGGCAGTCGCAGAACGGAGTGAACAGCTTAATGAAGCGCTCAAATTGGCTGATTCCAGGATGTACTACTATAAACTGCAGCGAAAATTACAAGCGTCAAAATGATCAGAACCTTTCAATCAGGCAAAGACCTTGCGATTTTTCTCAAGCTCGGCAATCACCTGGGCACCCAGTAACAGGATGATAGCCACTACCTGAACGATGATTAGCGCAACTACTGTTATTGCAATTGAGCCGTATATGACATTTACAGTTGTTGTGACCGAATAATACCAAACCATCAAGCGCCTGGTTAGCTCCCACAAAAACGCAGCAGTAACCCCGCCGCTCAGTGCGTGGCTGAATCTGACCCTGACAACAGGCATTACCAGATATATCGAAGTGAACATCAACACCTCGCCCACAATCCCCAAGATATAGAAAGTTACCCAGGTGGCGACACCCGGGTTCAAACTCCAACCAAAAACTGACATCTGACTGTTTTCAAGTGTGTCGATTACCCCGACAACAACCGATACCAACAGAATGCCAACTCCGATTACGAATATATACAAATAGGGGATGATTGCTGAAACCAGAAAATTGCGGCGATTCATTTTAACATGATCAGAAAATATGACCGACATGGAACTTTCAAGCATGGAAAATGCCGTAGAACTAAAAAACAGCAGTCCAAGGAAACCTATGATCCCAATCACCCTGCGGTTATTGAGGAAGACCTTCGTCTGCTCGGTCAATATACCCGCATAGCCGGGTATGACCATTTCCAGATATCCTGACAGGGTGTGAATCAGTTGCTGTTCATCAATAAACTGCGTCAAGACAACAAGGGCAAGAATTGACATCGGTACGATCGACATTAAGGTGTAATATGCAAGCGCACCCGACATCAGTAACCCCTGATTTTTAACGAATCCACGCATTACCAGTAACAGGAAGTCAGCAATTCTGCCGTAATGAGTTTCCCTGCGGACTTTCCTTGTCAAGACAGTAGAACCAGAACCGCTTTTGCAACTGTCTCTGCTGATGACGGGTTTTGACCGGTGATCAGGTTCCCGTCACTCACAAAATACGGCTGCCAATCCGGGGCTTTGGAATAATTTCCACCACATTTTTTCAATTCATCTTCAACGAGAAATGGCACGATATCATTCAACCCGACTACTGTTTCCTGCGAATTGGAAAGTCCGGTAACAGATTTACCCTGCACCAGTGGTGAGCATTCCGGTGACCTTGCGTGGATCAAAACTCCTGCAGCGTGGCAAACTACAGCAACCGGTTTACCCTGTGCATACATCGATTCTATTAAAGCGATCGAGTTTGAATCTTCGGCAAGATCCCATAAAAGCCCCTGCCCTCCCGGGTAAAACAGAGCATCAAAGTCTGCGGGAATAATGTCTTTCAATTTAACCGTATTCGCTAATGCTGCCTCTGCTTCCGTGTCAGCAATAAATCGTTCGGTTGCAACTGTTTGAAACTCTTTTTCATTACTTTTCGGATCAAGAGGAGGACGTCCGCCTTTTGGTGACGCCAAAGTAATTTCAGCTCCTGAATCTTTAAAAATATAATATGGGGCGGCTAGCGCTTCCAGCCAGAAACCGGTTATCTTGCCCGAAAGTTCAATTTCCTTGTGTGATGTCAGCACGATTAGTATCTTCATGGCGTACCCTCCTTGCTGAAACTTATCGTTAGTTCAACCTGCTATTTTTCAGCGAGTTACTTACTCTTTCATCAAGCATAAGCTTAAGATCATCCACATTTACCCGTACGACCTCATCACCAGTTTGCACGGCACGCACTACCCCCTTTTTTACCCACTGTAGAATCAAAGGCTTTGCAAGAGAGTATTTTGCGACAGCATCCTCCATTGTCACCCATGTAATACCGAGGATGTCGAGGACCATGGTAAATTTCCACTTTAGACAAGGTGTGACCAAAGTTATTTGCCACCCCCTGGGTCAACTTAATTTGCCAGTTTAGTCGATACCGGGACCAGAGTTATTTGCCACTTTGGATTTTTTAGGGGAGCCAACCAGCATGACAGTATTCTGCATGGAATTATTTCCAGACAGGAGCTGCTATGTCGCGAAGGAGAATCCCCATGATCGAATTGAACGAAGTTGTCTATCACTGGCAAAAAGGGCAGAACAATAGTCAAATTGCCAGAAGTCTCGGCATTTCCCGGCCAACCGTCAGAAAGTATCTTGACGCGGCAAAGGCTGCCGGTCTTACCAGAGAAGATGGTGAAACACCCGCTGCCATTGCGGAGAACGTCATGGCCGCAGTAGCCAAGGCAGCCAAACCTGCTTCATCTGCTGTCGGTGCGGTGCAGGAGGTCATAGGCCTGCACAAAGAGCAGATAATCAGCTGGCTCGATGAGCCGAATATGACTGCCAAGCAGATCTGTCGCCTACTTGAAGAACAGGGCTACCCTTTCAACTACTCCAGTCTCAAACGATACGTAAAAAAGCTTAAACCGGATAATTCCCAGAGAGTAACTGTCCGGTTGGAAACATCCGCCGGAGAACAGGCCCAGGTTGACTTTGGTCAGGTAGCCCTTACTCTGGGTGACCAGAAGAAGAGGGTCTGGGCCTTTGTCATGACCCTTTCTTACAGTCGCCATCGCTTTGTCCGCTTCGTTGAACGCCAGGACACAACGAACTGGCTTGACTGTCATATCCGGGCCTTTGAATTCTTTGGCGGTTGCCCCAGAACCGTCCTTTTGGACAACCTCAAGGCTGGTGTTGTCAAAGCCGACCTGTATGACCCGATCATCAACCGGGCGTATGCAGAACTAGAGCGGCATTACGGCTTTGTTGCCGATCCGGCCAAAGTGAGAACTCCGGAGCACAAAGGGAAAGTTGAGCGCTCCATGCCCACGGTGCGGCAGCAGCTGGCTGCCGGGCGGCAGTATCAGGATCTTGCCGACGCCAACGAAAAGGCGCTTGCCTGGTCACTAACCGGCATTGGCAAGGAAAAGCACGGCACCACTAAAGAAGAACCGCTGCTGCGCTTTGAGCGGGACGAGAAGAACACCCTTATCCCTTTGCCGGGCAGCAGGTTCGAGACCCCACTCTGGAAAGAGTGCACAGTTCACCCTGATCACCATCTGGTCTTTGACAAGAGCTACTATTCTGTTCCGACCAGATATGTGGGCAAAAAAGTCTGGGCGCGGGGCACCTTCCGCTTGACCGAGATCTTCCTTGAGGGAGAGTTGATCAAGTGCCATGTTCGGGCACACAAACCCGGCACATGGCGTACAGACGAAAACGATTATCCGGAAAAAGCCAAGGCGTTTCTTTTTGCTCACCCCACCTGGTGCCGCCAGCAGGCTGAGACATTCGGCGAAGATGTGGGCCGCATGGTGCGAGAAGTTCTGGAACCTCACTCTCTCCAGAATCTACGCAAGGCTCAGGCAGTCCTCAGATTTGCCGATAAGTATGGTGCTGCCAAACTCAATGATGCCTGCCGGCATCTGCTCTCTTTTGGCTCCACATCAAGACAGAGCCTGCAAAGGATTCTGGAGAACGGTATCCCCAGGCAACAGGAGTTGCCGACCGTCCCGGCCATTTCCACTGAAGGTGAACAGTGCCTGCATCCGGCAACCAGTTTCGGGGAGGTGGCAGCATGAGCATCTCCCCACTACTAACGTCCCGCTTGAAGCTGCTCAGACTCTCCGGCATTCTCGAATCACTGGACCTGCGGCTTGAGCAGGCACGAAGCAACAATCTCGGTTATCTGGAGTTTATGGAACTGATTGTTCAGGATGAGACTGAACGCCGGGAAGCGAATACCCTTAATCAGCGGCTTAAGAAAGCTTCCTTTGAAGAGCCGAAGTGTATCGAAGAGTTTCAGTTCGCCCAGTTGACCGGGGTCAATGTGGCGGCCATCAAGGATCTAGCGACCGGTCTGTTCATCAGGAAAAAAGAGCATGTGATTCTTTACGGCCCGCCAGGAGTCGGCAAGACCCACCTTGCTCAGGCACTGGGCAACCGGGCATGTCGCATCGGTCATTCCACCCTGTTTATCAAGGGAACCAAGCTGTTTCGAAACCTCAACACAGCAAGGGCTGACGGCACTTGGGAGAAAGCCTTGAGAAAACTCCTCGCTCCGGACCTTCTGATAATTGACGACTTCGGCCTCAGCGCCATGACCATGCCACAGGCTGAGGAGTTCTATGAAATCATTGCCGAACGCCACCAGCGAGGCTCTATAATTATCACTTCAAACCGTCCGCCAGGTGACTGGCTGTCGCTCTTCCCGGATCAGGTGATGGCCAATTCGGCAATGGACCGACTGGCACACCGGGCTCATCACATTGCTATGAAAGGAGAGTCATTTAGAAAGAAAACAAGACCTCAAAAACCGTCAGCAGATTAACTACAACGCTACCCCTGAAAATCCTAAAGTGGCAAATAACTTTGATCCTGGGGGTGGCAAATTAACCTGGTCCTTGACACCGAGGAACATAACTATTCTCCTTTTGACCTGAATATCAGTAAAAAATGCAGTCTGAGGTCTGCAATCTGCCTTGTCGTATAAAAATATGTTTTACAGAACTCTCCGCCCCTGAATGATGCGTACCAACACAGTAATTACCGCAATAACCAGTAGTATGTGAATCAAACCGCCCATGGTATATGAAGTAACAACCCCCAGAAGCCAGAGCACTATCAAAACTACACAGATTGTCCAGAGCATGAAATTCCCCTTTCAGTAGCGAATGCTACTTTTGTTATTAATCAATTAAGAAACATTTCTTTAGTCATTAAAAAGACCCGCCGTAGCGGGCCTCTGTTTGAAGGTCTATTTTCCCTTGTGATACAGTTCAAGTTTTATTTCATCCAGAGCCGCTATTACCGGCTTCAGGGATGCCTTGAGATTGTTAAGATTCTCGATACTTTTTTGGGCAACGGGAGCAACCCCTTCGATCCCTTTAGGCGTTAAATCGTTGGACAGGTATTTCTGGATTTCTTTCAGATCACTCAGGTAAGCGTTATATGAGCCTTTGACACCATCGTTTGCGGCTGGAACCTGAGCGTAGATTTCAGCCAATTTGCTGCGACGGTCTACACTGAGTTCACGAATCTCCGCATTTTTAAAAGTGTCTCCGTCCTTTTCCCACTCTTCAAAATACTCTCTGCTGCGCAGTTTCATTTCGTCCAGGCGTTTGATGGCCTGCTTACCTTCTTTTTCTAACTTCTCGACATTGTTGGAATATTTATTAAATGATTTCTTCGGATCAGCTTTGTCTGCAGTGACAAGAGTATCAAGTGAAACAGCCGTGACATCAATCTGAACCATCAAATCCCTGATTTCTTTATCCACATGCTTTATCGAGTTAGAGGTCTTGACGGAGCGATCCATACCGGTGGTTGCGCATCCGCTCATAAAAGCGGCTGACGCGAGTAGAGCTACTGTGAATAAAGCCAATGAGTGCTGTCTGAGTTTCATGTGGTCTCCTTTGGTGATGCTGTAGTAGTGATTTATGTTGCGATTACAACCTGCGGTTCCTGAGTTTGTTGTTAACAGCGAACAATACTTGTCTTCCCTTTATCAGCAATAGGCCTACCAATTGCTGAATAAAAAAATAAACTTTAATTTAGTCCATAAAAACAGGAGATTAGGTCAACAAAGACGATAATTGAATGAGTGTGGGTAAACCGCACGGCCTCTATATTTGGTAGAACCTTATCATTTGGCGGGTAAATTTGAAGGGGTGACTGTCGTCTGAAGTATTATCAATCGCACCGTCATATTTGGGGGATATGTCAAATCCGAAGGATATATCTGACAGTTATTCATGAAGTCCTTTCCCTGGTTTTACT
>CAWBBV010000013.1:0-12491 GCA_963787125.1 uncultured delta proteobacterium
ACATCCAGTCGAGAAAGAAGTGGAAAGGGGTGTTTGGCGACGACGCTAAAATTGATCTGACCCCAAGTCATTTATCGGTCTGCGTCTCTTCTCTTGAAGGAGTCAAACTGTTTAATTCCAATCTGGATGTGGTGGATGAAGCGTTTGAATATCTGATAAACAAGAGCAGCAAGGGGGAGAAAGGGCAGTACTTCACCCCGCGCTATGTCATAGACATGTGCGTCAAGATGCTCAACCCGCAAGAGCACGAAACCATGATCGACACTGCTGCCGGTAGCTGCGGCTTTCCGGTGCATACCATTTTTCATGTCTGGGAGCAGATTATGAAAGAGGAGGGGCTTAACAAGAGCCACCTCTTCACCACAGAGAAAAAGCCAGCTCGCTGTGAAACCTATGTGCAGGAGAAAGTATTCGCCATTGACTTCGATGAAAAGGCGGTGCGAGTAGGGCGGACACTCAACCTGATTGCCGGTGACGGTCAGACCAACGTACTGCACCTGAACACCCTTGACTACGAGCGCTGGTTTGAGAAGACCGATGATAAAGCATGGTTGAAGACCTATTCCCAGGGGTGGTATCGGCTTGATGACCTCCGCAAAGAGCCGGATCAGAACAGGGATTTTAATTTTGACATTCTCATGGCAAATCCCCCTTTTGCCGGTGATATCAAGGAGACACGCATCCTTGCTAAATACGAGCTGGCGAACTCGGTCAGCCTTGACAAGATCAACAAAGTGATTGAGAACGACCCGAATATTGAGGATGCAAGCGGACGGACGCCGACCTTTCCGGAATTTCTCCGTTCCAGTCACGAGAAGATTTACAAGATGGCCGACGGTACCTTCCGCAAGGTAAAGGTAAAGGATCAGAGCAACGTAGGCCGCGATATTCTCTTTATAGAACGTAACCTCAGTTTCATCAAGCCGGGTGGGCGGATGGCGATAGTCCTGCCCCAAGGGCGCTTTAACAACTCCAGTGACAAGGATATCCGCGAATACATCGCCGACCAATGCCGCATCCTGGCCGTAGTTGGGCTACACGGCAATGTCTTTAAGCCCCACACCGGCACCAAAACCAGCGTGCTGCTGGTGCAGAAATGGAACGATGATCCCAAAGCCGGGCCGCTCTGCCCCAGACAGGAAGACTACCCTATCTTCTTTGCCACTATGAAGGAGCCGAGCAAGGACAACAGCGGCGACAAGATTTATCTGAAGCGCAAAGACCAACCCCTCCCCCGCCTCCCCTTAACAGGGGAGGAGCTATTGTCTGCGTCTGAACGAACAGAGGAAACGGAGGGAGCGATTGTCTCCTCCCCTGTCAAGGGGAGGTTGGGAGGGGTTGGTGTTGACTCCGGGGTTAACGCCGTTGCCGAGGTAATCAACGTCTACGAGGCCACACCGAAGGATTTGAATGAATTTGTGCTCGACGCCCATGAACACCTGATCGTCAAGCATGACCTGTTCAACCACGACGGCCTGACCCAGGACGGCATTGCCGAAGCGTTTATCGAGTTCGCCAAGAAGGAAAACTTAAGTTTTTTTCTCTAGGCCCTTTTGATGAGGCTCGTTATCGGGCTTTGTTGGAAGGGCTGGAAATAAGTATTTTATGTTACAAGGATATTTTCGAAAGCGATTGTGGACGAGTCGATTCCGAGTTTTACGGTAAACAGTTCCTTGCGAAAAAAGTCTTACTGGAAAGATTAAACTGCAAAAAATTATCTGAGATCTCGACTGTTACTGATGGAGAACATGGTTCTCCAGAATTAGACGATAACAGTGGCATAGCTTACTTATCTGGAAATAATGTCAAAGAAAACTACATTGATTTCGACAACGTAAGATACTGTTCACTAAGGCTCCATGAGAAGAACTTACGATCATCGGTCAAAAGAAATAGTGTCTTGATGTCGATTGTAGGTACTGTTGGCAAAGCAAGTGTTGTCAATACTGATGTGCTAGCGAATACCGATAGGAATGTAGCGACAATAAAAAACATTTCTAAAGATATAAGCCCCTTTTACCTATCTGTTTTTCTGAATTCAAAGTACGGGCAATTTCAGACGGAAAGATTTTCAACGGGAAATGTTCAACCGTTATTGAATCTTTTACAGGTTAAGTCAATCGTTGTCCCTGTATTATCAGATGTTTGTCAGTTTGAAATTCAGTCCGTTTTGAAATATTCGGAACTTCAAAGGATAGAATCTAAATCCGTTTATTCTCAAGCCGAAACCATGCTCCTCGACGCGCTCAATCTGACCGGCTTTTCTCCAAGTACCGAAAACAGCAACATCAAATCATTCAAGGAATCCTTTGCCGCCACGGGACGCTTGGACGCCGAGTATTATCAGCCGAAGTTCGACGAACTGGAAGCCAAGATAGCAGAAAGCCATGAGCTGGTATCTCTGGGCAGCCTGTTGACGATCAATCAGCGCGGCACCCAGCCTGATTACGCCGATGAAGGGCTACCGGTTGTCAACTCCAAGCATGTGCGGGAAGGTGAAGTTGTCCTGACCGACAATCGCCTGGCGACCCTTTCGGACAAAGAGAATCCGCTGGTTATCCAACAGGGTGACGTGCTTATCAACGGCACCGGCGTCGGCACTATTGGCCGTTCAGCTCCATACCTGCACGAACAGAACGCCATCCCCGACAATCATGTCACCATCTTACGCACCGACAAGCTGAACCCCATCTTTCTTTCTGTTTATCTGAACTCCATTGCCGGGAAATACCAGGTGGACAAGTATTTCAAAGGCTCTTCCGGGCAGATCGAACTTTATCCGAAAGACATTGAGTGCTTTTATGTGCCGCTGGTTGATGAAAAGATCCAGACTGAAATTGCCAACCTTGTCAAACAGAGCTTCACCCTCAAAAACGAAAGCGCCAGGCTTCTGGACGTTGCCAAGCGCGCCGTGGAAATCGCCATTGAGCAGGATGAAACGGCGGCTTTGGCGTACATTGAGGCTAATACAGTCGTATGAGTCACAGGCAAAGTCAAAGGCAACCCCTCCCCCGCCTCCCCTTGACAGGGGAGGAGCCTAAACCAAATCTTGCATCTGTGGATCAGGTGATTTCAGAAGAGGGTTGCTTTTCACCCTCCCCTGAATCTCCTCCCCTGTCAAGGGGAGGCCGGGAGGGGTTAGGGAGGGCCGGGGAGGGGTTGCCTTTGACTTCCGCCGGTCAGGGGTTGGTTCTGCCCTACAACAAAACCCTCACCGAACGTGCCCGCGAAAATCGCAAGAATCCGACAAAAGCAGAAAACAAGATCTGGCAAGAAGTCCTGCGCATGAGGCAGTTTGCAGACTTCAAATTTCTTCGGCAAAAACCGATTGATAACTACATCGTCGATTTTTACTGTTCCGAACTTCGTCTGGTCATTGAAATAGATGGAGATAGCCATGTTGAAACAATTGAGTATGATGCTGTGCGTACAGCGGTTCTTGAATCTCTGGGGTTGCAGGTTGTCCGTTTCACCAATGATGAAGTGTTGAGAAATATTGATGGTGTTTATGACGAATTAACCAGGAAGTGCGGACAGGGTTGTTTCTCATCTAAAAACATCTGAGGTATGAATGAACAGCGACATCATCATCCAGCTACATAAAAGCTTCGAAGACTACGCCCAACAGGTTGACGGTGAGGAATTCTGGTCTGTCCGCGACCTGCAAGTGCTGTTGGGCTACTCAAAGTGGGAAAACTTTGCCAAGGTTATCGAGAAGGCCAAGACTGCCTGTCAGACCGCCGGTCATGCGGTCACCGATCATTTTGCTGACGTCAGCAAAACGATCCCGATGCCCAAGGGTGCGGAAAAAGAGATCGACGATCTCATGCTTACCCGTTACGCCTGCTGTAAATCCGCCTGACCAACTTCACTGAAGCGCAGCGGCAATAGCCTGAAGCTGAACATCACTCAGTCCCGAGAGACTTCCCATCCCTCCCGAGTTAGCGTTAATAGCGCCCCTTATTTGTGCGGCAGTCTTTCCGCGTTTTGTCGAGGCTATCAAAGTATTATGACAGCCCGCACAGTTGGATCCGTACAAGGCCGCTCCATCAAGCGCCGGGGCAGAAGGTGTCACGTTCGGATCAGCTGCAGTTGCCGTTGAAACAGGAGCTGCCAGGGGATTTTGCAGGGCATCACGCTGGGCTGCAGTCAAGGAGTTTGACGACATGCCGCGCGATCCCCGTTTTGTGTTTGAGTGGCAGTTATAGCAGACAGATTCATACAGAAAAGAGCCGCCAAGAATTGTCCAGAGATGAGCATGACTATTTGCGGTTGATGAGGTCACTTTGAGCTGCATACCGGCCTTAAGGTCTGCAAACTGGGCGCTTGACAAGGCAACAGTGTGGGTGTGTCCGGCGGCGGCACTGCTCACATAATTGACTTGGGCAGCCCCACCCGGATCAGTAAACGGTATGGTCACGTTGTGGGTGTGATTGTCAGGAGTTGCTGTCGCGGAAGTAGCCACTGAAGCCGTCAACGGAGAAGCCGGGCGGGATAATTCGTCATCTTCGCTGCCACAGCCGGTGAGCCCGGAGACGGTCAAAACAGTTGCCACAAGCAGATAGCCTAGCGTTGTTCGCATAATAACCTCGATAATCAAAATAATGTTGTGTTTAAGATAGTTGTTGCTTGAAAATAGCACAATTACGGGAAATATCAAGACTAAAAAGATAGTCTTAGTCTTTTTAGCGGAAGACACTCACGGTCATTGACACTGATATTGACACCCGCCTCTGACACTGCTATTGAAACTTGATAACAATTTTTGCCGTTAGACTTTCATGAAACGTAGTAGGGCAGTAAGGAGCATTAATGCAATACGTCATCGACAGGTACTTCCCGGATGAGACTCAAGGGGGCGGGGATTCAGGCAGGGCTTCCTTTGAGGAGAAGCGACCGCTCTACCTGGCCGGTTCGCGCCGGTTTCTGGCCCATTATCGAGAAAAGATCAAAGAGCATCACCTCCAGGGGGCCAGCGGCATTGAGGTTGTCAGCGAGATAACCGCCATGACCGACATGCTGATTCTTAAGCTCTACAATTCCATTCTGGGGGATATGGCTGCGGAGAGAGTTCCGCCTGAAATGGTGCTGGTGGCTGTCGGCGGTTATGGCAGGGCAGAGTTGAACCCGTATTCCGATATTGACATCATGTTTTTGCACAACGGGAAAAACCCCCAGGCTGTCGAGGAAATTTCGCAAAAGCTGCTTTATTTTCTCTGGGATATGAAACTGGATGTCGGCTATTCGGTCAGGACAATCAGTGACTGCATCGAGATGGGGAAGAGTGACTCCACTGTCAGAACGGCCATGCTGGACAGCCGCTTTCTTGCCGGGGGGGAAGCTCTTTTTGCGGAATTCTGGAAAAGTTTTCAGCGGCAGATACTTGCTAAAGGGAGCGATGCTTTCATAAATGACAAACTTCAGGAACTGGAAACCCGCAGGGGCAAATACGGTTCTTCGGTTTATATTCTGGAGCCCAATATCAAGGAGAGCGAGGGTGGTCTCCGTGATATCCAGACAGCGATCTGGGTGGCAAAACTCAAGTACAAGATCACTGCCACGCGTGAACTTGTTATCAAGGGGATTCTCTCGGAAGAGGAGGTTGTCGCGTTCGAGGCGGCCAAATCCTATCTCTGGCGGCTCAGAAACGAACTCCACTATCTTTCCGGGAGAAAGAATGACCAGTTAACCTTTGAAGCCCAGATTTCGCTGGCAGCTTTCTGTGGCTTTAAAGATCACGGCAAATCACTTGCTGTTGAAGAGTTCATGCGCGACTACTACCTGCAGGCGGCCAGAACCGAGCATCTTTCAGCCTCGCTCACCTCCAGGTGCAAAAGGCGAGACGACAGCCCCGGCAAGATCCTTGGTTATTTCATCAGACGACCGCTTGGCGATGGTTTTTTTGTTATCCGGGGTGAGCTGACTGTTCCGGATGAAACTGTTGTTGACGAGAACCATTTTTTGCTGATGAAGATTTTCGAGCATGCCCAGAAACAGGGGGCGCGTCTGTCTGTGGATACAAAGTCACTGGTAAGGCGCAAGCTTGACCTGGTCAACGACAGATTCCGGCGCAGCAAGGAGGTTAACAACTCTTTTTTTAATATTTTAAGGGCTGACAAGGGGGTTGTGGAGACCATCAAGCTGATGCATCATCTTGAGTTTCTCAATCACTTCATCCCTGAATTTGAGCGGATCCACTGCAAGGTGCAGCACGATCTCTATCACGTTTTCACGGTTGATATCCATACACTCTTCTGCGTGGAAGAGATAGTCCGGCTCTGGCAGGGGGAACATGCGGCCGATCTTCCTGATCTTACCGCTCTTGCCACCCAGATTCAAAAACGGGAGCTGTTGCTCCTTGCCGTTCTGCTTCACGATATCGGCAAGGGTGAAGGGGGCGGTCATGCGGAAAAAGGGGCAATTCTTTGCCGGACAATTGCCCGGCGGATGGGGTTGTCAAAGGAAGATAGCGAACGGCTGGAGTTTCTGGTCAGGCAGCATCTGCTCTTCGCCCACATTGCCCAGCGGCGTGACCTCCATGACGAACGGATGATTATTGACTTTGCCCGCCAGATGGAGAGCAGTGAAAACCTCAAAATGCTTTATCTGCTTAGTTATGCAGACGTCAGGGGGGTTGGCCCGGATGTCTGGAACGACTGGAAAAAAATGCTTTTCAGGGAGCTTTTCGATAAAACCTATCAGGTGCTTGAGCGGGGTGATTTCCGCCTTGAAGCGAGCAGCGAGAGAGTGAAAGCGGTGCGGCGCAAGGTTACAGTCCTCCTTGAGAATGATCTGCCGCTGCCTGCCGTCAAGGAGGAGTTGAAAGCGCTGACAACCAGGCATACACTGTCAAATGCCCCTGAGGAGCTGGCGGCTCATGTCAAAATTCTCCACCGGCTTGATAGTGAGCCGCTGATCATGCAGGTCAGCCATCGGGAGGATCTGGGGTTCTCACTGTTTACCATTGCCACCAGGGATATGCCGGCACTTTTCGCTAAAATAACCGGTGTCATGGCCGCCAACGGTGTCAATATTCTGGGTGCACAGATTCATACCAGCAATAACGGCAAAGCCCTTGATATCCTGCAGGTTAATTCACCTCAGGGCTTTTTGATAACTGACGAGAACCGCTGGAATCGAATCAAGGGTGACATGCAGGCGGTGCTCGAAGGTAAAGTCATGGTGCAGGCGCTTGTGGCGAAACGGAAACTTGCAAATTCAGCTTCGGAAAAATCCAAACCCAAGTTTTCGCCAAGAATCGAAATCGACAATGAAGTTTCAGTCGATTACAGCGTCATTGATATTTATACCCATGATAAAGTTGGTCTGCTCTACAGCATAACGGCCTGCCTGAGTGAACTGGGACTCTACATCGGTGTTGCCAAGATTTCGACAAAAGTCGATCAGGTTGCCGACGTTTTTTATGTACGGGATATTTTCGGACACAAGCTTGCTTCTGCAGAGAAGTTGGATGAGGTCAGAAACAGGCTGTTGGAATCTCTTGCCGCATGAACAATTATCTCGACCTCTTTCTTGCCTATCTCCTTGTGGAGAAGGGGTTGACAAAGAACAGTCTGACAGCATACAGTCACGATATCACGACCTATCTTGATTGCCTCGAAAAGGCCGGCTGCAGTGATTTGAAGCAGGTGCGTCCGACGGATGTTGCCGGTTTCATCGCGGAACTTAAAGCCTTCGGGCTGTCCCCGCGCAGCCGGGCGAGAGCTCTTTCGGCAGTCAGGATGTTTCACCGTTTTCTGGTCGTGGAGAACTACTGCGAATTCAATCCTACGTCCGTCATAGAATCTCCCCGGATGCCCGGTAAACTGCCGTCAGTGCTATCAATGAGCGATGTGGAAGCTCTTTTGAATGCTCCTTCCGGAAACTCGCTGGCAGATATCCGTGACCGTGCCATGTTGCAGCTCCTTTATGCAACCGGCTTAAGGGTGACCGAGCTGGTCTCTCTGAAAATAACCGACGTCAATCTGCAGGCAGGTTATCTGCTGACTTCCGGCAAAGGTGAGAAAGAGCGGCTTATCCCGGTCGGCGAAGCTGCCAAAGCTGCACTGACAGACTATCTCCTTGCTGCCAGAGGGAAACCGCCAGTCGCCGGGGAGAGCCGCTTTCTTTTTTTAAGCCGTCTGGGTGAAAAGATGTCCCGGCAGTCATTCTGGAACATTATCAAAAAAAGGGCGTTTGAGGCGGGGATCGTCAAGAGTATTTCACCCCATACCCTCAGACATTCGTTTGCTTCCCATCTGCTGGAAAATGGCGCGGATCTCCGTAGTGTCCAGATGATGCTCGGCCATGCCGACCTTGCCACAACCCAGATCTACACCCATCTGTCCGGTGACAGACTTAAACAGATACATAAAGAGCTGCACCCGCGAGGGTGATTTTTTTGAAGGGGATAATAAGATGAAATATGTAGTTCTTCTTGGTGACGGGATGTCGGATGAAAAGCTGGCGCAGCTTGATGGTAAAACACCGCTGCAGGCTGCATACACTCCGAATATGGATTTTATGGCAAAACGCGGCAGGATCGGTCTGGCCCGGACCGTACCCGCCGGTTATCCGCCGGGGAGTGATGTCGCAAATCTGTCGGTGTTCGGCTATGACCCCCGCAGCTGTTATACGGGGAGATCCCCACTGGAGGCTGCGAGCATGGGGATTGAACTCGCCCCTGATGACGTTGCTTTCAGGATTAATCTTGTCAATCTGGAAGCTCGGGGCACAACGCTGCTCATGAAGGATTACTCTGCCGGGCATATCTCTACCGAAGAGGGGCGTGAGCTGATTCTTGCCCTGCAAAAAGAGCTTGGCAATGACGAGTTCCAGTTTTACCCCGGCATCAGCTACCGGCATCTGCTTGTCTGGCGGGGAGGCAACGAGAAGATAATTGCCACTCCGCCCCACGATATCACCGGCCAGTCGATCCTTGACTATCTGCCGACGGGGGACGGCGCCGAAAAGCTGATGAATCTGATGAACGCTTCCCAGCTGGTTTTTCATAATCATCCGCAGCATAAAAAGCGGCTTGAGAGCGGTAAAGTGCCGGCTAACTCGGCCTGGTTCTGGGGGCAGGGCAAAGCCCCGCAGATGGAAACTTATGCAGCCAGATTCGGGCTTTGCGGCGCTGTCATCTCTGCCGTTGATCTGGTGCGCGGCATCGGTGTTTATGCCGGCCTGGAGATAATCAAGGTTGACGGTGCAACCGGTTATATCGATACAAACTACCGTGGCAAGGCAGAGGCCGCGCTTAAAGCGCTGGAAAAATCCGACTACGTTTACCTTCATGTCGAGGCCCCCGACGAAGCATCCCACAGCGGTAATCTCGAACACAAACTGAAAGCGATAGAAGATTTTGACGCCCTGGTCGTCGGCACAGTTCTGGAAGGGGCCAAGAAGTTCGGCGACTTCAGAATTCTCTGCACCCCTGATCACCCGACACCTGTTGCCCGGATGACCCACACCAGTGATCCCGTCCCTTTTATCATCTACGCTGGTGAAGCAGACGAGAAGCCGGGTGTTGCCGGCTATGACGAAGATTCTGCCAGGGCTTCCGGGCTGTTTGTCGAGGATGGCTTCAGGCTGATGGAGCTTTTGACAGGGAGTTAGGGCGACAGGGTCAGATTTTGACGATTCTCAGGAAGATGATATTGTCGATTTTGTCGGCAGAGATGAACAGCTCAACTTCTTCGTTATTTTCTGAAGAGCAGTGATCCAGGTGTGCCGGAATATCACGGATGCTTTGACCGGAACTGAAAGCGTCACTGGTGACGATCCGGATGGCGCAACCGCTACAATGGACTCTTTTTTTGCACCCTTGCGGTAGGCGTGCATGGGCGCATTCAAAGATCTTTTCCTGCCATGAGACAGCTTCGATAACCGCTTTGCCTTTATACGCAGTAGTCGCGGCTCGGTTTACTCCGATCAGGGAGCCGTTGCCGTTCAGGGCGACAATGGGGATTTTGATGCTGTCCAGATAGGTTTTTAATGAAACGCCGAGCTGGAAGTCAAGGTTGTCTGCACAGTCAGGGCAGATGCTATGGGTCACCAGACCTTTTGACGCCTTATCGCCGGTGTTCACCGGACTCATAGGCTTGTTGCACCACGCACAGACTCTCTTCATGAGACTTTTCCTTGCCCTGGACTGACAATCACCGGAGTAGAACAGTTTTATTACTTTTTAATTCTATACGTATCAGTGTGCTGTTTTCAATCCGTTTAATCTTATAAAATTCTATTAAAAGGGCCTGAATCAACTGCATTATCCTGTTTGGTTCCGAGCCACTGACCCCCCTCTCAAGGGGAAAGGCGACCTGTATATGCTCCAGTTTGATGAAGCGCGAGATCTTATTCTTGACTCTGTAAAGCCGTTGCCGCCGACAACCCTGTCTCCCCTGCAGGCTCTTGGCATGGTGGCAGCGGAGACGGTATCAGCCAGGTGGAGTCTCCCCTCTTTTGATAACTCTGCCATGGATGGATATGCTGTCAGGGCTCATGAATGCAGCGTCTCAGCTGAGCTGCCGGTCGTTGGTGCGGTTATGGCGGGCGAGTCCCTGCTGGAAGAGTCTCTGCCCTGCTCGGCCATCAAAATAATGACCGGCGCACCAATTCCGCCCGGATTTGATGCCGTAATCCCTTTTGAGGAGTTGCTGGCTGAAAGCGGCGACAGAATCACCACTCCTTCAGTGGTTAAAAAGGGGCAGCATATTCGCTTTGCCGGTGAAGATATGAACCTTGGCGACCCTGTTGTCACTGCCGGGACTCTGATCCGGCCGGCAGAGGTCAGCATGCTGGTGGCGGCGGGAGTCATGTCATTGGCAGTGTTCAGGCGGGTTCGGGTAGCCATACTCTCGACCGGTGATGAACTGGTGGAGCCTTCTGAATCGCTGCCGGACGGGAAAATTATCAACAGTAACGCCTATGCTCTGGCTGCGGCTGTTATGGAGGCAGGTGGCGAGCCTGTCCTTTTGGGGATTGCAGCGGACACACTGGCAAGCCTGGAGGAGAAGATAGCAGTCGGTCTCACCCATGATGTTCTCATAACGACAGCCGGAGTTTCTGCCGGCGAGCGGGATCTGGTCCGGGAGGTCCTGGGCGCGGCAGGGGTGGAGCCGTGCTTCTGGAAGGTGGCAGTCAAACCGGGAGGGCCGACAGCTTTTGGCATGAAAGGAGCGGTTCCGGTCTTCTCGCTCCCCGGAAATCCGGTTTCGTCGCTGCTTACCTTCGAAGAGTTCACCCGGCCGGCACTGTTGCGGATGATGGGGCATGCCGCAACCTTCAGGCCGCTTTTCAAGGGGGTGCTGGAGGAGGATCTTCAGAAGAAGGCAGGGAAGGCGGGTATCATCAGGCTGAAAGTTAAACGGGATGGCGACACTTTCAGGTTAACCTCTGCCGGCAATCAGCAGACCGGCCTGCAGAAAACGCTCCTCAATGCCGATGTTGTCGGCATCCTGCCGGCAGAGTGTGCGACCGTCAGAAAAGGAGCAGTGATAGATTTTCATTTCCTCCATGACCTGTCAATGCTGACGGCTTAAACAGTCCAGTCACGGTTAAATAAAATGGCTCACGTTTTACGTGGGCCTTTTTTTATGCACCATCGGCGAGAAATCAAGGCCTTCACGGCCGGATCGCGTTCATCAAAATCGCACTAGCTGCTCGTGGCCCGAGTTCGCGATCCAGCCCGAGATGCAGTATCGGTCAGGTCGTTCGACCCGATCGACATGCCATCGAAATGGGCCAGAAACTGGTCGGCGAGTATGGCGTTGCTCGGCACCTCGCACATCATGATGATGCGCAGGCCGTCCTGACCGCGCTTGAGGCCACGTTCGGCCAGCATGTCGATGACGCGTTCGGCCTGGCGCACCGTGCGCACAAAGGGCACCATGATTTCGACATTGCTCAGTCCCATGTCGCTGCGCACGCGCTTGAGCGCTTCGCACTCCATGGCAAAGGCATCGCTGAAGTCGCCGCCTTCCGGACCCAGCGCCTGGTTCACACGCTCGTTCACATCAGGTGCTTGAGGTGCCGGCACCTCCGATGCGAGCAGCGCGCCCGGCCATATCGCTCCGATAGTCACGAGCATGACGACCATTATGAACATGGCAATATTCTACTGCCGACTCGCGTCTGATTCTACTTCCGTCGCTCCCGCGCGCAGCCGGCTGCGGAACTGTCGTGCGATCCTGTCGTAGCGTAATGCTATACTCGGAAGCCTGGATAGCCGGTGACGCTCGTGCATCGCAGGTTGTTGAAACATCCTTGAGATCTGGCGCTCTCGCCGGCAGAGGAGGCGACAGTCATGGCCGTGGCCTTCATGCCCGTCTGTCGGCGCCGTCGGTTCCGCTGAAACATGCCTGGGAGCACACCGTCGGCGGCGGCCGCGCGCTCCTCGCGTTACGCGCAGGATGGGCAGGAGCAGCAGGCGCTGCCCGCGACGAGCTGATTGGCGGTATGTTCGCTTCCACGCCCTTCTTGCGGACGAG
>CAWBBV010000014.1:0-121793 GCA_963787125.1 uncultured delta proteobacterium
AGCTTTTTTACGTATCGTTTGAGACTGGAGTAGTTGAAAGGGTAGCCCTGTTCTTCAAGTAGGCGACAGATCTGCTTGGCAGTCATATTCGGCTCATCGAGCCAGCTGATTATCTGCTCTTTGTGCAGGCCTATGACCTCCTGCACCGCACCGACAGCAGATGAAGCAGGTTTGGCTGCCTTGGCTACTGCGGCCATGACGTTCTCCGCAATGGCAGCGGGTGTTTCACCATCTTCTCTGGTAAGACCGGCAGCCTTTGCCGCGTCAAGATACTTTCTGACGGTTGGCCGGGAAATGCCGAGACTTCTGGCAATTTGACTATTGTTCTGCCCTTTTTGCCAGTGATAGACAACTTCGTTCAATTCGATCATGGGGATTCTCCTTCGCGACATAGCAGCTCCTGTCTGGAAATAATTCCATGCAGAATACTGTCATGCTGGTTGGCTCCCCTAAAAAATCCAAAGTGGCAAATAACTCTGGTCCCGGTATCGACTAAACTGGCAAATTAAGTTGACCCAGGGGGTGGCAAATAACTTTGGTCACACCTTGTCTAAAGTGGAAATTTACCATGGTCCTCGACAACTATTAAGACGTACTATCAGGTAGTTACACCATGCTTAGTTTCCGGCATCTGCGGGCACCATAGTTGCTCCTACCTCCTGGAGTCTAAAAGGAGAAAACTATGAAGAAAAAGATTATCACCCTCTTGATGCCGTTGTCCCTGCTGGCCATTCCGGCCCTGTCTCTGGCAGCATCCCAAACCGACACAGATATACTGCTCGCTAAGGCAACCGTCAGTGCCAAGTTGTCAAGGACCAGGTTAATTTGCCACCCCCAGGATCAAAGTTATTTGCCACTTTAGGATTTTCAGGGGTAGCGTTGTAGTTAATCTGCTGACGGTTTTTGAGGTCTTGTTTTCTTTCTAAATGACTCTCCTTTCATAGCAATGTGATGAGCCCGGTGTGCCAGTCGGTCCATTGCCGAATTGGCCATCACCTGATCCGGGAAGAGCGACAGCCAGTCACCTGGCGGACGGTTTGAAGTGATAATTATAGAGCCTCGCTGGTGGCGTTCGGCAATGATTTCATAGAACTCCTCAGCCTGTGGCATGGTCATGGCGCTGAGGCCGAAGTCGTCAATTATCAGAAGGTCCGGAGCGAGGAGTTTTCTCAAGGCTTTCTCCCAAGTGCCGTCAGCCCTTGCTGTGTTGAGGTTTCGAAACAGCTTCGGTTCCCTTGATAAACAGGGTGGAATGACCGATGCGACATGCCCGGTTGCCCAGTGCCTGAGCAAGGTGGGTCTTGCCGACTCCTGGCGGGCCGTAAAGAATCACATGCTCTTTTTTCCTGATGAACAGACCGGTCGCTAGATCCTTGATGGCCGCCACATTGACCCCGGTCAACTGGGCGAACTGAAACTCTTCGATACACTTCGGCTCTTCAAAGGAAGCTTTCTTAAGCCGCTGATTAAGGGTATTCGCTTCCCGGCGTTCAGTCTCATCCTGAACAATCAGTTCCATAAACTCCAGATAACCGAGATTGTTGCTTCGTGCCTGCTCAAGCCGCAGGTCCAGTGATTCGAGAATGCCGGAGAGTCTGAGCAGCTTCAAGCGGGACGTTAGTAGTGGGGAGATGCTCATGCTGCCACCTCCCCGAAACTGGTTGCCGGATGCAGGCACTGTTCACCTTCAGTGGAAATGGCCGGGACGGTCGGCAACTCCTGTTGCCTGGGGATACCGTTCTCCAGAATCCTTTGCAGGCTCTGTCTTGATGTGGAGCCAAAAGAGAGCAGATGCCGGCAGGCATCATTGAGTTTGGCAGCACCATACTTATCGGCAAATCTGAGGACTGCCTGAGCCTTGCGTAGATTCTGGAGAGAGTGAGGTTCCAGAACTTCTCGCACCATGCGGCCCACATCTTCGCCGAATGTCTCAGCCTGCTGGCGGCACCAGGTGGGGTGAGCAAAAAGAAACGCCTTGGCTTTTTCCGGATAATCGTTTTCGTCTGTACGCCATGTGCCGGGTTTGTGTGCCCGAACATGGCACTTGATCAACTCTCCCTCAAGGAAGATCTCGGTCAAGCGGAAGGTGCCCCGCGCCCAGACTTTTTTGCCCACATATCTGGTCGGAACAGAATAGTAGCTCTTGTCAAAGACCAGATGGTGATCAGGGTGAACTGTGCACTCTTTCCAGAGTGGGGTCTCGAACCTGCTGCCCGGCAAAGGGATAAGGGTGTTCTTCTCGTCCCGCTCAAAGCGCAGCAGCGGTTCTTCTTTAGTGGTGCCGTGCTTTTCCTTGCCAATGCCGGTTAGTGACCAGGCAAGCGCCTTTTCGTTGGCGTCGGCAAGATCCTGATACTGCCGCCCGGCAGCCAGCTGCTGCCGCACCGTGGGCATGGAGCGCTCAACTTTCCCTTTGTGCTCCGGAGTTCTCACTTTGGCCGGATCGGCAACAAAGCCGTAATGCCGCTCTAGTTCTGCATACGCCCGGTTGATGATCGGGTCATACAGGTCGGCTTTGACAACACCAGCCTTGAGGTTGTCCAAAAGGACGGTTCTGGGGCAACCGCCAAAGAATTCAAAGGCCCGGATATGACAGTCAAGCCAGTTCGTTGTGTCCTGGCGTTCAACGAAGCGGACAAAGCGATGGCGACTGTAAGAAAGGGTCATGACAAAGGCCCAGACCCTCTTCTTCTGGTCACCCAGAGTAAGGGCTACCTGACCAAAGTCAACCTGGGCCTGTTCTCCGGCGGATGTTTCCAACCGGACAGTTACTCTCTGGGAATTATCCGGTTTAAGCTTTTTTACGTATCGTTTGAGACTGGAGTAGTTGAAAGGGTAGCCCTGTTCTTCAAGTAGGCGACAGATCTGCTTGGCAGTCATATTCGGCTCATCGAGCCAGCTGATTATCTGCTCTTTGTGCAGGCCTATGACCTCCTGCACCGCACCGACAGCAGATGAAGCAGGTTTGGCTGCCTTGGCTACTGCGGCCATGACGTTCTCCGCAATGGCAGCGGGTGTTTCACCATCTTCTCTGGTAAGACCGGCAGCCTTTGCCGCGTCAAGATACTTTCTGACGGTTGGCCGGGAAATGCCGAGACTTCTGGCAATTTGACTATTGTTCTGCCCTTTTTGCCAGTGATAGACAACTTCGTTCAATTCGATCATGGGGATTCTCCTTCGCGACATAGCAGCTCCTGTCTGGAAATAATTCCATGCAGAATACTGTCATGCTGGTTGGCTCCCCTAAAAAATCCAAAGTGGCAAATAACTCTGGTCCCGGTATCGACTAAACTGG
Organism: uncultured delta proteobacterium; assembly: GCA_963787125.1. Lineage (GTDB taxonomy): Bacteria > Desulfobacterota > Desulfuromonadia > Geobacterales > DSM-12255 > VEOV01. The sequence goes on from CAWBBV010000014.1 coordinate 3,296, forward strand.
CAAATTAAGTTGACCCAGGGGGTGGCAAATAACTTTGGTCACACCTTGTCTAAAGTGGAAATTTACCATGGTCCTCGACACCAAGTGCGTCATTAACGGCACAACCGATGTGAATTTCGGTGCGGTAGACCCCACCACCAACGGCAACTATGACGGTACGGGCACTATCGTCACCCACTGTTCCAAAGGTACGCCCCAGTCACTGTTCATAAACCCGACCGTCGCCGGCGTACTCAAGATGACCAGCCCGACTACCAAAGACAGCATTATCTATGGGATTTTCAGTGACACCGCCCGCACCGCACCCTTCCCTACTGCCGTAAGCAGCACCAAGACCGCCCATCCGGGCAACGCCATGACGACCAGTGTCTATGGCAGAGTGATCGTTAGCAGCACCCAGAACAATATGGTTGCTTCAGCTGAAGACTACACACAGTCCCTGACGGCAACAATCGAATGGTAATACTAAATATAAGGAGATTAGCATGAATACTCAGACACGCTTGATCACTCTAACAGCTACCGCTCTCTTCATCTTCGGCTCTGTCCTGTCCGGGTGGGCTGCCAATTTTTCAGTAGAACCGGTCCGGGTCATTCTTGATCTGAAACACCAGACGGAACGGATGGTAATAAAAAACGAGTCCGACCGCCCCTTGACTGTTCTTGTCAAAGCGTATCGCTGGACCCAGACTGATGACGGCAAAGATCAGTTCAAGGAGACTGAGGATATGGTCATCTTTCCGCGGGCTTTGACCCTGGCTGGCGGGGAGGAGCGTTTTGTCCGCATCGGGATAGCTACTCCTGCCGGCCCCAGGGAACAGGCCTACCGTATCTATCTGGAGGAGCAGCCTGTCAAGGATGAAAAGACCCCCAAGGGGGCAAGTGCCCGCATAATGATGCGCGTGGGAATTCCGGTCTTTGCTCAACCGCTCCAGCCGGCTCCCGCCCTGAAGACCAAAGATTTGAAAATAGCCAAAGGCAGCCTTCAGCATACGCTGACCAATGAAGGCAACTCTTTCATCACTACCGAGGAGATTACGATACATGCCTTGGACGCCAAAGGGGCCGAACTGTTTACCCGGAATCTGGGCGGAACCTATCTGTTGGCCGGCAGCACCCGCAGCTTTGAGGTTGCCATCCCCAAAGACCAGTGTGGTCGTGTGACACAGATCTCTGTTACAACCAGGAGCGAAGGTACCGATCAGCAAAGCAGACTGAACATGGCCTCCGGGGTTTGTGAAGATAATTGAAGCAATCCGGCGACTCCGTAGCCGCTTGCTGATAGGCGCTCTTATGGCGGTCGTTGCTGCCCTGACTTTAGTCCCGAAAGCCGCTTATGCCACGGAGACGGTCATCCTGACCGTCTCCGTCAATGCTGTTTCCCAGGGAGAACTCTTCCTCAAACGAACCGGTGATACCGGTCTGCTGATGCGCAGCGAAGACGCACGACATATCGGTCTTAAATTGGCTGCCGTACCAATAATTACCCTGGATAATGAGCCGTATGTAGCTCTCAAGGATATAATCGGCGTGACAGCGGTTCTGGACGAAAAACTGCTGACTCTCGACCTGCGGGCTGAAGCCGCCCGGGTCAATCTTCCTACAGTAGTCCAGAATTTCTCCCCTGCAACCGCCACGTACCTTCCGTCTCCAAACGCCAGCGCTTTTATCAATTACCGTCTGGATTATGGCAATGGCACAGACTTCCCGGCAGCCGCCTGGGGAGCCACTGGGCAGGCCGGTTTGCGGCGCGGCAATCTGCTGCTGCTTGGCGACGGTTATTATACCCGCATTCAGGATAACCAACAGGCAGTGCGTTTGATGACCAGTCTTTCCTGGGATCGGCCGGAGACAATTTCCCGCTGGGTGGCAGGAGACATACAGGCCACAGCAGGGGAACCGTCCGGGCCGATAATTATGGGGGGGATTGGCTATTCCAGCGCGTATTCCATGGCCCCCGGAATGATCACCTATCCGATGGGCCAGTTCGGCGGTATTGTTACCAGTCCCACTGAAGCCGATATTTATGTCAACGGATTGCTGGTGCGCCGGGAGAGGCTTGCCCCAGGCAACTACCGTTTTCAGAACCTGCCGGTTTCCACTGGTGCCAACAACGTGGAGATCGTTATGCGCGACTCTTTTGGTAACGAGAGCCGCAGTAATACGCACTTTTATCTGTCTGACACCCTGCTTAAGTCCGGCCTCCATGATTATTCCTACAATCTGGGTTTCAAGCGGCTTGATTACGGCACAGTCAGCAATCAATACGGTTCGTCGCTTCTGGTTGCTCGCCATATGTTCGGTTACAACGATTCCCTGACTGTCGGTGCCGGTGCCGAGGCCGGCAGCAGTCTGATCAATCTGGTTCCCCGCGCTGTAATTAATCTGGCGCGCGGTGGTATTCTCAATATTCTGGTCGGAGGGAGCAGCGATAACGGCCGGGGCTTTGGGACTACCTCAGGCATAGGCTATCAATTCCAGTCCCGTCATGTGAACTACCAATTGAGTCTGGCGCACAACAGTCGCGAGTATCGTACCCTTGCAAATCAGCAGACCAGTGACACGACACGCCTCGACGTCGCCACCGGAATCAGCGTCGGCACCTCATCCCTGGGTGCGGTCAGCCTGAACGGCTCTTACCGTGAGACCTACGCCGGAGTATTACAGCGTTCGCTGGGGTTGTCCTACTCACGGGCAATCACCAAATCAATCCAATTTTCAGCTTCCGTTAGCGCAACCGGCGGCACAGCCAATTCGGTCGATTTTTTCGCCGGATTGACTTACTTCCCGACAAACAGCCTGACCACTTCAGCCATGTTTCAGTCGGGCCCGGGCAGCAATAAAGAGACTTTGTCCCTGCAAAGCAGCATGCCGCCCGGAGAGGGTGTCGGCTACCGTGCGACCTTGGCCCGGGAAGATAGCCAAAACCAGACATTTCTGCGGGCAAATCCATTTATGCAGGTCAATGGTTCAATTGGAAGCTACTCTGCCGACCTGCAGGGGCAGTACGACCAGCAAAGCGGTAAAAAAAGCGGCAGTTATCTACTCTCGGCGGCCGGAGCTCTGGTGTATGCCGGGGGCCATCTGGGGCTGAGCAGGCCGGTCACCAGCAGTTTTGCAGTAGTGCAGGTGGAGGGCCTGGCCGACGTCAAGGTGTTGCTTGATAATCAGGAGATAACACGGACGAATGCCAACGGCATGGCATATATTCCTACACTCCAATCCTATCAGGAGAACAAAATCACCTTTGAGGATCAACAGATTGCCGCCAATTATCTGATAAGACGTTATAAGGCCATTGTTGCTCCCGGGCAGTACGGAGGAGAATGCATCTACTTTCCGGTCGCAAAAGTTCAGTCTTTTGGAGGGCACCTGTTGGCAGAGGATGGCAGCCCACTGGAATATGTCAAAGTTATCCTGCGGGGCTCTGACAGGGAAATTTCTTTCACCACACTCAAGAGTGGAGAGTTCTATTTTGAAAACCTGACTGACACCACTGATATTGTCGGCAAGCGATTCGAAGCCTGCGGAGATCCATCGCCCTATCATGTATCAGTGGTACCGGGGCGGTATTCGGCGGCTGTTTTATTTGACGATACGGAGCAGCGTTTCGAACTGGAAATACCGGTTTCCGATGCGGTATATGTACCTTTGGGAGAGATCCGGATTCCTGCGTCATCAGTGCAGCCATAAGCGCTGCGCCAGCAAAAGTCACAATAATTGTGCGCGAAGAATCGACGTATATGGGGAGGAGAGGTGGTACAAAAACGGAAATGGCTGCAAGGTCTGCTGGCAGGTGGCTGTTTACTGCTGCTCTGGTCTTCATCGGGGTATGCGGGCTGCAGGGTCAGCACCACTTCGATCAATTTTGGCAATTACGATGTATTTTCGTCTGCTGCCAATACCAGTACCGGCTCAATCACGCTCTCATGCACCCCGAAAGCCGAGGTTACTGTTGACATTGAGGCGAGTGCAACTTCAGGTTCATTTTATCCGCGCAAACTGCATCATTCGGGACTTGCCGATACCCTGAACTATAACCTCTATACCAGTGCAACCAGGGTTCAGGTCTGGGGTGACGGTAATCATGGTACCGCCCATCTCCATTTTTCAGACGTAAAGAACAATAACACTCCGCCCATAATTGTATACGGCATGATTGAACCACTGCAGAACGTCTCGACCGGCAGTTACAGTGACCAGTTAGTCATCACCATCACGTATTGATCTGTCGTGGAAAGTCGAGAGCTTTGACCAACAGACTTACATTATTGACAAAATAACCTATATCCCGGACCGAACAGGCCAGACGTACTGGCTATAATACTTGGAGTCGCCGTCAATATCACCGTCACCCATATCGACCCCCCATGCGTCTGAAGGACTGGCAGCGCTCGTAGATGATGACCAGTAAAAGACCGCCTGAACGCCGCTGAAACCGAGACCGGTCAGCCATGTGGCCTGGTTCAGTTGAGCACGATCAACCAGCGAACCCAGCTCGTTTTGATTGGGGAGACGCCAGTCACTAAACCCCAGATAACTGTTCGAGTTGAGACACTTCACATAGTCGAGTGCGGCCTGCCAGTTTTTGGTCGTTGCCGGGGCGCAGGGTGCCGGACCGGGAACATTGGCGTCATTCGACCAGATAAGACCGGTGAGATTATCCCACATGGTGCCATTCGCCAGGTCGGTGAAACGGGTGGTAGGCCATACTGCGCCCTTGAGCGTATCGCCATCCTGACCGCTGCCGGTACAAGCCGTTATCGCCCCGGTGGTATCGTAACAGCGTGTCTGACCGCTACGCGGCAGCAGTGAATCAAATAATCCGGACTGTGCGGAGCGAACCGGCCAGGCATAGCCGCGGTCAGACTTATCATTGCCATCAACATCTCCAACCGCCATACCGACCCCCCACGCGCTAGATGGACCGTCGGCAGCGGAGGACGAGGACCAATACCATGCTTCGGTCTGAACTTCGGTGAAACCCAGCGTTGTGAGCCATAGGGACGTATCAGGTTGCACTGTGTTAACAAGGCTCCGGAGTTCCAGGATATTTGGTAGTCGCCAATCGGTGAACCCTAGGTAGCCGCTTGTGTTAAGGCATTTGACATAGTCAAGAGCGCCCTGCCAGATTAGCGTCGCCGCAGGGGGGGTGCAGACAGCGGGACCCTTGGCATTGGCGTTTCTGGTCCATATAAGGCCGGTGTTGTTATCGAGCATGGTGCCATTGCTCTGGTCGGCAAATCTCGGTTCTGCCCATGGCCCACCTTTGAGGAGTTCGCCATCCTGACCCGTCAAGGCACAGGTGACGACCGTACCCACGGCGTCGTAGCAGAGAGTCTGGCCTGTATGCGGAAGTTTAACGGCGGCGGTCTTAGTTGTTGGCACACTTCGTTCGCCCCCGCATGCGGCAATAAGAATAAATGTCAAGGCAAGCGTAGTTAAGTGAATCAGTTTCATTGTCATCTTGTTTCCTCCTGTGATAAAACTGACTCAAATCTTGAAGAGCAAAAATTTTAGAGGTGCGTTTTAACCTCACCAACTGATTGATCCCCCACTACCTCGCAACGCAGGCTATTCTTACCTGTTTCCTTCACTTCATACATGAGTAGGTCGGCCCGGCCAATTACCGTATCGATACTTGCCGGAGATTGCAGATAGGTCACCATTCCCATGCTAAAACTAACCGGCCACTTGTTTTCAACATTCTTTTTCAGCTGTTGCTGCACCTTCGTAGCCACTCTCAGCGCCGCATCGCCGCCGGTTTTAGGGAGGAGCAGAGCGAATTCATCCCCGCCGATCCGGGCAACCGTGTCGGTTTCACGGATAACAGCGGCCATGATGGTGGCCACCTGCCGCAGGAGCCTATCTCCCTCGGCATGGCCTCTGGCATCATTGACGGCCTTGAAGTTATCAATATCCAGGTAGGCAATGGAAAACGGTTCTGCATAACGATGGTTTCGACTCATCTCACCTTTGACCAGTTCATAATAGTTACGGCGGTTAGGCAGGCCGGTAAGATGATCGGTGCGGGCCAGCTCATTCTCCCTTTCCAGTGCCCCTTTGAGGGCAGAAACGACCAGCGCAGCCAGGAGAAAGAGCATGAGTTCCATAAAATCATTCCAGTAAACGGCAAAATTTAACCGGGAGTAATTCCTCCCTGCCATTTCTGCAAATATCCACATCAGTGCACTTGCAAAGGAAAGGTAATAGCCGGCCTTTCTCCCTGCAAACCAGGCCGCCAGGACAACAGAACCAAGATAAAAAGGGGCGAGAGAATAGACTGGGCCGCTTAGCCCATCGACAATGCCTACAATGATACAGAGCAACAACGCCAGCAAAGTGACAAACCTGCTGGACTTTTTTGCAAGGTAGTTGAACATAATCGTACAGAATCCTTACCGGAGTGGCAGAAAGTGCTCAGGCCGATTTGCGGTTGCGCAGCCATTTTTCAGACTCGATGACAATATAAACAACAAAGGAGGAACTGATAATCAGGCCCCATTCCCGCAGACCGATTGACTGGCTGCCAAAAGCGGTATGCATTGCCGGCAGATAGGTGAACAACAGCTGCAGCAGCACCATGAGGCTGACCCCACCCAGGACCCAGCGGTTACTGAACAGTCCGATCCGGAACATGGTATGGCGCAGTGAACGGCAATTAAACAGATATGCTATCTCCCCAAAAACAAAAACGTTGACCGCACAGGTTCGCGCTGCCGCCACACTGTTCCCCAGTCTCAACTCACACTCGAACAGTCCGAACGACCCCAGGAGCAGTAAAAATCCGACCAGACCGATTCTCATGACCAGCTCTCTGGTTAACAGCGGCTGCTTCGGATCCAGGGGCAGCCGCTTCATGATGCCGGGCTCTTTCGGTTCAAAGGCAAGCATCAGACCTAATAAGACCGCAGTCGTCATGTTGATCCAGAGAATCTGAACCGGCGTAATCGGCAGTTGCACCCCGGCAAAGACCGCTGCCATGATCACCAGTCCTTCGCCAAGATTGGTTGGCAGAGTCCAGGTAATAAACTTGACCAGATTATCGTAGACTCCGCGCCCCTCCTCGATGGCAGCTTCAATTGAAGTGAAATTATCATCCGTCAGCAGCATATCAGCTGCTTCGCGGGCTACTTCAGTGCCGGCCATTCCCATAGCCACCCCGATATTGGCCTGCCGCAGCGCCGGCGCATCATTTACCCCGTCACCGGTCATGGCGACTATATGCCCAGACGACTGCAACGCTTTCACCAGGCGCAGCTTCTGTTCAGGGGCTACGCGGGCAAAGACGACAGCCTGCTCAACAACCGCCTTTAACTTAATATCGGAAAGAGCCTCAATATCCTGACCGTTCAGCGCATACAGCTGATCAGGTCCGCCGCTGCCATCAATCAAACCGATCTGCCGGGCAATGGCGGCCGCAGTAACGGGGTGGTCACCGGTGATCATTTTTATCTTGATGCCGGCAGCCTGGCAGACCTGCACCGCAGCTATTGCTTCCGCTCGGGGTGGATCAATCATTCCCTGCAGTCCAAGAAATGTCAGTTTCTCCGCCACATCGGCATGTTCGAGCCCTTTGGTGGCAGTGTCACGTTCTGTGTAGGCTAACGCCAATACACGCAGCCCTTTCTCCGCCATTCGGGCAGCAGCCTGATGGCAAGCGTCAGCATCCAGAGGGATGAGCTCTGCGGTGGGGGAGAATGACCGGCTACAGCGGGCCAGGATGCTTTCTACAGACCCTTTAAGGTAGATAACGCGGCTGCCTGAAGAAGCATGCAGGGTCGCCATATACTGATATTGAGATTCAAAGGGGATGGCATCGAGACGAGGGAAATCAGCGTTCAACTGCTCCCGCTCAAAACCGGCTTTGAGGGCGGCAACAACCAGAGCCGCTTCAGTAGGATCACCCTCAGCCCGCCATTCATTATCAACTTTCACCACGACGGCATCGCTGCAGAGCAGACCGGCGAGCAGACATTCCCGCAGCGCAGGACTGTCCATGGGAGTGATATTTTTCTTCTCACAGGTGAAATCACCCTCAGGGGTGTAACCGCTGCCGGACACCATAAACAGGCTGTCGCCTGCATATATCTCCTGCACAGTCATCTGATTGCTGGTGAGAGTACCTGTCTTGTCTGAGCAGATGACCGTGGTACTTCCCAGAGTCTCCACCGCCGGTAGCTTGCGGATAATAGCGTTGCGACTTGCCATCTTACCGACGCCGATAGCAAGCGTAATCGTTACTGCGGCCGGCAGTCCTTCGGGAATGGCGCCTACGGCCAGAGCAACGGTGGCCATGAACATGTTCAACCAGGTTTCCCCTCTCAGGATACCAACGACAAAAGTAATTGCCCCCATCCCAAGAATCACGTACAGCAGCAGTTCACTGAAACCGGCTATTTTTTTGGTTAACGGCGTCGCCAGGATGTCGGCGGCTGCAATAAGAGAATTAATCCGACCAATTTCGGTGTTGTTGCCAGTTGCCACGACAACGCCGACAGCTGCGCCATAGGTAATCAGTGTCGAGGAATAGGCCATGTTGAGCCGATCCGCCAACAGGGTATCACCGGGCAGCATCTCACTCTGCTTCTGCACCGGTACCGATTCACCGGTCAAGGAGGATTCGTCGATCTGCAGATCCCGGGAACTCAGCAGACGCACGTCAGCCGGCACCTTGTCACCGGACTGCAAAAGAACAATATCACCCGGCACCAGTTCCGTCGCCGGAAGCTGACGCCGCTCGCTGTCCCGCAGCACAGTTGCTGAACTGGTTATTGCCATTGACAGGGCATCAATAGCCTTGACCGCCTTGGACTCCTGAATATAGCCGATAATGGCGTTGACCAGCACCACTCCGAAAATAACCCCTGCATCAACCCACTCCTTCAGCGCAGTAGTAACTACAGCCGCGCCAAGCAGGATGTACACCAGCGGCTGATGGAACTGCAACAGAAACAGGAGGAGCGGGCTACGACCCTTTTTTCGGGTGAGCGTATTGAGACCGAACTGCTCCTGGCGCAACTGAGCCTCGACGCTGTTCAGCCCTTTATCCACAGCAGTAGCCAGGGAGTAGATGACTTCCGCTTCCGGAAGATTATGCCACTGTTTATCTAGCGCAACTTTCATGCAGTTCACCTTCTCAATAAGTTCCCTTCGACTCCGCTCAGGGAACAGGAATGCGCTGAGCGGAGTCGAAGCACTTTCAAACCGTTATAATATTAACAGATATTTACAGAACTGCTGTCGACTTGCGCCGGACAAAATATTTGCGCGTTTCATCAATTATCAGGAGCATGGCAGCAAAAGGAATCAGCAGCAGCAGTACATCGGCACTGATCGGGGCAGAGGCGAACAGGGAGTTGCCGAGTGGCGTGTAGATGATGAAAGCAGCCAGCAACAGTTCAGAGGCTATCCCTGCCAGCACCAGCCTGTTGGACAGTAGCCCCAGGGTGAATATTGAAATATTGGGTGAACGGCAGGCAAAGACGTTGGCGATCTGGGTGGCGATAATTCCGGCGAGGCAGGCTGTGGTCGCCTGCAGATAGAGTGTTGACGAATGGACCAGCGGCTGCCCCCAGCTCCATCCACCATAATACATGACGTAGAAATAGGCGGACATACCGGCAACTGCTTCCCACATCCCCAGATAGAGGAAGGACCGCACCATGACTCTACCTGTTAGCAGGTGCTCGCTTTTGGGCCGGGGAGGTCGTTGCATGATATCCGGTGCCGGCTTTTCAGAGCCGAGCGCCAGTGCCGGAAACATGTCGGTGCCCAGGTCTACTGCCAGTATCTGCATGATGGTGAGCGGCAGGGGGATCTCGAAAAGGATGTAGCCGATGTAGGGGATGAGCTCTGCAACATTGGAGGCAAAAATATAGGTGATGAAACTGCGGATGTTCTCGAAGACGGCGCGCCCTTCCTCAATGGCATGAACGATAGAGGCAAAATTGTCATCAAGCAGCACGATGTCGGCCGCTTCACGGGCGACGCTGGTGCCGACCAGACCCATGGCAATGCCGACATGGGCTTTTTTCAGAGCCGGCGCATCATTGACGCCATCGCCGGTAACTGCCACCCGATGGCCATCCTCGATGAGCAGGCTGACAACGTGCATCTTGTTCTGGGGGGACATGCGGGCAAAGATCAGGTTGTCTTTTTTCAGCTCGGCGCGCAGCTGCTCGTCCGGCATGTCGGCGCATTGATGACCTTCGATAACCACCGGATCACCGGTTATCATGCCGATATCCCGGGCAATGGCAGCGGCTGTCGGGCCGGCGTCTCCGGTTATCATGATGACCTTGATGCCGGCAGTGTGGCACTCCTTGAGTGCCTGTGGCACTTCCGGCCGGGGCGGGTCCAGAAGGCCCATGAAGCCGGCAAAGACCAGCTCCTCTTCCGGAATATCTCCCGGCGGCTGTTCAGCCAGTTCGCGGAATGCCAGGGTGATGACCCGCAGCCCGGCCGAGGCCATGGTCTGCAACTGCGCCTGCAGGGCAGCGGTGGTGGTGCTATCCAGGCTGACGACCGCGCCGTCTTTGCCCTGCGAGGAGCAGAGCGGCAGCACCGTTTCGCCGGCCCCTTTGATCAGGGCAAATAGTTTGCCATCAATGCGATGGAGGGTGGCCATCCGTTTCCGTTCGGCATCGAAGGGTGTCTCGCCCAGCCGTTCACCCTCCCCTGCCCCCTGCTCGACTGCATAATTGTAGAGTGCCGTCTCGGTCGGATCACCTTTTATCCCATCGGCAGTTACGGTGACATTGTTGCACAGTCGGGCAACCGTGCAGGCCATGGCCGGTGAATCAGTCCCCCAGAAGTCTTTCACGGTCATCACGTTTTGCGTCAGTGTACCGGTCTTATCAGTACAGATCAGGTCAATCGTACCGAGTGCCGCCACGGCATTGAGGTTTTTCACCAGTGCGTTTCTGGCCGCCATCCGTTTGCTCCCCATAGCCAGCGCCAGGGTTACGGTTGGGAGCAGTCCTTCCGGAACGGTGGCAATAATAATGCCGATGGCAAAGAGAAAATTGGCCCAGAAACCGTGGCCCACCAGAGAGCCGATCAGGAAGAAACCGGCGCCGCAAGCAAGGGCAATGATGGCAACTATGCGACTCACCCGGTTGATTTCGATATGCAACGGGCTAACTTCTTCAACGACTTTACCGGTTATCTGGGCGATCTTGCCGAACTCGGTGGTCATGCCGGTGGCATAGACAACGGCCCGGCCGCTGCCGCTCACCACGAGCGTACCGGCGAACGCCAGATTCGTACTGTCAAGCAGCTCCTTGTCACTGGGGTCGGCGCAGATTAACAACATGAGCCATTTCAGTAAATTTGGCAGCCACCAAAGGAACAATTGTGTCCAGATGTTTCCGGGCAGCACTGTTTGAAGTTTGCGCCCGCAACTCCTGTAGCTGCTGAGTGACACCGTCACGTACTGTTGTGTACTGCAGCAGAAAAGCTTCGTCACCGGTCAGTAAAAAGCCACGTTGACCGGTCTCGGCATCTTTCAATGCTGACATAAAGTCATCCGCACTGTTCAGCACTTTAAAGGTATGTTTGCGTGCTTCAGCAGCTGTTCCAATCTGTTTGAAAGAATGAAAAGTCAACGACACGAGCAACACGACCAGCAAAAAAAGGCCGAAAACCGCAGCAACTATTTTAAAATTCGATTTCATGAAATTTTTTTCCTTTTCCTTGTGCAGCGACTCCTAATTTAACAAACCTTTTCCTTCAAGCAGACTTTTGAGCCGGGCATTTTCCTCACGCAGCTCCATCTCCAGCTTCTTGGCTACGGTAATATTTGAAAAGGTGATCACCAGACCGACGATTACATCCTCCATGGTGCGGTACGGCATGATACGGACTGAAAACCAGCGACCGTCAATAGTCGTAACCTGCTTTTCCGAAAAGACCAGTGTCCGCAGCACCTCACGTCCGTCTTCAATTATCCCGGGATAATTCAGATTATTGGAAAGATCGGAAAGCGGTCGACCAACATCCCCCGGAATCAATTTGAACAGTTTATCAGCACCCAAGGTGAACCGCTTGACTTGAAGATCTTTATCGAGAAAGACCGTGACAATTTCCGTACTGTTGAGCAGGTTTCGCATATCATTGTGCACCCGTGACAGCTCTTCCATCTTGGACTGCTGCTCGGCGTTCACTGTCTGCAGCTCTTCATTCAAAGACTGCATCTCTTCTTTGGAAGTCGTCATCTCTTCGTTGGTCGATTGCAATTCTTCATTGGCGGATTGCAACTCCTCGTTACTCGATTTCAGCTCTTCCTGGGAAGATTGCATCTCTTCACGTGTTGTCCGCAGCTCATCCTGACTTTTTTGCAGCTCCTGCTCCAGCTCACTGACCATGAGGTTACATTCCGGGCTGTTTTTCGTACGATCGTGCAACTTATTTGCGACAGTTAAGGCCACATCTTTAAAAACGATCATTACCAGGCCGCGCAGCACTTCCGGCTCTTCAATCAACTGGATGGTGATATCAACAGTCCTTTTTTCACCGTCTGTACCTACGTTAAGACCTTTAACCGTGAGCGCCCCTTTTTGCCGGAGCACTTTTTGGAAAGTGTTCCCCAGATCAAACCGCAGACCTTCACGGGCCATGGCGAAAATATTCCAATTCACCTTGCCGGCTGCGGGCTCAAGATAGTTCCCTGTTCGGCCGCTGATATAAAGGATATCCCCCTTATCGCTGGTCAACACGGCTGCGGGAGAAAAATGCTGCAGCAGCAGCTGATCAGCCAGAGTCTGAAGATTAGGAACAGGTTTCGACATTCTTACCTCCTGGGAAGTTCCTTGCAGAGCCGGGACAAATGAAGGTGGAAATGCGAGCGGTTCCTCCGGCAAGGAAGATTCGCGCCGCTGAAAAAGTCTCGTCTTGATGTCCAGTGGCGCAAAAAGATCAGTATACGTACTGATAGATTCTGCACTGCCAAGGAACAGGACACCGCCGGGGTTGAGACTGTAGCGAAAGAGCGGCATCAGTTTTTTTTGCAACTCCGGGGTCAGATAGATCAGGAGGTTACGGCAGACGAGGATATCAAGCTTGGTAAACGGCGGGTGCATAATGATGTTCTGGGTGGCGAAAATCACCATCTCCCGGATCTCCTTGCCGATCCGGTAACAGTGCTCGTCTTTGACGAAAAAACGCTGGAGACGTTCCGCTGAAACATCGGCACTGATGTTGAGCGGATAAACCCCCTGACGGGCCTTATCAATCGCATCCCGGTCCAGATCAGTGGCAAATATCTGCAAAGTGAAGTTTCCGGCCGGCTTGACCTGATCCAGCGCCTCCTTGAAAGCAATGGCCAGCGAATAAGCTTCCTCTCCGGTCGAGCAACCGGTCGACCAGGCGCGCAGCACCCCGCCTGATGGACGTGCCGCCAGCAGCGCCGGAATAATGTCACTCCGTAATTTTTCCCACGCCTCAGGATCACGAAAGAAGCTGGTAACACCTATCAGCAGTTCCCGAAAAAGCAGTTCCACCTCTTGAGGGTTCTGTTGCAGGAAGCGTACATAGAGAGTGATTTTGTCTATCTGGTGAATATTCATCCGCCGCTCAATCCGCCGGCAGACGGTATTCTTTTTATACAGTGAAAAATCATGACCGGTCGTGGCCCGCAGCAGAATGAGAATTTTTTCCAGGGAGCCTTGTTCGTTCAGTTCCTGGGGGAGATCAGTTTTGGTGATTATGAGGGCATGACGGAGATAATCGATGATCCTGGCGGGCAAATCACCCACCGGTGCGACAATGTCAGCCAGACCGGCAAGAATCGCGCTTCTGGGCATACTGTCAAATTTGGCCGAGGCAGGCTCCTGCACCAGCGATAATCCGCCCCTTTCTTTGATTGCCCGCAGTCCCAACGTCCCATCCGAGCCCATGCCGGAGAGAATGACGCCGATACTGCCGGCCTGCCGGTCATCGGCCAGGGAGCGGAGGAAAAAATCGATCGGCAGGCGCAAACCACGCGGTGCAGTTGGTTCAAACAGGTGCAGAACGCCGTGCAGTATCGACATATCTTTGTTGGGGGGGATTACGTAGACGGAATTCGGCTTGACCCGCATCCGGTCTGAGACCTGAAACACCGCCATAGAGGTGATCCGCTGCAGCAGTTCGGCCATGATCCCTTTGTGGGTCGGATCCAGATGCTGAATGATAACAATGGCCAGACCGCTGTTTTCCGGCACCTGCCGCAGGAACTGCTCCAGCGCCTCCAGCCCGCCGGCAGAAGCTCCGATACCGACAATGGGAAAGGCAGGATTTTCTGACCGGTTCCGGCTTTTAGTGACGGCAGAGCGGCTGTCATTACTACTGTCTTTAGTATGTAAGAAGTTATCCTGTGTATCAGGGATATGACTTGAAATGACACTCATAGGATTACAATAGCACTGTTTCAGTTAATAACTTGATAAATCGGCATTATCCCGGTTTGAATTTACTTTCAAAGGCACCGGGCGTTACAAGATCTTCAATATTATCTGATCAGCACCCGTACCGATCAGAGTCGGAGTCATTTAATTGTCAGGATTACCTTTACCTTTACCTTTACCTTTATTCTGGGCATAATTCTTGAGTGACAGGTATATGACAAAGGCTGATATTGCAGAAAATAATCACACGGGACGCAATCCTTATGCAGGTGAAGCTATGGTTCTGCCTGGCCGGCGGGAATTGACGTTCAAGTGCAGCTCTGTGCTTAAATCTTCGCTCAAAGGAAAAGAAAGTTGACGTGGGAGAAATATCTGCCAACTTATGCTATTCCGGTCTGGTGGCATGCCGGTGGAATCACACTTGTTATTACGCTGTTCCTGTTGAATAAAAGTGCCCGGAATTCAAACATTATAGTGGTCTGCATCACCCAACTACCTGGTGTCACTTTGCATGAACTGGCTCATTTCCTGATCGGAATTCTGTTTCGGGCAGATCCTACCAGCTTCAACCTCATTCCTGAACGCCGGAGTGACGGCAGATGGACGCTCGGCTCTGTCGCCTTTCGCAGAGTTACCGGATTCAATGCGGTGCCGATTGCTTTCGCCCCTCTCAGCCTGATCCCCTTGGCATACTTCAGCTACCGCTACTGGTTCAGCTGGCTGCCACTTACCTTCACAAACACCTTACTCCTGTACGCAACTCTGTTCCTGCTTATCTACAATGCGCTACCCAGTCGCCAGGATGTCAGAGTAGCCTGTAATTGGAGGAGTGTGCTTCTCTACGGGAGCGTCGGTGGTTTGATCTGGTATTTATGGTTTCACTACTCTGCTTGATTTCCCGGACAGTCGCCTCACGCAAGCCCGGCGGCAAGCTCCCGCCAATGAACAATGTCCAGTCGCTTGCAGGCCCGGGTAACGCAGACATAAAGCAGATTCCGGTCCAGAGCAGAACTTCTGAAGTCACTGGAATTGGGGTCGTAAAGGATCACGTTGGCGAATTCCACCCCCTTGACCTGATGGGCGATCGTCACCAGCGCGCCGGGCTCGAAGGTCAACTCACCCGGTTGGTGCAGCCCGCTGATGCCGGTTAACGCTTTGTGGAGCATTCTCTCATCTGTCTTCTTCTTGCAGATAACAGCGGTCAGGCTGTGCGGATCAGCGACCACCAGCTCCTCCACCAACCGGCGCAGCAGCGCCAGGGCGCTACTCTCATCTGCTGTCCGATGATACTCAAGCACGCCGGAATGCCTGCCGACCTGCTCACTTGCCCGGCTGCTGATCATGGCAGCCAGCGCCATAATCTCTTTGGGACAGCGGTAGGAAACTGCCAGAGTTTCGTTGCTCACCCCGACCTCTTGCAGGTTTTTGTGAAAAACATCAAAGTCGGCCCCATCGACCCAGGAAAGGATCTGCTGCTTGCTGTCAGCGCTGAGCGTTATGCTGCTGCGCTCGTCCGTTGCCGCGAGCACCGCCTCCAGTTCCAGGAGCGACAGATCCTGGCCTTCATCCACAATGATATGGGCGTACCAGCCGAGAGCTTCGCGCACCGGACCGTACTTCTCGCGCAGCTGGCAAAGCCTGAGCAGCACGCTCAGATCGGCAAACGACACAGCCTGGCTTTTGAGCGCATAACGCTTGCGTAAATCGGCCAGAAACGCTTCGCTCCCCTTGCCCTCGGCAAACATGACTTCCAGAACATAAGGCTGGCCGTAAAATCGCCACAGATCCTGGATCGGGTCCGGCTCCTGCACTTCCTTAACATAGCGGACCAAAAGGCCGGAAAGCTGTGATGTTTTCTTCTGCCGGGTCAGACTATCACCCACAACAGGTTTGATGACCTTGCCTGTCAGGGCGGTGATGGCGCCAAGTGCCCAGGCGCTGAAGGTGTCCACCCGGGTGCTGCCGAGCAGTTCGGCGGAAGTCTGCCTGACATAGTTACGAAGCACCTTGTTGAACATGAGGACCAGACAGCGCTCAGGGGTAAATCTGGCGGGGTCGTTGAACTGCAGGCATGACAGCCGGTGGAGGCTCACCACCGTCTTGCCGCTGCCGGCCCCGCCGGTGATCAGGGTACAGCCATCAGTGGCTTCCGCGGTAATCATCCGGAACTGATCCGGAGAGATCAGCGAAACGATATCCACCATGCGATGGTCCTGATTCGCCGCCTTGGTGTCACTGGTTGACAGCTGCTGCCGGTCTTTTTTCAGCCAGCTGCCGCCGGCCAGTTCAAAAGACTCTGTACCACATTCCAGCCGCCGCAGGTTGCGCTTCACGATCTCCACCGTGTCACGCCGGGTTATCAACCCTTCCCGCTCCCGCCCCTGAATGGTTTCCAGGTAATCATCACCGACTTCATAATCATAGAAAAAGCGGGAGATCGGCGCCTTGCGCCAATCGACCACCAAAGCCCGGTTGTCATGGGAGACGAACCCCTGCTTGCCAAGGAGATACTCTTTGGCGCCGATCCGCTTATCGGTGTCGTTAATGCCGACAACCCCGAAGTACGGACTGTCAATCATCTTGAAGGTGGTAAGATATCTGGCAGGATCAAATTTGTCGTTCTCGATAAGCTTCTCGGTCAACGAGTTTTTTTCCCGCCAGTTTACCGATTCAAGGCGCTGCTGCTCCAGTTCGACGGTGTAGGCGTCGTGATTGGCGATCTTCGCCTTGTTCTGCCGGGCGGTCGCTTCGATGGAGGTGAGCAGCTCAGTCAGGCGCTGCTGCTCCTTCAGGACGATAACGGGTATGAGTGTGACCGGTTCGGCAGGTTTTCCGCCGAGACCGAGTCCAAGCAAGAGTTAAACCACCCCGTTTCCTTGAATGTGAATATGCGAAGGACGTCCAAAGCTTTCTAGGTTGTTGTATGCTGTCAGCAAGTGAATTATCCGCCGGCTACAAGCTGGATGCCCAAAGAACGGATATGGCGCTCATCGGTTCCGCAGCAGCCACCCAGTATCTTCAAACCAAGTTCCCGGTGTAACGCTGCCACGTGTTTGCCGAAGACTTCCGGAACTTCCTCCACCAGGCTGGTACTCTCATTCAGCTCTTCGGGGCTGAGAGCGGCAGTATTTGCAAGGAGACCGATTACCCTCTGCCGAACAAGGGATGATGAGTTGGACCCGTGCAAGAGTGCTGCTCTTGCAAATGATGCATGGCTACAGTTGATCATGTAGGCCAATGGCTGTGGGGTCACGGTATCGTCGATTGCCATGATGGCATCTTTCAGTGGCGTGCCATCCAACAGAGTTCCTTCTGGGCGGACAATAAAACTGATAATGTATGGCCGACCTGTGGCGGCAAGAGCAAGCGCTAGGCCAGTAGCCTCGCAACAGGCCGGGAGAGTTGCTGCGAGCATAAAATCAACACCAGCATCAGCAAGTTTCCGGGCCTGCCACGTGTGGTACATCTGAGCCTCTTCAACGGGCAGCGCCTCGGCAGGTTTGTAGGCATCTCCGCGGCAACTCATCAGGCCACAGATGACGACCTTCTCTGCGTACCCTCCGTAACTTTCCCGCAGTGTATCAAGAAACCTGACATTATCGCCGTTCACGTCTATCCCGGACAGACCGGCCGCAGCGATCCTTTCCTGGCTCGCTCGCCAGGTAGGGGTAGACATCAGCAGTGGCACGTCCAACTCGCGACCAATATCCAGGTACTGTCGGCAGATGGTTTCCAGTAACGACCGCTTCACATCGTCATAGATAAAAGCAGAATTGACCAGAAAAGGGTCAAGCTCCAGATCGGTGTTGCGGCGTAGACGTTCGATGACCGCGCCTTCACCGAGGATAAAAGGAGAGCTGATAAGAAGTTTTTCAAAAGCAGTATGGTTCATTTGGTCTTCCATCGGGTCAGGAGTTGACCGGGCAGCTTTTTACCCCGGTCTAACTTCCTTGTTGGGCATGCTCTGGAACAAATTTAATTTCAAGGTGGCAACCGACGGCGTGAGCATATTTTTTGAGGGTGGTTAGGGAAGGGGCATGTTTCCCGGCTGCTTCCAACCTTGATATCGCACTCTTTGTTGTTCCCATTATTTCAGCTACGGCTTCCTGCGAGAGGCCCATTCTGGCACGAGCGGAAAGCATTTCTTTAGCCAAAGCGTATTCCTCTTCCAAGTCTTCGTATGCCTTTTTGAACTCTTCGCGTTTCTTGGCTTTATCAAGGAATGCGTTGTGGTCGTGAGTTACCGGTTGATATTTCAAGTCAGCCATTTTGAACCTCCTTCAATCTTTTCCGGGCTGTTTTCAGTTCCTGCTCCGGTGTGGCCTGTGTTTTTTTGATAAACGCATGCAATATTATGATGCGCTGTCCAACAACAAAACAATAGAATGCCCGTCCAATTCCTTCTCTCCCACGAGGACGCACCTCAAAGATACCTCCTCCCATTGCGCGTGAGTGAGGCATGCGCAAGTTTGGTCCGAACTCCATCAGTAGTTCGAGAATTCTGGCGTAATCGGCAAGTATGCCGTCAGGCCAGGATTCTATTTCGGATTGGATGCGAGAATGGAAATATTCGATGGTGTAATTCATGACTGAGAGGTTAGCAAATTTGATAACTCGTGTCAATTCTAGTAATCGTAGGGCACTTTTGCTGAGTACGAGCTTTGAAATGAGGGGGACATAGTTGATTTGTCGATTTAAGTAACGGGCTAGTCAACTGATAGAAAGTCCCCTCAGCCCCTACCCCACTCTCATATATCAGTTAAAAATGTCTCAAATGGTAATTGGTGAATTATGAGTGATCGTGCCATTGCTCGTACGAATCGATTTTTCATTGTCAGGCACTCGACCTGGCAGAAATAAACCGCACACGAACTAATTTTCTACCCTTCAGGCTTGCAAGTAATTGCGGTTATCGTTATAGTGCCGCCACATTCAGCCAGTCTCCGAGTCGCATCAGCCTAACAGGGATAAATCCTCACGGCGTGCGACCTGCGGGTGTCGCCGGAAACAGCGCCGCCCTCCTTTGAAAAGGGGATAGGCACCTGTCGCGCTCAGGGTGAACTGCTTTACCTATGTCCGACAGGCGCCTTGCGCTTGACGAACCACTGCCGGTGGTGCGTCCGCGCCCCTTTTCCATCCGGAGAAGGGGTTTTTTGTTTTTTGAACAGGGAGCGTAGACCGGGATTTGTCCCGCATTAATATCCACCGGAGGAAATTGTGAAAAAAAGTGTATTGGTAGTTACCATTCTGGCAGCAGCACTGGCTGTGCAGACTACAGAGGCTAAAACCCTTGAGGACGTCCTCAAGGAGAAAGGTGTCATTTCGGAAGAAGATTATAAAGAGATCGTCAAGAGCAGTCCGGTTAAATACAAACTGGGGGAAGGGTTCAATTTCACCTCTGCCGACGGAAACTTCAGCAGCTCCATCGGCGGCTTATTCCAGGTGCGCTATACCTTTATGGACCTTGATAAAGACAATGACACGGCCAGCAAGCATGCACAGAACTCCAGCAAATTCGAGCTGAAACGGATCAAGCTCCTCTTTGGCGGCAATGCCTACAGCAAGGATCTCACCTATAAACTGTCTCTCAATTTTTCCAATATTACCGGCGGGACAACCACAAACGGCGGACTGATGGAGGAAAGCTGGATGAACTACCGACTCTATGATGAGGTTCAGTTCCGTTTCGGTCAGGACAAGGTTCAGTTCGCCCGCCAGTGGCTCACCCCGTCCACCGCACTTCAGTTTGTCGACACCTCGGTTGTGACGAACGCCTTTGCGCCAGGATATGACACGGGACTGGCAGTTCACGGCAAGGTAGCCAAAGGGATTGTCAATTACAGCATCGCCGCCCTGGGAGGCGTTGGCCAGAACACCTTTCGGACCACCACTGATAACGCCTTTGCCGCCCGCGTAGTCGTAAACCCTTTTGGCGAACTGAAAAATACCGAGGCTGATTTTGATAACAGCGTGAAACCACTTTTATCAGTCGGGACAAACTTTTACCGCGACACGATTTACAGCGGCGAAACCAATAATCTTGGATTTACCAAAAGCAGCGGCTGGTACAGCATCGGCAGCACACTCATGCCGGCTGCACAAAAATTCACTGCCGGCGAAGTGCTTGATTTCAACACAGTCGGTATTGATACCGCCTTCAAATGGAAAGGGCTCTCTGTCACGGGTGAGTATTTCTACGCTGAGGCGCAAGGGAAGAAGTCAACCGTCAGTGCCGATGGTTTTTATGCCCAGGCAGGCTACTTCGTCATCCCTCAAAAAGTTGAACTCGCCTACCGTTATTCATATCTGGACCCTAACCGCAATGTCGGTAATGATCGCTGGGTTGAAAATACCGCTGCCGCTTCCTGGTACCTCAATAAAAACTTCCTGAAACTTCAGGCTGACTACACCCTGGTGCACAAGCAGGCGGCCATAGCATCGACAAGCGGCAAAAACGATACTGGAGATCAGCAGGTCAGGTTCCAGGCGCAGATGCTCTTTTAATAAAGTCATCTGCGAGCTGAGATTCAGTCCTGCTCTGCTGCCAACAAGACTGCCGTGTGATCCCGCACCCGGCAGTCTGTTTGACGGTGTATTACACAAGCAAAACGGCATAATAAAGGAGTTGCTTCCATGGTCAGACTTGTTGCTGAACCGATCAATCCGGCAGAAATATATAATTCCATATGCTCGGCCTTTTCCGGCTCCGTGGTATTTCACTATGCAATTGTCAAGAAACAGGCCGGGTCAGGCAAGTCAACCACCTCCATCGACTACAGCGCTAACGGTGAAACCGTTGGTGAACTGGAAGAGATTGCCGCTGGACTCGAACGTGGCTGGAAACTGGAGGATATCCTCCTGATACGGCGGGTCGGCAGCCTCAATGTCGGCGAAATCATCTCTCTGGTAGCGGCCAGTTCTCCCAACAGCGATGACGCCTTTGCGGCCTGTAAATGCGGCATCAGCCGCCTGAAAAAAATGGCGACCATAACCAAGTGCGAGAAGTTTGCAGCTCTCACCTGAATGCAGGAAAAGGAGCACAGGTATGAAACGACTGAACGGTTTCAAGCTGGTTGTATTGACCATGATTTGCCTCTGGACGACAACGGTATATGCGGAAAAGGGGTTCATCCTGTTGGCCAGCACTATCGGCCCGATTGACGCAGGAATCGTGACAGCTCTTGAAGATGGCTTTGAAAAGGAGACCGGCATTCAGGTGCGCCATATCGGGGCCGGCACCGGCGAGGCGTTGAAAATTGCCGAAAAAGGGGGTGTCGATCTGGTGATGGTCCACGCCCGCTCGCTGGAGGAAAAGTTCGTTGCCGCCGGCTTCGGCACGGAGCGGATTCCTTTCATGTATAACGATTTCGTTATCGTCGGGCCGAGCGGTGATCCGGCCGGGGTGCGCGGCATGAAATCAGCAACCGCAGCTCTTGGCAAAATTGCGGCAAAAGCTGCCCCTTTCGTCAGCCGCGGCGACAAATCCGGTACCCATGTGGCGGAGATGGAGTTGTGGAGCAAGACAGGACTGCAACCGTCCGGCAGATGGTATAAAATTTATGAAAAAGGGAACGAAGGCAATGTCCCGACCCTTCGTTTCACCAGTAATTCTAATGCATACACCCTTATCGACCGTGCTACCTATCTGTCGATACAGAAAGAAATCAAGCTGGAGATCCTTGTTGAAGGCGACGAAGCCCTCCTCAACCGGATCTCGCTGATCCCGGTCAGCAGCAAAAAGTTTCCGCAGGTTAACCATGAGGATGTTGCCAGGTTTGCTGCCTGGCTTACTTCTCCAGCCAAGGGGCAGAAAATTGTGGCCGAATTCGGTAAAGAGCGCTTTGGCGCGCCACTTTTCTTTCCTGATTCAAGGGAATGGCGGGAGCAGACAGCCAAATAATCACAGCCGCGCATTTAGAAAGGAGCTCACATGACAACTCGCAAACTGATAGCCGCCTCGACCCTCTTTATAGCCGCCCTGACCCTGCTCGCTTGCGTTCTCCCGGCGGCAGCCGCTCCAAAAACAGTCCTTTTGGCCACCACCACCAGTACCCAGGACTCCGGACTTCTTGACGTGCTCGTGCCTCTGTTCGAAAAGGAGAGCGGCTTGCAAGTCAGGACCATTTCCGTCGGTTCCGGCCAGGCGATGAAAATGGGGGAAAAAGGTGAGGCCGATGTCCTCCTGGTCCACTCCCCCGATGCCGAGAAAAAATTCATGGCCGACGGTTTCGGGGTCAGCCGCCGCCTGGTGATGCATAACGATTTCGTTGTGGTCGGTCCGGCTGCTGATCCGGCTAAAATCAAAGGCGCATCAGCCGCTGACGCTCTGAAACGTATCGCCCGATCCGGCGCAATTTTCGTCTCCCGCGGCGACAACTCCGGCACCGACGCCAAAGAAAAAGGGCTCTGGAAAGGGGCGGCAGTTAATCCTGAGGGGCAGAAATGGTATCAGCAGACCGGCCTCGGCATGGGGCAGACCCTGAACGTGGCGGCCGAGAAAAAGGGTTACACCATAACGGATCGCGCTACCTACCTGTCACTGAAAAAAGGTCTTAATCTCGTAATACTTGTTGAAGGCGACGGTAAGCTGCTCAACATTTATCATGTTATAGAACTCAACCCGGTCAAGTCGCCCAAAATCAACGTTCTGGGCGGCAAGGCCTTTGCAGACTTCATGGTGGCAAAGAAAACCCAGGAGCATATCGGTCGCTTCGGGGTGGAGAAATTTGGTGCCCCCCTCTTTTTTCCTGATGCCGGCAGGCAGCCGAAGGATCTGGGACTCTGAGGAGAAATTCAGGCTGTAGGCTGAAGGTAAAAAAGCGTGGACAGCTGGCTCTGGCAGGCTTATTTATCTGTACAGGAGGTGACAACAGATGAATCTCTTTTTTCAGCAAACGACCATTGGTAACATCGGCATCACTGAAGAAAACGGCTTGGTAACCAAGCTCTTTTTCGAAACCGACTCCATCCCAGAGGACATTACCATAAAGGAAACTGCCGTCATCAAAGAGGCATTCCACCAGCTTGAGGCGTATCTTGGCGGCGAGCTGCAGACCTTTTCCCTGCCGCTTTCTCCTCAGGGGACTGATTTCATGCGCACTGTCTGGAATGCTCTCTGCGCAGTTCCTTACGGCAAAACGGCCAGCTACAAGGAGATCGCCATCGCTGCCGGCAGCCCGAAAGCTGCTCGTGCTGTGGGTCTGGCAAACAATAAAAACCCAATCCCCCTGTTTATCCCCTGTCACCGGATTATCGGCACCAATGGCAAACTTGTCGGCTATCGTGGCGGGCTTGATATCAAAAAGATTCTGCTCGACATTGAAAAGCGTCGTGGAACGGTATAAAAGCAGGCAATCATGGTGCAATAACTTCTCTCAGCTACTTTTCTTGTGGCTGCCCGGCACTCCTCCAGGCAGCCATATGTCCTTCAAGAAGTGTGACATTTCGATAGCCGAACATTCCCAACAGTCCCTTGGCAAGTTGGGCACGAGGACCATGTTCACAGGTCACCACCAGTTCGGCACGTCTGTCTGCCGGAATGCGTGCCAGCCTGAGCAGTATTTTCCAGGTCGGCGCATGAATTGCGCCGGGTATGTGGCCTGATTTAAATTCAAAGCCGGTACGAACATCGACGACAATTAGTGCATTTTTAGATTTTATTCGTTTGGCTAATTCTTGTGCCTGCATCATCAATATTCCTTTTCTGTCTTAGGAGCTACACCAGTTCACAGAATATTGCTCTGTAATTGAGAAGTAACGGTAAATTATTTCGCTTTCTTGTCAGCTGCATTAAACTTTCTGCTGCCAGTAGTCAGCGGATCACCCTTGTATCCAAGCGCTTTCCAATCCATCCGTCCACCACCTGCATGGCACTCACCACACTGAAGAGCTTCTTCTTTGGGAGCAACTTCATGGCTGATCGCAAAATAGGAGGCCGTCTTAACGAACTGATATTTGCCACTATAGGGGAGTCCAGACCCTTCAGCCCCGCCGGCGAGAGCTTTTTCCCAGTTATAGTCAACCCAGAAAGATTTATAGTGCTGAAATACGTTTAGATATTTGTAGGTTGAATCCATGGGAAGGTCGCCTATGAACAGCTTGTACGGATATATTTTGGCGGCTTTATCTTTAATGCTGCCGACAGGCTTGGTAATGACCACTGGCTTGGACGGGTCCTTGATTTTCTGACCTTTCATGTAATGTTCAATGCTGCCGTTGTACCAGGCATAAACCGGCTTTTCGTTCATCCCCCACTTGAATCGTCCCATTTTTTTCACGTAGGTCTCTTTATCAAACTGCTCTTCCGATTTGAGATCTTTGCCGGCGTCAGACCAGTACCACTCCATCTTTGTTGCCTGTGATCTACCAAAATACGGGATGTGACAGGTCTGGCAGGCAACTCTGGCGGCGTGCCGCTCTATAATTGCGCCATTCTTTGATTTCTGGTGAGGGGCTTTGACGCCACTGTGGCAATCTTCACAGTTCACCCGGGAATCGTAGTGGGCAGTCATACTGGAAGCTCCGGCGATTCTATGCTCTTTCGTCACGTGGCAGGACTGGCATGTCATGTCCCCACCGCCGCTGGCTTTGGTCCCCATATGAACGTCCAGCTTCCGATCCTTTTTTTCCAGAGTAGATTCAATCCCGGGAACTTTGACCGAGTCCTCTCCGCCGCCATAGTAATGGCAGGAGCCGCAGTTATTCCGCCCCGGAACACCGACACTCCGGGCTGCAAGTTCAAGATTCAGAGAGCCTTTCTCGATTGCCTTCATATCGACAGTGCCACCAACTGAGCGGGAGTAATTGCCTTTTTGGGCATGGCAGACCAGACAATCGATTTTACCCGTATCGGTGAAATCAAACTTGGTCCGGGTCCAACCGTAGCCGGCATGACACTTTGAACACTGTTCATGAACGATACCATCCTTGCCACCTTCTATAGAGGTGCAGACAGCATTGAGCATGTTTGCCTTGCCGAACTCTTCTGTGTTCTTCTCTTTACCCTGAAGATGATTCGGCGTGCCTTTCCAGGTCCAATGGCTGGTTTTGATAAAGTCTTTCGCCTGTTTCTCATGGCACTGGAGACAGACTTTGGTGACCTGTTCGCCAGTTTTAAACGGCCCCTTGATTAATGGGGTGTGATCGGTGGCTGCAAAGACAGCAACAGAGCAGTACCAGCTCAGTACTACAAACGAAATGAGCATCGATAAAACAGGTTTCATAGTGTCTCCCGGTTATGTTGTCTATTTTGTATCACCGCTTCAACAGCCGTCTGACGTCCGGGACAATCCGGTAAAACAACAAAAGGAAAGGCCAGGCGTGCCAGATCAAATCAAAAACATCGAGCGGTTTTTTCAGCGTACCGGCCAGCAGCATTCTGAATTTTTCAACGACATGCGGCTGGGGGTAAAATGGTGCAAACCCAAGCAAAAGAACAAGCGGTATGAGAATCTGGTAGCTCAGCAGGTTTTTCATGAATCCTCATCCCTATTAACATGGTTTATACAAAAAAAGAGTGGTTGAGCCATGGGTTTACATCCGGCTATAGGCGATTTATTGACAGATCGCCAGTCGCTTACCGCGCATTTTGATTTTCAGCCCATCAATCACTGACAAGTCACGAACCAGATTGACACCGGCAGGCTGTTTGGCAGGGTTGACGGTTTCCTTAACTGTTGCCAGAATTGATCCATTTGATTACTCCATTTCACTGGTTATGTTGCAGGCCTTACGCAGCAAACATATTTAAGTTAAGTGGGGTTTGCTCTGTTTGAATTAATTTTGATCGAGAAAATCAATAATAGCCTTGGCAATAGGGTCAGTAACAGTGTAGTGCATTTCGACCCCGTGACGTTGGCCAGCAATGACACCACTTTTTTTCAGAAGTGCAAGATGTTGGGATATCACTGCTTGTGGCAAACCAAGACATCCCCAAATGTCTCTGACACATTTAGGTTGTTTGACCAGTCCGACTGCAATTTTTAATCGCAATGGATGCCCAAGCACTTTAAGCAGCTGAGCAGTTTTTTCATAGCTACTCATATTCACCTCACAACCTGAAATCCATTGCGATTCCAGCCAACAATGCCATCAGTCATAATATAGACCTCTTTAAACCCTT
Source organism: uncultured delta proteobacterium (assembly GCA_963787125.1). Taxonomy (GTDB): domain Bacteria; phylum Desulfobacterota; class Desulfuromonadia; order Geobacterales; family DSM-12255; genus VEOV01. The sequence continues at coordinate 29,804 of CAWBBV010000014.1, forward strand.
GGCGGACAAGGTATTGGGCGACCGGACGAGAGCGTGACCCAACTGCGCAGAAAAAAACGATCGGTCGATCCCGGGGAACCTCGTTTGAGCGTTTATTTTACACGTCATCAAGCCGTCTCCTTTGGCTCACCTACATGGTGACTTTCTTTCCAGCTCTGCACCAGGTAATACAGTATGGGTATAGTGACGCGCGAAAGGGTTGTCGAGGCGATCTCGCCGAACATCATCGCCAGGGCCAAACCCTGGAAGATCGGGTCAAAAACGATAACGAAACTGCCGACCACGACCGCCGCGGCGGTCAGAAGCATAGGCCGGAAGCGGACTGCACCCGCCTCAATGATTGCTTCATCCAGGGCCATACCCTCGCGGCGCTTCATCTCGGCAAAATCGATGAGAATAATCGAGTTGCGGACGATGATACCGGCCAGGGCAATGAAACCGATCATGGAAGTTGCCGTGAAAAATGCCCCGAACAGGGCGTGCCCCGGAAGGATACCGATCAGGGTGAGCGGAATAGGTGCCATAATGACGAGCGGTGTGGTGAAGTCCTTGAACCAGGCGACAACCAGAATATAGATCAGCACCATCACCGCACCGAAAGCGATCCCCAGGTCGCGGAAGACTTCGTAGGTAATGTGCCATTCGCCATCCCACTTCATCCCCATTTTTTCCTCGCTCCAGGGTTGCCTTGATGCGAGGACCTCAATCTTTGAGCCGTCAGGAGTCGGCAGATCGCCAATCTCTTTCTGCATCTTCAGAATGGCGTAGACCGGCGCTTCAATCTGGCCGGCCACGTCGCCGATTACGTAGACCACGTTTTTGAGGTTTTTGCGGTAGAGCGTTTTCTCTTCGCTACCAACAGTCTCCCGCACCAACTGGGAAAGTGGCACCGAGCCGCGCGGCCCCGGCACGTTGATCGAGGCCAGAGCTGACACGGAACTCCGTTGACTGGCTGGCAGACGCATATTGATGTAAACCGGCGACTTTTCCTTCGGGAGGTGCAATATGCCGGCATTCTGCCCGCCAAGAGCGATAGCCAGTGTCCCGGCGACATCCTCTACAGCAATGCCGGAAAGCGCTGCCTTCTCTTGGTCGACCGAGAAGGTGACCTTGCGCTGGTCATCCTCACGGTACATATCCACATCAACCACACCGGCAGTTTTCGCCATGATCGCCTTTATCTTTCCGGCAATACCGGCGCGGCTGGCATCATCCGGCCCGTAGACTTCAGCCACGAGGGTGGCCAGCACTGGCGGTCCGGGAGGAATCTCGGCAACTTTCACCCGTGCGCCATACTTGTCGGCAATGGCTTTTACCAGTGGCCGGATTCGTTTGGCTATGGCGTGGGATTGATCTTTGCGCTCTTCCTTGTGGAGAAGATTCACCTGAATGTCAGCAAGACTGCTCCCTTTACGCAGATAATAGTGCCGGACCAGGCCGTTAAAGTTGAAGGGGGCGCTGGTACCGATGTACATCTGAAAATCGGTCACTTCCGGCACGGTGCGCAAAGCATCACCCATCTCGCGGGTGATACGGGCAGTCTGCTCCAGCGGCGTGCCGTCGGGAGCGTCGATGATCACCTGCAGCTCGTTCTTGTTGTCAAAGGGGAGCATCTTGACCGTGACCGCCTTGAACAGGATCAGGGAGCAGGAGAGGAGCAGCATAACCACCACCGAGGTCAGGAATCCGTAACGCAGCTTTTTCTCGTGAATCAGCCGCCCCATCCAGTGACGATAGAAAGCGGTCAGCCGCGAATCTTCCGGCGCTGCGCTGCTGCCATGATGTGACTCACCTTTCATGAAACGGAAGGCAAAGTAGGGAGTGACTATAAAAGCAATAAGCATGGAGAAGAGCATGGCCATACTGGCGCCGACCGGTATTGGCCGCATGTAGGGACCCATCAGGCCGCCGACGAAACCCATCGGCAGAATCGAAGCGATAACGGCAAATGTTGCCAGAACGGTCGGATTGCCAATTTCGTCGACCGCCTTAATGGCAGCTTCCAGCGGTTTCAGGACGGTGGTGGTGAAGTAGCGATGAATATTCTCCACCACGACAATGGCATCATCCACCAGAATGCCTATAGAGAAGATCAGGGCAAAGAGGGTAATCCGATTGAGCGTGTAACCGATCAGGTAGAAGATCAGCATGGTCAACGCCAGGGTGACCGGGATCGCGATAGCGGCCACTGCCCCGGCTCGCCACCCCATGAAAAGCGCGATCAGAATTGTTACCGAAATAGCTGCCAGAAACATGTGGAAGAGAAGTTCATTGTTCTTCTCTTTGGCGGTCTCCCCGTAGTTGCGGGTTACCGTAACCTGCACATCGGCGGGAATAACTTTCCCTTTGAGAGATTCGACCTTTTTAACCAGATCCTCAGCCACCCAGGTGGCATTGGCACCCTTTCTCTTGGCTACAGAGATTGTTACCGCCGCATAATCCTGCTTGGGATTACCGCTCAGATTCTTTGCCTGGGCTCCAGGGCCCATCCCCATAAATACATAATCCTGCGGTTCCTGCAGACCATCTGTTACTGCTGCAACATCAGAGAGGTAAACCGGCTTGCCACCGAAAACACCGACAACCAGTCGTTTGACTGCTTCGGCATTTTCCAGAAAACCGCCGGTCTCTACCAAGGTCTCTTTGTTGCTACCGGCAAATGCGCCTGAAGAAAGTGAGGCATTCCCCTTGTGCAGAGCGCCCGCAACCTGAAGTGGTGAAAGCCCATACCCGGCCAGACGGGGTGCGTCAAGGGTTACCCGCAACTGGCGGGATAGCCCCCCTTTAATCTCGACTTCAGCACTGTTTTCACTTTTTTTCAATTCATCAGCCACTTCTCCGGCCAGACTGCGCAGTGTGCCGTGGTCATAACGCTCCGACCAAAGGGTCAGCGCCATAATCGGTACGTCGTCAATAGACTTGGGCGCCACCAGCGGCTCGCCGGCGCCCGGCGGCAGAATAGCCCGATTGCTCATGACCTTGTTGTAGAGTTTGACCAGCGACTCTTCCATCGGCTGACCGACCAGAAAGCGGACCGTGATGATCCCCATGCCGGGACGGCTCATGGAGTAAAGGTACTCGACCCCCTTGATCTCCCATAGCTTGGCCTCGTAAGGCTTGACCACCCGCTCCTGCACTTCTTGCGGTGAGGAACCGGGCATCGGCAGATAGATATCCACCATCGGCACGACGATCTGCGGTTCTTCCTCACGTGGCGTCATCTTGATCGCGAACAGGCCCAGCAAAAGGGAAGCTCCGACAATCAACGGCGTTAATTTCGAATTAATAAAGGCGCGGGCTATTCTTCCGGCAAAGCCGAGATTTTCCATGACCTATTCCACCTTTGTCCCTTCGCTGATTTTTTCAGCACCGCTGCTGATGAGTCTTTCGCCATCCATAAGACCAGAGAGTATTTCCACTTTGTCACCAAGGGCCTTGCCGACCTTGACCAGTCGCATATGGGCGATGCTATCCTTGTCCACCACCCAAACTGAGGTCATGGCACCGCGATCGATAACGGCTTTCCGTGCCACAGCCATGCCTTTAACTGTGGATTCAAGCGTGATTGTCCCTCTGCCGAACATCCCGGACTTTAAACCTCCCTGATTCAGGCCAACTTTTGCAGTGAAAGTGCGGCTGGCCGGATCAGCTGTAGGAACTATTTCGGAAATTCGTGATGTAAATGAACTATTGAGTGCATCCAGAGTTATCTGCACAGGAGCTCCCGGCTTGACTCTGACTGCCATGGATTCCGGTATGGCTAGATCGAGTTGATAACTCCCCTCATCCTCAATGGTCATTACGGGTTGGCCAGGGAAGACGGTTGCGCCCAGATCGGCCGGCTTGCTGGTGATGATTCCTGAGATAGGAGCAATAATCTTCGTGTAATCCGCCATGGTGCCGGCAGCCTTTGACCCCTCTTGAGCCTGTTTCAAACGCGCTTCGGCACGGGCAACTCCCTGGGTAGACAGCTCTTTTTCGGTCTGCTTGACATCAAACTCCTGGCGTGTGATGGCCTGCTCCTTAAAGAGCTGCTGGTAGCGCTCGAAGGTAGCGTCAGCCAGTTTCTTGCGGGACACGGACTCGTTCAGGCTGCGTCGTGCTTCCTCGATTCCGGCAACAGCGACTGCTGCATTTGCCTGGTTTTCCTGAGCATCAAGCTGGGCCAGCAGCTGTCCTTTATGCACCCGATCACCCTCGCGCACCTTCAGCACGCTGATGATACCGGGTATGCGCGCTGCAACCAGTGCACTGGTACGGGACCGAACCGTCCCAACCACTTCGAGTGATTCCTGCATGGTGGCTGTTGCTACTGTTTCCAGAAGCACGCCTTTGACAACCTGAGGGGCAGCGGCATCTTTTTTTCCACCCTCTTCATGCTTTTTGCCACAGCCGCCTAAAGCGAGGAGAACCAGGATCATCGCTATAACGCTGCCAGGTCCGTACACAGTTTTGTACACCGATCTATTCAAGATCATTTGGTTATCTCCTTCAGAAAAGTTCCTGCAGTAAAATAGACATAGCCTTTGGCCAGAGCATAATTAGCTTCCGACTCGACAAGTTCGTTCCTGGTCTGGTTGAGTACGGTCTGGGCATCAAGCAGCTCGATCATTATCGCCATTGAATTCTCAAAACGCCTGGTCAGCAGGCGCACTGTCTCTTCGGCATCTTGAAGGACATTTTTGGCAACTTCCAGACGCTTACCCATTTCCGTACTCCGCAGATAGCTTTCCCTGATTCGCAGCGATGCATCACGTTTTGCATGCTCACGCAATTCCATTGTGGCGGCCTTTTCTGCTGTGGTCTTGTTCAGTTCACTGGCGCGACGGAAGCCATCAAACAGTTCCCAGGTGAGAGCAACTCCGGCAGTCCAGGAATTGTTGTCGGCCGCAAAGGGGGTATCTTTGGAATTTAATTGGTAGGAAGCATAGGCACCGACCAAGGGCAAGTAACTGCTGTTGGCAAGCCGCAGGGCGGCATCTGCTTTTTCACTTTCCGCCCGGGACAACTTTACTTCCGTTCTGTTATCAAGTGCAGCACTGACCAGTTCTTCACTGTTTTGCGGTAATGGAATGCCAATTATCGTTGCCTCGTTAATGTCGATAGTGTCTTTTTCGTTGAGGCCAATGAGATCGACTAACTGCATTTTGGCAATGGTGAAATTATTCTCAGCGCTGATGAGTTGTTGCTCGTTTGCAGAGAGGTTTGTCCGGGCTCTCAATTCGTCGGAGCGTAAGCCGATACCTGCCTGCTTACGTACTTCGGTGAGCCTGAGGTTTTCCCGGGCGGCGCTGATTGCCTGCTCAGCTGCTCTGATACGGGCCTGAGCTTTTTGAACATCGAGGTATACCTTGAGCACTCTAAAGGCTGTTTCCTGTTTTGAGCCTTCAAGCCTTGTGTCTTTAATCCTGGAATCCTGAACAGCCATTTCCCGCGCAGGAGCAATGGATGGATCAAAGATAGTCTGCCTGACGGTGACAGCTGTTTTAAAGTCATGCTCCTCGCCTGGATTATTGAGGTTGTTAATCACAAAGTCGCTCTGGCTGAAGCGGCCCTCATCCAGTTTCATCATGAACGTTTGTGTCGGCGAGTTGGATGCGGTGAAGCTCTCATTGAAAGAGACCGCCGGATAGTAGCGGGATGTGGCGATGTCAATACCCTGCCGGCCAGCTTCAGCGGTAAACCCGGCTGCCCGTACCAGACTGTTTTTTTCAACAGCCATAGTGACGGCCTCCTTCAAACTCAGCCGGTATGATTCTGCCCAGGCGACGCGACTGCTTGCAACGATTAAGGAAATAATAAAAATATACCTGATCATAGGAGCTCCTCGCATCTTGAATTCATATAAATATATATATAGTAATTTATATGTTTATATGTCAACAAAATTCTAAGGTCTACTCTGTTAAAATCTGTCGGTGCTTCTATATGACAGCAGAACAGAGAATTGCCAGGCAAATTGAGCTATGCATCACGGTAAATATATCTCTATCCTATAATGCCTCAGAGAACCGTTCACGATATTACCGTACGGAAATATATTTCAGATTATCATTGCTTTTCTGCATATATATCCGTACAGATATATTAACCTTCTACTTGCCAGTAATATGCAGATTATGTCCGTTCGAACATGGAGTGACTATGAAAACTGCTGAGACGATTGCTCACGATAACTTATACGGTAGAATTACCACCTCTCATGAAATCGGCAGGATTATCCGTGCCAAGCGTAAGGAGATCGGCGTCAAACAGGATGCTGCTGCCGGCTTGTCCGGGGTGGGTACCAAGTTCCTATCTCAACTTGAAAACGGTAAAGAAACCGCTGAGCTTGGTAAAACACTCCAGGTTCTGAAGAAACTGGGGCTGGAGGTTTACATCTTCCCGCGTTCCGCCAATCCGCTCAAGGCATGATTCCATGAAAAGCACTCTCTCCGTATACATCGGCATGAAACTGGCTGGAGCGCTTATGCGTGACGGCGTGACCCTTTCTTTCGCGTATGATCCTGATTACCTGAATAGTCAGGCCCCCCTTCCCCTTTCGCGACAACTGCCGTTACAGTCAGCACCTTTTGGCGATAGTGCAGCGAAGTCATTCTTTGCCAATCTGCTCCCCGAAGGTGCTATCCGCATTCAGGTTGCCCGGCAGGTTGGAGTTTCGCCCGAAAACGTCTTCGGCCTGCTCGAAGCGATTGCTGGTGACTGCGCCGGGGCTCTATCACTTGCAAATCCTGACAGCAACTGTGCAGCCATTGGTCATTACCGACCGATAACTGCAGATGCACTTGCACTGGAGCTTGCGAATCTGCCGGTTCATCCCTTTCTGGCAGGTGAAGATGGAGTCAGACTGTCACTGGCCGGCGCCCAGAACAAGCTTCCGGTCTATTATGACGGTAACGACTATTTCATCCCCGAAGGGATCAACCCGTCTTCACACATTATCAAAACAGCTATCTTCCAACTGGAGAATAGTGTTGCCAATGAAGCCTTTTGTATGAACCTGGCGGCAAGAGTCGGTCTTCCGGTCCCAATTGCTGAGGTTGTCACTCTCGGCAATGAACCGGCATACATGGTAGAGCGCTATGATCGGAAGCACACCGCTATCGGCATAATTGAGCGCCTGCACCAGGAGGATTTCTGTCAGGCTCTAGGGATAGCGCCGGAGATTAAATACGAAAAGGAGGGTGGACCAGGATTTCAGGATTGCTTCCAGTTGGTCGAGGAATGGAGCAGTGAACCTTTATTGGACATCCAGCTTCTTCTTAACTGGTCATTGTTCAACTTCATCATCGGTAATGCTGACGCGCATGGTAAAAACCTGTCTTTTCTCTATAAAGATGGAATCGTCAGACTGGCGCCGTTTTACGACATCATCAGCACTGCCGTGTATGAACGAATCAACAACAAGTTTGCCATGAAGATGGGAGGACAGAGTGACCCTCGCTATCTTCAGTCGAGCGATCTGAAACATTTTGCTGCTGAAATCGGCATAGACATCCGCATTGTTAAAAGTTCATTGAGACAAACGGCTGAAAGAGTCGAAGTTGCAGCAGAAATTCTGGCAGACGAATACAGAACAGTATCCGGAACCGCAGCTATTATTGACGACATCCAGAGAGTTATCAGCCGTCGTATTGGCAAGGCGCGGACTATAGCAACATGAGATAAAATCTGCCGTCCCCTTTTGACATACAGAACAACAACACAGAAAAAATCTGAATAGTTTACCTGATTAGCGCCAATCTTCAGCAAGTCTGAGGAAGTGCTCTGGACGCTTTCAAATGGTGGCTGCCGAATAGACCAGGCTGCTCAGTATACCACGTCTGCTGTTGACACTCATGTCAGACACATGGAGTCGACTTCGCTCTGTGCTGGTTCTTTTTGATTCATTGTTCATCGTGGTGTAATTCGTTCGCTGGTTCTTTATTCGGTTAGTACTCAGTTTTGCATTATATTCTACATATAGTACATAGATACCACTATATTGGTCAATAGTTTCTATAAAGGCCATACTAGCGAATTGCGCTTGATTTTAGTGTGGACTTTTATAGGGCTATTGAGTATTGTTTAATCTATATTAGCCTATTGAGAGATCTTTATGTCAAGTTACCAAACAGTCGAAGAATTTGAGCAAATCCTGGGGGAGCAAATACGCACCCTGAGATTGATGCGCAATATTGATCAACGCGAGCTTGCAGCGCAGGCAGGTATTGCCCTTAATGCTGTCAAGAGACTTGAATCAGGCAAAACATCAACGTCTCATACCTTGATAAGCGTGCTGAGAGTCTTGGGGCGCACAGACTGGTTAACCTCTCTTTCCCCGAAAATATCGATAAATCCGCTAACTATGGCCAATCTGAAAACACCAAGACAACGAGTGTTTAAGGAGAGAAAGTCGCGTAAAGGGACAACAGATGGCGACGTATAAACCAGTCAATCGAATAGAGGTGGATATTTGGGGAACCCCTGTTGGTGCAGTGATGAGAGATCCTGGCAGCGGGTACTATGTATTTGCCTACCATCCTGATTTTATCAAGTCGGGGGTTGAACTGGCGCCGCTCACTATGCCGGTGAAAACATTTAGCCCGTATGTTTTTGCCTACCTGCCGGAGTTGACTTATAAACGCTTGCCCGCCATGCTGGCGGACTGCCTGCCGGATGATTTTGGAAACAGCCTGATTGATGCGTGGATGGCGCGGCGCGGTATCCGGAAAGAGAATATTACCCCTCTTGACCGCTTGGCCTACATGGGAAAAAGAGGGATGGGGGCGCTGGAATTTCGACCGGCCAGATCTCCTTATACTGAAAGCAGTACAGCAATAAAGTTGTCAAAACTGGTTGAAATTGCCAGAGTTGCAATCCATGGGGACTTGAACAATGATGCGCTGGCAGAGTCGGCGCTGCAGCAGATCATCCAGGTTGGCACCTCTGCCGGTGGTGCTCGTGCAAAGGCCGCCATCGCCTGGCATCCTCATACCAATGAAGTCCGGGCCGGTCAATTCAATGTGGCTGACGGTTTCGAGCATTGGCTTCTTAAATTCGACGGAATTGGGTCTGATCCAGCTCTTGGCAGCTCAAGAGACTATGGCCGGATCGAATACGCCTACTATCGAATGGCGTGTCTTGCCGGGATCATCATGTCTCCAAGCCGCTTGCTGGAAGAAAATGGCCGGGCGCACTTTATGACCAAACGTTTTGACCGGCATGATAATAAGAAAATCCATATGCAGACACTTTGCTCACTGGGGCACCTCGATTTCAAGCAAAAGGCCACCCACGATTATAGCCAGCTATTCATGATAATTGATCAGCTTGGGCTTGATTACGCTGCAAAAGAAGAGGCATTCCGGCGGATGATCTTTAATGTCCTGGCGGCAAATTGTGATGACCATACAAAGAATATTTCTTTCCTGTTAAAGCAGGGAGGGAGCTGGGAGTTGGCGCCAGCCTATGACGTAACCCACGCATATAGCCCAACCAGTGAATGGACCCATCAACACCTTATGTCGGTCAATGGCAAATTTAAAGGCATTACCCTGGCTGATGTGACAGAGGTTGCGAACCGGTTTGGTATAGGAACCATGGCAAAAGTCATTAAGCAGGTTGAAAGCTGCTGTGGTAGAGTGGCCAATACTTGCCAAGGAAGCGGGTGTTGATCCTTCTGAAATACTGCGGATTAGTGCAGACCATAAGAGTGTAAGCCTTAAATAGTGTCCAGCCGGAAACCCGAGTTTGAGACGCACCGGCCTTCCTGTTTGATAATATTTTGCCAACGCTGACGTCAATTCAGTGGCGATTTCCTGCCGCATTAATGCAGGGCTCAGAAGCTCAGCATCTGCACCGAATCTCATCACCCATCGTTTGATATCACCCCATCCGGAAGTTTTGATAGTCAACTCTACAGACCCATCGGCCATATCCAGAATCTGCTGTTCTTTAGCCCAGATTCTCTCACGAATGTAAAGAGCCTGATTTGCTACAAAGCGGATTTTAACTTCTACCGGTTCTTCGAAGTATAGAGTAAACGCTAATGCCAGATACTTTTCAGGATCAAAACCCTCAGGATAATCAAATGACTTACCTGTAGATTCAACTTCCTTGATACGCTCCACTGCCAACGTTCGCACATCTCCGTAAGTCGGCACCAACACAAGTAGATAAAGCCCACCTTCCCTTTCAAAGAAATGCAGCGGTTGAATATCGTACTGCTTAACTTTGTCATCACTGAAAATGTGATAACGGATATTGCAGATTGTGCAGTCAATTATGGCAAGAGATATCTCTTCGATAATAGTATGTTTTGTTTGAGCCATAATCGGGTAGGCATCCCCCCGGACGGGTTCGTTATGTCATGAAAGCTCATTGGTGCTCCTCCCCTTTTCTATCGTTAGGCCCTTCGGCGGGGTAAGGCTTCCCAGACTCTCCCGGGCTTGTTTCCAGTTGCCGGATCGCTTGCGGCAACGGCCTTCGCCTACTATGGCTTCTGCTGACTTCTGCTCCATCACGGCAACATTTACGGTTCCGCGCCCTTCTCGCGAAGTGCATGTGAAGCGGATCTCCCCGGATAAGAACGTGAACTGTTGCTACACAACCGCAGCATTTATTTAGGCCCTGTGGGTCCCATTTCTCCTGAATCCGTGGGACTCGTCATGTTGTACCCAAGGGCATAAATGCTGACTTGCCCGGATGATGGCCTTTATGCTGTTTCTGTTCGTCGGCTCATAGCTTTGCGCTCCGGCTTCCTCCAGACCCCTCCTCGCAGAGACGCCCTTGCTTTCGGCTAGCACTTGGTTTACGCTGTCTCGCGACAGTGTTGGATTCACCGTACAGGGGACTTGCACCCCATAAGTTCACGCCCATGACGGGCGTACACCAGCCGGTTGGACGCCGCCCCAAAAGACCGGGCGGGTCAACCGGGCACCCCGATGGAAGACCAAATGAACCATACTGCTTTTGAAAAACTTCTTATCAGCTCTCCTTTTATCCTCGGTGAAGGCGCGGTCATCGAACGTCTACGCCGCAACACCGATCTGGAGCTTGACCCTTTTCTGGTCAATTCTGCTTTTATCTATGACGATGTGAAGCGGTCGTTACTGGAAACCATCTGCCGACAGTACCTGGATATTGGTCGCGAGTTGGACGTGCCACTGCTGATGTCTACCCCTACCTGGCGAGCGAGCCAGGAAAGGATCGCTGCGGCCGGTCTGTCCGGGATAGACGTGAACGGCGATAATGTCAGGTTTCTTGATACACTGCGGGAAAGTTACGGAGGGTACGCAGAGAAGGTCGTCATCTGTGGCCTGATGAGTTGCCGCGGAGATGCCTACAAACCTGCCGAGGCGCTGCCCGTTGAAGAGGCTCAGATGTACCACACGTGGCAGGCCCGGAAACTTGCTGATGCTGGTGTTGATTTTATGCTCGCAGCAACTCTCCCGGCCTGTTGCGAGGCTACTGGCCTAGCGCTTGCTCTTGCCGCCACAGGTCGGCCATACATTATCAGTTTTATTGTCCGCCCAGAAGGAACTCTGTTGGATGGCACGCCACTGAAAGATGCCATCATGGCAATCGACGATACCGTGACCCCACAGCCATTGGCCTACATGATCAACTGTAGCCATGCATCATTTGCAAGAGCAGCACTCTTGCACGGGTCCAACTCATCATCCCTTGTTCGGCAGAGGGTAATCGGTCTCCTTGCAAATACTGCCGCTCTCAGCCCCGAAGAGCTGAATGAAAGTACCAGCCTGGTGGAGGAAGTTCCGGAAGTCTTCGGCAAACACGTGGCAGCGTTACACCGGGAACTTGGTTTGAAGATACTGGGTGGCTGCTGCGGGACCGATGAGCGCCATATCCGTTCTTTGGGCACCCAGCTTGTAGCCGGCGGATAATTCACTTGCTGACAGCATACAACAACTTGAAAGCTTTTTGGTCCTTCGCATATTCACATTCAAGGAAACGGGATGGTTCAACTCTCGCTTGGTCTCGGTCGCGGCGGAACACCAAGTATCATTACTATTGGTGCAACCAACGTTATCAAGAAAGGTTTCAATCATCTAATTCATTCTCTGAGTGAATAAGGCCAGGTGAGGATTCCACCATCCATGAATTTGGTATTTTCAAAACCTGCCGCATCCAGAATCTTTTGAGCTTCATAGCCTCGTAGGCTGACCTTGCAGAAGGTAATGATTTCCTTGTCTCGGGGAAGCTCTTCCAGTTTTTCCCGCAACATCCCCAAGGGGATTAACTTTGCCCCGGCTATACCAATCTCACCATGCTCTGCCGGAGATCTTACATCAAGCAGGATGAAATCATCCTCTTCGTCGAATTTACGTTTCACCTCATGGGGTGAGATCCCCCTGGCGTGGCCTGACAATTTATTTTTCATGATATCAGCAGCCACAATGAGGTTATCCATGGCGGCGGAATACGGTGGCGCGTAGGCAAGGTCTATCTGCGACAACTGCTCAGCTGTCGCATGAAAGGTTATAGCAGTTGCTGCCGTATCCAGTCGCTTGTCCACATTCCCTTCGCCTGCAGCCTGCAGACCGAGAAGTCTGCCAGTTTTACGTTCGGCTATGAGTTTCAGAACAATTGGTTTTGCTCCAGGGAAGAAGTGCGCTTTGTCGTGAGCCGGGGAGAGTACTGTCTCTATGTCAAAACCATTGGCAAGAGCCTCGGTCTCGCTAAGTCCGGTTTTACCAGCATTAATGTTGAACACCCTGAGGATGCTGGTGCCTATAACACCTGCAAAGGTAGCATCGCCACCGGCAGCATTAATCCCGGCAATACGCCCCTGCTTATTTGCCGTACTGCCCAGGGGGATATGGACTTTTTTCCCCGTGAGCAGGTGGGTGGTTTCGCAACAGTCACCACAGGCATAAATGTCGGGATCATTGGTGCAAAGCCGCGCATCAACCAAGATGGCACCAGTTATGCCAATTTCAAGACCGGCGCCCATTGCCAAGCAAACATTGGGTGTGACTCCAGGAGCAAGGACAACCAGATCGGCAGGCAACACCTGCTCACCAATACACACTTCTTCTACACGGGTGCTGCCGTTGAATCCGGTAACAGCGCAGCCAGTCATGACCGTCACACCCTGCTGTCGAAGTTGTTTCTCTACGAGAAAAGCTATTTCCGGGTCAAGCACTCCAGGCAGAAGCTGGTCACGCATTTCTATTACCGTCACCTGCATACCTTTTTGCTGCAATGCCTCAGCTGTTTCCAGGCCAATAAGCCCACCGCCGACGATGCAGGCTGTTCCGCCTGAAAGGGCATTTATCTTCAGCAGTTCGGCATCTTCGATTGACTTCACGGTCAAAATTCCGGGCAAATCAACATTACTTATTTTCGGGATAAACGGTGTACTGCCTGTGGCAATGATCAAGCGGTCGTAATCAAGATGCGATTTCTGGCCGGTTGTCGCTTCGAGGAGATGAACTATTTTAGATTCGCGGTCAATACGTGTCACTTCAGTATGTGTCTTGACCGTGACACCCTTGACCTTATGGAAGAAGTTAGCATCACGGACAACACCGACAGGTGTACTCATCAATTCCTGCACAGTTGCAACCGTATCAGAGACGAAATATGGAATTCCGCAAGCACCATAGGAGATGAAACTCCCTCTATCAATCATGGTGACATCAGCTTTTGGGTTAATTCTTTTCGCTTTTGAAGCGGCTTTGGCTCCTGCAGCATTTGCTCCGATTACAACAATCCGCATTTTCATTCATTATCTCCCGAATAAACAAATCGTTGTGTCAAACTTCTTGACATGTCTTTTTGCTTTTCAGTTCTAATTTCAATGCATTACCAATCAAAGTCTTGCCTCCCCCCGTGATTCTGGTTAAGAATGCCAGTTATGGAGGGCTAGCTCATGTCGTACCTATCCAAAACTGCCCGGTTTGTTGTCTGGATTTGCTCCAAGTTTACAAAGACCGAGATTGAACAGATCGTCGTCGGGTTGTCAGATGTCCTCGAAAATCGTAATCCTGAAGTTAAGCCAAAGGACGATTTCAAAGAGAAACATCCGAACTACAGAAACTTTATTGTCGATCCCAAGCCGCCACTGACTGAGCCCCCAAAGTTTAAAAAAAAGACCTCGATCAAAAAGACTACCGGCAACTCCTGATTGAGTACGAAACACTTCACGGAAAGTCTCTTGCTCCGGTCAAGCTCCGGGCGGGTTCATCACCGGTTCCAGTGCATGTCACCTGTCCCTGCTGCGGAGCGCCAAATACTTATCTCTACTTCAACGACGGAAAGAAGCGCTCTCAAGTTCTCTGCAAGGTTTGCTCTCAACTCTTCCAACTCCAACAGCGCTTCAGAACCAACAGAAAGTCAAAGCTCTTCTGTCCCCATTGCGGGCTGGCTCTCTTCAGGTGGAAGTCGCAAAAGGAAGTGACCATCCACAAGTGCCCAAATGATAACTGTCCTCACCGTATCCAGGCGCTTGCCAAGCTCAATAAAGCCGAGAAAGAGCTGATGAAAAAGAAAAGTTCTCAGTTCAAAATCAACTACCAGTACCGCGAATATCACTACAAACCGGAAGAGTTGGAACTCTCTTCTCCGGACAAACCGCCGGTCGAACTGGCGAGAATCCATAACAGCGAAAACGTGCTTGGCCTGATTCTGACTTTCTATGTTTCATTCGCCGTTCCGGCCAGAAAAACTGCTCAAATCCTGCGCGAAGTCTTCTGTATCAAGGTTTCTCATCAGACAGTTCTCAATTATGCCGCTGGCGCCGCCTGGCACTGCCACCGATTCAATCTCAAGCATAAAGGCCATATCGATAATATCTCTGCAGGTGATGAGACCTACATCAAGATCCTGGGCAAGCACCATTATGTCTTCTTTTTTATCTCGGCAAAGAACCTGAAAATCTCCGCCTATCACGTGGCCGATAACAGGGGCACTCAGCCTGCCATTATCGCTATGAATGAAGCCATCAGGACTGCTTCTGCCGATCAGCAAATAACCCTTGTCAGCGACGGAAACCCTTCTTATCCAGCTGGCATTCATTTCATCAATGCCCAGACTGATGATTCCCAGACGATTCAGCACAAAAAGGTTATTGGCCTCCAAAACCTTGATGCCGAGTCCGAAGAGTACAGATCCTTCAAGCAGCTCGTTGAGCGGCTCAACAGAACCTTCAAGTATCATGTAAGGCCAGCAGCAGGATTCAACAGCACAAACGGTGCGGTATCTTTAACTACGCTGTTTGTGACCCACTACAACTTCCTCAGGCCTCACATGTCGCTAAAATATCTACCACCGGTGCCTTTGCAGGAGTTGAAGGCACTGCCGACCATTCAGGCTAGATGGACCAAGATCCTCTCGCTAGCTGCCTGACTTCCCGTCTTCAAAGATCAATTTACTGATTGTTGTTTTAATCTGACCAACTATCTCACGTGCCTGGTCACAGAGTGGCTTGCCCAAAATTCAAGCCAGTAACCACAAAGTAGTGAAGTCACAGTCTGGACAGACTCGGAAAAGATGCAGATGAAGGGCATCGTTTACTTTCGAGTACTTTCCATTTCAATATCCCGGCTTTTCATGAAACTTTTGACACTATCAAACAAATAGTCAGTCCAAAAGAACTGCAATCAATAATTTCTCTCAGCTACTTTTCTTGTGGCTGCCCGGCACTTCTCCAGGCAGCCATATGTCCTTCAAGAAGTTTGACATTTCAGAAGTTTTGCACGGATGCTCTTTTGATCTAGTCGGTCTCAAGACATTGAGCCGCCGTTCTGCATCAAGGATGAAACCATTCACAGTTCGGTGCAGATAGAGGTATGCCTTGACTTCGTTTACAAAGCCTTCAGGATGTTGCCGGTATCCCGGCATCATGTTTTCAAAAAAGTCTTCGTAATTGTCGAATTGGAATTGGGTGTAAAAATGAGTAGTTCCTTCCATTGTCCATCCATCCAGGGCAGACATGGCTCGAATGGCCGCCTCTTTTGCTGGCCCCTCGGCACCGCTGCCCGCTCCGTAATGTTCTTTTACAAAAGTGAAGGAACCTTTATCCCCAGGTTCCACTACAATGATGAGCCCATTTCTTTTGAGCAGTGCGGTCGCCTTCTTCAGACTACCTGCCATTTCCGCAACAGGGACATGATGAAGTGAGAGTGTATATATAATCACGTCTACGGTCCCATCAGTTAAGTCCGGTACCCCTTCAGGCTCTCGCATAAACGTGATGTTGTCATTAGTATTGCCTTGCCTAGCTAATTTGATAGCTGAGGCATCAGGATCAGTAGCCACTATCCATCTGGCATGCCTTGCTAAATCACGAGTTATCCGTCCTTTCCCGCAACCTATTTCGAGAACTACCTTCCCGCTGAGATCACACTGTGAAAGGATTGCAGCAATGTACTGATTTGATGGGTCCTGAATCACTGGCGATTTCCTTTGCTGGACTAGCCATTAATCATAAAGTGCACATGGTCACTTCATCACACATGACTGGTGCAATTCCCGCCCGCATAGCAGCGGTAGCGATCACAGATGATTATTCCGATTTTTGTATATGATATCTCTCTTCAGAGTCAATTCCCTTCGGCCTGCTGCTTTTTTCGTAAACACCTTAGCGTAAGAACCTCGTCCAGCGTCTTACCCATAACCAGCTCAGTCGCATTCGATGAAGTTGCTATAGCTGCGCCGCAACCCTTGATCAGAAACTTTATGTCATGAATAATTTCATTCTCGATTTTGATGAAAAAAAACAAGTGCATCACCACATTCCGGATCACCTGCCTTTACCACTACGTTGGCGTCTTCCAAAGACCCGACGTTTCTCGGGTTATGAACATGGTCCAGCACTTTTGAGGTATAGAATGAACTCATGGAGAGGTTCCTTTCGTACAACCTGGCAATTTATTCGAAGGACATTCTTTATCTGCCAAAATCTCTTTATTTAGCTCATCGCCGACAATTGCCAGTGCCTTCTGCCCGACAAGAGCCTGAGCTACCTTTTTGCGGGCACTGGCCACCAGTCGTTGAACCGTACCTCGGGATACTCCCATACAAACGCCTGCTTCTTCCTGGGTCATCCCTTTGTCATCACAGAGATGCAGACTCTCCAGTTCGTCTAGCGCAAGATGAGTTATCTCCATATCCTTGAGAGGGATTCCGGCAGGTTTAAAAACCGCGGAGAACCCCGCACGGTGAGGACAGGCACAATTTCTCGGCTTCTGTGGACGTGACATCAGGCTGCATCTCTGACCAAGGCCCAGTGTCCTGAGATTCCTGCAACTCGACATAGGTCAAGGTTTAACACCCACTATCTGAATCACCGATGCCAGTCCAGTATGCCTGCTCCCCTCACGAACTTCCCGTTCCAGTTGAACAGCGTGGATAAGCTCCAGCCCGTCAAGTTCCCGTTTCAGCTCATCCAGTGACATAAGCATATCAAGTGACTTCGGCCCGCCGGTGTCATTGTTAAACTGCTCTTTGCTGAAAGCCTCCAGCACGAAAACACCACCTGGTTTCAAACCAAGGACAGCTGCCTTGTGAAGTGGAATGCGGATTATTGAGGGGACGTGGCAATAACTGGCAATGATGCCATCCCACTTTTCCGCCTCTATCGTGAAGTTGCTCAGGTCGGCATGAATCGTCGTAATGATGACACCCAGTTCAGTAGCCAGCTCCTCAGCTTTACGCAGGCCGACCTCCGCGCCGTCAACACCGGTCACCTCATATCCCAGTGATGCCAGATAGACGGCGTTTCGTCCTTCACCCTCAGCCAAAGACAGAATCTTCCCGGGCGGAATCTTGTCAACTACCGAGGCAAGAAACTCATTTGGTGCCGTTCCATAAGCAAAACCCGGTTCGCTGTAGCGTTCATCCCAATCCATAGCACCCTCCGATGTTCTAACCCTGATAAACAGGATAATTTCTAACTTGCTAATTACTTATTTCGTTAGTAATCCGACCATCACTGACATGAAATATCCGGTCGAACCCTTCCACCATACGATGATCGTGGGTAACAACCAGAATGGCCGAATGGTTTTCAACTGCCAGCTTCTTCAAGAGATCCATGACGTTTTTACCATTCTCTGTGTCCAGCGCAGCGGTCGGCTCATCGGCCAGAATCACCTTCGGTTTGTTTGCTAAAGCCCGCGCTATGGCAACCCGTTGCGCTTCACCTCCCGAAAGAGCCGTAGGGTAGCTGTTCAGTCGGTGACCCAGATTAAGTGCGACAAGCAGTTCTGTTGCCCGGCTTTTAGCCTCCGGTCTTGACAGGTGGTTGATCTCCAGTGCAATCATGACGTTCTCCAATGCGGTCAGAAAAGGGATCAGGTTGTGGGCCTGAAAGATGAATCCGAGCTTTTCCCGACGCAGTCGTTTTAGATCCAAACCCGACAGCCACCCTTCATCGGCGACTGTTACACCATCAAGAATAACCCGGCCGTGCGTCGGATCATTGATAAGACCGATGCAGGTAAGCAGAGTGGTTTTGCCTGAGCCGGACGGACCAAGGATAGCAACCAACTCTCCGGGCATGACCTGTAATGTGGCATCGGCAATAGCGGTAACTGCTGTCTCGCCCTTACCATAAATTTTCGTCAGCTTTTCTACTTCTATTGCATACACGATCTTATCCACCCAAAGCCTCCGCCGGTTCTACCTTCAATGCCTTTCTGATCCCCACAAAGCTGGAAATCATGCAAATGGCGATAACAATGACAAAGAGCATCTGCAGATCAAACGCTTCCAGAACGACCCGCCGGGGAAACTTTTCATAGGTCATTAAAATCAGTCCATAGCCGATAAAATAAGCGATTACACCCATCAGCAGCGACTGCTGAAGAATCATGCCGATGATCACCCGGTTCTGAGAACCTATCAGCTTCAGGGTAGCTATCACCTTGATCTTGTCGAGAGTCGAAGTGTAAATGATGAGAGAAATGATAACGGCAGAGATCACCAGCAGGATGATCCGGAACAGGCCCAACTGCATTCTTGCCTTTTCGATCATCCCCTTGGTAAGGATCTTTGTCTGCTCTTCTACCGAGATCGGACGGAAGTGGTTCCAGCGGCGGATCCGTTCCTGCACCTCTTTTAAATTAGCTCCAGGCGCCAACCGCGCTACAACCGTGTTCACCGTGTGGGTTGATTGTGTAAGAGCGGCTATGTTCTGCTGCAGATATCTTGCCTGGGCCGGAGAGATGGACTGAACTCCGGCCAGGTTCGCCCCGATCCTCTCCCGATCGTTACGGATAGCATCGTTGTCCTTTTTGAACTGGATATCCTGGGCATCAGCCAGGCTTACATAAGCCGCCGGATCGCCTCCTGACGAAACCACCTTGCCGGTGATCCCCACAACCGTGTATTCATGGAGCCCCAAACGAATCTTTTCGCCGATCTCCATCTTCATCCCCTTGGCGACCACCATTTCATAATGTTTCTGGCGAATGTTTCGTCCGGCGAGGATCACCGGCGGCCCACCAAAACCATTCAGGTCGTAGCCGATCAGAAAAAACCGGAGAGGCTTTTCCAAGCGCTCAATCTGGATCGTCTGGAACGAAAGTGGCGATGCCTCCGCCACTCCCGGAACCGCTTTTATGCGGTATTTGATATCCTCTGGAATGCGCGAGTTTTCAGCAAAGGGACCGTTGGTATCCTGCTGTACCACCCAAATATCGGCCTTGGTGATATCGAGAATGGTCAGCGCGTCGGCAAAAAGCCCCCGGTAGATGCCGCCCATGCTCATTACCACCCCGAGGAGGAGCCCCAGGCCGATGGAGGTAAGAACGAACCTCCCGCGGTGATAGCGTATATCCCGTATGGCAAGATTCATTGTTTTATCTGCACTTTCATACCTTCGCTGAATTTTGCCATCTCAGGTGGAGATGCCTTAGCAACCCGTTCACCGCCATCGAGACCGGTAACTATTTCAGTAAAGTTACGCCGGTCTGCGATGCCGACCGCAACTTCCTTGAAGGCAAGTTTTCCGTTCTTAACCAGCCAGACACCGCGCTTTTTATCCTTCATAACAATGGTGACAGAGGGGAGGGACAGAGCATCCTTCTTCATCCCGGCAACAATGTAGACATCAGACTGCTCGCCCAGGCGGAAGTTTTTCAGCGGTTCGCTGAACGCTACATCTACTTCCAGTTCTTCGGTTACCCGGTCGCTCTGACGGCCCAGACGGGAAACGTGGCCGGAAAGTTGTTCATCCGGCAGTGAGCGCAGCGTGATCATGGCCTTCTTGCCGACAGCCACTCCTTGCAGTTGTGATTCGTCCACGTTGGCCTTGACCCAGACGGTTTTGGGGTCAGCCATGGTAAAAATCGACATCCCCGGTGTCACTGTGGCTCCCGCTTCCAGGTCACGGGTGATGATGACTCCATCCTGGGGCGCATAGATACGGGTATCTGCTACCTTGCTCTTGGCAAAACCAAGCCCGGCACGATTTGCTGCCTGCTCCATCTGTACCGCTTCAATTGAAGCAGAACTGCGGACAACATCTGCTTTGGCAACTTGATAGGCATTTTCATACTGCTCGGCCTCCTGCTTTGACACCACTCCACTGTCTAACAGAGCTTTAAACCGCCGGGCATTGTCCTCCGCCAGAACCAAATTAGCGCGAGCCTTCTGCAGATTGGCCTTTTCCACATTCAGATTTGCAGCGGATTTGCTGACACCAGCCTCGGATTGCTGCTGCTGTTGAAACAGGTCGTCACTTTCAAGCCGGGCAAGTAACTGGCCGCGCTTGACATGCTCGCCCTGGTCGGCATGCAGGCTTACAATCCGCCCGGTGATCTTGCTTGAAACACCAACCACAACCCTGGCCTCAACAGTGCCATTGCCGTATACCTGGGCGGTAAGATCGCGTTTCTCGACGCTCACGACTTTCACCGTAGACGGGGCAAATAGCATCATTTTAAGAACAAATACGCCAACAATCAGAACTACGAGCCAGAGCAGATATTTTTTCTTTCGTGCCAATTTATTCAACAGCTCCATGCATTTCTCCCTTCCTACGTCCTGAATGCCCGTACAACCACAAACCCGCCGCTGCCGTGACCTTCCCGAACTTTCAGGTTGATTGATTTTCCCGGCACCAGGGTTTGCCGGGAGGCAAAGTTGCGTAATCGTCAGCCTGTTGATCGAAATGTACTGTTTTAGCCACTGTTTCCTGCCAGCTCCCGTTCAATATACCCCAGCATTCTACTTGTCGATGTGGCAACGTCCAAAGGGACCCATGAAGCGTTGAGGAAGACGGTTGTTGCTCCTCTTAGCACATAGTTGGCGGCTTCTGGCGAGTCGATGAGGTGAATTGCTACGTCAATCTTGTCACCAAAGTGTGTTTTCATTTTATTGGCTACACCTGTAGCCAGGGCACAACTACTTCAACCACGGCTTCCGGTGTGAAATACGACCACTTTCAACATGTAGTTCTCCTTGATGGTTACGATACTGGAAAGTTCACAAACTTCGCGACCTACATTACACAGATTTTCGCTCCAACAGACTTTCAGTCGGCAGCGTCAATGATGCACAATGCCGGCATTACGGGTTCGGATAAGACTGGCCTTGAACAGCTCGTACTGCTTCCTGTCGGTTATTACTGGCAGAGAGAAATCTCCCTCTATCTGCCACGCATCGGACAGATAGACCCACGGTGCGAAAGACGACAGGGAATATCCCTGTTCCGGCTCGATTTTTTCAGACTGCATTTTTCTGATGAACAAGCCGCTCCGATTGGCAAAGATCTCATGACTGCCGTTAAACGGCAGAGCGCCGGGGTCGCTGTACTCCCAGCTAACCTTCTGCTGTTGAACCCCGTCAAAAGAGTCATGGCAAGAATCGCAGCTGCGGCTTTTCCCCAGCTTGTGTGACATCTTGTCCATCTGGATCCAGAGCATCGCCTTGTTGTTGTCCGGCAAACCGCCAAACAGGCCCACATAGCCCCAGGCATCATCCGTCCGTTGCAGGTCAGGGAGGTCCTGCGGGTAGCGCCAGTGCAGACCGGGTTTAAAAGGTGACGACTTCTGGTTCATGACCGCCATGGGGAATGGTTTGACCGGTATCCAGCGACCACTCTGGTCCCTGATCAGGACAGGCTCCGGCAGATAGCCGTAATAGGCCTTGAACTTGAAAAAAGGTGTCGCTGTTCCGGCCACTTTACCCGGCCCCCAGTAGGTACCCTGGTAACCGGCTACTCGCTGAATGTGACACGCTTCGCAGGCTAGATTCTTATGCAGAGATTTTGCATGGGTGGTGACCGCTGCGGGGTGGCAGCGCAGGCAGGAATCCTGAGCCTGCCGCTTGACCATGGCATGACCGATGGCCGGGTTACTTTTGCTGCTTTCGTGACAATCAAGACAGCCGACCCTGGCTTGCACATGGACATCAGGCTCATTGCCATCCGGAAAAGAGAACGAGCCGCCAAAGTACCCCGCTCCGCGGCGCCGGTCTTCCGGTCCGGCATGGCAGATGGAAGCGCGCCCGTTGCCATAGCAACTCTCGGACGGTGGCGTTTTCACGAAGGTATGTGGCCCGATGGTGGGATCAACAGGATTTTTCTTTTGCGGGTTAAAATGGCAGTCAAGGCAACCGACATGGCAGGTGTTGCATACTTTCTGGTTGAGACCATGGCTTGCCGGCGACATGGTGATTAGAGTGTTAGCCTGCATCGACTCGAAGTTCCCTTCAAACCATGGGCCGCAGTTATGGGGACCCCGGTCCTTGTCTGTCCACCCTTTGTACTGGCTCTGTTTGCCATTGGTCGCCATGGTGCTGCGGGAGAACTCGTCAAACTCTTTACGGTGGCAGGCCCCGCAGGTTTTCCGCATTACGTCGAAATCCTGGCTCAGGGTGTCGACCTTTTTGTCATGCCAGGAGATGGCTGCTACGTCAGAAGCCTTCACCGGCTTGCCGTCTTTTCCGGTAACTGCATAAAGGCGGTTCAGCGGGTTCGTGCCGTATGCGAGCGGGTAGCGCCGTGCCGAGGTGCTGACAGTGAACCCTTGCTTTGCGACAACAAGCAACCGGACCATACCCTGATGGGCCTTGTCCTTCTGCTTGGCAGCGGGGGTGCCCAGATGGCATTCACTACAGCTGGCCGGCATATGTGTCTGGGCAGCTGTCTCCAGGCTGGTTACGGTAAAATGACCATACCCCAGGGATTCCATTTGCTGTCGATTACCATGGCACTCGGTGCAACTGTCTGCAGCTTTGGCAGTGTTTGCAGCTCCTGCGATCAGGATACTCAGAAAGATTGCCCGTATCATGTAACCACCTCTCCGCTGCTCTGAACAAATTGTTTTGCTTTTAAGTGATGCCTAACTGGCATCATTAGAACTTTCAGCCACCACTTGAGCAACCGGCTGCCGACGACGAACTGCCTGTTGATGTAAAGATGGATAATTCCTTCTTGATCAGATCTGAGCCACATTCCGGGCATTCAGCCGGCAGTGCGGCACTGGCTTTTTGCAGCCTTTCAAAGTGGTGATGGCACTTCATACACGAGTACTCGAAAATCGGCATTATCACTTCTCCTTAAAACCATAAATCCAGATATATGAATATAATAGTATCTCTCTGTCTTGTCAACAACGTCACTAAGCATGGTTATATCGCAACGCACTAATCTGCATTGTTTTTTTCTCTGTAACAAGGTATACATTAGAAAAGAAGGTATCCATCTAACGAATGAACAGATGAATTCAAATGATTGATAACTACTCGCATCAAAAACGTATTTACATACTGGCCACCTTCATTGTCGCCTTCTGCCTGCTTGTAGCCGGAATGCGTGTGCCAGACTTGACACGTCCCCACCGGCCCAAGCCGAGTCAGAGGGCCGTCATCGAGAGTCAAGTCAAGACCTCTCAGCATATAGTCAATAATTCCATCGATTTTTTTGCAATTCCCGTTAAGCCTCCTCAGATCAAGACGACGCTTCTCTACCAAACTGAGTTTGTCTTTACGTTCTACTCTCCTGCAGTTCCAACCCTCTTTCCTAACTCGTCTCGCGCTCCGCCTTTATTTCTGTCCTGATAAAAGCTGTATTTGAAAATTAACTCCCTGTCCATCTGTGTCAGTGCACTTATGCTCGCATGCATGGTTTGTGGAGATTTCTATTAAATTATCAGCTACATAGGAGAGAATGCCATGAAAAGATCTATGAATCGGCTTCTGCCGATCTTATTTGCAGGAATGTTTATATATTCAGGTTGTGCCAAACAGGGCATCGTCAAAAATGACGCATCAATTGTCCCAGTGCTAGCGAAACCAGCTGAAACCATAACTGCCAAAAAGACTCAAACTTCTGTAAAATCGGTCGAAAAACCAATTGATTCCTCGAATACGAAATTTGCGTCTCCCGTCAGTAACGTCCCGAATAAATCAGATAAAAACAGCACAACGGCATTAACGGCAGATTTACATAAAAAGCTAGAAAAGATATTTTTCGATTTCGACTCTTCCTCATTAAGCGATAGTGCGCGACAAACTCTAACCAAGAATTTTACCGTTTTGAAACAAGTTCCTCAGGCTCAAATCCGTATCGAGGGTAATTGCGATGAACGCGGTTCCGACGAATACAATCTGGCCCTTGGCGAGAGACGTTCCCAAGCGGCAGCCCGTTACTTGACTACTCTGGGTATTTCGCGCGAACGGTTCTCCACCATCAGTTACGGCAAGGAAAAGCCTGCTGATCCCGGCCATGATGAAAACGCCTGGTCGAAGAACCGACGGGATACATTTATCATAACCAGCAATTGATTTGGTGCGTGCGGAGCCGAATTATCGGCTCCGCCAGTTTCTATGGAACAAGAGGAAAGTTTGCAAAACGCGACCCTTGTCAGCACTCTGCAGGGGTGGCATCCAGGACCGGAGGAATATCGTGACGGAATCGTATTTATTTTCTTCGTCGGGACTTATCGCTCTTGCTTGCTATGTAAGAGCTGACACCCTGTTCGCATTCAACCTAGACGGCATTATGGAACAGAACATTGCAGATTACTCACCTGCCGCTATAACTGAACCGGTTAAAACGACCCTGC
This sequence comes from uncultured delta proteobacterium, assembly GCA_963787125.1. Classification (GTDB taxonomy): domain Bacteria; phylum Desulfobacterota; class Desulfuromonadia; order Geobacterales; family DSM-12255; genus VEOV01. The sequence continues at coordinate 54,826 of CAWBBV010000014.1, forward strand.
AGAGGCTCATGAACTTCGCAAAAGTGATGGTGTTTTCCTGCCTATCACGAAAAGACGCATTGAACATCCTCGGATTTGAACCTCATTTGCTCATTGGTAATTACAGCCCTGAATTGCCTTCACAAGGAAGAAGCCGCAATTGGCACAATGTCAAGCACTGCCTAAAATGGCGTGAGCAGGTTTATGACTTACTCATCTATGTCCAAGGAGTAGAAATTGAGTTTTTAGGAGAATCCATTTCACTCCATTATCGTAATGCGGACAATCCGGAGAAAGCACTTGCACTGATCAATGCCGCAATTGAAAAACTTAAACCGGTTCCACAAAAAATTGACGGCAAGTTTGTTGTTAATTTGTTCCCTGGCAATGCATTAACCAGAGGAGCGGCACTATTGACAGCACTGGAGTTCTTTGGTTCAAGTAAAGCAATCTATTTTGGTGCAGATGAAGCTGATGAAGACGTTTTTCGGTTAAAGTTAGCCGATGTTTTTGGCATTAATGTCGGTAAAGCCGATAACACGGCCGCATCCCATTACCTGCTTAGCCAGTCGGATATTCTGGGACTTCTCAATTCGATGGTCGGTATACTTGAAACTCACTGATAAAGCAAATCGGTAAAGAAGAAAAATAGCAGAAACTGGTAAAACACAGCCGGATGATTAAAAAACAGGGGTAAGTAATGCCAACTTTTGTTGCTCTCGTTCTGCTCGGTGGTCTGGCAGGTGTAACAAGCGGCCTCATTGGCATCGGCGGTGGAATCATTATAGTTCCTGCCCTGGTGCTGTTCTTTGGCTTTTCCCAGCAACTGGCACAGGGAACCACGCTGACACTGATGATTCCCCCACTGGGGGCATTGGCCGCATGGACCTATTACCGGCAGGGGTTTGTAGACATAAAAACAGCCGGGCTTATCTGCCTTGGTTTCCTGGTTGGCAGTGTCCTTGGCGCTGATCTGGCAATCCGCCTCCCGACAGAAATCCTGACCCGGACATTTGGGGCAATTTTAGTGGTTATAGGAATGAAAATGCTACTCTTGGGGTGATTAATGACGCCAAAGGAAATAACGAACGAAAAGAAAATAGTCCCGCATAAAGCCCAATCTGAACCATCCAGTGAAACAATTGATGTTGATATCACCATCCATGTTTTCACAGTTTCAGCGACGTTGGTCGGTGTTTGCCTGACGGTTATCGGCATTTTCATCATGAGTCGCCGACTTGCCCATGTGAAGAGTTTTGGTGAGGTTCTGCTGGCAATAGATGCATTCTTATTTCTATGCGCTTGCTTTTTATCCTACTTTGCCTTGAAGAGAAGGCGTAAAGGTCGCCGTCATCGATTGGAACGATTGGCCGAAGAGATATTTTTTGCAGCTCTGGCATTTATGGTATTCATCTGTGGTTTCATTATCTATGAATTGGCATGAAGTTACCATGGCTGGCTATAAATTGTACGGCGCAAAAAGTGTTAACGAGGAAGATCACTACTCAAATAACAGCGCCAAAGAACTTGCCGACTCCGGCAGTTAGTCCCATTGCGAGCACACCCCAGAAAGCAACACGAATAGCACCCTTAACAATTGGAGCACCACCGGCGTATGCTGCGGTAGCTCCCAAAATGGCTAGAGTAATCAGCGCGTCAGTTTTCTTGAGACTGAAAACGTAGCCAGCGAGATGGCGATATCCTCATCGCTGGCCTCGATGAACGGCACCATGGCAGAAAATGGCACTGCCACCGCAGATAGCTGTGCCAAACAGTAGGAGTAGAAAGGTAATCCGAGATGGTAATTTCATAGCGAGAATTGGCAATGACTATGGCAAATGAGCGGTGATCTCAAACTCCGGAGGGTTCATGATCACCTTCTTTACGGAGCAAAGCTCCGCTGTTTTCACAATGGCATTGCGATACTTCTCTGGGAACCCGACCGGTAACATTATATCAAGCGTGACTTTAGACAGCCGTTTATTGCCGGACTCATCTGCAGTGAATTCCACCCGTTGGGCAAGGGATAGCCCATCCGTCGATATATCTCTCTGCTGGCAAAAACTGAGAACGTAAATACCCGCGCAGGTACCCAATGAGGCAAGAAAATAGCTGAATGGGCTTGGTGCGCTGCCATCTCCGCCATCTGCGATTGGCTGATCCGTGGGGATTACCACCCCATTCATTTCTGCATTCACCTTTTTCCCACCAGGGAACGTAATGGTCATTTCCATAGAGGCTCCTCCAATTTAATGCCGCCGGGAGATATGGGCGGAATGCGAACCTTGCATCTTTATCGGGAAAACTGCTCAACGCAATATTCTCTCCTTCTCCAGAGTGAAACAGGTAGTTAGGCGCTGCTGTTACTGTTAACCCTTCTGAGACACGGATTATTCCCGAAGTCATTCCACCGAGATGCAAGCGTCAGAAATCCCTTCGCTACGCTCAACATGATGAAATATATCATTCTTCTTTGAATTTTTTATCGAATACATCAACCGGTCGGACTGGGCTATCATTTCCTCTGCAGTAGCTGGAGGTTTCTCAAAAGTAATGAAGCCGATACTGAAGGTAACCGGCCAGCCGTTCCTTGCCATGGAAGCAAGCAGATTCTCCCGTACCTTTGCCATGACACCCCCGGCCGACTCCTCGTCGGTTTCAGGCAGCATAATAACAAACTCGTCTCCGCCGACCCTTGCAATAGTATCAGCCTTGCGCAGGGTTTCCTCCAATGTTGAAACGACCTGGCAGAGAACCTTGTCCCCTTCGGCATGTCCCATCTGGTCGTTTACAGCTTTAAAATTATCAAGATCAATAAATGCGATATTAAGTGATCGGAAATGGCGGGAACACTGGGCAATTTCATAAGTTGCCAGTTCCAGAAGCGCACGCCGGTTCAAGGCTCCGGTGAGGGGATCTACCCGTGACATCTCTCGCTCCAGGTTAAACCGTTCCTTCAGTGCCGAAAACATCAGACTCATTAAGAGCAGGTAGGTAAATTCAAGAAACAGATCCCAATAATAGTAGGTTGGGTGGGAATAATTACGGAGCACATAGCGGTAAGGGTTGGCGACGAGGCTGGAGAAAAAGCTGCCGATACACACAGATACCCCGGCACTACTGCCGACGAACCAGGCGGCAAGGAATATGGGAATCAGGTAAAAAAGGGTAAACGAGTAGTTGCCGGTGACAGAATCAAGCACTCCCATTAGGGCGAGCAATCCAAGACTCCAGACAAAAAGTGATTTCCTTGACTGCTGGTCGAGAGAGTCAAAGAGCGAACCATGAATCCTGTTGAATTTCAGGAAAATGCTCATTCAATCCTCCTGGAACAGGTCACATGGCGTTGGAACAGAGAAATCATTGCCACTCCATACTAAGCGGTTTATGTATGCCGTAGTGTTTTATTAAGCATTCCGGGCAAATTATTACCTTTTACCGTTCTTCTTTTTTCTGTTCTTCCCAGCTGCGTCTACCTCAGCCTCGTGGTACCTCGCCTTTACTTCAATGATATCCACTGTCGGCTCTGGAAACTTCATCTTCAGTGATTCCAGCATATCTACGACGATCTGAGACACAGCGAGATTGCGGAACCACTTATGATTGGCCGGAATAATGAACCATGGCGCATGCTTGGTACTGCAGTTGCTCAGAGCATCCTCGAATGCCTTCGTGTATTCGTCCCAGTACTCCCGTTCCTTATAATCTGACTCACTGATTTTCCACTGTCGTGCGGGATCGTCTATCCGCTGTTTGAAGCGCCGAAGTTGCTCGTCTTTGCTGATGTGCAGGTAAAATTTAAGGATATGGGTACCGTTGTCGACGAGACTCTTTTCAAAATCATTGATGATGTCGTAGCGCTTTGACCAAACCTTTTTGGGAACAATTTTGTGCACACGGGAAACAAGCACATCCTCGTAATGGGAGCGGTTGAAAATCGCGACCTGACCACGGTGAGGCGCGGCCTGGTGAATGCGCCAGAGAAAATCGTGGGCTGCCTCCTCGGCTGAGGGGATCTTGAACCCGTACACCCTTGACCCTTGGGGATTCATGTTACCCAAGACATGATTGATGGTACCGTCTTTGCCACCGGCATCCATGGCCTGTAAAATGATGAGCAGCGAGCGCTTGTTTTCGGCGTACAGAAGGTATTGCAGCTCTCGAAGCCGGTGTGTGTACTTTTCTATTTCAACCAGCGCGGATGCCTGATCTTCGTGTTTATCCTTGAACGCAGCATCGATCTTGTTCAGCTTGACGCTATTCCCCGGTTTTACCCTGAATTTTTCACTGTAGTTCATAGTGATTCTCCTTCCGGCAGCTGCTTTAGACAACGATCATTACGGATTCTCTGTACCAACTGAATTTCTTTGGCCATAGGCAGTTACAACGGCGACTGGCGTTTGATATAAAGCGTCCCTGCCCAACAGGTCTGTGAGACTGGATCGGTCGAGCTCATCACGCACTTTAGCGACAACGTCACACATCACGAGCTTTATTCCCTGATCGGCCAGGGTGCCATGGAGCGAGCGCAAGGCTTCGGCTGCTGTGAAGTCCACATCATTCACTGCTGCCGCATCAATACAGAACCAGGCCAATGGTGGGTTCGCACTGCTGGCGAGTTCGATGATCTCGGCATTAAGGACCTGACTGTTGGCATAATACATATTGTGCATAAAGCGGTAGATCATGAGGCCGGGCATGAACTGTACCCCGGTACTTACCGGTTGCTGCCGCCAGCCTGATGTTTTATCGGGAGAAAGCAGCATGTTGTTTACGAGATAACCATGCCGCGTATGGACAACGAGTGAGAGAACGATTGCCAGGAGAATACTCTGCTCGACCCCAACAAAGACAACCGTCGCGGCAGTAATCAGCGCCACCCAGAATTCCCACGGACGCTCGGCGTAAATCTTCTTCATCCCTCTGATGTCGACCAGTTCCATGCCGATCAGGAAGACTACCGCCGAAAGGACCGCCATAGGCAGGTAAGCTAACGGACCGGTGAGAAAGAGTAGTACCATTAGAACGATGAAACTTGTTGTAAGCTGCGCGAGTTGGCTATGCCCTCCGGCGCTTTCGACCATCTGGGTTTTGGTCGGACTGCCATTCACGACAAAGGCTCCGGACAGTCCGGCACCGATATTGGCCAGACACAAACCCACCAAGTCCGTATTCTCGTCAAAACGCTCGTTGTAGCGAGCGGCATATGCTCGTGAGGTGGCAGCGCTCTGGGCAAGAATCACGACGAACATGGCAAAGGCGGTAGGAACCAGCTTGTGAATAAGGTCCATGTCAATAGTAAGATTAGGCAAACCAATCCTTGGCAGACCGCTTGGGACTAGCCCAAGAACATGAACCCCGTAACTTTCCAGATTGAACGCCCAACTGGCGATGATGGAACCAATCACAGCTATCAAAGCGCCTGGAATCTTCTTCGCTAACCTGCGTGAACCTGTGATAACGACCAGGACAAAAACTGCCACCAGGAGAGAGGTAACATTTGCATGATCGATCTCTTGAAGGGTGATGATGAGTTTGTGGATAGTCCCCTGCCCCTCAACGGGCAGGTCGAGCATCCCTGATATCTCTCCGGCGGCTACCTGAATACCTACCCCGGAGAGGAAACCTATAAGCACGGTGCGTGACAGGAAATCCGACAGAAACCCGAGCCGGGTGATGCGTGTCAGCAACAGGAATCCGGCGGCCATGAGTGCAAGTAGTCCAGCAAGGGCAAGCCACTCGGCCGATCTGGGTGCAGCCATGCTGGCAACACTGGAGGCTAGAATGGCGGCCGTGGCGGAGTCCGCGCCGACAACAAGGTGACGAGACGACCCGAAGATTGCATACAGGGTCATCGGGATGAGGATAGTGTAGAGCCCGGTAATCACCGGCGTACCGGAAATTTTCGTGTAGCCCATCACTTCGGGGATAGCCAAGGCAGCCAGCGTGATGCCAGCGATGAAATCAGCCGATACCAGGGAGCCATCGAAGGGACGGAACCCCTGCAACATCTTGAACCGGGAACCTTTTTGCTTAGAATCCGGATTTTTCATAACCACCTGATCTTTGTTTTTCAAACATCTCAATGTTATTGGGTAACATTAAAACTGGTAATGTGGTCATTTCATAATCCTTCAATCAGCTTATAATACTCCTTAAATGAACGAATTGATTCCATCGTGGTTTGGAACAGAATCCAACTGAGAACAAGGATTCCTGCAGTGAGTCCAATTTTCCAGATAAGTTTCGTCTGTGGCCGCCACCAAATCAGAGGCAGGGCCAGAGGCCCCACGGTGCAGACAGCAAAAACAATAAAGGACGTTCGGGAATACCATTGGATTTTTGGTTCAGCAAACCGTGAACTGAGAGAGTTATTCAGAAACTCACCGCAATGCTTACACTTGATTGCGTCATCTTGAATATCTTCAGCACAGAAAGGACACTTTTTCATTTTACCTCTTTTGCCTGAATGTAAAAATACATAGGCATTATCCTTCCGCACTAACTCGCTTGCATATCCAGCCTTTCAAAATCTGACTGTCATCATGTCGCTGCGCGAATCATGCGATTCGCGTATTAAGAATACAACACAAATGGTTTGATTCAATCGTCGCTATGCTCAAAAAACCATAACTATTATTAAATGCACAAAACTTCTTCACTGGTGAGTTAGATTCATAACTAAATTTGCTCGAAATGATGCACTGAATTGTAAAGAACCAGATCCTTGGTATTATCAATTAGCAGATTCTATTTTGCGCGAGAAATAATGCACGTACATAAACGTCAAGGAGGATTTATGAAGAAATTGGTTCTAGTTGGTTCTACTTTAATTGGAGCATTACTATTAGTCGCAGGTTCTCTTGTTGCGGCAGACCGGCCAATAGCACCGAACGGGATCGCCATCTATCCCGACTACATGTCCTGGAAGGTCGTAGCCCCCTCCTACCGGGAAGACAAGGGCCACATCCGCATCATCACGGGTAACGAAATCGCCGTAGCTGCATTGCGAGCCGGCAAAAATCCATTACCTGATGGAAGCGTACTGGCCAAGGTAGCATGGAAAACCGAAAAGCATCCCGCTTTTCCGGTTGCCACTGAACCCGGTGCATTTGTACAGGTAGAGTTTATGGTGAAGGATGCAAAGAAGTACAAAGATACTGGCGGCTGGGGCTTTGCCCGCTTTGTAGGAAATGATCTGAAACCGTATGGTAAGGATGCTGGTTTTGTCAGCGAGTGTTTCGGTTGCCATGTCCCGGTTGCTAAAAATGATTACCTTTTTACTAAAATTGTTAAAACACCTTGAGTGTTCACATTTAAAACAGGTTCCTTCTTCCGGAACTGGATACCAATTATGTCCTGGTAACATGAAAGGAGATAACTCATGGAGTTTAAAGGTGTCAGCCGCAGGAATTTTATCAAATCGATCGGGGTTACTACAGCATTAGCAGCAACAGGAACTATTCCACCAGTACTATATGCAAGTGAAAGAAGGCTTGTCACCTTTCCTGAAAAGACTGAATTACTACTCCTTACCTCAAGCCCTCCGCAACTGGAGACCCCGCTGAAATATTTCAGGGAGCTGATAACTCCGAATGAAGCCCTGTTCGTCCGCTGGCATCTTTCAAATATCCCCACATCAGTGGATCTGGAGACTTGGCGTCTGGTTGTTCATGGCAATGTTGACAAACCAATCTCTCTATCGTTCGATGACCTCAAAAAGTTTGAAAAAATAAGCTACACCGCAGTCATTCAGTGCGCCGGCAATGGAAGGAGTTTCTTTGAGCCACCTCTTTTTGGTGGACAATGGCTAAACGGTGCCATGGGCAATGTGACCTGGGGCGGAGTTCGCCTCAAGGATGTATTGAAAAGTGCCGGCATCAAGACCGGATCAATGGAAGTTGTCTTCGAAGGATTGGACAAAGCGGCCCTGCCCACGACACCTGGTTTTTTGAAGAGCCTGCAACTGGATAAGGCGCTTGAAGACGATATTATGATCGCCTATGAGATGAATGGACAGGAATTGCCCATGTTAAACGGATTCCCAGTGCGCCTGGTTGTTCCTGGATGGTATGCTACCTATTGGGTAAAATCGCTTACAGATATTGAAGTCACCGTCAAACCCTCCGATAGCTTCTGGATGAAGACCGCCTACAGGATTCCTGATGATCCGTGCGGATGTGTCGAACCAGGCACAGCCCCTAAAAAGACCATCCCGATCAATCGCATGACTACCCGGTCACTACTGATCAATCCGGAAGATGGCAGTCGACTCAAGTCCGGACAACCAATGGAGCTCATGGGTGTTGCCTTCTCGGGCGGTTACAACATCAAGGAGGTTCTTGTATCGATAGACGGCGGCATAAACTGGAGTCCTGCCCGGCTCGGAAAAGATATTGGGCGATACTCTTGGATTCAGTGGTTCTATCCCTGGCAGCCTTCCAAGCCGGGGACCTATCAGATCATGGTCAGGGCAACCAATAGCATCGGAGAATCTCAACCGCTGGATGGGCTTTGGAATCCTTCAGGTTACCTCCTTAACAAAATTGAGAAACATAACCTGATAGTTACTTAGTGTCCATCCGGAAACCCCAGTTTAAGACGTACTGGACCTCCGGTCGCTGTTGGCAGTCTCTGCTTCGGAAGATTTTGACTACCACGTAACCAGTTTTATCTGCTCTTTCTCAATTTAATGACGCACTACACCCGTCGAGATGCTTTTCGCTGCTGCTTTTGCCTTTTTAAGCCGCTTCCAGCTTGATCCGGGCTATGACCTGAAGGTTGTAGGCAAAGATCGAACTCCAGACATAACGTCTGAATCCTTCCCAACCTTTCCAGGTGCAGCGGTCAAGCCCGAAAGCTCTCTTGAGTGTGGAGATGTTGGCTTCGATACCGGCACGGAAGTTCCGCAACTTCTTGTACACCCAGGAACTCTTGGCCATGTCGATTACCGATAACCCGCGCTTCTTGGCAAAAACAGCGTCTTTTACGCCAAGGCCTTTTGCTTCCGTCAGGTTATCCTTCGATGCAAAGCCACCATCAGCACTTACCTGGCGCGGCACCCTGCGGAAGACCCCTTTGTACCGCTCCAGCATAGGGATGTATTGATCCGAGTCAGCCGGGTTGCCTTTGGCAATCAGGCAGTCAAGGATCAGGTTGGACTTGCCGCCGGTCAGAAATATCTTGTGGCCGAAGTGGGTCTCACGCCTCTTCTTGACGATGATGTCGGTGTGGTCCTCAAAGAAGGATGTCACTTTATCTGATGCCGGCACCTTCTCGTTATGGAATACCCGTCGTTCGGTCTGACTGATAACCTTTTCCAGTAGACCCACTGCCCGTTTCAGCTGTGCGGCAAGATTCATTGCTGCAAGCATGTCACCAAGACCGTTTGCCTGGTACGCCTGCAGAGCCGGAATCGCTTTATTGGCATAGCCGACAACCTTGCCCGCGTAGTGCGTCATGTCACGATAGGCCGAGACTCTATCCTCTTGTTTCTTGGCGTTGAGAATCACCATAAGCCGTTTCTTGACAACACGGCAATGGTCGCAATAGCTGTAGTCAGGACGGGGAGTAAGGGCATGACCCTCCTCAAGCCAACGGGTGATGACCCTGATCCCATCCCAGAGCAAGGTGGAATCAGAGGGATCATGAATGTTACTTTCGACAACGGTCGAGTCAATCCTGACTTTACGACCGGTTTCTATGCCGGCTTCCATGGCATACTGCATGAGGCAGATATGAACTGCCTCCCAGGTCTCTTCGGAAAGCGGCTTGATGTTTTCCTGAAGAGTCGATGACGACGGATACTGTCCCATCTCCAGTCGGGCAAAGGCACGAAAGGATTTGGAATCTTCAAGATGAAACGCGAGCTCTTCATAAGAGAGGCTGCGAAACTGTTTCAGGACAACGCAGCGCAGCACCTGTTCTGCGGTCAGTCCCTCCCGGCCGGTATCCTGACGAGACTCTCTTGTCAGGTCGGAGAACACCAGATCAAGCATCTGGGGAGTGGCGTCGAGAATAGAAGAAATTGCTGCCAACTCTTTACCAATATCGTGACGCATGGTGACAGAGAAAAGGCTCATCTGTCGTGTCAGTTTTTGTCGCATCCGGAGTACCCCTGAAACCATAATGTGCAATGTTTACAGCTTGTTATGGTTTGCAGGATAGCATAAAACGAGATAAAACTGAACCACTTTATGCAAAATATCTTAACAATTTCATCCGGTTATCTTTCCGGATGGAAACTACTTAGGAGGAAGATCATGAAAACCACTATCCTGCTATGTATCGGTGCATCGCTTGTTTACACTTCAGTTGCTATGGCTGGCGATACAGGCTTTGTCAAAGATGGTTCCAAACGAAGCATCACATTACCTGCCCCTGCTTTTTCACTAAAAGAAGTCCCCGGCATGGATACCACCAGCAGATACTGCAGAATATGCCATAGTCTCGACTACATCACCACGCAACAGAAATTTACAAAGGTAAAATGGCAAGCTGAAGTAACCAAGATGATAAAAACTTATGGTGCTCCAATCTCTGAGGAGAATGCCAAAATTATCGCTGATTATATTGCCACTAACTACGGCACAGGGGGATAACATGAATGCCGAAACAAGACTGATGACGTACCTGCTTATAGCTGCATCAGTCCTTATTGCAGTATTGGCTGCCGGCAATACAGCAGAGGCTGTTAACTTTCAAGAAGGTGAAGCTGAGTTCAATGAGTTCTGTTCAGCCTGTCATGCTGATGGCGGAAACATCATCAATCCAAAAAAGACCCTTTCAAAAGAGGATCGAGAAAAGAATGGGATTAAGGCCGATAAGGATATCATAACCATCATGAGGAACCCCGGCGAGGGCATGATTAAATTTGATGAGCAAACTTTACCGGGGAAAGAAGCTCAGAAGATCGCAGATTACATAATCAAAACAATCAAGTAAGGGTATATATAACCGGACATTGGTCACGGTCTTGCTCGATCTTATAGTTAGAGTATTCTAAAAATAGTTTTTATAACATGTTCAAGTAAATCCCTCAAACGCTCACACAAGTCACCATTTGAATCCGTTTACTACCAGATGTGAAGCAATTTTAGACTCTGATTTACATTAATACAACTGAGGTGAAAGTTCATCATGCCACAGTGGCTTATGTTCACGATAATCGGAATATTGGGGGGAGTAACATCCGGCCTATTTGGAATTGGCGGCGGAATAGTCATTGTTCCGGCCCTCGTATATTGGGCCGGGTTCTCACAACATAAAGCAACTGGAACCAGTCTGGCCGTCTTGCTACCGCCAATAGGTCTTGCTGCAACCCTTGAGTATTATCGTAACGGAAACGTGGACATCAGAGCTGCCATGATTATCGCTGTGGCTATGCTCACAAGTGCCTGGGGTGGTGCTTTCATAGCAAACCAGATTAGAGGTCCACATTTACGTCTTGTTTTCGGGGTTTTCGTCTCTAGTGTCGGCGTGTACCTTATTTACGGTGCGTGCAAACGCCTCGGCTGGTTATGAATACTGGTATGAGTCAATTTCATACGACAAGTCGCTATCGTTAAAGTCAAGGAGGATAATATGATTGTTACTACACCGTATGCATTCGGGAAGCTATTTGATGTTCCTTTCAGTGAAATTGAACAGAAAACTCGGCAAGAACTTGCCAAGGAAGGTTTCGGGATTCTGAGCGAGATAAATGTAACGGACAAATTCAAGGAAAAGCTCGGCAGAGATTTTCGTGAGTATGTCATTCTGGGCGCCTGTAATCCGGCATTGGCGTGGGAAGCTTTTGCCAGGGAGATAAACATCGGCACGCTACTTCCTTGCAATGTGGCTGTCTATCGAGATGATGACGGCAAAACGGTGGTCATGATCATGGATGCTGTTGCCGCCCTTGGTGTAATCGGCAATACCGAACTCACTGCCGTTGCCACACAGGTTCGGATCAGGATGGAACGTGTTCTGGCTGCACTTTAACAGTGAAGTAACCTTGGAACACAAATAATACTAGTACTAATTTGTATCATAATAAAGTGTACCATTTTTACATAATACAGCGTAAAATACCAATCCGTATGATACTTTAATGGATCATGGGTGGATTTATGAAATTTTACAACCGTGAAAGAGAACTCTCAAAGCTTGAAGAGATCGTCGTTGAAAGCAATATTAAAGCCAATTTCGTTGTCTTAAGTGGACGGAGACGCGTAGGAAAAACTACCCTCATCAAGCATTTTGCCGAGAAACGTAATGATGTTTTCTATCTCTTTGTTTCCAAGAAAAAACCACACCTCCTGCTAGCCGAATTTACTGACCTTCTTGCCGAACGCATCCCAATATTAAGCTCAGTGGTAATAAAGGATTTTGACTCCTTCTTTAAAATTATTTTTGAGGAAATGACAAAGCAGTCACTCTTTATCGTTATTGACGAGTTTCAGAACTTTCAGCAGGTTGATGACAGCCTCTTTTCTGTTTTGCAGAAACTATGGGATAGCTATAACGAGAAATGTAAGGGTGCAATAATATGCATCGGGTCAGTACAGACACTGATGCGGGACATTTTTGAAGGCAACAAAGAACCGCTCTTTGGCAGGGCAACCGCCAAGATACCGCTTAAACCGCTAACAGTCGACGTTATCGGAGAAATTCTTGCTGACAATAGTGTAGATGTTGCCAAAAACCTGCTTTTTTTCCACTCGGTTTTCGGTGGTATCCCCAAGTATTATGCTCAACTTGACAGATCATCCCTCTTCTGCAAATCTCACAAGGAAATTATCCGGAAATTGTTTTGTGAAGTTGACGCTATTCTCCAGAATGAAGGTCGTGAATTGCTGATTGAAGAGTTCGGCAAGAACTACCACCTCTACTTCTCTATTTTGCAGACAGTGGCCTGTGGTGCCACGCAAATGTCTCAGATTGCAGATAAAACCGGGATTGGTGTCAATAGTATCAGTAAATACCTGGACGAATTGGTTTCATACTACGAAGTACTAGAGCGGAGATCTCCTGCCACAGTATCTAAGGGTGACCACAAAAATGGACGGTATTATATCGCTGATCCATTGCTTAGATTCTGGTTCCGCTATATCCATAAGAACCAGAGTCTCGTAGCTATTGGCAAGGACACACTCTTGTCAGAAAAAATATGTGCAGACCTCCCTACTTTCATGGGATTGACCTTTGAAAAGATGACGAGAGATGTCCTCATTGCGAGAAATGACGGCAATATCGTGCCATTCGTTTTTGAGCAGATTGGAGGATATTGGGATAAAAACGGCAGAGTAGAAATCGATATAGTTGCCATGGATGACACTAAGGGTCAGATTCTGTTTGGTGAATGCAAACTCAATGGTAATCAATTCTCAGTAAGCGATGTAAATAAGCTCAAAGAAAAAGCAAGTCAGGTTAAGTGGGGATCAACAGACAGGAAAGAACACTATGCTCTCTTCTCAAATGAGCCACTAAACAGTAAAACCAAAAAAATGCTTGCTAAAGAAGGAGTCATTGCCGCCGACATCTCAGAAATCTATCCGGAGGGTAAGCTTGACAGCGCAGAGTTTACATAAAGAAGACGACAATACAGGCCCCCTACCCTTCATGAAAAAGGCGACCTCAATAACAGGTCGCCTTTTTCAATTTCTCTCTCTATTCACATCTATTGACATCATTTCCCGTTCGGTAAATAAAGCTGCATTCCGAAGCCATCCCTTAAGATATTTCCCGATCAAGATATTTGCCTTGCATTCTGCCGTCATTGGAGCAATAATTCCCGAAAGGGAAATATTTATGATTACAAAAATAGATACGCCAATTTCACTCGGCCAGACTGCACGCGCCGCACGCAAACATCTTGGTTTAACGCAACCACAGCTGGCTCTGGCTTCTGGTGTCGGGGTGCGTTTCATTGTCGAACTGGAAGCCGGCAAACCGACACTCCGCCTGGAAAACGTTCTCCGTGTGCTTCATGCGCTGGGGGGTAACCTCTGCGTTGAAGGTCTATTAACTGGCAGAGAGGATTAGTATCATGACTCGTCAACTGGGTGTCTGGCTGTTCGGTACACAAATAGGGATATTGTCACAGATTGATGGCCGCTTGAGCTTTGCCTATTTGAAAGACTGGCTGAATTCAAGTAATGCGATTCCATTATCACAATCACTATCTCTTCAGGCAGAGGCGTTTGACGATCGTGCCACCCGCCCTTTTTTTGCAGGGCTTTTGCCTGAAGGAGACCAGCGTAAGTTAATAGCCCAGGCCCTGCACGTTTCGCGGCAGAACGACTTCGCTCTCCTCGATGGCATTGGTGGAGAATGCGCTGGTGCCGTTACTTTGTTGGTGCCAGGGCAGATGCCACAAGCACCCGATAATTGCGACATCGTACGGTGGTTGGATGATGTCGAGCTTTTACGCCTTCTCGATGAAATGCCAAGGCGTCCGATGCTCGCTGGAGAAGAAGGCTTGCGACTGTCTCTGGCGGGTGCACAGGATAAACTCCCTGTGGTTGCAGCAGGTAATCGTATCGGGTTACCGCTGTTCAACTCTCCCAGTTCGCATATTCTCAAACCAGCGATTGCCGGAGTGGATGGGAGCGTCTTTAATGAAGGGTTTTGCCTCGCACTGGCAAATGCTCTGAAGCTTGATACCGTCAAGGCGGAGATTCGCCGCATTAATGGCCGCCAGTATCTGCTTGTGGAACGTTATGACCGGTATGTAACGGCTGAGGGATGCTTACAGCGATTGCACCAAGAGGACTTTTGCCAGGCACTTGCAGTAGCCCCGGAATACAAATACCAGAACGAAGGCGGCCCGGGGCTATCGCAGGCTTTTGAGCTGTTGCGCCGGGCGACGAGACCTAGTGCACCTCAGATCTTGAAGTTGCTCGACTACGCTATTTTCAATACCTTGGTCGGTAATCACGATGCCCACGGAAAGAATTTTTCATTGCTCTACACAGCACGGGGAATCGTTTTGGCACCATTTTACGACGTGCTGTCGACTGCGGTTTACCCTGACCTGACAGACAAGATGGCGATGAAAATAGGCACCAAGTATCGTTTCAGTGAAGTACAGTTGAGGCATTGGGAGCGTTTTGCCGTCGAAGCAGGTCTATCACCTGCACAGGTTAAAAAACGCATTATTGATGTCGCTCAGCGATTGCCTGCCCTTGCAGCTAAAACAGTCGCACTTTTTGAGGCAGAAGGGAATAGTCACACCATCCTGACCCAAATCATGACGTTGATTGAACATCGCTGCGCGTTGACTATCCGCTGTCTGACACCGGAGTAAAGAATAATTTTGAAGACCTTCTCTTCCAAGTCCTTAAATCCGTATAATCGTCCTTGGAAATCCGCTGCGTCTGATCAAACCCGCCAGTGATTCTTGCCACATACTGCCACTGCTCTTGGCGGTAGATTACCCGCCATGCTGGCGGACTGCCTACCCGATGATTTTGGAAACAGCTTGAACTGGCTGATGTCATCTGGCAGGTGGGCAATGATCTGTTCACGGCCTTTGAAGACACTGAGTGCTGGCTGAAAAACAAAGGGTTTGTGGTAGGAAGCTGTTGGTTCAAGTCCATGCACAATGTTGACCAGGCCATGTTGATTCTTGAGATCTCCAGCTAAACCACGAAGATTCTCAAACCCTTCGTATACTGTTGTCAAAGATCATGTTCTTGCGTAGCGTTCTGCCGCTTGGTGTTCCAAAGAAAGCATAGTGCTTGTTCTTGGCAACATCAATGCCGACCAGCAGGTATTTTTCCGACCCCCTGACAGTCTCACTAAGCCCTACCACCTCACATATCGCAGGGTCGAAGTCATGTATTTTCAAGACAAATGAGTGAGTCAAAAACAGCTGGGCACAATTTGGGCACAATTTGGGCACAGTATGGGCACAGTTTGGGCACAGAAGAAAATTCAGTTTAATTCTGAGGCCTATTAAGAAGGAACACTATAAATACATAGACTTTTTAGACATCGCTAATCTGCTGATATCACGATAAAAAAAGGGCCAGATCATCGATCTGGCCCTGAATTCTTTTTGGAGCGGGAAACGGGATTCGAACCCGCGACTTCGACCTTGGCAAGGTCGCACTCTACCACTGAGTTATTCCCGCTCAATGGAAAGACGTTTTTATCAAATTAATCACCGGCAGTCAATAATAAAATTAACAATAAACCTATTTTTTCAAAAGCTGTCCGAATATGCAACTACTAAAGACACTGTCACAACAGCACTCAGTGAGGCGCTGCAGTCTTTTTTGCAAATCCCGGGAACATGAGTCTCAAGGGAGGCACGAAGCGAATGGGGGCATTGAATGTTCGCTGCGGATAGCTCTGTGGCAGTGGAGGCAGAGGTTCTGCCATTTTCACTGAGTTAAGCAGCGCCTGGTCCTGTTCCCTGCTGCCGGAACTCTCCAGCAGTTCACAACCGATAACCTTACCGTCACGGGAAATCAGCAGGTTAACAGATGCGGGTGAGACAAACGCCCCTTTCGCAGCTCCGCCTGTCCACCAGACCTCATTAATCCGCCGCATAAGAGTGAAGTAATAGACTCTGATATCATCCTTGAGGCTTTCACCTTGGGCAAAGCTGGCAAAATGTCCTGACACCATCCCAAGCCCTATGGCGCTCTCATGAACTGCATCCGGTGACTGCACTGCTTTCTGCAGCGAGTTTTCAATCGCCTTGTCCAGTTTAGCGGACTCAGGAGCCGGTTCCGGGAGTGGCTCAGGGAGTGGTGGGATCTCAGTCGGCGGCAGCGTTTCGACCAGTTTTTCAGGTATTTCCGCAGGAGATGCCATGCTTTTCAGATCTACAAACAGTGGTGCTGTTGATGGCAGGGTATAGCGTCCGGGGAGGAGCAGAATAGTTGAGGCAATAATATGAATGATGAGGGAAAGCGCGACTGTACAGACAAATATATTGAGAGAGCGCCGTTGTCTCAAGAGCGGAAATGACTGTTCGGTTTGAATGTTCATTCCATCTCTGCCAGAATATTTCTATTTTTGAAAGTTCCGTTTTCATCCAATCCGCGGATCCGGTAATATTTCTGCAACTCCTGCAAAAACCTGCCCTTATCAAGCGGGGGAACATCTATCCCCTCCCCGCTTGAACCTGGCTCACTAAAAAATCTGTCGGGCAGCATGTCACTGGAGGAGTCGAAACCATTCTCACAGTTATAAAATCGCTCGGTCAGGTAGATATTTCTACCGATCTCCTTCAAGGATTGTGGAGTGTATTCAACCCCGGTGGCAGCGGTCAACAGTTCGGCATACTCTTCCAGGGTCGCGCCAAAAAAAGAGAATTTGCAGGCGACCAGAGAGTCGATGGCTGCGTTAGATTCCTCGGCAAGTGCTATAATCCGTGCCTTGCCGTCAAAGGAAAATCTGTCTGTGGCCACCGGTTTGCGGAGAATTTCGTGTGAAATCGGGTAGGCCCGCAAATGACAGCCGCCGCGATTACTGGTGCAGTAGGCAAGCGCCATGCCGTAGGCCCCTCGAGGGTCGTAAGCCGGCAGTTCTAAACTCTTAACGGACATAGAGAGTTCAGCTTTACCAAGTTGTTCACCATAGCGACGTGACCCCAGGGCAAGCAGTTCACCTTCCCCTGTTTTGTGGGCTATATCCTGGAGGAGCTGAGTCACTTCCGCCGCAGTCGGAAATCTCCCCCGTACCTCACCATAAGCGGCGAGAGTCGCAGCTGCCGAGATCGTATCCATGCCGAGCTGATTGCAGAGAGTATTGGCTTTGACGATTGCAACCAGTGAAGAGATACCGTTCAGGGCGCCGAAGTGGGACACCGACTCATATTCCGGGAGGGGCTCCCCTTCGGGAGTGCTCTTCTTGCACTGAATCGGGCAGCCGTAGCAGCCGTCACTTTTGGCAGCACAATCGCGGCGGATAGCAACGCCTGAATAGCTGCCCGAGTCTTCAAAGACTGTTTTGCTGAAATTCTCCGTGGGAGCCATTCTTCTTTGCCGCATCAGATCGACGAGTGCCGGCGTACCGTACTCTGCCAGGCCTAGCTCACCGAAGATAACCGGTGACGCCCGGAAAAGCCGCATAACATCAGCTCTGGCACTGTCAAAGCGTTGTTGGTCGGCAACTGGCGTCTTGTGCGTGCCGTTGACAACGATCGCTTTGAGCCGCTTCCACCCCATGACTGCACCCAGTCCGCCACGGCCGACCGAGTTCCCCTCCCCCATCATGATATTGGCAAAAAGGACGCCATTCTCACCGGCTGGACCAATGGCTGCGACACTGCCGGAGCTGTTCAGCGCATCGACTGTCTCTTTGACAGCTTTGCCCCAGAGCTGCTGAGCCGGGACCAGGGCAACTTTTTCATCATTGATAAGAAGAGTGACAGGGGCCTTACTTTGGCCGGTGATAAAGAGAGCATCCAGACCGGCGGATTTAAGCCGCCAGGCAAACTTCCCTCCGGCAGAGCAGTCATAGATTGTACCGGTAAGGGGAGAGCGGGAGACAACCGCCAGACGGGCAGCTGTGGGAGCAGAGGTTCCGCAGAGAGGACCGACAGCAAAGATCAACGGCAGGTCAGGACTATCTGCCGGCAGCTGATAATAATCACGCATCAGACGGACGCCCAGGCCCCTGCCACCCAGATAAGCATGGAGGAGCTCCGGCGGAAGTTCATCACGCGTGATAGTGCCGCTTGAGAGGTCAACCTTGAGAATTTTTCCGGTCCAGCCGTACATGCGCTAGAGATACTCCTTAAGGCCGGACTGCTGGAGGGTCTCGACAACTTTTTTTACATCCTGGGCGCGATCCTGACGGCAGACAAGAATTGCATCCGGAGTATCGACTACTATGAGATTATCGACTCCTATCAGAGCTGCCATCTTGCCGCTACCATAAACAAGCGAGTTGGTTGAATCGATGGAGATCAATCCGGCTGTGGCAATGGCCACATTGCCATCACTATCAGCTTCGATAACTTCCGGCAGAGCGCTCCAGCTGCCCACATCGCTCCAACCGAAACTGGCAGGGAGAACTTTGACTGAGGCAGCTCGCTCCATGACACCATAGTCTATGGATTCGCCTTTGATCGCCGCGTAGAGGGCATCAATCTGCGGCTGCAATGAACAGATATCCCAGGCGCCTTCGGGAAATGAGAGTTTATCGACTGCATTGCTCAGTTCGGGCATCTGCGCTGCAAGTTCAGTCCGTATCGCAGCAATACTCCAGACAAACATCCCGCTGTTCCAGTAAAAATTGCCCGCTTCAAGAAAAGTGAGCGTCCGTGCAGCATCCGGCTTTTCAACAAATCTTTTTACCGTTGCTGCAGCAGACGCAGAATCTGAGTCTGCTGCCTCAATATACCCGTAACCTGTTTCCGGACGTGTCGGTTCGATGCCAAGGGTCACAAGAGCTCCAGACCTTGACACTTCAACTGCTGCTTTAACAATCCGGCAGAACTCAGCTTCATTTCTGATGTAATGATCGGCAGGAAGAACTACCATTGTCCCCTGCGGATCATTATAGCCGATAATCTGAGCGGCCAGAGCAATGGCCGGCGCAGTATTTCTGCCAACCGGTTCAGCGACGATGTCAATCGGCACAGAGCTATAGCCTGCAACCTGGCGAGCTGTCTCTTCGGCCTGGTGTATATTGGTAACAATCATAATCCGCTTGGGCTGCAAGGGTAAAACCCTTTCCACCGTCCTCTGCAACATCGACTTGCCGCCGAAAACAGACATGAGCTGTTTCGGTGTTTTTGTCCTGGAAAGCGGCCAGAAACGGGTACCCGACCCCCCGGCCATGATGACAACGTACATATTCGACTCCTATTCGCCGCTTATATCTAGTGAACTGAACTTTAGTGAAGGTGAACCTACGGAACTGAAAAACCGGAGATCATCCCCAACCAATTCAACATTTTTGAAGAGATCAATAACATTACCGGAGATCGCCACACCTTTGACAGGAATAGTGAGCTGACCGTTTTCGATTAAAAACCCGGTAGCGCCGACGGAAAAATCGCCGGACACCGGATTGGCGGTATGCATACCGATAACTGAAGTAACAAACATCCCTCTTGAAATGCCGGACAAAAGAGAAGCGCGGGAGGCATCGCCATTTTCAATAAAGAAATTGCTTATGCCCAGATGGGGCAGTCCTTTGACGCCAGAACGGCAGGAGTTGCCGGTTGAGGTCGCACCCATCCTGGCCGCATAGCCATAGTCATAAAGAAAGCCTTTCACAACCCCTCTGTCCACCAGGAGAGTATCCTGACAGGCAACCCCCTCACCATCAAAGGGTGCGGTTGCCATAGCGCCCGCCAACTTGCCGTTATCCCTGATGCAGAGCTGCTCTGCGAAAATGCTCTCGCCCGCCCGCCCCTTCAGGAGCGATTTCCCTTTGAAAAGATTCTCGGCGCTGAACGAGGGGGCAAGCAGTTCGAGAAAGTCGGCAGCGACACGACCTTCGAAGACGGCCGGGCATTTCATGCCGGGAATCTTGCGGGCGCCAAGTTGCGCAACAGCTCTGGAAACCGCACCACCGGCAATTTTAGCAATATCTATCGCCGCATAACCTGTGGAGAAACCAAAATCCCACCCCAGCTGAGAATCACTGTCAAGTTCGGCAACTGCGGCAACGGAACTTGAGACCGAGGTTCCCGAGTAGCCGCCATAAAGCGAGGCTGAGTTTCTGAGATGCACAGAATAAATTGACTCGCCGTAGGATGCCTTGCGGACCCGCTTGATACGGTCATCTGCGGCCAATGTTAACCGCTCCAGCTCAAGAGCCCTGGCAACCTTATCAGTGACGGCAACCCTTGCAACATCCGGGTCGAAAATTTCAGGCATCTCCTGGTAGGCCGAAGCCCGGGGGAGCAGATTAAATTGATCCGGCGTCTGCATCATGGCGCCGATACAGGCGGATTCAATCATCCGTTCCAGATCGGTGTCAGCAAAGCTTGACGAGTAGGAAAAACCCATCCCCTGCTCTTGCTGAATACGGATACTGACCCCTACCGGTTCAGCTGACTTAAAGGTATCTATTTTCCCATCTCTGGCTTCAATGGAAAGAGTACGAGAGTGACCTGTCATGATCTCATAGCCGGTAAAGCTGCGCTTTTCAAGGAGTCGTTCTACCCTGTCGGCAAGTTCGATAATATTCACTCTGTCACCTGGGGAAGGTCCATGATCATGGCTATTTCATCGCAATCAGGGAATTTTACGCACTTGATGCAGTCGCCCCAAACCTTGTGAGGCAGTTGTGATTTATCAACAACTCTGAAACCGAAACGGGCAAAGAAATCAGGTTTATAGGTAAGACAGAAAAGCCTCTTCAGTCCGAGTTCATTTGCTTCGGCTATGCAGGCATTGACAACTTCTGTCCCGACACCCTTGCGGCCTGTGTCCTCGGTTACAGCAACGGAGCGTATCTCCGCCAGGTCATCCCAGACAATATGCAGTGCGGCAATGCCGAGAATCCGACCATCATCTTCAACTATATAGAAATCCCGAATTGCCTCATAAAGCTCTGACAGGGATCGTGACAGCATATCGCCCCGGTTTGCATAATGCATCAGGAGCTTTTGAATCTCTTTGACATCGTTTATCTGCGCTTTACGGAGCATCGGTTGAACTCTCCCTGGACTGGAAATTTTTCAGCAAGACTTTGCCGCTTCAATCATCTCTGCCGCATGTTCGCGGCTTTTACCGGTCACCGTTATCCCGCCAAGCATACGGGCGATCTCGTCAACCTGCTCTTGAGGAGAAAGCAGCATCAGGGATGTATGAGTGCGGCCAGCTTCAATATTCTTGGCAACGAGATAGTGGTGCGTCGCATGGACTGCAACCTGCGGCAGATGAGTGATACAGAGCACCTGCTGTCGGGATGCCACCATTTTCAGCTTCTTGCCGACCATAGATGAAGTCGCACCGCCTATACCGGTATCGACCTCATCAAACACAAGCGTTGGCACATCACTTTCAGGATGGAGTTGCTTCAGTGCCAGCATGATCCGTGACAGTTCACCGCCTGAAGCAATCTTGGCGAGAGGTTTTGGCTCCTCGCCGGGATTAGGTGAAAAAAGGAACTCTACCTTTTCAAAACCCGACTCCCGCGGCTCCAACAGAGTCTCGATCCGGAGTGAAAAGGCGGCATGCTTCATTGCCAACTGATGAACCTCAGCCTCAAGTGCCTTGCGCAGCCGTGGAGCAGCGGCGATCCGCCCGGCAGTGAGCTCGTCCCCTTTTTGTTTCATGAGCTCCTGCAACCGCTGAGACTCTGCATCAAGTTCCCCGCGCGCAAGATCAATATTGGACAGGCTCAGTAGTTCAGTCTCAATGGCTTCACAGGTAGCGAGTACAGCTTCAATTGTTTCACCATACTTTTTCTTTAGCGACCGTATAACCTCAAGCCTGTCCAGAATAGCCTGAAGCCTGAGTGGATCACTCTCCAGCCTGGAAGCATAATCACGTAAAGAGAGCGCCGTATCCTCAAGTTGGATAAACGCCGATGAGACAGATTCTGCCAGCGACTGGAGAGCGTTGTCGATCAGTGCGGCATCGGTTACGGCTGCCCGAACCTCACCCAAAGCACCCAAAGCCGACTCTTCGGCTCCATAGAGAAGGTCGTAGGCTGTCTGCGTCTTCAGGATCAGTTTTTCAGAGTGCAGAAGCAGATTACGCTCACGTTCCAGTGTTTCATCTTCACCGGGTAAAAGAGCAGCTTTGCGGATTTCGTCAAACTGATAAGCAAGGATATCTTTTTGCCGCGCCGCATCACGGGCGCCGCTTTCCAGGACAGCAATTCTCTCCCTGACAGTCCGGTATGCACGGTAGTGGGAGTAAAATTCCCGTTTCACACTGTTCAGCAAGGCGTAACTGTCCAGCATTTCAAGATGATTCTCGACCTTGAGCAGACTCTGGGATTCATGTTGCCCATAGATGTTGATAAGTTTGCAGGCAATTTCTGCAAGAGTTGCAAGGGTAGCCAGTGAGCCGTTGATGAATATTCTATTCTTGCCGGAGCGGGAAATAATCCGTTTGAGAAGAAGTTCATCGGCAGCAGCGATCCCTTTTTCAGCCAGAGCTTCGATTATGGCCGTTTCACCTGAAACATCAAACATTGCTTCAACAGAGGCATCATCAGCGCCGGAGCGGATCAGGTCGACTGAACCGCGACCACCGAGAACAAGGTTGACCGCATCGATAATGATGGACTTGCCGGCGCCGGTCTCCCCGGTGAGAATGTTCAACCCCCTGCCAAAGGAGATATGGAGGGAATCTATGATCGCAAAATTATTTATGGAAATATCAGTAAGCATTTTTTAGTAGCCAAAGAGACTATCGCTCCCCCCATTTGAGTTTTGTCCGGAGCACAGCAAAGTAGTCACGCTCTTTCGACATGATCAATTTTGCCGTATGACTTGCCCTGCTGACCCTGATCGTATCACCGGAGCGCAGCTCCAGACCAACCTGACCATCGAGAGTCAGATAGATATCTTCATCATCGAGGGAGTTCACCGTAACTTCTACATTTGAATCATCATTAATAACCAGCGGTCTGTTTGTCAGGGTATGCGGACATATCGGCGTAATCACAATGCAGTTCATGGAAGGATTGATTATCGGACCTCCGGCAGAAAGTGAATAACCGGTAGAACCTGTTGGCGTGCTGATGATAAGACCGTCGGCCTTGAAAGTTGTCAGATCGAACGAGTTTACCTTTGTCTTCAGGTCAACGATCCGGGCAAGCGCCCCCTTATTGATAACAACATCATTGAGCACCAGATGTGAAGCCATCTCCCGGCCGTCTCTCTCCACCACAGCCCGCAGCATGATACGCTCCGAAACCCGGAAATCGCCGCGCAGGCATTTCTCCAGAGCAGGGTAAAGTTCATCAAGTGCGATTTCAGTCAAAAAACCAAGGCTGCCTAGATTGACACCCAGTATCGGAATATCGCGCTCACCGATTATCCTGGCGGTGGAGATGAGTGTACCGTCACCACCGAGAACAACAACCATTTCAGCACGTGAAGGGATATCCTCGGCGGCAACTCCCGGACAAGGAAGATGTCTGGCGAGATGCGCTTCGATCAAAGGCTCACAGCCGCGCTCAAGCAGCCAGCTGTAAAGCTCGCCGGCAACACCCTGACAGCGTGGATCGTGCACTTTTGCAAAAACAGCAATTTTTTTCATCCGGGCGGCCCTCTGAAAAAGGTACAGGCTAAACTACGTTTTTACATCATAGAACCCTCTAAATCCATAGAATTTTGTTTACAGCTCCCGATGTATCATGAACGGCCCCCAGGTTTGATCAACACACATAATTTCCAAAGTATTAACATTGACATGTGCAGGCCTGTTGACAACCCAGGCCACTGTCTCGGCAATGTCTCCGGCTGTCAGCGGTTTGGTGCCGTTGTAAACTCCGGCAGCCTTGTCAGCATCCCCTTTGAAACGCACCTGTGAAAACTCGGTTTCCGCCATACCGGGTTGAATACAGGTGACCCGCACCTGTGTTCCGAAGAGATCACAACGCAGATTGCGCGAAAACTGGGTGACGAATGCTTTCGTACCGCCGTAGACATTGCCGCCCGGATAAGGCCAGTCACTGGCAGTAGAGCTGATATTAATGATATGCCCCCGGTTACGGGCCACCATCCCCGGTAGAACCAGCCGGGTACAGTACATCAGCCCCTTGATATTGGTATCCACCATAATTTCCCAATCATTCAGGTCGACCTTATGAGCCGGATCAAGCCCGAGAGCCAGCCCGGCGTTGTTTATTAACACATCGATGTCGCGGTAGCGCTCCGGCAGAGACTCTATCGCCCCCTGCACCGCTTCGCGATCACAGACATCAAGCGGGATGATATGTACTTCACAAATAGTTGACAATTCATCCTGCAGCTTAATCAGTGGATCGATACGCCGGGCTGTCAGAATCAGCCGATTGCCGGGCAGAGCAAAAATACGGGCGCAGGCTGCGCCGAAACCGGCCGATGCACCGGTGATGAAGATTGTTTGAGACATGCGAAATACCCCCTTAAGAGATGAAATTTTCCGGTAGCTGACCGATTTGGACTGTCTTACATTTGATGTTTTGAAAAGTAACAGAAAAAGTGATAAGTAAAGAGTATCAACAAATGGCTTTGTCACAAAACAATTAATTCAAGGAGAAAACAGTGTCCGAATTCAGTGGTGTAACCGTCGTAAAAAAAGCGAATATCTACTTTGATGGCAATGTTGCCAGTCATACAGTTCTTTTTGCCGACGGCAGTAAAAAGACGCTCGGCGTTATGCAGCCGGGTGAGTATGAGTTCTCCACCGCAAAAGCGGAAATAATGGAGATACTCTCTGGTGAGCTTGATCTCCTTCTACCCGGAAGCAGCGAATGGCAAATTGTCAAAGGTGGCGAATCATTCAACGTCCCGGCTAATTCAAGCTTCACGATGAAAGTAAAGTCGGTTTCGGACTACTGCTGCTCGTTTATCGATTAAAAGCCCCCCAATGGACAGAATCACAGGTAGATTTGCACCTTCACCTACCGGGCCACTGCATTACGGCTCGCTGGTTGCGGCCGTCGGCAGTTGGCTTTTTGCCAGAAGTGCCGGTGGGCGCTGGCTGCTGCGGATTGACGATCTCGACAGTCAGCGCGTAGTTCCGGGGATGGCTGACGACATCATGAAAACACTGGAACAGCTCGGCTTCGAGTGGGACGCTGCACCTGTCTGGCAAAGCCGGCAGACTGAAATATATGCTGCGGCGCTCACCGCTCTCCAACTAAATGATGCGGTATACCCTTGCAGCTGTTCAAGAGCTGAAATAGCCCGGATTGCGACTGCGCCCCATGGAGCTGAAGAGCTGATTTACCCCGGCAGCTGCAGAACCGGTATTCACGAAGGGAGAGAGGCTCGCTCCATCAGGGTGAAGGTTACTGCTGAAGAGGTCTGCTTTGATGATGGCGTCGTCGGCCGATTTGGGCAGAATCTCCAGGAGACATGTGGTGATTTTGTGATCAAAAGGGCAGACGGGCTTTTCGCCTACCATCTGGCAACGGTTGTCGATGATGCTGCTGCCGGCGTTAATCAGGTTGTCAGGGGTGCTGACCTGATCGCCTCTACTCCGCGGCAGATATTTCTTCAGCGACTGCTGGGCCTGGAGCAGCCGCACTACTGTCACCTCCCCCTGGTAACTGATACGTCAGGAGCAAAGCTCAGCAAACGCGATTGTGCAATTTCGATAAAATCCGGCCGGGATCTGCACAGAGATGGTGCGTCCCTGCTCCTTGAGGCTCTTGCATTTCTGGGTCAGAATATTTCCTCCCTTGAGCCAAAATCACCACCAGCCGGAATCCTGAATCAGGCCGTTAAAATTTTCGAGCCAACAGCAATCCCAACTGTTCCCGGCTCATTCCGGAGTCTTACTTGAAAATTCTTATTACCAACGATGACGGCATTGACGCTCCCGGCATAAGGGCGCTCGCAGCCGCTCTTGCTACGGTTGCCGAAATAGCTGTTGTAGCACCGGACCGGGAGCGGAGCGCTGTCTCCCATTCACTGACGCTGCATCACCCGCTGAGAGCAATTCAACAGGCACCAGGGCGTTACTCGGTAGACGGCACCCCCACTGACTGCGTTAATCTCGGCATTCACAGCCTCCTTGATTTTCATCCCGATCTGGTCGTCTCAGGGATAAACCGTGGCGCAAATCTTGGCGATGATGTTACCTATTCAGGAACAGTTGCTGCGGCGCTTGAGGCAACACTCATGGGGATTCCTGCTTTTGCGATTTCTCTTACCAGTCAGGAAGATAATGCCGACTACGCCAATGCCGCCAGCTTTGCCGCCAGATTGGCAATCACCTTGAGTAAGAACGGTCTGCCCAAAGACACTTTTCTGAATGTGAATGTCCCTGACTACTCTGAAACACTCTCTTTACCACCGCTGGTGACAACCCAGGGCAAAAGGCGCTACGAAGGGACAATTGTCGACAAGGTCGACCCCCGGGGGCGCTCCTACTACTGGATAGGGACGGCTGATCTTGATTTTCACGATATTGAGGGCTCTGACTTCGCCGCCGTTAAGCGTGGTCATATTTCCATCACGCCACTGCACCTTGATATGACTAACCACCGATCAATTGCCCTCCTCAATAGCTGGACTTTTTAACCCGCTTTTGTTATAAACGGCGATCCTTACATGGTTAATGGCGGTTTATGAATTTTGATATATCAAGAAAACGGATGGTTGATACACAGATCATTGCCAAGGGAATCACTGATCGCCGGGTGATTGACTCCATGCTTAAACTGCCCCGCCACCTGTTCGTTCAGGAAGCCATGGCCGCTCAGGCATACAACGACACTTCTCTTCCCATAGGCGATAAGCAGACAATTTCGCAGCCGTACATGGTTGCGCTGATGACGCAAATGCTGGAGCTTGGCGGGAGCGAACGTGTTCTGGAAATAGGAACCGGTTCCGGTTATCAGGCCGCACTCCTGTCACATCTGGCAGCGCGTGTCTATACCATTGAAAGAATCCCGTCACTTGCAGCAAAAGCCAGGAAGCTTTTCGATTCTTTAGGTTTGACCAATATTTCCATGAAAATTGATGACGGCTCGGTCGGTTGGCCTGCTGAAGCCCCTTTTGACGCGATCATTGTGACTGCCGGAGCTCCTGAAATCCCCCAGGCACTTATTGAGCAGCTTGCACCTGCCGGACGGCTTTTGGTCCCTGTTGGCGATCAGACTTCGCAACTGCTTGCTTTTGTAAAGAAATCGTCGGATGGCAGCTTCACTGTAGACAAATCGACTCCCTGCCGTTTTGTAAAATTGATAGGAAGCGAAGGCTGGAGTCTATCCAGCTGATCTTTTTAATTCCGGAGCAGTTAATAATGATTAAAGACAACCTGGATGAAGAGTTTGAGATCATGGCAACCGATGAACAGAGCGACGAAGCTCTGCTTGAACCTGATGGTGATGCTCTGCTTGCCGAAGAGGCGCAGGAACCGGATATAGAGGAGCTGAAAACTCCGGATGACGATGAATACTTTGATGATGCGATCAAACTCTACTTAAGGGATATTCAAAAAACCAAACTCCTGACGGCAGCTGATGAAAGAGAACTTGCAACCAGGATTTTGACCGGCGACAAAGCTGCTCGCGACAGGATGATAGAGTCAAATCTGAGGCTTGTAGTTAAAATTGCCAAGCGTTATATAAACCGTGGCCTTCCGTTTCTGGATCTGATTGAAGAGGGTAATCTCGGACTGATAAAGGCCGTGGAGCGATTTAAAATTTCGAAGGAGTGCCGTTTTTCGACCTATGCAACCTGGTGGATACGTCAATCTATTGAAAGAGCGCTTGTCAATCAATCCAGAACGATCAGGCTCCCTGTTCATGTTTCAGACGACATCAACAAAATGCTGCGAATCTCCCGAGAGCAGATGCATAAGATGAATCATGAGCCATCCGTTGAAGAGATCGCCGCAGCCATGAACGTTGAACCGGCTCATGTTAGACGCCTGATGACGCTACTGAAAAAAACCTATTCAATAGAGCGGCCTATGGGTGAGAATAACGATTATTTCCTGAGCGATACGATTGAGGATACTTCCAATGTTTCGCCTGTGGATCTTCTTGATAATCTTAACAGGTATGCTCATGTTTCAGAGTGGTTTGAGACTCTGTCAGAAACAGAAAAGAGTATTCTGACTTTGCGCTTTGGTCTTGAAGATGCTGACCCACAAACTCTTGACACTATCGGCAAGCAGTTTGGCGTAACCAGAGAACGTATCAGGCAGATTGAATCAAAAGCGCTTGAAAAGCTGCGAAAAGTTAGAGCTGTAGTTGAAAAATAACAAAAGTAAATGGATGGAGGGCGACTGCATGCAAGAATTAAAAGATATCATCAGAGATGTAAATGACTTTCCTAAAAAAGGTATCGTATTCAAAGACATAACAACTCTTTTGGCCGATGCCAAATCTTACCAACAGATGATAGACCTTCTTGCGCATCGCTACATCGGTAAAAAAATCGACAAGGTAGTGGGAGTGGAAGCCAGGGGCTTTATCATCGGAGCTGCGCTGGCATACAAACTCGGCGCCGGAGTTGTTCTGGTAAGAAAACCCGGGAAACTACCTTTTTCGACCTTCAAGAAAACCTACGAGCTCGAATATGGCACTGATACGCTTGAGATCCATACGGATGCAATAAAACCGGGAGAGAATATTCTTATAGCTGACGATGTTCTCGCGACCGGTGGAACTATGGGCGCCGTTGTTGATATGGTAACAAGCCTTGGTGGGAATATCCATGAATGCTGCTTTATGGCAGAGATTGAATTTCTGAAGGGTAAGGCTAAGCTCCCGGAAGGCAAGGTTTTTTCACTACTAAAATTCTAAGTTAACTGGAATATGCTGTCGGCTCGGGGTGAAATCCGTTGCTTTTTACCCATGGCTGGTGTATTTATTTAAATTCTGTCCCCGTAGCTCAGCAGGATAGAGCACTTCCCTCCTAAGGAAGGGGCCGGTCGTTCGAATCGACTCGGGGACGCCAATAAAAACAGAGGGTTGCAGAGGTTTTGCAACCCTTTTTGTTTGCCTGAAATCGCAACAGCAACCTCTATGGCAACCTCTGATGTTTTGTAATGCTTTTGTCTGTTTGCATAAGAAAAGGGGCTGGATGTATGGTCCATGCCCCTTTCCATGTTTACAGCACTCGACGTCGTCGCCTGTTCTGATTATTTCTCCAGCATCATTGCGTTGACAGCTGTTCCTCTCTCAATTCCTCAAGAAGACCCGGATGGTGATCCAGTAACCGGAACAGGTTGAGAACTGCCTGAACAGGTTTTGTTTCACCGCGCTCATATCTTGAAAAGGCATTGTGCCCGCCACCTGCAATTCGAGCTGCCTCCTGTTGGGTCAGCTTCAGCTTTTTCCGGATTCGAGCCAACTCTGCCGCTTCATTTTTATCGATCTGGTCGCGAAATGATTTCCAGGCAGCTTCCTCATTCTCATCATGAACCGGAAAACCGTCATGGCAATGATCGCAGAACGCACCGGTAACCCCATAGTTGTAGTGTTGGCCGCGGTACTCCATTGACTTTTGTTGATTACCGTCATGAAGAATCCCCTCTGCACAGAGAGGACACGATTTGTTATCCCATTTGGTAGTCATTTTAGCGCTCCTTGAACGATACTATGAAATATTCCCCAGCTTGCTGGAACTTCACGTACAGTTGTTTTCCCCGCCATTCCGCATGATAGACATCCTGCCAAATCTTATGACTTTTATGGGTGGTCATGCTTTTGTAAAAACTGGCATGCGACAGACTGCGAACGACCTCAAGAGCCTCCGTCTTTATCATGCCGGCTCCCCTGATACCCTCAACAGCTGAAAGGGTAAGGTTCATCGCCTCGACAGATATCATCTGGGCAATGATCGCCTTGAAGTCATAATGTGGCCGACGTTTTTCCATACTCAATAAATAACCCTATTAGGGTAATTTAGCAACCATAATTTGCTTGGTGGCATGTAGGGCACCATTTTTGGGGTACCTTTAGTACCCTAAAAAGCATCCAAAATATCTCCTGACAGCATGACTACTTGACGACATGTCCCTCACTATCCGCTCGGCCATCGGTAGCTGCTTTGCTCCGTATGGACAAGGAAATATATAACCCTTGTAAATTTCCTTGCCGGTCTCTGTGTCAAAAGTCTTGATCGCTTCGATCAATTCAAGAGCCGTGTCGATCAAATATACACGGTACGTCATGTGCGGAACCTGATGAAAGCTACTTTGGAATGATGCTGATTTACTTCAAAACTAGAAGCCATTCGCTATGAAATTTTAAAAACCCGAAAATACAAAAGCGCGACTGTCAATTGACCGTCGCGCTTTCATGTAAATTATAGAAATGGGTAATCAGCGTTTTACAAAGGTAAATGTCGCATCGGAAAGATAAACGGCCTTGTGGACGTCATCACGTTTGAGTGCAAGACTGTCGCCCATATCCTGCACCGAAACGCCTTCACGCATGAACTGGGTCTTGCCGACTACCAAGTGGATCTTGTGCTCTCCCGCACTCATACTATCCCAAACGTCCTCCTTGAAATCGGCAGGGTAATCCTTAGTGTTATATACGTATATCAACGTCTGATCCTTATCGGCCGATATGTCCTTGTTGGTGAAGCCAAGCCGTTTTGCGTGACTACCGTCGATCCAGATATCGATAAACCCTTCTTCTTCTCCCTTGAGTTGACCCATTTTAGTGGGAAAATAAGCTCGCGCATAGATGCTCTCAGTATCGTCAAATTTTGTTTTGAGGATTGATTTGCTCTCGGCACCTTTTTTGATATTGGTATCAGAGAAGACCATGTTTCCAGTGCGATCCTTGTTCAATTTCTTGTACTTTGAATCAGCACCGTATGACGAGACAGCCAAAGTTAACAAAGCGGTTGTAATGAGTGCAGCAACTTTCAATGTTTTTGTGAAGCTAATCATAGCACCTCCTAGGATGGGGTTGAGATGCCAAGCCGGGGAAATGCGTACACATTTAGCATATCTGTTTAATTAGATTGAGCGATAAAAATGAGAATGTAAATGTATCAGCGGTTTTCATGTTGTCAAGAGTACCAGGTAACCTCGGCCTTGTTTTGACGGATTTTGCTGCCTAAAAGTGCGGCTGAAGAAGTTATAACGCTGATGTGTCATGTCTGTTGCAAGATGGTTCAGGCTGGCGCCGAGACTTTTTGATGGCCTTGATTTCCTTATAACCATGATCAATTTCACTATCTTCATCAAGCACTTTGCCTCTCTACTTCGCCAATATCTAAGAGGTAACATACGTACTATGACGACCGGCTACCCCTGCGACCGATTTTTGGCGCTGGACGTTCTGTCACAACTTTATTCCGTTTTGGAGTGCGTGAAGTAACATTTTTTGACGGAGCAGCAGACTGGGAACCTGCCGTTTTCTCAGGAGTCTTCCTCGCCCTGCACGGCTCTTTGCGTCGCTTCCCTTCCTTTGGCTTGCCGGCCCGTTTGACGGCGTACTGAGGGAATTCGTCAATTGCCTGACGCGGGATGGCGTAACTGAGAAGTTTTTCAATTGCGAGCAGCAGTGAGTTTTCTTCAGGGCTGACCAGTGAAATGGCTACACCCTCCTCACCTGCCCTGCCGGTGCGGCCAATCCGGTGGACATAATCTTCGGGAACCTGGGGCAGATCGTAATTAACGACGTGGGGCAGCCGCTCAATATCGAGACCGCGAGCCGCCACGTCAGTTGCCACCAGCACCCGCCAGACCCCATGTTTGAATTCTGCAAGGGTCCTCGTCCGGATTGACTGGCTCTTGTTACTATGAATGGCGGCAGCGTTTATTCCGTCAAAAAGCAGCTCTTCAGTCAACTTGTCCGCACCGTACCGGGTACGGGCGAAAACAAGCACCTGATTCCAATCACCCTTGCGGATCAGAAAAGAGATCATCTCCCTCTTACGGCTCTTTTCCACCTGATAGACTGCCTGCTTGACAGCGTCGGCAGCAAGATTGCGCCGCGCAACTTCGATCCGCCGCGGCGTATTCAAAAGTTCGTCGGCGAGCTGCTTGATCTCTTTGGAATAGGTTGCTGAAAAGAGCAGGGTCTGACGTTTAACTGGCAGATACTCGGCCACTTTGTGGATGTCGTCGATAAAACCCATATCCAGCATCCGGTCAGCCTCATCCAACACAAGGAACTTTATCCGGGAAAGATTGATCGTGCCTCGCTCCGCATGATCCAGCAATCGCCCTGGAGTCGCGACCACGATATCTACACCACGATGCAGTCGCTCAATCTGGGCTTGAATATTGACTCCTCCGTAGATCATTGTGGAACGGAGTGACAGCCGTCTGGCATAAATGTTCATCTCTTCGCTCACCTGTGCAGCCAGCTCGCGCGTCGGCACCAGAACCAGCGCCCGTGGCCTTCGACGCTTATCCGGAGGAATATTTTCACCGAGCATCTGCACAATCGGAAGAGCAAACGCCGCTGTCTTGCCGGTGCCGGTCTGAGCGCCTGCCAGCAGGTCACCACCCTCAAAAATAACCGGAATAGCCTCACTCTGGATAGGGGTGGGGATTGTGTAACCCTGGGCAGTAATTGCACTCAGCAGTTCGGCACGAAGACCGAGGGATTCAAATGACATTAGCGTAGCTCCTTGTTGTCAGTGTAAAGATCTGATTCAGTGCGCAGCAGCGTCAACCTTCCCTATCAGCCGGGTAAAAAATTCAGGGATTGCGGTTGTAAACGTTAAGCGCTTTTTGCTGACAGGGTGAGTGAAAGCGATAGATTTGGCATGGAGTGCCAGAGTGCCGTAGTTATCGCTACTTTTGCCGTATTTCCTGTCACCCACAACAGGGTGGCCCTTTTCCGACAGATGCACGCGAATCTGGTGTTTGCGACCGGTGAGCAGGTGGATCTCCAGCAGACTTAAACCTTTGCTCTCTTTCAAAACCGTATACTCGGTCTGGGAGAGCTTACCGACTGTTGTATCCTGGGTGGAGTAAACCTTAAGAGCGCTGCTTTCTACCAAATAACTGCTGATCGTCCCTGATTTGGGCGCAATAGTACCATGAACAATTGTCAGGTAGCGTTTCTCTGTCTCCTGCCAATGTTCCTGGAGAAAAATTTTGGCAGTTTCGCTTTTGGCGAAAATAAGAAGACCGGAAGTCTCGCGATCGAGACGATGAACAATATAGATCCGGTTGCGAGAGCGGGGATCACCCTTACGGACATAATCATTGAGAATGGTATGTGCGGTTCTTGATTTGTCCCGGTCTGTCCCCATTGTCAGGAGTCCGGACGGTTTTTCCACCACGATGACATCTTTGTCTTCGTGAAGAATCAAAAGTCCTTTTGGTTGATATTTAGCTGAATTACTTTTAGGGATAAGCATGGCTATTTAATCTCAAAAATAAAAACCACAGGGGTAGTCCCTGTGGTGTAGTTCATCTCTTTTATAACACGATGACCCCTATGGCGACAATGGCTTTCTGAATAAGTGCAATCGCAAGGATAGCAGAGGGAATATTCGTTCTCTCTTACTTGTATGATTGTATGCTATAATTCAATGTTAACCAAGATTTCACCATACAAAAAAATCGGAAATACAGACGGCTTCAGACATGAAGCTTACAAGGCAGGTAACCATTGGCACAACCCTGGAAAACAATTGAAAGCGTTGCTACTGACGAAGGTGTACTGGAACTGCGACAGCGCGGCGAGAAGGATTTCCTGATTATGATCGGTCCGCAAGTGCTTATGAACAGCCATGCTAACCGTTCCGAACTGCTGCTTGGCCAGCTCGGTTGTGATCACTTGAAAACCAGTGACAGCCCACGAATCCTGGTGGGTGGTCTGGGGATGGGATTTACCCTCAAAGCTGTGCTTGACACTCTTCCCCCTTCGGCCAAGGTCGTTGTGACCGAACTCAATCCTACTGTCCTGCAATGGTGTCATGGCCCCCTTGCCCCACTTACAGCCAACGCCGTTAACGACCCGCGGGTAACCGTTGAAATAGGTGATGTTGCAAAACGGATCCGTCATAGCGCTGTGAACGGTGGTGATTCACGCTTCGACGCTATCATTATCGATCTTTATCGCGGCCCTCACGCAAAAACGGATCATCGAGATGATCCGTTTTACGGCAGCCGGGCAATTGAAAACATGCATGCAGCGCTCAAACCCTGCGGAGTAGTCGCTGTCTGGGGAGAAAGTTATGACGAAGGCTTCGACAGACGCCTGAAAAATGCCGGTTTTGCCGTGACTACTGACCGCTCTGCCCGCGGCGGTCTCAGACATGTGGTTTTCCTGGGGCAACTGAAACAATCAAAAAAGACAGGAAAACACGCTTCCTGAAAAGTTGCCGGAATGAGACTTTGCTGCTTGCCGAACAATCAAGTTTCCGCTACGATGCCGAAAAAATTTACTGAATAAGGAGCATTCATGCCCACAGCAACAGCCCGCCACATTCTCGTTGACACCGAAGCCAAATGCCTGCAACTCAAAGCTGAAATAGAAGCCGGCGCAGATTTTGCCGAAGTCGCCAAAAAAAATTCCTCATGTCCTTCACGCATGCAGGGAGGTGATCTCGGTGCCTTCCGCCCCGGGCAGATGGTGAAAGAGTTCGACGAGGTCGTCTTTTCCGGAGAGATCAATAAAGTTCTTGGCCCGGTCAAAACCCAGTTCGGTCATCACCTTATCGAGATCACAAAACGATGGTAACGGCATCGGCAAAGCAAGAGATAATGACCGACCTCGACACTGCACTGGCAGCTCTGCGCCTGAATATGGACGATTCTAAGGGGCAGTCCCAGTTTTACGATATATTCCTGAATGCAACTTTCTGTGTACCGACCCTTGATGAACAGGATCTGGACGAAACGGCTGAAGCGCTAAACGAAGGTCAGGTTCTGCCAATGATCATCGAATCGGAAGGGAATGACTACCTGATGCTCTTCGACACTGAAGAACGTCTGCATTCCTGGGCCAAGGATAAAGTCAAGTGGGTGGGAGTCCCGGGCTATGTCCTGGCCGCCACCACCATGGAGCCGCTCCATTGGGCACTCAATGTAGGTACCGAATATTCGAAACAGTTTCTACCCGATGAAATAGCCTGGCTGCGTGAAGTTGTGGAACGCTGCAATGCGGCAGTTGATCAGCAGGAAGGGTGATGAAGCAGCGGAATCAGAGCAGAATATCTGCACTGGTTCCGCTGTTCGGCGCTGCCATTAAAAGTCGGTTTTTAGGGGTAATATCACCCGGTATCTGCTGAGTGATGACATTGTATCCCTGTGAACGGAGCCGGAAAACCCGGTGCACATCCACCGCCAAGGGTCCATCAAGCCAGCCTTGCAAACCGCCAAGATCAGCATTTTTCAAGTCGTGACAACAGGGCAGCACCGCTACAGTCGCCCCGGCGGTAACTGCCCGATCGAGAATCTTATCTGTCAAGGCACCGCAAGCGTGAGCCGATACAACCAGATCATCGGGTTGTAATTCTACTTTCATCAGGTCTGCTTCAACAAGTTGAATTCTACCTTCCAAGCGTGGCCAGTCTTGACATAGCGCTGCAGTGAGGGCATCAGCACTCTTCGGCAGATGCAAATCAACAGCGAGAGCCTGAGGCGAGCTGTTATCCAGAATCATGAGAATCTGCGCCAATAATCCGTGACCGCAGGCAAGGTCGACTATCCGCTTGCCCCTGAAACGCCGCCGTACCCGGCGCGCGACCTCCCATGACTCATAAAACTCTTTACGCGGCAGACAGCCAGCCCGGCAAACTGACCTGGCAATTGCATCGAAAAGGCTATCTCCGGCAAATTGCGGCAGTAATTTTTCGGTAAGCCGATTTCGTGATGAACGATCCATGGTGGCAATAGCCCCTTTAATAAGGCCGGAGCTGACTACCGGCACCGATATGCCAATGAAGATGCTTGTCGGTCTGATAATTGCCCAGGTTCGTATAAACGCGACAGCCACCATGCCGTGCCATAAGTTCGGCGGCAATCTGCCTGGCGATGCGCATCAGTTCCAGTAGCAGATCGTTGTCAGCTTCTTCAAGAGTTATCAGAGACTCCACGTGCCGCTTTGGCAGCAGCACCAGATGGCACTCCCATATCGGATTGGAATGGTGGAAAGCCAAAACTTGATCGTTCTCGATATAGACAGGCAGTTTGAGCAGACCGCCCAGCACCTTGTCACAGTAGAAGTCGCAAAGACTTGTCTTCTTCATGATGCCAACCGCAAAAGTATCATACCAGATTCCGGATCAAATTCCCTTGCGGCATCCAAGCATAAAATCTCGGTTAGCATACATCGCCATCGTTGGAAAAAGCCGCCATGACTCGCCCTGATTGCCCAACCTGATACAGCATAACCCCTCCTCTAGAACAAGCTCGATCACTCTATCACACTCTCCAGAAACATACATCACTTGACAAACTGATACCAAATAAGGCTTATTTCTACTGGCGTTGAAAACTCAGCGCTACAAACTGCAACACAATGAGGAGTTGGAACGATGAAAGTGATAGATTGCCGCGGTCTTCCCTGCCCCACCCCGGTTATTATGACAAAGAACGCAATTCAAGAGTCAATTGGTGATTTTATATGCGTAATACTTGATAATGGTGCAGCCAGAGAGAATGTCCTCCGCTTCTGCAGTTCAAAAGGCTTTACAGTAACTGAAGAGCTAGGTAACAGCTATACAACTCTTACAATCACCTGCCTGTCAAATGATACCGGATCTGAGGTGCCTCCCCTTAATAGCGCCCCTCCTGTCATACTGATAACTTCTGACAAACTTGGCAATGGCCCGGATGACCTCGGTCAACTGCTCATGAAAAATTTTATAATTACGCTTCTTGAAATAAAGGATAAGCCTGAAAAGATTCTTTTCCTCAATAGCGGTGTAATTTTGGCTACAGAGGGTTCTGAATTGCTGGAACCTCTCCAGAAACTTGCTGCTTCCGGGGTAGAAATTCTCTCCTGTGGTGTCTGCCTCGATTATTACGGCAAAAGGGATAATCTTGTCGTCGGGACTGTGACAAACATGTATACCATTGCGGAATCAATGCTCACATCAGCAAACGCCATAAGAGTTTAGCCAGCCAATTGTGGTATCCCATTTATCAGGGACAGGGAGAACAGATGGTCAGACCATTTAAGAATGTAAATCCTTTTATTGCTTCTGATGCATTTATTGCTGAAACTGCCGTAATAATAGGTGATGTCCATATAGGTTCCCAGAGCAGCATCTGGTACAATGTAGTTATTCGCGGTGATGTGAACAGTATCAGAATCGGGCATAGATCAAACATTCAGGATTTATCTCTCATTCATGTTACCGGTAAGAAAGATGCAAACAATTCAGGATCTCCGCTCTTCATAGGTGATGATGTGACAGTTGGCCATCACGTCACACTGCACGGTTGCACAATCGGCAACAAGGCCTTTATCGGCATGAATGTACTGATTATGGACAGAGTAGTTATAGGCGAAAGTGCTATGGTCGCAGCAGGATCTCTTGTCCCTGAAGGGACATCTATCCCTCCGGGTACACTCTGGATGGGC
The DNA here is from genome assembly GCA_963787125.1 of uncultured delta proteobacterium. Taxonomy (GTDB): domain Bacteria; phylum Desulfobacterota; class Desulfuromonadia; order Geobacterales; family DSM-12255; genus VEOV01. The sequence goes on from CAWBBV010000014.1 coordinate 92,902, forward strand.
TCACCTGCCAGATTCAAGAGAGTGCGTACAGAAGCCGAGAAGACAAAGTCACTTGAGCTTGCAGCAGCGTATGTCAGTCTTGCAAAAACCTTTAGTGAAGAGATATTTCCACCGGCTTAAAGGAATCCTGCCATAAACCAAGTCTACCTTGACACGTTAATATCGACACGATATTATCGCGAGTCGTATCGTAGCCTAACTATTCTGTAACATTAAATTTTCTGATCATGTGGTGGCGTCTTGAGTTCTAAAAAATCAAAACTTATCGAAAGCGCACAAAAAAACTTCCTCAAAGGTCAGCATACTCGTGCAGCAGATGAATACAGGCAGATAATTCAGCTCGATCCAACCGACATGAGGCATCGCCAAAGACTTGCCGAGATCCTGACTAAAGCAAATCAAAAAGAAGAGGCTGTCAAAGAGTATACTTTTCTTGCGAAGCATTATGTCGACTCGGTTCATTATTTAAAAGCTATTGCAGTTTATAAGCAGATTCAGAAGCTTGACTCGTCAAATCCTGAATACTCATTGACCCTTGCCTTTCTAAACGAAAAACAGGGGCTCATTGGTAACGCTTCTGCAGAGTATGCGTCTGCAGTACAAATCTATGAAAAAAGCGGTGAAAACCTTAAGGCGTTAAAAACTCTCACAAGTATGTTGGCGCTTGATCCTGGCAACTCAGCAGTAAGAGTAAGGATTGCTGAAAAGTATTTTACAGTAGGATCAGAAGAGCAATCTCTCAATGAATTCGAAGCTCTTTTACTGGATCTTAAAGAGAGAAATGACGAAAACGGTTTCAGGCTGATATCAGAAAGAGTTTCTAATCTTTTTGGCAAAGCTGGTGAAATTCTGCTCTTCAAAATCTCTCAGGATCAGCCAGATAACGCCCCTGAACCTAATGATCACTTCCTTTCACCTCCTCTAGAAAAACTTAACGCCGTCGATACTCCAGATGATAACGAGATAATCTCTGAAGTTCTTCCAGATTTTTCTTCTGGAAGTGACGTCCCTGAAGATGACTCAGATTCAATATATGAAGATATCGAGCTTATTGATGAGATCATGCCAATCGATGAAGACGACGACTATAGAGAAGAATCAGATGAATCTAAAACTGAAGATGATTGGGAGGAAGAAATCGACCTGGCTGCACTGACTCCTGAACTTGCCGTGACGGATAACCTGCATTTAGAAGCGAATCAAAGAGATGACGCATCTTCAGCCATGGATATTTATGAAATGGAACTTGATGAACTGGAATTGGAAATTGATGAAACTACCGAACCAGCATCTGCATCAGAACCGGCGGCTTTTCTTAACTCTACGTCACTTAAGTCAGAGGAGACTTTTGATCTTGGCAAAGAGCTCTCACTTTTTGCTGATGAAATAGATTTTGATCTTTTCAGAACAGACACTACAGATACATCTTTTGATAGCACCGACTCAGGCTTAAAAAAGAGTGAACTGGACAATGAAGATTCCGAGTCGCACTACAGCCTTGGTCTTGCATATAAGGAGATGGGTCTCTTTGATGAAGCCATCGCCGAATTTATTGTTGCCTCACGCGCCATTGAGCGGCGTATTGATGCCTTGATATTGCAGGGAGTATGTCTAAGAGAAATCGGCCAAATCAATAAGGCTGTCGAGATATTTTCTGACGCACTCTTGGATAAAAACATAAGTGACGACGAGTATTTGGGGATTAAGTATGAGCTGGCACTCTGCTGCGAGGCGTCCGGAGAATTGAGGAGAGCGAGGGAACTGTTTACTGAAATAAGCATAGCCCGTCCGTCATTCAGTGATGTCGCAGTGCACCTTAGAAACCTGCAGGATTAAAGTAACGCCATAATTTCCTCATGCTGGTCTATTCTTGCCATACCGGGGAGGTCGGCTTTGTAACCGATAAAAGGAACTCCGGCAGCTGCTGCTGCCTGGGAATCGACAGCCGAGTCTCCGACAAAGAGAGCTTCTTCAGGCTTGAGTTCGTAGTGGTCAAGTATTCTCAGGAGAGGGTCAGGATGGGGCTTGGGAAAAGATGCTTTGGAAGCCGTCATTACAAAACTGAAATAATCAGTCAGGTTAAACCTGTTCAGCACTGCATCCATTGAGGTAGAACGGTTTGTGCAGACGGCAAGATGAACTACCCCCTTCAGCTGCTCAAGTGTCTCAACTAAACCATTCTCCATCTCCATTAACTGAATCAACCTCACGTAGTCAATGGATCCGGCAAATTTGGCGGCAACCTCACATCGCTCTTTTTCCGGGAAGAAGTGCTTCAGAACTTCACTGTTAGCATACGTATGTATCACTCTCATCATGTCCACATCACTGCGATCAAGTGTAATTCCCATGTAATTGAAAACCGACTCATAAAAAGCACAGTTTGCTTCCAGAGAATTAAACATTACGCCGTCACAGTCATAAATAACCGCCTTGATTTTCTGCCTGTAATTCACAACTTACTCCTGCAAATCGGATCGACTCAGATATTCATCCCACTCCATGGGGAGAAGATACTTCTTTCTGCTGTTGCATTCCTTGCATGCCGGCACAAGATTGCCGCGGACGCTTTTGCCGCCGCGAATAATTGGGACAAGATGATCCATGGTGAGTTCTTGCGGCGGGAAGATGTTGCCACAATAATGGCAGAGCCCTTTTGCAACTCGGCTGCTCCACCAGCGGCTTTTTCGGAGCTCTCTGGCTTTGTCCTTCTCAGCACGGATCTGCTGCTCGGAAATTTCGGAAATAAAATAACCCATCGTTACCCCACATGCCCTGCAAGCATCTCCTTGATAGCCGCCCTTGCAAGGACATCACACCTCTCATTTTCAATATGTCCGGCGTGCCCTCTGACCCAGTTCCATTGAATCTGGTGAGTTCTTGACAGTTCCTGCAACCGTTCCCACAGGTCACGATTAAGTACCGGTTCTTTTTTACTATTAATCCAGCCTTTTCTGATCCAGCCGGAAAGCCATTCGGTCATCCCTTTGACTAGGTATTGGGAATCTGATGTTACTGAAACGACGCATGGCCGGTTCAAAGACTCAAGAGCCGTAATTGCAGCAGTAAGCTCCATACGGTTGTTGGTAGTGATTATCTCGCCACCGGAAATCTCTTTCACACTCCTTCCGGATTTCAAAATTGCCCCAAAGCCACCTGGTCCTGGATTGCCGCTGCACGCGCCATCACAGAAAATCTCAATCAGGGTTGACATACGCCCCCTCTGCCTTAAGAATATTCGCTATAGCTTCCATAATTCTGTCTGTAATAAGCTGATGAGTTGCCTTATTATCTTCAAGTAGAAACAGATCCGTGAAGTCCAGGGGTTTGCCGAAAACAGCTTTTGCTTCCCGTCTGAAATCAGGGAATTTCCAATTATTCAGGCCAATAAGTGCAGTCGGAATAACTACCGGCTTTGTATCGAAGATAATTTTTCCAACGCCACGGTTTCCTTTCCCCAAGACTCCATCTTTATGGCGCGTACCTTCAGGGAACAGCATCACTTTCTGGCTCTGGAGAAGATCATTAATACGCTTGGCAGCTCTTACGTCCCTCCCCCTGTTTACCGGAAACGCACCCCACGAACTGTATAGCCATCCGGTAAACCATTTTCTGAAAAGCTCTTCTTTAGCAGGTGCCCATAGCATCTGCAAAGGAAATTTACCTATGACAGCCCATGGCAGAAAGATAGTCTCATATGCTGAAATATGATTTGAGGCAATTAGTACACCTCCGCTGGCAGGAATGTTATCAGCGCCTGACACTCTGAATTTATTTAGCCCAGAAGCGTATAAACCGATAACACTGATAGTAAATGTGACCCAAAGACGACGTAAGAAAGGCACTTTCATCTGTTCCCTCATTTTATAAGAACCTTGTTTTGATAAAGAATATTCATTACCGTTTCATAAACAATATCAACGGTAATTTCGTCCAAGCATTTAACCCCGTAAGGGCATACCGGGGTAGTACCAAAAAGAGTACATGGCGAGCAGTGAAGCTTTCTGTTGATAACCTTATGGATAGCTCGTCTTGGTGCCCACTTGTTCGCAATACCAGCCCCGAAAAATGAAACCGTCGGAACTCCCAACCCTACCCCCAGATGAAGCACCCCTGAATCTCCACTGACTAACAGGCTTGATTTCCTGATCAAGGCAGCTGTACCGGCAATTGTGGTTTTACCTGCGAGATTGAGTGCCGTAGATCCCGATATAATCGCTTCACCTGAATGATTATCAGCGCTACTGCCAATAATTACTGAATTGACACCATTTACGGCTATTCTACGCACCAATAATCGGAATTTTGCACTGCCCCAGCGTCTCTCCCTAACACTTGCCCCTGGAAAGATCGTTATATATGGGGTAGTTATGCTGTTTAAAAGATTGTCAGTCTCTTTTACAGCACTTTCAGCAAGAGAAAGAAACGATGCTGAATAGTCAAAATCATCTGTAATGCCGAGTGGACTGAGAAGGTTCAAAAAGCTGATTGCTTCATAGTCATCCTGCGCATAAGGAATCACGTGGGTAAAAAGTCGGCGTCTTTCATTGGTATCAAATCCGATTTTCATAGCCGAAGGAATAAGTCGCGCTACAACTGCTGACAATCTGTGCCACTGTTCGCTATCAATAATAAGGTCATATCTGGACCGGGTCAGCTGGATGAAATCTGCGGGGTTATCATAAAGGAGCAGCTTATCAATACCTTTAATAAGAGAAAATGCTCCGGCATTTCTGCTCTCAGCGAGTACAGTTATTGTTATGTCAGGAAGGTGCAACTTTAATGAATTTATTGCCGGACCGAGAAGCAGCGCATCACCGATCCCACCAGGACGAATTACCAACACTGATCTTACTGTGCTGGAAGGACGAATTGTCGGGATAGGTAACAGGTTAACAAGCTGACTGCCAATAAAAGAATCGATCCGTTTCATCAGCCTTGTCTTTGACTCAGGTGAAATCAGACTCACTCGTCACCCATACCATGCTTTGATAGCTTGTAACGAAATGATCTGAACGTCATTCCAAGAGACTCAGCCGCCCTTTTTCTCACTCCACCTGATTTCTCAAGAGCTTTAAGTAAAAAGCGCTTTTCTATTCCTGCAAGATATCCGTCAAGATCCATACCTACAGAGGGTATCTCAAACTCATCAAAAGAGAGATTATTCTTGCTGAAACGGATAACCTGTTGCGGCAGCATATCAAGAGTAATTTCAACGGCTCCCAGTGCAATACCCCTTTCAATAATATTTTCAAGTTCTCGCACATTGCCGGGGAACTGATAGCCCCAGAGAAATCTGAGAGCTTCAGGTGAGAAAACGTTAGAATTAAAGGCTCTTTTACCGGCATGTTTTTTAAAGAAATGTTCGGCAAGTAGTAAAATATCCTCGGTACGCTCACGGAGAGGTGGCATGGTCAGCTCGACAACATTGAGCCTGTAAAAAAGATCCTCTCTAAATGTACCTTCCGAAACCTGCGTCTCTAGATCTCTATTCGAGGCGGTAATAATCCGTACATCCACTTTTTTAATTTCTGCGCCACCTACCCTTCTAAGTTCACGCTCCTGAAGTACTCGCAATAGTTTTGATTGGAGAAGAAGTGGAACTTCTCCTATTTCATCAAGAAAAAGGGTACCACCGTTCGCCTGTTCAAAAAGTCCTGGCCTGTCAGTAACAGCACCGGTGAATGAACCTTTCACATGGCCAAAAAGCTCACTCTCCATAAGAGTTTCAGGTATTGCACCACAATTAACTGCTATAAACGGTTTTGAGCATCTATCACTGTTGAAATGAATCGCTTTAGCTGCCAACTCCTTACCAGTACCGCTTTCACCTGAAATCATCACTGTTATAGCAGTTGCTGAAACTTTTTCGATCAGCTCATAAAGGTTAAGCATTTTGGGACATTTACCTATCAGGCCACTAAAACTGTTTTTTGCTTCAGCCTGTAATCGCAGCAAAGCATTTTCTCTCAGTAGCTGCCCTTTTTCTATCGCGTTTCTGATAAGCAGTTTAATTTCATCTACCTTAAACGGTTTTGAAATATAATTATAGGCGCCATGTTTCATAGCTTCAACAGCTTGCTCTGTAGTTGAAAAAGCGGTTATCATCATTACTGCAGTATCAGGTGAAACGGCCTTGATTTTTTCCAGAAGACCTATCCCATCAAGACCCGGCATATTGACATCCGAGATTACAAGTTCATACTCTTGTCGGGAAAGATACTTCAAGGCAGCTTCCGAGTTTTCAGCTGTATCAGGAGTGTACCCCTCCCGCTCCAAAAGGATTGACAGGAATTCCCTCATACTTGTTTCATCGTCTACTATCAGAACTCTTGCACTCATAAGAAACACTCCGACGAATATGCTACGCTACTCATAAATCTGCTGATTTTCCAGGAACAGGTAAAGCGATCATAAAAGATGTGCCAGAAGGCTCGCAACTTTCTACCGAGATTGTGCCCTGATGAGCCACTAATATCCGATATACTGAGGCAAGACCAAGTCCGGAACCTCCCTGCTTGGTTGTAAAAAAAGGTTCAAAAATAAGTTCCATATCTTTTTCAGGAAGACCCTTGCCATTATCTGAAATGGTAATATAAAGGAATCTGCCTGTTCCGGTTTTTTTGTTTTTATATGATGCTCCCCACGAATAGTTGATAAGTATCTCTCCACCAGAAGTGATAGCTTCAGCAGCATTAAGGATCAAGTTCCATAAAACCTGATGCATTTGATCATGATCAGCAAATATTTCAATATGCTCTGTTAAACTATTAATAACTACAATCGAGTTAAATCTTACATCCCCTTTTAGCAGGGTAACTATATCAGCAACAAGTTTATTGAGTGAAAACCAGTTTCTATTGGGGGGTAATGGTCTTGCATATTGCAAAAACTCACTGACCATATTGTCAAGACGCCAAGTCTCTCGTAAAACAATTTCTAAAAGTTTCTTGTCACTGTCCGGAATAGTTCCCGATGCCGCAATAAGCTGAACAGAGCCGCTAATTGATGCGAGAGGGTTCCTTACCTCATGGGCAATCCTGGCAGAAAGTTCACCTATTGCTGCAAGTCGGTCTGCTTTTATGAGTTTTTTCTCCATCTCTCTGATCTCTGTCAAATCCTTAAAGTCAATGACAGCGCCAAGCACAGTTCCTTCTTTATCATAGAGAGGAGTACACTTTACACTCAATATCTTTCTCGATCCGCTAATGGCTTGATAAACTATTTCCCTTCTCGCTTCGCTGTGAGTAGTAAGCGATGAGATCTCAAAATCAGAAAATATGTCCTTAAGCTCAAGATCATAGGCTTCTTCCTGGTTAATACCTGTCAACTCAGAGGCATACCTGTTAAAAACTCTTATTCTGCCAAAACTATTGACAGTAACAAGTCCACTGTCAAGTGTTGAGACAATAATACTGTTAAGCCGTTCAAGCTCCTCATAATCAACTTCCTTTTCCTTAAGTGCAGTTTCGCTTTTACGGGCACGTTCAGCAAGATAACCTGTAAGTATTGCTGTCAGAAGAAACGCCAGCAGATTCGTAAATATAAGTGAAAGGATATAATTGGGACTGTAGGGGTCTTTTGGGTCTCTTAAAAGTCCGATACCTTGAAGTCGGCCATAAAAATGGAGGTCAATGATTGAACCGTAGATGATTCCACAAAACCCAGCAGTATAGAACGCTTCTCTCCTGCCAAAGAGAAAGCTTGCACTGATAATGGCAAGATTAAAGAAAAAAGCATAAGTAGATGAAATACCACCGGTCAGAACGACCAGAATTGAGACAAAGAGAGTCTCCCAGATAATCTGTGCATATCCTAATGTCCGAATAAATGATGAGGTATATCTGAGTACGGTAAGGGAGATAATAGAAAATAAGTAAGTGAATACGATGAGAAAGGTAACTTCCCTGAGCATCACATCCGGGAAGAAATCAGGCTGTTTTATATTAAAGTATGTTATCGAAACCAGGAAAAGGGATACGACAACCAGCCTGGCAAAAATAAGCCAGGCAAGGTTTTTTCTCTTTTCGTTCATTTACCCGACCGCGCCCGCAAGTTTGAATATAGGAAGATACATGGCGACTACAAGACCACCGACTGTAACACCAAGAAAAAGCATTAGCAAAGGCTCCATCATCGCAGTAAGATTACCTACCGCATCATCGACCTCATCATCATAAAAATCGGCCACCTTGTTCAACATGGTATCCATGGCGCCAGTTGCCTCACCTACCGCTATCATCTGTACTACCATGGGGGGGAAAACGCCACTTTCACCAAGCGGTTCGGCCATGGTTTTCCCTTCTGAGATAGCTTGCCGGACCTTATAAATGGCTTCCTCAACAATCTTATTACCTGCAGTTTTTGCTACAATCTCAAGTCCATCCATAATAGGCACACCGCTACTGATCATTGTCCCGAGTGTTCTGGTAAATTTTGCAACCGAAACTTTTCTAATTAGCACTCCCACTACCGGTAATTTCAAAAAAAATCCGTCCATTAATTTTCTGCCAACAGGAGTAGCATAATACTTACCGATAGCGACTTTGATACCGTAAAAAGCACCTATGATGACAAGAATATATCTCTGCAGAAAGTTACTTAATGCAATGACAATTAGTGTAGGCATTGGCAGCGTCCCACCAAAATCTGCAAACATTTTGGCAAAGGTTGGAATAACAAAAACCAGAATAACACCTATAACAACAATGGCTATAGAGATAATAGTAGCTGGGTAAACCATGGCTCCTTTTACCTGTTTTTTGAGTTTCAGATCTTTTTCTATGTAAGCTGCAAGCCGATTCAGAATCGTATCGAGAATACCACCTACCTCACCGGCAGCAATCAGGTTGACATATAATTGATCGAATATTTTAGGATGTTTTGCTAAAGCATCGGCAAAAGTGGAACCGCTTTCAACGGACTCTTTAATATTGTACAGAGCTGCCTTGAATGATTTGTTCAATTGTTGACTTGCCAGAATATCAAGACACTGTACAAGAGGCAGCCCTGAATCTATCATTGTTGCAAACTGCCTGGTAAATATTACTAGGTCTTTAGTAGCAACCCTACTGCCACCTTTGCCGAAGAGCTGGAATTGCCCCCCACTTTTCTCAGCCTTTATAGATATGCCGGTAAAACCGTATTTTTTAAGTTGAGCCTCGACCATGGACTCATTGCCCGCATCCATGACCCCTTTTTGCTGCGCTCCAGCCTTGGTTCTGGCTTCCCAAGCGAATTTAGGCATAATATATTACTCCGACTATCTAGTTTGTGGGCGACGCTGCGTACCGGAAGGAATTCCGGCATTACCGATCATCTGTTTAAGCTCATCAGGTTCAGAAGAACGCCCCAAAGCATCGTCCAGCGTTATCTGCCTGCGAGTGTAAAGAAGACTCAGACACTGATTCATTGTCTGCATCCCGAATTTGTCCTGACCGACTTGCATTTGTGAGTATATCTGATGGACTTTATCTTCTCTGATGAGGTTCCTTATTGCAGGGTTAGGCACCATTACTTCAAGTGCAAGTGCACGTCCGGAACCACCAGCCTTAGGGATGAGAATCTGAGAGAGAACGCCTTCGAGAACAAAAGAGAGCTGCGTTCTTACTTGAGTTTGTTGATACGGCGGAAATACGTCAATAATTCTGTTAATGGTCTGGACACAGGAATTTGTGTGAAGAGTAGCCAGACAAAGGTGCCCGGTTTCTGCAAGGGTCAGAGCAGCCTCTATAGTCTCCAGATCTCTAAGCTCACCAACAAGGACAACATCCGGATCCTGCCTGAGAACATATTTCAAAGCATTTTTGAAAGCTTTTGTGTCTGCGCCAACTTCACGCTGATTAACAAGACAGCCTTTGTGAGGGTGTAGGTATTCGATTGGATCCTCAATTGTAACTATGTGATCATGTCTGTCAGTATTAATTTTATCGATCATAGAGGCAAGAGTTGTAGATTTGCCACTACCAGTCGGTCCGGTAACAAGAATTAGACCTCTTGACTTCTCGCAAAGATCCCTGACAATCGGCGGAAGACCAAGCTCTTCGAATGTGAGAATTTTATAGGGAATGACTCGAAAAACGCCGGCAACTGCGCCTCGCTGAACAAAGATGTTTCCACGGAATCGGGAAAGACCTTTAACGCCAAAAGAGAGGTCAAGTTCATTCTCTTCTTCAAATTTATGTTTTTGTGCTTCGGTAAGAACACTGTAGCAAAGCTGCTTGGTTTCAACTGACGACATTGGCGGAAGATTAGTAGGGGTTAACTCGCCGTCAATTCTTAATTGAGGGGGGGTATTAGTTGTAATGTGCAGATCAGAACCGTTTCTTTCAACAAGCTCTTTCAAGAGTTGATGCAGATTTATCATGAGTGCCCCTAATCGTCAGAAACTGTTGTACGAAGGACTTCTTCAAGAGAAGTTACACCTTCTTTCATTTTAGTCAGCCCGGATTGGCGCATAGTTTTAATTCCAAGTCTCATTGATTCACGCTTAATTTCGGCAGTATTGGCACCATTTAGAATAAGTTCCCTGATCGGCTCAAGCATCGGCAGAACCTGATAGAAACCTACCCTTCCCTTATAACCGGTACTGTTACATTTTGGACAACCGGCACCTTTGTAACAGACAAAATCTTTTGCCTCTTCTGGAGAAATACCGGCATCGATAAGAGCCTTTTCCGGGATGTCATCAACTACCTTGCACTCAGTGCAGACTCGTCTCGCAAGCCTTTGAGCTGTAATCAGATTTACGGCGGATGCCACCAGAAAAGGCTCGATTCCCATATTTAAGAGACGATTGATTGTCGAAGGGGCATCATTGGTATGCAAGGTTGAAAGCACTAAATGGCCGGTTAGTGCGGCCTTAACTCCAATCTCGGCAGTTTCAAAGTCACGTATTTCGCCTATCATTATTATGTCCGGATCTTGGCGGAGAAAAGAGCGTAGAGCGGCAGCAAAGTTTAGACCGATGTCCTCATGCATCTGCACCTGATTTATCCCGGCAAAGTTAAATTCAACAGGGTCTTCAGCAGTAGAGATATTTTCGCTGGGCTTGTTCAGCTCTGCAAGCGCGGAGTAGAGCGAAACCGTTTTGCCGCTACCGGTCGGCCCGGTAACCAGAACCATGCCAAAAGGTTTGTGTATCTCTTTTTGAAATCGCGCCAGCGCATCAGGCTCATAACCAAGTTTAGTTAAATCTGTCTGCAGATTTGATTTATCAAGGAGACGCATGACGATTTTCTCGCCAAAAAGCGTCGGCAGTACTGAAACTCGATAATCCATATCCTTGCCGCCACCGAGCTTGATTTTGATACGTCCGTCCTGAGGCAAACGGCGCTCGGCGATATCGAGTTCAGCCATAATCTTAATACGCGAAGTAATAGCGTTTTTCAGTTTCAAAGGCGGCTTCATCACCTCGTAAAGAATCCCGTCAATCCGGTATCTTACCCTAAAAGTACGTTCATAAGGCTCTATATGAATATCACTCGCCTTCTTTTTGATCGCATCAGTAAGGATGAGATTGACCAGCTTTACAACGGGAGCATCTTCGGTTGCACGCTCAAGGGAAGATACATCTACTTCCTCCTCATCACCTATAACCTCAAAATCCTCCATCTCCATCTCACCCATAACATCCGCGAGTGAAGCAGACTGATCATAAAATTTGTCTATTGAGGCCTTTAACGCAGCCTCAGACGCAACAACAACCTCAACATTGTAGCCGGTCATGAATTTTATATCATCAACTGCAAAGATATTGGATGGGTCACTCATGGCGACTATTAGCGTTGAACCGGCTCTATTTACCGGAATTATCTGGTATTTTTGTGCAATATCAACAGGAATTATTTTAATGACGGCAGGATCTACTTCCAACTCGGCAAGATTTATTGAAGGAACGCCGTACTGTTTTGAAAGAAACGATGTAAGATCATGTTCGGAAATGAAACCGTTTTTTATAAGTATTGTTCCGAGTCTGAGTTGACCTGATGACTCTTTCTGTTCCTCAAGCGATCTGGCAAGATGCTCTCTGGTGATCAGATTATTTGAGACCAGAAGTTCTCCCAGGCGGCTCATCTGCATAATTAAAAACCCCTATACACCTAACTGAACTTTATAAGTTAATGTTAAATATTAGTTCTCATAAGACAGTGTGTCAAGAACATCATTCCATCAAAAGGTTTATTTTACACCATAGCGGGCAAGTGTCTGATTAACCTCACTGGCAACTTCAGGCGCGATTCTGGCAGCTATACGCAAACTCTCAAGACCTTCGCTCAGACGATTCTCACTAATCAGCACTTCAGCGACCTCCATCCGGCTGTTGGCATAGATCAGAATAGCCTTGCCAGTATCAAGATCCCTGAAAAACATTTCTTTTCCCATAAATCCGCGGGTGGCATACAGATCCCACACAGACATATCAGGAGTACTTTTCGTTGGAGAACCGGCAGCGTATAACTGGTAGGTAACACCTTTCTGAATAAACTTATACCCTGAAAACGGCACAGAAAACCTGGTAGAATAGTCTATAAGGACAGGCCTTAAAGGGTATTGCTCGGCTGCGGCCAGCAGAAGGACGTTTTCCGGTGATTGTGAATCCAAGGGGATACGTCTGAGAATGCTGTTTTTAAATAGTCGCGGGAAACCATCGATATACCAGTCAAATACCAGATGAGGTGTATGGACTATATCAAGATCTTCCCGCATTTTTTCAACACCCTGAATGTACCAGAGAGGAAAAGCACCGCTATCGCCCCAAGTATAGAGAATCGCGCCATTTTGAGCTGAACGGAGAACGTTTGACCCGTAATCATAAGCGACATAATTATTATGCTGATCGTTTTTGACATAATTAAGAGCGCAGACAGTCGCCGGGAGGAGGATAAGTGCCAAAAAAGCTGTTGCCCAGGGAATACGGCTATTTTCAGCAAAACTCGTTCTGTTTACGAGCAACAGGACTTTACTCACCATATAGTAAAGTCCCATACCAATAAAAACAGCAGAATACATGTAAAGAGGTGTGAAAAACTCTTCCGTAAGAAAAATAAGCTCAAGTGGAGCGTTAAAGTGACCGACAATTACCGTAAGAAAGCTGATCAGTGCGATTAAATATGCCAGGATTTCATCTCTTCTCTTCAAGAAATATATCCCTATTCCTATCAGCATGATAAAAAGCCCAAAAACGGTAAACTCAAAGGGAATGTTAAAAGCGTTAATCTGACTCCAGAGAAGCGACCAGCCCCTTTCTACTTTTTCTGACGGATAACCCTTTCTGAGGAAGTGCCACAAAAACTGCTCTTTTGTCTGGGGATCACCCCAGTTGAGAAGTGGAAACTTGGAGGCGCGTATCGGTAGATGAAGGTTGATTGCGAAACCCAGAATTCCGAAGACAAACGCTGCGATGAAATCTCTTATCCTGAAAACAATTTTCCAATTCATCGTCAGTATGAGGAATGCAAAGGAAGGGATCATGAGAATTATCGTCTGATGCGTCCCGGTTGCAAGGCCGGAGAGAAATGCCGCCATAAAGATGAAAGACGGCCTCTCATTACCTTCTCTGTATGAGTCACGCCACCGTAAAACCAGATAAAGAGTTATTGCAACGATAAACGCAAGAAGCGGATAAGGTTTATCATGATTGGATTGCAGCCAGAGGCGAGGAGAACAGCAAAACGCTACCGCAGCTGCCAGCGCAGCTCCTTTTTTCACCAAACTGTCCAGTGATTTATTAGCGGAGATCTGCTCTTTTTGCAGCAGATAAACCGTGAGCAGATAGGTTCCGTAACAAGCAAGTGCTCCTGAAACCGCGGTTGCAAAATTGACCCGGAAAGCAACACTTCCAAAAGGAAGCCAAGTGAATGGCTTGCCGTAATTGACAAAAAATGGATATCCGGGGGAGTGCGGTGAACCAAGGCAAGATATGGCCGTTATAAACTCACCACTATCAAAGAAAGTTACCGAAGGAGCAAGAGTCAGAAGGTAAATGGAAAGTGGTATGGTAAACGCCAGAATTGAGAAAATATCAAGTCTTCTAGTAAGTGACATGAGTGATCTACCTCGGAGTGAAATATTGACTGCTACAGGCTCTTTCTGGCAGTGACAAAATAGCCATTCCCATAATCTGTATTAAAGAAAAGACGTTGGAGAGCATAAAAAGGTATCATTGTTATGTCATTGAAAAGCAGAAAAAACAAAGGAGTAAGATCGGTAAAGAGCCACATTCCACCACTTTTCTCTGTTTTTTCCTGATTCAGCCCATCCTTATCATACTGTTTCTCAATAGCCTTGTCGTAGAAGGGTTTCATAAGATTATAGAGCGGCACTCCGTATGACAATATCTTAATCGAAGAAAATCCTGTTTGTGAAAGTTTTTGCGTAAGCTCTTCGCGCTCATAGCGTCTGATATGGCCGCAGAAATCATCGTTTCTACCCCATTTTTCCATATGTGCCGGGACTGTCAGGAAGAGTTGACCGTCATCAGTCAACCGCTCTTTCAGGAGACTGAGGAAAGATACGTCATCTTCCCAGTGTTCCATGACTTCTGAAGCAATAACAGCATCGAATTTTGTGGCTATCTCTTTAAAATCGACCATAGAGACCGTTACCCGGCTACTAAGTTTCAGATCACTGGCAGCTTGATAAGCATCCGGTGAAATCTCTACCCCCATGCCCGAATAACCAAGTCGATCAAGAGACCGGAGGAGATCTCCTGCTCCACAGCCGACTTCAAGAAAGGTTTTAGCCGAACTCTTTGTCAGAGCTTCAATTATGACTTTACGTTTAAGCAGATAGCTTGGCGTCGGATACCACTTCATATCTTCACCCCTTATGCAGACTTGTATCTGCCGAGAGACGAGAATGAGATACCATCTCTCCAGAGGATAAGAAAGCCAATTAATATAACCGGGAAAAAATTGATGGAATGAATAACAATCGCCACACTCAGAGCGAGTTCTTTGGGGACGTTGAATGCCATGAGGCCATACATGCAGGCGGCATGATATGTACCTATGTAGCCTGGTGAAGCCGGCACCATAACGGCGAAAACAAGAAAAACCAGTATAAACATCGACGCGGTGATGGGAAGATCTATTCTGAAAGCCTTCAGCAGCAGATCAATCGGCCATGTCGCCGTTGTCCAGATAAGGGCGGAGGTAGCTACTAGTGCAATCAGCTCTTTTGGTTTCGAGGTGAGCCTGATACCTGAAATAAATGAACCGAGAAGCGGGATTACCTTCCCTGAAAGTTTTTCCGGAAATGGGGCTAATATGACTGCAACGAATTTCAAGGTTGCGATGGTAGAACGTTTAAGAAAGATGAGAAACCCGATTACAAAAACATATAATCCAAGAGTCACATAGCCACCGGTTACAAGCGCCTTCTGAACATCTTCCATTCCAGGAGGTAGCTTGACCGTAAAAAAGGTTATTACCAATATAACCAGGACAGAAAAACCGTCGAAAAGCCGATCAAGTACCAGCGTCGCAAAAACAGAACTTGGCTCAAGCCCCTCTCTTTCGGCAAGAATATAAGCGCGTACAAACTCCCCCATTCTGGCGGGGAGGAGATTGTTGGCCATATAACAGATAATGGTTGCCGAGAGAAGGTTCCATGGAGCCGCTTTTTTCTGTGGCAGCAGCAGGAAGTGCCACCGTACTGCTCTCAGCAAGTAGCTGATAAAAGTTATCAGAAGAGCGGCACCAACAAATTTGAGCTCCAGGTTTTTAAGGACCAGAACAAGTTGGGCAAAATCAATCTTCCTGAACAGAAAGAAAAGGAAAAAAAGGCTGATGCCGATCCCGGCAACAAGCTTCAAGTCAATACGCCGCCAACTACTCACATATCCTCCAGATACTCTCTATAAACAACAAGCGGTGAGGAGGCAAGAATCGCACGGCATCTCGCCACATCGGCAGTAATGGCCGCAACCAGCTCAGTTACCGAGTCAAATCTTTTTTCGTCTCTTAGCCTCTCAAAGAAATATACTCTTATCTCCTTGCCATACAGGTCTTCATCAAAATCAAAAACAAACACTTCTATTGTTTTACCGGAAGAAGCAAAAGTTGGATTAAACCCGATATTGCAGGCGGCATCATAGAGTTTGTCAGCAATCTTTGCCTTAACAGCATAAACACCTTCAGCCGGAATAAGCTCTTTATCGGTATCGATATTAGCCGTCGGGAAACCGAGTGACCTGCCCCTGTCAGCACCATGCACAACTTTTCCGGCAATAGAAAAATTTCTTCCTAAATAGCGAACAATATCGGCAACAGCACCGGCTGATATCATCTTTCTGATCAGTGAACTACTGTATGTTATCGCACCGTCAGAAATCGGGAGAAGTTCCTCGACAACAAAGGAAAACCGTTCCCCCATGGTTTTCAGCAGAGCAATATTCCCTTCCCGCTGTTTACCAAAGGCGTAATCATAACCGATAATCAAGCGTTTCAGGCCAATTTTACCCACCAGGATACGTTCAACAAAATCTGCTGCAGGCATTGCCGCAAAATCCGGGTCGAACTTTATAATAAGGAGAATATCAATCCCGGAAGCCTCAATGAGAGTTATCTTTTCATCAAGGGTGTTGATAAGGGAAACAGTTCTTGCTGACGGCACGACCTTTAGTGGGTGGGGATCGAAGGTAATGACAACCGAAACACCACCTATCTCCCTGGCAGACTTTTTAAGTTTCCGAAATATCTCCCGATGACCAAGATGGACGCCGTCAAAATTGCCGATAGTCACTACCGGATTAAGCAGGTGACCGTTAATCTCCTCAATTGAACGATAAACTATCATGACACCTCGATGACTGGCGTCTTCTTCTTGCCGAATATAAAAGCCACCCAGACACTGACTTCATACATAAGATAAAGCGGCACCATGATGACAAACATAGTGATAAGGTCAGCGTGGAATGCTGCGATGATTGAGCTCGCCAGCAGTGCATATTTTCGGTTTTTAGCAAGAAGGCTATAAGAGACAAGGCCGATTCGTGACAAAAGCAGTGCCAGTACCGGCAGTTCAAAGATCAGACCAAAGATAAGAATCAGACGCAGACAGAAATTAACATACGCCGAGAGGTTGAACCAACTTTGCAGCCCCTCCATTTCATAGGAAAGAGAGAAATTAATAATAACCGGCCAAATGATGAAAAGGAAAAACAGCGCACCAACACAGAATGTGGCCGTGCTGGCAGTTACAAACGGTACGACCAGCTTCTTCTCCCTGAATGTCAATCCGGGCGCAATAAAGAGCCATATCTGATAGAAAACAACCGGGAGAACAATAATGAAACCGGCAATACAGGAGATTTTGCACTGCACAAAGAATGGTTCAAGGGGTGCACTGTAATTAAGACGACGCTCCTTGACCGAAACTGTCATCTCTTTCTCGAGCTGATAGCGATTATATACTGAAGGATAGCGCTTTTTAACCTCAGAATAGACAGTTTTCTTTAGCTCGGTAAGATAAGTCTTGCCGGTAATAGGTTTTTCAATAAACGTGAGGATGTCGCCGGAAAAGTTCCAGGCGACGCCCATACCGATGGTCACTGCTACAACTATTATAATCAGACGCTTCCGCAGTTCGACTAGATGTTCGATAAACGGAAGAACTTTTTCCTGCGCCATCAATAGCTCCCGACAAGAGTAAAATCATGTATTAATAGCACAGTGAAAAGAGACGGCGCAACTGAATTAGAATTTAGGCGCAACTGGACAGACAGGAAAATATAGCATAAAAATAAAGAGGTGCCATGCGCCACTTAACTTGAATCAGTAGTGTGGATATTTAATCAATGGCTTACAGACATAATCCGTAAGCCCAGGAGTAAAGTGTCAACCATGCGAATGTTATTACTCTACACTCTGCTTATGTTGTCTGGATGCGCTGCCAATGACTGGCGCACGTCAAACCGCGAATCGGCCGGAATTGCCCCAAACCCTCAAACTTACAAAGAGGCCGTGCTTCAGGTATACGGAGCTTCCACCTGGGGATGGCGGGGATGGTTCGCCATCCATACCTGGATTGCAGTCAAACCCGCCAATGCTGAGGCGTATACGGTCTATGAGGTTGTTGGCTGGCGACAACAGAGAGGCTTATCGGTTGTCAGGATTGAAAAAGACTTGCCAGATCGTTACTGGTTTGGCGAGCGTCCACGTCTGCTCAAAGAATTCAGAGGCCAGGTGGCTGACAAACTAATCAGGGATGTCGATGCTGCAGCGAGGGCATACCCCTGGCCGGACACCTATACAGCGTTTCCAGGACCGAACAGCAACACATTTGTCGCATGGATCGCCAAGAAAGTGCCGGATCTGGGACTTGAGCTTCCGTTTTCCGCCATTGGCAGCGGTTACTCTAATTAAAGGAGGTGACTTAAATGAAAGTGAGCGATAAACAGCAGTCCCCGGAAGAAATGGAACACAGCGTTACTGCTTGAGGGCATGATGATTTTCAAAAGTTTTGTCTTTACCAATTCAACAGCACCATCTTTGCCGGCAAATTTCACTACAATGTTAATTATGGAAGTGTTTCCTCTCTTTTCTCGTGGGCTTTTTTGCCATGAACCCGTTCGTATGCCCGACAAAAAGGGCAAATAGCCACTTCTACGTTTTTAACGAAAGCAAAGGAAATACCTGTCTGCATTTTCCTGGCATGGCGACAAAGCGGACACAACTCACACATTCGGGCCAGCTTCATATCCAGCGTGCTAACTTCCTGCCTGTTCATGATTGCAGCTGTTTACCAACAGTAAAAGCCCTCCCCAGAAGGGGTCCAACGCCGTGGTAGCCTTTGTGAGAGGTATCATAAATGAGCGGTTTGATCTTCGTGATATCAAGTTGACCATCATCACCAAGGACATCTGCATCTGCCTTTACATCGACAATCTCGCCGATGAACTGGGTGTGCAGGCCGATCTCGACTATATGCAAAAGGCGACACTCCAGAACAACCGGAAATTCTGCTGCGTAAGGCGCATCAACCAGATCGCTCTTGACAGGAGTAAGGCCCGCGACAGCAAACTTGTCAAAATCTCGCCCCGAAGCAATCCCCATATAATCAGCTTCTATCATCCTGCTTTCGCAGGCTATCCCAACAGTAAACGCTTTACGTTCCACTATGCAAGCATGTGAATAGGTAGCCTTGCGCATTGACACTGCAACGCAAGGCGGTTGAGAACAGCAGATACCGCCCCAGGCAGCATTCATCAGGTTCGGTTTGCCTGTTTGGTCATATGATCCGACCATCAGGACAGGGGTAGGAAACAGCAGTGTCTTTGCGCCAATAGATTTCTTCATTGTATCTCCTAATCGTCATACTTGCACCGGTATGGAAATGCCACAGTTCGTCGGACTTGATCCGGTGGAATACTGAGCATTCGCCCTTTTCAAGAAGACAATATATCACAGTGTAGAATGATAGATCGCCCCTGAATCAATATTTTAAAGCGGCATAAGTAACCATCTCGGTTGCCCGACAGCTTTAGTGGAACAACCCACCCCGGGCGTATCAACCCAAACTATTAAATGACATTTCGGTTAACTTTATACTCAGTTGCTATCCAGCACTTCTCTCACTATAGCCGCCATATTCGGCAGCGAAAACGGCTTTTGAATAAAATGAACGCCTTCATCAAGCACGCCGTGGTGTGCGATGACATCGGCCGTATAACCGGACATAAACAGACGCTTCAAGTGAGGATAAATTGTGAGGATATTTTTTGCCAGGTCGCGGCCATTCATCTCCGGCATGATCACGTCGGTCATCAGCAGGTGGATTTCCCCCTGATGCTCGCGTGCCAGTTCGATTGCCTTGCCGGGAGTGTCAGCTTTAAGTACCATATAGCCCTGTTCCTCAAGCATCAAAGTCGCTATGTTCAGGATAGCCGGCTCGTCTTCCACCAGCAGGATGGTTTCCTGACCGCGTGGGACAGGTGCAGCAGGCTCTTCCACCGCAGCTTGGCTGTTCTTGCTGGTCTCATCGCGGGGCAGATAAATCGAGAATGTTGTCCCATGGCCCGGTTCACTGTAGATGTTGATGAAGCCGTTATTCTGTTTAACCGCGCCATAGACTGTAGCTAATCCCAGCCCAGTGCCTTTACCCATCTCTTTAGTGGTATAAAACGGTTCAAATATGTGTGTCTGGGTTTCCCTGTCCATGCCGGCGCCGTCATCGCTGACGCTCAAACGGACATAGTCACCGGGCACCGCCTCCTGATGATTGGTGCAGTAGGCAGCATCAATGGTACAGTTTTCTGTTTCAATAGTGATCCTGCCGGTGTCCTCGATAGCATCCCTGGCATTTACACATAAGTTGGCCAGTATCTGATCGACCTGCGACGGGTCAATCCTGGTCTGCCAGAGCTCTGCAGCAGGCTGCCAGGTAAGATGAAGGTTTTCTCCAATAAGCCGCTGCAGCATCTTGAGCATTCCCGAGACGGTTTCGTTCAGATCCAGTACTTTGGGTGCCACGGTCTGCTTGCGGGCAAAGGTTAAAAGTTGCCGGGTCAGGTTGGCGGATCGTTCAGCTGCTTTACTGATTTCTTTGAGATCGGCGACAAGCGGATTGTCAGGACCTATTTTCATCAAGCCCATTTCAGCATGCCCCATGATTACAGCGAGCATGTTGTTGAAGTCATGAGCCACGCCACCGGCCAGACGACCGACTGACTCCATCTTCTGGGCTTGCTGTAGTCGGGCTTCGAGTTTGTCATTCTCTTCCTGATTATGTTTACTGTCGGTGATGTCTCTTGCTGTACTGGCAAATCCGGTTACCGTGCCGTTTTCGTCTCGCTCAGCACGTATAGTCCACACCATGTGATAATGGTCCTGGCCATTGATTGCCACTAGTCGGTTTTCATGAGTGAAGATCTCTACACCGCTCTGAATCCAGCGGTTAAAGGCGGGAATGGTGGAGTCGCGATCATCAGGGTGGATGAAATCAAAAGCTAACAGGCCAAGGCATTCCTCGGGAGGCAATCCAAATATTTTCAGCGCTGTGTTATTTAGTTTCCATCCGGAAAGATAACCGGATGAAATTGTTAAGATATTTTGCATAAAGTGGTTCAGTTTTATCTCGTTTTATGCTATCCTGCAAACCATAACAAGCTGTAAACATTGCACATTATGGTTTCAGGGGTACTCCGGATGCGACAAAAACTGACACGACAGATGAGCCTTTTCTCTGTCACCATGCGTCACGATATTGGTAAAGAGTTGGCAGCAATTTCTTCTATTCTCGACGCCACTCCCCAGATGCTTGATCTGGTGTTCTCCGACCTGACAAGAGAGTCTCGTCAGGATACCGGCCGGGAGGGACTGACCGCAGAACAGGTGCTGCGCTGCGTTGTCCTGAAACAGTTTCGCAGCCTCTCTTATGAAGAGCTCGCGTTTCATCTTGAAGATTCCAAATCCTTTCGTGCCTTTGCCCGACTGGAGATGGGACAGTATCCGTCGTCATCGACTCTTCAGGAAAACATCAAGCCGCTTTCCGAAGAGACCTGGGAGGCAGTTCATATCTGCCTCATGCAGTATGCCATGGAAGCCGGCATAGAAACCGGTCGTAAAGTCAGGATTGACTCGACCGTTGTCGAAAGTAACATTCATGATCCCTCTGATTCCACCTTGCTCTGGGATGGGATCAGGGTCATCACCCGTTGGCTTGAGGAGGGTCATGCCCTTACTCCCCGTCCTGACTACAGCTATTGCGACCATTGCCGTGTTGTCAAGAAACGGCTTATGGTGATTCTCAACGCCAAGAAACAAGAGGATAGAGTCTCGGCCTATCGTGACATGACGCACTACGCGGGCAAGGTTGTCGGCTATGCCAATAAAGCGATTCCGGCTCTGCAGGCGTACCAGGCAAACGGTCTTGGTGACATGCTTGCAGCAATGAATCTTGCCGCACAGCTGAAACGGGCAGTGGGTCTACTGGAAAAGGTTATCAGTCAGACCGAACGACGGGTATTCCATAACGAGAAGGTGCCGGCATCAGATAAAGTGACATCCTTCTTTGAGGACCACACCGACATCATCGTCAAGAAGAGGCGTGAGACCCACTTCGGCCACAAGATATTTCTGACCGGCGGCAAGTCCAACCTGATCCTTGACTGCCTGATTGCCAAAGGCAACCCGGCTGACTCGGATCAATACATCCCTATGCTGGAGCGGTACAAAGGGGTCTTCCGCAGGGTGCCGCGCCAGGTAAGTGCTGATGGTGGCTTTGCATCGAAGGATAACCTGACGGAAGCAAAAGGCCTTGGCGTAAAAGACGCTGTTTTTGCCAAGAAGCGCGGGTTATCGGTAATCGACATGGCCAAGAGTTCCTGGGTGTACAAGAAGTTGCGGAACTTCCGTGCCGGTATCGAAGCCAACATCTCCACACTCAAGAGAGCTTTCGGGCTTGACCGCTGCACCTGGAAAGGTTGGGAAGGATTCAGACGTTATGTCTGGAGTTCGATCTTTGCCTACAACCTTCAGGTCATAGCCCGGATCAAGCTGGAAGCGGCTTAAAAAGGCAAAAGCAGCAGCGAAAAGCATCTCGACGGGTGTAGTGCGTCATTAAATTGAGAAAGAGCAGATAAAACTGGTTACGTGGTAGTCAAAATCTTCCGAAGCAGAGACTGCCAACAGCGACCGGAGGTCCAGTACGTCTTAAACTGGGGTTTCCGGATGGACACTATTTACAAATATCAGGCGTCCTTCCGTGTCAACCCTGGTGATGAGGTCCGGTGTCCCCTCTACCAGATTGCGATACTGCTTCCGACTCTCTTGCAACAGTTTCTGACTGGTTTTATATTCATCGATCTGTACCCGAAGCATCTCTTCAGCCGCCATAAGTTCATCATTCTGGCTGCGAAGCTCCTCCTCATTCACCTGCAACTCTTCATTCTGGTCCTGAAGCTTTTCATTGGCACTATTCAGCAGAGCACGACTCTCATTAAGTGAGTGTTCCGTCAGCTTGCGGACCTGGATTTCCTTTTCCAAATCTGATGTGTACATTGTTGCCTGCTGGATGACCGATCGTGCAATCAGATACGTCAGCAGACCGATGAATCCGACTGAAATTATGAGCAGGCAGATAGTGATATAATTAACATACGAGGATATTTGATTGGAAAGATCACTACAGCTCTTTGAAAAAGAAGTCTCGTTGGAAATGAATATTTTTCTTGTTTTGTCAATTTCCGCTAAGATGGACTCCTGCTCAACCTCATTGTTTGCCGCAAGAAATTGAGCTGCCTGTACCTTTAATTTTTCCCCGGCAGCATTCGCCTCAACTGCATCAGCAACCAATTGTTTAAAAATCGGGAGCCAGTATAGAACCTTTATCCTGTTGGCGATGATAACAGCCGTTTTATGATCAGTTTCGCTGAAGGTGCTTTCCAGAATCCTCGCAAATTCTGCGTCGCTAGTCTCCCTTCGCATGTCTAGCAAACGGCTGAAAACCTTGTTGTATGATTGAGTAATAGCCATTTTTGCCTGAAATCTTTCCAACATCTCCGGCTTTCTCTGATCATGATACTCAAAGAATGCCACCATGGCCTCAACCCGGGAAACCGTGTGGGTTCGCTCAAAACGGGCGAAGGCGGTGATCATTGTAAGGGTGTTCCCAGTCCAAACGGTTATGGAAATGACGATCAGGAGAAATATGGCAGCGATAACAGTGTGTAGATACAGCTTTCGCGTGATTGAGTCATTAACAGAAACTATGATTTTACTCTGTAAAAGATTCATCTAATCTCCAGTTAAAACAAAACTGCTCCACATTCCGATCCCAGCTGTCTCTGCCCTGATCTGTCTGCCATACTAATCAAAATGCGCAGCAAGCAAAAAAAAAACAGGCTCACGGAGAAAACCGCAACGCCAGTTAGTAATAGTATTAGTCAGAATAATTGTTATCACCGATAATTGACATAAGGAGTTTTTCTATCCGTCTGCGCAATATTGTCGCCACTTATGACACCTCTTTAAACAGTATTACAGTTAAAATATATCGTTATTATGGCAAATTACTACCCCATCAACCAAAAAACGTTAAGCATAAATATTTTAATGAAGTGTCATCAGTTACTTCAAATATGATGCTGAATTGGTATAAAGTTTATTTCCCGACCGCTTAGCCTTCATCAAGTGGTCATGCCTCTGGCATACATGGATATGAATCTTGTCGTCAAAACTGGTGAAGCGGTTTCACCTTGAGAAGAGATGGTTTCTTGGCCCTGCTCGCCTGCTCGCCTGCTCGCCTGCTCGCCTCTCAGTTACTCAGAAGCTGACATGTTCTCAAGAATTTCATCGGTACACTTTACCTGTGCATAAACCGTCCCGAGAGCAGCCATGAAGGATGCGTGTACCTGCACTGCCGGCACTGTTATGCCATTAAAGGTGAGGTCTCTGGTAGCACAGGCATCATGAGTCAGTAGACAGCTGAATCCAAGATCAAATGCTGCTCTGACTGTGGCATCCACGCACATATGACTCATCATGCCGCAGATCAGTAAACTCCCGATGTTGTCGGCTTTAAGCCGCTCCAGAAGGTCGGTTGCGCGGAAGCTGTTAGGGAAGTGTTTGATAATCACCGGTTCAGTAGAGAGCGGGCGGACAGATTCGTGGGTAAGTGCACCAGTAGTATCTGGCAGAAAAAAAGAAGCACCAGATTGGATGGAAATATGCTGAATGTGGTATATGCTCCACTTCTGTTTCCGAAATGCTCCCAACAATCTCGCAGCAGCAGATGCTGCCTGGATGCTGCCGGTCAGTTCCATCTTGCCATTTGGAAAGTAATCGTTCTGGATATCAATCAGTATCAATGCAGTACTCATGTATAACTCACCTTCGCCTTTCTAAATTATCTCCGAGTATAAAGTTGCACGTCTCAGTTTTAAGGTCAAACACGAACTCTAGTTATATTGCGGCTGACCAATTACCAAATCAATTTTGTCATCAAGTGTATCTGATGAAGAGCAGAACTCATTCCATTCTCTGGTCACGAATTCTGAGACCGAGTTTCGCAGATTGATCGGCACCATATCTAATCATTTCATTAGTTCACATTGTTTCTGTAAATTTCGCTTCATTTCACAGAATAAACGGATGCAAGCAAATTAAATACAACAAAAGGACTCGACCGAATCGGCCAAGTCCGTGAGTTTGTTGGAGCTGGAGTCAGTATTCGGACCCGCTACCTTCAGCTTGGGAAACCGTCCCAGCTCCTTTTTGGTCATTTATCTTAGCACACCTAGTTATCAATAGATCAAGAATTACGAGATTCTTTAGCTGCGACCTTAAGTCTTTATTGCCCTCGGTATACTTCCGAGAACGTCATGGTTAGAACTGTTTTTAGAACGGTTTAACGTTCAGCTCTTTAAGCTGAAAGTCATTCACGCAACAGGAATATCATAAAAATTTCCATCTGGCTGACTGTACAGGAACTGAACACTATTTCTTACAAACGGCCTTACAGACAGCGAGATCTTTAGGATTTTTGCCAGTAGTAAATTTACCTACCATTTCACGGCGATTTCCAGTGGCAGACCGGTCTGGGGTTTCTCCCAGTCCGCGCCTCCTTGACTTCCTGTTTGAATCCGACAACAAGGGCTAGTGAGTACACGAATCCGTGGGACTAATAATTTTGTTAATTACAGCAACGTGAATTTTCGGGAGAGTTCTGTTTCTCACTACTCGACCGGCGTCAATTTTTTATTCATCTGGACGGGTGTAATTTTGAGTGTTTTTACATTTTTCAAAAATTATAGGTGTTGTGAGTAGATCCATTGCGTGATAATGTCGCTAATCATTCTATTGCATGATGTGATTAGAGAGGTGATTAATGGTCCAATATATATGGCAACGAGCTGATTGGCCCGATTTCTACTGGGACACGGCGCAACTGCTTGTGCCGCTTGGTGAATGCCGATTAGCACAGGGATGTCTGATCAGCCGGGTTGCCGGTCTGGGAGTCTCCCTGGAACTGCAGGCGCAGGCCGAAATTCTGATTGAAGAGACCATCAAAACGTCTGCTATCGAAGGGGAGCAACTCGATCCCCGGTCGGTCCGATCATCTGTTGCGCGGAGACTCGGCATACCCACAGCCGGCTTACCAACAGACCGGCGTATAGATGACTTGGTATCGGTACTGCTTGATGCCACACAAAACTGCGACACGCCATTAACCGCAGAACGCCTCTGGGGATGGCAAGCTGCACTCTTCCCCTCTGGGTACTCGGGCATGCACAAGATCCAAGTCGGCTGTTGGCGGGAAGGCAATGAACCCATGAGGGTTGTATCCGGACCGATCGGTCGGGAAAAGGTACACTATGAAGCGCCTGTCGAGGACCATGGTAAATTTCCACTTTAGACAAGGTGTGACCAAAGTTATTTGCCACCCCCTGGGTCAACTTAATTTGCCAGTTTAGTCGATACCGGGACCAGAGTTATTTGCCACTTTGGATTTTTTAGGGGAGCCAACCAGCATGACAGTATTCTGCATGGAATTATTTCCAGACAGGAGCTGCTATGTCGCGAAGGAGAATCCCCATGATCGAATTGAACGAAGTTGTCTATCACTGGCAAAAAGGGCAGAACAATAGTCAAATTGCCAGAAGTCTCGGCATTTCCCGGCCAACCGTCAGAAAGTATCTTGACGCGGCAAAGGCTGCCGGTCTTACCAGAGAAGATGGTGAAACACCCGCTGCCATTGCGGAGAACGTCATGGCCGCAGTAGCCAAGGCAGCCAAACCTGCTTCATCTGCTGTCGGTGCGGTGCAGGAGGTCATAGGCCTGCACAAAGAGCAGATAATCAGCTGGCTCGATGAGCCGAATATGACTGCCAAGCAGATCTGTCGCCTACTTGAAGAACAGGGCTACCCTTTCAACTACTCCAGTCTCAAACGATACGTAAAAAAGCTTAAACCGGATAATTCCCAGAGAGACTGTCCGGTTGGAAACATCCGCCGGAGAACAGGCCCAGGTTGACTTTGGTCAGGTAGCCCTTACTCTGGGTGACCAGAAGAAGAGGGTCTGGGCCTTTGTCATGACCCTTTCTTACAGTCGCCATCGCTTTGTCCGCTTCGTTGAACGCCAGGACACAACGAACTGGCTTGACTGTCATATCCGGGCCTTTGAATTCTTTGGCGGTTGCCCCAGAACCGTCCTTTTGGACAACCTCAAGGCTGGTGTTGTCAAAGCCGACCTGTATGACCCGATCATCAACCGGGCGTATGCAGAACTAGAGCGGCATTACGGCTTTGTTGCCGATCCGGCCAAAGTGAGAACTCCGGAGCACAAAGGGAAAGTTGAGCGCTCCATGCCCACGGTGCGGCAGCAGCTGGCTGCCGGGCGGCAGTATCAGGATCTTGCCGACGCCAACGAAAAGGCGCTTGCCTGGTCACTAACCGGCATTGGCAAGGAAAAGCACGGCACCACTAAAGAAGAACCGCTGCTGCGCTTTGAGCGGGACGAGAAGAACACCCTTATCCCTTTGCCGGGCAGCAGGTTCGAGACCCCACTCTGGAAAGAGTGCACAGTTCACCCTGATCACCATCTGGTCTTTGACAAGAGCTACTATTCTGTTCCGACCAGATATGTGGGCAAAAAAGTCTGGGCGCGGGGCACCTTCCGCTTGACCGAGATCTTCCTTGAGGGAGAGTTGATCAAGTGCCATGTTCGGGCACACAAACCCGGCACATGGCGTACAGACGAAAACGATTATCCGGAAAAAGCCAAGGCGTTTCTTTTTGCTCACCCCACCTGGTGCCGCCAGCAGGCTGAGACATTCGGCGAAGATGTGGGCCGCATGGTGCGAGAAGTTCTGGAACCTCACTCTCTCCAGAATCTACGCAAGGCTCAGGCAGTCCTCAGATTTGCCGATAAGTATGGTGCTGCCAAACTCAATGATGCCTGCCGGCATCTGCTCTCTTTTGGCTCCACATCAAGACAGAGCCTGCAAAGGATTCTGGAGAACGGTATCCCCAGGCAACAGGAGTTGCCGACCGTCCCGGCCATTTCCACTGAAGGTGAACAGTGCCTGCATCCGGCAACCAGTTTCGGGGAGGTGGCAGCATGAGCATCTCCCCACTACTAACGTCCCGCTTGAAGCTGCTCAGACTCTCCGGCATTCTCGAATCACTGGACCTGCGGCTTGAGCAGGCACGAAGCAACAATCTCGGTTATCTGGAGTTTATGGAACTGATTGTTCAGGATGAGACTGAACGCCGGGAAGCGAATACCCTTAATCAGCGGCTTAAGAAAGCTTCCTTTGAAGAGCCGAAGTGTATCGAAGAGTTTCAGTTCGCCCAGTTGACCGGGGTCAATGTGGCGGCCATCAAGGATCTAGCGACCGGTCTGTTCATCAGGAAAAAGAGCATGTGATTCTTTACGGCCCGCCAGGAGTGGGCAAGACCCACCTTGCTCAGGCACTGGGCAACCGGGCATGTCGCATCGGTCATTCCACCCTGTTTATCAAGGGAACCAAGCTGTTTCGAAACCTCAACACAGCAAGGGCTGACGGCACTTGGGAGAAAGCCTTGAGAAAACTCCTCGCTCCGGACCTTCTGATAATTGACGACTTCGGCCTCAGCGCCATGACCATGCCACAGGGTGAGGAGTTCTATGAAATCATTGCCGAACGCCACCAGCGAGGCTCTATAATTATCACTTCAAACCGTCCGCCAGGTGACTGGCTGTCGCTCTTCCCCGGATCAGGTGATGGCCAATTCGGCAATGGACCGACTGGCACACCGGGCTCATCACATTGCTATGAAAGGAGAGTCATTTAGAAAGAAAACAAGACCTCAAAAACCGTCAGCAGATTAACTACAACGCTACCCCTGAAAATCCTAAAGTGGCAAATAACTTTGATCCTGGGGGTGGCAAATTAACCTGGTCCTTGAC
>CAWBBV010000015.1:0-3419 GCA_963787125.1 uncultured delta proteobacterium
CGACAAGTTATGGCCAGAAAAAACGAGTCTGCATCGCCGGAGTGCTGGCAATGCGCCCCGATGTCCTGATTCTTGACGAACCTATGGCTGGCCTTGATGTCGCTATGCAGGCGGAACTAACCCGCATTCTTGAACAACTCCATGCCGAGGGAATGACAATCATCATTGCCACCCATGATATGGACTTCGCCTACCAGTGGGCTGATGCAATCACCATAATGGAAAAAGGCAGATGTGCGGCAAGCTGGGATATAACAAATGTTCCGGAAAATCTGGAAAGGTTGGCTGCCTATAGTCTGGGCGTTCCTCGCGTAGCAGAGCTTCAGCGCGACCTTATCAAAGCAGGCATTATGACGGGGAGAGAATCGTCGTCGCGCAGCCTCCATGATTTAATCAGCAAAATAACTATTGACACACGCAAATTTTAATTTTATACACTTAGTAACACGATTTAATATTTTGTGTGCGCAGGAGGGAAAGAAATGCAATTACGTGCCAAAACTGCTATGTTCGTTTTTGCAGTGTCAATACTCGCCACAACTCCGGTTCATGCCGGTCTGCTGGTCACAGACGGGGCTGAACCGGTAGAGGCAAAACATGTCGAGGTCGAGCTTAACGGCAGTTACATGTCTGACAACGACAAAAGCGGTGGCGTAACCACGAAAACCAGATCAACTGACGGCAACATAACCATTACCACCGGTATCACCAAAGGGGTGGACGTTGCTGTTGGCATCCCGTATACATTCAACTCCAGAGAAAAAGTAAACGGCAATTTGACCGCAAGAAGCGAAGGATTCAACGACATTACCGTTGATCTTAAGTATCAGTTCCTGGAGATACAAGGACTGAAACTGGCGATCAAGCCGGGAGTTATTCTGCCGACCGGCAAAACGAGCGCAGGCCTGTCCGACGGCCATGCCGGTTTCGCCGTTGCACTGCTTGCGACCGGAGAGTTTGCCGAAGGCAAGCTCCTGCTCCATGCCAACGCCGGCTATGTAAGCCACAATTACAAGGATGTCGCTGTCCAAAACTTCTCCCATGAAGATCTGTTCAACGCCTCCATCGCCTGTGAAGCTGAAGTTGCCGAAGGGTTGAAACTGGGGATCGACACCGGTCTGGCCACTTCAACCGACAAGTCAAGCAACACCCTGCCTGCCTACGCGCTGACAGGTGTTAAATACGAGATGAGCAAGCACCTTGAAGCGTATGCCGGAGTAAAGTTCGGTCTCGACAAACCTGAGGCGGATGTGACTGCTCTCTTTGGTGCTGTCTTAAAATTCTGACTCAATCCATAAGGAATATTTCCCATGCACATGGCAGACGCACTACTATCACCGGCAGTTGGCGGCGCGATGTTGGCCGTTTCAGCCGTAACAATCGCCTACTGTTCGGCAAAAGTCCGTACCGAAATTGATGACCGTAAAGTACCGCTCATGGGAGTTTTGGGCGCTTTTCTCTTTGCTGCCCAGATGATCAACTTCACCATCCCCGCAACCGGTTCCAGCGGCCATCTCGGCGGCGGGCTGCTGCTGACCATTCTGCTCGGCCCCTATGCGGCCTTCTTGACCATTGCCTCAGTCCTGGTGGTGCAGGCTCTTTTCTTTGCTGACGGCGGCCTGTTGGCGCTCGGCTGCAACATCTTCAACATGGGAATATTCCCGGCATTCATCTGCTATCCGCTCATCTACCGGCCCATTGCAGGGAAAAATCCGTCTCCAGCAAGAGTTGCAACGGCGTCGCTGGCTGCAGCGATCACCGGACTCCAGCTCGGCGCATTTTCTGTTGTCCTTGAAACGACCCTCTCCGGTATATCATCCCTCCCCTTCCCGGCTTTTGTCTCAATAATGCAGCCGATTCATCTGGGGATCGGCATTGTTGAAGGGATAGTCACAGCAATCATCGTCGGCTTTGTCCATAAGGCCAGACCGGATATTTTCACTGCAAATGACAGCAGTAAAACAAGCATCATGAAGAGCATCATCCCCGGTTTTCTTGCGCTTGCACTCATAACCGGTGGCTTTATCTCCTGGTTTGCCTCGGAACATCCTGACGGGCTTGAATGGTCGATCAAGAAAGTGACCGGCAAGGAAGAACTGGAAGGTTCAAAAGACGGCATTCATGGCGTGCTATCAGCAGTTCAGGAGAAGCTTGCCTTTCTCCCCGACTATAACTTCAAAAAAGCGGCAGAAAAAAAAGACGGTGAGCAGGAGCAGCAGACAAGCAATAGCAAAAAGGATGGCAGCAGGCTGGGGAAAAGCCTCTCCGGCATAATCGGCGCACTTATCACCCTTGGGCTGGCGGTGCTTGTCGGATTGATTCTGAGGAAACGGCAGGAGAAAGCGGCCATGAAGCCACACGCCCATGAACATGCCCACCCCCATGAACATGGCCATGAGCACCCTCACAAGCATGGGGATCAGCTGCACACCCATGGTCACGAACATGAGCACTCCCATCCGCACCCGCATGTGCATGACCATTCAGCGCCGCACCCGGAAGACCCGAACCCGCGCCACAGCCATGAGGTCAGGGTTGCCCAGCACAGCCACGACCACCCGGATCATGACCATGACAGTCATGAGCATAAACACTGAAATATCATGAACCGTTGTGTTTTAAGTACCGATATGATTTTATGAGCGGGGCTCTCTCGCCCCACTACTCCTTTCTTCAGGAACCCTGATGCCATCCATAGACGGTGCAATACTGGATTTTAAAAGACTCGACCTGCTGGCATTCGGCGATACCGGACTTCACCGACTTGATGCCAGGGCAAAGGTAATTGTCACCGCGCTCTTTGTCATGTTGGTCATCTCACACGACAGGTACGAACTGGCCGCTCTTTTCCCGTTTTTTATCTTTCCGGCAGCCATGATCGCCGCCGGCAATCTCCCCTTCACCTACATTGTCAGAAAAATCCTGCTCCTCTGCCCCTTTGTCATCGTTGTCGGCATCTTCAATCCTCTCATAGACAGAGCGATTCTGTTTCACCTTGGGCCGCTGGCAATCTCCGGCGGCTGGCTCTCCTTTTTTTCAATCATAATCAGAAGCATCCTCACCGTCGGCAGCGCCTTTATCCTCCTGGCTCTGACCGGTTTCCCCGGAGTCTGCCGGGCGCTAGAACAGCTCGGCATGCCGCGCCCGTTTGCGGTGCAACTGCTCTTTCTCTACCGCTACATTTTCGTCCTGACCGAAGAGGGTGGCAGAGCTGCCAGAGCCCGCAAGCTTCGCTCCTGCGGCAAAAAAGGGATGGGGATCGGGAGCTTTGGCACCCTGATCGGCCACCTGCTGCTGCGCACCTGGCAGCGGGCCGAACGGGTTCATATCGCCATGCTTTCAAGAGGTTTTGACGGTAACTTTCACTCCAGCAGGCAGACATCATTCGGCAGGCAGGAGCTGTTTTATGTTGCCGGCTG
>CAWBBV010000016.1:0-258797 GCA_963787125.1 uncultured delta proteobacterium
CTCATACAAAAAATGATGCAACTTTAGTTAAAGAAACTGGTATCGCAACTCGTTTTGGTGTTATCGGTTCTAACTGGGATGCTCATGCTAACATTTCATTAAAAAGTACTTCAGAGTCTCCATTTACAACTGGAACACAAGAGTTCAAAGGAAAGTTAGGATTTCAACTTGGTGGATCTTACCTATTCGATTTTGCTCGCGCATTCGGATATGTTAAGCATTATGGTTGGGAGCAAAAAGCTACAGGTACAACAGACGTAAAAGGTGATTTCACTAGTTACTACGTTGGTATCGGTAAAGAATATGCTGTTAACGAAGGTGGAAAAATTTTCGCTGGTCTTACAGCTAAGAAAACAGACATCAACCTAAAGTACGCTACTAAAGGTGAAGTTCGTCACTTAATCGTTCCAGTTAACATTGGATACGAAGCAGTAGCAACTGAATGGTTAACTCTTCGCGGATCTATTGTTCAAAACCTTTGGGGAACAAGAGACAACAAGAGACTTACTGTTGGTGCAACTGACCTAAGTGCTACTGCTGCAACTTTAATTGGTGGTATTTACGGAACTACAGGGAAAGCATCACTTGCTAACTCTACTGAAGTAAATGCTGGTGCTACTTTGACTTTCGGTCAATTAGCTCTTGATGGTATGTTAGGCTTAACTAGCAATAACAGAACAAGTGGTAACACAACTTCTGGTACTGGTACTACAGCTAACAAAAACCAAGGTATGCTAGCTTTCGACAACCTTGCTACTAGAGTAGGGTTAACTTACAAATTCTAATCATTAATTAGACGGATTTAATTAATGTAAAAAAGGCCGGGCTTAATCGCCTGGCCTTTTTTTTGCCTTCTCAGATGACATACTTTATTGGATTACAAACGCTTCTTAAGAATCTTATGATTATCTAGAGAATTTAATTAGATAATCCAAGGATGGTTTTATGAAGTTCATGCTAGCTTCAGCAGTATCTCTCGCAAATATAGCTCACGCATTTCCAACGGCACCGTTTGATGCACTAAAAACGACAATTGATCATAGCGAGAAAGCTATGGCAGATGATTATGATTTCGAAGGAATCATCAAGCTTAATAACTGCTCTGGATCTTTAATTAGATTCGCAGGACAGCCAATGACTTCAAAGGCGATCGTTTTAACAAATGGTCACTGTTATTCAAAGGGTATGTTTGGTGGAATGCTTCAACCAAATGAAGTTGTTTATAACAAAGCTCAAAATCGCGATATGAAAATTTTCAATAAAGCGATGAAGATGTTCCTGTAAAGGCGACAAGAGTTTTATACGCAACGATGACAAACACAGATATCGCTCTATACGAACTATCTGATTCATACGAAACAATTTTATCAAAATACAAAATTGAATCATTCACTCTTGATTCAGTAAGACCTTTTGAAGGAACAAATATTGATATCGTTTCTGGATTCTGGGACCGTGGTTATAGCTGTGAAATTGATTCATTCATCTTCAATTTAAAAGAAGGGGATTGGATGTTCACGGATTCAATTCGTTACACAGATGGATGTGCGACTGTTGGTGGAACTTCTGGTTCACCGATTACTGCTCGTGGAACTCGCTCAGTTATCGCGATTAACGACACTGCAAATGAAAATGGTAAATCGTGTGCTGTGAATAATCCATGTGAGATTGATGAGGCTGGAAAAGTTACTGTGTTGAAAGATAAGAAATACGGACAACAGACTTACAATATCTATTCTTGCTTACGTCCTGATTTCAATATTGATTTATCAGTTCCTGGATGTGTACTTCCGAAACCAAGATCATAAGTTACAAGTTACCCTGCAGATATGTTGGCCAGAGCGAATGCTCTGGCTTTTTTTTAAATTTACTGATACCGGTTCCATCTAGGTTTAAGGAAAGCCGGATACTGGTCTCTCTGGTAACACGTTCGATTGCAGCGCTGCGCTTCATAACGTCTCCTTATCCAATCTCCTGAACTGCATTGAGCGTTTTAATCATCTCTTCCCGAGTGCCGATTGATATCCGTAAGCCGTGTGTCAGAAGAGGGTCAGAGAAGTGTCGCACCAGTATTTTCCGGGCATAAAGACCATCGTAAATCCGCTTGCCGTTGCGATCCGGAGGCGATGCAAAGACATAATTTCCCTGCGACGGGATGACCTCATAACCTTTGGCGCGCAGTTCTGCTGAAAACCATTCCCGTGTTTCACAAATCTTGCGGCAACATTCCCGGAGATAATCCTGATCGCGAAGCGCCGCCACGCAGGCGGCCTGGGCGAGGCGGTCGAGATTGTAATGATCGCGGATCTTGTCCAGTGCTTCAATTACCTGAGGGCGGGCTATTGCCAGGCCGAGGCGCATTCCGGCCAGCGCATAACTCTTGGAGAGAGAGCGGGTTATCACCAGATTGTCATACTTCTTGAGCAACTCAAGTGCGTTGAACCCGGCAAAATCGGCATAAGTTTCGTCCAGCACCAGCATCCCGGAGCAGCGCTGTGCCAACTCTTCGATATACTCAAGGGGAAAGGCCGGTCCGAGCGGGGCATTGGGGGTTGTCAGGAAGAAGATCTTGCCTTCGTAGCGCTCGGGGAAAGCGGCGATCCGGAAGTCAGGCGTCAAGCCGAAGGTCCGCACCCGTGCACCTTGAACCTCTGCCAGCGTTGCATAGTAGGAGTATGAGGGGTGAACGTAACCGATCTCCTCACCCTCGGCGGCAAAGGCCCGGATCAGGTTATTGAGCACCTCGTCCGAACCGTTGGCCATGATGATCCATGACGGATCATAGCCGTACAGTTCTCCGGCCACTTCCCGCAACTGCAGGCTGGAGGCCGAGGGGTACGTATGGAGGCTGGCACCGTCGCCCCCCAGTTCTTTCAGAATGGCTTCAACTACCTTCGGTGAGGGCGGATAAGAGTTCTCATTGGTATTCAGCTTTATCCACGAAGCGATGTCAGGGGGCTGATAGCCGGGGACGTAACCTGCCATGGAGGCAATATTTGGGCGTAAAGGGATCATAATTGATGAAACTTAGCATGCAGAAGGGGGTAGAATCAAGGAAGAAACTCTTAACACCAGGGGAGTTCAATGGAAGTTCAAACGTCCTCAAAAAGATACTTGTTTGCAAGTGACGCTCTCCTCTTAGCCAACCTGCTCCCCCCAGTCACACCGCTACTCAGACAGATAGCCATCACCTGCGAATTGGATATTGGCTTGGTCATTACAACGTGGCGGGGAAACGGCATGGACACCGCCACATTCCGGACAGCTGCCAACAAAGGTGTCCAGGGTAAAGGGTGCTCCACATCCCCGACAGAGCGTCGGCAGTCCCCCGCCAGGCAGCGCTTGATTCTTAAGTGTGCCGCCGTGTGCACATGAAACGAAATCCACCAGCTCCCTTCCTTCTGCAAACGGGCCTGCACCCGCAGAATGACCACATCCGCAATCTCCCATGGTGACCGCTCCTCTTGTTTTGCGCCGCTTTTCTGCGAACGTATTAATTATCTGTCGGTTTACCGGTACAACTTTTATTATCGTCACAGTCAGACTTCGTTTTTCTTCTGCGCAAAGCTGCACGCGTGCCGAAGAAAACGCCCGCAGCTGTCAAAAGCCAAATTATCCCTGTAGCGACTATTTCACTGGCAGTAATCATCAAATTACTCCTGCTCGTACTGTTCAATAACGGTTTGATAGTGCGAGTTGAATTCCGCAGGAACCATTGCTTCTGCGGCTTGATACCCTGCCACAATGCCGGGTCGCACAGCTTCCGGCAATACCCGTTCCGCCAGCGGATAAAGAATGTCATCTTCCTTGGCAATATGGTCCCGCAGCAGCGCGGCATAGGCCAGAGCGTTAGTCGCTATTACCTGACAGGTATCCTTGCGACCCGACTGAGTTTCATGAACGGCTGACTCCATGGCACGGACATAGCTACGACCCTGATCATGCTCCATCAACATCGCTGCTACCGGGCTGTTATCCTTCGGCATACCGTTATTGATCAACGCTTTGAAGAGAATATCTTCTTCTTTGGCGTGGTGAAAACGGTCAGCATATTGACGTATAAAATCAATGCCATCAAGGTAGAATTGCCAATTCAGGTAACTCCCTGCAGCCGTCCTGGGCGCGTTTTGTTCCAGCAGTGCAATCATCCGCAGAATCAGGCGATGTTCATCGACCAACGCTCTGGTTATATCCGTTTTCATCAGCTCCTCCTGTTACCGTCGACACCAATTATCACTGTCTCCAGAGGGATATCCCTGCCGCTTTTCTTAACTGCCTCTCTGACCATCACATCCAGCCCTCGACAGCACGGCACTTCCATGATTGCCACAGTGACCGCCGGAGTTTCATTGGTTGAAAAAATTGTGGCCAGTTTATCCACGTATGAGTCCGTATCGTCCAGTTTCGGGCAGGCAATTGCCAGCGCCTTGCCTTTGAGCAGATCCTGATGCATGCTTCCCATAGCAAAAGCAACACAGTCAGCACAAACCAGAATTTCCGCGTTCTTGAAATACGGTGCCGTCGGCGGCACCAAGTGGAGCTGTACCGGCCACTGCCTGAGCTCAGAAACTGCCTTGACGCTATCCGTTTCCTCATTTACCGGCCTTTCAATTATTCTTGCCATGCTGCCTGGACAGCCACATCCTAAATTTCCCATGAGTTACGCTCCTTTTTCAGCCAGATATTGGTTGATTTCCTGCTCAATTTTAGTTTCATCTTCCTTAGACAAACCATGAATGGCGACGACATCTTTCAGCAGGCAGATCCCCACCTTGCAAGTTGTACAGCCGATATCAAAATTAGCCAGAATCTCGCCAATCCCCGGATAGTTCTGCATGACATCCTGTATCGCTTTTTCGCCTAGCTCGTTGCTGAAATTCATTACGCGCCTCCTTGCTTCGTTATGATTGTGAGGTTAGCAAATAATGAGTGGAGAGAGTTTGATGTGGGTCAATAAACTTCTTTCTTTTGAAGGAAATATTTTGGAATGAAGTTGCTCGTCGCATCAGGAGAATAGCTGCAGGCTAGCCAGTGTAGTAACTAGAAGGTTTCCCTGAGGTTGTGGATGGAATCGCTGCTGCTGATCGGTTTATCGCTGCGGACGACCAGGCTGCCGATTTTCTGGATGGTGAGGATCTTGGGAAAGAGGCACGGCTCCAGGTTCTCCCGGAAGGTCGGTTCGTGGATCAGGGCGGCCAGGTTGTCTGGAGAAAGCTGAAATTGGACACTAGTCATTACTCCGGTTTATCAGATTAACGATGACTTTGACGATCGTATCCTTCTCCTCAGGTCTACTCTCGGCAATCAGCAGGGTCAGCGCCACCAGAGCGTTATCAGCCAGACGCTTGCTGCCATCAGGGCGATAGAGAATGGCGTTAATGCCAAGGAGGTAGATGAACAGGGCGGCGGCGATCCGTTTGTTGCCGTCGCTGAAGGCGTGGTTCTTGACGACGAAGTAAAGGAGGTTGGCCCCCTTTTCCTCAACGCTCGGGTAAAGTTCCTCGCCATCAAAAGTCTGGTAGATGGTCCCGAGGGCACTTTTGAACCCCTGGTCCTTTTCCATCCCGAACAAACCATCAAACTCACCCTTCATGGCATTGACGATGCTAATCCCCTCATCATAATCGATTACGTGAAGCGACTTCCTGGTAATCCCTTCGATGGACAAAGTGCCGTGGTCGTAACGATCCAGCAGGGTCAATGCATAGGCATAGTCAGTGATGACGTGCAGTACATCCTTGCCGGTTTCACTAACCAGTTCCTGATTAGCCAGTGTACGTGCCAGTAGTTCCACGGTCCGGCGCATTTCGGTCAACTTTTCGGCCTGATCACGGAAGCGCTGCTCGTTGATCGAGTACCCTTTGACGATATGGTCTTTCAGAACCTTGGTGGCCCAGATACGGAACTGGGTACCCTGCTGCGACTTGACACGGTAGCCGACGGATATGATGACGTCGAGGCTGTAGAAGGCTACCGGCTTGTCAGAAAAAGCAATGTGCATATTTTGCACATTGCTTTTTTCATTCAGCTCACCCTCAACAAAAACATTGCGTAGGTGCTTGGTGATAACACTACGCTCGCGCTGAAACAACCCAGCTAACTGTTTTTGGCTTAACCACACGGTGTCGTGGTCAAGGTGGACTTCGAGGGATGCAGTGCCGCTTTCAGACTGATAGATGACGATATCGCTTTTCTCAACACTCATAGCGGGCATTCCTTCAGGTAGGAATCATTGGAATTTCCCTTAATTTTACGCCGCCGCCCGCTGCTCAATCTCCCGCAGCAGACCAACAATCTTCGTCGCTCCGTTATCCCCGAACAGACCGTCCAGCCCCTCGTCATGCAGATCGGTAAACGGCGGCTCGTAGAGCAGACCTGCATCCATAGCGCCGTTACGGGTCAGGAAACTGATGATCTGCTCGATGAAGCGGATCTGGGTCGCCGAGTAGGCGGCCGTATGGAGGAACTCACCAAACGCTTCCATCGCCGCTTCCCGGTCCAGCCCCACTAGGTGACGGATGAACATCCCCAGACTCCGTTGCTGACCAAATACCTTCTCAAACTGCTCCCGGGTCCCCACCTCTTCCGCAGAGAACAGCAGCCGTTCCAGCTCTTCCAGATCCTGGCGGGTGATCTGCCGGTTCAGGCGCAGCTTGTTGATGGTGATGTGGTCGCTATGGTCGCGGATAAAGCGCTCCACCTTCAGCCGGTACTGGCGCATCTCCTCTGCGCTGGCATAGGCGGGAATAAAGACCGGCGTATGGTCGCCGATGGTATCGGTAAAATCCGAATAGACAATCTTCCGTTCGCCCTTGTCCAGAAAGGCGATCAGCTTGCGCAACCGCAACCGGACCTGCTCCAGCAGCGGCAGGGTAATCCCGGCCCAGTAGCCGTCAGTCTGCAGCTCAAGAATCAGCTCCATCTGCGCCGCCACCATCGGAATAGTCCCCTTGGCTTCAAGACCGGCAGCTATCTCCATGACCGTGTCGCGATAACGGTTGAAAGAGGGTGACTCCTCCAGGAGCGCCAGCTGCAGATTGAGGATCAGCAGATCGAAGCGTTTGGCTGTTTCGTCCTCCTTGGGAGTTTCCGCCGGCAGACCTGCCAGATGCAGCTGTATCTCCAGCACATCCTCCGGGGTCAGCTGCTGCCACTGCTCCTTATTGCCGTACTTCTCCAGATGCCGGCGATGAGGGCGCACGATGAAGTTCTCCGGGTTCATCAGAGTCACCTCGCCATGGAGATCGCCGCTTACCCCCTCCCGCAACGCTATCTCCTCGGCCGTCGCCGGATAATCGGGCTGCTGCAGATTAACCAGCAGCCGGAGCCGCTGCGTGAAGATCTTCTTCGTCAGTGACTCCTGCGCACCGCTCTCCACCCCTTCCGGATTCAGGGCAAAGAATTCAAAGTTCTGACAGTAGTCGAAAACGTAGAACTCAACCTTATCCTGCCCCGGACCGAACAGTTCCTTGCAGAGCCGGGTACCGCGCCCCATCATCTGGTGAAATTTGGTCTTGGAACGGACCAGCTTGAAGAAGACCAGGTTGACGATCTCCGGCACGTCGATGCCGGTGTCGAGCATATCCACCGAAATGGCAATGGTCGGGTTGTTCCCCTTCACGGAGAAGTCATCGATGACCGACTGGGCATAACTGTCAGCACAGGAAACAACCCGGCAGAATGTCCCTTTAAGGTGTGGGTAATTACAGTCGAAGCGTTCCTGAATAAAGCGGGCATGGTTGTGGTTCTTGGCAAAGATGATCGTCTTTCCCAGTCGGTCGCCCCCCTCCACCTTCAGGCCGTAGCGCATCAGGTGCTCCAGCACCTTGTCCACCGTGTCGATGTTGAACAGCCAGTTGTTCAGGGCCGGCGGATCGATTCTTTCCGGCAGCTCATTGTTCTCCTCGTCCCAGAACTTCTCCTCGTACTCCAGACGTTCTTCCTCGGGGAGTTCGTTATAGGTGATCCCCTCACGCTGGAACCTGAGCGGCACCGAATGGGCCCGCGGGGGGACGAGGAAGCCGTCGCTCACCGCCTGCCCCAGCTCGTAGTAGTAGGTAGGGACCCCGCTCTCCAGTTCAAACAGCCGGTAGGTATCCCGGTCGGCCTCGGAGCGAGGCGTGGCAGTCAGCCCCAGCAGCAGGGAATCGAAATACTCGAAGATGGCACGGAACTTCTGGTAGACCGAGCGGTGGGCCTCGTCGATGACGATCAGGTCGAAATGGCCGGGGCTGAAGCGTTTGCCCATCCCCTTGGCCTCGTCGATGCAGTTCATCATGGTCGGATAGGTGGAGAGGACGATGCGGCTGGTGGTGTCGTCCTTGATTTTGGTAATGTCCACCGGACTGGAATGGGGCAGATGCTCCTTGAAGGCATTGCCGGCCTGGGTCAGGAGGGCGTTGCGGTCGGCCAGGAACAGCACCCGTTTGATCCAGTTGCACTTCTGCAGCAGTTCGATCAAGGCAATGACCGTGCGGGTCTTGCCGGTGCCGGTGGCCATGACCAGCAGCGCCTTGCGCAGTTTGCGCTTCTCCAGGTCCTCCCCCACCCTCCGGATCGCCTCATGCTGGTAGTAGCGCTCGACAATCGCCTTGTTGATCGGGGCCGTGGCGATCTCCTTCATGCTGGTGCGGCGATTGATAAGGAGCTGCAGCTCGTCCTTCTTGTAGAATCCCTGCACCCGGCGGGGCGGATAGTTCAGGTCATCCCAGAGCCAGGTTTCGTAACCGTTGGTAAAGAAGATGATCGGCCGCTGCCCCTTCATCCTTTCCAGACAGTTGGCGTACAGTTTCGCCTGCTGTTGGCCGACCCGCGCATCCTTCCGGGTCCGCTTCGCCTCCACCACCGCCAGCGGCAGGCCGTCATCACCCCAGAGGACATAATCGACAAACCCTTCGCCGGCATTGTTCGGCATGCCGCTAACCGGGTATTCCAGCACATCGGTCGCGTTGGGGTCCCAGCCAGACTCCTTCAGCAACAGATCAATAAAGTAATCCCTGGTGGCAGCCTCGCTGTAGTCATGGTCGTCCGGCGTCCGGCTGTTCGCCTCCTTGTACGACCGGATCTTTGCCTTGAGGGCGGCGATCTCGTCAATCGTCCGGGCCAGCTCCGCATCTTTGGCCGCCAGCACGGAATCCTTCTCCGCCAGTTCGGCCTGCAGTCTGGTCAGCTGTTCGGCGTTCCTGTCGGCAACGGCGCTGTCCTTCTGCGGAATCTTGCTGATGTCGAAGTTTTGCTTGCCAAGGGCCTTCGCATCGGGCGAATAGCTGCGGGCCAGCCAGTAGAGGACGTGAAAGAGCTCTTTAAGGGCGTGGAGGGAATCGCTGCTGCTGATCGGCTTGTCGCTGTGGACGGCCAGGTTGCCGATTTTCTGAATGGTGAGGATCTTGGGGAAGAGGCAGGGTTCCAGGTTCTCCCGGAAGGTCGGTTCATGGATCAGGGCGGCCAGATTGTCGCTATAGGGTTTCTTCAGGTAGGAGTCATTGGCATAGAGCCACTTGACGGCGATCTCCAACGAGCGGCGGGTGTAGAAGCAGCTGGTCCGCGGAGCGCTGTTGACGTTTTGCTCCGCCTCAAAGGCGGTTGCGGAGAGGTCGGGCCAGTTGGTATTCAGGTAACTGAAGTTGGACATTTGCGACTCCGTCGCATCAGGTTATTGTCATATCTGTTGCGCATTATGCGCACTATAAACAGCATTCCCAAGGTCGGCGGCAGTTGTTCCCAAAATGGAAAAAGCCGCCGTCCTGTGGCTGAGCCATAGATTTCTACGACCGGTTGAACTCTTCTTCAAACCGGCGAACGCATGCCAGCACGTCATCAAACCGGGGTGGATCATCAAAAAACATCTCTTCCCGCATCGCCTCGTAATCCTGTCGCCAGTCGCTCAGCTGCTCCGCTGGCGGCACCAGCCTCAGACTGCCTTTCTGCAGCGTGCTGTAATCTACCCAGCTCTGCCGGAAAAAGATCTGCCGGTGGCGTACACAATGTTCGAACAGTTCGTAGTCAGCAATGGCCTGGGCGGCTATGCCTTTTTCAATGAGACACCAGAGATCGTAGTAGTGCCGGGACAACCTGGCTTTTCTGGTTTTTCCCGGTGGTCTGAAGGTCTCTTCATGCAGCAGCATGGCCTTTTCCCAGAATGTTCGCCGCGCAGCCACCGTCTTGAGAGAAAAACCACCGTCTTTCAGCAGCTCGGGAAATGCCTCTGCCAGATAGGGCTGAATAACCGGCGCCTCCGCCGGTTCAGTTTCCGAACGGGCCCCCAGTTCGATCTTGACGACCGACAACAGATAGGCAATGCTGCCGGGAAATACCGTCGGATACTGAAACAGCAGCGTCTGCAAATCGGGATCGTCAGCTTCATCGGCAGGTTTCAGCTGCCACTCCAGACCTGCCGGAAGTGCCGCCGTCATGCGTTGCCCCAATAACGGCAACAGTTCAGAAAGAATGCGTCTGCTGCACTCTTTACGCAGCTTCCCCTGACGATTGCTGCTGAGAGATTCACCGCCAAAGCCGAGGAACTCCCGGTCTATGACCACGTCGATATCCTCGGAAAACCGGGAAATCAACTGCCAGCCTTTGGACAGAGAAGTGCCCCCCTTGAAAGTCAACTGCTCGCCCCACACCGGCAAGTTGAACAACTCCTTAAGCGTCCAGCAGACCCAGAAATCCTTCTCGATGCTTGGCGGGGCCAAGCCGAGCCGCTGTTGCCCTTCTTCGCACAGCAGACGCCGCCGCTCGGCTGTAAATGCAAGGAAAGCATCCATATCGTCAGTTTTCCTCCGGCTGCGCAACACGGCGCATGATGGCGGCGATCCAGGCAGGAGCGTAACGGATATCATGAAGCAGCTGTTTCCTGTCATCGGTTGAAAGTCGCTTGCGCAGGAGCTTCACGGTCGTATCGTCCACATGCTTCTGGCCAAGATATCGCAAGGCCTGGATAATCAGGCCGCTAACTCTGCCGGCGGCGGCCATGGCACGGGGGGTCGTATGCTTGAGGATGATTACCTGCTTACCCATCTGAACCCTGCGAGCCGGACCATCCGTAAGGAAGACAATCTTCATCGGCACCTGCTCGGAGAGCCCCAGCAGATTGGCGGCATAGGCACCGGAAGGTTGCAGCAGGATTTTATCCCGCCCTTTGAGCGCTTTGACTATGGCATCGGTCGTAGGTGAAAGGAGCCCTAAATCAGGGTCAGTACGGGGGAAATCGTAGAGACCGCGGGCCAGGCGGCGAATGGTCCCTTTTTTCACCAGACGATGCAGCGCCACGTCTACCGCTTCGCGACTGCCCAAATCCAGGAAATCACCTGGGGTAATGACGCAACCCCTTCCGCGACCATAAACCCTGTTAAGTATCTTATTATCAGTACCTTGCATGTTTTTACTCTAGCATATTTTGTAAGAAAAAATAGTCTGTTTTCCTTACAAGCTGATGGGTCTGAAGATCAGAATTTAGAACAGTTCTAGTTTCTGAAATTATAGGGGGAACGCCCAGGTTGTCGCTATACGGTTTCCTCAGGCAGGAATCATTGGCAAAGAGCCACTTGACGGCGATCTCCAGCAAG
Source organism: uncultured delta proteobacterium (assembly GCA_963787125.1). Classification (GTDB taxonomy): domain Bacteria; phylum Desulfobacterota; class Desulfuromonadia; order Geobacterales; family DSM-12255; genus VEOV01. Next base: position 11,568 of record CAWBBV010000016.1, read on the forward strand.
CGGCGGGTGTAGAAGCAGCTGGTCCGCGGGGCGCTGTTGACGTTCTGCTCCGCTTCGAGAGCGGTGGCGTAGAGGTCGGGCCAGTTGGTTTTCAGGTAGGTGAAGTTGGACATTTAAACGCAAGCCTCAATCAACGGAAATCGTCCTTGAGCATATCTGCCGAAACACTTTCTTGTTAAAGCAGAATGTACTCCTTTAATATGTCGAATCGTCGTTGTCTATTGGCTTTTTTCTGAACACCTTCTTGGCTAAGGACCTTATAATAAATACGATAGTTGATGTCGTGAGGAATAGAAAATAGCACTTGAAGATCTTTCTTACATGGTTCAACTAACCGCGTCCATTCATCAAAAAATGGTGAACGTATATCAGGATTTTTTAAATTTACAAACCTTCTGAATATTTCTTTAGCTATAGGTGCGTAAGTTGGGAGATATCCTTTTTGCTTTAAATCAAAATAAGCGTCCCAGGACTGTTTAAACAAGTTCTGAGATACAATTACTATGTCGATATCGGAGTCTTCGTTAAATTTTCTAAAATTGTTATCTGGCGCCAAACTAAATCCAAGCTTAGCACTGCCCACTATTGCAATATTATTTACGTGAAGGTTCAATTTTTCAGATATGTATATTTTAAAGTCGTCATATCTTTGTGCGAAGTCCGTAGGAGCAATATGTTCACGAAAAAGCCAAATATCGTGCCCTAATAGGTATCGCCGATACACTTTTTTAACATCCTCAGTTAACAGGTTTTTTTTGAAATCTTCCATTTTTTCTCTTTCGCCCAAGAAAGTTAAATTTCAGAATATACAATACAGAAAAATAGACCCGCATTGACTCTAATAATTAAAGATCACCGTTAAAGGCGCGTTGTAGAACAGAATTAAATAGTGCATCGGCGGCACCCACTGAAAGAATCTGCCGTTGCCGCACGGCAAAAACAGATTTAACAATAGAGCTGAATATACACTGCAAAGCCAGCGGTGGTTTTAACGCCCTCAGTTTTTTTATATCACCGACATTCACATGAGGTGATGTAGCACCGCCAACAAGGCAGGTCGCCTGATGATAAACAGCCTTCGAGTTCATCAATCCCCAAAGAAATGCAGGTGTGGCAATTGCTGGGTTAGCCTGCAACAGCATCATCCTTTGCCCTAAACAAGGACTAGTGCCTTCCTCGACCATTGCTGCAATGCCGAATCGCTCGCCTTCTCTGCTATAGAGTACATCCCCGGCAATCGGCTGATGTCTTGCTATACGCTCTCTATATTCAATCTCGTCAACATACCTTGTAGTCGAATAATCTAAAAAACCACTTTGTAAGTCAGAGGTACGAATGCAGGGATATATTCTGTTGTCCCCTTCATATTTTGGTGTTGTGTGAGGACAATCAACGATAATCTTGCAAAGATCCTGCACACTCGAAACTTCCCACCCCTTCGGATTCGTCACCGGATCACCAAACATATCCAGAAACACCGAGCGCAGCAGGTCCTCAGTCAACCGGACCGCCTCCTGCCGCTTGCGCCTGATAGAATCGGCCTTGTCTAGGATGGCGGCGATGCGCATTTGTTCGGGGAGTGGGGGGAGAGAAACCACTATTGGTTTCAGATTGCCAATCGAAACACTGGCTTGATTTACAGATTTATTGACGTAGCTAAAAAGCTGCGACCGAAAGGGTTTACTGCGAATGAGGTATTTACCGAACTGTGGCGTGAGTTTTGATTTATCAGGTCGGAGGCAAAGGAGATTCATTCCGTGCACTAACTTCTCTGGCAAACCCTCATAAATCGCACATTTGCCAATATGCTCCAAGCTGTTGATGTGGCTGAAAAGAATGTCGCCAGGTTCGAGCAACCAGCCGGAACAATTCTTTTCCTCCAGATCTGCGTAGCCAACTCTTGTAGCATCTACGACTGCCTCAGAAATAGTTTCAATGCGAGTTATCGGTAAGCCATCGCCAGACTTGTCCTGACGAACGCTCATGCCGTTCCGGATGAACTCAAAGAGGCTTCCAAACTCAACTGCGTTCATCCCACCATCCCCTTCAACTCCGCCAACTCCCCGGCAATCTCCTTCTCCAGCGCCTCCAGCCTGGCAATGATCACCTGCGGCGGCTCGTAAGATACTTCCTCATGCTCCACCTTTTTGTAACGGTTGATGGAGAGGTCGTACTTGTTGTCGCGGATCTCCTGCACCGGGACGCAGAAGGCCCTGGCCGTCCGGTCGTTATCCTTGGCCGGGTCGCGGCCCTGCCAGCAGGACAGCACATCAGGAATATCGTTCCCCTCCACCGGGTTGCGCTTGTCATCCAGGGAGAAACCATCGGCCTGCATGTCGTAGAACCAGACGTGATCCGTGCCGCCGGAGTTGGTCTTGGTGAAGATCAGTATCCCGGTGGAGACGCCGGCATAGGGGCGAAAGACACCGGAGGGCATGGAGATCATCGCCTCCAGCTTGTGGCCGTCCACCAGAATTGTGCGCAGGTCGAGGTGCGCCTTGCTGGAGCCGAACAGCACCCCGTCCGGCACGATAACGGCGCAGCGGCCGCCTGGCTTGAGAAGCCGCAGCATCAGGGCGATAAAGAGCAGCTCGGTCTTCTTGGTCTTGACCGTGCGCAGCAGGTCCTTGGCCACGGTCTCCTCATCCAGCGACCCCTTGAACGGCGGGTTGGCCAGAATCAGGGTGTAGGCATCGGCGATGTCAGCAGCGCCACCGGCGAGGGCATCCCGCCGCTCGATGGCCGGGTTCTCGACACCGTGGAGCATCATGTTCATGCTGGCGATCCGGAGCATGGTGGAGTCGAAGTCGAAACCGTTGAAGAGTTTGCTGTTGAAGTGGCGCTTCTGGGCTTCGTTGTGGAACAGGTCGGCGTGATTCTCCCGCAGGTATTCACCGGCCGCCACCAGGAAGCCGGCGGTGCCGCAGGCCGGGTCGCAGATGATGTCATCGGGCCGCGGCTGCATCAGCTCCACCATCATCCGGATGATATGGCGCGGGGTGCGGAACTGGCCGTTGGTGCCGGCGGTGGTAAGTTTGGAGAGCATGTACTCGTACAGGTCGCCCTTGGTATCCCGGTCTTCCATGGGAACGTCACTGATCTGCTCCACCACCCGCTCCAGCAGGCTCGGCGTCGGGATCATGAAGATGGCGTCCTTCATGTGGCGGCTATAGGCGGTATCTTCGCCACCGTGCAGGTTCTTGATGAAGGGGAAGACCTCCTGGCTGACAGTCCTGAACATCTCCTCGGCCTCGAACTCCCGGAAGCGCGACCAGCGCAGAGTTCTCCTGCCCCGGCCCGAAGATCGGCTCCTTGATCGGCGTCCCCAGCCGGTTGGCCTGCTTCTCCCGCGCCGTATGCAGATCATCCAGCCGTTTGATGAAGAGCAGAAAGGAGATCTGCTCGATCACCCGCAAGGGGTCGGAAATTCCCCCGGACCAGAATGTGTTCCATACTTTGTCGATCTTGCCTTTGTTTTCACCTGTCAACATTTATGCGCTGCTCCTTCGATTTTTCCCTGTAAAAATGAAAAAGCCGCTCCACCGGTCATTGCCAGTACAGCGGCTTGCAAATAGCATCTATTTAATTTTCATCGCCATCACCCACTCCATAAAATCGCATAATTACGACTCATTAATACATGTCATATCTATTCGCTGTCAATGCTAATTAAAGGCTAATTTGAAGTTTGTAAACAGCAATAGAATATTTTGCGTGGTGACGGTTATTTTTGTCCTTTTACAGCCATTTCAGTATCGAACTTTATTTCAGAGTATCCAACTATTTCTGCCAGTATTTGACTTTATTTTAGAGTATCCAACTTTATTTTAGAGCTACAAGGATGAATAGAGGTAATAAAGTTTACTCCAGCAGACCATCTAAACTCCTGAATTTACATGGCTTGAATCTGACATGAAAGAATAAAGTTTACTCTTTGACAAAATAGATGTGCCATGACGCCATGGATCTACTGCAATAAAGTTTACTCCTGTGTTGTAAACCGGGATTCAATAATGATGCCCGCGCAAAAAGTACGCTCTGACTTTTAAAAATGGATCCCCAAATTATTAGCCAATTTTAGGGGCTCTTCGTCACCGTGAATGGGTAATGGTATAATGGTACTTCAACCCATTACCCGGAGGTCTTACTGAATAATGCAACCTGAAGCTCTTTTTGGTATGGCACTTGGCATTGTCGCTCCCTGGGAAGTTACTGAGGTTAACTTTTCCAAGGAGTCTAACCGCCTTGATATAACCATCGACTTTCAGCGAGGATCTGTTTTTTCATGCCCGGTTTGTGGTGCCCCTGCTCCTGCGTATGACACAACTGAGAAGACATGGCGACATCTGAATTTCTTCCAGTATGAAGCCTATCTTCATGCCTTTGTGCCACGAGTTAACTGTCCCAACGAAGGCTGCGGCGTGAAGCAGATTCAGGTTCCGTGGGCTCGTGTCGGTTCAGGCTTTACTCTGCTGTTCGAAGCATTGGTAATGACCATGGCTCGTGATATGCCAGTGAATGTCATGGCCAGATTGTTCTCAGTTACCGATACCCGCTTGTGGCGAGTAATCAACACCTATGTTGAGGCTGCCAGAGCTAAAGAGGATTTCTCTGACGTAAAGCGTATCGGCATCGATGAAACTTCTACTAAAAAGGGGCACAATTACGCCACGTTCTTTTTCGATCTTGACAAGAAAACGCTCTTGTTCGGGACTGAAGGCAAAGACAATGAAACCGTCAAGGATTTTGTCGTTGACCTCAAGAAGCATGGCGGCGATCCAGAGCAGATAACCGATGCGGCAATTGACATGTCAAAAGCCTTCATCAAAGGAGTCAAAGAGCAGCTACCCAATGCTGTTGTAACCTTCGACAAGTTTCATCTCATCAGGTTGATGAATGAAGCCTTGGGCAAAATCAGAGCTGAAGAGGCCAGACTATTTCCGGATGCTCTAAAAATGAGCCGTTATCTGTTCCTCAAAAACCCTGAAGACCTTACGCCTGAAGAAGAGGCACGCATGGATACCATGGTTGCCAATCAGTGCTATAAAAGTGTCGAGGCGTACGCGCATAAGCTGAATCTGCAAAACGTCTACTTTGCTCAGAGCCGCCAAGAGGCAGAAGCACTACTGAATCAGTGGCACAAGAAAACCAGTAAAAGTACCATAGTCCTTATCCAGAAAATGGCTAAAACGGTAAAGGATCACTGGGATGGCATTTTGAGCCACTTTGACAGCGAATTAACCAGCGGCTTTCTCGAAGGAATCAATAGTCTGATCCAGGCTGCCAAAGCAAGAGCTCGTGGTTATCGTAATCCTCGCAACATGATTTCAATGGCCTACCTCATTGCAGGGAAGTTCAAGTTCAACAAGCTTTATGCGCTACCCACTTGAAACGACGAAGAGCCATTTTAGGGCCAATACGTCCCACATATATTAGCACATCAGGGAAAAAAATCTACCGTAGCAACGCGTGCATCAAAATAAACCGCCGCCCCGTCAGACACATCTATGGTATTCCCGATGATCAACCATAGATCTTTTGCCCATTGCCTATCCTGACCGCTGCCGTCGGTGCGTGAAGTAGCAGCAGATTCCCGCTGTTGAAATGATTTACCGATCTACGCGCAGCAGTTCCGTAAATGGTCAGATTTTGAGGTAAGCCGGATTTGTTGACGATGGTGTTGTTGATCTCCAGCTTGGCGCCTTTCAGATAGATAACGTTCGGGCCGCTGGTAACGGTTATTTAGCCCCCGTGTCGACGGCACTATTACCGTCAGACTGACTAATGTTCAGCTTCAGGCCATTGCCGCTGCACTTCAGTAAAGTCGGTCAGTCAAGTGGCCTGGCAGGCAAGTTTTGCTTTATCTATGACCTGCAAGTTGTCAGTTTCAAACCTCCGAGGTTTTAGAAACCTCGGAGGTTTTGACAGGAATAAATGCCATTTTTGATTGCAAAAGCGAATAACAATATATGGTGCATATTAATATAAGCATTCTGTATTCTCCCTGCGAATCAACCTTTTAGCAGACCTGCATACCGGTCAAACCATACAAATACCAGATTTAACTCAATAGCCTGTAGAACCACTCTGCGCGGGGCAAGACAGGTTTTTGCTGCTGCGGATAAGAATCAGTTCAGGAGATTTTCCGGGAAATGCACCGACGTCGCCCCGGAAAGATCGACAATGTTGCCAATGATCGCGCCGAAAGTCTGCTGACTCCCCGTAATCTTGATCGTAGCCGCCGGAGCATGAATCATCCCGATCAGGCTGGTGCCCCCCGACAGGTTGACCGTAGTCAAAGCTGCCGAGCCATAGATGATCAGGCTGGCCGGGTTCTGCGTCAGGTTGACCATAGCGCCGCCGCCAATATCCAGCTTTGCACCGCCGGCGTAGATGACGACGGAACCGGAGGCGACTTCAAGTTTTGCCGCGCCCGTCAGGGTGATATTGCCATCAATTATCAGAGTGACCTGGCCGTTGATGGTCAATTTGGACGAGCCACCCAGGCTGAGGCTACTGTAGCGGTAGGTCCCGGTAGTCAGGGTTTTTGTGGCGACACCGGAAAGATTCAATGCGCCAAGACTGGTGGAACCGGTCGGGGGAGTTACCGGGGTTAATTCTTTGGCAGTAGCCAGAACTATGCCGTCACCGGTCACAGCCGTGCCGATCGTGGTACAGACCGTCGTCGCCGGACTCCCGCTTACGCCGATGGAGGCGCTGCCATATACCATGGTGCCGCCGGTCAGTTTGATGCCGCACAGTTGGGTGGAGTTGATTCCGACGTTTCCGTGCCTGTACTGTCCTTTGACATAAGCCGCCGGACTGCCGGAGTAACTGTCCAGATAACTGCTCCCCGTAAGAATGACATTTTTATTGGCAAACACTGCATAGGAGAACAGGTTTGCGCCAGCTGTTGCCAGCGTTATCTTCGTGGTAACTGTCGATGTGTTCCCGGCAGGGTCGTTGGCTGTAGCGCTGATGTTATTGTCGCCCGGCTGCAGACCGGTGAGATTGACACTCCAGCTGGTATCTGTCAGGTAGCTGATCGGACCGACTGTGGCCGTCGGGCAAGCCACGCTGACAGCAAGACCGTTTTCCCTGGTTCCGGTTATGGTTTGTGACGCCTGGCTGGTGGGTGTGGTAACCGGGATGATGGACAACGTCGGCTTAGTGATGTCGTAGATCACGTTGCGCTGGGCTGTAGCGGAACTCTTCGCCTCGTTGGTGGCGGTGACGACAATGGCGTAGCTCTTCTCGGCGGCGAAGGTGAGCAGCTGTTCGAACCGGCCCTCAACTACCGGCGGTGTATAGGTCTGGCCATCCATAGTAATGCCGACTGTGACCGCAGTATAGGGGTCGGCAACAGTCCCCTGGAGAAGCAGAGTCGTCTGGTTGGTGCGGATATCCTGAGCAGGCAGAGTGATGGCAAGGGATGGTTTTTGATCGTCATAAACCAGGCTGCGTTTCTGGCTGCTGCTGTTGCCTGCCAGGTCGGTGGCGGTTACTTCGATGGTGTTGCTGCCGGGGGCCAGCATTACCCCGGCAATAAAGTTAGTGCCGTTCATGGTAGCGGCTTGGGAGTTACTCCCAAGTTTGACCTGCACGGTTGATGTCTCATCTACCGTGCCGGTAACATCCACAAGTGCAGTTGAAGTTTTACTGTTGTCCGCCGGGGCGGTAATGGTAAGTGCCGGAGCGGTCTGATCCAGGATGACGGTGCGGGTGTCGCTTGTCAGGTTTCCAGCCAGGTCGGTGGCGACAATCGAAAGCATATTTGCATTTCCGGCAAGAACAATGGCTTGGCTGAAGCTGTTGTCAGGATTAACAGGCACAACACTGTCATTGATCTTGAGCTCCTTGAGGCCAACGGCATCAGTTACCGTTCCGGCGATATTAAGGATTTTGTTATTGGTAAAGGCGCCGTCGGCGAGGGTAGATACAGTAAGAACCGGCGGCACGGAGTCTATGCTGTAGTTTTCCGCACTGACGGCACTACTGTTACCGGCAAGATCCTTGGCGAAATACTTCAGAATCATACTCGTCGGAATAGAAATCGCCTGACTGTAGATTGGTGAACCTGTGGTCGGTGTTGAACCGTCCAGAGTGAAGTAAATTGCCGCAGTTTCGCTGGCAAGAAGCGTTACATTTTTGGCTGAGTTATAGACTCCTCCAACCGTGGTGGCTGAGACTAACGGCACAGTGGTATCAAGGATGATTTCGGCGTGTATTGCCTGTGACCAGTTCCCAGCCATGTCGCTGAACCGTACGGATACCTGTTTTGAGCCATCACCAGACGTAAAAGTCCACGATTTTGTGACTGCATAAGGTTCCGGAGCAGACCAGGCAACACCGTCACTGCTGAACCGCATCAGTGCTACACAATTTGCATCTGTGGCGCTCAACGCCAATTGAACATCCGGTGATGAAGTATATGCGGTGTTACCGTTTATGACTACAGATCCGGTGGGTGGAATATTATCGTAAGTAAGATGTGCCGTGATCGTGTTTTGATTGCCAGTCGCATCCGTACCGGTAACTACTATGCTGTTGTCTGCTGCAGCAAAACCGTTCACTACTGTACGCCAGGTAGTTGCAGATGGGTATTCCATATTGCCGACGGTTGCTGTTGTGCAGAATACTGCGCAAACAGCCCCCTCTTCTCTTGTGCCGCTAAGAGTCTGGGTAGACATGGCGGTGGGTGTCAAGATGGGGTCAAGGGTCATTGATGGAGGCGTGATATCGTAAATGATGTTTCTTTGGGACGTGGTGCTTGTACCTGCCTCGTTGGTTGCGGTGACTACAATGGCATAGTTCTTCTCTACAACTAAACTGACAACCTGTTCAAAGTGTTTATTAGTGACAACAGGGTAGAAGGTCTGGCCATCCACAGAAACGCCAACAGTGACCGCGGTGTAGAGATCAGTGACATCGCCACGGATAGTGATGCTGCTCTTATTGGTACGCATATCCTGTCCGGGTTCAACAATGGACAGTGATGGTATCTGGTCGTCGTAGAGCACCGTCCTCTTCTGACTGCTATTGTTCCCGGCCAGATCAGTGGCAATGATCTCGATCGTGTTGATACCGGGGACCAGAGTTACCCCTGCTGTAAAGGTTGTACCATTTATAACGGCGGCCTGGACGCTGCCCCCTTGTTTGACCTGAACCGTTGATGTTTCACTCACGGTTCCAGACATTTCCACCTGTGACAGTGCCGTCTTGCTGTTGTCCGCCGGAGAGGTAATGAGCAGAGCCGGGGCTGTCTTGTCCAGGGTGATGGAGCGACTGGAGATGGTAACATTGTCGGCCAGGTCGATAGCTTTGACAATTATGGAATTCACACCAGTTTTGAGTATCAACGGTAGATTGAAGGTGCCATCGACATTGAATGGCACGGCAACATCATTGATCAAAAGATCTTTGACTCCGGTACCGTCGGTAACTGATCCAGAAATATTAAGAATATCGTTGTTCGTATAGCTGCCATCTACCAGAGTAGATACAGTTAGTGTTGGTGATACTGTGTCAATTATGTAAATTTCCGATCTTACGGCACTATTATTACCGGCAAGATCCATGGCGAAAAATTTCAGGGCAGTGCTCGCCGGAACTGAGATTGCCTGACTGTAAACAGGTGAACTGATGGTTGGTATAGAGTTGTCTGTGGTGTAGTAGATAGTTGCAGATTCATTCGAAGATAGAATCACATTCTGAGCTGCATTGAAAATCCCACCTGCTGAAGCTGCTGAGACTAAAGGTGGAGTGGCATCAAGTTTAATATCAGCCCTGATTGCTTCCGACCTATTCCCTGCCGCATCCATGAATTGTGCAAAGACCTGTTTTGAGCCATCAGATGAAGTAAGGACCCATGACTTAGTCGCGGAGTAAGCCTCAGGGACGGAATACGTTACCCCGTCATTGGAAAACTGCATGAAGGCAACGCCGCTAGCATCAGTAGCGCTGAGCTTTAACTGCACCTGCGTGGAATTGACAACTGTTGCCCCAGAGTTGATGGTTATTGCTCCGACTGGAGGGGTGATATCATAAACAATCTGAACCGGCACCACGGTTTTAGTGGCGGCACCATTCTCAGCACTGATAGTAATTGTATTCACACCCTCTCTTAGTCCGGTCACACTGCAGCTCCACGTAGTCGGAGTAGTAAATGATACCGGACCCGCAACAGTGCCCGGGTCGACAGCTATGGTGACAATTGCCCCGGCGTCGGTTGTCCCGCTGATAGTCTGGAAATTCAGATTTGTGGGTGTTACGCCGGGATTGACTAATAATCCGGGCGGAGTCGTGACAATTGAAATATCCGCTATAATTGTATTGCTGTAGGCTTGCGACCAGTTACCCACAGCATCCTTGAACCGTGCATAGACGGTCTTTATTCCCATCTCTCCACTCAAGATCCAGTTCTTGCTGTTCGTATATGGTTCAGGGGCAGACCAACCGTCATTATCGTTGCTGAACTGCATTTCTGTAACACCGGAAATATCAACAGCGGCAAAGCTTAACAAAACAGCAGAAGACGTTGTCACCGTTGCACCATTGTTGATAAACAGCCCGTTGCCGTTTACAATCGGCACAACAGTCGGGATTTCGCTGAATTGAGTTATTCCATCGGCAAATAAACCGCTCCAACTATCCCCCCAGCCCCATAGAGATCCGTCGTCTTTTATTACCAACGAACTACTCCCTTTAATGTCAGCAAGCGAAGATACGTTGGTCACTTTTGATTTTACCGGTGCTGTACCACTTTGATCCATGCTGTCAATCTGCTGACCACAATAATCCCCTCCCCAACACCAAAGGGTCCTGTCTTTTTTCAGAGCGATTACACGCCCCCACCCGGCAGAAACTGCATTCCAGTTAGTATCCAAACCAATTTGTATCGGGACTAATGTGCCTTCCGGATCAACATCTCCTAGCTGACCGGATTCATTTGTCCCCCATCCCCAAAGGGTGCCATTAGATTTTATGGCCATTGTAAAATCGTTACCTGCTGTTATTGACTGCCAATCAGTGTCAGTGCCGATTTTCGTCGGAAGAAATTTACTTTCTCTAGTTCCATCACCTAATTGTCCAGAATAATTATTTCCCCACGTCCAAAGTGAGCCGTCTGACTTTAAAGCCACTATATAGGCATCACCGCCAGCGGCTATTGCCAACCAATCGCTATCCGTGCCAATCCGGGAAGGCACTAACTTGGGCTCTGTTGTCTCATCACCCAACGTACCGTAATCATTGCTGCCCCACCCCCACAATGTGCCATCTTTTTTCAGGGCAAATGAGTTATTCCCACCTGCGGCTAAGGCACGCCAGTCATTGTCCTGCCCAATCTTGACTGGAACCAGTTTATCCTCGGTGGTTCCGTCTCCCAGCCGGCCTGAGTAATTTGACCCCCAAGCCCAGAGGCTGCCATCTTTTTTCAGCGCCAAAGTATGAACGAACCCAGCAATTACCTCAGACCAATCCACATCGGTTCCTATTCGTACCGGGGACAATTTGTCCTCTGTAGTGCCATCACCGACCTGCCCACTAGCATTCCAGCCCCAGGACCAGAGGCTGCCGTCCTTGAGCACGGCAACAGTATGGGCATATGAAGAGACACTTATTACCGGGCTTACAAGGATTGGCGAGGTTAAATCGACGACAAAACTCCGCTCTGCATAGCCCATATTCCCAGCTACATCCGTGGCTTCGATGCGCACTGTATGCATTCCGTCCGTCAGGTGATCAAGATAGTCGCCGGATGATTTTGCTACAACTACTCCGTCTACTTTGACGACTACTGTGCCGACGTTGGCTGTAAATGTCAGCAGAGGGACCGCATTAGAGGTAAACCCTGATTGGGGAGCAGTAATGATCACTTTAAGTATCTCGGTCAAAGAGATCGATGCACTCTGCTCAATAGACCAGTTTCCCGCTGCATCACCATATTTAACGAAGAGCTGTTTCATCCCGTCACCGGATGCAAAAGTCCACAACCTTGCTGAAGAATATTCCTCAGGAAACGTCCAGTTGGAGCGGTCAGTGCTGAATTTCATGCGAGTAACGCCGGTATCATCACTTGCGTTTAGAGTCAGTTGAACAGTCGTTACGCCGGTTATCTCCGCACCGCTGTTGATGGTGATTGAACCAGTCGGGGAAATAATGTCATAGACTATAGAGGCAGTAGCATTGCCACTGTTACCGGCTGCATTGACGGCGGTTACAGTGATGTCATTGCCGTTGGCATTGAAGCCGCTGACCACCACACTCCAAGTTGTGGCAGAACGATAGATAACTTTACCGACAAAGGCTGTCGCGCAATTGACAGTAATCATTGCGCCGGAGTCTCTTGTGCCGGTAATCGTCTGCCTATTCTGATTGGTCGGGCTTATTACTGTGTCTATGGCAACTGCCGGCGCTGTAATGTCGTAGATGACATTGCGCTGGACAGAAGTAATTTCTTCACCAACTGCATTAGTCGCAGAAACGTAGACTGCATAATCCCTTTTTTCATAGCCATTCTCACCTCCTACAGGGAAATACAAGATCTGTTCAAATGCGCCGTCGACAACCTGCGGAGTATACAACCATCCATTCACGTAAATATTGATACCAGCCACAGACTGTGGATCTACTGTTCCCTTTATTATATTTTTGCCTGTCAGAATGTCCTGCCCAGGGTCGGTTATCGCCAGCGACGGTTTCTGAGCGTCGAAAAACAGTGTCCGCTTCGCATTATTCTGCTTTCCTGTAAGATCGGTGGCGGTTATTTCGATCGTGTTCCATCCGGGAAGTAGAGATAACGCTACAGTGAAGACAGAACCACTCATTTCGGCTATCTGAACATTTTCGCCCAGTTTGACTTGTACAGTCGTGCCTTCAGTTACAGTACCGGTGATAGATATAAGCGGAGTTGCAGAGTTACTGTTGTCAGCCGGTGCGGTGATAGTCAGCACAGGGGCTGCTTGATCAAAAATTATCGTACGTGTTTCTGTTACTTTATGCCCCAGAGCATCGAGCACAGTTACTGTCACATCATTGCTCCCCTCCTGTAGCAACAGCGCATGACTGAAGCTGCTGTCGAAATTAACCGGCACCTGAATGCCATTGATAATTATTGATTTATCGAGGTCGAACATGCTTGTTGCGTTGCCGGCAATATTTAATGTCTGGTTATTGGTAACTGCGCCGTTTGCCAGGGTGGAAAGCAGCAACGACGGTGGCGGTGTGGCCATCACATTAAACCGAGTCAAAGCAAGAGGGGGGGCAGTGTCACGGAGAGGGTCATAATACCAACCATCTGCTGGAACGGAGATGCGAAGCGCAGCGAGATAATTTCGCTCATTCAAGGAAGTTGTCGGCAAGTTGATATTGCCACTAAATGTGCCCTGCTGGGAGAAGGTAACCAGTCTTGTAGATTGAGCCATGACCTCATATGTATCTGGGTTAATCGCTTGTACAACGATGAATCGCTCCATATGCTCATTACCATTATTGACAAGAGTGACAGCAAAAACCTCGTCAACACTCTGATAGACTGAATTAATTGTTGGCGCAATAGTGCCAGCCAACTCAGTTCTTGTATACGCAGAGGAGCGGATGTAAAAATATTCTTCGCTTGTGGCAAGAACAACTCCACCTGCTTCCACTTCAAGCCTGACGTAGTAAGCTCCTTCGGGATGACTACCGCTGTTCCAGTACCTGCTAAATGTATATGATCGTCCCGCGTCGAGCGTTGGCAATATAAACCGGTCGGCAAAAAACACTTCTCCTGAACTGTTGGATATCAGCACTTTTGCAGTCAGGCTCTCGACATTTAAACCAACATCCAGACAGGTTACAGTTGCGGCAACGGCAACCGGCTTGTTGGCATCGTAGACAAATTTGTCTGTAACCGCCTTCACATTAACTTTGGCAACCTGTTTGGGAGCCGTGTAAACGACACTCTTTGTTAATTGCAGTGCAAGATCTCCGGAAATATTAAAAGTATTGATTTTATTGGCCGTGATTTGTTGCTGATATTGCAATGTTTTGGTCTGTCCAGCCGGAATAATCACCGTTTCCACTATTGAGTTAACTGAGTTGGCAACGGAAACCACAGCAGCAATCCTGCTGCTGTTTACCAAAGTGAGCGTCAAGGTAAACGGGTCGCTACCGGCACTTTCCGGCCCATTTAAGGTTGCAGTCACCTTCGGGCTGACTACTTCATAATAATCGGCTACTGAAGCCAGAGTTGCAGCACTCTGTATAATAGTCGCCGTCAAGTTAACCAGTCCGTCTGTTCCTGCTATGGTAGTCACCTTGAAAGGATGGCTGGAACCGGCAGGGATGGAAAAGGTATCCTGCAGGAGGTTCTCGCTCACGGCAAAGACCCTTGCCTTGACTGTCAGAGACAGGTTAGCCGCCTCTATGGTAGCCAGGTTGGTAACTTCACCGCTGATGGTGACGGTTTCACCCGGTTTGTACATTTTCCTGTCCGGGTTGATGCTGAAGAGCGTGTCACCCTGGACGACATAGAACGGATACTCCGCTGTGGCAAAGGCCTGGCCAGTGTTTGCAGTGAGAGTTCCTTGCAGATAATATTTGCCGATCTGGCCGATTGCGCCAATGAGGTTGTTCGGGTCTGCAAGAACTCCTTGCGCCAGATTTACTGGGATATCGGTCTGCCAGAATATATCTCCGGGTTTATGTTCACGACTGACGGTAATATCACGCAGAACCGGAGTGACAGCTCTATCAGTAGTGGACAGGGTTCCCTCCACTTCGATCCAGCGACCTTTTGGACTCGTAATCTGCGAACCGCTTGCCGTTAGATAACTGCTCCATGTGGCCTCGGCCAAGTCTGCTTCCGTCTCAGCAGTGCGTGTCCTGAACTTCATGGCTGTACCGTTAGGCATATCTCCATTAAAAGTCAGCTTGTCCCAAGTCTCCGAATTGGCGGCGCTGTCATACTTAAGGTTCAGTGTCCCGGAATCAGGATACGTCTGGGTGGTGACAAGGAAATTATCGTATTGAACATTGCTGTTACCAGTGGGACCAAAGTTGAGCAACGACAGGTATGCCGGACCGCTTATTGGCTCTCCACCATAGCTCATCATATTATCCCAGTTTGAGCCGTTCCAAAAGTACAGGTCTAAACTACTGCCGACACGTTTGATCCGGAACTTGCCGTTAAGTAAGACCGGGCCGGTATTGCGGTATTGACCGTACGAATCGATGACCCCATATGTTGGCGATGAGCCCCAAACATCAATCCGGGCGCTCCAACCGCCAACAGAGACCATCATGCCTGCCGGATGATTATTAGACGCTGGTTGCCAGGGACTGACGATGTTGTAATCTACCATAGCGTCAAAATCGCCTGTCAGCGGCGCTCTTGTGGTAGCCGATGTTCCGTTCCAACCACCGGTTGACCAGGGGAGATCCAGCAAAAAGTAGCCGTTCTCCTCCATAGGCAGAGGCCCATTCGGGGCAGATCCCAACGACCATCTATCAATATCAAGGACGCCATCATTGAAATTGTCCGAGAAGGCAAGCAGGGTTACAGCGTCAACTGTTTCGATTGTGTCGACTCCGTTTCGCGTCCCTTGCTGAAAATCAGCCTGGCTGGTCCAGGTTTGCTGTTTATTACTGCCGGTTGCGCTGGTCACCTGAAGATGAAGATTCCCATCCTGTAAGGCTATGCCGCTATTGGTAATACTGCTCAGGCTATTAATCCCTTCCGTTGTCAGATAATTCTGCTTGCCGGTCTGTACCGTAAGAGACCCTTTAACACCGCTTATTGTAAGTGGGTGAGTAACGGTCTCTTCCTTGCCAGTGGTAAGGTCTTTGAAATTGATCACCAGATTGTAGCTGCCATCCACTGCGCCAGCCGGTATTACCAGTGCCGGTGAGAGTGATCCTCCGGCCATTACCGTTACACTGTCATTTTTAGCGGCAACAGGCATCCCTTTGGCATCATAAAGACGCAAACTGAGCTCTAATGGCGAGTCAACGCCACCGCTGTTGCTTATGACATGATTGATGGTATCACCAGCGTTATATTTACCGGGCAATGGCATCAGCGTTAGAACCGCCTCGAAAATCACCAGCTTGGTCCCTTTGGTCGCGGACGAATTGCTTGGGAGCGTAACAGTCGCGATGACATTATGCTCTCCAGAGGTGAAGTATTCACGGATCTGAACCCGATAGAGAAACGTGCTGCCGTTGGCGCTGCCAACAGCCGGTGCCGAAGAAAGGGTCTCAGTCATGGACATGTTAGCATCTGGCACTGTTACCGTAACTGACGTTCCGGCATCCAGGTTAAATCTTCCGGTGTTATTCAACCTGAGTGTCAGCCCGGCAGTACTTCTGACCCGGTGGGAGTTACTGTCAAAGGTGGCATCAATTGCTAAAGTGTTGGGGAGAGCTATTGATGTAGCCATTCCGTTTCTGGTCTCGTCACTCTGCGAGTAGTCAAGGGTATAAGTGCCGAATTTAAGCGGCGGGACAGTTATGGTGGTAGAGAGCGTTTTGCTCTCCCCTACGTTCAAACTGAAAGGCTGTTCAGCGGTTGCTACCGACTGCCCATCCGGATCTTTCAAGGTCACGGTGAGGTTGCCGGAGGCTATGGGGAGAGTGCCGCTGTTGGCAAGGTTGAAGCTTATGGAATTAGGACCGCTGGAAAATGCCGCGGGAAGCAGCGGATTTACGGTTATCCGGCTGACTGCCACGCCGAAGCTTTGTGTAGCGCTGCCTATCCAGATGCCGGTCGCGTCATACATGTTTGCTGTGACAGTGTAGTTCCCGCCCAGAGCGGACAAGGGGAGCGGAAAGCTCTGGTTGAGGGTCAGGCTGCCGTCAGCGGCCAGGTTCGCTGGACTACTTGTGTCGTAAACAGTCATGCCGTTTGGGTCAATCACCTCAAGTCGTAAGGTTGCTGCCAACTCTATTGACTGGGGGTTTTGCAGGGCAGCGGATATGTTGATTGTCTCACCTTTGGAGTAAACGGTCTTGTCGGTCTGTACAGCTACAGAAACCGTTGGGGAAAGGTTGTTAAAGAGGGTCGGGCTGAAGATCAGTATCCCCCCCGGTTCCAGGGAAGCGGTGAAACTGGCCGGGAAATAGCCGGCTCGCGCAGTGGCGGCTGTGACAGTGACCAGGCCGGGGGTGACGTTATCCAGGCTGTAAACCCCTTCGCTGGTGGAGGCGGTCTGATTGTCCCCACCTCCTCTTGCCAAGATTACGGCATCGGCAAAGGGGAGATTGGTCATGCCGTCCGTCACCGTTCCTCTTATTGTGGCAGGCAGCGGGTTCGAAGACAGAGGGATGCTGCCGGCGTTATTGACCATGCCCGGCAATATTGCTGTGGTCAGGGTGCGCAAGGAGTAACCGCTCAGCGAGATGGTGACCTGCTGCACCCCCTTTGGCAAGGCAGCAAAGGTGAATATGCCACTGCTGTCTGTTGTCACGCTCACAGCAGGGTCGGCAATTGTTGTCAGGGCGACTCCTGCAAGCGGCTGCCCCGAAACAGCATCAACCACTATTCCACTAAGACTTCCTTTGGTCTCCAGGGGAGTAAGAGCAACATCCAACTGCTGTGTCCACATCGCGGCTTTGCCACCAGGCTGTTTCAAAATGATGGTTCTACCTACATAGCCGCTGGCAGCAATCTTGACCGTAAATCCCATCTCCTTGATGTCGGCAACAACATAAGTTCCGGCAAAGTCGGTACGGGCAGTGAGATTGGAGCCAACGACCATGATTTCGGCAGCAGTGATTGGCAGCCTGGTGAGGCTGTCGGTCACCATGCCGGTAAGGGTTATGGTGTTGGCAGACATGACGAGGCGGATTGTTCCCAGATCGGTGGTGACGCCGGGAGTGATGACCAAGCGGAAGGTCTGGCTGATAAAACCGCTCATACCCACTGTCACCTGGTAGGTATTAGGAGCCAGCCCCTCGAAAGTGAATTTGCCGCCGTCGTCAGGGTTGGGGTCTACAAATGCGCCGCCGGAGATGGTGACTCTTACCCCCTGCTCTCCCAGCAGGTGGTCGATAGGCAGTCCCCACAGGTCGCCGACAACCCGGCCAATAATGGTACCGGTGGTGATCGTTGAAGGGGTGGCACTGAGTCGCGGGGAGATAGCAAGAGTGGTACGAGCGTAGACCCTTCCCGTGCCGCTGAAGCTCAGGTAGCCGGTTTTGGTTGCCGTGATGGTGACGTCACCGGGGGTGACATAGCTGAAGGAGAAGGCACCGTCTGCCCCGGTCAAGGCGTTGCCGCTCCAGGCGCCGCTGACTGCGATGGCGACTTCTGGCAGAGGCTTTCCTGACGGATCCAGAATGGTGCCGCTGATAGTGCCGGTGGTGTAGGCGGAGGTTATGGCAACTATTCCGAGGCTGACGCTGGTGTCAGCTATTGAGGTGGCGGAAGCAGATGCAGATAAATAGCCGGAAAGAGTAAAAACAATCTTCTGTGCGCCTGGCGGCACATCCGCAAGGGTGAAGTTGCCGGAGGCATCGGTGACTGTGTTGATCACAGGGTTGTTCTCCAGGACAACAGCCACTCCATTGACCCCTTGGCGGGTTATAGTGTCAAGCAGAGTCCCTGTGATTTTACCGGCAGATGGTGGTGCAGGGGGTGGCGCGGGGCGGTTTTCAAAGAGGTATATTGCTTTTATGGCAAGCGCCGTGGCATAGGGATCGTCGTTCCAGGAGCCATTCAAGGACTGGGCTCCTGTCAAAAAGTTAATTGCATTTTGTAGAGGCAAGTCTTGTGTTTGCCCATTACCTACCAGAGCGATGAACGCTAGGGCGGTTTCGTAGGCGGTGCCGAAACCACCGTCCAGGTTCTGGTGAGCAAGGAGATAGGTCGTGGCTCTGTTTACGGCGGTGGCGATGCTGATCATCTGCGGGAACTGTTGCAGAGTGGCGGAGACGATGGCGGTCAGGTAGATGTTGCTGTCATCGCCAACTGAGAAGCCCCAGCCGCCGTCGGGGTTCTGGCTGCTGGTGAGGTAGGCGAGAGCGTTGTTGATGATAGTGATGTCGGAGAAGTTGGTGGCTTTTAGGGCCTGAAGGGCAAGGGAAGTGTCAAGAGAGTTGACAAAATATCCTTCATCCCCTCCCCAGGCTCCTTTGGATGGATCGATAAGGGGTAAAAGAGCATTGATGCTATTGCCGGTAAGACTCAGGACGCGGATTTGGTCAGCGAGGGTATCAACGGAAAGCGGCGTCTGCCCTTGCAGCCAGGAAGCGCCGGTGGTATAGGAGGTTCCGGCGGTCTGGTTCAGGAGTTTGAGAGTTTCCAGTGCGCCAACCGTGACAGCGGTGGTCTCAACCGGAGTGGTACTGGTCTCCCAGGTGCCATCAGGGTTTTGGGATGCGGAGAGGTAGCCAAGGCCGCTTGCTATCTGCGGTAGCTGGGCGTGAGCCGCCATGGTGAATATCAATGAGCAGAACATCGCCAAAATAATGAACAACTGCCGTCTATGCATAAAATCCTCCTAATTATAAAAAGGGCACTATCAATTCATTTACTTGTGGCTATTTCATTTACCCTACGTATTAAATCAGCTGCTTGTGAAATAAACTTTAATTCTATTCTATTGCTATCAAACTCAATAATAATACATCCACGTTTTGCATCTGTTATAGATATATTTGATAAATTAGATAACGGTATTATATTAATAATCCTATCCATTTTCATAAATGAGTCATATTTCGGCATATCAAGCTCAATTCTATCATTATATAATGTTATTGCTTGACTGGAACTTTTACATAATAAAAGTAGAAGTATTAGTAAAATAATAGATATAGCTATAAATAACCATGCCATTAAATATATTTTACTTACATATAAAACTATTGAAATAGATGTAATTACACACCACGTGAAAGCTAGATATATCACAATATTAATCTTAGAAAATGACTTATTGTAAAATAATATATTGCAATTATTCATACTGTCTCCTCTCGTTTAATCCCGAATCCGCAAACCTTTGCCGGACACATTCATACAGGGTGATTTCGGAGGTATTTTTTTGAGTGAGACCCCATTGAGGGGAGTCGAAATCACAGTTTTCAGCAAATTTCAAAAAGTGACGAGCTATTTTCCTCTTCAGGCGGTGTTTTTGCCGAATTAGGGACGAACTGCCACCTTGATCTTGTTTTTTGCTCTTTGACAATCTTGTTTTCAGTGTTTCCTTTAGCCGGTTACCGGCTGGAGCCTGCTGATTCTCGCCTGTATTCTGTCAGGGCGAAGCTTCTCCAGCCACCAGCCGTTGACTTTTAGCAGGTTCTTGCGAGCATGATTGACCACGATTGCCGCACTACGCAGCAGATAATCCTGAATGGTCTTGATCCGCCGCCGCACTGGTGTTGCCTGACTGTCCGTCTCTATATCACCAGTTTCATCCCGCCACTGCTGGCCCAGCAAAATTAGCAGATTGTAGGCCATGGTTCCCAATGTAAGGAATACTTCGTTGACACTGAAGGTCTGGGAGGGAAACCGTTCCAGGTCCAGATCGTGCTTAAGCTCTTTGTTTGCCTCCTCTGCCGCTCCACGTCCCCGATAGAGTTCGAATGCTCGCTGCGGGGTAACATCTTTGGGCAGGTTGGTGGCCAGTACGTGATAGCGGACATCATTGATCAGCAGTGGCTCCCCTTTTTCGTCTACAGACTTGATCTGAACGCAGAAGACGAAGCGGCGTGGAATCTTCCAGCCGCTTGGGGTGTACTCGAATTCTCCGTAGAACTCACCACCGAAGTCCGTGACTTTGAGGCTCATAACGTCTACATCGAGATTCTCGTTTACCACCCGGTCCAAAGCGCCACTGGTTCGGGCCTTGACCAGATAGTACGCCCCGGCATCTTCGCTGGCCTGGACAGTTTTGATGCTATAGAGCCCGGCATCGTAGCGAAAGAGGAGCTTGTTTCGATCTATCTTCTCAGGGAGCAGCTCTGCCGTTTCCCTGATAAAATCGTCAATCCGTTCGACAGCTTTCTCTCGTCCTGGCAACAGCCAGTGATTGATGCAGAACCGTTCGCGACCTACAACAGCAAATACGGGGGTATAGCAGAGTTTGCCGTTGTATGTGGTTTGAGCACCTTCTCGTTTGGGCGCAAACTGCTCAAAAATACTTGGATCAATATCGCAAGGGATGTAACCTTCAGCTCCCGGTTCAGCAGTGATGGTTGCCTGGGAAACAATCTTTGCTCCGACCCGCTTGAGACCAGTGATCTGCTCTTTGCCATATTTTTCAAGATGCGTGGCAACAGCCCGTTCTTTTGGGAGTTTGTTAAAGCCAAGCGACTTCTTGAGCAGTTTTTCTTCCCGAGCGAGCCAGGCAAGATCAGTGTAACTAGTCCGGCGTAGGGAAATGTTTAGTAACAGCGGGATCAGATGTTCCTCTTCCCGGAAGCCGTAGTCGATCTTCTTGACCCGCACCTCGCTTCTGATTGCTCGAATCAAATCGAGACGGCGTATGAGGGTGGTGAGCAACTCCAATCCTGCTACGGAAGTTAGTGTCTGTCGGGCTGCTACATACTGGAAACCAAGATTGTCTTTCACCATTCGGGTGAACTCCTTCACTGCAATTATGTGAAGGATTATAGCATGTTACGTTACATTAGCCCAATAGTTTTGCGGATTGGGGTTAATAAATTCAATCAATGCTATATTTATTAACATTTGACCAACTGTTAATAGTGCAACCAATAATATTCCAAGGCCAATGATGGCTAAGCCAAATGGTGTTGCAGCAATTAATGTAGTTAATGCAGTCCCCATATAACCTGATAAAATATAGCCTAATACACTTGTTCCACCAGTCCCTAGTAGAGATGAAAATAAAGTTTTCCCAAGGTTAAAATCAGTGTTATTTATGAGTGAGTCTAATGTTGAAATTAGAAATGAAGACAACACTGTAACTACCAAAGCCGCTACGCCTAAACCTGACAATGCTAGCAGTACTGATATCAATGTAAATGCTCCCCATAAAAGGTCTTTCCCTAAATTAACCGCACACCCACTAGCCCCCCCGCTAATCATATACCCGCCAGCCCCAGTCTCCGGATTGGTAATGATATAACCACACCCATTCCACCCATTGAAGTTGATGTTGGTCTTGGAAACAGTAACAACTTTTCCGGCATTGACGGCATTGGCGATGTCGTCCTTTGTTTGCTGGTCTACCTGCAACTGCGGCATTACTGTAGCAATATTTGACTGGTTGATTGTATAGATCGGTATCCCCTGGTCATTGGCAATCTTGAGCGCCTTGACCGTGCTGATTCCTTGCACTGAGTTACTTGGCGTGGAGAAGAGCTTCTCCGGCACATTGTGCTCCAGCGCCGAGGAAGTCATGCCGCTGGAGAGCATATACTGCTTGGCGGTCTCGCTGTTGCCGTCTTTTGCCTTTACTACCTGCATCAGATAATCAGCATCCATATTGAGTCCGCCGGAACTGATATAGCGCGGTATTCCCCAAAGACACATTACTTTGAGCTTGGTGGCGAAGATGGTTTCTGACGGTACGGTGATGGCGTTGACGTTCATGGTTTTTGCGGCAATGTAGTTCATGGTGCCGAGTTCGGCATGATAGGCCATGGCGGTGGTGTAGAGGAGATCACCGATCAGATCATCTTTGGTCATGCCGGCGAAGTCGTTGTTCTGCAGTTTTGCTTTGGTAGCTTCCAGTTTTGCTTTGAGCCCGGTTAACTGCTCGGCGCTGATTCGCCCCAGGTTGAGCCCGATTGCCTGGTACACCCCGGCGTCAATGTAGTTGGTTATCTGGCTTGAGCCGTAAGCCGGGTCGCTGAAGGTCATGGTGGAGATGTTGGTGCCGCCAAGGCCTACCGGCGCTCCGGTGGCCACTACCTGACCGTCAATCCTGAGTTCCGGTTTGACGTTGATCAGATACGCCGGTAGTTGGCTGGGCAGTTCGCTTGGCTGTATGGGGGTGCCGTCTGCATGCGGGCTTGGCAGGTAGGAATTGATGACTGCTTCATCCTGGGCGGTTGCCGGACTGTAGCTGAGGGTAATCTTTTTGCCTGCCAGTTCTGCGAGGCTTTTGGTTATGCTCAGTGAGTTGTCCACCGGTGCCGGTGCTTCGGGATCAATGAAGGTGTTGGATGCTTCGTTCTCTACCCTGAAGGAGAGCTTGTGCCGCAAGCTGTCTGGGATGCTTGCAAACGTGCTCCCCTTGACGGCGGTGCGGTACGGCAGGGTACCGAGGAGATGGCGGTATTCTTTTTTGATGATCTCTTTTTTGCCGAGGACGTCGCCGACAGTGGCGTTGGCGTGGTTCTGCTGGATGTAGCTCTGTACCCGTGCCTGGTAGTCTTGCATGGTCTGCTGGGTGAGGATGGAGTTGATGCCGGTGACGTAGCCTTGAGTTTCGTTGATAGTGGCGGTGGCCTTGATCTGGTCGAGGAACGCTTGAGCGTCGAAGGGGACTGCTGTCTTGATGTCGATGCCCTGGGTGAAGTTGTACTGCTTGTAGCTCGGATCAAGAGGTATCCAGGTGTCACCCTTGCCGCTTATATGCTTTGCGCCACGGGAGGGGATGTAGTTGATGAAAGCTTCGACCGAGACATGTTCAAAACGGGCAGCAACGATCTTGCCGCCGCTAACCAGTCCCTTGGTGGGAATGCCGCCGCTGGACATGAAATCGAGGGCGGACAGTGGGTCGGTGAAGCCTCCGGCCCAGTTCATGACTTTATCAATGGGGAGTTCTACTGTGCCGGTGACATAGCGGGCATTGATCCCGGCAGCTCGCAGCAGAGCGATGAGGAGGGAACTTGTATCAAAGGAGTTGCCCTGCCTGGTGAGCAGGGTCATCTGCGCCCCCTGGATGGAGCCCCAGGTGGGGACGAACTCGACGTTGTTCCGTACCCACTCGTAAATCTTTACCGGATTATTCCCCAGCTCCAGAGCCTTGGCCTTTATTTCGGGGGTGAGCTGGACTTCTATGTTTTCTGCCAGATCATCGGCAGGCAGCAGGCCGGCAACTGAGCCGTTGGCGGCAACCATGATCCGCTTGGCGCTCTTCCAGGCATGTTTGTCTTTTTTGAAATCCTTGTCGAAGTCTTCTTTCTTCAGCCGCGGTTCGCGTTTTTGAGCTTTGGGCTGGCGGTGAGGGAGGTTGTTCGGGTCGAGCTTCTGGTGGCGGGAGGGGGCTTTGGCCCGCTCAAGATGCTGGCGGGTCTTGTCAATGGCAGCTTGCAGCTCGGCATCGTTCTTTGCCGTTGCCGCCCGCTCAAGGTTCCCTTTCAGTTCAGTCAGGTTGTCATCGTAATGTTTGACGAACTTCTGATGCCGCGCCAAGATCTCGGGCGACATGCCAGAAGCCTTCAGTTTCTTCTCAGTGGCGGCGAGTTCGCTGCGGATGGCGGTGTCATGGGCGTCCAGCTCCGCTCTGGCAGCGCTCAGCCGCTGTTTTTTGTGATCATGGCCGGTTTTGGGATCTTGGAGATCGGCAGTCAGCTCCTCAGTAAGCTTGGCGAAGCGCTCTTCCGCCCCCTCGCTCTTCCTGGTCGGAGTTTCCTGGTTCCCCTTTTTAACGGCATCCACCGCCCCGTGGGCAAGGCTAAAGACACCACCTGATGTCCAGGTGAAGAATGACAGTACAACTGCGGCAATGACTCTTGAGTACTTGCGAAACATTTATGTCTCCAAAATTACCGTAATTGATTTCCAGAAGTCGGGGCTCAGATCCGTCGGGCAATCGCCAGGAGCCTTAATCTTGAGAGAAGCGAGAATCTGCCCTTCTTCGGGATCGGTGAAGTCAATATCGTCACCCATCTCGACAAAACAATCCGTATCTTCCGGCAACCTGATCATTTGCAGCAGAGCATAACGGACCTGATAGAGATAGCCGAGGGCCTGTTTGCCTGCGGAGAAATTGTCGGTTGTGTCAGCCATGAGATATCACCTTTAAATTCAAAGAAATGATAGTCCATGGTTATTGACCCTCCTAAAGAACATATGGCCGTTTCTCCTTTCTCACCAATGTAGACCAGAATAAATTTAATTGGTTACCAACCAAAAAAGCCCAACAATGTTAGTTGCGATTATTATTATTATTATTTGCCAACCATAAACCCCTGTTTTAAGAGTTGAAATTCTAGGGCATGACTTCGAGTAAATTATATCTAAAGGCTCTTTCTTTAATTTCTTATAAAGAGCATCATGTTCAAGTTCATCAATTGTATTATAAATTGGATTCATAAAACTTATCCTGGTTCCAATGTGTTTATCACTATCCACCGTGTACTCATATTTGATATTAACTGAGACAAAACGTGCCTTTTGCACTTTCAATTCAATTATATTCCCTGTAGCATGAGGCCAATTTTTTGAAGTTAAGCCTAAATATACAACTAATAATAAATAACTAGTCGAGCAAATCATAATAAGCATAAGCAGCACTGAAAATGCATCCATTTTGCACCTCACACAAAAGTCTAATTTAAAATTTAGATCATAATTTATGGCGAGTATTTATATAGAGTTATCTATAATCATACTATTTGTCTTTTTATTCCAAACCTATTAATTGCATAGAGCGCTACACGCAAATCGAGATAAGCAGCTAATGCAATCATAATGTATAAAGCTATTGCTCCTGCTGGTGCTAATATCAAAGCCGAGCTAAGAGTCACTTGTATTACGAAATTCGCAAAAATGGCACTCCAATTATGATCAATCGACAAACCTTCAGCTCCATCGACAATTCCTGATCCTATTAGACTTATAGCTGTTGCAAGAAAAGTAGTTATTGCAACTCCACCAATTTCACCGATCATCAACAATAAACCTATTTCTGGCCCAAAAGTTAAAACTAGCATGAATAATACAGACCACATCGCAATTATTAAGTATCCACCATTCGACCCCCCACTAATCATGTACCCACCAGCCCCGGTATCCGGGTTAGTGATAATATAACCACACCCAATCCAGCCATTGAAGTTGATGTTGGTCTTGGAAACAGTAACAACCTTCCCTGCGTTGACGGCGTTTAGAATATCGTCCTTCACCTGCTGATCGACCTCCAACTGCCACATTACAGTTCCGATGTTCGCCTGATTAACCGTGTAGATCGGTATCCCCTGGTCATTAGCAATTTTTAGCGCCTTGACCGTGCTGATCCCTTCGGCTTTGTTGTCCGGTGTGGAGAAGAGCTGTTCCGGGACGCTGTGCTCCAGCGCCGAGGAAGTCATGCCGCTGGAGAGCATATACTGCTTGGCGGTCTCGCTGTTGCCGTCTTTTGCCTTTACTACCTGCATCAGATAATCAGCATCCATGTTGAGTCCGCCGGAACTGATATAGCGCGGTATTCCCCAGAGACACATTACCTTGAGCTTGGTGGCGAAGATGGTTTCTGACGGTACGGTGATGGCGTTGACGTTCATGGTTTTTGCCGTGATGTAGTTCATGGTGCCGAGTTCTGCATGATAGGCCATGGCGGTGGTGTAGAGGAGGTCACCGATCAGATCATCTTTGGTCATGCCGGCGAAGTCGTTGTTCTGCAGTTTTGCTTTGGTAGCTTCCAGTTTTGCTTTGAGCCCGGTTAACTGCTCGGCGCTGATTCGCCCTAGATTGAGGCCGATGGCCTGATAGACCCCGGCGTCAATGTAGTTGGTGATCTGGCTTGAGCCGTAGGCAGGGTCGCTGAAGGTCATGGTGGAGATGTTGGTGCCGCCCAGACCTACCGGTGCTCCGGTGGCTACTACCTGCCCGTCAATTCTGAGTTCGGGTTTGACGTTGATGAGGTATGCCGGGAGCTGGCTGGGCAGTTCGCTTGGCTGTATGGGGGTGCCGTCGGCATGCGGGCTTGGCAGATAGGCGTTGATGATAGCTTCGTCCTGAGGGGTGGCCGGGGAGTAGCTTAAGGTTATCTTCTTGCCTGCCAGTTCTGCGAGGCTTTTGGTTATGCTCAGTGTGTTGTCCACCGGTGACGGTGCATCAGGATCGACGAAGGTGTTTGAGGCTTCGTTCTCTACCCTGAAGGAGAGCTTGTGCCGCAAGCTGTCGGGGATGGTGGTGAATGTTGCCCCCTTGACAGCGGTGCGGTACGGCAATGTGCCGAGAAGATGGCGGTACTCTTTTTTGATGATCTCTTTCTTGCCAAGAACATCGCCGACAGTGGCATTGGCGTGGTTCTGCTGGATATAGCTCTGTACCCGTGCCTGGTAGTCCTGCATGGTCTGCTGGGTGAGGATGGAGTTGATGCCGGTGACGTACCCTTGTGTTTCATCAATAGTGGCGCTGGCCTTGATCTGATCAAGGAACCCCTGGGCGTCGAAGGGGACTGCTGTCTTGATGTCGATTCCCTGGGTAAAGTTGTACTGCTTGTAGCTCGGATCAAGAGGTATCCAGGTGTCACCCTTGCCGTTTACATGCTTTGCTCCACGGGAGGGGATGTAGTTGATGAAGGCTTCGACCGAGACATGCTCAAAGCGGGCAGCAACGATCTTGCCTCCGGCAACCAGACCTTTGGTGTGAAGTGGTTGCGCTTTATGAGACATGTGTGTAAGCAATGAACCTCCCTATTTCAAAAGGAGAGTTCAATGCAACAACATCGTACACGTCACAGCGCAGCTTTTAAGGCCAAGGTCGCTTTGGCCGCCTTATCAGAGTCAAAGACTCTGGCAGAGCTTGCAACCGAGTACCAGGTTCACCCGACCCAGATCACCCGTTGGAAGCAGGATCTGATTGCAAATGCTTCTGACCTTTTTGGCAAGGGCAAAAAGAAAGAAGTCAACCATGAGGGCGAAGTGGCCGAGCTTCACCGCCTGATCGGCAAGCTCAAGGTTGAGAATGATTTTTTGTCACATCTGCCCGGGCTGAACTTGGCCGGGCGCAGAAACAACAAGTGATCGCCACCGGTCATCCTGAAGTTTCTGTTGAACGCCGCTGCCAGCTTCTGGGTCTGCCTCGTTCCAGCTATTACCGTGGCCCTGCTTCCGGTCTTCGTTCCGGTGACCTGGAAATGATGCAGCGGATCGACAAACTCTACATGGAGCAGCCCTGGATGGGGAGCCGCTCACTGGCCAACCACCTCACGACACCTGAAGCACCCTTGGGACGAGATCGTGCCCGTCGCTTGATGCTCATCATGGGTATTGAATCCCTGGCTCCTCAGCCGGGCACCAGCAAGCGGCAACCGAAGCATCCGGTCTATCCCTATCTGCTGCGGGGAATGACCATTGACAAGCCCAATCAGGTCTGGGCGACTGATATCACCTACATCCCCATGGCACGGGGATTCATGTACCTGATAGCGATCATGGACTGGGCCACCAGAAAGGTTCTGTCCTGGCGTCTGTCCAATACGCTGGATACCCGATTCTGCGTCGAGGCGCTCAAAGAAGCTCTGTTCAAATACGGTGCCCCGGAGATCTTCAACACCGACCAGGGCTGCCAGTTTACCAGCGAAGCATTCACGTCAGTGCTCAAAACCTGGAACATCAAAATCAGCATGGACGGCAAAGGTCGTTTCAGGGACAACATCTTCGTCGAACGGCTCTGGCGCACGCTGAAGTATGAGAGAATCTACCTGAACGTTTATGAAACGGGAACCGAACTTTCCAAAGACATGACATACTGGTTCAACTGGTACAACGTAACCAGAAAACATACATCTCTTGACAAACTGACACCGGATGAGGCTTATTTCCAAGGACTTGAAAAACTGAAACTGGCAGCCTGAAGCCAGAAAACCACAACAACCAAGGGACATTGCTTATTTCACCCTTCAGGCTGTCTCACTAAGCCCGGCCACCTCAGTGGGAATGCCACCGCTGGACATGAAATCGAGGGCGGACAGTGGGTCGGTGAAGCCTCCGGCCAAGTTCATGACTTTATCAATGGGGAGTTCTACTGTGCCGGTAACATAGCGGGCATTGATCCCGGCAGCTCTGAGCAGGGCAATGAGGAGGGAACTTGTGTCAAATGAGTTCCCCTGTCTGGTCAAGAGCGTCATCTGCGCCCCCTGGATGGAGCCCCAGGTGGGGACAAACTCGACGTTGTTACGCACCCACTCGTAGATCTTTACCGGATTGTTCCCCAGCTCCAGAGCTTTGGCCTTTATTTCGGGGGTGAGCTGTACTTCTATGTTTTCTACGAGATCATCGGCAGCCAGTAGGCCGGCAACTGAGCCGTTGGCGGCAACCATGATCCGCTTGGCGCTCTTCCAGGCATGTTTGTCTTTTTTGAAATCCTTGTCGAAGTCTTCTTTCTTCAGCCGCGGTTCGCGTTTTTGAGCTTTGGGCTGGCGGTGAGGGAGGTTGTTCGGGTCGAGCTTATGATGGCGGGAGGGGGCCTTGACCTTTGCCAGGTGCTGACGGGTCTTTTCAAACTCAGCCTCTACATCGGTTTTGCTTTTCGCTTTCTCAACACGATCAATGTTCCCCTTCAGCTCGGCAAGGTTGTCGTCGTAGTGTTTGACGAACTTTTGGTGACGGGTCAGGATCTCTGGCGGCAGTTTGGCGTTCTTGAGCTTCTTTTCGGTGGCAGCAAACTCGCTGCGGATGTCGGCGTCAAGGGTGTCTAGCTCAATTTTGGCCGCTAGCAGCTTGTCCCGTTTGGCTCCATGAGCCAGTTTTGAATCGGCCAGTGTCTCCCGCAACTCCTCAGTGAGTTTGGCCAGCTTCTCTTCCGCTCCTTCGGCCTTTTGCGCCGGAACTGCGGTCTTGGCCTTTTTCGCACCATCAACCGCTGCATGGGCAGCGCTGAAAACTCCGCCGGATGTCCAGGTGAAGATGAAGAGAACCAGTGTGGCAGTTATTTTTGTGAAGCTATGGGGCATTTTTATCCCATCTGCCATCTGAATTTATCTGCTAAGGTAATGTAAAGTCAAGTTGATGCTATTTCTGTAAAAACAAATTATTTATCAGCAGTTAGGATATTTCTTTGTATAGTACACCATGCCTATTTAATACATCTCTTATCGATTGAACGTCAGCTTCATTTAAATGATGTCCTGTAATAGCGAATACTGAAATTCCATAGTTATTTACACATCTGGGTATTATTCCTTTTGTCCGAATGTATAAATAGAATTTTTTTCTTTCATCGCTACCAATTTTCAATAATGATTGGAGCTCATATATGGAATAAAATTCAATATCAGCCCATTTCTCAGCTATTAATCTGTATATTGGTACTCTAGCGAGAAATTTATTTGGATATAGGGCAATTCCATTGTTTGTGATTATAAGCTTCATATTTCTTGAATAATTAATATAATATGCTGGCAGCATAACAATAAGTAATATTAACAGTTCAATAACAACCAAACTGATTATACTAAATCTGATTATCAATAAATGTGAATATAAAGCATCATAAGTAAATACTAGCAAAACAATAACATTTAGTAAGACTTCTTTGTATGTTATGTATTTGCTTGCCTTTGGTTTATAAATTGAATCAAATTTACAACATATATCTGCACTTACAATATATTCGTATTTATTTTGTGTTTTCATAATTATCCTATAAAAAGAAATATGCTATTAAATCAACAAAATATGCACAATAAGCAACAAGGTATTGCACAAGCTGTATTTCAACTGATTGCGGTACTCCTCCACTAAAAGGACTAGGCATGCCTCTTAGTAAAAATCCTAACGCTATCTGACCTATAATATCCATAATTGCCCCAGATCCTGTAATAATAGTCAAATCAGTCAGGCCATAACTTCTTCCAAATACTGTTTGTATAGTATTTGCAATTACCACTTGAATAACTGTCGTCAATATAGGAACCATAACTATTCCAAGAGGCGTTGTGAATGTCAAACCAAGTGCAATTGATAATAGCAATATCGAAAAGTATGATACCCACATTGCAGATGCGTATGGAAATAATAAATCTCCTCCATTCGACCCCCCACTGATCATATACCCACCAGCCCCGGTCTCCGGGTTAGTGATAATATACCCACACCCAATCCAGCCATTGAAGTTGATGTTGGTCTTGGAGACGGTAACAACCTTTCCGGCATTGACTGCATTAGCGATGTCGTCTTTTGTCTGCTGGTCTAGCTGTAGTTCCCAATATAATGTTCCAAAGTTTTCTTTATTGACCGTGTAGATCGGTATCCCCTGGTCGTTGGCAATCTTGAGCGCCTTGACGGTGCTAATGGCCTGTGCCGGTGCGTCGGGAGTGGAGAAGAGCTGCTCCGGAACGCTGTGCTCCAGCGCTGATGAGGTCATGCCGCTGGAGAGCATGTACTGCCTGGCTGTCTCGCTGTTGCCGTCTTTTGCCTTTACCACTTGCATCAGATAATCAGCATCCATGTTGAGTCCGCCGGAAGCGATATAGCGCGGTATTCCCCAGAGACACATTACTTTGAGCTTGGTGGCAAAGATGGTTTCTGACGGTACGGTGATGGCGTTGACGTTCATGGTTTTTGCCGTGATGTAGTTCATGGTGCCGAGTTCTGCATGATAGGCCATGGCGGTGGTGTAGAGGAGGTCACCTATCAGATCATCTTTGGTCATGCCGGCAAAGTCGTTGTTCTGCAGTTTTGCTTTGGTAGCTTCCAGTTTTGCTTTGAGCCCGGTTAACTGCTCGGCGCTGATTCGTCCCAGGTTGAGGCCGATGGCCTGGTACACTCCGGCGTCAATGTAGTTGGTGATCTGGCTTGAGCCGTAAGCCGGGTCAGAGAAGGTCATGGTGGAGATGTTGGTGCCGCCCAGGCCTACCTGTGCTCCGGTGGCTACTACCTGGCCATCAATTCTGAGTTCCGGCTTTACGTTGATGAGGTAGGCCGGGAGCTGGCTGGGGAGTTCGCTTGGTTGTATGGGGGTGCCGTCGGCATGCGGGCTTGGCAGATAGGCGTTGATGATAGCTTCGTCCTGAGGGGTGGCCGGGGAGTAGCTTAAGGTTATCTTCTTGCCTGCCAGTTCTGCGAGGCTTTTGGTTATGCTCAGTGTGTTGTCCACCGGTGACGGTGCATCAGGATCGACGAAGGTGTTTGAGGCTTCGTTCTCTACCCTGAAGGAGAGCTTGTGCCGCAAGCTGTCGGGGATGGTGGTGAATGTTGCCCCCTTGACAGCGGTGCGGTACGGCAATGTGCCGAGAAGATGGCGGTACTCTTTTTTGATGATCTCTTTCTTGCCAAGAACATCGCCGACAGTGGCATTGGCGTGGTTCTGCTGGATGTAGCTCTGCACCCGTGCCTGATAGTCCTGCATGGTCTGCTGGGTGAGGATGGAGTTGATGCCGGTGACGTACCCTTGTGTTTCATCAATAGTGGCGCTGGCCTTGATCTGATCAAGGAACCCCTGGGCGTCGAAGGGGACTGCTGTCTTGATGTCGATTCCCTGGGTAAAGTTGTACTGCTTGTAGCTCGGATCAAGAGGTATCCAGGTGTCACCCTTGCCGTTTACATGCTTTGCTCCACGGGAGGGGATGTAGTTGATGAAGGCTTCGACCGAGACATGCTCAAAGCGGGCAGCAACGATCTTGCCTCCGGCAACCAGACCTTTGGTGGGAATGCCGCCACTGGACATGAAGTCGAGGGCGGACAATGGGTCGGTGAAGCCTCCGGTCCAGTTCATGATTTTGTCAATGGGGAGTTCTACTGTGCCGGTGACATAACGGGCATTGATCCCGGCAGCCCTAAGCAGGGCAATGAGGAGGGAACTTGTATCAAAGGAGTTGCCCTGCCTGGTCAGGAGCGTCATCTGCGCCCCCTGGATGGAACCCCAGGTGGGGACGAATTCGATGTTATTCCTCACCCACTCGTAAATCTTGACCGGATTATTCCCCAGCTCCAGTGCCTTGGCCCTGATCTCCGGGGTGAGCTGTACTTCTATGGTTTCGGCCAGATCATCGGCAGGAAGCAGTCCGGCAACTGAGCCATTTGCAGCGACCATGATCCGCTTGGCGCTCTTCCAGGCATGCTTGTTCTTCTTGAGATCCTTGTCGAACTCTTCTTTCTTGAGCCGTGGTTCGCGCTTTAGGGCTTTGGGCTGCCGATGGGGAAGATTGTTCGGATCCAGTTTATTGTGATGGGACGGAGCTTTGACCTTTGCCAGGTGCTGGCGAGTCTTCTCAATCTCAGTCTCGACTTCATCCTTGCCTTTCGCTTTCTCAACACGGTCAATGTTCCCCTTCAGCTCGGCAAGGTTGTCGTCGTAGTGTTTGACGAACTTCTGGTGACGGGTCAGGATCTCAGACGGGAGTTTGGCGTTCTTGAGCTTCTTCTCGGTTTCAGCAAACTGCTTGCGGATGTCGGCGTCAAGGGTGTCCAGCTCACCCTTGCGGGACGTCAGCCGCTGTTTCTTGTGCTCATGACTCGTTTTCGAGTCGAGAAGTTCTGTTGTCAGTTCCTCAGTCAGCTTCGCAAACCGTTCCTCAGCCCCTTCGCTCTTCTTTGCCGGAGCCTCGGTCTTGGCCTTCTTCACGGCAGTTGTTGCTGCATGAGCAACGCTGAACACCCCCCCTGAGGTCCAGGTGAAGAAAGACAATACAACTGCGGCGATTATCCTTGAGTGTTTGCGAAACATTCTGTTCCTCCATGAAATCAAAATTCAGTTTTACCGCCATTACAACCCCCTATATTGTAGACACAAAAAAACCGCTCCATCAGCCTAAAGCTGACCCGAGCGGTTCTTGATCACAATATATACGGACTCCACAAAGTGGCGCAAATTCACCCCTGCAAATATAAACATAATGCAATGAAGGCATGTTCAATACACTGTTCTAATATTTGTGTCAATAAAAACAGACAAAAATACGTTTAGAACCCAGACAGCTAACGAGAATCCGGGCCGGGATTGCATATTCAGATTACTTCGACATCCTTTCCTTTAATCTCCTGACCCACATCTCGACATAATCCATATCCCCTGCCCGCTCGGTCATCCGTAGCAGTTTCGGCAGACGCTTGACCGCTACCCATTTCGGAAGCGTGCGTTCGGCCTCCTTGTCCCAACTGCCATAGCGGTCAACCATGGTATCGAGCAATTGTTTGATATGCTGGTCCATTTCGTCAAGCTGGCAGAAGAGGTCATAGCGAAGCATCAGCCCAGACAGATCGCCTGCCAGCTCGCTGTGGTCGATATCAAGCACCACGAAAGGTGGCCTGACAGGCGAGGTGAACACCGCCACTAAGCAAATGCGGCGGCCCTGTGGAGTCCGCGAAACAGACTGTCCCGGCTTGAGGAAAACCAGCGATACTGTCAGGGTCAGGTCAGGCTGGGACTGCTCGATCAGTTTCAAGGTTTCGATCAATAAGCCAAGATCTCCGATGGCCTCAAAACTTGCTGGTTCGAGCGTCAACACCTCCAGCGGGGACAACCCTCCGGTGACGGATTCCTCCCCCAAACTGACTGTTTTAGAGACGATTTTGACTGGCAGTGCCGGATCAACCGGCCGTCCGGTGTCAGAGCGGGATTTGCGCGGCACCGGTTCCTGATCTCCGGTTTCCTTAACGGTCTGTCTTGCGCGGGGGGGAGAGAGAATTCTGACGACCCTGGCAGGGGAAGTGAACATACCTCGCTTACCGCCCAGCAGGATCATATCTTGGTTTATGTCCTTTTGACTATCGGCTTCCTCATCGACTTCATGCTCACGGACATGTACGGGACGGGCTGGACGGAGTAAGTCATCTTCCTCGTTCTTGGCGACGGTTGTTCTCTCCGGCCCTGTGTTTTTCTCGCAGACCGAAGGATGTGTCCAGTTAATTACCGGGGCTGGCAGGGCACGACCGGATAGTGCGTTAATCTCCAGAACAAGCCAAGTCTGAGCCTTTGCCACACCGCGGAACTCAATCCTGCAATTTTTCAGGGGCGGTGGTTCCAAGATCAAGGTCCGTTGTCCCGAACTCAAACGCCGGACGCTGTCCCAGGCAGCTCGCCCTTCCGGATGGACCGCCGCCCAGGCGAACTCCTGAACGAACTCAGGGCGCATCAAGGCGCGGGGCGTGTTTTGATGGAATTCGATTAGAATTTCGGGATAAAAGTCAGGAACGGGAGTAAGTGCGAGATTCATCAGCCCCATCGGCTCAAGCAGGGCCTTGGCCATTACTTTGCTGTGCAGGAAAAGGAATCGAACCAGTTCCATCGCCGGGATCAGGATGGTCCAACCACGGGAGTGATAACGCAAGACACTATGGTCACCACCGAAATGCCCCCCCAGATCATAATGATCACGGGTGAAGGCCTTGATGGCCGGGATGACCTCCATTTGCGACAGATCCGGAATCACTGCCCAGCCGCTCTTCCCTCCCTTGCGAGAGGTCAGCACCTCTCCACTGGATATCACCAGGCCCGGCATCAGAAAAGGCAGTGTCCCATAGGGTAGCCGCCAAAAAAAAGTACTGCCGTTTTTCTGGCGGAAAAACGTATCAACACAAAGTTTGCCATCAGTTGTTTTTCCGACTCCCTTCAACCACCGCAGTTCAAGGTCGTCGGTATAATTGGCCAGCGAGGAAATCTTCATGCCGCCCGGTCCTCCGTCGCCAACATAACAGCTTCAACGCCAGGTGCGCATCGGTCCGGTAGCCCGGCCAAACGCCTCAGCCGCCAGACCTGAACCGGCTTGTCCTCCTGGCGCAGTTCCTCCGCCGCCCAGGTTATACGGCGGCACTGAAACTCTTCTACACTTTCAGCAAGCTCGGCCAGCGCTGCAGCGCACAGCGGGAGTTTGTAAAGGCGTTTTCCCAGCCAGCCGGGCTGTCCCAAAGCGCGTTCCAAGGCAAGGCGGGTAATCTGCAGGGGCGGGGTTAGGGCGCGTAGCCTTGCGACTTCTTGCCGCAGGGCTCTCGCCGTCGTCGCATCGATATCGGCCCAGTCAAAGCGGGATTTGGTGGGAATTGGGAGTATGGCGGTGGGCGGTTGCGCCTCCAACCAGTTGCGGTCATGGCGATAAAGCCATGTGTATACCGCCGGAATCTGGTGTCGCAGATGTTGCCGGGTCAGGGTTGGGTTGGCAGTGTGTATTTCGCTCCAGGCAGCGCGCATCACATCCCGTTCGATTTGTGGCCGCTTGGCCCGCTCTGGCCGGGCCTTCCACGGCGTTTCCAGCCCCAAAAGGGCAACATACCGCAATACCGTCTTGGGATCGACAAACAGAGCTTTGGCAGTGCTGCGTAGACTGGCCCCAATAGCGACAAAGTCGCGTAACCGGTTCTCAAACAACGGGCCAAGATCGAGGAGTTTGGCGCGGCTGCCTGGCTCCGGCGCAGTGCTGAAGACATACCCGCAGGAACAATGAAAAACTCCAATCGTCCTACCACCTTCATCATGCAGTCGGTAATCCGTGACGACCGGTAGGCCATGATGATCGGCAAGCGGATTGCGGCAGGGCCAGGGGCCGGGTCCGAAGGGGTTGAACCTTTCGAACAGCGGCAGCGCGTCCAACAACAACTGCATCAGAACATGGCGCAAGGGGGCAAAACTCTTCCGATGTTTGCGGGCCATCGACACCAGCCAGCCGTCCGGCGCAGCGTCCGGCAGGATGTCGATCATCGGGCCAAAGTGTGTCAGATAGGCATCCAACAGCGCTCGTTGGTCCACCTGAGCATCCCCTCGGGCAAAACCGCGCGCAAACAGAGCAGCGCGAATGTAATCGCTCCACGCCACCAGCTTACGAGCCGCAGGCGGGTTGGTAAGCAAGGCGGCGCTAGCGATAGCAATATCGCGCAGATGCTTGAGCGTTTCCGGTTGATCTATCCAGGCGGGCTGCGGCGGATCGGCAGGGCAATTGTCCTGGTCTGCTGCGCTGAAGCCGTGCTGGCCGGTACATGGGAGAACGATCCGACTGTCAGCCAGAGGCACGCCGTGAGTCAGGCAAACGAGGACGCCAGGCAGTTGATGGTCGCGCCGCCAATAGAGCTCCCCATGTCGGGTGAGCATCTCGGCGCGACACGTCGGGCAGTAGCGCAAAGCTGAAGGCAGGCGGACCTTGCTGGCCGCCAACCCAAGTTTGACATGAAGGGCATCGGCACCATCATTCTCGGCTGTTATCGCTGCCAAAGCCCAGTCACGTGCCTCCTGCGGCTGAAAGGCCGTAACATAGTTCAGGATGGTGTTCTCTAGCGCGAGCCTGTGTGCCGTGAGTTCCCTTGCTGGCGGTAGGTTTGTCGCCAGCCGACCCAGTTCTGTCTGCAGAAACGCTCCCGCCCGGACATTGCGGCTGCCGAATGCCTCGTCCAGCATCTGTTTCGGACTGTGCCACCCGCTATGGCGGCAAGTACGCGCCAACAGGCTGTAGACAAGCTCGTCTCGATAGAGTGCCGGTAGGTAAGGCAGCATGGTTACACCGGTCCGAATCTGGGTGGGCGAACCAGCCCGGCAGCGGCCAAAGACTCCTCGGCGGTCAGTCCGCGTTCACTGCCCTTAATGGCGATTTTGGACAATCGGGTAGCCGGGGGTTTTTCTCCCCCAGCCCCCACACCACCGGACATGCGGGTCCGCATCCGGCGGTTCGATAGAATTACCGGGCCGTAGCCGGGTAGTGAAGCTTCACCCACAGTTCTTTGACAGATAATAAGCCTTGATCCTTCAGACATTTGTTGGTCAAACCGGTATGAGCAGCCAATCTTCGGGACATGGCCCACGGGCCACTTCTATTCAGGCCCGCTCGGATGGCGGTGAATTTCTCCGTCCCCAACTTGAGCAGCTCCCGAATTTTGGTACGACACCAGCGCCACTGTTTCCAGTAACAGAGCCGTATCCTGCGCCTTATCCAACCGTCTATTTCCGGAATTTCACGGTAATACTCCGATATTCCGAAGTACCCCATCCAGCCACGGAGATATTGAGCCAGTTTATACAACCGGTACTTCATGGAGACCCGCCAGCTTCTTCCGGTATACTGTTTGACGCGGCGTCTGAATTCCTTGTATGCCTTGTCAGACCAGATGATGCGGGTGCCACTGAAGATAAAACCAAGGAAGTCGATGCGGGATGTTCTTGCTACCGCACTCTTGGTTTCATTGACGTTAAGCTTGAGTTTGCTGGTCAGGAAGGTTTTCATCCCTTCCATTACCCGGTCGCCGGCGCGCTGGCTTTTGACGAGGATGACGAAGTCGTCTGCATAGCGGACGAACTTGTGACCGCGTTTCTCAAGTTCTTTGTCCAGTGTGTCGAGCAGGATATTGGCAAGAAGCGGCGAGAGGGGGCCACCCTGGGGAACACCCAGTCTGGTCTTTTCAAGACGCCCGTTTACCTTTACACCTGCCCGTAAGTACGTGCCGATCAGGGCTAGTACCCGCTTGTCGTGAACTTTCTTGCTCACAAGGTGCATGAGCAGATCATGGTTGACCGTGTCGAAGAACTTGGCAAGGTCAATATCCACGGCAATCCGGTATCCCTGCTGGATGTACTCCCGCACCTTTCGGACAGCATCTTTTGCTGACCGACGGGGACGGAAACCGAAGCTCGATGCGGAGAAGTCCGGATCGAAGATCGGTGTCAACACTTGGGCAATGGACTGTTGGATCAGCCGGTCAAGTACAGTGGGTATCCCCAGCGGACGGGTTCCACCCGTTGCTTTGGGAATCTCTACCCGCTTTACCGGCAAAGGTTGGTAACTGCCTGTCATTAGCGATTCGCGAATAGTGTTCCAGTGAGAACGGGTATGGTCGGGGAATTGTTCGATGGTGATGCCATCGACGCCGGGTGCGCCCTTATTGGCTTTGACCCGTTTCCACGCTTGCTCCATGTTCGCACTGGAGAGTATCCGCTCCAGTAGGTGCTGCTCAGGGGTTGGCTGATCAATGACGCGCTCCATAGGCATTCCCCCGGACGGGTTCTTTATGTCATGAAAGCTCATTGGTGCTACTCCCCTTTCTTCGTTCGGCCCTTCGGCGGGGTAAGGCTTCCCGGACTCTGCCGGGCTTGTTTCCAGTTGCCGGATCGCTTGCGGCAACGTCTCGCGCCTACTATGGCTTCTGCTGACTTCTGTCCGATACCCGGCATGTTGCCATGCAGAGCGCAGCCCCACGTATCTGGAACGGCAATTCGGACAGATCTCCCCGGATAAGAACGTGAACTGTGGCTACACAACCGCAGCATTTACCATTTCTCCTGAACCCATGGGACTTCGTCATGTTGTGCTGACTTGCCCGGATGATGGCCTTGTATGCTGTTTCTGTTCGTCGGCTCATAGCTTTGCGCTCCGGCTTCCTCCAGACCCCTCCTCGCGGAGACGCCCTTGCCTTCGGCTAGTACTTGGTTTACGCTGTCTCGCGACAGTGTTGGATTCACCGTACAGGGGACTTGCACCCCATAAGTTCACGCCCATGACGGGCGTACACAATGACACTGGCGACTGACGCGCCTTGTCCTGTCGCGGGGCTCGCTTCGGTTTCTTCTTGGCAGTCTCCGGCCCACGATCCCGTAACATGCCGGAAATATGACCGATTAATTCAAAGTTCGAGGCGTTGGGGTACAGCGCACGCGCTTTTTCCGCCATCAGAGAAGCGATGTCTTGGGCCAAGCCAACCTGGACCAGCGCGGCGATGAGTTGGTCGGCCCAATTATCTTCGGCGGGTGGATCATACTGGTCGGGGGGTGAGTCTTGCCGCAACATAGGCTCAGATTGCAGCATTGCATTCTGGAAAATCTGACAGACATGGTTTTCCAGCGGCTTCAGATCATCATATTTATCGATTTCCTTCTCATTTTTGGTCTTGAGCGCGGTCATCATCGGCTCGATTACCTTGAAATGCTGGGAGGCCGTCTCGCGGAACAACTGGGCGTCCATCACTTCGGGGGTGTTGCGGATGGAGCTCTGTTCCATTACCTGAAGCTGGGTCAGCATGAACAACTTGATAAGCACGTCGATGATACCTTGGCTTTCATCATAGAGCACGTTGCGGATATCATCAGTCAGCGGAGTTTCCTGAAGGGTCCACTGGAACTTCCACAGGACGTCGACAAAATGGTTCCATACTGGTCCAGGCTGTAACCGCTCCCAGACGGCACACCCAAGACCATTGGCACGACGCGCCTGTCGGAAATCGCCTTGAAACAACGGCAGCGCTCCCATGGTCCCAACAGTGATGACCGGAATACCTATGGTGTTGACCAGAGTGACCAGGAAATTCAACATAGCATCTTGTCCCACCCCATCGGCCAAGGTCAGATGCTGGATCTCGTCAATGACCAGAACCCCCAAGGCGTGGCGATTCGCCAACTGCGCCATTTCTGCCATCATCAAATCGATGGAATTTTTGTTTTTTCCAAACTGGGCGAAGCTCCGTG
Organism: uncultured delta proteobacterium; assembly: GCA_963787125.1. Classification (GTDB taxonomy): domain Bacteria; phylum Desulfobacterota; class Desulfuromonadia; order Geobacterales; family DSM-12255; genus VEOV01. The sequence goes on from CAWBBV010000016.1 coordinate 51,790, forward strand.
TCCCCAATATCAGGTCCAGTTCGCGGAAAAAATGTCTGCAGAGCTGATTTGCAGAACCCTTGTAAGGGCAGTCGAGCTTTAGCCAAACTACTTGCTGGAGGCTAAAGGGTTGGAGATGTTCGATAGTCTGCGGATAATATTCCAGAAGCCTGTTGATTGCCGTACTTTTGCCCGCCCCCGAGGTGCCCAACAGAGTAAATCCCTCGGCCGTTCCCCTTACATAATGGCGGCCCGCGTTCAAATCACGGTTGATGATCCGTTCATGCCCGTCCTGCAGCCGCCGAATATAGTCGGTGGTCAGAGGATTGCGGCTGACATAGCCTTGCCGTAAGAGTGTCGAGAAGGCGGTTTCCAACCGCAGGTGATGATCAAGTGGTTCGAAGAAACGGCGCAAACGATACAAGCAATTAATCCGGATATGGAAAGGATAGTTTCGTTCTTCCGGTTTAAAATATGGAGGATCGGACAGGAATTTCAAGGCGTCGCGCTGGGAAAGCTGCGGAGGCAGTTGATTAATGAAGGGGTTGCTACTAAACTCGGGGAGGAGGGCGATATCGGTCTGAGGCTGGTCCATGATGGCTTACTCCTCCTCTTGATCATCTTTGCGAAATTTTCGTAACATCTCGGTGATGTCTGGCAGGCTGTAGTCTTTCTTTGCCGGTATGCCGGGAAAGGGAACGACATCTGCGGGTCGCGCCGTTTGTTTACGCTCAGGTCGCAGTGCATCACGCTTCTGCAAAGCTGTCCGCTCCACCTGACGATTGGGGCGGATTTCCTTGGTGCGTTGCCGGCTCGACGCAGGTGATCTGTTGGCCAGCGCGGATTGGGCCTCGGTCACAATCTGCTGAATCTGCTCTATCAGGTTGATGCGACCCGTAGTTTCCTCGGGTTGCTGCATGCGGGCAACACTCTTGGCCTCCTGTCGTAACTGATCAATTTCCCACAAAGTTTTGCCGACATGTTCGCGGCTCTGCCCCATCAGTGTACAGGGAATGAAATGCGGCTGACCGCTTTCGCCTTGTAGCCATATGTCGTCCATGCATCGTGGATCATAAGAAACGACGATCCGCCAGTTTCTGACCTGCCGGGCGCGCTCGAACCAGTGTTCCTTGATGGCCAGCGTGCAGGAATAGTAGAGCCCGAAAAGACGGATGCCCCGCTCTGTTACGGTCGCGTTGTCATGCGGCAGCAGACTGAGACGGACCAGATCAGCTGGATATTGCCGCAACCGTCCGCTTCGGTTAGCGATGCCCCAATTCCATAACTCAACTGGGACGGCGGGAACTCGATCGCGAATCATCTCGGGACTGAGCGGGTACTCCTTCAACCGGTGCTGGATGTTATAGTATCGGACACAGACAAGTAGAATTTTTGTGAATTGATCGATATTCAGTGTCGCGTCAAGGCGATAGTCATTGCCACCGCGCTGCTGATAATCTTCCTGAATATAGCCGGGGGTATATGCCTTGAATCGCGCTGGGAGCAGGCGGAATTGTTGTTCCACCACCCCTTTCCAATCGGCGCGATAGGGAGCGGAGTTTTCTATCCTGACGGCAAAGGCCTTAATCAGCGTTTCTACCATCTGCCCGACCATTTCCCCCCGGTCGCCCATAATAGCTTCCGGCATGCCCTGGCAGGGCCATTGGTCGCTACTGAAGCTGACGCCAAACCGGTCGCAATAAGGCCCCTTGTCCAATATGGCATTGCTCAGCGCCTGCATGGCTCCCACCCAGCTTGGTCCCTCGAACCCGACATGCAGGCCGGTAATCATTCTGCTGAAAACGTCTATGATGACGTAGACAACTGGACGGCCAACGATCTTGTCCGAGAAATAACGGGAGACGAGATAAACATCGGCAATGGTTGCGTCGATCAGGTAGCGGGAGCCGGGACCGATGGTCTCCGCCGTGGCTGTGCCGGTCAATGCCCGCATGTCCTTGTCATAGACACGCGGTGAGACCCGCCGCCGCTTCAATTCGAAGATGTCGTTGTCCTTTTGATACCAGTAACGGAACTGCCACCAACTGGGCGCATCTGGACGTAAAATCAGTTCCTGCTGGCTGGTTTCCGTATTGATCACCGAGTCGGAAAAGAAAGATCCCAGCATGGCATGATAACACTCGGTCAGTTCAAAGACCGAATGCATGGCATAATATTTGGTGATGGCCACCTTGAAGATTAGGCGTGTTTCTACGGTAACATTGGCCGAGGGCTCGTTGTTTTTCGGCGGTCGCCCCCGTGGCTTTCCTGTGGCGGGACGCTCCTTCCCCCTCCCACCGCAATAGTCATAGTCTGGCAGCAGGGCATTGGGAGTCATGCCACGCTGCCAGTAGCGACGTAGCAACCGCAACAGGCTGTGGCAGCTTTCGCCATGAGCCGTGACGGTTTCGGCGATAATCTGCCCCCGCTTGCGGAGGTCGAAAATCTCTGGTTGCCGGGCGAGCAGCGGTGCGATTCGAGCATAGTTCTCATCACGAATGACGCGTTGGGCGGGTGAGAGCTGATCCTCGATCACCATGATCAGGAAGGGATCATCTGCTCGCAGATGAATCGCCTCCTCGCTCTGCAACCGGATCACATCTTCATGCCGTCGATAGGCCGGATTGGCCCGTTCCGCCAGGATATCGATGACAACATATCCTGGGTCCAGGGTATCGAACCATAGCACCCGTTCGGTGTGACCGTCTTCGGTAAATTCCAACAGCTGGTTCAGGGTCAGGAGGGTCATGCTCGCTTCTCCATATAGCTGGAAAGTGGCATCTGAAACGATGCCATGGTCAGTCGGTCGCTCAGCGTCAGGGTCTCCATGTCGCAGATGATCGACTTAGTGGCCAGGAGATGGCGGAACAGCATCAGCCCATCACCATCGATTAGCTCTAGGCGGGCCTCCATGTCGGAGCAGAACTGGCGTAAAGTCTGCCACGGTGAGGCCATAACCTGTGCCAGCATCCTTCGGGCTGCGTCCTGGTAAAATCCGGGATGTGGTTCGATAAGATCATTCAATCGATAGAAACTGTGAACCCATTCGATATTGCGAATCAGGCAGGTGGGAAGAACTGCCGGGGTGACGATGCTCCAGTCAACCGCCTTGGTGCCCCAGTAAATCCTTTCTATTTCAAGCTTTTCTCTTGTCCGGGGAACGTCGAGATCCTTGCCAAGCTTGACCGCATAGGCCACTTGGGCCAGGCATCCGTCTTTCCAGACATCGACCAGAAAGTCAGTGGTCATGACCATCGGCGTGGACATGCCGGGAAAGCGGGGAGGTTGGATATTACAGGTCTGAGCGATGAGGGTTGTTGCGGACCGGTCGAGGGGGAATTGTTCCCGGATATCGGCGACTGACTCTTCCCATTCCAGCCAGTAGAACAAGCTACGTTCAATATCAGAAAGAAGATGGTGTATTCGGCCAGTATGAATGCCCATAGGGCGCGTGCTGCGCCCTATCGAGGGGACATCTTGAACGGTTAGCCAGGGCTTGTAGTCATTCTTGTTTCCCTTTCCCCGTCCTTCCTTTTCGAACAGGGCAATCCGTTGTTCGTCAATGACATATCGGCGTCGTGCCATGGCACCCCTCCGGGAATAAGATCATCCTAATGACAGAATACACCGATACCCGAAGAAAGCAATGGTCAGGACCAAACTTTATTCATCACGAGCAAACTATTTTACCCATGAGCAAACTTTATTACATCTGGACAAAGGAGTCTTCGGCAAAGCTCAGATCATTCGACTGTAACGCTTTTTGCCAGGTTCCTCGGCTGATCCACATCGGTCCCTTTCATGACTGCAATGTGGTAGGCAAGGAGTTGCATCGGGATGGAGAGGAGCAGTGGCAGCAGCTCTTCGGCAGCAGGGGGAATCTCGATGACCGCCTCGACTTTCCCTCGGACATCCTGGTCTCCTTGTGTGCAGACAGCAATCACCCTGCCGCCCCTGGCAATGACCTCCTCCATATTGGAGGCGACCTTATCGTAGGTGCTGTTTTTCGGCACAAGCACCACGACCGGCATGTTCTCATCAATCAGGGCTATCGGGCCATGCTTCATTTCACCTGCCGGATATCCTTCGGCATGGATGTACGAAATTTCTTTCAGTTTAAGCGCCCCTTCAAGGGCTATGGGGTAGTTCATGCCGCGCCCCAGGTAGAGGAAGTCGCGAGCGTTCATATAGCGCCTGGCGATCTTCTCGACAGTTGCATCAAGCGTGAGTGTCTCCTCCATCAGTGAGGACACCTGCAGGAGTCCTTTAGTCAGGACGATTCCTTTTGCCTTGTCTATTCTGCCGATTCCCCGGCCAAAACGGATAGTCAGCAGATAAAGGGCGACCAACTGGGTAACGAATGCTTTTGTCGAAGCAACGCCGATTTCAGGGCCGGCGTGGGTATAAATAACGCCATCCGCCTCTCTGGCAATCGAGGAATCAACGACGTTGCAGATAGCAACGGCTTTTGCCCCACGCGAGCGCGCTTCCCTCATGGCTGCCAGAGTATCGGCGGTTTCACCGGACTGGGAGATCAGCACCATCAGCGTCCGTTCATTGACAACGGGATTGCGGTAACGAAACTCCGAGGCAATATCCACCTCAACCGGCAGGCGACAGTGCTCTTCCAGAAGGAACTTGCCGACAAGTCCCGAATGCCAGGAGGTGCCGCAGGCAACGATGCAGATCCTGTCTATTTTTGCCAGCGCTTCATCGTCAAGGTTGAAATCTTCGAGGAAAACATCCCCCTCCTCCTCCAGCAGGCGGCCGGAAATTGTATCCCGTATGGCTCTTGGCTGTTCATAAATCTCCTTGAGCATGAAATGCTTGTAGCCCCCCTTTTCGGCCATAAGAGGTGACCAGTCGATATGCCTGGACTGCTTGACCAGTTTCTCGCCGGCAAGGGTCGAAAATTCAGGCTCCGTGGCTAACGCCCGGAACAGCACGAACTCGCCATCCTCCATAAAAACCATTTGTCTGGTATGGGCAAGGATGGCCGGGATGTCTGAAGCTACAAAAAATTCGGAATCGCCGAGACCAACGACCATGGGAGAGCCCTGTTTGGAGGCGATCAGCACCCCTGGCTCGTCCTCGCAGAGGATGCAGACTGCATATGCGCCTCTCACCTTCGAGAGCGCCTGACGTACCGCAGACTCAAAGCCGCAGCCGGATTCAAGCTCCTCTTCAACAAGATGGGATATTACCTCGGTGTCGGTCTCGGATAAGAAGCGATGGCCGATGCTGCGCAGATTCTCTCTAAGCTGAAGATAGTTCTCAATGATGCCGTTATGGACAACTATCACACTGCCTGCCTTGTGTGGGTGGGCATTGACAACCGAAGGTCTGCCGTGGGTAGCCCAGCGGGTATGCCCGATGCCTATGGAGCCTGGCAGCGGCATGTCGGCAAGAATTTTTTCCAGATTCACCAGTTTTCCTTCACTTCTAGCCATAACTGCCGAGCCGTTTACGATTGTACAGATCCCGGCAGAGTCATAACCGCGGTACTCAAGCTTTTTGAGCCCTTCAAGGATGACAGGAGTCGCCTGCTGATTGCCAATATAACCTACAATTCCGCACATAAAAGTCTCCGTTCAAAATTCATGAATTCACTCGACAACTACACTAATAAAAGCGTCTATTTCTTCTTCAAAATCCAGCCGTCCTTGTTAACCTGCGGAGTCCGGGCGATTGCCAGTGAATCCGGCGGGACATCTTTAGTGATAGTAGTTCCGGCAGCTATCAGTGAGTTGCTGCCGACTGTCACCGGAGCAACCAGCTGGACATCGCTGCCGACAAAGACATTGTCGCCGATAATCGTCCGATGTTTTTTAACGCCGTCATAATTGCAGGTGATTGTGCCGCAGCCGATATTGACATCTTTCCCTATATCCGCATCGCCAAGATAGGTGAGATGTGACGCCTTTGACCCCGCCCCCATGACGATCTTCTTGGTTTCGACAAAATTACCGATCTTCACATGGTCGCCAAGGTTGGAGCCGGGTCTTAAGTGAGCCATCGGGCCGATGGAGACTTCATTCCCGAGCACTGACTCCGCCAGCACTGAGCCTGTCTTGATGGTTACACTTTCACCTATCCTGCAATCACGGATCACTGCACCGGACTCAAGCAGACAGTTGGCGCCGATAACAGTACTGCCTGAAATATGAACGTTCGGATAAATAATTGTGTCTCTGCCGATGGAGACCCCTGCTTCGATATAGGTAGTTGCCGGATCGATCAGGGTTACTCCGGAAAGCATCAGCTCCCGGTTGATACGACTACGCTGGATTGTCGCCGCAGCCGCAAGCTGCACCCGGTCATTGACGCCCATGACTTCATCCGGATCAGCGGTGGGAAATGCCAGGCAGAGGCGGTTCTGCTCGGCGGCAATCCTGACGATATCAGTCAGGTAGTATTCCCCTTGGGCATTGTCGCACTTCAGCCCGGACAGAGCATCGAAAAGGAACTCGGCGGACACACAATATATGCCTGAATTAATTTCCGTAATTTCCTGCTCTTCAGAATTTGCATCCTTCTCTTCGACAATTCTGCTGATTCTTCCACCTTCACGTTTGACAATCCGGCCATAGCCGAAAGGGTTGTCAAGGTGGGTTGTCAATACAGACACTGCCGCGCCCCGTTTTTCATGATTGGCAAGCATGGCAAGCAGCGTTTCATGGCGAAGGAGCGGCACATCGCCGCAAAGGATTAAAATAGTCCCGTTGAAACCTTCAAGTGCTGCACGCGCGCAAGCGGCAGCATGACCTGTACCAAGCTGTTCCTCCTGAGTTGCAAAGGTTATTGAATCGTCCGCGGCAAAGAGCTCCCTTACCCTGTCAGCCTGATGCCCCACCACAATCGTAACTCGCCCGGCACCGGCAGCCTTGGCTGCCAGAACCGACCAGGAGATCATCGGCTTACCCCCCACACCGTGCATAATTTTTAACAGGCCGGACTTCATCCGTGTTCCCATACCTGCTGCAAGAATTACCGCTGCGACACTCATAATGATATGACCTCCAATTCACGACACTCGGCCAATTTTACCCACTAAATCAGATTTGACACTTTAGACGATACTGCTTGCCATCGTCAAGAAATTAAGCCTTTTACATAATCCTGGGACCTCGTTTTGACTTTACACAAAGCAGTGATGCGTTTATATTCTCTAACCGGAGAAACCATGGCAATACTGGATGACATAGCCTTTCTCGAAGGTAATATTGCGGAGCTGATCATCAAATATGAACAGTACTTCCTCGGCATTGAAAAAAGGGAACCGCAAAACCTCTGCGAAGATATAGAGCGCTTCATCAGGCGCTACAATACCGCCTCGATTGTCAATACAATGCACAAATTCAAGTTTAACACGCTCGTCGGCAAGTTCAACAGCTACAAACAGTACTGGACACGGACAAACCGGCTCATTGAAGAGGGGAAATATTCGCGCGACCGTTTCAAGATGGCACGCCACCTGACTGAAGGTGGGGCTCGTTCACCGCTGGAAACTCATGAAAGATCCCATGAAAACGACGTGGAAATTGTCTTCCAGCACTATCTTGAGGCGCGCAGGAAGTGTAACCTCCCCACTGAAAATCTCAGCAGAGAGACAATGTTCGCTGCGATTGAAAAGCAACGTGAAGCGCTCAAAAGCAAACATCACTGTGCTGATGTCGAGTTTAGGGTGGTAATCGAAGACGGGGCGCCCAAACTCAAGGCTAGACCGGCCAAAATTTCTGTGAGCCGTTGAAAATGCCCGTCACCAAAACGCTCAGGATAACTCTTGTCTCAATCCATCCGCTAAAATCTCCCCAATCCGTCCCACTTGCGGGCGCTTTTCTTGCAGCAGCCCTAAAAGCCGCACCCGACCTTGCCGGGCAGGTGGCTGTAACCGTCATAAACCTGTATGCAGAGCAGACAGCTGCAGAGTGTGCGGCCGCTGTCAGAGCTACAATGCCGGATATGGCCGGTTTTTCAATCTACGCCTGGAACCGGGCGCTAAGCGTAGCGACCGCGAAACTCCTCAAAACAACTAATCCGGAAGTGACCTTATTTTGCGGCGGCGCAGAAGCAACTGCGGATCAGTTCCGACTCCTTTGTGAAGCGCCCTTTAGCTTTCTGATTCATGGCGAGGGCGAAGCGACCTTGACCAGAGTGGTAAAGCTTCTTTGCCAGGGGGGCAAGATCAGCGGGACTCCAGGCACGGCAGTCCTTGAAAACGGTAGCTTGAAATCATCTCCGGCACCGGCAGTGCTTGACCTTGAAACCCTCCCCTCGCCACTTCTCAGTAGAGAGATCGACCCTGCAGATTACTCCGGGATGCTCTGGCAGATTGCCCGCGGCTGCAGCTTTGCCTGCGATTTCTGTTTTGACGGCGGCGGCAGCCGCAAAGTCAGGCGTTTTCCTCTGGAACGGATTGCAGCAGAACTACGCTGGTTTGCCACTAACAGGGTCGCCCAGGTCTTTGTGCTCGACTCCACTTTCAATAGCGACCGGGAGCGGGCAGTCAAAATCCTCAAACTGATCAAAAAAATCGCCCCACAGATTCATTTCCATTTCGAGGTCAGAAGCGAATTCATTGACAGGCAGCAGGCAGAGCTGTTTGCAGCAATTACCTGTTCGCTGCAGATAGGGCTGCAGAGTGCCGATGCAGCAGTGCTGAAGCAGTCGGGCAGAAACTTCAGCAAAGCTGATTTTGCTGCCAAAATAGCCCTGCTCAATGAGACCGGGGCGGTATTCGGCTTCGATCTTATCTACGGACTCCCCGGTGATACTCTTGACGGTTTCAGAAACAGTGTGGATTTTGCCCTTGGACTCTACCCTAACCATCTCGACATCTTTCCACTGGCACTGCTCCCCGGCACCGTACTTGCGGCACGCAGCGCTGAGCTGCAACTGGCGCACCAGCCCGCCCCCCCCTACACCCTGACAGCGTCGCCTGCTTTTCCGGAAAAAGATCTGGCCATAGCCGCCAAACTCGCTACTGGCTGCGACACCTTTTACAGCCGCGGGAAAGCCGTCCCCTGGTTCTTGAGCGCACTTCATCCTCTCACGCTTAGGCCGAGCCGGTTTCTGGAAGATTTTTGCGAATACGTCGAAAAGAGGGGGATAAAGCCAAAAGATATCGAAGGATTGAGCGAGGAGAGTATTTTTGACCTTCAGTGCAGCTTCATCTCGGCACTCTTCAGGGCGAAGCGGCTGATAAAGCTACTGCCGGCAGCTCTGGACATGATTACCTATAACTATCACTATGCTGCCGCACTGATGGCAACGCCACCGGCGTTGCCTCATCAAGCGCAACTTGAAAAGATTGATCCGGCCAAACTACCGCTCAAACTCGCCGGGTCAGCCCGCCTGGCCACTTTCAACTACGAGGTATTGGAAATCCTGGAGTCGGGGATCGCTGATCTGCGGGAACTGACGGCAACCCTTTCACCGACAGGGTCAACGGCTGTCATCTACCCGAAAGCCGGCGAAGTCCTGACGGAATCACTTTTCGCGGTTTACGCCAAGCTTCTTGAGCAGCTCGATGGAAGGGAGCAAGCCGGTGTGCATGCAGCAAAACTCGGCATCCCGCCCGAAGATACGGCGGCGTTTCTGGAGTTTGCCATGTTAGAGGGGATAGTGACTCAAGAGTAACAAAAGAACTATTCAATAAACAGTTCAAAGCGGCAGTGTAAAAGTAACCCTGGTGCCTTCCTGCTGACGGCTTTTCAAATTTATTTCTCCGCCATGACCTTCGACAATGTCCCGTACAATACAGAGACCGATCCCCAGTCCACCTGGGGCAGTATTTGATGAATCGGCACGGAAGAACTTGTCAAAGACGCGACGCACTTCAGTCTCACTCATGCCTATCCCCTGATCACTGACGCAAAAACTCACCATCGCACCGGCCAGTCGAATCTCCAATGTTACTGTGCCACCTTGCGGTGAATACTTGATGGCATTACAGAGCAGATTCTCCAGCACCTGGATGATCCGCCCGCCGTCACATGAAATTTTTTCAGGAAGATCCGGGCCGCAGGAGAGTTCCACTACATGCTGCGGCGCACTCCGGCTGAAATAACCAATAACGCGTTCCACCAGCGGCAATAGAGCAATCTTTTGCCGCACCATCTTCAGCCTGCGGCCAACCTGAATAAGGCTTAAATCGTGCAGATCGTCTATTAAACGCGACATGCTTTCACCATGGGCAGAGATCTCCCGGGCGAACATTTGCTGACTGTTCAAGTCCGTTCCTTCTTCGGCAAACAGCTCCGCATACCCCATAATGGCTGTCAGGGGGGTGCGGAGCTCATGGGCGGCAATAGAGATGAATTCGTCCTTGGCCCGGTCCAGGTCTTGCAGAAACTGCTGACTCCGTTTGTAGGTTATGGCAATGGCAGTCAGCGAAGCGGCTGAAGTGATCAGGTCAAGTTCGTCTGGTTGCGGTTCGCGCGGGGTATCGTAGTAGATGGCAAAACTGCCGAGCAGGCTGCCGTCTCCGGCAATAATCGGCTCGGACCAGCAGGCGCGCATAGGTGTACGGGAAACGAGCCGCCGTGCCCTTTCCCAGTAAGGATGATTCAGAATGTCGGCAACAACTACCCGCTCACGGCGGTATGCAGCTGTACCGCAGGAGCCGACACCATCACCGATGCGCATCCCCTCAATAGCGTCGCTATAAAAATCAGGAAGACTTGGCGCCGCAGCCTTATGCAGTGTACCGCGCTCGGCATCCAGTGTCAGAATTGAACAGCGCATCCCCTCGCCAAGTGTCTCAATATAGCGGACTATCGTTTCACAAATCTCGGGGAGACTGTTATCGTTATAGAGGAGTTCCAGAACCTTCGCGCGCCCTTTTTGGATCTGCTGCTCGAGGTGATCGCTGGTCTGGTCGCGAACCTGAAGAATAAAATTGTCAGCGGAGTTATCAGTGGATTCGAGTGAAAGAGTACAGGTGTCACCCCAACACAACTGACCGTCACTGGAGAGATAGCGGAGACGAGCCGAAGCATCTGCTTTCGGGAGTGAATCGTCGGGATGAAGCAGTGTGGAAAGAGGAAGCCCTTCAAGCTGTTGCTCCGAATACCGGGTAAACCGCGTAAAAGCTTGATTAACTCTGGTGATACAACCGTTAACATTGACCACTGCATGACCGACCAGAGGGGTGTGAAAGAGGCTGTTAGAGATGTTATTGACTGGCATCAGAGCAATTTCCTTGTAAATGACAGCGGCCTGAATAACATCAAAACATTGTTATTGCTCTAATTAAAAGCAAATTGTGTGCCGACCTCACTGCAGATTTCCAGTCCTGCCACAGACGTATCATCAATGAATTTATTCCAGAACCAATAAAGTAGTCGCGTCTCCTTAACCTCTCCAACGAATTACCCTAACTCATCCAGCGGCTTAAGCGCGCTGAAATTTGAGACCCGATTTCCAACAGCTGATTGTCCGCACAAGCTATGCTGAAGCTCCTGGATAAGCGTCACTGATACTGGATATAAACCGGCTTCGGATTAAGTTTGAGCAGATCCTGCGGTGTCATGAGCGGATCACCTTTTTTCGTATCGTTATGATAGAAGAGCTTGAAGCCGGTGTACTGCACCGGTTCGGCGACAACATACGCCTTGTAAGAGTCCCGCTTGAGCCAGGGGGCGCCCCAACCGTCCATATGCATGACAATCTGCACTTCCGGCCGCAGGGCAATGTTTTTGGAGTTGGTTACGCCGTTTTTGGTAAAGCGGTGCACCGTAAAGACCTTTGGCGGCAGGTTGTACTTTTTAACCAGCCCCTGCAGATAACCCGCTGCAAAATTTATATCCGCGGCATCATAGGTGCCGATCTTGGTTCCCGGTTTCTTGCCGCTGGCAATAAGGTTGAATTCCGGATCCATGCCGAGATGCACGTCAGGATTTTTCAGGATCCATTCAAAGCGGGGAAGGAGCGTACGGATATCTTCGTGACCGGTCTGAATGTCGATAAAAAGCAGCGCATTAGCCTCTTTCGCCCAGCCATAAATCTGATTAATAGTCGCGTCAGGCATGATCATCCGGTACTTACCGGCTTTGCCGGGCGCCCCTTGGGCGACAACCGCGATCAGATGGAGTGCCGGCTGCACCGGCAGTGCCGGATCAGCGGCCTGCCAGCGCGCCACCTCGACCTTGAGACGGCTCAGCATCTCATCCTTTGGGTATTCACCTAAAGCACCCATCTTTTTGGAAAGAGGATTGCCATAATAGGCAACAATCCTTTTTGCCGGCAGGATGGAGCCGGGGAGCAGTGCCGGACTCTTTGGCGGCCAGCCGCTCTGGGTGGCAAATTCAGGGTCTTCGCCGGCATTGTACCTGATTTTCGGGGCTGCAGCCTTTTTCGTGCCGGCAGAGCTGTGAACATTCAGAACCGCGCTGCTCGCCAGCTTAAAGGCGGCCGGAGCTTTATTTACCGGAGCTGCCGCTTGCGAGCCGGTTCCGGTCGATTGCTGACAACCGGACGCAAGAATTAAAAAAAGCCCCGATAGGGCCAGTGTTTGCATTTTTCGACTTTCAAACAGATCTCTTTTCTTCAAAATTTCCCCTTCATTATTTTCTGTTTTCTGCAGTTAAGCCTTGAATTTACTTTCCGTCCCCTCTTTTAGTCTGTTGATATTCTCGCGATGTTTCCAGACAACCAGCAGCGCCACAATAGCCGTCATTACCACAATCGCCGGCCTTGAATCAAAAACCGCCACCATCCCCGGCATCGCCACAGCCGCTGAAATCGAACCGAGGGAGATATAGCGCCACTTCCAGACAACCGCGATAAAAATCAGCACTGCAGCGCCAACAGCGATCGGAGAGACCGCCAGAAAGACGCCGAGAGCGGTTGCAACCCCTTTGCCCCCTTTGAAACCAAGGAAGATCGTGTAAACATGCCCCAAAAACGCGGCAAGACCGACTGCCGCAATCCAGGCAGCGCTCATTCCCAGATAGCCGGCGGCAACGACGGGGAGCGCCCCTTTGAGGCAGTCGCCAACAAGGGTCAGGATGCCGACCGTTCTGCCGAGAGTCCGGTAAACGTTTGTCGCACCGATGTTGCCGCTGCCGCTGCTCCTTATGTCAACCCCGGCAGCCTTTGCCAGCAAAAGACCGGTCGGTATCGAGCCGAGCAGGTATGCCGTGATTAGCAGCACTATTTCTCTGGTCATTGATTTGTTCCTGAATTTAATCCCGCTGAGGTCAGCATATTATGCCGATTATTACACTCCGATGCAAGCGTGCAATCAGTTCCAGCAAACAGTGCCAGGAATTAACCACGAATTACAGATTACTCTTCAGCCGGTCGTGCTGCAAAAGCTGCGGGAAAAAACGCATCCAGAAAAGCACCACCAGCAGCGTACCCAGACCGCCGAGCAGCACCGCCGGGACAGCCCCGAACAAGGCGGCAGTCAAGCCGGACTCGAATTCGCCCAACTCGTTGGAGGTGCCGATGAAGATAGCGTTGATAGCACTCACCCTCCCCCGCATGGCATCCGGTGTTTCCAACTGCACCAGAGTGGAGCGGATGACCACGCTTATCATGTCCGAGCCACCCAGGATGACCAGCAGCAAAAAGGAGAGCGGCAACCAGCTGGAGAGCGCAAAGCCGATCGTTGCCAGGCCAAAAACCGTGACAGCCAGATAGAGCGCTTTGCCGACACGCTGCCTGAGCGGATTACGCGCCATCCAGAGTGAAGCCAATAGCGCCCCGACAGCCGGGCCGGCCCTTAAGAGGCCAAGCCCCCAGGCGCCGGTCTGGAGAATATCCTTGGCATAAACCGGTAACAGAGCGGTGGCGCCACCGAGAAGAACGGCAAAAAGGTCAAGGGAGATGGCTCCGAAGATCACTGGCCGCTGCCTGATAAAGCTGATTCCAGCAAAAAATGTTGCCAAAGCAAACGGCTCCGGGGTGCGTGAACGGTGCTGAATCTTCAGCAGAAAGATCATCCCGGCGGAGAAGAGAAAGAGCACGGCACTTGTCAGGTAGACAGTCGCTGCGCCGGCAAGGTAGAGAAATCCGCCTAGTAGCGGTCCGGAGATGACCGCTGCCTGGCGGACTGAGCCGGCAAGGGCAAGCGCCCGGGGAAGGCTTTCGTTGTCTACCAGAGATGGGAGCAGCGTCTGCAGGGTTGTAAATTCAAAAGAGCGGGCTATGCCGACAAAAAACAGCAGAATGAGGATAATGTCCCGGTTCAACCAGCCGCCGCTGCTCCCCAGGGCTAAGAGGCCCAGAATCAGCGCCATAGCTGTCTGGGCGAAACTGACGATTATCCTGCGGTTGTAGCGGTCAGCGGCATGGCCGACATAGAGGGCAAGAAAGAGGGCGGGGAGGAACTGCACCAGACCAACCAGGCCGAGATCAAGCACCCGGCCGGTAAGGGCGTAGATATGCCAGCCTACAGCCACTCCTGTCATCTGGAAAGCGACGGTACCGGCTGCACGGGCAATGATAAATCTGAAAAAAGAGCCCGGCAGAGGCATGTTCATGCTTTTGGTTCATGCAGCTGCAGCAGTTCCCTCATTTCGGCAGTACAGACCTTCATAACCGCAGCAGTCGGAATCGCCAGAATTATCCCCCAGAAACCCATAAGTTCACCCATTGCCATAACTGCAAAGATGACGGCCAGCGGATTGAGCTGTAACGTGTGCCTCATGACCAGCGGCTTTATCAGGTTCCCTTCTATAATGACATTGATAGTGAAGTAGGCGGCGCAGACCTTGGGAATAATCCAGATATCGCCGCTATTGGCATAGCCGATGAGCGCAGGGGGGATCACCGCTACAACCGCCCCGAGAAACGGTACAATCGAAGCAAACCCGGCAAAAAAGCCGTTGAGAATCGGGAATTCTATACCAAGCATTGCCAAAGCTATGGAGGTAAGAATGGCAACAATCAGGCAGTCGAAGAACATGCCGACAAGGAAACGCTCAAGACTTCTGTTAAGCTCCCGGCCAAGCTCGACAAGATGTTGCCGTTCGTTGTGATGGAACATCCTTCGGACAAAATCTTTGGCGTGCTGCTTGTAAAGGAGCATGAAAAAAACCAGAATAGGCGCCAAAATAATATTGAATCCAGCATAGAATACTTTTTTAATCTGTCCGAAACTAAAGTTGGAGATGTAAATCGTCGCCTGTTCGATTGCGTCGGTCATCCGGGAGAGCACCCACGCCCCCTCTTCGCCGCCGTAATAACCGGACATCTGCGTCTGCCACTTTTCAATAACGGCCTGAAGGCTCCTTATATACACTGGGAGAGCCTTGACAAGGGCATCGATCTGATGGCCGAGATACGGTACGAGCACGAAGGAGGCCAGAAAAACAGCACATAAAGCCAGGCCGTAAACAAACAGCAGGGCTGTCAAGCGGTCAAAGCCTCTTTTTTCGATCAACTTGAGCGTTGGGTTAACGAGATAGGCAATAACGAGGGAGGTGAGGATTGCTGAAAAGGTGTGGGCCATAAAATAGCCTGCACCGATAAGAGCCGCAACGGTAAACAGTATGGCGAAAAATATCCTGTTTCGCTCTCTTTCGCCTGACACAACTACTCCTTTACAGCAAAATCACCGCGCCGCCAGTGAATGGAGAGTATCTTCAAGGCCGCGGCGATGGGAATAGCCAGCAATATCCCCCAAAAGCCCATCATTTCACCAAAAGCCATGACGACAATGATGGTCATGAGCGGATTAAGGTTCATCGACTCTTTGAAGATCAGCGGTTTTACCAGATAGCCTTCAAGAAAATAGATGGCGGCAAATGCGCCGATAACTTTGAGAATGATTGCCCCGTTCTGGAACTTGATATAGGCAAAAAAGAGCGGCGGGAGCGTTGCCAGGAAAACCCCTATGAACGGGAGGATCGAGGCGGCTCCGGCAAAAATACCGTTTAGTAACGCATAATCAACATCGAGGATGAACAGGGCGATTGTTGAGAATACCGCAACAATGGCTGAAACTATCAGCTGCCCACGGAGATAACCGCCAATGCTGTCGTTTATCTCAACTCCGATTTTGATGATATGCTCTTTGTGTCTTGGCGGTAGCCAGACTTTCACCCAGTCGATAATCTGCTGCTTGTAGTGAAGCATGAAAAAAACCAGGATCGGCGCCAAAACCAGGTTGAACAGGTTGAAGGCCAGACTGGAGGCGGCCAGGTAGACCCCTGAGCCAAGCTTGCCGGAAGCGCTGTCAAGCTTGCTGTAGGCAGAGTTAAGCAGCCAGTCCCACTCGGCAAATGCCGGCGATGAAATAAGCTGACCATGCTGGGCGACAATCAGCTCTTTAGTTTTTTGCAGATAGACAGGGAGAGTCTGGAGGAGCGAGGTCCAGCGTTCAGCGATAAAGGGAACGATAAAGAAGACCGCAAAAAATGAGAGAACGCCTAGAACCGCATATAGGATTATGAGCGCGTAGTCCCTTTTGAGCTGGCGTTTCTCCATGATGACCAGAAGGGGATCGAGCAGATAGGCAATCACAAAGGACAACAAAAAACAGGATACCGTATGTTTTATTGCATAGCCGCCGGCGGCGATCGCAGCAATGACCAGCAAAACGGCGATTGTCCTGAAAAGCGTATGATTCTGATTATCTGCCATGGAGTCCCTAAAGCAATGAACCTGGTGCGTAAATATCATGCTCTTCAAGCCAGGACCTGATCCGGGTATTGAGCATCTCGTCCTTTAATGCGTAGTAGGTTTCCAGTTCATCCGGGTAAAAGGAGAGGATCTCTTCGGCTTTTCCGTAAGAGTTTTTTCCGGCAAAGGTCCGGTTCAGAACAGCTTTTAGTGTCGAATCAGGGAGACTTTTGATGAATTCATGCAGGAACAGTCGCTCCTGTTCATAATCAAAAGAGGGAATCTGCACAAACTGATCACCGCTTGAGTCTATCTGTTGCCAGAAAGCCTCGTCCTCATAATCTTCAGGCACAAAAAAGATCTCACCGTTGGCTCTGTCGAGAAAGTAGACCAGTTCAGTTTCCTGATTAAGGAAAGCGTCAATCAACTCATCCCAGACAATCTCCATTTCTCGTGCTACCGCCATCCAAACCTCACAACCTGCTAGACCTTGGGACATTTTTGCACTATTATTCTGCTCATGCATACAATATTCATTGCCGACGCCCACTTAAGAAGTCCGGATGACCGAAATTACCGGCTGATGCTCCGCTTTCTTGAGGAAATTCCAGGTAAAGCTGACATGCTGGTAATTGCCGGTGACTTCTTTGAATTCTGGCTTGGCGATTCACCCGGGGCGTTCCCCCATTACCAGCCGCTGCTGGATGCACTTGCACGAGTGACCTCGCAAGGGGTGAAACTTCTCTTTTTTGAAGGCAACCACGACTTCCATCTGGGCAGCTATTTCCGCACCGCTTTCAATGCCGAGGTATACCCTGACTCCGCTGCAATTACCATCGATGGCAGGCGGCTGTTCATCTGCCATGGCGACCTGATAAACAGGTCTGATTCCGGCTATCTGGCGTTGCGCTTCATCTTCCGCAACCCGCTCACCCGTCTGCTGGCAAAGATACTCCCTGCTTCAGTGCCGGCCTTTATAGCTGCCAGACTTGGCAAACATTCCAAAGGCAAGCATTCAGCGACTTCTGCCAGGTGGGATGTTAGAACGCTGGTCAGAGATTTTGCCGCAGAGCGTTTTGCCGCCGGTTTCGACACTGTCGTGACCGCCCACTACCACCGCCCCTTTCTGGAAAAGAGCGGCGCACAGACTCTCCTTGCTCTGGGAGACTGGATCACCCAGTTCTCTTACGCTGAATTGATCGATGGCGACCTGACGCTAAAAACATATGAAGAGCCTATCTGAAAAAAGCTTCCAACGCCTTCTCTCCCACATGAGACGCTTTCACACTCCACTTTCCCTGATTCACCACCAGCGCCACCAGCGCTATCTGCGGGTCCTCCATCGGCGCATAGGCAGCAAACCAGCTGTACTGCCCATCCGGATCTTTACCGTCTATTGAGCCGGTTTTTGCAGCGATGTTCAGCTTCGCCAGGAGCGCCCTGCCTCTGCGGTCGTGAAATGCGCGCCGTGAAGTCCCTTTGTTCACCGTAGTCGAGAGTGTCTTGGCCAGTTTCAGTGAAGTCTCCTCGGAAAGCAGCCGACGGAGTTCAAGTGGTGCCGCCGAAAAAAGTAACTCGCCGGTACCGCTGGTTACCTTGTCAGCCAACAGCGGAGTCATCATGAGGCCGCGATTTGCCACAGCCCCCATGAGTGCGGCGGCGTGAATCGGCGAGATCTTGACCTCGCGGCCAAGTCCGGCGCCCATAAGCTTGAGCTCTGCATCATTCTGAGGAGAGACAGTTGTACTCTGGACAATTGAAGTGCCTGGAAAGAGTGCCTGATTAAAACCGAATTTATTCGCCTCCAGCAGCAGTTGTTCCTTCCCCACATAAGAGCTGGCAATCCGCCCGAATATCGGATTGACCGATTTTCCCATGGCATCAGTCACGGTCATCTCCGGACTGCGGCGGCCGCGTGGATCCCAGTAGCGCGGATTTACCGAAGTCAGTTTCCCGTTGAAGGCGATGACCGTATCAGGGGTAACTTTATTCTGTTCAAGAGCCGCAGAGGCGGTAATGATCTTAAAGAGCGACGCCATGGGGTAGATCTGGTAGCAGGCTTTTTTCTGCCACTCTCTGTCAACAGTTGAATGGCTGACCATGCCGAGTACCCTGCCGCTCTTCGGCTCAATTGCGACCAAAACAGCATAAGGAACCCGTCTCTCAGCCAGATAGTGCGAAACCCTCTCCTGCAGCACCGGGTCAAGATTGTAGAGCACCGAGCCACCATCCGGCAAGGATGATTCCAGCTTGTCGCCGACCACCCGCGCTGAAGGAATAAGGTCTGCTGAAAACTGCAACGACTGGAACCGGTCGAGGGGTAGGAGTTTTGGAATCGCCGGAACAGACGGTTTTGCGTCAGCTTTCTGCACTGGTGAAAGCTGTGCAAATATGGGGGAGATGAGGTTGTAGAGCGGCCACAGCGCCAGAACAACGGCAATAACCGGCAGGAGTACCCGGAGACGATGCTTCTT
This sequence comes from uncultured delta proteobacterium, assembly GCA_963787125.1. GTDB lineage: Bacteria > Desulfobacterota > Desulfuromonadia > Geobacterales > DSM-12255 > VEOV01. The sequence continues at coordinate 70,815 of CAWBBV010000016.1, forward strand.
GCGCGGGGACTCGGCAAGTTGCCGTCTATGGTTGGCATTCCGGCTTTTACGCCCTTTCAAGAGTCGCTTCAGAAAGCTCTCTTTTGTTTTTGTGAGATGTTTGATATCCAGCATATTGGTTGGCGCACTATATTTGAAAGGGGGGCGCTTGTCAATGAGCGGCGCAGCTCTTCAAGAAGCTAACTTCACTACAACCTCTTTCACGGAGATGCCGGCCAAGCGCTCAGAGCTGTCCCGCTCCGCCTTTGCAAGAAGATCCGCAAAATATGATTCGCCGCTTGTCAAAGATTGTGGTTGCCATCCGCCCGAAGATTCGCGTAGAGCGTTAAGAACTTCGCTGACCATTATATGTTCAGGCTCTCTGGCCAGTCTATAGACAGGAATAGTATCATTAGTGGCGGCGATAAAACCGTCAGTCAGCAGCTTGTCGAGCAGCTCCTTAAGAGTTCTCTCCGGTAGATCGAAAGTCTCGCCAAGCTGTTCGCATGTCCACCCTTGCGCACCTCTGGCAGCGGCCAGGGCCATATCCTGCAAAATGGCCAGTGACACCAGTTCACGCACTTTCTGATTGACTGGGCCGCTTCTGATTTCTCTTTTCAGCGACTTGATATTTTGATGGGCGTGCACGACCTCAACGCCAAAGAGGAGAATCAGCCAACTGACATATATCCAGATCATGAATGTGGGCAACGCCGCCATGGTCCCGTAGATAGCATTATTTTTGGCAACGCCGAACTGGAAATGGACATACAACCACTGGGCGAGCTGCCAAAGGGTGCCGGCCAGAAAAGCCCCTGCGAATGCGGATCCAGTGCGGACTTTCGTGTTTGGCACGAGCTTATAGAGAAAAGCAAGGGCAAGGCAGACAACCAGGTACGGAATAAGATGCAGTAAATACGGCAGAATATCACCCAAGTGCGATGTCGCCAGGAACCAGTGGAATATTGACTGCCCCTCAAGAAAAGTCGTCATGCTCAGAGCGGTAAATATCAGAATCGGCATACTGATAATGAGGATTATGTAACCGCCAATCTTATTATTAAGGGCTCGAGTCTCCTTGACAACCCATATTTCGTTGAATGAACCCTCAACGCTATCCAGCAGCATTATGACAGTGAAAACAAGGCCGGCAAAGCCGAAGCTCCCCAACGAAGTCATATTGGTATTGTCGATGTATCTGATGAGTCTGACAGCTACATCCTGAGATCCGGCAGAGAGCTGTTCGAGTAGAAACGGGGCAACCTGATTCTGAACCCCAAGACCTTTAAGCACCGAGAAAAGAATTGCCAAAAAAGGGATCAGGGAAAGCAGGGTTGTGAAGGCAAGGGCGGATGCGCGCAAAAATGACTGATTACGCCATGAATTGCGCAAGACAATGACAAGGAACTGGAGAAAGATCAGCCGATAGCGACGCAAACCATTGCAATTTTCCGGCACTGCTTCCCAGAGAGTTTTCTCGAAATAGTTCTTGATCGATTTTATTGTTGTTTTTTCAGCAAGCATCAATAAAGTCCAAAAAAAGGGGCGCACGTCGTGCACCCCTTTTGCGGTTAACAGCTTAGATTAAAAAGGCGCAGACGGTCAGATACTTTTCAGTTTCTCTTTTTCCCGCTCAATCGCCTCTTTTCCTGCTTCTATAGCGGAAGTCAGTATGCTTTTCTTCTCGTTGATAATATCTTTGCCATCTTCAATGGTAGACTTTATCTTTTCCTGTGCTTCGCTGGTGTACTCCTTGATTTTGTCGATTGCATCATCGGCAAGGCCCTTGATCTTACCGCGAATCTCTTCGCCAGTCTTGGGCGCAACCAGAAGGGCTACCCCGGCGCCGACAGCTGCCCCGGCAAGAAACGAGAGAATTACTGCGCCTGCACCTGCTCCATTATCATTATCAGACATAACTATTTACCTCCTTTTTTTGGTAAATCTATCCAACACAAATGTACCGGCTACCTTTGCTCCAGTGACCCATAATGACGACTTTGTCAGTACGTTTGCGGCACTGCCAACAACACCGCCAATTGTTCTGAGCCCTCTACCTGTCTCACCAATGACACTCATAAAGTTTTTTACGTCCTCTACTTTGTCGGCGGCTCCAGCCGTTATCACATTCAGGTCAGCCAAAACATCTTGCAACTCCTTGATAGTCGGCACTATCTCCGTGTCAAGCTTTACCGTCAGCTCCCTGACAGCAACAGCAGCGGCTTTCAGCTCCCGAATCAGCGGGATGAGTGCGACAACCAGCGCAACAGCGGCAATCGCAACCACAAGCGCTGCAATATTAATAATTATCATGATAGAGGCCTCCGACTTTTTCTGGAAAATCCAGTCAGGTTAGAATTATATCTTTATTCCACTGTAATGCAACTTTTAGCCAGGGAAAAGTTATCATGCTGATTAAACTCATGATTTTTTTTCATCATCCTCTTTACCTGACTTGATAACGATCTCTTCCTTGCCGTCTGAAGCACGCTTGAAATTTCTGATGCTCTTGCCGAGTGCGCCACCTATTTCCGGCAACTTGCCTGCGCCAAAAACTACCAGTACTATCACCAGAACAACTATCATCTCCGGCATGCCGAATCCAAACATAAATCCCCCCATCTGCATCATTGAAGCCAAGTCTGGCAATAATACACTCAGGTGAGAAAAAATCAAGCTGACTTCGCATTACAAAGCTTTCCGTTCATGCTATAAATCATCTATGCCAATATTCACCCTGAAATCCGACTATCAACCGCGTGGTGACCAGCCGCAGGCGATCTCTGAACTCGTCGCCGGGCTGCGGCGCGGAGACAGGCACCAGGTTCTGCTGGGGGTGACCGGCTCCGGCAAGACCTTCACCATGGCCAATGTCATCGCGGCAACTGATCGCCCGGCCCTCATTCTTGCCCCCAACAAGACCCTTGCAGCCCAGCTCTACGGCGAGTTCAAAGAGCTTTTCCCTGACAATGCCGTGGAATATTTTGTCTCCTATTACGATTACTACCAACCCGAAGCCTATATCCCGACAACAGATACTTTTATTGAAAAAGATTCCGCCATAAACGACGAGATCGACAAACTGCGCCACTCGGCAACCCGAAGTCTTTTGACGAGGCACGACGTCATCATAGTCGCGTCGGTCTCCTGTATCTACGGCATCGGCTCACCGGCTGAATACGAGGCGATGCATATTTTTTTCAATCTGGGCGATGATTACGGCAGAGACAATCTCCTTCGCAAACTGGTTGAAATCCAGTACGAACGGAATGATGTTGATTTTCATCGCGGCACGTTCCGGGTTCGCGGTGACAATATCGAAATCTTTCCTGCCCACGATGACGAGAAGGCGATCAGGGTCGAATTTTTTGGTGATAACATCGAATCAATCTGCGAAATCGATCCACTGCGGGGCATCATCCTCAATCGTATCACAAAATGTGCAATCTACCCGGCGTCACACTATGTTGCCACCAAGGAGACGCTCGAACGCGCCATTGAAGAGATCAGAAATGACCTGCGAGAGCGCCTGCAGTGGTTCCGCGCCGAAAATATGCTGGTGGAAGCGCAGCGACTGGAACAGCGGGTCATGTTTGACCTGGAGATGATGGAAGAGATGGGGTTTTGTCAGGGGATTGAAAACTACTCCCGCTACTTTGACAACAGAGAGGTGGGGGAGCCGCCATTCACTTTGATTGACTACTTTCCCGCTGATTTCATCCTTTTTGTGGATGAATCCCACATCACCAATTCCCAGGTCGGCGCTATGTACCGGGGAGACAGAAGCCGGAAAGATACTCTTGTCAACTTCGGCTTCCGCCTGCCGGCAGCCCTTGACAACCGCCCGCTTAACTTCACCGAATTTGAAGCAAAACTGCGGCAGACAATTCATGTCTCTGCCACTCCGGCTGATTATGAGCTGCAGCAGGCAGAGGGGGTGGTGGTTGAACAGGTGATTCGTCCTACCGGGCTCCTCGACCCTATGATTGAGGTTCGCCCGGCCACCCTGCAGGTCGATGACCTTTTGCTGGAAATCCGTAAGACTGTTGAAAAAGGAGAGCGGATTCTGGTCACCACCCTCACAAAACGGATGTCTGAAGAGCTGACAGAGTACTACCGGAACATCGGTGTCCGGGTAAAATATCTCCACTCGGACATTGACACCATCCAGAGGATGGAGATCATCCGCTCACTGCGACTGGGTGAATTTGACGTCCTTGTGGGAATAAACCTGCTCAGGGAGGGGCTCGATCTACCAGAAGTCTCTCTGGTAGCCATCATGGATGCCGACAAGGAAGGGTTCCTCCGCTCACAGCGCTCCCTGATCCAGACCTGCGGCAGAGCCGCCAGAAATATAAACGGTCGGGTGATCATGTACGCCGACATCATTACCCGTTCCATGCAGGCGTGCCTTGATGAGACAAACAGGCGCAGGAAACTGCAGGAAGAATACAACCGCGCCAACAACATTACCCCCCGGACTGTACGCAAAGGGATTCGCACCATCCTTGAATCAATTGAGGAAAAGGATTACTACGAACTGCCACTTGCGGCTGAAGCGCAGGAAGAGTATCTGCCTCCAAAAGAACTTGCCCGACTGGTTAAAAAACTGCGTAAAGAGATGCTGGATGCAGCCAAGGAGCTTGATTTTGAGAAAGCAGCGGCTTTGCGTGATCGGGTTCGCAAGCTGGAATCTATGGAGTTGAAGCTTCGATGAAAACCGAGTCTTTAAACCTGAAAAGGCTCCTGGTACCGATTATAAATCTGTTTTTCCCGCCAGTTTGTCATCTCTGCAAGGAGTTCATTCCGGACGCAGGCGAGGTGAAGCTCTGCTTGAGCTGCCTGGCTAAAGCACCGCCGCTGGCGTCCCCCAAATGCTACTGCTGCAGTCAGCCGTTTGCAACGGTTGGCGGAATTGACCACCTCTGCGGCCTCTGCAGCGCTGACCCGCCCCCCTTTTCTACCGCCCGTGCCCCTCTTCTCTTTCAAGACACCACCAGAGAGCTTATCCACCAGTTCAAATACGGCAAAAGAGTTATGCTCCGCAAACCGCTTGGCCTCCTTGCCGCAGCTTATCTGGACAATTTTGCCGGCGAATTCGGCGCGGACCTTATTCTGCCCGTGCCGCTGCATGTCAAAAGACTCCGGCAGCGAGGCTTTAATCAGGCGATTCTGCTGGGAGAGATTTTTTCCAAAAGATGGGGGGTGGCGCTGTCAAGGAACAATCTGAGGAGGACAAGATGGACGGAACCACAGGTGAATCTGGGGGCAGCAGAGCGGGCAGCCAATGTAAAAGGGGCATTTGCGATTACGGCTACGACGGAAATAGCCGGCAAGAAAATTTTTCTGGTTGACGATGTCTACACAACCGGCAGCACAGCCAAAGAGTGCTGCCGCATTCTTATGAAAGCGGGCGCTGCCGAAGTAGCGGTGCTGACGATTGCCAGAAGCGCAAGCTGATACTTTGCTGGTGCTACTTCAGCCTTAATATACGCTAAGCACATTCGGCGATTTTACACCCTTGAAATCCACATAGTACACATCTACCTGCATTGAATTTCTGTTAATGTTGACAACAACAGTTCCCTTGGCATTAGCATTGGTTACATAGCTCGCGTAAGGATATTGGGTGTTATTGTAACTGATGAAAATAGCGGGGTTCTTGAATGCAGCGGTAATTGAAGTCGAATTAAGAACTACCTTACTGTTTGAGAACGGGTTCTTGTGTCCGTAAGAGTTTGAATTGGTTAAACCCTTTTCCCAGATCTCCAGAAGCGCGGCATTCAGGTAGGCAGAGTTGTACTTCCCTTTAACTTTGGCCGTTGTAGTATAGCGGTGCGCAAGGTCAAAATTGCCGTTTATGCCGGAGACTTCCTGATGAAGATATCTCATCATTGCTGTGAGCTTTACGATTTTAGCCCTCTCGATATACTTGCCCATTGTCAGCATCGCGACCGATGAAAGAATTGCAATTATTCCAATCGTAACGAGCAGTTCTACCAGGGTAAACCCGGCCTTCGCATAATTTCGGTTTCTGTTCATTGGATCACCTCCGGCGCGTTTTCCCCAACGACTCTCAATACCTTTAAGGGCGGGTCATGACGCTCAGGTGTCGGACATGAAATAATCCTTGCTGAACCTGCTGAACTGAATTTGTACGTTTCTCCACTGACAGGACAAAGCAGCTCAGGTTTACTCGAAATTTTTCCCATAAAAAACAGCTGATATTCGACCAGATTCCCCATACAGAGAGCTGTGTCCCTTGGCTGCCCAGGGAATGGATCTGCTGCTTCCTTCAGAGGCCTAGTCAGTTTGAACATTGAGTACGCATTAAAGCCTATTACCCCAATGGCAAGCACAAGCACCAGAATCAAAAATACTGTTGCAGCTGTACTCCGTTTTTTTTCCATCTTTTTATGCACAACCCCTAGTTTGTCTTCGATAATACTCTGCTGAAGAACAGGGTCTGCAAGATGCAGGGTTTTTATGAGCCCTTGTAATTTCTCTCCAAACTTCTCAGTCTCATCCTCATCTAACCTGATAAAGGGCTTATTTGTGACCGACGGATTCATTTCCAGAAAGATAATTCCATCACAATCAGAGAGCTGCTCATCGCTGACTGAACGTTCATAGGCACAGATGGAGTAGGTAAGAGTTTTCAGCTGAATCTCTTTTTCCAGAAGTTCGTATAGTTTACTCCAAACTTCGCTGCCAGGATCCATCCCGACTACATTGATCTTCATAATTTCCTCTCCGTCGATGTAATATTAGAGCCTCACTTAATGCATACTCTCCGTATTTCATGGATATCGGTCAACCCCTGCATCACCTTCAGGATTCCGTCTTGCTTAAGAGTTGTCATTCCGCCATCTATGGACTGCGCCCGGATAACATCTGTCGATACTTTGGCCTTTATGGAAATTTTCATGGCATCACTTGTCACCAGAAGTTCGTGGATGCCGAGTCTGCCCCTGTAGCCACTGGAATTGCAGTTATCACAACCACAAGCCTTTGCCAATTGCACTCTGTCTCGGTCTACACCAGACAAGGTAAATGCCTCGAAACCATATTCATTGACAAGCTCACTCCACTCATCGTCATCAGGGGTGTACTTTACTTTGCATTTATCGCAAAGCCTGCGCGTAAGGCGCTGGGCGAGGATGCAAAGGAGTGAATCGGCAAAGCCGAACGGATCTATTCCCATTTCCAGCAGACGGGTTAGTGTCTCAGGAGCAGAGTTCGTGTGCAGCGTTGAAAAGACAAGATGCCCTGTAAGAGATGATTCTACTGCGATGGCAGCGGTTTCTTCATCTCTCATCTCACCGACCATTATGACATCAGGATCGAGTCTCAGAAAAGATCGGAGAGCTGCTGCAAAGGTAAGTCCTATCCTGTGATTCACCTGGACCTGTCGAAGACCCAGCTGTGTTATCTCCACAGGGTCTTCGACTGTCCAGATCTTAACTTTCGGAGTATTTATCGTGGCAATTGCCGAATGGAGAGTCGTAGTTTTTCCTGAACCAGTCGGGCCTACCACAAGAATCAGCCCATAAGGCTGATGGATGGCATTGTCAAACTCACGCAGATTTCGATCAGTCAAGCCGAGATGCTTGTACTCAACCGGATCAGAGTTGTTCAAAAGCCTCAAGACCACATCCTCCATACCTCCGACGGTGGGCATGGTGGCAAGTCTCAATTCAATGTCTGCGGGTCCGAATTTCTTGAAATCTATCTTCCCATCCTGCGGTTTGCGTCTTTCCGAGATATCAAGATCAGCCATTATCTTGAGTCGTGACGGAATTGAGTATTTGTACCTGGACGGAATCTTATCATAGACCTCACAGCAGCCATCAACTCTCATCCTGACGATCATATCCCCTTTTTCTGGTGACGGCTCGATATGAATATCTGACGCCCGCCTGGTCCAGGCATCATAAATTATTTTATTGATCATTTTTGCAACCAGACTGTCCGTCTCGGTTACAACCCTGGTATCTTTCTCTTCTTCAGGGGCTTCCACCTCTCCCGCCACAAGCTCCTGTATCGAGTTAGCCAGAGTCGCTCTATTTCCTTTAACAGGAGTCGAGGTCACTTCAGGAGTCACTGTGGCGGAATAAAGCTGCTGTGTTTTAATAATCTCGTCTTCGGGGGCAATGACGATTTCCACCTTCAGCTTCAAATGGTCTTCAAGCCGAAGCAGCTCCTTCGGCTCTAAAGGCCTGGACATTGCGATGGTAACTTTCCGGCCATCAAGGGCAACCGGGACAAGCTTCCGATCACCGATCACAAAAGAGATGATGGATTTGGCAAGACCGATTTTGATGTCAGGAAGATTGCCGCTCAAGTGAATAAATGGAAGCCCGGAGTAGATAGAAATTGCCTTTGCAAGCGATTCCGAATTAAGGAAATCCAGGTTAAGCAACACCTTGAAGAGTGAAATGTGCTCACTCAGACTCATATCGTAGGCAAGATCCAACTCATCATTGGTAACAAACTTGTAGTTAAGCAGGACTTCTCCAAATTTTTGCCGTCTTTCGTATTGATCAAGAGCCATTTGGAGGGCCGGCTCCTTCAGATAACCGAGACTGATGAGAATAGCGCCAAGCTTATCATTCGCTCTCGAGTCTCTCTGTATTGCGAGCGCTTCGTTTAGCTGCTCATCAGTAATCATCCTGAATTCAAGCAGGATTTCGCCCAACAGCCTCTGTTTCATCTCACTTTCCCTTTATGCACAAAATATTTATTCGCCATTACTATAATTGCTGTGCTGATGCTTCAGGGGTATTCTCGTTGAGCCTCGCAAGCATATACTCGAAAGCGTTCACACGTGAAGCCATGACAACAATCTTCTGATCAGCCCGAGTCATGGTAAAGAGTTTTTGCACGTTGTCCCTGAGCCCGCAGCAAACAAGTTTGCCTGAGCAGGCGGCCAAATCTCTGGCGGTGGAGATGCATAGTCCAAGGCCGGAGCTGTCGACGAAATCAACTCTGGAGAGGTCAAAAACTATATAGATGTACTTTTTGTCAACAAGCTTCTGCACCTGGCTCTTAAGCTCCTCAAGTGTGCTTGCTACGAGACTCCCCACCAGTTTCAGAAAAATGATGTCACTATCAACTTCAACTTTAATCTCCATAAGTCCCCCTATCTTTCTGTTGAAAATAGTTTTGCAACGACTGTAACATTCTTGCCATCCTGGAATTTATAACTGAACTCATCTGAAAGCTGTTCTATGATTGCAAGCCCATAGCCACCCTCAGGAAGATCATCTTTTTCGTCAAAATCCGGCATTTTTGCTTTTCTGGCAGTCGGATCGAACGCCACCCCGTCAGTCTTCAGGGTAAACAGAGCCTTAGCAGCTTCCAGCTTGAGTTCACCTTCTATGCAGACGCAACGACCATGCTCAACAGCATTATTGACAAGCTCGCTGACAACCTGGCAAAACTCGTCAATCCTCGAGTCTTCACCTGAACCAAGCCTTATCGCAAGCTCTTCTTTAACTTTTTTACGAATAATTTCGGTACTGCTGAACTCTGGCTTTATGGAGAACAGGACTTTATTTTCCATGCGTGGCACCGTCTGACTGCTGCTGAGCATCGAGCGAAATGGCAAAGATCGTCAGATCATCTTCAAACGCTCCACCACAGAACGAATCAGCTAGATTGAAAACTTTTTCGAGCATCGCCTCAACAGTGAAAGAAGCATCAACCTCAGAGAAAATCTCTTCTGAACAATATGATCCTTCAGCATTTTTTACTTCAATCAAACCATCGGTATAAAGAAGAATTTTATCACCTGCCGCCAGCTGGTATTCAGCAACACCCCAGCTGTCAGCCAGATCCCAGCCGAGCGGCGGGCCGGTTGCATCCATCTGGATCATTGAAGACGAATTGTAAAGATAGGCCGGATTGTGTCCTGCCGATGCAACCTTGAGACGCTGACTGCACTTGTCGTATACCAGATAGATCATCGTAAGGTACATGCCACTGTCCGAAAGCATTTTGACGAGAGTTCGGTTGGCCTCTGCGATAATCTCCGCCGGATCGCTCTTCCCGTTGCCGATGGTCATGAAAAGACCCTTGCAGACTGCCATGAAAAGTGCTGCTGAAATACTGTGCCCGGAGATATCTCCAACCAGAAAATGCGCCTTATCCCCATCAAGCCAGCCGTCGAAAAAATCCCCGCCGATCTCGTCTGACGGCCTGAAATACACCGCCGTACTGAATCCGGGCAAGTTGATCTGTTCCGGCAGAATTTTCTCCAAGAGGCGATGCGCCAAAATCCGCTCTTTTTCAAGGGTCGCATTTTTTGCCATCAGCTCTTTCCCAATATTTAGCAGCATATCCCTGCCATGCTTCAGCTCAAGATGATTCTTGATTCTCGCCTTGACAATAGGGGGGCTGATAGGTTTCGTCAAATAATCGATTGCCCCGATTTCAAGCCCTTTGGTTTCATCCTCCTCCTCACCCATTGCCGTGACAAAGACCACCGGAATTGACTCTGTCGCCGGATCTGCTTTCAATAGCGAGCAGGTTTCATAGCCGTCCATATCCGGCATCATGATGTCAAGCAGGATGATGTCTGGCTGCTCCCTCCTGGCAATCTCAATCCCGGCAGATCCTGAAGTCGCGAAAAAAATCTCATACTCCAGCTGAAATATCTCGTTAAGTATCTGAATATTCGCCACAGTATCGTCAATTATCAAAATCTTAAACTGGCGCTCTTGCATACTTTTAGTCCTGTTCAATTGTTATGTTCAAAATCTCGGCGATATTATCGAGAACACTTTTTGCTTCTTTGAAATTGAGATTATTCACCCCGGCCTCCAGCTTTTCGAGCTGAGCATGAAGAGCGGCAGAAGCAAGCAGCTGCTTGAGTTTTTTGAAAACAGTGCAGGCTTCAAGATTGTTTTTGCGCAGATGCAGCGACAGCTCATTGACGACTGCGGCAATTAGTTCAGACGGAACCGCCTCCATGTCAGCTTCATTACTCAGCGGCATAAATTCATCCGGCGGCATATCATCAATGAACCCCAGGGTCTTGTTCAGCTCTGCCAGCTTGGCCGCCAGCTCTTTAATCAGAGGGGATAAATCATCACTACTCTCTTTTGCCAGCGCGTCCTCAAGCGCTGCCGCAACTGCGCCGGTCTCCTCGGCACCGACTGTTCGCGCCAGCCCCTTTAAAGTGTGAGCGATTCTTCTGGCTATCAGAGTTTCACCTTTTTCAACAGCATCACTTATTATCCGGTCGTCTTCCGCATGGAGTCGCCGGAACTCTTTAAGAACAGTTAGCAAAATTTGCTGACTGCCAAGCCTCTTCAGCGCCTTGTCAAGATCAATCCCCGGGGTACTCTCCGGGAAGTTTACCCCATTTCTCTCCGGCGGGACAACCGCTTCTATACTGATTTGCGGTATGTCACTTTCCGGTTTAAACCAGCGGTGAAGGGTCGAAAAGAGCTCCGCCACGTCAATCGGCTTTGCCACATGATCATTCATACCGGCCGCCAGGCAGCGTTCCCTGTCACTTGTCATGGCGCTGGCCGTCATGGCTATAATCGGCAGCTCCTTGTGCTTTTTACTTGCACGGATCATTCTGGTTGCTTCAAAACCATCCATGACCGGCATCTGCAAATCCATCAGAACGGCATCATAGATACTTTCCGCCGAAACCAGCATCTGCACGCCAACAGCGCCGTTAGCAGCGATATCCAGTTCGATTCCCCATCTTTCCAGAATCCCTCGTGCGACCTCCTGATTGATAATATTGTCCTCAACCAGAAGGAGACGCCGCCCTTTGAAATAGTCTTCGACCGCTATTGACTCCGCCTCTTCAGCTATCAGCCTGTCGCCGCGACCTGTGGCTGCCATGATTGCGTAGAGGAGCTGTGTCGACACTGTCGGCTTAATAACAGTTGAAAAATTGCTGTCGTAACTTTCGCCCCCTGAAAGTTTCCGGTCATTTGTGAAAAGCAGCTTCGGAACCCCGGCAAATACCTGCAACGCAGCTATTTTATTAATAGCTTCGAGATTGATATCATCAGCAATCGAAACATCGACGAGAATCAGATCATACTCAGCCTCTTTAATCTTTGACGCTTCTATTGCACTCATGGAACTGACCAGAATCTCAAATGAGGAGAGCATTTTTGCTGTTGCAAGACTCCCCTTGCCGCCGCCATTGACATGAAGCAGCCGCAGACCTGCGAGCGCCTGAAAGCTCTCGGCCAGAGACTCAGTATGTCCGGTTTCAAGAGCAAAGTTAGCAGAAAAGGCAAAGACGCTCCCCACCTCCGGCTCTGACTCCACGGTAATATCTCCGCCCATTAGTTCAACAAGCTGCTTGCTGATTGTGAGACCGAGGCCGGTTCCGCCAAAGCGCCTGGTTGTTGATGAATCCGCCTGACTGAAAGCACTGAACAGCCGATCCTTCTGCTCCTCAGTCATGCCGATCCCTGTATCTTCAACCGAAAACCTGATGCGTACTTTTTCAGCAGTTATCGCCTCAAGTGAGACAGATACCAATACCTCCCCTTTATCGGTAAACTTGATCGCGTTACTGACAAGGTTAAGCAGCACCTGCCCGAGCCGAAGCGGATCACCGTTGAGAAAATCCGGAATATCGGCTGAGGTGGAAATGACAAGATCAACTCTTTTTGTGCCGATGTTGGCCGGGGCTATGTCGGTCAGCTTTGTCAGCACTTCACTGAGCAGAAACGGGATCGTTTCCATCTGCAGCCGTCCGGCCTCAATCTTCGAAAAATCCAGAATATCATTGATTATTTTGAGCAATGACTTGGCAGCCCCGTCAGCTTTCAGCACATAACCCTTCTGCTTGTCATTCAGCCCGGTCTGCTGCACAAGATAGAGCATTCCGATGACGGCATTCATCGGTGTTCGGATTTCGTGGCTCATATTGGCCAGAAAAGAGCTCTTGGCAATGGTCGCCGCTTCAGCCTGAGCTTTGGCTCGTTGCAGCTCTGCATAAGCTCTTTTCTGCTCGGTGATATCCTCCTTCACCGCAACAAAGTGGGTAATCTCGTTGTCGCTGTTCCTGACTGGAGATATGGACGCGGACTCCCATAGAATTTCACCGTTCTTCTTTTTATTGCAGAGTTCGCCGTGCCATTCGAAACCGCCGCTGATTAAATCCCAGAGTGCGACATAATATTCAGGGGAGTGTAGCCCTGACTTGAGTATTCTGGGATTCTGACCGATTGCTTCGGCAGCTGTATATCCGGTTATCTTCGTGAAGCACGGATTCACATATTCGATAATTCCTTTAGTGTCAGTTATGACAATTGTCACCGGGGACTGTTCGACAGCCAGTGAGAGCTTTCTCAGGAGCGCCTCTGCACCGCGATGCTCCTCCTTGAGCCTGATTGCCACCACGGCGTAAGCCAGATTTTCCGTAAGTTCTGTAAGGAGCGCCACCTCTTCTGCGTCAAAAACATCCTCTCCCAGGCTGAAAATCTCCAGAGCGCCAACGATACTCCCTTCTCCCCATAACGGGATGGCAAGCGCCGCCAGGTTGTCGTCCTCACCGCTATCCTCACTTATCCCTTTTATGGAGCGCTCAAGGGTTACACCTTCAGACTGGATCGCCCTTGAAGCAATACTGCTCACCCTGCTTTCAGCCCTTGACCAGGTGTTATCAACTGATTGCGCGTCTTCAAGACAGTATTCTGCTACGGTTGTCAGACTACCGTCATAATTCAGAACTACGCACGCGGTCTTGTACCCCCCCACCTCCACAAGGTGTCTGCAGATTGCGCTAAAAAGAGAGGCCTCTTCGGTGAACTGCATGAGGACTTCATGACTCTTGCCCAACACTGTCAGAGTACGATTCATCCGGCGGAGTTCACTTTCCGCCCGGGCAAGCTGAGTCACCTCACTTCTAATCTCGGAAGTGCTTTTGGCAACTTTTCTCCGCAAGGCAATATTCCAGATAACGATAAAGATAACCGTCAGGAGACCGCCGCCAATGCCGGCAGCTACCCAGAATTTACGGCTCAGGAAAATCGTATCTTTTTCCCCCGAGACCCATTTTTCATTGATAGTTTTTTTCTCTTTTTCGGGAATTGCTGCCAGTGCTTTCGAGAGGATACTCCCCAGCTCAGGCCAGTCGTTTCTACTGGAAAAACAGAAATTGTAAAGGTATCCGGCATCGCCGGCTATTGCCAGATTGGTTATCTTTTCCTGGGCGATATAGTATGACGCTCTTGATATCTCCATGACGGCAGCATAAGTTTCACCGAAAGATACCGCCTCAAGGGCAGAAATTTCATCTCTGAACGGCACCATCTTTATTTCCGGATAGTTTTTTTCAATATATTTATAAACCGCAGTCCCTTCAACGGCGGCAACCTTCAACCCCGCCATCTCCGTAAGTTTCAGCTGCACATTCTCAAGCTCTTTTCTGATGATAATTTTGTTATGGAGCTGGATATAAGGCGGAGTGAAGTCGAGGAAGGAGGTACGATCAAGAGTGATTGTACCGGTAACGATTATGTCTACCGCCCTGCTTTTTGTCTCATCAATCAGTTTTTGCCAGCTGGGGTAGTAGACAAGGGTAAAGCGGATCCCGAGAAGTTTTTCGACCCGCTCGATATAATCGATGCTGAGACCCTGATACCCCTCACCTTTTTCACCTTTCATAATCAGTGGCGGAGTTTCTCGAATACCAATCCGCAAACCCTGGTGCCCATCCAGCCACTTCTGCTCTTCCGCCGTCAGGTTAAGGGCCGGTGCTGCTGCGGCTGTTAACTGTTCGGCCGAGATCAACAGCATAATTCCGGTCAGAAGTAACGGCAAAAAGCCTCTTCCCAACCAGCTACTGACCATGACCATTAACCGGCTCGCCACCATAACAACTCCTGCTTAAAACCAGAGAATGTGCACCTGAATGAAATCTACCAGAATTAATTACAACTACAACCCGGCTTCATGAATATTTGCGGAGAAAAAACATTTACTTGTAAAACGGCATTTGATTTGTTATGCTTCGTGGCGGGCAAGAGATATTAATCGCTTGTAATTACGGAGAAAATAATGTCTACAGGTTTTGATTTCAAGAAGTTACGCAGGACGACAATGATTAACTTGGTGATACAGGTGACACTTGTATTGCTGCTTATTTACGTGGCGCTCCTGTTCCAGGGAACTCTAGGGCCACTTTTCTGGAAAAGTATCCTCATCACCATGATAATCCAACTGATCATGTTCTATCCGATAAATTTCTTTGCCGGCAAGGAAGTCAAGCGCGAAATAGCCGCCCTTGCACCCAACCTGACGCAAGCTGAGTTCAAGTCGCAGCGAACAAAGCGAATTATCGGCGAAGTGATTAAAATGTCTGTATTCGCCTTTTTCCTGATTTTCACCTGGACTGTCAAACCCGCCCCCACAATCACAGGCGTCAGGTTCACCCAGAGTTTGATCTTCTTCAACTTTATCCTGACTTATCTGACCTATTATCAGTGTTTCAATTTTGCGGCCAAGCGGGAAATGAAGGCCAAAGAGTAAAGTCTCATGATTGAGCGTCTCTACTGGAGATCAATTTCCGGCTACCGCATAAAAGTTCTGCAACTCACTCAGTATCGCTCTGCTTGATGCGGCCTTCACCTGCAGATCAGGGAGCGATTTCAAAAAAATCCTGCCATAGCCTTTACTCAGAACACGACTGTCGAGGATCAAAACCCCGCCACGATCATCTCGCCGTCTTATCAACCTGCCGAACCCCTGCTTGAATTTGATGACAGCCTGGGGCACGGTATATGCCATAAAGGGGTCGCCACCGGAGGCGCTGATATGCTCGCTCCTTGCCTCAAGAATCGGCTCACTCGGGACACGGAACGGCAGCCGGGTTATGATGACGAGCCCGAGCGCATCACCCTGTACATCCACACCCTCCCAGAATGAGTCCGTCCCGAAAAGCACTCCACCGGGAGTAGCCCTGAACCTGGCAAGCAGCTGATGCCGCCCCGTTTCACCCTGACGCATCGGTGCGAGTCCCATCCCTTCCAGCTTCGGCGCTATTCTGGCGTAAATCTTCTTTAGCAGATCATAAGAAGTAAAAAGGACGAAAGCTCCGCCCGAAGAGACTGCCAGACTCTCGACAATAAAATCGGCGGCAGCAGGCTCAAAAGCCCTGGAAGTCGGTTCGGGCATATCTGCCGGCACTCCGGCAAACACCTGGGAAGCATAATCGAATGGCGAAGCGAGCAGCAGCTCGGCAACCCTTACCTTTGGCAGAAGCGAGATGCCGGTGCGGCTCTCCAGGTAGTCAAACTTCCCGCCTACCGTCAGGGTAGCCGAAGTAAGTATCACGGTTCTGAAGCGGTCAAAAAGCACTGACTTGAGAGATGGCGCAACATCCAGAGGCGAGCTGCAGAGCCGCAGGATCAGGCCTCTCCCGCCGCGCTTCATCTCAAACCAGCGGCAGACAGCCTCATCATGGCCGACAAAACCTGCCAGGGTCTCAACTGCCCCTTCCAGCCTTCCGGCAATTCCCTTTATATCCACAATAAGTCCGGAAAGTCTTTCTGCCGGCTTTTCCGGCAGATCGCGCAGCGCTTTATTGAGCCTGGCAAGAGAGCCGGCATAGGCAGAAAGCCGGGTAGCAAGAGAGCTGATCCGCTCCAGCGACTCTTCCCAGAACTCACTCGCATAAACCGGCGGAGTGAGTCGCAGCTTCTGCTCACCGCTACCGCTGTCAACAGGCCTCAGGTGGCCGCCAAGCGCAAAAGCGATACCATCCATCTCCTTGCCGACCAGCTCAATCAGTTTAGGCAGCGTGAGCATCAGCTTCTCTTCCAGAAGTTTTGTTACGGCGACAAAATAGTCATCAAGCCCTACGGGAACTTCACGTAACAGCGCGGTGGAAAGCCGCGGCAACAGCCCTTTATCAGGACGCCGCGGGTTTTGAAGTTTACCGAGCAGCTTCATTAGCCCCTGGCGCGTAACCTGATTTGAAAGGCTGCCGGTTGCCACGTCTTCAAGATGGTGGCCTTCATCTATAATCAGTCGCTGAAAAGGGGGCAAAATCGCAGTAGAATTGAAGCCTGTCTGCTGGCGCAGCGCAAGATCGGCCATCAGGAGGGCGTGGTTTACCACGAGGATATCGGCGCTGGCAGCGCTTCTTCGGGAAGAGTAGTAATAGCAGCGGTTATAGTTTTTGCATTTGGTCCGGCCGCACTGATCCCCTTCGCAGCAGAGCTCTTCCCAGACCTCACTCTTGGGGATAAAACCGAGATCGTCGCGGCAGCCGGAGCTCTTGGAACCGCTCCATTCGATGATCGCCTGCAGTTCACTCTTTTCCTCAGGAAAAAGCTCCGGCTCCTCCTTGTGAGCGTGGAGCTTGCGGAGGCAGAGGTAGTTCCCGCGCCCTTTTATCAGCACCGCCTTGAAACTGAGCCCGGCATGCTTCTGCAGAAACGGAATATCCTTGCCGGTCAACTGCTCCTGCAGGTTAATCGTATTAGTCGAAACAACGACCCGCTCCCGGTTCTTCTTTGCCCAGATGGCGGCAGGGAGCAGATAGGCCAGCGACTTGCCGGTGCCGGTGCCGGCCTCAATCATGGAGACACGGTCACCATTGAACGCTTCGGCAACAGCAAACGCCATACGGGTCTGCTCGCTACGATGCTCATAACCGGCAAGTTTGGAGGCGATCACCCCGCCGGGAGCAAAATAGCCATCAATTTCGGGGAGGGAAAGATATTCAAGTTTCTTCTGGGTAAACGCGGTAACTGCCTGATAACAGTGCGATGCGGCGTTGTCAATGATGTAAAAACCGACACCCTGATTACCAAGAGCACCGGCAATACTCAGGTCAGCTTGCGATGGGGTGAGGTTACCGGAGGGATGATTATGGATCACAACATCCCCGAAAGATGCCGTCACCATGATCGCGGCAACAGCATCCTGATTACCCCTTGCCAGAACTTCAACATCCGTCACGAGCCGCGAATCATCGGTTTTTCCAAGAAAAAAAACTTCATTCCCCTGGCAGGCCGTTATTTCTGTCCTTATTTTTTCCAACGCATATTCTGAGAAAAGCTGTTTCATTTAATGGAAAATACACCCTTTCTGAATTTAGCGGCAAAAAAAATTCGCGGGCCGGCCTTAGAGTTTTTAAATGGAGTCGTATTTGCATAACATTATTTTATTATCACTCAGTAACACTCCGGAGTGTGAACAGCTGCATACATAAGCCCTTCCAGCATTGTCACCCCTGCAGAGGAGTCTGTCAAATGCCCGTATCTCCGCCAGAAAACGATTGTTCCCTAAAAACCGGCAATGTTGTGATTGTTGGACTCGACCTTCCTGACATGACATTTGCCGAGGATGTGGCAACAGTTATCTGCGTTGATAACGGAGAGGTCAAGCTGCAACTCTGCGGAAGCGGCTTACAAGAAAAGGTGAATATACTCGCCGGGGCAAGAGTGCTGATTGCAAAAGGAGAAGGACCGACACGCTTTCAATGCACTGCAATGCTTAAAAATGCAGGAGAAAAAGGGGTCCTGACAATTGATCTGCCCAAAAAAGTCGTTGTCAGCGAGCGCCGCAAACACATGAGAATAGATGTGGCTGTTCCGGTAAACTACTATCTGCCCCGAAGTCAGAACCTGGCTCAGGTTATTGCGGAATGGGAGAGTGCAAAAGAGTGTAATGGGAGCTGCGGGGAAAGGGCTGGCCTGAATCCTGCTGAGCCCAAAAACCGTGTTAATCTCAGTGGCGGCGGCCTTCGGGTTAATATTCCCGACCGTTTCTCGTGCGGAACGCTGCTGCACCTTAAAATAGCGCTGCCTGGCGAAAAGCATAATCACATACATGCGGTCGGCTCAATTGTCAGGACAAAAGAGCTACCTTCGGAGAGTACCCAAGTCGAATATTATTCCACCTCAATGTCTTTCCGGGTCATCGAGAATAGTGACCGACATAAACTAGCCAGACACATCCTTGAGGAACAGCGCAACAGAGTGACGACGAAACAAGGAACCTATCTCTGGATTGAATAACCATTGCGATACCAACCCATGATCCCGTCCTTCATATTGTAAACTTCAGCATATCCCATGCCGGCCAGAGCCTGGGCAACCGACCTCGAACGGGACCCTACGGCGCAGTAAACCACCACCGGCCGATTTTTCGGCACCTCGTTTACCCGCTGCTCAATTGTATCGATCGGGATCAGCACTGAGCCGGGAATATACCCTTGACTCCGCTCCTGTGGCGTCCTCACATCCAACAGGAAGACCTTGCTGTTTTTTGCCAGCAGCGCTTTAGCCTCAACCGAAGTAATGTCTTTTGAGGAGGCCGCAAAGAGTGAAGCTGCTGTCAATAGTGTCAACAAAAGTACGCCGTAAACTTTATTCATAGTTCAATCTCCAATGTGTATCCGACCATGGCAAGCTGAAACTCCTTCGGCAATTCTCTGGACAGCCTGGCTGCAGCTGCAAAACCGGTACAGTGGGACACTGCCAGCTTCCTGATGCCAGCACTTTTGATGACCGCGACTGTTTTCTCCAGCTGTTCCTGGCCACAAAACCCGAGATGCGTTCCGCCGATCACCGCGTAGACATCCCTCCGACCGCTCTGATAGGCAATATGCTCAATAGTATTCACCAGACCGGCATGACAGCAGCCGAGCAGAATCACCAACCCTCTCGATGTTTCAATCACCAGCGACTGATCGTCGGGCGTCGTATCAAGCTCCTGGCCGCTACAGTCGCAATACAGACCCTGATCACCGCTTTCAAAACGGGTAACTCTGGGTACTTCGCCGGTCAGCATAATGCCGGGGTTAATTTGACGAAACGAGTCTGACAGGTTAAATATCGCTCCTGCCGCTTCTAATTCAGATCTACCAACAGGAATGCCTATAGGATAACATTCGCCGGTATCCTTGAGCCGGTGCCGCGACGCAAAAACACCGTCATGGGCGAATATTTCCCGGCCGCCGGAATCCTGCAGGAGCGGCATCAACCCGCCGGCATGGTCGTAATGACCATGAGACAGCACCACTTTTTTCACCAGGGAAAGATCTTTATTCATCTTTCTGGCATTATGCCGTAGCGTCAGTCCCTGACCGGTATCAAAGAGCAGCGGCTCTCCCCCTTTTTGTTCGATCAAGGCAGCAAAGCCGTGCTCTCCCAAGGTCCCGGAAACAGGGCCGACACTGTTGTCGCAGAGAATCGTAATCCGGATGCTCATTTATTGCAGCAACTCCCCGGGAATCTGGGCACGCCCAGTTTCTGCAGGATATTAAACATCGGGCAAAACTGGGTAAATCCGGACTGGAACAGGTTCAGACCGACGAAACCGGTGAACCAGAGCCAATTCTGAGAATGAAAATGAGCCAGAATCAGCGAGACAAGAATAAAAGATCCGGCTATAATCCTGACAATCCGTTCGACATAAAATTCTTCTTTCATAAGCCCTCCGGGCACTATTTATTTTCCTGAATATATAAAATACCATATATTAAATTCACTGGCAATCTAAATTCCGGATTGCATTTTTTGTTGAAATACGGGTAGATGTTTTAACTATTTTATCATACGGAGACTTAAAGCTATGACCATAGCAAAACAGATTGCAGAACTCGCCACCAATGCCCGCGCAGCGTCAATCGCCATGGCAAAACTGTCATCAGTGGCAAAGAACCGGCTCCTTTTTGCCATGGCCGATGCCCTTGTCGCCGCAACGGCGCAGCTGGTTACTGAAAACGGCAAAGACCTGGCAAATGGCCGGGAAAAGGGGATGGCTGAAGCAATGCTCGACCGGCTGATGCTGGATGAAGCCAGGATCAAGGGGATGGCAGACGCCCTGCGCGAAGTTGCCGCCCTGCCTGACCCGGTCGGCGGCGTCGATAAAATGTGGCTCAGGCCGAACGGCCTGCAGGTGGGGAAGATGCGAATCCCACTGGGGGTTATCGGTATCATCTATGAATCAAGGCCAAACGTCACCTCAGATGCTGCCGCACTCTGCCTGAAAGCCGGCAATGCCGTTGTCCTGCGCGGCGGCTCCGAAGCGATCAACTCCAACCGGACCATCGCCGCCATCCTCTGCGCCGAGATGACCAGGGCAGGCATCCCGGAAGGGGCGCTGTCGCTGATACCTTTCACGGAGAGGGAAGCGGTGCTGGAAATGCTCAAGCAGGAAGAGCTGATCGATCTCATCATCCCCCGCGGCGGCGAAAGCCTGATCCGCTTTGTGGTTGAAAACTCCCGGATTCCGGTCATCAAGCACTACAAAGGGGTCTGCCATCTTTTTGTCGATGCGGCTGCCGACATCCCCATGGCTGGCAAAATCATAGTCAACGCGAAAACACAGCGCCCCGGTGTCTGCAACGCCCTGGAAACTCTGCTGGTGCACCGCGACATAGCACCTGCCTTTCTGCCGCGCATCGCCGATGCCCTGAAAGCGCTCAATGTTGAATTGCGGGGCGACGAAACCGTCTGCTCTTTCGTTCCGGACGCGCTTCCGGCTACAGAAGCAGACTGGCAGGCAGAATACCTCGACCTGATCCTGGCAGTGAAGGTTGTTGACAACATGGACCAGGCCATCGATCATATCAACCGTTACGGCTCGCTCCATACCGAAGTTATCGTCACCGGTGATTACGCCAACGCCCAGCGCTTTATCCGCGAGGTCAACTCCAGCACCGTCATGGTCAACGCCTCGACCCGCTTTGCCGACGGCGGCCAGCTGGGACTTGGCGCCGAGATCGGCATTTCGACCACCAAACTGCACTCCTTCGGCCCCATGGGACTGGAAGATCTCACCACGACGAAGTTCATCGTTTTTGGCAACGGCCAGATAAGGGAGTAAGCGAGACACCCCTTCCACTGATGAGCTCTGAGTAAATTCCCTTCGACTCCGCTCAGGGAACAGTCGTGCGCTGAGCGGAGTCGAAGCGCCTTCATCCGGCTTACTCGCTGGCAAAGCGCCGACGAAGTGGCTTGGGGCACTTAATTTACTGAAAATATGTTAGCGGCCACAAATATAGTTAAGACTATTTTATAGTCCACTGAAAAATAGTCTTGACTATATTTCAGTGGACTATAAAATTATCAGCATGGAAACACGTACTTCTTATCTTGAAACATGGAAAATACTTGCGGCTGACAAGGCGATGGTTTTTATGGCCGGCCCCAGGCAGGCGGGCAAGACAACCCTTGCGAGGATCATAGCGAAAGGTTTTACCAACAGCCTCTACTTTAACTGGGACATCCTTGAACATCGGGCAAAACTGCTTGAAAACCCCTCTTTCTTTACCACTCTGACTCGTCACGACAACTCAAAACCCCTCATTATTTTTGATGAAATCCACAAGTACAACGACTGGAAAAATTATCTGAAAGGCATCTATGACCAGTTCGCTGCCGACTATCAATTCCTTGTAACCGGCAGCGGCAGGCTCGATCTCTACCAGAAAGGCGGTGACTCTCTTGCCGGACGCTATCTGCTGTTCAACCTCTGGCCTTTTACCGCAGCAGAGCTAGGAGCGCCCCGAGCAATGACGGCTTTCCTCGCTGATCCCCTGGCTATACCTGATGGGCTGGATGAAAAGAATGTTGCGGCCTGGCAGCAGCTTGAAACAGTGAGCGGTTTTCCTGAGCCGTTTTTGAAAGGGAATCCTTCGTCATACCGGCGCTGGAGCGGCGCTTACGGACAGCGGCTCATACGCGAGGACATCCGTGAACTGACCGATATCCGTTCGGTTACCACTGTTGAAACGCTATACAGCCTGCTCCCTTCCAGAATCGGCAGTTCCATTTCAGTCACTTCGCTGGCCGAAGATCTGAAAGTTTCCTACATTACCGTCCAGAATTGGCTATCAATCTTTGAGCGGTTTTACCTGACCTTCAGTCTCCCTACCTGGACTGAGCGTATCAGCAGGGCAATCCAGAAGGAGCGCAAGGTCTATCTGCTTGACACTCCCCGCATCAAGGATCCTGCCGCTCGCTTTGAAAATATGGTGGCGCTCGAATTGTGGCGCGGAATCAACTCATGGAACGCCCTGGGCGCCGGTGAATTTTCACTGCACTTCATAAAGAATAAGGAACAGCAGGAGGTTGATTTTCTGATAGCTGACGGACGGGAACCGTTTCTACTGGTTGAATGCAAGCTGAGTGACGAACAACCTTCCAAGCCGCTTTTGGCGGCACAGCGCGCACTGCGTGTCCCTGCTATTCAGCTGGTTAATTCTGCAAAAGGATATCGCCTCTTCAGCAACGACGGGATGACCGTTATGACTGCTCCGGCCTGCCACTGGTGCGCCAGTCTGCCGTAGATGCTATTGCTATTCGTAAATGAAGCTGCTGAAAGGATAGGAACTGCCGGCGGCGAAGTTCAAGCACATTCCGAAATCTGGCGAAAATTTAAGAACAGTATTGTTGTTTATCGGATAGTTAGGCAATCTTTTGCATGCAAAACTTTTCAAATTCAGGCTGTTGATTGTCTGCTCAAGTCGAATTAATTTTAGACAAAACCGTGACAGCTTTCCAATGATCACAGATTAAATATTCCATTTGGGCGGCTCACCGGCTCACGCGTGCAAGAACCGATCAATAAGGATGTTGAACCATTAAATACCCAATAAAAATCCAAATATTGGAGAAACTCATGCAAAGGAAGAAATTATATCTGTTTGGAATATCGCTTATTATTTTGGTCATCTCGATCATTTCTTACGGCTGCAATGCTCCCAACCCTTCAAGTGAAAAAATTCAATCCGTCAAGCTTTACCAATCTGTTACAGAATCATCTTTTAAAGATATAACAGCTAGTAAGCAACGAATAACTGAAGATATGTACTGTAAAATAAAAAATATGGTTGCAGCAAATGTGATGGATTATTACGATTTACGCAAAACATATAATACAGAATTAAAATGGATGAATTACAAAAGAACTGATGATTATAATAACAAAGTATTACAAATGAACAAGGACAAAGAAACTGCATTAGCTAAACAGTATTACATTATATATGGTGAAAATCGTAAAGGTGAACACTATAACGCATATAAGATATTAGATTATAATGTTTACAATAATTTCATTCCAATTATTTTTGAATCTGAGCTTGATGATAGCGGGAGTTCAAGTTACGAAAATTGGAAATCAATGCATAAAATAGATATGAAGATGTTGCCCTTTGAATTCGAAAACTTGTACCCAAGTCAACGTCCACCTCATATTATTAACAAAAAACTATATTTACCAATGTCATCAGAACTTGGTGGAATTATAGAAAATAACCGTGGTAGTATTAATGTGTTAGTCACTTTTGGGTTAAATGATTCTGCCGATGTAAAGTTACCAATTGAATTATGCATATATAATAAAATATCTGGTAAAATTTATGTCGTATACACATACAACTATAATTGATGATTGTACTTATTACTGTTTATTTTAAAGGCTAATACTACCGACTATCTCCGTTTCTTCCCATTTCTTCCATTAAAGTGAATGTTCGCAATGGCAGAAAAATTTGCAAACTGTACTGTTATTTTTCAGATAGTTAAGTCAATCTTTTGCCGGCAAAACTTTTCATTTTTTTAATATTGCTGGTTGTCATTTAGCAGCTGAGGTCACAGGCTGCAGATGGAAACCGGAAGAAGAGCTCCGGTTTGCGAAGTACGGCACAGTAGCCAAGGACCTTAAGAAAACCATATACATATAGTTAGGTCGGCCAACCGGTGATAAATACAAAACGTCTGATCAAGTACGAGTTATCGCCCCACGAATACCAACCAACCAACGAAAGGATTGCCTCATGGAAAATACGACCCCTGACAACATCGAGACACTTAAAAAACAGGCATCTGACAGGACGAGCTATAAAAATCGCTTAGAGGCAGTGGAAGCGATTGGCAATTTCAAGTGTCAGCAATCAAAGGACATTCTCTGGCGACTAATGATGAATGATAAAGTATACGCAGTACAGGAACTTTCATTCAGAAAGCTACAAGCGTTTGGGGAGGCGGTCAAACTGCCACGAAAACAGAAGGGCAATTTGATCAAAGACATTGACAAAAAACTAAGCAAAGTTCTGACCTCCATAGGTGGAGATTATTCTGAAACTATTTTCAATCAAAGTTTCCAACAGCTGTACCCTGAGGAATTTGACATTTACACTTATGAGAAGAGTACTGGCTTCAACAAGTGGGTCCTGAATGCTTTATCATCTATTCCCAAGAAAAAGGAATAAAGAGTTATGCATAAAGAAAACCGTCGCATGGGTACATCCTAAAATTCATGTGACTTTTAAGCGAGAAACAAAATGTACAATAACGAGTTGATCGCTGAATGAGGTTGTGCGTTTAAGGAGAAACCTGTGGATCTAGCGATAAATGTCTTGCTAGTTTTTTCTGGCGCAGTAACGGCAATAGCAGCAATTGGCGGAGTAACATGGCACCCCGGGACACAGTCACTGGCCAAGCGAATCACATCGCGCGGGTGGGTGTCGATAATAGCACTCATAGCGACGGTTGTGTGCGGTACTGTAAAAGAAATAACCACGAAATCAGATTCGGCACGTGCGGAAGCAACGATCGCCCGACTTGAGAAAAACACGAAAGCTGAGGCGGCACGTGCAGAAGAAACTACCGCCCGACTTGAAGGTCAACTCACTGAAGCTCGCCTGCAACTTGACGAGAATCGACGTATTTTGCGCAATGTAGTTTTATCGAGCCAGCCGTCTGAACATGTGATGGATCAAGTCATGAAAACCGTGAAGGAAGTCGCACGAGAAAAAGGCTTTGCAACAGAAATTACTGGATACATGAGCTACACTCATTTCAACTTCCTAAATGACAGAGGCCGAGTTGGGTTCTTTGCATTGAGTAAGGAAACGGTTGCAGAGCTTTCAATCCTGCCTGAAAAAAAGCTTCGCTCAGCAATTTCCACAAGGCTGTTTGGCAAGTGGGGCCGCGATCAGCTTGACGCCGATTGGGAAGTAATTTCGACCGAACTTCAGAGTATAGTGAGACCCATCGTTCAAAATCGTTTCAATTCTGAAGCGATCTCCATATGGCCAGCACGAGATCATTCATCCATCGTGTTCTATCCCATGGACGTAAAGAGTAATCAGCTATCTAAGACTCGTCTGATATTCACTCGTCAGGAACTTATAGACCTGCTCTCTTCCCCCCCTTACATTCGAAGTGCAATCGTGGCGACGCGATCAGAAACACTCAAATAGTTTCTTACAATTCGAAGAAGGATGAGGATCATCATTCCAAATAACAAATGGAAAAAAATATGATGTCAAGGCTTACGACCTGCCCGAAAACCCTGCTGGAATTCGGGGGGCATAATGGAATAAACCGTTTCCCCTAAATAGTATTATGTCCCTAGAAATTCAAGCTAAGTGACGAACTACCTTCCAAGCCGCTATTGGCGGCACAGCGCGCACTGCGTGTCCCTGCCGTTCAGCTGGTTAATTCTGCAAAAGTATAACCAGGAAGTTGGACCGGAGTACCGCGAATATGCCGGAGAAGATTTGTTATTGTCTT
This sequence comes from uncultured delta proteobacterium, assembly GCA_963787125.1. Taxonomy (GTDB): domain Bacteria; phylum Desulfobacterota; class Desulfuromonadia; order Geobacterales; family DSM-12255; genus VEOV01. The sequence goes on from CAWBBV010000016.1 coordinate 97,319, forward strand.
TGAATTCAAAGCGTTATATCTTCAAAGTAGAATTTTAGATGCCAATGCGCTTGGATTTGGGGAAGGACAGTGGAAAAGGGGGCAGATAGTATGCGAGTTGAAGCGATAGTGAAAAAAGGCGGCTGGTTCATACCCCACCCAGGAATTGAAATTGGCAAGCAAAAACATATTCTTCTCGATATAACCCCCGTTACCACAGATGAAGTCTCGGATGATGCGTTTGTACAAGCAGCCGGTATGTTGAAAAAAACCACAATTGACGGAGTCACCTTTCAGAAAAAAATGCGGAAAGAATGGGACGGGCGGTAGTGTACCTGATCGACACAAATATAATCATTTACTACCTTGGAGGCGAGCAAGCCGCCGTCTCGTTTTTACGCACCCACAGGGGGCAACTGGCAATTTCGTAAATTTACGGATTTTAGACCGGCTGACAAACAGGGTCGTGGCTCAACTTCGCAAGATACAAGAGTTGACTCACGGCTCTTTTTTTTAATTCCAGGAGAGATCTCGGGTTGCCATGTAAATCAGAATTGACGTGTTCGATTTTCATGGAGTGCCAGAGTATAACGCCCTTCACATATTCACATTTACTTCCCGACGAGGGGATAAAGATCATCACGTTGCGCACTTCAAACTGCGACTTCAAATTGTTGAGTGACGACAAATATAACCTTGACACTATATAGCACGAAAGCTATTGTCTTATTAGGGAAATGAAATATGGTGTGGAAAATTGTTACGGTTGAATACTTCGACGATTGGTTTCTCGGCTTGGAGGCTTCGGAGCAGCAAGATGTGTTGGCCGCTGTATTGGTTCTTGAGCAATACGGCCCTACGTTAGGCAGACCCCACGTTGATAGCCTCAAAGGAACTGACAAGGTAAAGAACCTGAAAGAACTTCGCGTTCAACACAAAGGCAAACCGTACCGGGTATTTTTCGCCTTTGATCCTCTCCGCCAGGCCGTAATGCTGTGTGGCGGTGACAAAACCGGAAATAAACATTTTTACGAAATTATGATCCCTATTGCAGAGAGTGAATTTCTGAACTATCTGCAAGAACTGGAGTGAGTTATGGCAAAGCAACTTTCGGATTTAATAAAAAAAGTAGACCCGACTGTAGTCGCAGCAGCACGTGTTCAGGCAAATCAGGAAATTTTTGAACTCCGCCTTGCTCAATTACGGCAAACGGTTGAGATGTCGCAACACGATCTGGCTGTTGCCTTGGGCATCTCCCAGCCTTCAGTCGCTAACCTGGAGAAACGCGGCCACGAAGTAAAAATATCTTCTCTGAAGCGGTATATTGAAGCACTCGGCGGCAAGCTGTCTCTGGATGTTGAACTGGCGGATGGTCGTCACATCGGCATAAACGTTTAGCGCTTCTTCCTCACAGTGAATAAGACAGGCTAAAAGGTCATGAGTCAGCTTCTAAAATATCGAGGGTGACAAACGACCTTTTTTATTGAAAAGCTTCGCGTATGGTAAAACTGATCGGAACGGATTTCAGAGGGAAACGGCAACAATGAAAATCGGCATACTCGGCGGCACCTTCAACCCCATCCATAATGCTCACCTGCGCGTGGCAGAGACGACCCGCGACCGACTCGGGCTTGACCGGATCATGTTCATACCGGCGGCAACCCCGCCCCACAAGCCGCTCGACGGGGAGATATCGTTTCTGCATCGCCAGGCCATGGTGGAGATTGCCATCGCCGACAACCCGCATTTCACAGTTTCCGATATGGAGCAGCAGCGCGGCGGAACCTCCTACACTGTCGATACTCTTCGAGACCTGCGGCTCTCTGCGCCTGCTGACGAGTTTTTTTTCATCATCGGCAGCGACTCCTTTCTGGAGATTTCTTCATGGTACTGCTTCGCCGATATCTTCAACTTATGCAATATAGTGGTGGTGGAACGCCCCGAAGCGATCATTTCAGAGCTGACTCTGCCGCTTCCTGTTGCCATAAGGTCTGAATTCTGTTATATTCCCAACGAGATGCGCCTGACCCACCGGTCAGGCTTTTCCGTTTTTTATCTTCCCGACACGCCGCTTGCCATTTCATCAAGCGCTGTCCGCCAACTGGTCAGGGAAGGACGGTCAATCCGCTACCTGGTTCCTGACAGGGTTGCCCGCTACATTTCAGAAAAAAGGATTTTTTTAAATGACCGTTAAACCAACAATTTCAACAGATGACCGCGCCATCAAGTGTGCCGCCCTGGCGCTGGACAAAAAAGCCTTCGATGTGAAAGTACTCGACATCAGGGGGCTTTCCACCATCGCTGACTACCTCGTCATTGCCACCGGCACCTCCGACAGACAGGTGGTTGCCATTGCCGATTCGGTGCGCACCGGCCTGAAAAAATACGGCAAAGCCATTGACATGGAAGGGGCAAAGGAAGGCAAATGGATCGTTATTGACTACGGCGATGTCATTATGCATGTCTTTTTGGAAGAGATGCGCAGTTACTATGACCTTGATGAACTCTGGGGAGCTGCCCGGCAGGCTAAAATACCGGCAGAATATCTCTGGGAGGGTAAGGGGCAGTGAAGCTCCGTCTGCTCTGGGTCGGCAGAACCCAGGAAGCCTGGGTGAAGGCGGGTATTGATGAGTATGCGGGCAGGGTAAGGCGCTATTCGCCGTTGGAAGTAACCGAAGTCAAGGAAGAGAAAGGCGTGCTACCTGAGCAGATGCGCCAGCGTGAATCAGAACGGATCGAAAAGCTCCTGCCGAAAAACGGCCGCCTCATCCTCCTCGACGAGGCCGGTGAACAGTTTAACTCCCCCGCCTTTGCAGACCTTGTGGGTAAGTACCGTGACAACAGCACCCCGGAGCTGGTTTTTGTCATCGGCGGCGCCTACGGCTTCTCCGGGGAGCTCCGCAGCAGAGCCGACCGCCTTATCTCCCTTTCAAAAATGACCTTTACCCACCAGATGATCCGCCCCTTTTTTCTCGAACAGCTCTACCGGGCGTTTACGATACTGAATAATGAAGGTTATCATCATTAGATAAAAGGATTGCAGACTGCAGGTTCAACCTATAAATGCTGTAAATATAAGCCATGTTTTTACGGAGACATACCATGCACAAGAAACCGCTGGTTTTAATGATTCTCGACGGCTGGGGAATAAACCCCGATTCCGCCAACAACGCCGTGGCGCTGGCAAAAACACCGAATCTTGACGCTCTCATCGCCACCTATCCCCACACGCAGATCAAAACATCCGGCATGGCCGTCGGTCTCCCAGAAGGGCAGATGGGCAACTCGGAAGTGGGGCATCTGAACATCGGCGCGGGCCGGGTCGTGTATCAGGATCTCACCCGCATCAGCAAGGCGATAGCCGATGGCGAGCTCTGCCAAAACCGGGTCCTGCTTGACTGCATGAAAAAAACTGACGCTGCCGGCGGCCGCCTGCATCTTGCAGGACTGCTTTCAGACGGTGGCGTCCACTCCCACAACACCCACCTGTACGGGCTGCTTGACCTTGCCCGAAAAGAAGGCCTCAAGGAGGTGTTCATCCACTGCTTCATGGATGGCCGGGACACCCCTCCAAAAAGCGGCGCCGGCTACCTGGCCGAGCTGGAAGCGGAGATTAAGAAAATCGGCTGCGGCACCATAGCTACGGTCATCGGCCGCTACTATGCCATGGACCGGGACAACCGCTGGGATCGGGTTGAAAAAGCCTACCGGGCGATTGTCTGCGGCGATGGCGACAAAGCGGCCTCAGCAGCGGCGGCAGTAGCTGCCAGCTATCAGGCCGAGCTGACGGATGAGTTCATTCTGCCGACTGTTATTGACGGCGTCGACGGCACGGTAAAAGACGGCGACGGCTTCATCTGCTTCAACTTCCGCTCTGACCGGGCCAGAGAGATAACCAGAGCACTCGCCCTGCCCGACTTCGACGGTTTTGACCGTGGCACCCCACCGGCCCTGGCATCCTACGTCTGCCTGACCGAATACGACGCCACCTTCGGCCTGCCGATCGCCTTCGGCCCTGAATCACTGACCAACATCCTCGGCGAACTGCTGGCAAAATCGGGCAGGACGCAGCTCCGGATCGCCGAAACGGAAAAATACGCCCATGTCACCTTCTTCTTTAACGGCGGCATTGAAGAGCCGTTTGCCGGCGAAGAGCGCGCCCTGATCCCCTCGCCGCAGGAAGTGGCAACCTACGACCAGAAACCGGAGATGAGCGCCTACCTGGTAACGGCTGAGCTGCTGCAGCGGCTTGATTCCGATAAGTATGACGTCGTCATCCTCAACCTTGCCAACTGCGACATGGTCGGGCATACCGGCAAACTGTCTGCAGCCATACAGGCGGTGGAAGCGGTTGACGCCTGCGTCGGCAGAATCACCGCCAACATCCTGGCAAAAGGGGGCACGGCCCTCATCACCGCTGATCACGGTAATGCCGAGCAGATGGCGGATGACAACGGCGGGCCGTACACGGCCCATACCTGCAACCCGGTCTGGCTGGTACTGGTGGATGAGGCCAGGAAGAGCGCCCACCTGCGTGACGGTGGACGGCTGGCCGACATCGCCCCGACCATGCTGGACATTCTCGGCCTGGCAAAGCCGATGGAGATGACCGGGGTGAGCCTGCTGAGCTGACCGTAATATCCCCGAGACCAAAAAACCCTTCTGCAGTCTGCGGAAGGGTTTTTTTGCGCTTCATGCCGTGCTATCTTACTGCTCCAGCGGCTGGTTCAAGGGGCTGCCACAGGTTACCGTGTCAACCGTCCCTACCGCTCCATCCTGGAGATCATATACGTGCGCACTGTCGTGGCGGCCTCAGCACAGCCGGGTTGTCCCGGCAGCAGAGCGGCAAGCGTTTCAATATACCCCAGCCCACTCAATATCCGGAAGGACTCCGCAAAATTCAGATCAAAAACCCATGAAAGCTGCAGTAGTTTGAAGTCATCGACCGTTGCCAGCAGGCTGCGGCTCAGCATCCTTCCGGCCGTGACCTCAGCCAGAGCCTGCTGCGAGCAGGCGCCGGTGTCCGGAAGCTCCCAGATCACAGCAGAACTGCGCTCCTCTGCCCCGGCGGTACAGTATTCGATCAGCACCCGCCAGATATCCAGCTTGTCGGCGTCGCGAATCAGCCGGGCGAAGCGGCGGACAGCCGGAGGGAGATTTTCCGGCAGGACGAAAACATTATGCAGCGCCACCGCCTGCAACAGCAGGCGAGACTGTTCAGGGTCAAGACCGGCGAGTCCCCCCTCACCCTTGAGCGTCCTTACAGCCAAACCCGCATGGTTGGTGGAGGTCGCGTCGTTGAAGGTGGCGTAATCCCGGTACTGGGGGAAACGTCCGACATCGTGACAGATGGCGATGGCAGCAGCCAGTCTCCGCTCCGCCGGCGGAAGTTCCAGCGCTTCTGCCAGACGCTCGATGATGGCGCGAACCCGGAAGGTATGGTCAATCTTCAGATCATAGTTACGCTGCCCGTCAGGAGATTTTGCCTGGAAAGTGGCGACAAACCTGTCAAACCAGGCGGCGATCGCGTTTAGCTGCAATATTGTCATTAAAGTATCCCCTTTTTTGCCGCAAAGAATGTAGCGGGAACCGCTAAAGTCGTCAACGGCAAACGACTAATTTATAATATGAGTGTATAATTCCTTCGTTAGTGTCTTCAGGCATACACGTTTTCAGGATTATCAAGCAGGGGGTGGCCTCATGCCAGACCGGATCTTCGACGTCATCATTATCGGTACCGGCCCGGCGGGTCTCGGAGCCGCTTTTCACCTCAGCGAGCTGTCGCCGTCGTTTTCCATCCTTATGATCGACCGGGATCAGATCTGCTCCGGCGGCCTGCTAAACGACTGCAAACAAAACTACACCTATCCCATCGGCTTTGCCACCGACAACTGGACTAAAGAGGAGGCCGAGCGGCTTCTCCCGGTGGTGGAACGCTGCCTGCAGCCGACTATCAAGGAGAAACAGAATCTGGAAATATACCGGCGGCGGGCGGAACGGCTCGGCGTAACTCTCATCGACATCCGCCAGGCCCATGTGGGCACCGACCGCAGCCGGATACTGATCCGCCGCCTCCTTGATGAACTGGCGCAGCGCGGGGTTCAGTTCATGTTGAAACGGGAGGTGACTGATGTCAGCGAGGCTGCTGACGGTACGGCGCTTGTCACTATCGGCGCGGAAATGCTACGCGGCCGGAAGGTGATCGTCGCCCCGGGCCGCAAAGGGTTCAGCTTTCTGCAAGGAGTGATGGAGAGGGTGGGCATCGACTACATCGACAACGTGGTGGATGTGGGCATCCGTGTCGAGACAACGCTCAACAACTACCCCATCGTCAACGATTACTACGACCCCAAGTTTCTCTTCCCCGACGGGGTACGCACTTTCTGTACCAACTCGGGGCATGCGCGGGTGGTGCTGGAGCGTTATCAGGGTTTCAGCCTAGTCAACGGTCATGCCCTCTCCGAGGAGCAGCAGGGGAACAGTCTGGTAAATTTTTCCCTCCTCAAGACCATTGGTTTGAGAGATCCGGTCCGCAGCGGTCAACAGATGGCGATCTTTCTCGCCACTCTGGCCAACGAAATCGGTGGCGGCAGACCGCTCATGCAGAGGGTGGGTGATTTCCGCATGGGCAAACGCTCCACCGCCGAAACCTTTAACGAAGATCTTTACGCTTTCCCTCCCAGCTGCCCGGTGACTGCCGGTGATCTCGGGCTCGCCGTACCGGCCAAGATCATGCGCCACCTCTGGGCGGCATTGAAAAAACTCGACACCATAGTCCCCGGCATCCTCCACCCGAGCACCATCATGTACTACCCGGAGATCAAGATGTACGCCAACAAACCGGCCTTCCTGGACGGCCATTTCCGGGTCAGCAGCAATGTCTACATGGTCGGCGACGGCGCCGGCACCTCCCGCGGCATAACCGGCGCCTGGGCCAGCGGCATCAGAGCGGCAGAGGGGATACTGCGGTAACGCTTCACTCCGTTTTCCCCTCCCCGCCGGCGATTGTTGAACGTCGTGATATCTGCCGCTTGCCTGGGTGCCAATCTTTTTTTGACATTACCGTGTTTCCGTTATACATTGGCTTGATTGGAAAATATTTATTGTTGCCAACCACTCTCAAATCTGGAAGTGCAACTGCAACGCAGTTTTACCGACTCAAATTTGTAGTAAGTTGACCGTTAAATTTTCAGCCTCTGTGGAGCCGCTAAATGAGTGACATAATCCTGTTCGTCGATGACAGCAAACTTGTTCTGGAAGTCGCCAGAGATCTGTTCCGCACGCAAGGATTTGAAATCTTAACCGCTGAAAACGCCAAGGAAGCTCTGGAGCTTTTCCAACACCATGAGATCGCTGTTGTGGTCTCAGACAACCGGATGCCGGGAATGTCCGGGCTGGAATTTCTCAGCAAGCTGAAAGATATCGCACCGGAAACGGTCAAAATTCTCATGACCGGCCATGCAGACCTGGCCAGTGCCCTGGAAGCGATCAATAAAAGCGGGGTCTACCGGTTCATGGTCAAGCCGTGGACAAATGAAGATATGTTCGACGCTGTCAAGGAGGGGATGCTCCATCATAATCGCCTCAATTCGCTGCGCAAGGAACATGAAGACGTGCTCTGCTCACTGGCACAGGCGATAGAGTTGAAAGATCCCTCCACAAGAGGTCATTGTGACCGCGTTGCCATCTTTGCCCTGCTGATCGCAGATGTCCTCCATTTGTCCAAGCATATGAAACGCGAGATAAAATACGGCAGCTGGCTCCACGACTGCGGCAAGATCGGCATTTCCGAGGCTATTTTAAACGGCAGTCAGCAGCTGAGTAATGAAGAATTTATCACGATGCAACAGCATGCCGGCTGGGGCGCTGACGTCGCTGCCAAGGCAAATCTGTCCCAGACGGTACGTAACATAATTTACTATCATCACGAAAAATATGACGGCAGCGGTTACCCGACCGGCCTTGCCGGCAGCAAGATCCCTCTTGAAGCCAGGATCGTGGCGGTGGCTGATGTTTATGATGCACTCATAACTGACCGTCCTTACCGCAAGAAACACACTCCGGAAGAGACTGTCAAGATCCTGCGGTCCATGAAGGGTTCTGCGCTCGACCCTGAGCTTATTGACCTTTTCCTCTCTCTTATCAGTTCGGAAACAGCTCAAGTTGAGCCACTGGCAGCAGCAGCGGCGCAGGCATCCTGCCGTTTTCCGGCTGAAGTGCGGCTGAGTCTGGTTCCAAGGTAGCAAACCTGCATTGACACTCAAACATCCCTGCTTATTCCTCTAAAAAGCCATTGCCACCAACTATCCCGATAATTGCAACCACCTTCCCTTAAAACCTGAGTTATCCCGCTAGCGCCATCATCGTTTTGCATTACAACCAACTGCTTCAGCTTTTCAGATTACCTCGCTGCAAAATATCTGGACTATAAATTGCAAAGATTTAAAAAACTTTAATAAGATTTTTATTAAAACCTCAGGAGCAGCAAATTATCGGCTAAATATTTCCATATATTTTAAGAGAAGATTTTCGGGAGATTGTCAAATGAGCAGCTTGAATATGCGCTCCAAATCACTCGTTGCAGGGCTTATGATACTGGCGACTGCAATCTTTTCCCCCCTGGCAACTGAGGCAGAGGCAGCCTTAGCCTGCTATAACTGCCACGGGACCAAAAGCACTCAGGATATCCGTCCCGAAGATGCTCCGTTCAGGAACAGTTCAAGCGGCGGTTTTCAGGGAAACCATAGAACTCATCTGGGTGATGGTGCAACAGCGCAGGCGTGCGCCAAATGCCACCCGGGCAGCGCCGCCTACACCTCTTCTCATCGGGACGGCTTGATCAAACTGGCCGCCAACATCAACAAATCCCCCCTTAACGCAGTCTACAAAAATACCACCTCGGCATTCCCGCAAGCAGCAATTCACACCCTGGGCAACTGTGCCAATATCAACTGTCATTTTGAGAAATCCACACCGCAGTGGGGCTCCGCACCCCTCTCTGGTGTCGGCAACCAGGCATCTACCGGCGATTGCACTCTCTGTCACAGCGCACCGCCATTTAACGGGAAACATGAGGGAAAACACAGCGATTACTACGGCAACGGCACTACCGTCTGCAGCAGATGCCACCCTGATCACCGTAGTGAAGCAAAACCGTTTGCCCATGCCACCAGTGCCGGCCAGCGCCCCCTTGCCGTGCAGTTTACGACCTCGCCCAATTCGGGAGGGAGCTACATTAACGGCTCGGTCACCTATCCGGACTATCTCAGCCAGCTTTCCCCCCGCAACGGCACCTGCACCAACTACTGTCATAGCGACGGCAACAAAGGTTCCGGCACCAGCCCTGGTCAGGCAACAATTGCCCTCTCCTGGTCTGATTCAAAAACGGCAAAATGTATTTCCTGTCACAAAGGGAGAACCGCCGAAGACAATACCGCCAGTAACTGCACGGCTATCGGCGGATCGTGGAATGCAACCCAAGGTCTCTGTTCACCTGACCTGACCATGTCGTCCAACGGCCACCACCTGCTGGTAGGCCCGCAGTGGATCCGGAAATACCCTTGCTATTACTGCCATAACGCCACAGTCAGCACCGACAACGCCCTGGGAAACATCTCTTCTCTGGCTGTCCATGTAGACGGCAAACCTGATGTCGCCATTTACTCCAAGTGGAATATAGTCGGCCGGCCGGAGCCCAGTTACAACAGGACTAAGAAAACCTGCGACAACATTTACTGTCATAGCGACGGGACGACAGACCCTGAACAGGTCAAGGAGTTTGCCTGGACCGACAAGGGGGCCAAATGCAACACCTGTCACGGCCATCCGGTCGGCTCCTGCAGCACGGACGGCTGTCATGACGGCAAGCTGCACCCGGCCACCGCTATTGAGTCGGCAAAGGTCTGGCCGATTCTGACCGGCTGGGCGCCGGGCAAGGAGTGGATGGGGGCGATCCCCATGTTTCCCAACCAGGGCGTAGGGACAGCCAGGGCCAACTCCCACCCGCGCCATGTCCAGTCGGATTATGCCTGTGACGAATGCCACTATGCGACTATCAAGGCCAACGGCAACTGCCCCACCTGTCATGCCGGCGGTATTCCGCCCGGCGCCATGGGCGAAGTGTCTCACCTTAATGGCGACTTTCATGTCAACAAGATCAAGGATGTGCTTTTCAAACAGGGCGGGACCTACAATGCCGACAAATCCTGCTCAGGCACCGCCTGCCACAAAGACGGGGTTGACCCGGTCTGGGGCGGGTCGGTCGGCGCTCAGGTCGTCTGCAAAAACTGTCATGGCACTACCGGCCCTGATCAGGACACTTCCATCACTACCGGTGGCAGTAATGCCAAAATCAATCTGACCGAGTGGGTGACATCCGGCCATGGCAGGTATTCCAGCTCCGGACGTTATCCGGTGAGCAAGAACCCGGCAGCCAATTTCCCCGGCAACAACGCCTGCTGGTATTGTCATGACAACTCTATCTACCACAACGATCCCAACAATGTTTTCCGCTTGCGCCAACATCAGCAGTTTGCGAAACGCTTTGAAGGCGAATGTGTTTACTGCCACATGACCCGCGCCCAGAGCGAGTGCCTTGCCTGCCACAGCAACAGTGAATCCATGGCGCCCCAGCTTGTCAATTTCTCCGCTTCTCACAGGGCAACAGCTAAATGGCCGGACGGCACAGCCGTCATAAGACCCGATCACCGCAACATGGAAAACGTCTCCTGCCTGACAGACCAGGGGGCAATCCAATGCCACTCCAGCGACCAGAAGACCCACAACACCGGCGCCGGCATCTGGAACGACGACCAGAAAGCTGACATCAAAAACCAGTACATGATGATGGGGGTCTGTCTCCAGTGCCATGATGACGACACCGGTGACAAGTGCGCCAGCTGTCATGACTACAACAAGGATCCGGTAAAATATCCTCCTGCTAAATATTCGCTTGGTTTCAATGGCGGTTCCGGCCAGATCAAACCTAAAAAAGCGCGCGCCTCCTCGGTTCATTTCGGCTACAAACATTTCAATGACTTCAAAAACTCCGGCGGTTGGGGTAAAGACGCCAACGGCAAAACCCTGGGGGTCTGGAAAGGGGGCAAGTTCTGCTGGGACTGTCATGACCCCCATGGCGACAAAAACATTTATATGATCCACGATCAGGTGGCAACCTCCACTGACGGCCGCTTCGGTATCCCTTATACACGAGCAGTAGTATCTTTCACCCGGACCCAGAGCGGCATCGACTATGCTAAAACTTCGGCCCCCTATAACGGCATCTGCAATGTCTGCCACTCACCGGAGAGCAAGCACTACCGGGCTGATGGCGGCGATGGCCACAATAGCGGCTCAAGGTGCACTATATGCCATGAACACCGCTTTACCGACAGTCATGCCAATGAACAGCCGTGCAACAGCTGCCACCTGAACAAACCGGTGCCAAGACATTCGGCTTTCGGCCAGCCGCGGGACTGCACAAAATGCCATGCCCAGACCATCGGCAACCGCACTGATGTGATGAACAGTCAATTCGCCGGCAATTCTCATCATATCCAGGGGGTTGCTATCACCGCCCGGCAGTGCTACGCCTGCCACTGGGAAGCTACCCCGGAAGGGCTGATCGATGTCCGCTATCATAAAGGCTACAACTACCTCAACTATTCATCGACCCCGAATGCAGCGGTTGACCTGGTCATCTGGGGGGCCGGCATCCGGCCAACCGTTTACAAGCTTTATTCAACCGCCACCCAGTTTCTGGCAAATAATGTCAGCAGCGGCGTTATCCCTACGGAACGGGCTGAGGTTGCCAAAGTAACTCCGCACTGCATCAGTTGCCACAGCGACCAGAACAACAACACCCAGCCCTTTGGCGACTGCAAGACCCCCCGGCAATATGCCTGGGATAAACAGAGCATAGCGGCGCGCTACTCACAGACGGGGACTGCTCCCTGGGGCAAATCCCCGACTAATGGCAAAAGCGGCCTTACCAAAGCTTTTTCGGCGCACGGCAATGCTGTTGCCAATCAAGGTGGTTATAACAGCGCCACCGGAACCGATGCGACCATTAACAACAGCAGAAACGGTCTGTTTAACGTGCAGTGCTTTGACTGCCACAACTCCCACGGCACCCGGGTTGTCGGCACGACATCCAGTTATGTGACCTTTAACGGCACCAGAAACGGCGGCAACCTGAAGGAGACCCAGGCCGGCAAGGGTGGCTATAAATACAATTACAAGGCCAAAGCCAACGCCGGCGACACGATCAACCCTTACAGGGAAGGGGGCGGCCAGTGCTTTGACTGTCATATGAACGCTGCCCAAAACGCCAGTATCACCGGCATTGAAGGGTACAAGACCCCCTGGGGCTACCAGACCACCTTCGGAGCCTCCTCAAAAATAATGGGGTATCTCGATTCACCTTCGTTTGGCCAGGCCAATACCGGCTACATGCTCCGCTACCCTTACAAAACAGTGCCGATTGCGGGCGGTCACCTGAAAGCGTCGACTCTCCTCAATCACTCAACCGGGACACAAAACAGGATCAACGGCCTCTGCACCCCCTGTCATGACCCCCATGGCGTCACCCCGACGCTCGGCTCCAAGCAGGATTTTGCCGTACCGCTCTTGAAAGGGACCTGGATGAGCTCACCCAATAAGGAAGACGTGGCAAATCCGGGCCAGGGCGGTGGGGCCCAATCCTATGCAGATATTGGCGGCACCAGTGAAGATGTGGCCAAATTTGCCGGATTATGCGTCCGTTGCCACTCCAAGGGCAACTTGACCAACGGCGTCAACCATGAATGGAAGAGCCAGGATCGCATCCACGAAGCGGTCAAAGGGTGGAAGAGCGCCAATGGAACTATCATGCACTCCTTTACCTGTTCCAAATGTCACGCGCCCCATACATCAGGGCTGAAAAAACTGATGATAACCAACTGCATGAATACCAGCCACCAGGGGCGGGTGACCGCAGGAACCCCGGTCCTCGAAGGGAGCGACTGCTGGACCTACAATAATGACGGCTCCCAGACAGAATGTTCACAAGGCAGCTTCCCGACCGGCGCCTATCAGCAAAACTGCCACCCGACCGGCTCCTGGCCGGACAACTCCTGGAACAGGGTGACGCCATGGTAAACGCTCTGAAGCGCTTGACGCCAGCAACCGGAGGAACGATCATGAGAGACAACGGCATTGTCGCCATGTTCCGGCTTTTACGCACCAGGCACCTTATGGCTCCGGCTCTCTTCCTGGGCTGCCTTGTGCTGCATTTTTCTGCGTCTTCAGCCTGTGCCGGCGGCGGCGACATCCTCTGGCAGCGGGCAGACACCCAGGCCGGCAAGCAGCAGGCGACCGCCTCGGCATATGATTCTTCGGGCAATGTAATCGTTACCGGTTACCGCAATCTTACCGGCAGCACCAATGATGATTATTACACGGTCAAGTTCAAGGCTGACGGCAGCGGCGTACTCTGGAGTGCGGCTTACGACAGGTCCGGCGGATCAGACCAGAGTAACGACGTAACGGTGGACACCAATAATGACGTCATTGTTACCGGAACTATCTGGAACGGCATAAACCTCGATATTCATACGATCAAATACTGCGGAACAACCGGCTCCAGCTCCTGCGGCGGTAAAAACGGCGGCGAAGTTCTCTGGGAACAGACCTTTAATGGCGCTGCCAACGGCAATGACGCCGCTGCAGTGATGAGCGTTGACCCCGCTAACAATGTCTACGTCGGCGGCTACTCCCAGAACAGCTCCGGCAAGGAGGATTATCTCCTCCTGAAGTATCCGGCCGCAGGCGGCGCGCCGCTTTGGCAAGCCCGTTACAGCGGTCCGGCCGGATACCCGGGGGTCAACAAGATTACGGCCATGGCGGCCGGTGCCAGCGGGGTTGCTGTTACCGGCCAGTCGTGGAACGGCACGGTCTTTGAGTGCGCCACCATCAAATATGACCTTCAGGGAAACCCTCTCTGGCCCCAGGTAAAACGCTACACCGACGGGCCCTATCCATGTTTTGGCAAAGTGCTGAAAATGGATGCCGCCGGCAATGTCATCATTGCGGCTTCAGCCTCGAACGGTCTTGATCTCGACATCTACCTGGCAAAGTACGCGGCTGCCAGTGGTTCTCAATTGTGGGCTGCGACCTTTGATGGCCGTGAAAGTGACGAACCGAAAGGAATGGTGATAGCTGCGGACGGAGATGTCTACATAACCGGCTATTCGTCGACCCAGAGCGGCCATTATGATTTCTATACTGCCAAACATGACGGCGCAAGCGGCAACACCATCTGGCGAAACATCTTCGATTCAGGCAATGGCAGAACCGACATAACCGCCGAATCCGATGCGATTGTCCTTGACGCTGCCGGCGGGGCGGTATTTGTCACAGGGTATACAATAACCGGTGGGATCTCGTCCTTTGAAACCCTCAAATACAGGGCAGACAATGGCGAAAATATCTGGCAGCGCCTCTTAAATGGCGTGGAAGGTAAAAACAGCCGCCCGGTCGGACTGGGCCTCGCCTCTGGCGGTGACCTGCTGATCGCCGGCTGGGCTGATACCGCAGCAAGCAGTCTGGATTATGTGGCTGTCAAGTATGACAGAGGAGTTTTAAATCCGCCGACCGGGCTGACTGTGCAGACACTCTCCAGCACGAGCATCAAGCTGACCTGGTCTGACAACTCTCTTAACGAAGATGGTTTCAGGATCGAACGGTGCAAACTGTTTAACTGTTCCGACTTCGAGGTAATAAAAACCGAAGGCGCCGGAGTTACAACCTATACAGACATTTTAACTTCCAATGACAAGGACAGCTATTTTTCCTACCGGGTGAAAGCCTTTATTGGAGAGACCTCCTCCCAGTACACCAATGTCGCCCAGACCCTGACGACAAGCGTGACGGCTGCCCCGCCAGCCTGGGCGTACAGCTACAACGGCCTTGCCGATAGTGATGATTATGCCGCGGCCATTGCTGTCGGCCCGGATAACAATCCGGTTGTCACCGGGGCCAGCCACGATTTTTTCCCCGGCTATACCATGGGAAACCTGACCTGGGATTACCTGACCATCAAGCTTGACAGGAATACCAATACTCCCCTCTGGTCTGAACGCTATGATGATCCCACCAGCGCATCGGACATATCCACCTGTGTTGCCGTTGACAGCGCCAATATTGCCACTGTTTCCGGTTATGCCACCCTTAACATCAGTAACGTTGATGTCAATTCGCTTTTCACCCTCCGCTACAAAGCCCCGGCAGCTTCTCCCCAGGCGCTCACCGCCGACCAGTATAACGGTCCGGGAGCGACTGACGACCGCGCAGTGGCTATCGCCACAGCCGTAGATGCCTCCGACAATGTGGCGGTAGTCGGCTTCGGCAAGAATCCCAGCGGCAACGATGATATCTACCTGCTGAAATACAGCGCCGCCGGTGTCCGCCTCTGGGACACCACCCCCTTTGACAACGGCGGGGACGACATCCCTGCGGCAGTCGCCTTCGCACCGGACGGGAGCATCTACGTAACCGGCTACAGTGAAAAAACTCCCCGCACCGAGCCGCGCACCTACAATTTTTACACCGCAAGACATAATGGCGCCAACGGCAATCTTATCTGGCGCGAACTCTATAGCGCCGCCCCCCCAGCCGGAGATAACAAGGCTTTCAGTCTGGCGGTTGATGCCGGCGGCGATCTGTATGTCAGCGGCTACGCAACCAATGCCGCGGGCAACAAGGATTTTTATACCATCAAATACAAAGGGGCAAACACCACGGCGCTGAGACTCTGGGAACGCCCGGTTGACGGGCCGGGGCATGGTGATGACAATGCAGTAGGGGTGAGCGTTGATCCGATTGACGGCAACATCATCGTTGCCGGTAGCAGCAAAAGTGAAGCCGGCGACATGGATTATCGCGTCATCCGCTACACCCCGGCAGGAGATACGGTCTGGGACAAGAGTTACCAGAAACCGGGCAGCTCTGAAGAGGCCGGCGCCATGGCCATCGATTCCAACGGCACCGCTTACCTTACCGGTGACAGCTATAACGGCACAACGCGCAGCAGTCTGACCGTCGCCTTCAATTACCTCAAAGGGGATATTGTCAGCGCTATCCTGTATAACGCCAACGGCAACAACTCCTCCACGGGGGCGATAGCAACAAACTCCGTCGATGAGGCCTTTGCCGCCGGGTATACTACCAAGAGTGACGGCACTACCGATCTGCTTGTTTACAAGATCGCACCGGCCATCCCGTCGGCCCCTGCCCCTCTGCGGGCTGCCACGGCGACTATTACCTCGGCGACACTTGCCTGGCCCGGCAGATCAACAGGCAAGGACGGTTACACCCTGCAGCGCAAGTTCGGCGACTGCTCGGACACCAATCCTAATCCGTGGGGCGCTGCCATCCCGCTGGCGGCGGCTGCGACCACCTATGCCGACATAAATCTTATCCCCGGCGCTGCCTACTGTTACCGCCTGCAGTCATTCAGAAGCAGCGATGCGACAGTTTCCCGCTGGAATCAGCTTAATGTGACACTTCCAGCCGTCACCGCTCCTGCCGGGCTGACAGCCACGGCAGCAACAAGCACCCAGGTAAACCTGAACTGGAGCGACACGTCCCTTGGTGAAACCGGCTTCAGAGTCGAGCGCTGTGCGCTGGCAACCTGCGCTGACGCCGATTTCATCCAGACCGGCGCCATCAGGCCGGCAAACTCAAACGGCTTCAATGACAGCGACGTCTGCGCCGCAACCGCCTACACGTACCGCGTCATAGCCGTCGGCACCGGCTGGGAA
This sequence comes from uncultured delta proteobacterium, assembly GCA_963787125.1. Lineage (GTDB taxonomy): Bacteria > Desulfobacterota > Desulfuromonadia > Geobacterales > DSM-12255 > VEOV01. The sequence continues at coordinate 114,097 of CAWBBV010000016.1, forward strand.
TCTACGCCTTCAAACATCTTCACCGCCCCTGCCACCCCGGCAGCTGCCGTTCCGGTTCTTACGGCGGCCAGAGCTTCCGAAACAGCGGTCAGCCTGACCTGGACCGACAGCAATAGCGATCAGAGCGGCTACAACCTTGAGCGCAGTCTCGACGGCACCAATTATACGCCGCTTGCCACCGGGCTTGCAGCCGCCTTGCGCGCTTACAGCGACACAAGCGCCACTCCGGGGGTCGCCAATTACTATCGACTGACCGCCTACAAGAGTGCGACCTGCGGCTGGAGTTCGCCGAGCCTCCCCAAAAGCGCAGTCACTACCATTCTTGAACCGACCGGCGTTACCGCTACGGCAAACAGCACCACCCAGATTACACTTGCCTGGACAGACCGGACAACAAGCGAGACCGGCTTCAAAATCCTGCGCTGCAGCGGCAGCGGCTGCACTCCGGGAGAACCGCCGCTGTTCACGACAGCAGCCAACGTCACTGTCTATAGCGACACTGCAGTCACTGAAAACACCGTTTACAACTACCAGATAGTTGCCACGAACAGCGTGCTACCCTGGAACAGCCTGGCGAGCACAAAAGTGGAACGCGCCACCCCCGCAGCGACAGCCCCGCAACTCCTTGCCGTGACCCGCATCTCTGAAGCACAGCTTAATATCTCCTGGAGCGACACCAATAGCGACCGGAGCGGCTTGCGGCTCTGGCGCTGTGCCGGGCAGGGCTGTTCCGTCTTTGCCCAGCTGGGCGGCGTCATAACCGCCCCCCTTAGCTTCAGTGACAGCGGCCTTTTGCCGAACACCAGTTACAGCTATTACGTGGAGAGTTTCAAGACGGTCACGACCGAGCAGTGGGCAAAACAGAGCGGTCAGCTGTCAGCAACAACAACTTTACTGGAGCCGAACAGTTTTACGGCCACGGTCAACAGTACAACCCAGGTGACTCTCGGCTGGGCTGACAGGACTGCCAGCGAAACCGGCTTTGAAATCTGGCGCTGCGCCAATCCCCCCTGCACAGCCAGCCTGCTGGCGACAGTCGGCACGAATGTAACTTCATACCCTGATACAGCCGCCTGTTACGGGACAGTATACATGTATCAGGTCATGGCAACGAATAGCCAGACCCCCTGGTACAGCAGCGCTGTTTCACTGTCTGCCGGCGTTACCCTGCCGACACCGGCCCCGCCGGAATACTTTACCCTGACACAACTGACTGAATCGTCAGTCCGACTCGACTGGAATGATCCGAACAGCGATGAGAGCGGCTACAAAGTGGAGCGCTGCACGGGGACCAGCACCTATTGCGGTGATGACGATGCCAAATTCACCGTCACCTACCCTTTGCCGGCCAACACGATAACCTATACAAACAGCGGGCTTGCCCCGAACAACAGCTATACGTATCGTCTCCGGGCGTACAAGAGCGCCGACTGTCCCTGGAGCCTGGTGAGCGGCACCCAGAGCATCACCGCTACTGTTCCGGCGCCGACCGGTCTGACCCTCCAGGCGCTTTCGTCTACCGGTATCAAACTGACCTGGGCCAATACAACCCTTACGGAAACCGGTTTTGTGGTTGAACGCTGCAGCGGCGGCAGTTGCAGCGACTTTTCAGTTCTGACCGCGTCATCTTCCATCGCTCCCCACGGGACAACCTTTACCGACTCCTCGGCTTGCAGCGGCACAGCCTACAGCTACCGGATCAAAGCCAAAAACGCCGGCCTCGGCTGGGAAAGCGGCTACAGCACGACCGTAACCATTGCAACCCCACACCCGTCACTTTCATACCCCAATCTTCTCCTTGATCCAAACTTTGAAGATGCCGCCAGTGGCTGGTCGGCCGCGCCTGATGGCGGCTCAGCGCTCGGCGCAGGCATCGATACGGCTCTTTTCTTCAATGGCGGCAAAAGCCTCAAGGTAGTCGGCGACGTGACAGAGGTTATGGGGAGAGCTCAGACTGTAGCCGTTGCCGCCGGCCAGCAGTACGTCCTCTCCGCTTATGTCAATTCCACTCTGACCGCCGGAGCGGCCGGCTGTAATGTTTATGGCAGCGGCATTACGTCCGACCCCGGTTTCAGCCTTGAAGCAAATGACCCCCGTAATAACAGCTGGGTAAACCTCAATGAAGTGGTCACCATCCCGGCCGGAACAACCACGGTCTCCGTCCGGTGCGTCACGGCAGCCGGCTCCGTCGGTACGGTCAACTTCGATGCCCTCAGTTTCAACAAAGCTTTCACCGTCACCCCCGCTACCATTAATGAAGCAAAAATCAGCCTTTCATGGCCGAACGTCAGCACCGATGAAAGCGGTTACCGGATATTGAAATGCTCTGGCGGGGTCTGCACCCAGACCGGCCAGGTCGGCGCGGATGTCCTGACTTATACCGACAGCACCCTGACCCCTCCCGGGGCGGCAAACAACTATCAGGTGCAGGCCTACAAGAGCGCCACCTGCGGTTGGGTCTTCCCTGTCAGCAGCATCACCACGGCGACCACCATGGCAATAGCTCCAGCGCCTGGCAGTCTGACCGCAACAGCCAACAATACTACCCAGATCACTCTCTCCTGGCTCAATAACAGCTCCTCCGAGACCGGCATAGTTATTGAGCGCTGCCAGGGGGCCGCTTGCACCTTTGACGGTTCCGTTCTGACAACAACCGGTGCAGGCATAACAACCTACGTTGATACAGCAGTAGCCAACGGAATCAGTTACAGCTACCGGGTAAAGGCGGTTAACAGTGCGCTTTCCTGGGCATCGGCATACAGCGCTACGGTAACCCGCGCCACTCCGGCAGCAGCAGCGGCAGTTCTGGCTCCCCCTGTAGCGGTTTCCGACACCCGCATCGATCTTTCCTGGTCAGACCCGAACAGTGATGAGTCAAGCTATCTTGTCGTGCGCGATAATGTTGTCATCGCCACCAGGCCGGCAAACAGCACCAGCTATACAGACAGCAGTGTCATCGCCGGCAACAGCTATACCTACTTGATCAGAGCCGTTAGAACCGCCACCAACAGCTGGAGCGTTGACAGTAACAGCCGAACGGTTGCCCCTTCCACCCCTCCCCCGGCCAGCCTGACCATAGCGGTTGTCAGCTCAACCCAGCTGAATCTATCCTGGGTAAACAGCACCACTACAGAAACTGAAGTCAGGGTTGAACGCTGCCAGAACGCCGGTTGCAGCAGTTTTACCCAGATCGCCGTACTAGCCAAAGCCCAGCCTGATACCAGCTATATTGACACCGCTGTTGTGCCGGGCGTCACTTATCGCTATCAGCTAATGGCAGCCAACACGACCATAAACTGGACGTCCGCATACAGCACTACCGCTACCGCTACGGCTACCCCCCTGACTGTGCCTGGTGCCACGACAGCAGCAAGGGTCTCAGAAACGCAGATCAATCTTTCCTGGAGCGCTACTGGCGGCGTCAGTGGCTATAACATCTATTACTGCAGCGGCGCTGGCTGCACGCCGACGATCCTGGCAGCGACCCTTGCAAGCGCTGCCACAACAACCTTTCAGCATCCGGGTCTGGCGGTAAACACAACCTACCGCTACGCAAGAACGTCCTACAAAAGCGGCACCACAGGCTGTCCGGACAGCACCACCTGCCAGAGCACTCAAAGCGTGGCCACTGCCAACACCCTGACCACTCTTACCGCACCGTCAGCACTCTCCGCCACGGCCGTAAACTCAACCAGTGTGCGGCTGCAATGGACGAACACCACTGTTTCGGAGAGCGGTTTTGTTATTGAACGCTGCACCCCTGCCGGAGCCTGCACTTTTGCTGAAATCCCCAATACAGCAGCAGCGCAGGATAGTTTCTGGATCGATGCCACGGTTGCCAAAACCACCAGCTACCAGTACCGCATCAAGGCTGCCAATCCGGCCTGGACAACGAGCGCCACCCCCGGGTTCACCCCTTACAGCAACAGTGCAACTGCTACCACTCCGGATGCCGGCCCGCCGTATCCGCTGACAGCGGTAACCGGCACCAATAAAATCACCCTGACCTGGGGGGACAACTGCTCTGCCGGCACCCAGGAAGAGGGCTTTAACCTGCTCCGCTGCAGCGGCAGCGGCTGTGACCCGGCAACGGATCCGGCAAAGATTGTTACGGCGTATCCAGGGGCGAACGCCACCAGCTCGGTCAGCAAAACCGATATGACTGTCTGCAGCAATCAAGCCTACGAATACAAAGTTCAGGCCTACAACAACAGCAATCATCTCTGCGACTTTGCCAGCAGCAGCTTGGCGCTGACCACGGCAACTCCGGCAAATCCCCAGCTGCTGGCTGTCACCAGGGTGAATGAAATCAAGCTGACCCTGACCTGGACGGACACCACTCTCGATACGGCAAGTTATGACATCTATCGCTGCTTTGGCAACAGTTGCAGCGATTTTGTCAAGATCGGCTCAAAGTCGGGCACGCCCCTTTCCTACGACGACACCACCATCCTGCCCGGGGCTACCTACAGCTATCAGATTCGCGGCAACGGCGTTACGGTAAGCGGCTGCGGCCAGCCGTGGCAGACTGCCAGCAACAGCATCAGCCAGGTTGCCAATATCAATGCCCCCGCTTCATTATCAGCAACGGCTGTCAACATGAACCGGATCGACCTTGCCTGGGCAGACAGCGACACAACAACTGCCGGCTGGAAGATCGAGCGCTGCACCGGCTCCGGCTGCACTGATTTTACCGAACTGGCTGTTCTCTCAACAAAGTCACCATTCAGCTATGCAGATACAAGCGTCGCTGCCGGGACAACCTACCAGTACCGGCTCAGAGCGACCGGAACGACAATAGTTTCCGGCAACAGCTACTACTGGGTATCAGATTACAGCGCAACTGCTGCTGCAGCCACAATCCTGCCGCTCGCGCCATCAGCCCTCACTGCCGCCATGATCTCCTCCTCACAGGTAAATCTTGCCTGGAACGCCAGCAGCACCAGCGATCTGAGCGGCTACGCCCTTGAGCGCTGCAGCGGCGCAGGTTGCATGGACTTTACCCAGATTGCCACAGTCACTCCAGTGACCGCTACCAGCTATGCAGATACCGGCATTGCCCCTTCCACTACCTTCAGATACCGGCTCAGAGGGTACAAGACTGCCGGTGGGGTCTATAGCAGCTACAGCAACATTGCTGAAACCGTCACGCTCATGGGTGCCCCCTGGTCGCTGACAGCCAGGGCCATCGGTTCCCACGCGGTAAAACTTTCCTGGAATGAAATATTCCCCGGTCAAGACAGCGTTACGGTGCTGGTACAGATCTGGAACGGCGAGTGGGTGCAGCTGGCTAACATTGCCGGCTCAAGCAGCGAGTACACCGACATTTCCGGTGTCAGCCCGCTTGCTACCTATACCTACCAGGTACGGGCCTTCCGCGGCAATTCATATGCGGACAGCAACCTGGCGTCAGTGACAATGCCCGCATATGCAGCAGCTGACGCATCTATCTGTGTGGCCGGCCAGCTCCCGAATCAACCCCAGATAACTTCAACCCCGATAACAGTTGCCAGCGAGGGGGTTGCCTACAGCTATAACGTTGCGGCAATTGCCATGGGAAGCGGCAACAGCATTGTTGGCTTTGAGCTGGCAGTCAAGCCGAACGGCATGACCATCAACGCTGCCAGCGGCGCAATCAGCTGGACTCCGGATTATTCCCAGGCTGGCGCCATGAATGTTACCGTGCGGGTCACTGACGCTCTTGGCGTCACCGCGATCCAGAGCTTTGTGATTGCAGTGGCAAATGACAGCCAGCTGCCGCGAATCACCTCAGCTGCCGTGACTACCTGTTTCGCGGTAACGTGCACTGTCGGCCAGATGTATAGCTATCAGGTTCTGGCCAATGATCCGGAAGGCAGCAGCCTCAGTTACAGTCTGCCTGCTGCCCCTGCAGGCATGTCGATAAGCGCCGCCGGGCTGATCTCCTGGACAGCGCAGGCCGGTGCCAACAATGTGGTTGTCACAGTCAGTAACGCCACCAAATCACTGCAGCAGAGTTTCAGTATCCCGGTCACCCCTTATCACCCACTGGTGATCACTTCGCCCCCGAATACCAGTGCCGTCAATGGCGCCCCCTACACCTATCAGCTGACAGTCACCAATCCTGACAACTATCAACTGAACTACTCACTGCCGTCCGCCCCGGCAGGCATGACTGTTTCTGCCGGCGGCACTATCACCTGGGTGCCGGCCTCTTCACAAAGCGGCGATACGCAAGTCACAGTCCAGGTATCCGACCGTAGCAGCGCCGCTCCGGCTACCCAGACATTTATCCTGACGGTGTCTCAATACAACGTGCCGACAATAACGGCGATTCCTGCGCAAACAGCCTCTGAAACTGTTCTGTTCAGCTACCAGGTTGCTGCCGCCGCCCCGCTTGGCGGCACGTTAAGTTATTCTCTCAGCGGCGCACCGTCCGGCATGACCATCTCCCCGGCAGGTCTCATCTCCTGGACACCCGCAAGCGGTCAGGGCGCCAACAACCTTCCGGTAACGGTAAGAGTGCAGGCAGGGAGCATCAGCGCCAACAGCTCCACCCAAATATTTACTCTCAATGCGCCCTACATCGCCTCCACTCCAGGTGTCACCCCCAGAGCCTCTGCCGGCTTTGCCTACAGCTATAGCGTCAGCGCAAACGCTGCCGGTTGCAGCGGAACCTGCACTCCGCTCAGCTACTCACTGCTTAACAGCGGCACTACCCCGCCACCAACCGGGATGACCATTAACGCCACCTCCGGCCTGGTCAGCTGGACACCGGGAGCGGCACAGAGCGGCTACAACCCGGTAACGGTGAAAGCAGCATTCGGTTCGTCAGGGAAATTTGCCACCCAGGCATTCACCATCGCAGTTCCTGCCATCACGTCAACACCAGCGGTCACGGCAGCAGCTGGAACGGAATACGTCACCTATATAACGGCGTCAGATCCGGCAGGAGGCAGCTTCAGCTATGCACTGACAAGCGCACCGGTCGGCATGACCGTTGACGCAGGTGGCAAAATCAGCTGGATCCCCGCAGTCGGTCAGGGGGGCAGCAGTATCGCGGTAACGGTCAAAGCGACGGTGAACGGCACTAGCCCCGCCATTTATGCTCTCCAGAGCTTCAGCCTGTCGGTGGTCGCCATCACCTCTCCCCCAACTACCACGGCACTGACCGGCTACGGCTACAGTTATCAAATCAGCGCCACCGGTACAGCCCTCACCTATAGTCTGGACTCGGCTCCTGCAGGGATGACCATCTCCTCGTCAGGGCTTGTCAGCTGGCCTAATCCCGTAACAGGAACGACTGCGGTAACGGTCAGAGTGACTACCGGCGGCAGCGCCTATGTCACCCAAGCATATTCCCTGTCTGTGGCACAGCCGCCACCAGCGCCCCCTGCCCCGCTTCTTACTGCTCAGGGGGGACTGAGCGGCTACTGTTCGGTCCTCCATACTTTCGGTTGGAGCGCCGTCGCGCCCCAGGATACCGACCCGGTCTGGTATAACCTCCAGCTGGATACGGTCGCGACCTTCGACAGCCCGAATCTGCAACAGTCGGGCTGGCAGACAGCAAGCAGCTGGCAAAAGGATCTCGGCTCATCCGCTCAAGCATGGTACTGGCGTGTCCAGGCACGGGACAACGGTCATCAGCAGCTGCTCACCCCGTCGCAAACAGCCACCTTCACCGAAGGGGCAATCAGCTGGGATTGCGGCTGCGATAACAGCTGTTCCAGCAGCTGTCCGCTCGTCTATTCCTGGAACGGCTCCGGTTACAGCTATGAAACCGACTTGCAAGGCCCGGCAATATCCCAGATCAAAAAAGGACTCAGAAATGTCACCCTTTATCAACCGTCATACATAACCCTGGAAGATCTGGTTCCGGATGAAAGCAGTAATTACCGGGTAAAAATATGGGAATCTCTGATTGAGGCGACGCTGCTGGATGAGGCAAAACTTTTGGCGGTGGATTATCCGGCAGGCTATCAGATAGCGTCCTCCGGGGCGGAAAACACTTATTACTACGGCTACGTGGAACCCTTCAAAATCTACACTCTCAAAGATGATGTTCTGCCACTGACAGCGACCGACAAGAAAGGCGCCAACGTCCTGACATCACTTGTGGCGGTGGACGACAACCCGGCGCCAATGACTGCCGATGACCCGGATAATTACTACACCCTCGATTTTGGCACGGTACAGCATCCGGAAAACGCCAAACTGGTGATTGACGGCTGGCAGATCATCAACTCCAAGCTTTATACCTCAACCCTAACTGTCCAGCCGTATATTGAAGTTGTGGACAGCAGCGGCGCCTGGGTCAAGGTCAAATCATTCGGCATGCCGATGGGCGACCTGAAAACCATGATTATCGACATGGGCAGCAAATTCCTGAGTTCCGACCACCGCATCAGGGTTCACCTGGGGATCAAGAAGGCCCAGGTCTGGGTAATCGACCGGATCAGTCTGGATGACTCCGCGCCGGTAAGCGTCACCGTTCAGGAGCTGACAGCGTCATCCGCCAATCTGCAGGCGGGAGGACATGCGATTCAGGCCATGAATACCGAACAGCACCGGATTCTGGTAAACGATGAAAGTCTTCCTCCCCATCCCGGTTATTACGGCTACGGCAATTTCACCAGATACGGTGAGGTTGGAGAGCTGCTGACAGGGCGGGATAACAAATTTGCCATCATGAATTACGCTGACAAGCTTGACTTGACCTTCCCGGGACTGCCGGCTCCTCAGCCAGGCATGGCGAGAAGCTTTATTCTCAAAGCCGACAACTATTACAAAGAGTTCAAGGAGTACAAATATCTCGAACCGCTCCCGTTCCACGGCATGAGTGATTATCCGCCGCCGGCACCGGAAGCGTACCCGACTGATGACGATCACAATCAGTACCGGCTGCTCTACAACACCAGGGTGGTAGCACCTTAAGGCGAGCTGAATACGGGCACTCCGGGCTTATACTAAAAAGCCCCCCCTTTGAAAAAGGGGGGGCTTTAACTATCTGAAACTTCAGTTGGCGAAGAAGTGCCCAAACACCTTAAGGAAACTTCTGCTCCGGTGCTTCCCCGCGCTTCTCCTTGGCTTTTGCCAGCCCCGGACGGCCGAACTGGGGATGGCCTTCCTTTTGCGTCCTGCCGTTCATGATCGCCTCGGAGCGGAGTCTTCTGCCGATGGTCTTTTCCAGCTGTTTGCCGAGCGTCAGCACCCGGTCTACATCCCAGCCGTGCGCTATTCCCATCTCGTCGATCTGCACCAGCGTATCTTCCAGTGTCACCAGCCCCACATAACGGGGATCTTTATAATAGTATTCACCGGTCCCCTTTACCGGACAGTCATCAAGAAAGTTGGCAGGCTGGCCGCCAAGGCCGCCAAGGGTAGCTTCGAACCTGGTGATGCCTGCCTGCAAAGCCGCCAGCACATTGGCAGCAGCGACTCGCTTGGTTTCGTGAAAGTGCGCCAGATGCAGGGAGGTATCGGGAATGGCGTCGAGAATCATGGAGAAATAGCGATAGACCTCAGGCGCAGAAGCGCTGCCGTCATGGTCGGCATGTTCGATGTCCGCCGCGCCGATATCGAGCCACCTTTTGGTAAACCCGACCGCGTCTTTAAGCTCGGTCGCCCCGGCAATCGGGCTCCCCCAGATAGTGCTGACCGTGCCGCACATCTTCAGGCCCGCGTCATTGCACTTTTTGATACACCGCTCCGCCTCCAGCCAGTATTCCGGCAGGGTGCAGCCTGAGTTGGCAAAGTGGTGCTGCTCCTCGGTGGAGACCATCATCAGGAGGCGGTCAGGGCCGCGCCCCTCCGCTGCCAGGCGGATAGCCCGGTCAACCGCAGCTTCTCTTATGGTTATTGCTGTCAGGACGATGTCGCTGTAGTTGATCCCCCGGGCAAGGCACCTTTTCCTGAAACCGTCGCTGCGCAGATGAATCAGCAGCTCTTCGGCATCGCGGAACTGGGGCATTGAGGCCGGATTACCCAGGTTGGTCACCTCGATATCGCGACAACCGGCAAAAATCAGCTCTTCCAGGTAGTAAATCTTGGCAGCGGTTGAAACAAACTTCTCCTCATGCTGAAAACCATCACGCACCGTAATATCACCGATGGTCACTTTTCTGGGCATGCGCGGAAAGATTTGCCAGTAATCGTATTCGGTCATTTACAACGCCTCCTTACTCATCTGCATGCTTTTAAGTAGAGGCAAACTTTACTATACTATTACCAAACTTTGCAAGTTGATTCAGCGTTTTTCATAACAGCTTTCTACTTTCACAAAACATAGCCATTACCCACCACGACTGCCCCCTCTGATTATTAACGCAAATCAAATTCACTCCAATAGCAGGGAATAAGTGGGACATTGTTAAGATTGCAAACTTAATCGCAGAAACAATATGAAGTAAACCAACTTAGCTCCCCCTTGCCCTCGTACCCCTAGCCCTCATTTATCCATAATATCCAAAGCCGAATTACATTGGAATTGACTGCCGTTCATTTTAGGTGTTATCGTTACCGCAGATTTTGACAAAATTCTAACGGCATTTAACAGGATACAAGCATGATTTCTGAAAATGACAGGGCGATAATCACGCAATTTGCGAAGGAATTCAATGTCACCTCCGTTGTTGTTTTCGGATCATCTCTAAGTAACGGCATCGATGCACATGACATAGATCTTGGTGTTAAAGGGCTGGATCCACGCAGTTTTTTCAAGTTTTATGCAGCATTATTCAAGCATCTGACCAAACCGGTTGACCTTGTAGATCTTTCACGAAAATCTGCATTTAATGAGCTTATTGAAGAATCAGGTGTCAAAATTTATGGATAATCTGCCGAAGCAGATAGCAGCAGAGATGGAGAATGTCGAAACTGCGCTTCGCAATCTGGAAGAAACTCTGAAGAGAGAAGCCAAAACTGTCGTAGAACTCGCCGCAATAGGCACCTTCCTGCACAATATCTACAACGGAATTGAAAACATCCTCAAGCAGTCCTTGAAGTCCAGGAATATCCGGCTAGAAAGGGGAGACCAATGGCACAAGGAACTGCTGGTTCTTTCCGTCAAAAATAACATTTTAAGCAACGAGCTTGCTGATGAGCTTTACGAATACCTGTCATTCAGGCACTATTTTGTTCATGGACGTGAGGGGGACGTTGTTAAGTTTGGACGTGAGGGGGACGTTGTTAAGTTTGCAAACTAACCACAACGGTCTGTAATTCATGGCTCCTCTTATATATCTCTTCGCCCCTTCGCGCTGCAAGACTGACTCCGGCTCGACTGATGTTCAACATTCTTGCTACCGATGCGCCACTTATCCCCATTTTTATGACAGCAACATAGCACAATGCGCCCCTGGCATCGGATAGCTCTTTTCGCTTGCCCCCTTGCCGCAGTGACGCCGGTTCTATGGAAAACATTGACGCAATGGTTCTGATAATTTCTTCCAGTGATACTCTGCCAGGTGCAATGTCGGTGGTTTCCGTTACCTGTTGCAGTTGCTCCACAAAACTGCCGCTACCGAGAATCCTTCCATCGTATGCTTCATACTCTTCTGATCCTGACAGCTTAAGTGATCGACGCAATCCTCCACCAACCAACTCATCCCTTTTCCCCTGCTTTATTCCGTCGTCGACAAAGGTACGATATTGTTTCCGTGCGCGCCCCTTTTTGCTGTCGAACATCTGGAGCACCTCTTCTTCGTTCTGTCCCGCAAATTCTCCATTCCCCATAATGACAGCATGGCCAGACCATTTGTACGAGTCAAGAACGTCAATGGATTCAGCCAGACCGACCCGCAAGGGGACGTGAGGGGGACGTTGTTAAGTTTGCAAACTAACCACAACGGTCTGTAATTCATGGCTCCTCTTATATATCTCTTCGCCCCTTCGCGCTGCAAGACTGACTCCGGCTCGACTGATGTTCAACATTCTTGCTACCGATGCGCCACTTATCCCCATTTTTATGACAGCAACATAGCACAATGCGCCCCTGGCATCGGATAGCTCTTTTCGCTTGCCCCCTTGCCGCAGTGACGCCGGTTCTATGGAAAACATTGACGCAATGGTTCTGATAATTTCTTCCAGTGATACTCTGCCAGGTGCAATGTCGGTGGTTTCCGTTACCTGTTGCAGTTGCTCCACAAAACTGCCGCTACCGAGAATCCTTCCATCGTATGCTTCATACTCTTCTGATCCTGACAGCTTAAGGGATCGACGCAATCCTCCACCAACCAACTCATCCCTTTTCCCCTGCTTTATTCCGTCGTCGACAAAGGTACGATATTGTTTCCGTGCGCGCCCCTTTTTGCTGTCGAACATCTGGAGCACCTCTTCTTCGTTCTGTCCCGCAAATTCTCCATTCCCCATAATGACAGCATGGCCAGACCATTTGTACGAGTCAAGAACGTCAATGGATTCAGCCAGACCGACCCGCAAGGGATTAAGGTGAATATAGCGGACCAGCTCAAGAAGATAGGAGTCTTCCTCGCAGACGATTGATTTGTAGCGGTTATGAAAGAGATGCCCGCTACGGTGATGGCGAAGGTTGAAGACAACTGCATAGCCTGTCAACAGACGACGCATGAATGTGGAAAGCTTGGTTGATTGGGGGCGAAGGAGTAGGTGGAAGTGATTGGACATGAGCGCCCAGGCAAGACATTCGGTTCCGGTAGAGACAAGAAGCTTCGACAAGCGTTCAACAAACAGAGCTTTGTCTTCGTCATCGAGAAATATGTCACGTTTTTCGATGCCACGCACCATCACATGCTGGAGAAGACCGGGGATGTCGATACGGGCTGTTCTTGGCATAGCGAGAAATTAGCATGTAAATACTGGTTAGTCAACCAACTTAACTACGTCCCCCTAGCCTCTCGTGCGTGGTATATTTGGATCATGGTTTATCGTCTTTCATATTACAATGAAACCGTCGAAGCTGAGCTTGATGCTTGGCCTGTCGGCTTGCGTGCTCGATTTCGAGCATTGTCTGTGCGCATGGAAGAATACGGTCCCAACCTTGGGAATGCCGCATACACGTGCGCTTGGTAATGGCCTTTTTGAAATCCGCACCAAGGCAGAAGAAGGAATTGGAAGAGTGTTTTTCTGCACCATGGTCGGACGAAAGATCATAATTCTCCACAGCTTCATAAAAAAGACGGATAAGACACCAAAACGGGAACTCGATTTAGCGCTCACACGGCAGAAGGAGGTAATAAGTAATGAGCTATAAACCAGTTGCATACGACCCCAAGAAAAAATTGGAGAAAGACCTTCAAGACCCCAATTTCAAGAAAGCCTGGGACGCCTTGGATGATGAATTTGCTGCTCTGGATGCCCTGCTTATGGCCCGTCGTCAGGCTGGGATGACTCAGGAGCAAGTGGCGGCCAAAATGGGTGTTTCTCAGCCATCATTGGCGAGAGTAGAAGCATCACTCGGGTCTCACCGTCATTCTCCATCTCTTGAGATGCTTCGCAAGTACGCTGCCGCTGTCAACTGCAAGCTGGAGATTAAGCTGATACCTCAGCATTCTTGACGGTCTTGAGCGGTCTTGAGGGTCACGGTAGGAATGCCGGTCACCCGGCACCCCCCGCACAGATCCGTACGTGAGGAATTACCTCATACGGCTCCTGCCTCAGGTAGTGACGCATAGGCGCTCCGAAGGATAAGGGTGGCAGATTCGCGGCTCTGGAATATACCTGTCAATCAAGCGGCCCATCCGATTCCAGGTGAGACTGTATTTATCGCTGCGGCGCTTTAACACTTTGAACCACAGCCGACTTACCTTGTCTCTGAAAGCCCCGATAGCCGTGCTGTTCGTGGGCACACCATAGTATCTGACGTGACCTGCTACGACTGATCGTAAATAGGTTCCCTGTTCCGGAACAGAATTGTGCATGCGTCGCCGAAGTTCTATGTACAGCTCCTTCAGTTTTGCCTGCCACTTTTTACGCATCGTCTGACGCAGTATGGTAAATTTCCCCTTCCTTGTTGTCCCGCAAATATGCGTGAATCCAAGAAAATTGAAGGTCTCCGGTTTTCTTTCGCCCCTGTCATTTCGGTTTTGGGCCGCAAACCGCCCAAACTCGATCAGGCGCGTTTTGTCCGGGTGCAATTCAAGGCCGAACTTTGCCAGTCGTTGGCGTAGTTCGTCGAGAAATTTGTCTGCTTCATAACGATGCTGGAACCCCATGACGAAGTCGTCGGCAAAGCGAACGATGATGAAATCGCCCTTTGCCTTTTTATCCCGCCACTGTAGGCTCCACAGGTCGAGTACATAGTGAAGGTAGATGTTTGCCAAGAGCGGACTAATGCTTCCACCTTGGACAGTCCCCATTTCACTCTGTATTCGCTTCCCATCTTCCAGCACTCCGGCGCTCTGCCATTTCTGGATGAGTCGCACGATGCGCCGGTCCGCTATCCGGTGCTCGATAAACTTCACCAGCCATTCGTGATTGAGGGTGTCGAAAAATGCACGTATGTCGGCATCGAGCACCCAGCCCACCTTCTTCATAAAGATTCCCATCCAGAGGGCGTCCAGCGCTTTGTGCTGATGACGCTTTGGCCGGAATCCATAGGAGAAGCCTTGGAAGTCGGTTTCATAGATGGCGTTTAGTACCTCGACGACGGCACGCTGGACGATCTTGTCTTCCAGCACGGGTAACCCTATCGGTCGTTGCCGACCGTCCGCCTTTGGTACGTATGCTCTGCGAACCGGCTTCGCCCGGTACGCTCCCCGTTTCAGCCGTCCAGAAAGGTCCTGAAGATTTCCCTCCAGATTCTCGCCGTAGTGCCGCCATGTCTCTCCATCTATTCCCGGAGCGGAGTCACGCTTGACGCCGTAATACGCCTGCCTCAGTTGATCTATGGCATAGACATGGTGAAAGAGCGCGGTGAACCGCTGCTGCTTATTCTTCCTTGCTGCCTGACGTACCCGTTCAAGTGTGCTGGGCGCGCCAATCCGGCTCTGTGTCCGGGGCGCGTTGCGCTCAAGCGAGTTCCCCTTGGCCAGCCCCCTTTCCTCCATCCCCTCCGCCGACTGTTGCCAGTCTTTGTTCGGTGATTTCTCAGGTACTACGGGGCTGTCCGACTTCCCATGTCCGTTCATCATCGGGTTATGTCCTTGGACTTTCCGTTGCGGCCTGCGAAACCCTCATTTCGCAGGCGTTCATGGGATCTCCCGGTTCCCGTGCAAGGTGTTTTTAGTACGTGCTCAAGGTCTCCGACCGCGCAGGGTCCGTGCATGTCTCGCGATTGCGACATGCACAGTGTTGCCTTCCGCCTACGTCCAGAACGTGGGCACCCTGAAGTTAACAAGATTTCGCGGCTCAATACTTGGCCCGCACGTACCCCTGTCAACGCTTCGCCGCCCCCTCGCGGGAAGCCGACGCATGACTCGGGGCCGGTGTGGTTCGCTACTCCTTCACCGTACGACTCTCTCATTCGCTACACCTTGCCGGTTTTGACCGGCGCTTTCGGACGTTGTTGATTAGTCAACTAAGCACCGAGTTAGTCAACTAATCAACAACGTTATATATGACTGAGAGCTACAGATTTTTCCCCGGAAATTATAGATAAAATAATAAGTTACCAGTCTTGTAGTTCTATTGTCAGCCTGTTATTGAATAGCCATTTATTCAACATACCAGGAGGACAGAATGGAAGCTGTAACGGATAGTCTGGCGTTGTTCAGACAGATGAAGGCATCAGTCAGGGGCTCGGAAAAACATCTGCTAGTCGGCATCGATGTTGCCAAGAACAAGCACCATGCTTTCTTTGGAACACCCAATGGCAGAACGCTACGCAAGAACATGATCTTTGACAACAGCTTACAAGGATTCGAGAATCTGCGCAGTTTAGCCGGAGATCTCAAGAATCAACATGGCCTGGTCGAGGTTGTGTATGGACTTGAGCCTACAGCCTCCTACCACAAGCCCTTAGCCGAATATCTGCTGCGACAGAAGGAGCAGGTTGTCTATGTATCCAATGTGGCCGTGGCAAAGAATCGAGCGCTACTGGATGGCCGTTGGGACAAGAACGACAAGAAGGATGCCGCCAATGTTGCCGATCTGGTGGGCCAGAGCCGCTGCCTCTTCTATGAGCTACCGCAAGAGAACCTGCGTGAATTACGCAGCCTGATTGGTTTCAGGATCAGGCTGAAGAAGGAAGAGCACGCACTGAAAATGCGGCTGAGAAATAATGTTCTTGCCCAGTTCTTTCCCGAACTGGACCAGCTCTACATCAAAGCAGGGCAACCGGACGACCTGATTCTTTCAATTGCCGAACATTGTCTGGACCCGAGGGAAATTGCCGGGATGGAGTTCGACGCCTTCCTGAAGCTCATTACAAAACGCAAGATCAGGATAGAACAGGAAAGACGTCTGCGCGAGCTTTGGGAGACTGCCGGAGAGTCCGTTGGTTGCCTTGTTCATGACGCCGCCAGATGGGAGGCCAAGAGTCTCGTCTGCCAGCTGAAGTCGATTCGTGAAACGGTCAAGGGTAATGAGCAGTTGATGGCAAAAGCAGCAAAGCAGTTTTCTGAATATGAGTGCCTTCTGTCTATTCCCGGATTCGGTCCGATTATTTCGGCCATGGTTCTTGCCGCCATCGGCAATCCTGTCCGGTTTCAGAATCAGGGACAGGTAGTGCGTCTGGCCGGACTGGACTTAAGTGCCGAGCGGAGCGGCAAGAACAGCAACAGTGCCAAGCCGGTGATCTCCAAGCAAGGGAAAGCGGCACTGCGTTACGCCCTGGTGCAAGCGGCAATGGTTGCCTCCACAGCGAATCCGGTTATCAGGACTTACTTTAGCAAATTAATCAGAGGTCGCGAGCTTGAGCGCGGCATCAACCTGAAGATGAAAGTCAAGCTGGCGGCAAAGCTTTTGGTTGTGGCCTGGACACTTATGAAGAAGAGAGAACCATTTAATCCTTCCTGCTTCACGGGATAACCACCCTAGAGGCAGGCAGTAGGCGAGATAAGCCCGTTTAACAACGTAGAGGCAGCAATGACCTCGGGAGGGACAATACCGGGCATCTCACTAAAATCTTGGAGCTTTGATAAGGAATGATAGACAACCCAGTTCCCGATGCGGGCGGGGGATGTCGGATACAAGTAACGATTAAGCTCAAGGTTTGCCGTAAGTGAGAGACTCGCCATTTCACCAAAGCAAGGGATAGCTGCGCCCGCAATCCGCAAGGATGACTAACTATTTGATTTTAAAAGAGCGATATTTTCAGTTGACAGGTGGACTATAGAATGTCCCCTATGCCCCGCTAACAACGTCCCCTATGCCCCGCTTTTCCTTGAATTCTGTCCAAAACAATCCACTTGGGACACTGTTCTCAAAACCTTCCAGGACAACATAAACGCCGTCTTCAATGCGAGAAACTTTGTATTTCTGGTTTGGTACGAGCCTTGACAGGTCAGTCATGATGATTAAGTCACGACCTCGACTACTTGGCTTATAAATGACCCACTCACCAGCACTAAATGGACATTTTTCTTCCATCTGTTTCCTTTATGGCCGAACTCGTTCATCAACGGTTTCAGTATATAAGCAACTTGCTACTTATAAAAGTAACATACGACCTATATAAGTAACCCCTATGGCGACCTATATAAGTGTCTTTTGCTACCGGTTTATCGTGCCATTATCCTCGATTCAAGTTCAGTTCCACGAATCAGTCCATACCGCACAAACCACATCTTTATCTCCCCATCCCACCTTGCCCGCACTCTGCGCAGCTGCTGCCGCAGCTCTTCTTCATCATAGAAAACTGATACCGGAACCATCTCTTCATCACTGAAACGGGGCTTCACCAAAGGTTTTTCATCAACAATCAATTCAACCGTCTTTATCTTGACCTGACGGAGCTCGTCGAAACGGTACCTGACGCAAAGCAGAGCGTCACCATACTTCTCCTGTAGCCGGACAGTCCCTTTTTGCCCCGGCTTCAGGTGAGCATATGCTTTCATATCCCTGAGCATCTAGCCTCCCATAAAACGCAAAAAACCGCTCCACTGGTTCATTTCGGCAGAGCGGCCTTCTCAAAAGTTCTGACTATCTACACAACAAACCATCATTGGCTCCAGATCATAAAATTGCACTCACAATACTGTTAGGGATAGTGCCTGTCAAGCGGGAACAGGCGCGGGGTTACAGATTTATCAATATAGACCAAAAGAGGGATTCCGTTGCAGGAATCCCTCTTTTATATATTCATTTCGAGCAAAGATTTTGATGCAAGTACAAGACAGCTAAGAACACCGCGGAGGCGTAACAGCGCTACGCTGTCGGCCCTGCCTCCTCAAGCGATAGCTCCTTGATCGCCATATCTCTCAGCTTGAATTTCTGGATTTTTCCAGAAGCTGTCATCGGGTACGCATCAACAAAACGGACATATTTCGGAATCTTGTAGTTGGCAATCTTCCCCTGACAGTAGTCCCTGACCTCATCTTCGGTCATCTCCACACCCTTTTTGAGGATAATCGCCGCCATCACCTGCTCGCCGTATTTGCGGTCAGGCACGCCGTACACCTGAATATCGGAGACCTTCGGATGAGTGTAGAGAAACTCTTCGATCTCGCGGGGGTAGATATTTTCGCCGCCGCGGATAATCATGTTCTTGATCCTGCCGGTTATTTTGCAGTAGCCGTTTTCATCCATAATCGCCAGGTCGCCGGTGTGGAGCCATTTTTCCTGGTCGATCGCCCTGGCGGTCTCATCAGGCATCTTGTAGTAACCCTTCATGACCAGATAACCGCGCGTACAGAGTTCACCCTGCTTGCCGGGTGGGAGTGTTTCGCCGGTCTCGATATCAACGATCTTCACCTCAACATCCGGCAGAGCCCGGCCGACGGTGGAGACGCGCAGCTCGATGGCATCGTCGGTTCTTGTCTGGGTGATAACCGGTGACGATTCGGTCTGGCCGTAGGCAATGGTGATATCGGTGGCATTCATCTGGCTGATAACCTTCTTCATCACCTCTATGGGGCAGTTGGAACCGGCCATTATCCCGGTGCGCAGGGAAGAGAGGTCAAAACTGGCAAACTCCGGATGTTCCAGTTCGGCGATGAACATGGTCGGCACACCGTGCAGAGCGGTGCATTTTTCTTTTTCCACGGTCTGCAGAACCTTGAGCGGATCGAATATCTCTACCGGAATCATGGCTGAGCCGTGGGTAACGCAGGCCATGACGCCGAGAACACAGCCGAAGCAGTGAAAGAACGGCACCGGAATACAGAGCCGGTCGTTCTCGGTGAACTTCATGCATTCACCGATGTTGTAGCCGTTGTTGATGACATTGAAATGAGTCAGCATGACCCCTTTGGGAAAACCGGTCGTCCCGGAGGTATACTGCATATTGATGACTTCGTGGCGATCAAGGGTCGCCTCAACGGCGGCCAGCTCCCCGTCGCTGACGGTCTCCCCCAGCTTGACAATCTCTTCAAAATTCACCATCCCGGCGGGAGTTTCCCCCCCGATAAAAACAACATTTTTCAGATACGGCAGCTTTTCCGCCTGAAGTTTTCCGGCGGTAGCGGCTGCCAGTTCCGGAACGACTTCATTAACGGTATCGACATAATCGGTATCCTTGAACGACTTGACCATGAAAAGCGTCGTCGAGTCGGATTGATTAAGAATATATTCAAGCTCAGCCGATTTATAGCTGGTGTTGACCGTTACCAGGACTGCGCCGATCTTGGCGGTTGCAAACTGCAGCGTAACCCATTCCGGGACGTTGTACGCCCAGATGGAAAGATTATCCCCTTTCTTGACCCCCATTTTCAGGAGCCCCTTGGCAACCAGACGGCAACGTTCATTGAACTGTGTCCAGCTGTAACGAAGTTCACGCTCAGGATAGATCAGGGCGTCGTTGTCCGGGTATTTGGCAGCAATATGGTCGAGCAGACCACCGACGGTATATTCGAGTTGATTCGACATTGCATTTCCTCCTCTGCGGATAGTATCAACAACTGTTTAACAGGATAACTCCTAAGGCTGAATAACCGCACGCAACCGCAAAATCAAAGGCAATAGAACGCGGATCAATCCGATTTAAGCGGATCTACACGGATAAAATAAACCGGAAAAAGAATTTAAATCCGCGGAAATCCGCTCAATCCGCTCAATCCGCTCAATCCGCGTCATCCGTGTTCTATTGCAGTTCAAGGTTTTTACTTGCAGCCGGACCGTGCCCGAGCCACCCGCGAACCGGATGGTCTGCCGAGAATTTCGGAGATATAATTACCCGCTTCAATCAGACTGTCAAGATTTACTCCGGTTTCAATGCCAAGACCATTGAGCATATAAAGAAGATCCTCGCTGGCAACGTTGCCGGCGGCTCCGAGAGCATACGGGCACCCCCCCAGACCGGCGACGGAGCTGTCAACCACCGAGATCCCACGCTCCAGCACCGCCAGGATATTGGCCAGCGCCTGACCGTAGGTGTCGTGAAAATGAACTGCCAGCTTCTCCCGAGGCACCTTGTCAGCCACTGCATCAACCATGGCCTGCGCCTTCCCCGGTGTGCCGACGCCGATAGTGTCACCGAGGAAGATCTCGTAACAGCCGAGCTCAAACAGCCGCGCCGCCACATTCGCCACCGCTGCCGGGGCAACCTCTCCCTCGTAAGGGCAGCCGAGCGCACAGGAAACCGCCCCGCGTACCTTTACGCCCCGTTTGGCCGCTGCCTTGGTGACCTTGGCAAAACGCTCGATACTCTGCTCAATCGAGCAGTTGATATTCTTCTGGGAAAAGGTTTCCGATGCCGCGCCAAAGACGGCAACTTCAGTCGCTCCGGCGGCGACCGCCGCCTCAAACCCCTGCAGATTGGGAACCAGAACCGGATAGGAGACACCCGGCTTGCGGACGATTCCGGCCATCACGACGGCATTGTCAGCCATCTGCGGCATCCATTTCGGCGAAACGAAGCTGGTGGCCTCGATGGATGACAGTCCGGCGGCAGTCAGACGGTTTATCAATTCGATCTTGAATTCTGCCGGCACGATCAGCCGCTCTTTCTGCAGGCCGTCCCGGGGGCCGACCTCAACTATCTTGACAAACCTGGGCAGCCTCATACAACTTCACCTTCAAGCGCAAAAGAGAGCAGTTCGGCCCCTTCATTTACCAGTTCACCAACCCGGTAATAGATCTCCGCCAGAACTCCGTCTCTCGGTGCAGTGATGGTATGTTCCATCTTC
The DNA here is from genome assembly GCA_963787125.1 of uncultured delta proteobacterium. GTDB lineage: Bacteria > Desulfobacterota > Desulfuromonadia > Geobacterales > DSM-12255 > VEOV01. The sequence continues at coordinate 135,276 of CAWBBV010000016.1, forward strand.
ATCGCCTCCATGATAACAAGCGGAGTACCCTTGGTAACAATAGCGCCGCTTTCGACAAGCACGGCTACTATCTTCCCCGGCATCGGCGCTGTCAGCCTGCCGCCAAGACCATCATCCGCTTCCAGCGCAGAGAGTGGGTCGTAGAGCGTCAGGCGATGACTCTTGCCGGATTCGATAATGACAATTTCGGCGCCAAAGCAGACGACGGTAACCTTGCAGCGCGCCCCGCCAAGGTCTGCCAGGATTTCACCCTCACCATTAATAACCCCGCTTACCAGCAAAGCGCCACCTGGCAGCTCAAGCAGATAGGCGGTTGAGCGGTAATGAGCCGTAATGCTGACCGCGGCTTCGCCGTCGATAAAGTTAATGACATGGTGATTATCAACATTAAGACGCCAGCCGCCGGTACTGTGCCACGGCGAAAATGGATCGGCGCCGTTTCCGGCAACTTTTTTTGCTTCCGCTTCCCGCGTCAGAAGCAGGTAGAGCGCGGCCGAAGCGAGGATCCGGTCTGATGCTGCCTGAGTTTCCGGGAAAAGCCTCTTTTCGTGTCTGGCGATAAAGCCGGTGTCAAGCTCGGCATTGGCAAAAGCTTCATCAGCGGCAATCATGTTCAGAAATTCGATATTGGTGGTGACCCCGACAACCTGATATTCGGCCAGCGCCCCTTTAAGCCGCCTGACTGCCGCCATCCTGTCCTTGTCCCAGACAATCAGCTTGGCAATCATCGGATCATAATGGATCGAGACGCTATCCCCCTCCTTGACGCCGGTATCAACCCGGACAAATGGGCTCTCCGCCGGAGTTCTCAGATGGGCGAGTCTGCCGGTTGCCGGCAGGAAATCTTTGGCAGGGTCTTCAGCATAGATTCTGACTTCAATGGCATGACCAAAGATCTGCAGTTCAGCCTGGCTTTTGGGCAACTCCCCTCCGGCAGCGACCAGCAGCTGCCACTCCACCAGATCCTGGCCGGTGATCATCTCCGTAACCGGATGCTCCACCTGCAAGCGCGTATTCATCTCCATGAAGTAGAATGAGCCATCCTCATCAAGCAGGAATTCGACGGTGCCGGCGCCGACATACCCGATTGCTTTAGCCGCTGCGACAGCCGCTTCACCCATTTGACTCCGGAGCTCGGCAGTCATTCCCGGGGCGGGAGCCTCCTCGACAACTTTTTGGTGGCGACGCTGAATTGAACAGTCGCGCTCGAAGAGATGAACCGTATTACCGTTAATGTCGGCAAACACCTGAATCTCCACATGCCTGGGACGGGTCAGATACCTCTCCAGCAGCACCTTGTCATCGCCAAAAGAAGAGAGTGCCTCCCGCTTTGCGCCGCTAAGAGCATCAGCAAAACCGGCAGCATCACCGACAACCCGCATCCCCTTGCCGCCGCCACCGGCGGTAGCCTTGATAAGCAGGGGGAAGCCGATTTTTTCAGCTTCGGCCGCCAGGAGCAGCGCATCCTGATTATCACCGTGATAACCCGGTACAAGCGGCACCCCGGCTAACTCCATGATCTGTTTTGCGGCGCTTTTGGACCCCATTGCCTCGATGGCCGCAACCGGCGGGCCGATAAAAGCGATGCCGGCGGCAGCGCACTCCCTGGCGAAAATGGCGTTTTCCGAAAGAAAGCCATACCCCGGATGAACCGCATTGGCGCCACTTTTTCTGGCCACTTCGAGGATGACGTCACTACAGAGATAACTCTCCCGTGCAGGCGCAGGGCCGATGCGCCAGGCTTCATCAGCCATAGAGACATGCATGGCGCCTGCATCGGCGTCAGAATAGACGGCAACGGTGCGGATGCCGAGACGCCTGGCGGTACGAATAACACGGCAGGCAATTTCACCGCGGTTTGCTATCAGGATTTTATCGAACATGGCGGTATCCTTTGTGTGAACTTATTTGCCCCACGCTGGCTCGCGTTTTTCCAGAAACGCGGTCAGCCCTTCCCGCCCTTCGGCAGAAGCGCGCCGTGCAGCAATCCGACCGGCAGTATCCTCAATGAGCGCGGCAGTGATCGGCTGGCCGCCAACCGCCCTAAGCAGATCTTTTGCTGCGGCCATTGCCTGGGGCCCGTTTTTGAGCAGCATCTCGGCAATTGTCAGCACGCGCAGCTGTAGCTCTTCCTCATCTTTGACAACTTCGTGCAACAGACCGAGCCGCTGGGCTTCGCCGGCGGTAAACAGCTCCGCTGTCTGAAAGTAGCGCCGGCAGGCCCGGGAGCCGATGGCTGCCGTGACATACGGAGAGATGACCGCCGGCATCAAACCGAGCTTCACTTCCGAGAGGCAGAACGTAGCCCGTGCCGTGGCAATGGCAATGTCACAGCAGGCCACCAGACCGACCCCGCCGCCGTAGGCAGCCCCCTGTACCAGGGCGATGGTCGGTTTGGAAAGGCTGTCAAGGGTCTGCATCAGTTCTGCCAGGGCGCGGGCGTCGGCCAGATTCTGCTCCCTGGTATAATCGGCCATGCGCCGCATCCAGTTCAGGTCCGCCCCGGCGGAAAAACTCCTGCCGCTGCCGGTAAGAATCACGACCTTGACGCGATTATCGCTTCCGATACGTTTGAACACTGCCGTCAATTCAGCAATCAGCAGGTCATCAAAAGCGTTGTGAATCTCCGGCCGATTGAGGGTTACTGTTGCAATGCCGCGGTTATCTATAGTTGTAAGAATTGTCGATAAACTCATAATTAATTTTCCTGTGGCATGTTTATATTAGCAAAACCTTAATAGAACGCGGATGACGCGGATCTAACGGATTTTCGCGGACTATTCTCTCGGTAGAGTCTGAACCATATTGCTTTAAAAATCCGTGCAGATCCGCTCTATCCGCGTCATCCGCGTTCTATGTCCATTCCCTACATCCGGAAAATCCCGAATTCCGTTTTCTCTTTCGGCGCATTCATCGACGCCGAGATTGCCAGCCCCAGAACCATGCGGGTGTCAGCCGGATCGATAATGCCGTCGTCCCAGAGCCGCGCCGAGGCATAGTAGGGGTGCCCCTGGAGTTCGTACTGATCACTGATCGGCGTCTTGAAGGCGAGCTCGTCCTCTTTGCTCCAGCTTTTCCCCTGCAGCTCAAGGCCGTCGCGCTTCACCTGGGCAAGAACACTGGCGGCCTGCTCCCCCCCCATAACCGAAATCCGGGCATTCGGCCACATCCACAAGAAGCGGGGTGAATAGGCCCGGCCGCACATGCCGTAATTACCGGCGCCGAAACTGCCCCCGATCAGGACCGTGAATTTGGGGACTGCGGCGCAGGCAACTGCGGTGACCATCTTGGCGCCATCCCTGGCGATACCTCCGGCTTCGTATTTACTCCCGACCATGAAGCCGGAGATGTTCTGCAGGAAAATCAGCGGAATCCCCCGCTGGCTGCAAAGCTCGATGAAATGGGTCCCTTTCAGGGCCGACTCGGAGAAGAGAATACCGTTATTGGCGACAATGCCGACCGGATACCCCCAGATATGGGCGAACGCGCAGACCAGAGTCGTGCCGTAGAGCTGCTTGAACTCGTCGAACTCCGAACCGTCCACAATTCTGGCAATGATTTCACGGACATCGTACGGTTTTTTTGTATCGGTGGGGATGATCCCATAAAGCTCAGAGGGGTCATAGGCCGGCTCCAGCGGCTCTTTCAGCGCTAATGTCGGGATCTTGGTGCGGTTCAGATTGCCGACTATCCGGCGGGCAATGGCCAGCGCATGACTGTCATCAGCGGCATAGTGGTCGGTGACTCCGGAGGTACGGCAGTGGACATCTGCTCCGCCCAAATCCTCGGCACTGACAACCTCGCCGGTGGCAGCCTTGACCAGCGGCGGCCCGGCCAGAAAGATGGTCCCCTGATTGCGGACAATGATGCTTTCATCCGACATGGCCGGAACATAAGCACCGCCAGCCGTGCAGGAGCCCATGACAACGGCGACCTGCGGTATTCCCATGCCGGACATGGTGGCCTGATTGAAGAAAATTCTGCCGAAATGGTCACGATCCGGAAATACTTCATCCTGCCTGGGGAGAAAAGCCCCGCCGGAATCGACCAGGTAGATGCAGGGGAGCCGGTTCTCACGGGCGATCTCCTGAGCACGCAGGTGCTTTTTGACGGTCACCGGATAATAGGTCCCGCCTTTGACAGTGGCATCATTAGCCACGATCATGCACTCCACCCCCCGCACCCTGCCAATGCCGGTGATTATCCCGGCGGCAGGCACATCATCGCCGTACAGGTTCCAGGCGGCGAACTGGGAAAGCTCAAGAAAAGGGGAGCCGACATCCAGGAGCTGCCTGATCCGCTCTCGCGGCAGGAGCTTGCCCCGCTCGATATGCTTCTTTCTGGCTTTTTCATCGCCACCCTGAGTTATTACCGCCGCCTTTTCCCGCAGATCTGCAACCAGGGCGGTCATGACTTCAGCATTGCGCTTGAACTCTGCAGAAGCGCTGTTTATGGTCGTTTTGTATGTGGGCATCGGTATTCCTTCAGGAAAAGGTAGAGGTAGAGGCAAAAAACTTCTTTACCTTTTCCTTTACCTCTACCTGCCTTTCACATGGTTTCATTAAACAGCTCGCGACCTATCAGCATCCGCCTGATCTCGCTGGTTCCCGCACCTATCTCGTAAAGTTTGGCATCCCGAAGTAGCCGCCCGGTCGAACATTCATTAACATAACCGCTGCCGCCAAGACACTGAATCGCCTCCAGCGCCATCCAGGTCGCCTTTTCCGCAGCGTAGAGAATTGCGCCGGCAGCGTCCTTGCGCAGGCTGTTCTTGCGGCTGCACGCTTTGGCGACCGCGTAGACATAGGCACGACAGGCGTTCATGGTGCTGTACATATCGGCCAGTTTCCCCTGCATCAACTGGAATTCACCGATGGAACGACCAAACTGTTTCCGTTCATGAATATAGGGGAGCACCACATCCATGCAGGCCTGCATGATCCCCAGGGGGCCACCGGCCAAAACTGCCCGTTCAAAGTCAAGGCCGCTCATCAACACTTTTACCCCTTCCCCGACCTCGCCGACCACATTCTCTTCCGGCACTTCGCACTGGTCGAAAATCAGTTCGCAGGTGTCGGAGCCGCGCATCCCGAGTTTATCCAGCTTCTGGGCGGTGGAGAAACCGGGAAATTCTTTCTCCACCAGAAAGGCCGTAATCCCTTTGGAACCGGCATTCGGATCGGTTTTGGCGTAGACCAGCAGGACCGAGGCGTGGGGGCCGTTGGTAATCCACATCTTTGTCCCGCTAAGGATATAGCGATCACCGCGCTTTTCCGCCCGCAGCCTCATACTGACAACATCTGACCCGGAACCGGCCTCGCTCATGGCCAGCGCCCCTACATGCTCGCCGCTGACAAGCTTGGGCAGATAGCGACTTTTCTGGTCGTCATTACCGTTCTTGAAGATCTGGTTGATACAGAGATTGGAGTGAGCGCCGTATGAAAGGCCGACAGAAGCGGATGCCCGGCTGATCTCCTCCATAGCGACAACATGCTCGATGTAACTCATGCCGGCCCCGCCATACTCCTCCGAAACCGTGATGCCGTGCAGACCGAGCTCTCCCATTTTCGGCCAGAGGTCGATGGGAAAGCGGTTTGCCTGGTCAATCTCCACCGCGCGCGGCGCTATCTCCCTGTCAGCAAAATCCCTGACCGTTTCCCGCAACAGATCAACTGTTTCTCCAAGCTCGAAATTAAGTGTCGGGTACGCTCTCATAGATATTCCTCCATTTCCTACTCGCCGCTATAAAGGCCTTTGCGCTTTTCAAGAAAGGCGTTTACTGCCTCGGCATGATCCACGGTATGATGACAAACCGCCTGAAAGTTAGACGATATATCGAGGAAATCGGCAAGATCCGAGCGCTGGGCAAGCTTCAGCAAACGCTTGGTAAGGCGCAGTGCGCTTGGCGGTTTGGCGGCAATCTCCGTTGCAAGAGCAGTTGCGGCTTCAAGCAGCTTTTCATGGGGGACGACTTCCAGAAAAATGCCCAGCCTGAGCGCTTCGTCCGCCTTTACCAGCCGACCGGTAAAGGCGAGCTCGGCCGCCCTCTGATAGCCGATCAAACGCTGCAAAAACCAGGCGCCGCCGTCACCGGGGATAATCCCCAGGTTGATGAAGGTCTCCCCCAGCAGCGCTTTTTCAGAGCCGATGCGCAGATCACACATACTGGCAAGGTCGAAACCGGCGCCGATCGCCGCGCCGTTTACTGCGGCAATAATTGGATAATCAGCCCTGCTGATAGCCAGGGGCATCTGCTGGATCCCCCGGCGGTAGCGCTCCTGAATCGCCACCGGACTCCCGGCAAACGTCCCGCTTTTCTCCTGCATCTCCTTGACATTGCCCCCGGAAGAGAAAGCCGCACCGGCGCCGGTAAGGATGAGAACACTGACGGCGCTACTGGCGTTGCACCACTCAACAACGCTGACGATATCATCCACAAGAGCTGTTCCGGTCAGCGCATTACGGACGTCATCACGATTAAAGGTGAGGATGGCGACTCTCTCTTTCAGCTCAAAAATGGAGTCAGTAACTTGGGGAAGATTCATGATTGATCCTTTCGCTAAACTTATGTTTCACAATAATAAACCAGTTTACGTACAAGTCAACTTATTTATAACACTATTATACTAACACGGGATTAATTTTCACAAAGCATCTTTTCGGACACTTCCAGAAAGAATGCCTGTCAAGATAACACCCAAAACACTGGGAACGCCACGGGGTCACGCCGGAATGTTGTTTCAGGAACACGCTGTTTTAGCCATAAGCCACAAAATATACTGACGGCTTATTTGCCTCACGACCACCAGTACTCATTTGACTTGCATACGCGGTAACATTATGAGAAAACAACGGCTATTTTATTACATGAAACATTGGGAGAACATTATGGATGGAATAAAAAGAATTCTGACCCTGCTCTTTGCCCTCGTGGCATTAATGAGCGGAACTGCTGCGGCTGAATCACCACAGTATTTCAACCTCTCCGGCGACCCGGCAAAACTTGTTGACCAATATTTGACCGTAAAAAAAGCTGACAAACTGAAAGGCGTCAAAAAGGTCGTTATTCCCCAGTTTATGGTGCAATTTTACACCATGAACTCTGGCGCTGCCTCCGCGTCCAACGCTTCGAAAAACTCATCAGCGCTATCGGTAAGCTATACCCTGAAAAATGTCGAGCAGGCGCAGATGCAGGCTATTACCGACAAACTCTATGATCAGGTTGTAGCCGAATTCAAAAAGGCCGGGATCGAAGTAATTCCGGTTGAAGCGTACAAGCAGGACAAACCTTTCCAGAAACTTCTTGCCGACGCCAAAAAGACTCCTTTCGAGTCCAGCAAGTCTGACAGCATCTCATATTTTTTCGGCGCCAAAGGGTTGCCGGTCTACTTCGAAATGAACGATAAGCGTCTCCCTTTGGGCAACATGTTCGCCGCGCAGTTTTCCAATTTTGATCCGGAAAAGTGGGAAGAGCGGATCGGAGAGGATAAAGACGCCGCTGCTGTAATTATAAATTATGCGGTAACGTTTGCTTTCATGGAAACAAAGGGCGGGTTTTGGGGGAAATCTGCCGAAGTTAATACCCAGCTGCTCGTCACGCTGATTCCCGAAGACACGAAATACATCATCCGCAGCAAAAACGGCACAACCCGCTTTACGCTGAAGGAAGCCGTGTATGCTGATGGCAAGTTCTTTACGGATGTTACTGATGCCCTTCGTACTGACGAAAAAGCAGCGAACGCTATCGGCGGCTTCCTGGGGGCATTAACCGGAACGAAGTCCAATACCAAAAAGTTCAACGCAAATGCTGACACGGCGACCTATGCCTCTTTGGTTGAAAAACATATTATGGCTATCGACTCCCTGATATTTTCACAAATGAAGGCGAACTTTTAGTAAGTTGCAAGTTATCACGGTTACCAGGAACATTCCTTCGTAACGCTCAAAGCAAGATCAAAAAGAGGGCCGGTGCTGAACCGGCCCTCTTTTTTGATGGTTATAATAGTAAAAAGTTCTGTCAGGGCACCATCACCTGTGCATAAAAGTGTTAACATCAGCCGGTCTGCCGACCATCCGGTAGATCTTGATGTCTTCCCACGGCTCATCAAGAATTGCGTTAAGAGACAGCTCCTCCCACGGTTCATCAAGAATGCCGTCGTGAATCGCCCAGCTCCTGCCATGAACCGTCCGTTCCATTCCCGGCTGACGAAAAGGTGTCGAGCCGTCCATCTTTTTGAATAGTATCCCGCCGGGACGAAATTCCCGATCAATCTCCAGCATCATCCTCCGGCCGCTTAAGTAATCAAAGCCGTACCCTTCATAGCGCACGGCATTGTCGTAGGTGAGCGGCTCGGCGGTTATCATCTCCATGCCGAGGGAATCGACGAAGCGCTCAAACGTGTGGAAAAACTCACCGAACAGCCGCAACCCCCGACTGGTCTGGTTGGGATAGAGTCCGGCGCGCATCGCCAGTATCTCAGCCGGAATATTGCGGCCCAGGGTGCAGAAACAGTTATCGTTGCCGCGTTCGTCCAGATCGACGTCAAATCTTGGGGCATGGGGGTCGTTGATAATGCAGAGGGAGAGTTCCATCTGACTGTAATGGGTTTCGGCAATATCGAGGAAAAAGACTGTGCGGCGGTCAAGAGGATCGTCCCGCACCTCAATCCTGGCGAGACTCATCCCCTCCGGCGCAATTATCTTCACCCTGCCGACTACATCCCCTGTCGGAGGGATCTCAAGGAGCTGCAGCAGGCGCAAGGGGATAAGGCGCCGATAAATATCGTCCTTTTCTCCGGCAGAAAGGGCGTTGATATGGGTCAGCGCGGAGAGCTGGCACCCTCCGGCTGAAGTTAGCGGTCTGTTGTCAGGCAGTCTCGGCATGGATTAATCGTACCATGAAAACCGGGGAGTGAAAAATATTTCGGTATTATCAAAACAGAGTAACAAACCATTTGCCACGGATGTCACGGATTTTCACGGATAACACCTCAAAACATAATGCAATTACGATTGCTTCTCATCCGTGTTAATCCGTGTAATCCGTGGCTAAAGGTCTTTATATCCACAGCTACTCTTCAACTGTAAACTCCCAGGCGCACCAGTATACATCCGGGTGCCTGTCAGGCGGGCAGGCAAGGCATTTTGTGGTTATCCGTGGATCAACAGCCCTGGCAAATTCCGAATATTCCACAATGCCGACACTCTTGCAGGGGAAATCGTCCAGGCCTTTGCGCTTGCGGGCGGACTGGACACGGCAGTCGAGCATTCTGAAAACAACCCGTTTTTCGCTCTGCTCAACAACATCCTGCAGGTTGAGCCGTGCATAAAGCCGGTGTTTGAGGCATTCCACCAGGGCCGGGATACCGCCGCCCGGTTTGATTTTAAGCCGCTCCATGATCCGCTTGGCCTCAATGACAGTAAAATAACGCCACGCTTCACGATCGGCATCCATCGCTACATCCATGCCGTACATCTTCTCAACCGCCTGAAACCAGAGGCCGTCATGGGCAAGCCAGTTTTTGGCATCATCCACAATGACCGCTATCAGCTCTTCTTTACTCATACTCTCCAGAACCCGGAGACCTTCATCACCTTTTTGTCCTGACATGCTTTATACCTCCTTAAACCAAAAACGGCAGTTGACCGCAGATAAAGGCCGATAACTGCGGATAAGACCTGAAAAATTCCAAAGATGGCTTTCACTAATACGGTTAAGTGATTTTTGCTTTTATGTTCTTGATTTATCCGTGTCCATCTGTGTGCATCCGTGGCTAAATGCTTTTTTTAAGGTTAAATGGTCACCCTCTGCGGCGTCCCGCAGAGAGTGATATTCACACGGGAGAATATCCCCATGGCAGACATAATCAGTGATCCGACGCCTTTGAAATCCCGAGGCCGGTAATCTGCCGCACCTCAATCTCATCAAACATCTCCTCGGCGCGTCGATCCCTGAAGAGCAGTGTTCCAACTATTGCGGCAAAAAGTCCGAGTGGTACAGAGACAATGCCGGGGTTTTTCAGCGGGAAAATCGGGGCTTTCAGCCCAACCATTGAGGTGCCGCCATCATTTTTCTTGAAATCGCCATTGGCTTTCTCGAGCACCTTCAGATCTTTTTCTAAAAGCACAACCCCTTCAGCCTGCTTTTTCTCCAGCGTCACTATCATCTTTTTGGCATCATCGGCGATTTTCTGCGGATAGGTCATGACCGGTGAAATAACCACCAATCCCAGAGCTGAAATTGTACCGACTAAAAGTGCAGAGATTACTCCGGCAGTATTGAAGCGTTTCCAGAAAAGCGACAGCATGACTGCCGGGAAATTACCCGAGGCTGCCACCGCAAAAGCCAGCGCGACCAGGGCAACGACGTTCTCTTTTTCAGCTGCCAGTCCCATCACGATCGCCGCAACCCCGACAAACAGAGACGTGATCCGGGCGACTTTAATCTGGGTCTGCTGATCCGCCTTCCCATCCATGACGATATTTACGTACACATCGTGAGCAATAGCTGCCGAAGCCGCCAGCACGAGTCCGGAGACAACCGCCAGAATCGTGGCAAAGGCTACCGCGCAGATAAAGGCCAGGAACATGTCACCACCCAGGCTGCCGGCACCGCCGCCCAGGAGCTGAGCCAGCAGCAGGGTCGCCATGTTGCCACCCTTGTCAACCGAGCTGATCAGCTGGGGTGAGAGATACAGTGCTGCTCCGAAACCGATGATATTGATGAGGAAGAAGAAGCTGCTGTTGATGAACAGCGCGATAACAATGGATTTACGCGCCTCTTTGGCGCTGGGGACGGTAAAGAAGCGCATGAGGATGTGGGGAAGACCGGCCGCTCCCAGAGCCCAGGCAATGCCGAGAGAGATCTGGTCGAGAGGATTTTTAAGAAACAGGCCCGGCTCCATGAAGCGCTGGCCGTAGTCAAAGCCCGGTTTTGGCAGCGCATCTTTGAGGACACTTATACGGATGTGATCCTGAATGAGCTGATTACCGACGATATCATTGAAAAAACCGATGGGATTCATCCCTGACTTGAGCATTACCAGCAGCGCCAACAGCACGGTACCACTCATCAAAAGCCCTGCCTTGATGATCTGTACCCAGGTAGTCGCCTTCATTCCGCCGAAAACAACGTATCCAACCATCAGCACACCGACACCGATAACAGAGACTTTATAGGGGATATCCAGCAGCACCTGCATCAGTTTACCGGCGCCAACCATCTGGGCGATCAGGTAAAAAAGCGACACGGTAACGGTGGAGAGGGCCGCCACGGCGCGCACCGGTTTTGGAGATGTCCGGAAGGAGAGGATATCTCCCAGGGTAAACTTGCCGGCATTGCGGCACGGCTCGGCAATCACCAGCAGGATGGCGATAAACGAAAACATTGGGCCGACGGCGTACATGAAGCCGTCGATGCCGTACAGTGATATCAGGCCTGACATGCCGAGAAAAGAGGCAGCAGACATGTAGTCACCGGCGATGGCCCAGCCGTTCTGCAGGCCGGTGATGCCGCCACCGGCAGTGTAGAAATCAGAGGCCGATTTAGTCTGCCTGGCTGCCCAGACAACAACACACAGGGTAATGCCGATAATCATCATGAACATGCTGATGGTAATGGCACGGTTCGGTTTGACCTTGGTAGGTACACCTGAGACAGGCGCCGGACTGGCTGCGGCGGGCGGCGTGGCAACCACGGCTGCAGGCTGGTTCTGTGCGGATGCGGTTGCCTGCTGTGCAGCCGGGATTGCCGGTGCCGCTACAGTTGTTTGTGCCGTCGAATTAGCCGGCTCTGCGGTAAACCCGACCGTAGTCAGTGTGAGTGTTAGCAGCAATGCTGATATAATCTTAGTAAACATCTGTCCTCGCCTCCTTATTGAATTTCTCTGACAAGTTCGTCAGTCAGTCGGTCAAAATCTCTGTTAGCAATCTTCGTGTAGTACATGGCAACAAAGATCGCCACCATGAATTGCGACAGAATAAACAGGTAGCCGAAATTAATCGCCCCCAGCAGTTTGATTTTAAAAAGTGCCGGAAAATAGCCGGCAAGCAGCGGCAATGAAAAGTAATACACCGACGCAGCAATCCACCAACCGAACAGAAACGTCCTCTTCTTGCTCTTTAGCTCCAGATACTTGGGATGTTTTGCAATCTCGCTCCAGTTGTACTCCTTGACAGCCATACCCTCCTCCTTTTGAACTGTTATTTGCTTAATCACTGCGATGCAGTATCAGAACAACGTCATTTGATTTTAAGATCTGTCAGCTGTTGCAGCCAGGCAGTAACAGCCGGGTCGTGGTCAGCACGCTATCATTACGTTCAAGGTAAGCATTGATTGCATAAATCTTTAGTTTTCAACATGCTGATATAATGTATCTTTTAGCAATCGTGCCTTGAATCAACTTCTTTTATGAAGAAAATATCTTACGCTTACGTATAAGTCAATACTAAATAAAACATTTTTTTGCGATGCCTAAACTTCTGCGCCGACTGGTTCAGCATCACCGACTTCGCCAGAGCGACTTCAAGTCGTTGCAATAAAGGAAATTTATTGACATAAATCGACTGTCGCTGTTACTCTCACACGCTGATTCAGCATAAACGCTGGGGGAGCTTTAGAAGAGCTGAGAAGAGCCCGGCCGGGCTCAAACCCTTTGAACCTGAGCGGGAAACCGGCGTAGGGAAGCGTAACGTAAATTAGCACCGGCCGCTTATGCGGCTTTTTTTATTGGGGAGCATCATGCAGATACAGTTAAATGGGGAACTGAGGGAAGTTCTGCCGGGGACAGTCCTTGAGCTGCTGGAAGCTCTCGCAGTTGATCCAAAAAGGGTTGCTGTAGAGTTGAACATGGAGATTCTGCCCAAGGCAGATTACGCAGATAAACTTATTGCCACGGGTGACTGCATCGAAATAGTCCACTTCGTTGGCGGGGGGTAATATGAAACCGAGCGACAAACTTATAATTGCCGGCCGCGAGTTCAACTCGCGGCTGATGGTAGGAACAGGCAAATATGCCAGTAACGAGGAGACGGTCAAGGCACTGGAAGCATCCGGCGCCGAGATCATCACGGTTGCGGTCCGGCGTGTTAATCTTGACAGAAGCAAAGAGTCGCTGCTCGACTACATCGATCTGAAAAAATACACTCTACTTCCTAACACCGCCGGCTGCTACACTGCGGAAGATGCCATTCGCACCTGCCGCCTGGCGCGCGAAGCCGGGATGTCAGATTTCGTCAAACTGGAAGTTCTCGGCAACGAGAAGACACTCTTTCCTGACAATGAGGAGCTGCTTAAAGCGGCCAAGGTACTGGTAGCCGAAGGGTTCACCGTACTCCCTTATACCAGTGACGACCCGATCATTTGCAAAAAGCTCGAAGATCTCGGCTGTGCTGCGGTTATGCCCCTTGGTGCGCCTATTGGCAGCGGTCTCGGGATTCGCAACCCCTATAACATCAGAATCATCCTCGACACGGTAAAAGTGCCGGTCATCGTTGACGCCGGTGTCGGGACCGCCTCTGACGCCGCCATTGCCATGGAGCTTGGCTGCCACGGCGTGCTCATGAATACCGCCATCGCCGGGGCAAAAGATCCGGTTGCCATGGCAGAGGCGATGAATCTTGCTGTCCGGGCAGGCAGACTTGCCTATCTGGCCGGGCGCATCCCGCGAAAACTCTATGCAACTGCTTCCAGCCCACTGGATGGGCTTCTGGATTAACAATGCCGATTAACAAACGGATAGACTTCAATATCTACCTCATTACTGACCGTCACCAGACCGGCAGTCTGCGGCTCCTGGACGTAGTCGAAGACGCACTGAAAGGCGGAGTACGGGGTGTTCAGCTGCGCGAAAAGGATCTCTCCAGCCGCGAGCTCTACGAACTTGCCTATGACATGCGCAAACTGACCGCTAAATACGACGCCAGACTCATCATCAATGACCGGGTCGATATTGCCCTTGCCGTCGAAGCAGATGGTGTTCATCTCGGCCTCAACAGTCTGCCGATTCACCGGGTCAGAAAGCTTATCGGCAACACCAGACTCATCGGCCTTTCCTGTCATAATCAGGTCAACGCTATCATGGCGCAGGAGAACGGTGCTGACTTCATCACGTTTGGCCCGGTTTACTACACCCCCTCAAAAGCCAACTACGGCAAACCGGTCGGCGTTGAAAAACTTGAACTTGTATCCCAACTGCTACAGATACCGGTCTTTGCCCTTGGCGGAATTAAAAAATCCAATATCCATGAAGTCATGGCTGCCGGTGCCTCGGGGATAGCTCTCGTCTCCGCCCTCATTGCCAGTGATGACCCGAAAAGCACGGCAGCGGCAATGATTGCAATGCTCCCCCCCCTCCCCACAAGAGAAACATGACAGCACTCCCGGCAGGCATTCACCCGCACCTCAGAATAAACTCCTACGGCTGGTATCTACGCAAGCGCTTCTCCTGCCGCGTCAGCAAGGTAAATGTCGATGCAGGCTTCACCTGTCCCAACAGAGACGGCAGTCGCGGAGTCGGCGGCTGCATTTACTGCGACAACAGCTCTTTTTCCCCGGCGGCAACTCAAGCGGATATCTCCGTGGAAACGCAGATGGCAGCCGGCATGGCGTACCATCGGCAGCGGCTTGGCAGCGAAAAATTTATTATCTACTTCCAGAAATTTACCAACACTTATGCCGACCCTGTCCATCTGCGTAATCTCTACACACAGGCGCTGGCACACCCTGACGTCATCGGCATTTCTATCGGTACCCGCCCCGATGCCATTTCTCCGGAAGTTGCCGGTCTTCTCGAAGAACTGGCAGAAAAACATTATGTCTGTCTGGAACTCGGCCTGCAGTCCATGGATGACGATATTCTCACCCGGATAAACCGCGGGCATACGTTCGCTGAATATCTGGCTGCCGTTCAGCTTGTGAAGGGTCGTGGACTTGACATCTGCACCCATCTGATTTACGGCTTTCCCGGCGAAACCAGGGAAAACTTCCTGAAAACTGCCGCCGTTATGGCGGATCTGGGCATCAACTCCGTAAAACTTCATCAGCTCCATGCCGTCACAGGCACAAATCTGGCGAACCAGTACCTGCAGGGTGAATTCATCCCTCTGGAGATGAGCGAATATATTGCCACTGCCTGCGATTTTCTTGAGCTGCTTCCGGCGGCTGTGACCATCCAGAGGCTCTACGGTTCCGCCCCGCTCGCCATAAGGGTTGCACCCCAGTGGAATCTGAAGAATAATCAGATGTGGTATGCTATAGTGAATGAACTTGAAAAGCGGGACAGTTGGCAGGGAAAACGGAGAACTTGAGTTCGATGACCGGCAATAAGCTGAGAATTTTATCCTCACTACTGCTTCTGACAGGAGTAGTGCTTTCCGGGCTCTCCTTTACGGATCTTTGCAGCTTTAGTGGCTGCACGGAAGCCCATGAATACCGGTTCTTTGGTATCATGTTACAGCTGACCGGCACATTTTACTTCAGCCTGCTGACGGGACTTATGCTGGTTTCATGGCGATTCAGCAGCATCGCTCCGCTCTACTCACTGGCGCTTGCAGGTGGCGCGGGTGCTGAACTGGTAATGATTCACCTGCAGAAAAACGTAATACAAGCATGGTGCCCACTCTGTCTTGGCATCGCAGCTGTTGTATATCTGCTCGCCATCCTGAGGATGACGGAAGCAGCAATTGAATCCAGGGGGTTTCAGACAATGAACCGACGGCAATTTATTTCAAAAGCAGCCATCCTGATGGTAGCCGCTGTTGCAGGCTTTATGGTCAGTTTTGTCGGCATAAAAAAACCGGAAGCAGCCGGAGTTGAGACTGCTCTTGGCAAGCAGGGGAGCAAAGTAGAAGTCTATGTCTTTTCGGACTGGCTCTGTCCAATCTGTATCAAGGTTGAACCTGTTCTGGAAGCGGCCCTCCCCACTATTGAGAAACGGGCTCAAGTTTATTTCCTCGATAAACCGGTTCACAAGGAGTCAATGAATTTTGTGCCGTACCATCTTTCGTTTCTTGTTAATGAAAAACCCAAATATATCCAGCTAAGAAAAGCTCTTTTTGAACTGGCAAAGACCAACAAAAACCCGACCATTGACGATGTGAAAGTGGCAATTGCCCCCCTTGGGGTCACCTATAAACAGCTCAGCTTTATGGATGTAAGTCAGCTGATGGCAAAAGCGCAGGCGCTCTCGGCTGAATACAAGGTGACCGGGACTCCGACGGTTGTTGTGCGGAACAACAGCAGCAAAAAAAGCAGGACACTGGTGGGGAGCAAGGAGATAACTGCAGAGAACCTTCTGAAAACGGTAAAATCTCTGGAGTAATAAAAACCCTGATATATACAGAAAATATCCTCTGCCATACATAAAAGCGTTTTTAACATTGTTGTAAAGTATCAGTTGCGGTCATATACATTAATGGCAGGTAAATATTGTCTTCAGGGAGGGTGAACTTATGAAAACAAGCGAAGTTATGACCCGGACAAAATTCCTTAAGCATTGTGACAAGATGATCCTCAATTTTGATTTCAGTGGCTTAGAAGTCGATGAAGCCAGGCAGGTATGTGAATACGTAAAAGGGCTTATCAGCCGGATGCCATTAGGCTCGGTGCTGACACTGGTGAACGTAACTAATGTTCAATATAATCAGGAGTTCAAGGAGCTATCCAGCGACCTTGCCAAGCACAACAAGCCCTATGTTTTGGCTGGTGCAGTGATAGGGGTTGAAGGGTGGAAGAAAATGGTTTTATGGGCAACAACCAAACTGACCGGGCGTGACAATCTGAAAGCATTTGACAGCATTGAAGCGGCCAAGGACTGGCTGGTTAACTATCAGCCAAAATAGTCATCCTTAGTAAATGGCGTAATTATCGGTTGAGGAAAAAATCTCTTTCAGCAGCAGATTATTGAGATAGTGACCGGTCTTGTTGGCCTCTATCTTGCCAAGGATCCGGTATCCCGAAGTGTAAATATCCCCGATCAGGTCAAGAATCTTGTGATTGACCAACTCCTTGCCGTACCTGAGGCCGTCGGGATTGACAATATCATCTTCCCCGATGGCGATGGCATTATCAAGTGACGCCCCTTTTGCCAGACCGACTTTCTGGATCGCTTCCAGCTCTTCCAGAAAGCCAAAAGTCCGCGAATTAACAATTGAAATCGCGTTTTCGACGTCCATAACCCGCTTCTTCTGCTTGCCTACCGGGGGGCGAAAATCGATCGACATGGTTATATCAAGCGTATTGAGCGGCTTCACCTTGATCCACGAGTCATTATTACGAACTTCCACTGTTTTCAACACCTTCAGATAGACCCCTGCTTCAGGAAACTCGTAAACTCCCGCCCGCCACATTTCGTGATAAAATTCCCAGGCTGAGCCGTCCATGATCGGTATCTCGGGACCGTCAATATAGACGAGACAGTTAGTTATGCCGGAATAATAAAATGCCGCCATCAGATGTTCTATGGTGGAAACCGAATATCCACCGGAAGAAATCTGGGTTGAAAGACGGGTGTCAGCGACCATGTCGTAGCGTGCCGGGATTAGAGTGCCGCCGATGCAAAAGGCGATGCCGAATTCGCGTCGCGGCAGAAACTCCATGTTCACCTGCTTGCCGGTGTGGAGGCCGATGCCGCTTAAGCGGAAGATCCTGTTGATAGTTGTCTGGCGTTTGATCATAGAAAAGGTTATCCCATATAATTGAAATTGCGTCAAATAATGAAACCCACGTGTGCGGGTTCTGTCACCGGGTATCAGTATCCATGGCCGACTAGGGCCGAACCCTGCACCTGACTATTTCACCCTCCTCCAGAGCGTACTCCCACCCAGCAGCGGTATAGATATGAAGCCGCGCAGCTCAAGTTTGTCGGGACTTTTGAGAGTAATCAGACTGCTGTATGTTTTGCCGTTTTCTGTGTTGTAAATTCTGCCGTCGTCCCAGAGGTTGTTGCCGCGGAAAGCGTACCCCTCCATCAGCTGCAGCCCGACAAGCGGTCGCCCCTTCAGCTCCTTTTTCGGGTTCTCCCGGTCCACAAGCGGCTTGCCCGGCATCTTACCTTTATCATCCGCCGGATAGTATGGCTCTTTAAGCCAGACTATCCGGCCGCAATATTTCGCAGCGCAGTGATAAATTTCTATATGACCGTCACCCTCTGCGACCTCCCAGACACCGACTATGGCGTCTGCAGCTACTGTTGCCGCCTGCGAGGACGCCGGAGGTAGAATTGGCAAAAACAGGCTGCCGAGTAAAATGACCAATCTGAACATGTCGCGCTGATTAAACATAGGTTGGTCAGATCCCGGGAGCGACCCGCTCCAGGAAGCTCTTCACCTGAGGGGCAAAGGTTTCATGTTCGAGCAGAAAGGCGTCATGTCCATAAGGGGAGGAGATAAGATGATACTCAACGTCTTTGCCAAGCTCCTTAAGAACTTGAACCATCTCTTCGGTGTAGTGCGGCGGATAAAGCCAGTCTGACGTGAAGGTGAAAAGCTGGATCGGTGCCTGTATCTGGGACAGCGCTTCCCTGAGAGATTCATAGCCGAGAGCGACATCGTAGAGGTCCAGCGCTTTTGCCAGATAGAGGAAGGAGTTGGCATCGAAGCGGTCGACAAAGTTGTAGCCGTTATAGTTCAGATAACGCTCAATTTCGAATTTGCCGAAGAAATCGAAGAACCCATCTTTAGCTGCATAGCGGCGACCGAATTTGGACTGCATCGATTCATCGGAGAGAAAAGCTATGTGGCCGATGCCGCGAGCCAGTGCCAGACCGTCTTTCGGGTTTTTACGATACTCCCCCTTTTTCCAGTCCGGATCGTTGAAGATCGCCCAGCGGGCCACGGCATTCAGGCTGATCGCCTGGGGCGAAGGTGCCGGGGTGGTGGCAAGGGCTACAATCGAGGCAACCCTGTCAGGGTACTGGGTTCCCCATTCCAGCGCCTGCATCCCTCCCATGCTGCCGCCAAGCACACTCAGCAGCTTATTTATGCCGAGATGGTCAAGCAACAGCGCCTGGGCGCGAACCATATCCCTGACAGTTATTACAGGGAAGGTCAGATTGTAGCGTTTTCCGGTTTTGGGGTTGATTGAGGCTGGTCCTGTCGAGCCGTAACAGGAGCCGAGCACATTAGGGCAGATGATAAAATAGCGATCTGTGTCGAGGAGTCTGCCCGGACCGACAATTGCGTCCCACCAGCCGACTTTTTGATCCTCAGCTGAACTCCTGCCGGCAAGATGGGCATTTCCCGTCCAGGCGTGGGCAACCAGGATGGCGTTACCGGCATCGGCATTGAGCGTCCCGTAGGTTTCATACACCTGGGTCACAGGTTTCAGAATCCGGCCACTCTCAAGGCGAAGATCTATGTCAAGCGTCAAGCTCTGTTCGGTTACTACGCCAACAGACATGAAAAAAGCCCCTTTTTCATAATGAGAAGGGGCTTTGTGCCATGCAGGTCAAAACTCCCATCTCATCTTTGCCCCGAAGGGCAGGATTTAGCACCTGTCGTCCCCTTTAACAGGGCACCGGTTGCTGTGGCTTCGTCGGGCCTTTCCCTCCACCACTCTAGATAAGACGGCTATTCAATTGTGTCGGAGCATAATTGAAAAAATGGACGATTGTCAATGAAATTGTCCTGCAAACGTGCTATCTAAGGGGGATGAAGAAGAGAAAAGTGAGCCTGCCAAAACCGAAGGAGTTTGCAACTACCCCTTTCTCCGCACTCAAAGGGGTGCAGACGAAACCGACTGAGCCGACCCCTGTCAAACCGGCAGAACAGCCGGTAAAAAAGGTTCGGGAAGCGGATGACATGGATCTGTTCCTTCTTGCCATGTCCGGAGTAGAAAAGCTTGCGCCCAAGGAGCTGAAATCGTCTCAGGACAAACCTGTTGCCGCTGTCAAAGCGGTCGTGCGGAGAATCGAAGAGAGTGAACAGCAGTTTTTCCTCGAAGCGATCAACGGACTTAAACTCGATGTGAAATTTCACGATGAAGCCCCGGAAGAACCTTTACCGACAAAACCGACTTTCGGCAGCCGTCTCAAGCAGTTGCGGCGCGGAACGATCCGCCTCGATTACGAGCTCGACCTGCATGGCCTGACAAAAGATGAAGCAATCGATGCGCTTGACTCTTTCATAAAAGGAGCCTACAGGCGCGGACAGCAAGCAGTTCTTGTCATTACCGGGAAGGGGAACCATTCAGCGGATGAGCCGGTGCTGAAGGTTGCTGTTGAAAAATGGCTGAGGGATGAGGGGAAAAAGATGGTGATAGAGTTTGTCTCTGCACCCCGGCAAATGGGAGGAGAGGGAGCAGTTGTGGTTTTTCTCAGACAGTTTCAAGAAACTCCGCGAGTACCCGGTTGACAACTGCCGGTTGTTCCAGCATCACCATATGACCTGCATCGGGAATCATGCAGAGCGTGGCGTCATTTAGCCCTGCTGCCAGCTTGAAGCTCTCTTCACGGGGTATGGCCAGATCGTTTTCAGCCCCGATAACAAGCGCTCGCACTTTGAAATCACCAAGCCTCTCACTGTAATCCTTGCGGTCACGCATTGCCAAAAGCCCGTTGGCTAGCCCTGCCGGTGAAGCAGCCATCATCAGGCCATGCATGTGCGCTACCATTGCCGGATTTTTGGCAACTGAACCTGGTGCAAAGAGGATGCGACTGAAAGCATCTGCAACCACGGTCACCCCCGACTGCTGAACTTCGCCCGCCAGAGCGGTACGGCGCGCCTGCCCTTCTGCATCTTCAGCCCCCCCCCTGGTCACCATGAAACAGGCGCAGCTTACCCGCTCCGGATAGCGGTCGAGCAGGTTCAATAAAACATACCCTCCCATCGACATCCCGCAGACAGCAGTTTTCTCAAGCCTTAACCGGTCCATCAGCAGGACAATGTCATCACCATACTGATCCATGGAGAAGTCGCCTGTCCCAAGCTTACTTTTGCCGAATCCCCGCAGATCCGGGGCAATTACCCGAATCTTGCCGGCAAGACCTGATAACTGCTCCCTCCAGATAGCGCCTGTCAGGGGAAAGCCGTGAATCATGACAAGAGGCATGCCGCTGCCTGCCTCTTCATAATACAGCTCATCGACAACTGAACCGTTCGGGGTCATTTTGCCTCCGGAGTTTTGTACCGCGGAGAATCATAACCGTTAACGACAATATCAAGGCGGCCGTCATTCGGGCAGAAGATCAGACCGTGAACCGGCACATCCTTAGGAATCAACGGGTTTGCCCGGATTTTCCCCACCACATCCTCAACATTTTCATTGGGGCAGCCGAAGGCGCCGATCCACTGGGCAAGATCCGGCACATGCCTCTCGATGGCATCAGCCGCAATGCCGCGCGCAATCATATCGGCTTTGAGCTGTTCCGGATCGACTGAAGCCATGCCGCAGTCTTCATGGCCAATGACGAAAATTTCATCAACCCCGAGCATAAAGATAGCGGCTACAAGACTTCTGATGACCCCTCCGTGAAGCGGATCAACCAGGGTATTGCCGGCGTTTTTAATCACCTTGGCATCACCACGTTTTATCCCCATGGCCGGTTCCAGGAAGTCCACCAAGCGCGTATCCATACAGGTAAAGATGGCAAACTGTTTTTTGGGGTTTTTAGGCAGCGGCGGAAATGCGCCGGGATGAACAAATTTCCGGTTCGCCTTCAAAATGGTGTCAAGCAGAGTCATACGGGCTCCTTATCGGTTGAAAGCCGAATAATATCGGCAATAGTAAAGCGATCTTTTCCCTGCAAACGCTTGTCTGCATTGTGGGCGACAAAGAGCGCATTGATGGCGACCAGGGCTCTGTTAAGCGTCTCCAGATTTATCACGGCACTCCCGGGAAGCGCTGCAGAATTTTTGAAATTTTCCGGGCAACAGTCAACTGCCTTGACCCCGTCAACCTCGGCAAGCAGCGGCAAGCCATGGGTACGGCAGATAACCGGCCTCGCTTGGTAAACAAGACAGCAATCGTCCAGCAAAAGAGGGCATGAGCCGTTCTCAGACCAGTCACTACGCGTTGCGAGGAGCAACTTGACCTCAGCGGGGAGTCCGTTGACCGCCTTACCAAGACTGGCAGCCTCGACAGGAAAGAGCGTCAGGTGACGGCAGCAACCGCTGCAACCGGCTCTACAAGCTATCTCTTCGACAAATGCCGCAGTAATCCCGGCGCAGAGTTGATCAACACGGCATAAGAATGATAGATAGTTGGCAAGATTCTGGTCAGGCAGACGGTCTGTCATTTACGCAGATTAGCCTGAAACCATGCGTTAAGGCAACTTTTTTGCACCCAGAAATGCTTTGACAACACCATGCCCTTAGCCTAATATTGCCCAAAACGTGCGAGGTTACAGCCATGGAGTCAGTGCTTGCCCTTATCGGCGATGATCTGAAAAACGTCGAAAGGCAGTTTAAAAAAGATCTTGAATCAAATGTTCCGCTGATCCGGAAAGTGGGAGAGTACGTACTCTCCAGCGGTGGCAAAAGGATTCGTCCGGCACTCCTTCTCCTGGCAGCAAAGCTTCTTGATTATCAGGGTGAACGGCACGTCCCGCTGGCCAGCGTGGTCGAGTTCATTCATACCGCCACCCTCCTCCATGACGATGTTGTCGACAGTGCCAATATGCGGCGCGGACTCGCCTCGGCAAACACCCTCTGGGGTAACGAAGCCTCCGTGCTTGTGGGCGATTTCCTCTTTTCCAAATCCTTCTCCCTCATGGTTGCTGACGGCGATCTCAATGTCCTGCGGATACTCGCGGGCGCAACCACGCAAATCGCCGAAGGTGAAGTACTCCAGCTTATCTGTACCAGCGATGTCGATATTACCGAAGAACGCTATATCGAAGTCGTTGTCTGCAAGACCGCTATTCTCCTGGCAGCAGCCTGTCAGGCAGGCGCTGTTATCGGCAACGCTTCTCCGCAGCAGGAAGCCGCCATGGCCGCCTTCGGGATGGATATCGGTGTTGCCTTCCAGCTAATGGATGACACTCTGGATTACGTTGCTGACGAGAAAGAGTTCGGCAAAAATATCGGCCACGATCTGGAAGAGGGTAAAATTACCCTGCCGCTTATAGAAACTCTGCGCAACTGCTCTGCTGATGAACGGGAAATGGTCAGTGAAATCGTTGTCAAGGATGAGTTTTCCCGCGAAGATTTTGATCAGGTTCTGGAACTTGTCACCAGATTCGGGGGGATTGACTACACTGTCAACAAGGCAAAGAAGTTTGTTGCCACCGCTAAATCGCATCTTGAAATATTCGACGATTCACCCGTACGCGCAGCCCTCTACAAGTTGGCTGACTACGTGGTGACAAGGGGACATTAGCCGTGATGAAAAATTTTATCGTTATTACCCTCCTTATCATGACGGCACTTCTGCCTGCCTGCAGCAAAGAAAAAGAGCCAAAAAAAGCAGCTCCTGTCTCGGTGTCCAAAGCGGTAGAGGGTGGCGCCGCTCCTGACTTCACCGTAAAAGATCTTGACGGTAAAGAGGTGAAACTGTCTGACCTGAAGGGGTCGGTAGTACTGGTAAACTTCTGGGCTACCTGGTGTCCACCCTGCAAGGAAGAGATCCCCTCCATGGTGAAGCTTAACAAGGCCATGACAGGGAAAGCGTTCCGGATGCTTGCCATCTCCATTGATGAGGATGGTAAAGCGGCCGTAGATAAATATTTCAAAGGAAACAAAGATCTCCCCACCTATCTGGATGCGGAAGGGAAAACATCTCAGCTTTACGGCACCACCGGTGTCCCGGAAACCTTCGTAGTTGACAAACAGGGGATCATTCAGAAAAAAATCGTCGGCGGCATGGACTGGAGTTCGCCGGACGTCATCGCCTATATGGATGAACTCCTGAAGAAATAGATGGGCGCCTCGCACGACATATCTCTTCTCGGCGCTTTTGCCGCAGGAATTCTCTCCTTCCTTTCCCCTTGTGTTCTGCCACTCGTCCCCTCTTTCTTGACGTATCTGACAGGTCTCACCTTTGCCGACCTTCAGGCCGAGCACCCGACCCACTTTGTCCGCAAACAGACGGTCATTCACTCGCTGCTTTTCATCCTCGGCTTTACCATCGTCTTTGTCATGCTGGGAGCCTCGGCAACATATGCCGGCAGTTTTCTACGCGAAAACATGCAGATCATGCGCCGGATCGGCGCCGTCCTGATCATGCTTTTTGGCCTCCATGTCTGCGGACTGCTGCCGATAGCGCTGCTTCTTGGCGAGAAACGGGTCAATATCCGCCACAAACCTGCCGGTTACTTCGGCAGCGTCCTGGTGGGGATAACCTTCGCCGCCGGCTGGACACCCTGTATAGGCCCGATTCTCGCCTCAATCCTCATGGTTGCGGCCGCAGAAAGCACGGTCTATCGAGGCATCCTCCTCCTGCTCGTCTATTCACTCGGCCTCGGGATTCCGTTCTTTCTCTCTGCCCTGGCTACGCATCGTTTTCTTACTATTTTCAACCGTTTCAAAAAGCATATCCGCCTCTTTGAAATCATCACGGGGATATTTCTTTTCATCGTCGGCATAATGATCTTCTTTGATAAACTGACGCTGTTGCAGCGCTATTTCAGCTTCTGAATTCTTGAGCAAACGAACACCTTAAATATTCAATAGCTGGCCCAGGAGGGACAAATGGAAATAAAAGATAAATTCTTTCTTGATGCAGGGAATTCAGTTCTGGTGGTAATCGACGTGCAGGAAAAACTCTGCCGGGCGATGGACGAAAAAGTCCTGCGGCATCTGGTGAAAAACGCCGGCATAATGATGGATACAGCTGCAGAGCTTGATATACCGGTCGTGATTACCGAGCAGTATGTAAAGGGCCTTGGCGAGACTCTCACTGAGCTGAAAACCAGAGTGGCTGAACCTGCCCTGGAAAAGATGACCTTCAGCTGCTGCGGTGATTCCGCTTTTACAGAAAAACTTCAGGCACTCGGCAAGAAACAGGTCATTATCGTCGGCATGGAGTGCCATGTCTGCGTGCTGCAGACCGTCATCGAACTGCTTGACGCCGGCTTCTGCGTTCACCTCGTCAGGGATGCGGTTATGAGCCGCAGGAAGGATAACTGGTACGTGGGACTGGAGACTGCCCGGGATGCCGGAGCTGTGATAACTTCAACAGAAGCGGCGCTGTTTCAGCTGTTGAAAGTAGCGGGAACAGAAGAGTTCAAGAAGCTGTCGAAGCTGGTGCGGTAGAAGCGAAGACCACCAAAGAAGAGAAGCCGCTTTAATCAACAATTACCCTGATTAAAGCGGTTTTTTCGTTAAAATTGCGTAAGCCCTTTGTTTGAGCGGAGAATGTCTTCCAAACTTACCTTGATACTCTCCGCACAACCGTTCCAGATTCCCGTCCGGCGAGGCATAGCCGATGACGATCTCATCGGCCAGTTTCAGCATCAGGTCGGAGATGAAAATAAATCTGTCCCGCATTATTTCGCAAAAGTAGTTCAGCTCGATGGTGATAGGATTGTCACCTTACCAGCAATAAAATCAATGAGACAAGAGGAGTGACATCCAGTCTGTCATGCTGGGCATCTGGAGAATTCAAGAGATTCATAGAAGGGGATAGAGCTTGTCCGATGCGATTTCAAGGGTTATGGGATAAATTGGCAGATTTCTAGTGTGTGGGCACATAAATCGACCCTCTATTCCCCTCTTTTACCACCCTCGACTTAGCAGTTCCTTCATACTCACGCCGTTCAAGACTGAAGCACACGTTTCCCAGTCAGCATCTTCCACCTTGCTGTATTTCACGTCGAATGGATTCCTGGTGGCCGTGGTTCGGTCGATGAGCTGCCTTGCCGCTTGCTCGTCATTGAGTGCGACTTGCACCCACACGTCTTCAAGCGTGTCCGGGATCTGACCGAAAAGCTCATGGATTGATTCGAGTCGATCAGCCAGCACCTGATGGACGCGGTCTTCTACCGAGTCGCGATAGCGGAGATTGGCGATCCAGATTTCAGAGCGCGCCTGGCCGATGCGTTGGATGCGGCCTTTGCGTTGTTCAAGCCGGGTCGGGTTCCAGGGGAGGTCGATATTGATGAGTGTGCCGAGGCGTTGAAGATTCAAACCTTCTGATGCTGCGTCGGTGCCGAGCAATAGTTTGAGATCGCCGTTGCGTACACGTCCTTTGAGAACATTCCGGTCGCATCGCTGGAACCTGCCATAGCGCCAGAAACCGGAGCGGTTGCTTCCTGCATAAAGGCCGATGTCAATACTCGCAAATTCCGTTCGTTTTGCCAGTTCATCTCCGACCCAGCGCACGGTGTCGTAATATTGCGAAAATAGAATGCAGCCCAGGTCGAGCCAGCGGCATGTGACACCCGAATGCGTGCCGATAAGATAACCGATCAGAGCTTCGAGCTTTGGATCGTTGTTTCCTCCCTGCCGGAGCAGATCTAGGCAGCGGCGCAGTGATACCTTTTCCGCATCGGTGTAATTCTTGAAGTCGCTTACTCCCTGTGATGGTCGTCCAATTTGCGCTGGCGATTCCTCTTCCGCATCATCGTCGTCCTCATCATCCGGAATATCGGGCTCTTGCTCTTCACCTAGCAGCTTGCTCACGGTGCGTCGCCCGGCTTCCATCGAACTTCCGAGTCGTCGCAGGAGGAGCGTTTTAAAGAAGCCAGCACCTTGCACTCTTTGCTGGAGCAGCCGGGAAAATTCCTCCGCCTCCTGATACGCTTCCAGTAGATATCCGCTGAGGATAAGGGCAGCCTCGTTTTCCTCTCCGAACAACTTCACGGTAACCTTCGGCAAAAAATAGCCGCCCGTTGCAGGGTTGATAGTTGCCTCCAGGTAGCCGCGCGTCCGGCGGACAATACAGCGCAACAAAGGATTGAAGCGTTCGCCGTAATAGGGAAGCAGTCCGTTTTTCAGTTGTACCCGCTGGATCGCAGTCGGTAATTGAGCAAGACTTTCGGGTTTGAATTGCCAGCGATTGTCCTCCGCATTGAGCTTATTGCGAATTTGTTTGAACGCCGGATCTTCAAACCGGGATGGCAGCGGGTCATGGACGTATTGCCAGCCTTCACGGACATCCTCGGTCGGCACTACCGCATCTCCGGTAGCAATTGCGAGGCAATGGCTGGCTCTAAACCACGGACTGGTCTGCGTCCAGCCGCCGAGTACTCCTTCGTTCCCGTGAGAGAGGATATGCAGAAGATCCCAAGCCTCAACCGGGTGAAGCTGCACCGGGGTAGCCGTAGCAAGCAGCATGCTTTTGGTCTTCGGTCCAATCTCACGCAGAAAGGCCATCAACTTGTTTGGTACCGCCCGCTCATCAATTTCATCGGCTCCGGCATCCACCTTCGGCACTTTGCGGCGCCGGGCGCGGTGCGATTCATCCACAATGACGCAAGTGTAGCGGCGGTTCAGCAATTGATTCACTGCCTCAGAGAGACCGCGCACCACCAATCCCTGCGATACCAGGCCGATCCTGCGTGGACATTTACCGAGTGATTTTGGCCCCTCCGACGGATATTCCAGATCGTTCTCATCCACCCATGCGCGACCATTCCAGCGGGCGGATGGCAACTGGAGAAGTTCCATCAATTCATCCTGCCACTGCTGGAGAAGTGGCTTGGGGGCGAGGACGAGAATCGGGCCCCCGTCAGGATCATCAAGAGCCATGAGCATTGCGGCCATGGCAAGCTGGACGGTTTTCCCCAAGCCAACCTGGTCAGCAAGGACAAGTCGCGCGCCGCCAAGCCGGTGGCGTTCCAGTGCCAGCCTGGCAAAGTACTTCTGGTGCGGCCAGAGCCCTTGCTCGCAGCGATATACAGGAGTTTCGACCGCAGCAGCAGCGGCGGCAGTCGTAGGATCGGCGATAGACTTCAGCTCATCCGGTTCAATAACTCTGCGGGAAATGATGCGCTGCACGTCTTGGACAATGAACGGGCAGCAAGCCAGATCCATTGCTCGCGGATCATTCCAGAGGGCGTCAAACTCCTCCTGTACCCAGGCAATGGTTTCGGGATCGTTGTCTTCCCACAGCAACTCGTAATTCACCTTCCAGGCCGAGGCACTTTCGTTGACGCTGCCGAGGAAGGCAATAGCGGAGCCGTCCGCACGACGCACAACTCCGGCCTTGCCATGGATCAGGCCGAACGCGGAATCGGGCAACACCCGCACTTCCATCTTTTTACTGGTGAGGGCTTCAAAGAGAGCACGATAACGCGGGATTGCACTGGGAGGGGCTTCTTCCGGTCTGCCGGAACACCAGCTGCGGCGCAGTGCCGCTTGAGCGGCGGCAGCGGTGACTAGGTCCTGGGGATCAAGGTCCGAGTTGCAGATAATGCGCACCGGGCCGGTTACTTTCGCGATAGCTTCCCCGGCAACCTCGAACAGGCTGGAGCGGAAATAACCGGCAATGCGGTCGTAGGAAACAGCACCATCAAGGCGCTGGTTCAGCACCGCTTGGTCAAGTCTGTTTCTCCGGCTGGAATGTCGTGTTAACATGCAGGGATGAAAGATGAATTATAAGGGATGAAAGTGGTAGGCATGATAGTTCCTAAATTCTTCTCTCTGATCTCAATCCCTTGACAAGCGCTCCAACAGCAAATCCTCGAGATTTCTTCGACTGTCAACAACCGAGATAACATACACCGTATTTCCGTCAATACGATATATGATGCGCCATGGTGACAGTATCAGTTCACGGTACTGAATAATGCCATGCTGGTGGAGTTCAGGCACAACTCTCCCTTTGTCGGGCAAATTATTAAGAGTTGCAGCGCGCTCACGAATCCTGGCAAAAACAGCCAGCGCCGCATCAACACTATCATCGGCGATAAAGTCAACAATGCACTCCAGATCAGCCTCTGCTGTTTTCGTCCAGACTACCATGAACAGATGCGTTGCCATTATGCTGTCTGCTTTCTTCGCTCAGTCAATCTCGCTTCAATACGAGTAAAGACCTCTTCCTGCCCGCTCAACCTGCCTGCACGAATATCATTCTCCCCCTGCACCATCAGTTTAAGCATTTCGATGGTATTCCTCATGCTTTCGTAGCTGGCAGTATCCTGTAGAACAGCGCGAGCCAAGCCATTCTGGGTGATAATGACCGGCCTGCGGGTTTCGTTGACCTGTTGCAGCAGATGAGCGGCATTCCCTTTCAGATACGTTACTGGTTGGATATCTTCTGTTAAGTTCATGGCAAACCTCCGGTACGAATAACGTACCTTATTTAGCCCTTTACTGCAAGAATGAAGTATGAAGGTTTCTTTTCGTCCTTCATCCTTCATCCCTCATAATTCATACTTGCCTCACTAAGCGTGGTCGTTACGAAGTCGTCCGGCAAGGATGCGGGCGGCTTCGGAGTCAGTGATCCATTCGTTCATACCCACGGCGTTCCCCAGCGCAGCGAGCCATTCGAGGAGAGAAATGAAGCGTTCGCGCTGGCCCCAGTACCCCTGACCAAAGGTGTCGCGCAGATACTGACGGCCCGGCTCCGGGCTGTTGTCAGAGACGCTGGTTTCCCGGACGGCAAAGAGCAGGTGGCGTAGCGGTGACGCTGCGAAGGGATGCGGGGCACCGGCGGCGGCGCGTCCACGGCTGGCGGGGAGAACATCCGCAGTACCACCACTCAGCGGTGCAAGGCCGGCGGCGGCAAAGCCACTGGGAGCGTGCATACGGGCACCGTTGGCTTTATCACTCTTCAGGAGTGGCCGGATGTCGGTTACACCGAAGCCACGGGCCAACTCTTCATACATGCCTTTGCGGTGCTCACCCCGGCTTTCGATGTCGAGGGCCCGGAGGTAGTAGCGCTCCACAAGCGAAAGTTCGCGCCATGAGTTGTCCAGACCACGGGGAACAAGCATATCGCAGGCTATGCCGAGGGCACGCTCGATGACGGTCTGGAAATCACTCTTCTCATTTCTGACCCGCACGGCAAAGACCTCATGCTCCACGTCGCGTCCGTCGAGGGTGCCGTATTGGGTGAGAACTTTCAGAGCGGCGGCGTAGGCGGCGAGCTGGTAATCGGCATCGTTAAAGTTGGGTTCCCCACCCTCGTCGAGGGCTTGCATTGACTCGATTTGGCGTTTCACTTCGTCTTCCACCAATGGATAAACCTCGTCAAGGAAACCCGGTTCGTTAGAAGTTAGTTTCCGTAGAACGAGACAGACAGTGCCTTGAACGTAGTTACCCTTCTTGATGCCAGCTGCCTCAGTTTCGGTACTGATTGTCCAGGCAGCGGTGGCCTTGAGTCCGGCTGCCCAGAGGATCATGCCCAGGTCAGCCCATACCGCTGGATTCTGGTGGGTAAACATGACCATCTGCAATCCGTTGTCCGGCATGTGATTGGCGAGGTTGCGGTAAATCTCAACCATGGAACGGCGAAAATCTTCGCCATTACCCCGTACGGCGAGTTCAGCACGAGCATCTGGTGTCCATTCCGGGAAAGCCCTGGCCAGTTGTTTGTCATACCACGCAAGGAAGAAGTCAGCGAGTTCGTGGTAGTTCACCGCATCGGCATAGGGCGGATCAGTGATCCAAAGGTCACAGGTCTCCCGTAAATCGCGAGCGTCGCAAGGGTAGATACTCGAAATACTGTTGATGGGGCTGCCTGGATTAATCGAAATCCGAACTACATTTTTAAAACCATCAAATGGACGGTTTGCCCACGTGTAAAGGGTATTAAAGGCTTGATTGTAAAAAGTTTGGACCGACGCACCAATTCCGCCGCTACGAGCTAGTTGCGGAGTCCATCTGCAGAGTTTGGTACTCCAATCGGAAGACGCAGCAATGCCGACCAAGCATGCAACATAGTAGTTCTTAGATCTTCCCGTTTGGCGGAGTGCGAGTTCCAAAAACAATCCATGCATTAATAATTGCCGTGGTGTGAAGAGATGGTGCCAGTGAGTCCAACCGCGCTCACGGAAAAGACGATCAGTTTCCGCGCCACTTTCTGGAATCGCTTTGGACGGGATGAATCCTTCACGCTGCCAATCAGTAAATCGTTCGCGAAGCAGTTCAAGCACTTTGCGTTCTCGGTCGAGGTCAGCGGAATCAGGGGCAGAGTAGCGGCGCTTCAATTTTGTAACCGCTTGTCCCTGGTCGTTTATCTCGGTTACCATCTTTGCCCATCTGATGCAGTACAATCGTTCCTGAAACACATCGCCAGGGCGGGGCATTACATCATCGTTGGTCCAACGGCGCAATCCTTCTGGGCCACGCAGAGCTTCAATTGACCACGAACGATTAGGATCAAAAGGATCGATGACCCTACTGTCCACTGCTGTGGCTCCTTTTTTGTTTTTGTAGAGTTCAAGATCACTTTCTGAAACTGCGATAACTTCTGGATGGAGTTGCTCGCAACCTGGAACCCGATGCCAAGTGGTCACAATGCGATACTTCTCGGAGATTACCCAACTTGGTGCCAGAGGAATGTAGTAGTCACACCCCTCTGGCTTCACCTCAACACAATAAAGAAATGCCTCGGCACGTTCGCCACGATCATTGTGCTCAATCTGCCACTCAGTTATCTGCATGTCTGTCGCTGTAATAACCAGCTCCTGCACACGCCTGACTTCATTCTGCGCCTCTTTGCCGCCGCCAAGCAGATTGAGGTCAGCCCACGTCAACAGCCCCGCGACAGGATTCAGATCCGAACCAAACGCCTGGCAACCAATACGCGCTGCCTCGAAGGGGATGGAACCCCCACCGCAGAAACAGTCACCCACACGGGGAGTATGGCCGTAGGAGCGTTGGCCGAGTTGATCAATAAGCTCTGTCAGACTGCTGGCATTGGTACCGAGATGTGAGTTGATTTCCCCCCATGCTGACTCTGTTGGTCCGCTGACATTCTCAGGGCGGTCACAGTGGGTGATACGTTCTGCATACGGCAATTCATCAAAGTCTGTCCGGAGGGGAACTGGCCGGCGACGTTGGTCGTCTAGGGCTTTACGATCTGCATCGTCAAGCGATTCCCAAATCTGCGTGCAAATTTCTTCCTTTTCTTCGTCGCTGAGCCCCTTTTTGAATCCACGGGCACCAAAATACTCATCCCGGATTTCAACCGAAGCGGCCTCGCGCCATGCAGCCGCCGGGATTTCGCCCTTGCAGCGCTGCCATGCTCCATCATCATCCATGGTGAGGATTTTGAGAAATATCTCCCGATCCTTTTTTGGATTGTCTGAGGCTGGCATCAACATACCGAGAATGGAAGCGCGAACGAGAATGAGCGGCTTCCGGCCCCACCATTTACCAAGACCGGTGAGCGTCTGGCTAGCACCAGCCTTACGTTCCTTGTAAGACTCAGCAGAGAGGCGGGCTATGGGAAACTGGGTTTCGATAAAAGTGAGCATTTATATCCTTCTTACAGAGAAAGCGTTAGTTGAGAATGACCAAGCAGTTCGCGCCGGGCCTTGGGCGATAACCCTTCACCTTTGATAAAGGGATTGTCAGCAAGGGCCGCCCGAAGCGCCTTGCGCCAGCCGATACCTTTCTGCAAGGCCTGGCCTGTTGTGGCCACCGTCATGGTGTAGAGCCACCAGCGCTCTTCGGGGGCCAACGCTTCCCAGTTACGCAGTGCATTCGGGATGTCATCGGGTGGGGCATCCTCAACTGCCCAGCAGAGGATGCAGAGTTCCTTGCCGAGCGAGGGATGAACCGGCACCGGCTTTGCGGGATTCTTTTGAAACTTGGCGGCGGGCAGACCGTTAGCGCGGAGACGGCGATTGGCCTCTTCCCAGAACGCCGGAGCCAGGGCGAGCCAACGGGTACGGTTGATAACAACACGCAACGACGGATCACCCGGCGATGGACGATCAACCGCGCGGGCACCCAGACGATCGAGATCATTCCCCCGGTGCTCGGTGATCGTGATGTTGTCACTGCCACCGTTCCCCTTCGGGACGTCGATGAGAAAACCGTGACGGGCTTCCTCCGGCAGAAAGCCAAGACCGACTATCTTGCGCGTTGAAGATGGAGTCGTGCGTCCCATGGTTTATTGGGTCACTTTGGCGAGGTTAAATGGCTGATTGGTGGCTTTCAGCCAATCGAGAAGAACCTGTCCGGTGGGGAATCCGAGGGAACCAACCGTCATCCGCAGGCTTCCGCCACTAACGATTTCCTGTAACTTCTCCGCGACAGATTTCAAAGCAACAGCATCGTAACCACCATCCAAGGCACCGGAATATTCAATGTTTTGCAGTCCATCACTGCTCTCAGCTGTGAGGCTGATGTCATACACACAGACACCAGTAGTCAGCTCCAATCGCTGAATGAAGTCCCATACCGCACCGGAGTCATCTATCTTCGTTTGTTGATTCCAACGGGCCGGAATAGTGAGATCTATAGGGGGGCGAGGATCCTGCCCTGGCTGCGGAATCGGGATGCGGATCGTTTCAGAGTTCAAATCATAAGTGGCGGCCACGGCCATTGCGCAGACGATGCGGCAATTTGCAGGGACACGAAATGCCCCGTCGTAAGTGGCATAGCCTGCGCTGCTGGGAGAGGACCCGTCCGTGGTGTAGCGAATGGCGATCCCGTTGGCCTTCGGCAGGGCCAGCAACTCTACCTCATAATGGTCGCCTCGGTTGTGTAGCTGGTATTTAAGCCGAACCTTCGCAGTCCATTCCTTCACTGCGCTAACACGCGCAAGATCGGTAGAATCGAAGGCGAGAAACCGGTATCGCAAGCCGGTTGCTTCAAAACGGGCTGGAGTTGGTACAGGACTGGAAGCGCTGGTAGGGTCGGAATCGCCGGTTTCATATACGACGGACGGTGCATGCAGCGGCTCTATTTTCAAGAAAGTATATCCTTCACCGTCCTCACAGACAGAAAGTTCGCGGATGGAAACCTCGGGAACAGGTGGAGGAAATGGCCCACGCCGGATGTGATTGCCTTCCGGACGCCAAAGTCCGCGTCGGAGGCATTCGTCTTTGACATCATCAAGGGCGGAAATTTTGTGTAGTGGCCAGTTGGTATTGACCGCAGCGGCCCGTTTGAAGTCGGACCACAGAACGACTTTTGTCTCGGGTGAGCCGAACAGGCGGGCCTCCGCACGGGTGCGGAAGCTGTCGTCGTCAATCTTGGTCATGAATTTTTGCGCCCCTTCGAGGGTCTTGCGGATGGTTGCTTCGCCACTTTGATTGCCGGCGAAGGCAAGATCGGTGCCGGTCGTCCGCAAAGCTGAGTTGATGGAAGGATAGACAATCTGGTCAAATGCTTCCTTCAGTGCTGCTGTGAATTGCAGACCCACGCGGTCTCGAAGCGCGTCGAGAGCCCGCCACTGCGGATCATCGGACGGTGTATTCTCCGACTGGAGTTCTTCTTCAATGCTTTGCAGGGCACGAGTCTGTCGAGCCGAATCGAGCACTTTCTGGAAGGTGTCCCGTGAGCCTGTGAGGAAAAGGACTCTGTTCTTATATTGCTGCTGGTGCCACCATGCCTGCCAGTCAGCGGAAATGGGCAACTGGTCCGCTTGCCCACCCGGCCGAACGATCACCAGCGTGGTCTTTTCCTGCTCGACCTGAACTTCATCGAGCGGCGGCAGGACTTTTATGGTCTGGTAACAGTCTCGAAGCGAAGCAGAAAAATATGCCTCCAAATGCTCCCGGAGCATACGATCCACTGTTTCCGAGTGTAACGAGAGAGCGGTCGAACGCAGCTTAGCGGCAAGGTTTTGCTGATTTTTGAAATAGAGCCGTCCGTCGGTGGAATTGTGAAGATACCAAGCTCGGGTCGCCAACTTATCGAGGACATTAGCCTTGAAGGTGGAAAGGTCGCGGCCTGGGCGTTGAAGGCAATCGACGAGTTGATATTCCCTAAGCCCATGAATGGCGCCGGGAGTCGTTGAAAGCGAGGCAATGAGGATGAGACGGGCTGCGTCTGAGGCGTCGGAGTTTCCGTTGGCGAGGTCGATTTGCTCAACTTCCGCATCGCCGCTGTGGGCTATATCGTGCGCGATTGCCTCACTAAGCGACGGATTGATGGTGCGGACTTCGGAAGCAATTTCATCCAGATTCATATCGAGATCGTAAGGATGGATCAAATCGATACCTATTGCTTTCTCCGACTTCCAGAGGTTGGACACCACCATTTGCATGAGGCGGATGACGCCGCGGGTTTGCTGAAATCCATCGTTTTCCTTGAACTTGCCCACGAGTTCCCGGAGGTCTGGGTGGAACGGATAGGCCTCATTGACGCGAGTAAAAAGAGCTTCCGGCGAGGTGGTCGTCAGGTTCATATTGTTCGCCTCGCGAAGCGCTTCACGATAAGTAGCAGCTACCTTTTTTATCTCCGACTCAGGCGCAACATGCTCAAAGAGACGTTTGCGCAGAATGTAGTAAAGTTCGTCACCGTTCGGATTGACCGGAGTAATCGGGACCGCAATTCGTTTGGATTCTGAGGTGATTCCCTGTACTGCCCGGTTGAACGCGGCCTCAAGGTTTGATTGGCCGATGCTGAAATTAGTTCCTGCCAGATCGGAAAGGACAAGGCACACATTGTCCATCTCGGCGACCGCAATGAAGAGGTTCGCGAGAGCTGTGGTCGTTACGACACCCAAGTCGGCATTACCAACCGGGACAGCGACGGCATATTCCAGGTAGGGCGGGAGTTCATCAAGAAAAAGGACGAGCGGATCACCGCCGAGCAACTGTTTCCAGGCTTCAGGTCCAGGTGCCTGGAGGAGCGGTGAAACATAACGGGTGAATTGCTCCGCTTTACCGAGTTGTTCTGCAATAGATCCCCAGATACCGCCTACTGCATCGGTGCTTCTGCCATTAAAACCGACAACTTGACAGCGACCAAGTCTTGGAGCCTGATCTTGCTCACCAAGGACTCTTTTTCGCAATTCAGGATCACGCGCCAACAATCCCAGCGCAATCATGCTGTGCGTCTTGCCGCCACCCATCGCCTGTGACAGCAAAAAGACCGACGACCCCGCTCCGGTACCGCCCAAATGACGGAAGGCTCGATCCACCAGCGTCGTTATTCCGTTGGTGAAGAAGTTCTCCTCGAAAAATTCGGTGCCATTGACCTGCCCTTTTAAAAACGTATCGAGGCTTAGAACGGTGGCTCTTCTGTCAGCTGCAAAAACTGACGGGCGCGGTTTGCAGAGGGAGTGGATGCTCATAGAGGTCCTTTTATAGGGAATGAGCGTTTATACTTGAAATGAGACCATTTTATCAACCTTAGATTGATTAGAATTAAACTTATGGTTGATGTTTGCCCGCTTCGGTTGCCTGTACTCTACGGAACATCGGAGCATGCTATGGGAACGATACGCAGCAGTAAGGACATCGGCAGCAAGTTGTTTCACTTTCGAATGAGGGCGGGCTGGACTCGAGAGCGACTTGCGGAAGAGATTGGAGTGAGCGTACAACAGATTCACAAGTATGAAAGCGGCACGAACCGGCTGAATACCGACCGTCTGCAGCAGGTGGCGCAGGCTCTGGACGTGCCGATTCAGCTATTTTTTACCAACTTGGAAGAGACACTGCCAATAGCAATAGAAGAAAAACTCCTCCTCGACTCCTACCGGGCCATCCCCAACAAAGAGATCCAGGAAAGCATCCTCAAGCTGACCACCAACGCTACCAGACACGAAGACTGAGCCGGTTCACAACTTGAAAACAAAAAAATCCCCGCCAGATCAGTTCTGGTGGGGATTTTTTTATTACCGGGTAAATGTTGTTGAAAAAACCCTACTCCTTCTTCTCGAAACCGCCCTTTTCCTGACACTGGGGACACTTCTGGGGTTTGCAGCGCCCCTCTTTACTGAATCCGCATGCTTTGCATTTCCACGCTGCCATAAAAACCTCCTATTTGACGTTATCCAGCCTTATCTCCCGAACCGTTCCGACGGTCGACAGCGGCTGGTCGAATTTCTTCTCATCACCCACAACCATGATGGTCATCGCTTCCGGGTGGAGATATTTTTTTGCGACTCTGAGAATATCTTCGCTTGATACTTTGGCTATATTTTCCCTGAAATTTTCCAGATACCCTTGAGGAAAGTTGTAGAAGTCGAGACGTGCCTGCTGGGTAACGATAGAGTTGGCCTGGGTGAAGCCGAAGATGAAGGAGTTGATGATTGACTCTTTCGCCTGCTTGAGCTCTTCCTCGCTAACCGCCTCTTTTGTCATCCCGGCAATAATCTCGCTCATCAAAGTGACGACTTTGATGGTTGATTCGGATTTTGTTTCCGTCTCCGCAATAAACATTCCCGGAAAGCGTCGACCAATGTCAAAACGGCTGCCGGCATGATAGGCCAGCCCCTGATTGGAGCGGATCTCCTGGGTCAGTCTGGAGGTGAATCCACCGCCGAGAATATAATCCATGACCCTGACAGCGTACTGATCCGGGTTGTTCTTCTCCAGACCGAGATGGCCCATTCTTATGACTGACTGGCTGACCTGCTTTTTCGCCAGCAGCGCCTGCTTGCCGGGAATCAGCGCCGGAACCGGCACATTCGGCAACTTCGGTTCCTGCGGCTGCCACTCGCCAAAAAGCTGCTCAAGTTTTGCGACGAGCTCTTTTCTGTTGAAATCACCGCTGACAGCAAGAATCATCCCCTTCGGGGTAAAATATTGTTTGTGCAGCTCAACCATATCCTTGCGGGTTACCATGTTAACCGATTCAATGGTGGCGACCCGGCCAAGGGGATGATTTTCATAGATAGCCCGCTTGAATTCCCGCCCGGCTATCCCCTTGGGATCGTCGTTCTGGCGGCGGATAGCATCGATGGTACTGTTTTTTGCCAGATCAACCCGGGACTGCTCAAAACCTGGCTTCATGAGTACCTGGGCGTAAAGCTCAAGGGTCCGATAAAGGTTTTTTGTCAAAGTGGTCATAGAAAGACTACCCTGATCCTCGCCGATATTCGCTTCAATGCCTGAAGCCATGAACTCCAGCTCGGCGTCGAGCACATCAGGCTTCAGGGTTTCTGTGCCACCACTGCGAAGAAGAGTCCCGGTCATCCCGGACAGACCGGTCATATCCGCAGGATCATAGATGCTGCCGGCAGTTACATAAGCGGTCATATTGACGAGCGGGAGTTCGTGATCCTCCAACAGGTAGAGTTTCATGCCGTTTTTAAGCGTTATGCGATCACTTTTGGGGAGGTTAAAATTGAGAGGCGCAAAGGTAAGAGTGCGCGGGTCGACTGTTTTAGTTGTGGTAGAACAGGCTGTCAGCATGAACAGCAGCGTCAATATCAGTGGGAATAGGTATCTGCGGCTCATTTTCCGGCTACCTCCTGTTTTGTGATGAATCCGACAATCCTGTTCTCCCTTGTCAGATATTTCTTTGCGACTCGCTGGATATCTTCAGCCTTGACTCCGGCAATGGCCGCCCTGTGCTCTATCAGATAACGCCAGCTACCCGAGATGGCTTCGTACTCGGTAAGATTCCTGGCAAGCCCGCCAATGGAGGTCATCTGCCGCGCCTCTTCATACTCAAGCTTGTTCAGTACCTGCTGCAGCTCCCGCGCGGTAACCGGTTCACTCTTCAGCCTGTCAAGCTCTGAGTAGAGCGCCTCTTCAACCTCTTTGACCGTATGGGGCTGCCGCGGCGATGCCGAGATTATGAACAGATTCGGATAGCGGTGACCCGGTGCGGAAAAAGCACCGACCCCGGTAACCAGCTGCTTTTCAACCACCAGTTTTTTGTGAAGTCTCGATGTCCGCCCGTCGGAAAGAATCATGTCAATAACATCAAAGACAAGATCGTCAGGATCGGGAAGCGTCGGCTTGTGAAAACCGATCATCAGTTCGGCGCCGGCATCACCGACCACCTCGATCCGTTTTTCCCCCTGCTGCTTCGGCTCTTCCACTGCCACCGGCGGCACGGGAGTTCCCGGCGGGATATGGCCGAAGTAGCGCTCCACCAGCTCTATGGTCTTTTGTGAATCAATGTCGCCGACAATGGCGATAATAGCGTTGTTCGGCGCATAATAACGCTTCAGAAAAACTTCTGCCTTGGTGCGGGTCAGATTTTCTATGTCCGACATCCAGCCGATTACCGGCTGCCCCATGGGATGGGCATTAAAGGCACTGGCCAGAAAAGTCTCCCAGAGCTTCCCTTCCGGCTCAGCTTCGTAAGAGCGCCGCCGCTCTTCCATAACAACAGCCCGCTCGGTATAGAACTCGCGCAGCACCGCGTTCTGCATCCGGTCAGACTCTATGGCCGCCCAGAGCTCCAGCTTGTTTGACGGCAGGCTGATAAGATAGGTCGTGCCGTCCTTACTGGTATAGGCGTTGTAGTTTGAGCCGCCGTTACGGTTGTAAATCTGGGCAAACTCTTCCTTGACGACATATTTGCCCGCCTCTTTCTCAAGAGCGGTCAGCTCCTTTTCCAGAGAAGTTATCAAGGCAGCATCACCCTTTTCCCGCCTGGCCTTTTCATTGAGGAGTTGCTGGGCAACGACCTCAATCTTGTCGAGCAGCTGCTTTTCAGCAGGATAATCGGTGCTGCCGAGGGTCTTGGTACCTTTGAAAAGCATATGTTCAAGAAGATGGGCAATCCCCCGCTCATCGCTCCGCTCGTCGACACTGCCGACCTTGAAGCGGATCCAGGCGGCCACTGTCGGCGAAGTGTGCCGTTCCACCAACAGCAGCTTCATCCCGTTGGCAAGGGTATGCTCTTTAACCCGCTCGGCAAGGCCCTGCGCATAAAGCTGCGTCGCTGTAAAAAGGAGCATCACCGCAATCAAAAGTTTTTTCATCAATTGTCTCCCTGAAAATTCACTGGTAAATAAGAGTTAGAGAATATATCAGTAACGGTCTTGCTGTAAACCTCGATATAGACTTTACCGATCTGTCTGTGTTATTAATGTTCAACATTTTACAGTTAAAGGAGGTATTTATGAGTAGCGAACTGAACCCCCGTGTCCTTCTGGAAACGTCAAAAGGGAACATCACTATCGAACTTTTTAAAGAAAAAGCACCTATTTCGGTGAAAAATTTCCTCGGATACGTCGCCGACGGCTACTATGAGGGTCTTATTTTCCACCGGGTAATCAACGGCTTCATGATTCAGGGTGGCGGTATGGATGAAAACCTGCAACCGAAAAAACCTAAGTTTGCCATCAAGAACGAAGCAGCCAACGGCCTCAAAAATCTGAAGGGCACTCTGGCAATGGCCCGGACATCGGTTGTTGACAGTGCCACTTCGCAGTTTTTCATCAATGTGGCAGACAACGCTTTTCTTGACTATAAAGGGAAAAGACCGGAAGACTTCGGCTATGCAGTTTTCGGCCAGGTCGTTGAGGGGATGGAGATTGTTGAAGAGATGAAGGGCGTGAAAACAGGCAACAAAGCCGGCCATGCCGACGTACCGGTCGAGCCGATCTTTATTACCAAGGCGACGCTGCTGGCATAATCCTGAAAACCTGAAATACCATCTTGAAAAGGGCTCCTGGAGCCCTTTTCAAGTTTTATACCACCGGCTACGGGGGAAATTGTGCAATCAGCGCCGCAGCTCTATTTACTGGATGGCTCCAGCTACATCTACCGCGCCTATTACGGCATCAGGGAGAGTGCTACCACCACCGGTATGCCGACCAATGCCATCCTCGGTTTCACCAGAATGCTCCTCACCCTCTTGCAGGAGCACCGCCCCGACTATCTTGCCGTCGTCTTCGACCCTCCTCGTGAAGATACCTTCCGCAGGAAGATTTATCCGCAATACAAGGCGAATCGGGACGTCATGCCGGCGGATCTGATCACCCAGCTGCCTCACATAAGTAAAGTTCTGCGGGCGCTGCGGATACCTGTCCTGGAGGTTTCCGGTTTCGAGGCTGACGATGTCATTGCCACCCTGGCACGCCGTTATGCCGCTGAAGAGGTGGAGGTTACGGTTGTCACCGGTGACAAGGATCTGCTCCAGATTGTTGGTGACAGGATCAGTCTGCTGGACACCATGAAAGGGAGGCGTTCCGGGGTACAGGAGGTTCTGGAGCGTTTCGGTGTCCCGCCGGAGCTGGTGGCGGATGTTCTCGGTCTGGCCGGCGACACTGCCGACAACATCCCGGGGGTTCCCGGTATCGGCGAAAAGACCGCCAGCGAACTGGTACGGAGATTCGGATCTCTGGAAGAGGTAATTCAGTGGCGCAATCTGGTTAGCGGCAAGCAGCGCCGGGATAATTTGCGCTCCCACGCTGATCAGGCCCGGCTCTCCAAGGTTCTGGCAACTGTCCGCTACGATGTTCCGCTTGAACTCTCCCTTGATGAACTGCAGCGCCGGACGCCAAACCTGGCGGAATTGCTCCCGCTCCTGCGGGAGCTGGAATTTGCAATGCTGGAAACCGCTTTCACCCCGCCGCCAGCCGGGCTGGTGGAGATCTACTGCGACGGTTCCGGCAGAGACTCAGGGCCGGGTGGCTACGGGGTAATCCTGCGCTTCGGCGAGCACGAAAAAGAGCTGGACGGTTTCGAGCCGGTCTCCACATCTCAGCGGATGGAGCTGACAGCAGCTATCAGAGGTTTGGAAGCACTGACTACCCGCAGAAGAGTGCACGTTTTCAGCGATTCACAGTACCTGGTCCGCGGGATGAGCGAATGGCTGCAGGGGTGGATTCGCACCGGCCGGATCAAGACTCCGGACGCGCTCAAAAATCAGGATCTCTGGCAACAGCTTGCTGCCCAGGCTGAAAGCCATGAGATCCGCTGGGAGTGGATTCGTGGCCATGACGGGCATCACTTCAACGAGCGCTGCGACAGGCTGGCCAAGCGGGCTGCCGATGCGGGGATACTGGCTGCGGGTGCGGCAGAGCGGCTGCTGAAGAGGGCCGGTCAGGAGCAAGCGGCGCAGTTGCCGGTCATCCCCGGCAATCAGGCAGACGATGAGGTCAGGGATAAGGTAGAATACGAGGCTGACGCAGACGGTCAACTGCTGCTCTGTTAAATAACTTCAAGGAATCCAACTATGAAAATACAGAAAGTAACGGAAGAAACCCGCCCCAAGGTCTACGCGCTGCTGCAGCGTGCCTTTCCTTACACTGCCCACGAAACCGAACTTGTACAGAAATTACATGAACATGGCAAACCGCTGCATGAATGGGTCTGCCTTCATACCAATAAAGTCGTCGCCTACCTTGCATTTTCCAACGCTTACCATGGCGATGACATCTGCGGCCTGCACCTGGCCCCCATGGCCGTGGCCCCTGACTTTCAGGGTCAGGGTATAGGTTCGGAACTGCTCAGATTTGCCCTGCGGCAGGAAGTTATCAAAAGTCAGCCGCTGTTCGTGCTTGGCAGACCCGATTATTACCGCCGCTTCGGCTTTGAACCATGCAGCATGCCCATCTGCCTGTTCGACAAATACAATGCGCATTTCCTCAGCATCCGCTACAACTCAACCGCTCTCTTCAATGTGGGGTATGAGCCTGAATTTGGAGTAGCGGCCAAACCGTCTGACACCAAACGCAAGAAGCGCCGCTGAACCGGTCGCTTCATTCAGCCGCTAACAATACCGGGAAGACCTGGCGGAATTTAGCTATCGCCACTGATTACGGATGGGGACGGCTAGCTTGGGGTGAGAAGGCTGTCAAGCCTCGCTTTAAGTCCTGCCAGTTCAAGACCGGGATAATCGAGTTGCACCAGGGCGTTGAATTTATCGGCCAGGCGCGGATCTTCTGCCGTAACCTGCTCGCTGTCGTACTGGGGGAGATGGCCGGTGATGGCAAAACAGAGCTCCGGAGAGACACCCTTCAGCTGGAGAGCCTTGTGGAGGGTAAAGCGGAAACTGTAAAAACTCTTGCGCAGGTCATTGGTGACATGCTTGCGGTTGTAACTTTCAAAAGATTGACCGTAATAGTCGCCGGTCAAAGGGATGGACTCAGCATCCCCTTTTTTGCGCAGGTCGAAAAGCAGCTCTTTTCCCAGAGCTTTGCGCCTGGCAACGAACTGCAGCAAACCCATCTCCAGAAGAAGCGGGTGTAACGGCACGATCCGACGGCTGACTTCACCCCGGATATTGGTGACGACAACGCCGTTGTCATCCTCTTCTGTTACCAGCAGGTACGGTATCCGGTGGTTGAGATGGACATCGCCGATTTTCAGGCTGCAGATCTCCCCGTGGCGGGCCCCGGAGTAGGCGGCGATCAGCGGAACCCAGGCCAGATGCGGCCTTTCAGGGTGAACCGGCAGCGCTGCAAAAATCTTTTTCAAATCCTCGATGTCATACGGCTTACGCCGTCCGGCCTTTTTCTCGGCAACGGTAACAGACTTGACCACATTCTGCCCGACATCCACGGCTATCAGATTATGGCGGAAAGCATACTGAAATACAGCGGTGATCTTGTCCATGTATTTGCTGTCAACCGTCCGTTTATCAAGCGTCTTGGCCGGCTTCTGCCGCAAGATTTCGGCGGCGGTCTTGCCGCGCAACTCCTCAAGCTTATGGATATTGGCCGGCCAGCGATACAGCTTGGCCTTCAAGACAACCAGATCCTGCTTGCTGTAGCAGCTTACCTCCCGGTCTCCCAGCAGCTGCAACATGGTATCGAGGG
The DNA here is from genome assembly GCA_963787125.1 of uncultured delta proteobacterium. GTDB lineage: Bacteria > Desulfobacterota > Desulfuromonadia > Geobacterales > DSM-12255 > VEOV01. Next base: position 178,729 of record CAWBBV010000016.1, read on the forward strand.
TGTCACGATAGCGCTTGCGGGTGCCTTCATCCGCCGGTTTTTCCTTTTGCAGGGCGGCACAATACTCTTCAATCAGTTCACTCAGCAGACAAGTCGGATTCATCTTACCGTTTCTCCAGCCATTCATACCACTCTGCCATCCCCTCGCCAGACTTTGCCGACAACCGGAATATCCTGATGCCGGGGCTGACCCGGCGCGCCATTTCAAGACACTTTTCGACATCGAAATCCAGATAGGGGAGCAGATCAATCTTGTTCAGCAGCATGACGTCGGCGGCATGGAACATCTGCGGGTATTTCAGCGGTTTATCCTCCCCCTCGGTAACGGACAGCACCACGACTTTGTGCGCCTCACCCAGATCGAAAGCGGCAGGACAGACAAGATTCCCCACATTTTCGATAAAGAGAATGTCCAGTTCAGCGGTTGGTAACTCTTCCAGGGCATGTCCGACCATATGGGCATCAAGATGGCAACCGGCTCCGGTGTTGATCTGCTTTACCGGCACCCCGGTGGCGGCAATTCTGCGCGCATCGTTGTCAGTCTGCTGATCCCCTTCAATGACCGCAGAGCGGAGCCTCCCGGAAAGATCCCGCAGAGTCCGCTCCAGGATGGTGGTCTTGCCCGAGCCGGGAGAGCTGACCAGGTTCAGGGCAAAGATGCCTTTCTCCTGGAAAAATCGGCGGTTGTCAGCAGCAAGGCGGTTGTTTTTTGCCAGGATGTCGATCTCCAGGGAGATCTTGCCGCCAGAAGCAGGCTTCTCGTGGTGATGGTGATGATTATCATGGCTATCAGTGGGACAGCCGCAGGTTGTACACATTTACTCTACCTCCAGATCTTTTACCCTCATCTCGTCGCCACTGCGCAGGTCAAGGGCGATTGCGCCGCAGCACGGGCAGGAATCAAAATAAGTTTCTATGGTTGAAACCACTCCACAGGCACTGCAAAAGCCGGTCGCCGCAATTCTCTCCATGACCAGCGCCGCCCCTTCCAAAAGCGTTCCTCTGGCAGCAGCCTCAAAGCAGAATTCCAGCGCCTCCGGCACAACTCCGGAAAGAGCCCCGATCTCCAGTGTGACCACCTGTATCCGTCGACCGCCGGCGTGCTGTTCGCATATCTCTACAACACCCTGAACCAGCGAGAGTTCGTGCATAAAAGTTGATTCACTCCTTATCGGTTTCGGCTTCGGGAGATTAATGTAGCAGAAAGGGGGCGGGATGAGAACAGCTTGTTTCAATATCTCTGCTGTTGTATAAGTAAGATTACAGGAGCGACCCGTGAATCTTAACGCCAAACTTGTCATAATCATGCTGACCCTGCTTGTACTGGCGATGCTGACTCTTTTTACCCTCAACCAGGTAAGCCAGAACAAGCTGGTAAGCGAGATTCAGGAAAGTTCTACCGCCATCTCGGACATTCTGCAAAAGAGTGTTGAAGACCTTACTTCAGAAACTGAAGTGGAAACCTCCCGCTTGCCTGAATATCTCAAGGAAGCCCGCCAGAAAGGGGTTAACGAGATAAATATCATCAATACGGAAGGGGAGATCATCGACTCTTCCGATCCGGAAAAGATCGGCAAGAAGCGCGATCTGCATAAAATCGAGAAAGGGTTGAAAGCGGCGCCGGGCAAGCGGGGTGCGGGCTTGACTTCCCTGAAACCTTACAACCTGGTGGTGCCGGTCATTGTCGGCGATCAACAGCTCGGCTACGTGGAGATCGACCTGCTCTTGGACAATATCCGCGAAATCCAGCATGACAATTTTGTCCGCCGCCTGGTTGCCACCTGCGTGATTTTCGGTCTTGGCCTGATTCTGATCATCTTTCTTGCCAGGCGCTATACTCACCCTATCCAGAGGCTGGTGCTGCAAGTTCGCAAGGTTGCGGCCGGCGACCTCTCAGTTACCGTGCCGGTGGAGAGTTCCGACGAGATCGGCGAACTGGCGCAAAGTTTCAATGAGATGGTGGAACAGCTCCGGGAGAGGAAAACCCTTGAAGAGCGCCTTCATGAGGCAGAACACCTCTCCAGGGTTGGCCAGCTTGCTGCCGGAATTGCCCATGAAATCAGGAATCCGCTCAACTACATCAGCCTTGCCATCGATCACCTCAAAGATGAAATAAAATGCTCTTCTTCTGAAAAACAGGCAGAGGTCGAAAAAATAGCCACGACCATCAAGGAAGAGGTCCGTAAGGCAAACTATATGGTTCTGAACTTCATGAATTACGGGCGCCCCTTGAAACTGCGCCGCACTGACGTCTCCTATCGCACCCTTATCGACAGGGCGCTGACTGTTCTTAATGATAAACTCAAAGAGCAGAAGGTCACGGTGACAATCGATATCCCTGCCGATCTGCCACCGCTCCACTGCGATCAGGAACTGATGAGGAACTGTCTCTTCAACTTCATAACAAATGGTGCCCAGGCAATGCCGGACGGAGGGGAGATAACCCTCGGCGCAGCCTTTGCTGACGGGACTTTCCACCTGACCTTCAGTGACAAAGGGACCGGGATTGCCCCTGAAGACCTGGAAAAGATTTTTAAGCCGTATTTTACCACTAAAGAAGCGGGCATCGGTCTTGGTCTGGCAATAACCGACAGGATTATCCGGGAGCATGGCGGCGAAATTATTGCCGCAAGCCAGCCGGGAGCGGGGACCACATTTACCGTCCTTTTGCCGGAAGAAGCTTAGTAAGTTAGAAGATATTTTCTGCGCTTTTCAGGCAGAAAACAGCTTCGTTAACGCACTTATCCTGTTTATCCGGGTTAGGAGAGGATCATGTCAAGCAGCATTCTGATAGTAGACGATGAAAAGGCTCAACGGGATATCCTCCAGGCGATACTCAGCCGGGAGGGGTATCGCACTGTTACTGCCGGCAGCGGTCAGGACGCTGTCAGAATATTAAGTACCGATGAGTTCGACCTGATTCTTACCGACCTGAAAATGCAGGGGATGTCAGGGATGGAACTGCTGGAAAAGGTGCTTGCAGAGAACCCGCAGCAGTGCATTATTATCATGACAGCCCATGGGACAATCGATTCGGCAGTTGAGGCGACTCGCAAAGGGGCCTTCAACTACCTTGAGAAACCGCTTGACCGCGAACATCTGCTCTTCACTCTGAAGCGGGCGTGTGAACATATTGCGCTGCTCAAGGAGAACAGCGCCCTCCATCGGAAGCTGGATGAAACGACCTCAATCCAGGGGATTATCGGTGACCATCCGAAGGTTAAGGAAGTTTTCCGGGTGGTCAACAAGATTGCGCCGACCAGTTCGACGGTACTGGTCTACGGAGAGTCCGGCACCGGCAAGGAGCTGGTGGCACGAGCTATTCACGACAGAAGCCCACGCTGCAACAAACCGTTTTTTGCCATCAACTGCGCCGCCATCCCGGATGCGCTCATTGAAAGCGAGCTTTTCGGTCACGAGAAGGGCTCATTTACCGGCGCCAGCAGCAAGGAACTCGGCCTGTTTGAAGCGGCAGAAGAAGGGACGGTCTTTCTGGACGAGATCGGCGAGATGAACGTCTCACTGCAGGCCAAACTGCTGCGGGCTATCCAGGAAAAGGAGATCCGCCGGGTTGGCGGCAAGGTAAATATTCCGGTTGATGTCAGGATCATAGCTGCCACCAACAGAGACCTTGAAGGCGAGATCAAAAAGGGGCAGTTCCGCGAGGATCTCTTTTACCGTCTTAACGTCATCCGGATCACCCTGCCACCGCTGCGTGAGCGCGGCAGTGATGTGGTCACGCTGGCGGAGTTTTTTGTAAGAAAATACGCCATAGCGACCGGCATGCCGGTGAGCGGCATTTCTAAGCCGGCCCTGAAACTCCTCCTCAACTACTCCTGGCCCGGCAACGTTCGCCAGCTTGAATCGATCATTGAGCGGGGGGTGCTGATGGCGGAAGGGAGCAACATCACACCTGAAGACCTGCCGACAGAAGTGCAGGAACCGCTTGCAGGCGTGGGGACTCTGCCGTTTGATTTTCCTGCTGACGGAATCTCTTTTGAGGAGCTTGAGAAAGAGTTGATCATCAAGGCTATGGAGCGTGCCGACTGGATCATCACCAAGGCTGCGCCTCTCCTTAGAATGAGCTACAAAACGCTCCAGTACCGGCTGGATAAATTCGGCATCGAGAAACCTTAGGCTTGATGAAATATCTGCTGATTATTATCCTTTTCCTGACGCTCATTTCCGGCTGTACAGTTGCTGTTCCACGGGAACAGCTTTATTATCCCCTTGCTAATGGCGACTCCGCCGAGCAGGTAAAGCTTGTCGCCATTCCCGTGCCGGTCATTGCCGCCAGTCCCAACGAAGGTGTTACCTCCGGAGCACTGGCCGCCTTTCTGCTCCACAACAAAAACGATGAGGTCACCTCGCTTATTGCCCCGCAGCTGAATTTCAACCCTAATTTCGGGACTACCTATACTCTTTACGGGGCTTTTTATCCGAACCATCTGCGCAGCGCCGAGATAAATCTTTCTCACTCGACCAGAATCAATGAGGATTACGAAGTAAAGCTCAGAGATCTGTCCTTGTTAGACGGAAAACTTGAAACCAATCTCTTTGTCTACCGTTTCAGCGACGGCTCTGCCCGCTTTTTCGGGATCGGTGCCGGCTCTGACGCAAAGAGTGAAACAAACTTTGCCGCAATAGAAAACGGCTTCACCATCACCGGCGGCTATCTGCTCACTAACGATATTTCCCTGCAGGTCGGGGAACGCTTGCGCCAGGTAAGGATTGCCCAGGGGGCGGTTGTCTCCCTTCCCAACATTAAAAGCAACTTCACCGAAAATGATGCTCCGGGCATTAACGGCTTTACGACCCACGGGCAGAAGATCGCTCTGCTGTACAATACTCTCGACTCTGCCACAATGCCGCTTTCCGGATTATATGGCAAAGTATCGGCAGAGTTTAGTGCAAGGGCCTTGGGGAGTGAAACCGATTATCGCCGCTATGAAGTAGAAGCAAAGGGACTGTTTCCCCATGACCGTGACAAGCGTTTTATTACCGCCTGCAGAGGGCTTTACAGCCAGGTTACCAGCAGCAACACCCCTTTTCTGGAGCAGAGTATTCTTGGCGGAGAAAATAGTCTGCGCGGCTACGGTAAAAACCGCTTTGTCGACAGAGCGGCACTCGTCCTGAATCTTGAAGAGCGGATCAGGCTTTTCAGGTGGAACCTGTTCGACGTCAATGCTGACTGGGAGCTGGCGCCGTTCCTTGATGTCGGCACTGTCATGAGCTCCCTTGGCGGACTAAAGAGTGGAGACTTCAGATTTACCCCCGGTTTTGGCGTCAGGGCTGTAGTCAGACCTAACATAGTCGGTCGGCTGGATATCGGTTTCGGGGGTGAAGGTGCAGCGGTGTTCGTCGGCCTCGGTTATCCGTTTTAATCCAATTTCAAAGCAGAGATGCCATCAAGTCGGTGAGGATTGAGGCGACGAAGGCATACATTGTGAGTATGTTGAGGAGCCGAAGACGAACCAACGCAGATGGCGCTTTGGTTTGGAATTGGATGCTTTTAGCTTGCCTGAGAGTCGCTCATCCGGCAGTATGGGGAAATGACTATGAAATTTTTCGTTACAGCAGCAAAAGGTCTTGAGGAACTGGTCGGCGCTGAGCTCGCTGAGCTCGGGGTCAGGGGTGCAAAGATTGAACGCGGCGGCGTCTCCTTTAGCGGCAGCCTTGAAGACGGTTACCGGGCCTGCCTCTGGCTCAGAACTGCCAGCAGGGTGCTCCTGATGTTGGCCGAATTCCCCTGTGCGTCTCCTGATGAGTTGTACGCAGGGGTCAGGACCATAGAATGGCACTCTTATCTGACGCCGGACATGACCATGGCGGTTGATGCTGTGCTCAGGGATTCGGCCATGACTCATTCAGGCTTTGTTGCCCTGAAGTCAAAAGACGCTATCGTCGACGCCATTCGTGACAAGTTTGGGCGCAGACCCAATGTGGACACAAAAAACCCTGATCTGCAGGTTAATGTTCATCTGGTAAAAAACAGCTGTACCGTCAGTCTGGATATGGCCGGCGACCCGCTTGACCGGCGCGGCTACCGACTGGACAGGAACAAGGCGCCGTTGCGGGAAAACATTGCTGCAGCCTTGGTCGCCTTCAGCGGCTGGACAGGCGAAACGCCCCTTTACGACCCGATGTGCGGCTCAGGAACTATCGTCATCGAGGCGGCGCTCAAGGCTGCCAATGCTGCACCCGGGCTCCTTAGGGAGAGATTCGGCTTTCAGAACTGGCTCGGCCACGACCCGACCGTCTGGCGCAACCTGATATCGGCGGCAAAAGAGCTGCAAAAGCGTGAACTCCCTGTCCGCCTGACAGGCTCCGACCGCTCTCCCGGGACAATTGAAATGGCCAGGCAGAATACCTCCCGTGCCGGAACAGGGAGGTTCACAGCATTCTCAACTGCCGACATCTGTACTTTTGAGCCTTCGGTATCGCCGGCGATGATCATTTTCAACCCACCTTACGGCGACCGGATGGGAGAGCTCGAAGAGCTTGCCTCCTTGTATCGAACCTTTGGTGATGTTCTCAAGAAACGCTGTGCCGGCTCAACCGCTTATATTCTCTGCGGCAACAGTGAACTGGTCAGACACATCGGATTGAAGGCCACCCGCAGGATACCGATATGGAACGGCCCGATCGAGTGTCGGCTGCTGAAATACGAGATGTATTAGCTCTCAACTCCTTGTTGTGATTGGGATCACTGTTTTTTTTTGACGACAGTGTATAGTGGATGGTATAGTTACTGGACAAAATCAAATCGTACCCGGAGGGATTTTAGACAATGTTTAAACGTTCAAGAGTTATCGTACTGGCTGCATTACTTGTCAGCAGCTTGAGTGTACCTTGCGGTGCTGCTGATACCGCTTTCAAGGATTCTTTTGAGAATGCTTTTTATGGCGGTATGCTTGGCACTCTTGTAGGCGGCGCACTTCTGGTTTTCACCAAAAAACCGGGCGATCATCTTGATTATATTTATTACGGTGCTGCCGGTGGTATTCTGGGTGGAGCTGGTTATGGCGTAGTAAAATCATCCAAATCCCTTATGACAATGGAAAACGGCTCTATAAAAGTTGCCATGCCGACTATCAGCCCCGAATTCCAGCAAGCCAGTGCAAAAGGCACTTCTGGAGTTATGTGGAAGGCTGAATTGCTAAGCGGCACGTTTTAACTTTCTACAATTAAATAGTTTATCGATCAGGTGCCGGAATTGCTTCCGGTTAAAAGGGAAGGAGGTGTAAATCCTCCACTGTCCCGCAACTGTAAACGGTGATGAACGCCGCAACTACGCCACTGATAATTTCGGGAAGGCGCGGCAAGTAAAGTGATCCGTAAGTCAGGAAACCTGCCTGGTTGAAAGCTTCACAGTTCCTCCGCAGGAGAGGCGCCGGGCACCCATTTATTTCATGACCCCGTCTCTCCCTGGAGACGGGGTTTTTTTATGGCACAGGTAACATTTATCACCGGTGGAGCCCGCAGCGGCAAAAGCAGATTTGCGGAAGAACTGGCATTTCGCCACGGTGAACCGCTGCTTTATATTGCGACAGCCGGCTGTGGCGACGGCGAGATGGCGACCAGGATTGAGCGGCATCAGGAGCGCCGCGGCAGCGCCTGGCAGACAATTGAGGAGCAGTACGACCTGGCCGGTGTTATTTCCGGTCATGACGGCTGGTTCAAGGCGATCCTTGTTGACTGTGTAACCCTCTGGCTGACGAATCTGCTCCTTAAATATGAAGACAAAAGTGCTGTTCTGAAAGAAGTCAGCCGGACGACCGCGCTCTTCTCCGCTCTTAAGACGCCACTTTTTCTCGTATCAAATGAGGTCGGCATGGGGATAATCCCGGACAATCCTCTTGGTCGGACCTTCTGCGACCTCTCCGGTGAAGCAAACGAACTACTGGCCGCAGCAGCTGATGAAGTCTATGTGACTTTCTCGGGACTGCCGCTCAAACTAAAATAGGGAGAAACTATGAAGATTCTGGAAACCGCTCTTGGGCAGATAAAACCTGTTGACCAGGCGTTGCTGGGAGCAGCACAGGCAAAACTCGATAACAAGACAAAGCCGCTCGGCTCACTCGGTCGCATTGAGGACTTCGGTCGCCGCGTTGCCGCCATTTGCGGCAGTTTAACCCCTGATCTAGCCAAAAAGGTTATCTTCACCTTTGCCGGTGATCACGGGGTTGTTGCTGAAGGTGTCTCCGCATTCCCGAAAGAGGTAACCCCGCAGATGGTCTTCAACTTTCTGAACGGCGGCGCCGGGGTAAACGTGCTGGCGCGTCATGCCGGGGCTGAAGTCCGCGTTGTTGATATGGGGGTTGATTTTGACTTCGGGGCTGTTCCCGGCCTCATCGACAGAAAGATTGCCCGTGGGACAAAAAACCTTGCCAAAGAGCCGGCAATGTCCCGCGAAGAGGCAGTAGCAGCTCTTGAGGCCGGAATCATGCTCGCGCTGGACGCCAAGGCTGAAGGGGTTACACTGCTCGGCACCGGGGATATGGGAATCGGCAACACCACCCCTTCTTCAGCTATTATAGCCGCATTTTCCGGAATACCCGTGCGGGAGTTGACCCATCGCGGCACCGGCATTAATGATGAAGCTCTTGAGAGGAAGATTCTCGCCATCGAGCACGGTCTAAGCGTAAATCGCCCTGATCCGGCAGATCCTCTCGATGTCCTTGCCAAGGTCGGCGGCTTTGAAATCGCCGGAATTGCCGGTCTGGTTCTTGGAGCAGCGGCAGCCGGTATCCCGGTTGTTATTGACGGCTTCATCTCCACAGCCGGAGCACTGATCGCCAGTGAACTGCATCCGAGTGTCAAGGAGTACATTTTTGCCGCCCATAAATCGGTGGAGGTCGGCCACACCTTCATGCTGGAGCGACTGGATGCCGAGCCGATTCTCGATCTGCAGCTGCGTCTGGGAGAAGGTACCGGGGCAGCGCTTGCCATGACCCTGATCGAAGCAGGAGCGAAGGTGCTCTGCGAGATGGCGAGTTTTGAAGAAGCAGGCGTTTCTGAACAGAATGCGTAACTGCCGACCTTAAGGTAACGGAGCCACATGCGTCTCTTTTTCACAGCATTCCAGTTTCTGACGATCATCCCGCTGCCGTTCAGGCTGAATTATCGGGATGGCGACATGGGCAGATCCATGCGCTACTTTCCCCTGGTGGGACTGACGCTCGGCACGCTGCTGGCGGCTACTCATTACCTGTTGACCTTCATCTTTCCTGAGCAGCTTGTTACGATGCTGCTGGTTGCCCTGTTGGCCGGGGTTACCGGTGCCATTCACCTTGACGGTCTGGCCGACGTCTTTGACGGTTTCGGCGCCAGGGGGAGCAGAGAGCGGTTTCTTGCCGTAATGAAGGACTCCAGCACCGGGGCGATCGGCGCAGTCGCCCTCTTTCTCGGGCTGCTGCTCAAATATGAGGCGCTGCTGCTACTCCCTGCCGGAGTAAAGTACGCCGGGATCATCACCTTCCCGGCGGTTGCACGTTTTTCCCAGGTTCTGATGACGGTCGGCGCCAGCAGAGCCAGAACTGACGGCCTTGGAGCAGTCATTATTGCCACCGCCGGAAAAACCGAACTGCTGCTGGCAACACTGACGGTTCTTACCGCAGCGTTCTGTCTGCTCGGCCTTAGCGGCATTGCCTGCTGTCTTATTGTTGCTATCTTCTCCCGGCTCGCCAAAGGCTATTTTCAGCGCCGGCTCGGCGGAGTGACCGGTGACATAATCGGCTGCACATCCGAGCTTTCCGAGATTCTGACACTATTAACCATTATCGCTTGCAGCGGTAATTTACAGGGATTGCCATGACACAGAAAACAAGGATCTACCTGATACGCCACGGACAGGTCGTCGGCCACGAGAATCCTTCCTACAACGGCCACGCCGATGTTGCCCTGACTGAATTCGGGGTTTCTCAATATCATCAGCTGCGTGAGCGCCTGGCAGGTGAAGGGATAACGGCCTGCTACTCCAGCGATCTTTCCCGCTGCGCCATTGGCGCCGCGATAATCTGTAAGTCGCTGGGGATTACGCCGACTCTGGACCCAAGACTCAGAGAACTGAATATCGGCATCTGGGAAGGGATGACCTGGTCTGAAATTGTGGAGAAATACCCCGATGAGTGGAGCGGCAGACTGGCGGATATTGTCAACTATCGCGTTCCTCAAGGGGAGAATCTGCTCGACATGGCAGGCCGCGCCGTACCTGCCCTTAGAGAAATTGTTGCGGCCCACAGGGGCGAGAACGTCCTTATTGTCGGCCATGGCGGCATGAACCGGACGCTGCTGCTTGACGCGATCGGTGCCCCCCTCGCGGCGCTTTTCAATATCGCGCAGCAGTACGGCTGTCTCAATATTATCGATTTTTTCGCTGACGGCAACAGGACTGTTTCTCTTCTGAACGGCTGAAAACGAGGGATATCATGAAATCAATAATTATCGCCGCGCCGGTCAGCGGTTCTGGTAAAACCACCATTACCATCGGTCTGATGGAGTGCTTGAAAAGAAGGGGTTTGAAGGTCGCCCCATTCAAGGTCGGTCCCGACTTCATCGATCCCGGCTATCACAAAATCGTCACCGGCAGGCCGTCATTGAATCTGGACGGCTGGATCTGTTCACCGCACACCGTTCAGGAGATGTTTGCCCTGCACGCTGCGGATGCCGATATCGCCGTCATCGAAGGAGTTATGGGCCTCTTTGACGGCATCAGCGGCAGGTCCGACGAAGGGAGCACCGCCCAGATTGCCCGGCTGACCGGAGCTGCGGTTTTTCTGGTTGTTGACGCCAAAGGATTTGCGCGCAGTATTGCCGCACTGATAAAAGGCTTTGCCGAATTTGATCCCGAAGTGCGGATCAGCGGGGTAATCTTCAATAATGTTTCCAGTGAGAGCCATGCCCGGATTCTCAAGGAGGCAGTCGAAGCGTCGCTGCCCTCAATTCATGTGCTCGGCTCCATCCTGCGCGACAGCACCCTCCATATCCCTTCACGCCATCTGGGGCTTCTGACTGCCGAAGAGAACGAGCTTTCGCTGCAGTACCTCGATCATCTTGTGGAGGTGATCCGCAACTCCATCGATCTTGGCACACTCTGGGCAGCGGCGAGCAGCGGCGACCTGTCGGAACTCCATGAGCCAGAGGAGCAGACAGCTGCAGTCGTCAGGCTCGCCATTGCCCGCGACAAGGCCTTCTGCTTCATGTACGAAAGCAACCTCCAGCTGCTCCGTGATGCCGGGGCCGAATTGGTGGAGTTTTCCCCTTTGACCGACGGTGCGCTGCCGGACGGAATCGCCGGGATCTATCTCCCCGGCGGTTATCCGGAAGCGTATGCCGAAGAACTCGCGGCCAACACCGCCATGAAGCTGGCGCTCAAAAACGCCATTGAGTCCGGCATGCCGACCTATGCAGAGTGCGGCGGCTTCATCTACCTGACCCAAGGGGTGGCCGTCAGCAGTGACGCCGGCGACTCCCTGCATGAATTTGTCGGCCTGTTCCCGGTGACGACAACTATGCTCAAACAGAGAAAGGCGCTCGGTTACCGGGAGATAAAGCTGCGCGCCAGTTCAATTCTCGGCAAAAAGGGGACCGTTGCCAGAGGCCATGAATTTCACTATTCACAGATTGATGAAATGCCGGCAGGGGTTGAGCGGCTATATCAGGTCAGCAAAGGCCAGAGCGATCTCGGCACCGAGGGTTACCGGTACAAAAACTGCGTAGCCTCCTATATTCATCTCCATTTCGGCAGTAATCCCGGCATGGCAACGGCATTTGTAAACAGCTGCATAAAATTCACAGAAAAATAAGGGGCGGATTTTGGGAACACAGATAGAACTGGCAAGAAAGGGTGTTATTACCCCGCAGATGAAGACGGTCGCCTTTGATGAGCAGCTTGAGCCGGAGTATATCCGCCGCATGGTGAGCGAAGGCAAAATCGTCATTCCGTGGAACAATATCCGTAAACCTTTTAAAATCGCCGGCATCGGCAAAGGTTTAAAAACGAAAGTAAACGCCTCTATCGGCACATCTTCCGACATTGTCGATTACAGCGCCGAGGTCAGAAAAGCTCTGGCAGCCCAGGAGTCAGGGGCTGATACCCTGATGGAACTCTCTGTCGGCGGAGACCTCGATCGGGTCCGGCGCGAGGTGATCGCGGCAGTCGATCTGCCGGTCGGCAATGTACCGCTCTATCAGGCTTTCTGCGAGGCGGCGCGGAAATACGGCGACCCCAACAAGCTGGACGAAGAGATGCTCTTTGACATCATCGAGCAGCAGTGTGCCGACGGCATGGCGTTCATGGCCGTCCACTGCGGCATCAACCTTTACACCATCGAGCGACTCCGCAAGCAGGGCTACCGTTACGGCGGACTGGTCAGCAAGGGCGGCGTCAGCATGGTCGCCTGGATGCTGGCCAATGGCCGGGAAAACCCGCTCTACGAGAAGTTCGACCGGGTGGTCGCCATCCTGAAAAGATACGACACGGTGCTCTCACTCGGTAACGGCCTCCGCGCCGGGGCGATTCACGACTCCTCCGACCGGGCCCAGATCCAGGAGCTGCTGATCAACTGTGAACTGGCAGAGCTCGGTCGTGACATGGGTTGCCAGATGCTGGTTGAAGGCCCTGGACATGTGCCACTGGACGAAATTGCCGGTAATATCCAGCTGCAAAAAAGGATGAGCGGCGGCGCCCCCTACTACATGCTCGGCCCGATCGCCACCGATGTCGCCCCCGGTTTCGACCATATAACCGCCGCCATCGGCGCGGCCCAGTCCAGCAGCCATGGCGCTGACCTGATCTGCTACATCACCCCGGCGGAGCATCTGGCGCTCCCCAATGAAGATGATGTCCGCATGGGGGTGAAAGCCGCTAAAATCGCCGCCTACATCGGCGACATGAACAAATATCCGGAGAGAGCCCGTGAGCGGGACAAGCAGATGTCAAAAGCGCGCCGCGACCTGGACTGGGAGAAGCAGTTCAAGCTGGCCCTTTATCCGGAAGATGCCAGGGCGATCCGCGCCAGCCGCACCCCCGAAGATGAGCAGACCTGTACCATGTGCGGCGATTTCTGCGCTTCACGGGGGGCGACAAAGCTGTTCGCGGGGGATTTGAGTGAAGAAAAGCGATGATTGTTTAATCCGAATATTACTTGCATTTTCCGGTGCTTAAACAGTATATTCAATATCAATAATTGACTTTCAATAATTGAATCGGAATAGGCCATGAACCCTTTTGGATTAGGCATTGTAGCCCGTAATCGCTTTTGTAACAGAGTTACAGAAATCGGTCTCCTTTCAAGAAATATGCTCTCGGGGATACATACGGTTGTCTATGCTCCGCGGCGTTATGGCAAGTCGAGCCTGGCGCAGCGGGTGCTTAGCGAGCTTGAAGCGAACATGACCGGTGTGTATGTTGATCTTTTCTCAATTACCACTGCCGAAGATGCTGCCGAAAAAATTTATCGCAGCATTGTCAAAGCGCTTGGACAGGATGCTGTTGATAAAAACACACTGGCGTCCCGGCTAACTTCCTTTTTCAAGCGGCTCCGCTTGTCGCTGGAGTTTAACCAGTCCTCAGGCATCCCTGAATTTTCAATCTCACTGGGTGATGCGGCGGCAGAAATTCATCTTGAAAGCATGATCGGCAATCTGGATGCTTACTGCGCTGCCAACGGCATTAAAGTCTGCCTGGTGCTGGATGAATTTCAGGAGATCTGCAATCTCAAAGAGTCAAAGAAGATTGAAGCGCTTTTGCGAGGCGGGATGCAGGCTGCAGAGCATGTGTCATTCATGATGCTGGGGAGTAGGCGCACAATTCTGCGGGATATGTTTGAAGACCGCAAACGGCCATTTTACAAGAGCGCCTATATCATGAAACTGTCGCCGATGCCAACGGATGAGTTTGCCGACTACCTGGTGCAACAATTTGCCTCAGGAAAGCTGAGTCTGGCCCGTGAGGAGGCAGAGCAGATGGTGGCCTTTACTGAAGCCTACCCTTATTACACTCAAAAACTGGCCATGCTCTATTTTGATATGCAGCGCCCCGGGGCGACAGTCACCGAAGCGCAGCAGTTTCTTGTGGAGATGGAGAGTGCCGACTGTGAAAATATTTTCGTCGGCCTTACCAATCATCAAAAGAGGTTACTGCAAGCCATTGCGACCGCCCATCCGCCAAGCATCTTCGCCAATGCGTTTTTGACCGCTCACCGGCTCGGATCGCAGGGGGGGGTGCAGAGCAGTCTGGCAAAGCTGAAGAAGCTTGATCTAATCGAACAGGATGAAGTCGGCTGGCGGATTACTGATCCAATATTTTGCAAGTGGCTAGTGAAGTAGGTAGGGAGGAGTTCATGGAGATTCCGCGAAAGGTTTGGGATAAGGCTTTTGCACTGATGCATGAGCGTGGAGAGGATGTTCTGCTTATTGATGAAGGCTTAGATTTGGTGGCAACAGAGAAGCAGTATAGCCACCATATCCGCAAATTGAAGGATATGGTCAAGGAAATGCTGGTGGAATGAAATGTGTATCACCGGTTCACGAGTGCGCGCGTGAACTTGTCAATAAGGATGTTAGCAGGAAGAAATTTAGAAAACTTACTTGGGCTAAACAAAATGAACGTCGATGAAAAAAGTAAAGTACTTAAGATTTACACAGTATTGACCATCATAGCAGTAGCTTATGTGGCCATTAGACTTCCTATGTATTTATCAGCTCACAATAATTTAAGGGTTTTAGATGTAGTCGATTTTGCAACAAGTAAAATACTTGGTCCATTGTTAGTTATCATTGGATATTTCATAATAAGAAAGCGGTATAAATGAAGCATCCAATCGGTGGTGGACAACTGTTGGATTATCAGCCCTTGACACGAGACAAAGGGAGGAACTTAGGGACGCCCTTCAGATATCATATTTGAGCAAGAATAACGACTTTAGGGGTCATTCTTGCCGACTGTAATAAGTAAAGGGAGCGCCCACTATGCAGCTTTACGGCGCATTTTTAGTAGTGACAAAGCCTTCGGGTCGTGACCCAGCAAGGTAAGAGCACTGCTGGCGGCACGACTGGGCAATAAATCACCACTTTCGTATTTTTGGAAAGCACGTGAACCACCGCCAATCATCAGGCCTGCCGCTTCCTGGGAGAGATGAAGCTTCTTGCGAATACTGCGAATTTCTTCCGGCTCAAGCAAGCCTTCGGTTCTGGCTTTCAGGCGATTCAACATCCGGTCGGAGACTTTCATGTCCTCACCGGTATGGATGCTTTCCTCTGATTGGTCGCAATACCAACCAGGCATATCGAAAGTAATGCTTTCACCTTTGTACGTTAGAGTCATGGGGCGCACTCCGCGATACATTGGTGTTCCAGTTTCAGGACAGAGAGGATTAGTCATTGCCTTTCTCCTTAAAAGACAGCAGTAAAAACTCGGTAATGGCATCGGCGGTAAACTTCACATAAAGCGTACCTGCCGGAGACGGAACATGATACACGTCCTGCCACAAACGAGAATCGGCGTAAGCTGTCATAGATTTATAGAAATGGCCTCGTTGCATCGTCTGGATTGTGTTCACTATTTCGGCACGTCCACACCCGAGCGCGGCAGCACTACGAAGAGCAGTTCCTGTGACAGCAAGTCTTTCGACACTGAGGAAAGTGGCCTTGAACGCTTCGAGATCATATGTAGGTTTCCGTTTTTCAGCCATACAAATTATATACACCATATTGGTGTAATGTGCAATTATGTAAATATTCATTTCGGTCATTCCGGTGGAGTCAGCCCTTGACACGAGACAAATATAACAATCACGGAAAATAAAACGGCAACCTGAAAGGCCAATTGAGCCGCAACGGAGGCGCTATGAAAGCCAGTTCTGACAAAATGTACGATAAATTCAAGGATTATGACTTTACCGATGCCAAGCCGGTTGCAAAGACGCCTCATCTTGCCAGCCTCCAGCTTGATGCGGGGAGTAAATCACGCGTAACCATATTGGAAACATACATGGCAACCCACTCAACGGACGTGGAAAAAAACTCCGCGCCGGGTAGCTTCGAGAGTCGTAAGACGAAAACAGAATCGAGATAACTATGCACCGTATCACCCTGACAATCCTGCTCCTGGCCATAGCCGCCCCGGCCCGGGCCATGCACATCTCCGAGGGGATTCTGCCGCTCCCTTGGGCGACTCTCTGGTTTTCCCTGGCGTTGCCGTTTGTTGCCCTTGGTTGCCGGGAGCTGCGCAGGCTTTCCCATGATGATCTGGCCATGAAGCCGCTGGTGGGGCTACTTGCGGCGGTAGTTTTTATCATCTCCTGCATGCCGATACCGGTCCCGACTGCCGGCACCTGCTCTCACCCCTGCGGCACCGCCATTGCCGCCATTCTCGTCGGCCCTTTCATCAGTGTCCTTATCAGCACGGTTGCCCTGCTGATTCAGGCGCTGGTCATGGCCCATGGCGGCCTCACCACCCTCGGAGCGGATATTTTCTCCATGGGGATCGTCGGGTCGTTCACTGGGTATGCACTCTTCAAGGGGCTGCGCCGCTGCGGCGCCTCTCTGGGGGTTGCGGCTTTTTGCGCCGGCGTGCTGACGGATTGGGCGACCTATATGACGACTTCACTGGAGCTGGCCAGCGGCATCAGGGGGAGCGAGCCTTTCCTGCCGCTGTTTGCGAAAATTATGCTGGCTTTTGTCCCGACCCAGCTCCCCCTTGGCCTGCTTGAGGGGGCGATGACGGCCGGGATGGTGACGCTTTTGGCAAGAAAAAGACCCGATCTGCTGATCAGGATGCGCCTGATGAAACCACCGGAGGTTGCCGATGCCAATACGTAAGCGTCGCCTGAAAATTCTGCTGCTCCATATGATTCTTCTCCCGACCCTGATCTATACCCTCTCCTTTTTCTCTCTGGCGCCAAAATCCTGGACCGGAGTTGATGAAGCGGTGGTGGAAAAAATCGCCAAAGAGCATGGCCGGGAGGCAAAAGCTCCTCTTGTCAGTCCCGATAAAGGCGATCTTCTCCTCTTCGTTTTCCTGATTGCCGGAGTGATCGGCGGTTTTGCCGGTGGTTATTGCTGGCGGATGCTGGTGAGCGAGAAAAAAGAGTCAAAACCTTAATGGAACGCTGATGACGCGGATTGAGCGGATTTACGCCGATATTATAAATCATTTTTTGTTTTAGCTTATCTGCGTAAATCTGCTCAAATCAGATTTGATCCGCGTTCTATTGTCTTTGCTTTTACCTGTTTGGTTCCGGCTTTGCCTGCTTAAGATTTTCAAGAAGGGGGAATTTATGGAATACGCTGAAATAGTGAAGTTTCACGGCCACAGCTGCCTAGGCAGCGCCATCGGCTATCGCATGACCCTGGCCGCCATGAACGCGCTCGCTGTTACCCGTGCAGATGATGAAGAGCTGGTGGCAATCGTCGAAAATGATGCCTGCGGCGTAGATGCGCTCCAGTATCTGAGCGGCTGCACCTTCGGCAAAGGGAACCTGATCTTCAGAGATTACGGCAAGCCGGTTTTCACCCTCTTCTCCAGAAATAGCGGTAAAGGGGTGCGAGTGCTCTTCCTCGATACGGCTCTGCCGGAAGAGTTGCGCGGTGATCGCCAAAAACGTCTTAATTACATTCTCTCAGCCCCGGATGATGCCATTCTGGAAGTCAAGGCGATCGCCATTGAGGTGCCAAAGCAGGCAAAAATCTACAACAGTGTCAGCTGCGAACGCTGCCATGAATCAGTTATGGATACCCGGCTGAAGGGTGTTAAAGGGCGAATGCTCTGCATCCCCTGCGTCATTGAATCAGCTTGTGAGTAGACAGGGTTAGTAATGAAACCATTCAGTTCCCAAAACAGCTGCAGTCATCCGCTCTTCCAGGTCGATGCCAGAGTGAAACTTACTGTTGCCCTGTCGCTTTTGTTGATGGTAGTCAGCAGCAAAAGTCCGGTCTTCCCGCTTCTGACCGCCGGAACCTGCCTGGTTCTCTGCTTATCCCTGAAAGTCCGCCTCCGGCTGCTTTTAACCCGCTTTGCCGAACCGCTCTTCATTGCTGTCGTTGTTCTGGTTATAAAGACCGTTGGCACAGGCAGCACTCCGCTCTGGAGCGCACAACTCCCCATAGTTGAGATAACTTTGTACCGGGAAGGGCTTATAGAAGGGTTTCGTCTGGCGAGCCGGATTGTTGGTGGGGTCGCTGTTGTGGCAACGGTCGGCTTCGCGACAACTTTTACGGAACTTTTGGCAGCGCTTTCCTGGTTCAGAATCCCCCGGGAAATCAACGAGATCGCCCTGTTTGCCTGGCGCTATCTGTTCGTCCTGGCTGACGACGCCCAAGTGATTCACTCTGCCCAGAAAAACCGGCTGGGTTACGTGGGGGTGCGCCGCTCGTTCCGCTCCCTGGGCACCCTGAGCGGTGCTCTGGTCATCAAGGCCTTTGATGCCAGCCAGACCATGACGACTGCCATGATGCAGCGTGGTTATGATGGCAACATGCCGCTCTTGAAGCATCGGCCTCTCAAATGGCAGGAGTTGTTGCCTGCCGTTATGCTTGTGACGCTAATGGGGGTTTTGTGGGCGCTGTAAACAGGCTTTCAATGGCGATTGACGCCTTCCGATATCCCGACGGCACCGTCGCCCTTTCAGATGTGAGGGTTGATGTTGCGGCAGGTGAATTCTGCGGCCTCCTGGGGGCCAACGGTTCCGGCAAGACCACCCTTTTAAAGATCATGGACGGTCTCATCCGTGATTATCAGGGGAAGATGCTCCTTGACGGCAGCGACATACTCAAACTGCATCCCCGCGACATCTACCGTAAGATGGGACTCGTCTTCCAGAACCCTGACGACCAGCTCTTTGCCAGCTCGGTTTTTGAGGATGTTGCCTTTGGTCCCAGGAACATGGGGTTTGCCGAAGCGACCGTCGCCGAGATGGTGGGAGTAGCTCTCGAACAGGTAGAGATGAGCGCGCTGGCCGGCAAGAACATCCATCACTTGAGCTACGGCCAGAAGAAACGGGTCTGTATCGCCGGTCTCCTGGCCATGGGGCATGAGATTCTGCTCCTTGACGAGCCGACGGCCGGGCTTGACCCGATGGGTGAACAGCGGATGATGGAACTCTTGACAAAGCTTAACCGTGACAGCCGGGTGACGATCGTCATGGCAACTCACAGTGTCGATCTGGTGCCGCTATTCCTTGATCGCCTCCATATCTTAAGTAAAGGCAGAGTTGTCCGCGGCGGCACACCGGAAGAGGTCTTTACCGCCCCGGCGGAAATGGCGGAGGTGAAGCTCCGGTTGCCCCATATCGCCGAACTGATCCATCAGCTGAAACATGAAGAGCAGCTGCCGTTTAAAAAAATACCGCTTACTGTTGGCGATGCCAGACGAGAGCTGGTAGAAATGATGACTACAGGCAGGAAGGAGATGCAATGAAAAGGACAGCAGTTCTGATAATGGCCCACGGCAGCCGGATTGCCGCGGCAAATGATGCGGCGCGGGAAATTGCCACGATGGTGCAGGAGCTGACGGGACACGAAATCGTCGAAGTCTCGTTTCGCGAGCTGCACGAACCGGATATCCAAAAGGGGATAGACAACTGCGTTGCCAGGGGGGCCGATAAAATCCTCCTCATCCCTTATTTCCTTTTCCTGGGGGCTCATGTCCAGCACGACCTGCCGGAAGAGATTGAAATGGCGCAAAAACGTCATCCAGGCCTGGAGATGGTCATGGGGCCCCATCTTGGCGCCCATCGCAAACTCGCCGAAATCGTCGCTGAAAGAATTGGTGAAGGTCTGGCGACTGCGGGGTGGAACTGATGTCCGTCCATCTGCGACCTGAAGAGATTGAAGCCGAATCTTTCCGGATTATCGATCTGGAGGCCGGTCGGCATCACTGGTCGCCGACCCAGTGGCCGCTTATCAGGAGAGTTGTCCATACCAGCGCGGATTTTGACTACGTTAACTCACTGGTCATGGCAGCTGATGCGGTCTCAGCAGGCGTTAAAGCGCTGCAAGCCGGTCGCGGGATTGTCACTGATACAACCATGGCTCTTGCCGGGATAAGCAAACCGCGGCTGAAACAGTTTGCCATCGCCTCGGCGTGCTTTGTGGCCGACCCGGCGGTCGCAGCAGAAGCGGCCGCAAAAGGGATAACCCGCTCCATTGTTGCCATGCGCAAGGGGACAGCCGATCCGGCTAACGGCATCTTTGTCATCGGCAATGCGCCGACAGCTCTCTTTGAGCTGCTGCGTCAGGTACGGGAAGAAGGCTTGCGGCCAGACCTTATTGTCGGCCTGCCGGTCGGTTTTGTCGGCGCGGCGGAGAGCAAGGCGGAGTTACTGACTGTTGCCGCGGAGTACGGGATTCCGTATATAAGCAACCGTGGCAGAAAGGGGGGCTCCAACGTGGCGGCAGCCGTCATTAATGCGCTGCTGATTCTGGCTGACGAGCAGACTGAGGCCTGAGTGAAGAAAGACTTGAGACAGGGGTATACGACCGGAGCCTGTGCTGCGGCCGCGGCCAGAGGGGCGGCGCTGATGCTGCGGGAGCAGCGGCTCGTCACTGAGGCGGAGATAATCCTGCCAACCGGGAGCAGTGCCAGATTCACGCTGCACGGCCAGACCCTGACTGACCGGGGCAGCTCCTGTTTCGTTATCAAGGATGCCGGTGATGACCCGGATATCACCAACGGCGCGGAGATCCATGCTGCTATTGAGGTCGAATTTTTTACCCCCCACCGGATTGACCTTAAAGGGGGCGTGGGTGTCGGGGTAGTTACCAAACCGGGGCTGGCCGTTCCGGTGGGAGAAGCGGCAATCAACCCCGTTCCCAGAAAAATGATCCTTGAAACAGTGAAGGAGGTGCTGGCGATGCGTTGCATCCCCGCTGCCTTCACCATTACCATCTCCATCCCGAACGGTGAGGAACTGGCAAAAAAGACGCTCAACGAGCGCCTCGGCATTATCGGCGGGCTCTCTATCCTCGGCACCACCGGGGTGGTAAAACCGATCTCAACCAAGGCCTGGACCGACACTATCGACTGTTCGATAGATGTTGCGCTTGCATCCGGCGCTGAAACAGTTATTCTCTCCACTGGCAGGACGAGCGAGGTGGCAGCCCAGCGCTTTCTGGCGCACCATGAAACCCTGTCTGAAGAGTCATGTATCATGATGGGAGATCATGTCGGCTACGCCCTCTCTGCCTGTAAAAACAAGGGTGTGAAAAAAGTGGTCCTGGCAGGCCAGTTCGCCAAGCTGTTAAAAATCGCCTGCGGTCACGAGCAGACCCATGTCTCCTCTTCTGAACTTGATTTGCAGGCACTGGCGCAGTGGTGCGCCAGCAAAGCGGCAACTGCCGCTTTCGAGCCTTGCGCCCGTCAGGCCAATACCGCCCGGCA
This sequence comes from uncultured delta proteobacterium, assembly GCA_963787125.1. Taxonomy (GTDB): domain Bacteria; phylum Desulfobacterota; class Desulfuromonadia; order Geobacterales; family DSM-12255; genus VEOV01. Next base: position 200,111 of record CAWBBV010000016.1, read on the forward strand.
GGTACTGGTCGATTCAGGATATGATCAAGCGCTTATCCAGCTCGTTTGCACCCGGGCAAAGGCGGCTGCAGAGCGGATGGCGGCGGGACTTTGCTTGGAAGTGCTCCTGGCAGGGTATGATTCGGAAGTGCTCTATTGCGGTTAATGCGAAACCTTTATTGAACTTTTACGGAGGGTCTTATGACGCAGCAGAAAATTTATCTTGTCGGCGCCGGCATCACCGGCTGGGAAGGCTTTGGCAGCAGGGCACTGGAAGTAATCACCAAAGCTGAAGTACTGATCGGTCATCAGCGTCACCTTGACAATTTCCCCGATTTTACGGGCGAGAAGCAGGAGTTGGAAGACCTTTCAGTCATGCTCGACTTTCTCAAGACAACGGAGAAAAGAGTTGTTGTCCTTGGCTCCGGTGATCCTAATTTTTTTGGTGTCGGCAGATTCCTCTTGAGAAACCTGCATAAAGAGCGGATCGAGATATTCCCGAATGTTACCAGCGTTCAGTATGCTTTTGCGCGGATCAAAGAACCGTGGGATGATGCGATTTTCGTCTCAGTCCATGGTCGCGGCCTCGGCAGAGCCATTGACCGGATCATCGCGGCCGAAAAGATTGCCGTTCTGACCGACAAGGTCAATAATCCGGCGTCCATCGCCAGGGAGCTGATAGCCCGGGGAGCTGAAGGGTATGATGCCTGGCTCTGTGAAAATATGGGGCTTAGCGATGAAAAGTTCACTAAAACCGATCTGAAAGGGCTGCTGACCATAACGGCGTCGGAACTGAACATCCTCATTCTGATAAAGGTGTGGGAGCCGAATCTGGTTCACTATCCGCTCATCGGCATCGATGACGACGAGTTTGCCACGGTGAAAAAGCTGATAACCAAGCAGGAGGTGCGGGCGGTTACCCTTGCCAAGCTCCAGCTGCAGGACGACTTTACTATTTGGGATATCGGCGCCGGCAGCGGTTCCATCTCCATCGAAGCGAGTAATCTCGTCCCCAACGGCAAGCTTTTTGCCATCGAGCACAATCCCCAGTGCATCGCCTTTATCCGGGAAAATCTGCAAAAATTTGTTGCCCGCAATGTCAAGCTCATCGAAGGTGAAGCGCCGGATGTCCTGGAAGATCTGCCGGATCCGGACAGGGTTTTTATCGGCGGAACCGGCGGCATGCTGGAAGAAGTGATTGATGCGGTTGACCGGCGGCTTAAACCGGAAGGGCTGATCGTGCTGAACGCCGTAACGCTCAACACCCTGTCCAAATCAGTCGAATTTCTGGAAGACCACGGCTATACCGTCGAGGTGACCTGCGTCAACATTGCCAAGACGCGGGCGCTCAGCGAGTACAAACTGCTGGAAGCGCAGAATCCGGTTTACATCATCTCCGCGGCCAAGGAACGCTGAATATGGCGACAATCTACGCAGTCGGCGTCGGTCCCGGCGATCCCGAACTCCTCACCCGCAAAGCAGAACGCATCATCCGGCAGGCGCCAGTTATCTGCGCCCCTACCGGCGCCGCCGATGCGGCCAGCTACGCCCTCTCCATCGTTGAGCATCTCCTGGATCGCTCAAAGCAGGAGATCATCACCCGCGTCTTTCCCATGATGAAAAAAGGTCCGGAGCTGGAAGCCGCCTGGGCAGAGGTTGCTAAAGAAGTCATCGAGCGGATTGATAACGGCCTGGATGTGGCATTTATTACCATCGGCGACCCTTGCCTATACTCCACCTTCCTCTACATCCAGCGTCTCATCAGCGAAAAGCGGGCCGATATCCCCATTGAAATCATCCCCGGAATCTCCAGCATCAACGCTGCCGCCGCGGCTGCCGGTATTCCGCTCGGCATTGCCGGGGAGCGGATCGCCATCCTCCCGGCTACCTATGAAGACTATGAACTCAGGAAAACCCTGCTGGAATTTGACACTGTCGTGCTGATGAAGGTGAGCCGGGTCTTTGACCGGGTCTATGCCCTGCTGCAGGAGCTGGGCATGACGGACAAAGCGGTTTTTGTCCGTCGTGTCGGCTCAAGCCAGCAGGAGGTCGTTTTCGACGTCTCAACACTTGTCGGCAGGGAACTGGATTATCTCTCCATGCTGATTGTGCGGAGATAGGAGGCGTCTACCTTGATAAGTATCGGCTAAAATATATTTGATAGTTTTCATTCAGATGGTTATTATCTGCTATATATTCAGCCGCAGGAGACACCGATGAACGTAAAAACAGTTGCAACCATAGCCGCCCTTCTCGCCCTTTCTGCCCCTTTGGCTTTCGCCGAGGAGATCAATCCGGTTCTCGGTAAAGTCGGCGATTTCGCCATCCGCGAAACCGACCTGGACAGGCTGATCGCCAGTCAACCAACCCAGGCGCAGAAACAGTATCTGGAAAAACCGGAACTGAAGATTTCACTCGTGCGGGACATCCTTCTTAAAAAAGCCATTGCCCTGAAGGCGAAAAAAGATGGCTACGACAGGAAACCCGAATACCGGGAGAAACTCTCATATCTTGTGGACGACTTTCTGGCCCAGGAATATCTGACCAGAGTTATATTGGCTGACATCAAGGTTCCCGAAGAAGAGCTGAAAAACTACTTCAAGGAGCATGAAAAAGAGTTCCTGATTACCGAGACAGTCAAGGCACGGCACATATTTGTCCAGTTACCGACCAAGGCAACCGAAGCAGAGCAGGGAACCGCCCGTAAAAAGGCGGAAGAAATCCTGGCACGCCTGAAAAAAGGTGATGATTTTGCCAAAGTAGCGCTCGAAGCTTCTGATGATGCCGACACCGCCAAGAAAGGTGGCGAGCTTGGCCTGCTGGCACCGGGGAAAACTAATTCGGAAGAGTTTGAAAAAGCCGCCTTCGCCTTGAAGAGTGGCGAAATCAGCGGCATAGTGCAGTCACCGTTCGGCTTTCACATTATAAAAGTGGACGAAAGAACCGAAAAGCGAACAGCAACTTACGAAGAGTCACGGGCTTATATTGAGTCAGTCCTGAAAAAAGACCATGAGCAGAAAACGGGCGAAGAGTTCATCGCCAAGATCTACAAGGAGAGCGGGCTGGAGATCCTGGCCGACAAGAATCCCGTCAAGCCGGAAGAGCCGCTAAAGCAGCCTGTCAATTAGTAAGTAAGAAGTTATATTCTGCGCGTTTCTGGCAGAAAATAACTTCGTTAACGCACTTATCCTGTTTGTCAGGGTTAGAAATTTCGGAGGTGTGGCGTGCCGATTATTGACCGTTACCTGGAAGCGATGCAGAAACAGCGGGCTGAAGTTATCGTTCTGAAAATCGGCGTCCCGGTTGAGATGACGGCGTTTGGCCAGACCCGCCCGGTTTCAAATAAAGCGACGACTGCAGATCAGGTCCAAGCCGTTCTCACCGAGATTATTCCTGATTTCCAGCAGCGGCTGCACGATGGTCGGGGAGTTTTCCCTTACCCAAGCGCTTTCGGCAATTTCCAACTGCAGGTCGTAGCAGATGCAAACGGCTCATCCCTGACTATCCGGACGATCCCCGATTCAGCCCCACCGCAATCAGCGGAGCCAGCCACATATCAAAGTGCCCCGGCACAGTCTGAGTTCAGGAAGACCGCCACTACTGCGGCAACCAGCTCCCTTGCCCATCTCGACGAACTGTTCCATCAGATGCTCGACATGAAGGCCTCGGATCTCCATCTCAAAAGCGGCAAGACTCCCATGCTTCGGATCGACGGCTCCATGGCGCCCATGCCGGGGCGCGAACCTCTTGATCCGGAAGCGCTTGATGCCCTCCTCCATGAAATCATTCCGGATAAAAACCGGCTGGAATTCAGAGAGACAAACGATACCGACTTTGCCTATGTGCTCGGCGAACGCTCGCGGATGCGCGCCAACGTCTTTCGTGATATAGCCGGGATAGGTGCGGTTTTCCGCCAGATCCCGACAAAAATTCTGACTGCGGAGCAACTCGGTCTGCCGGAGGTAGTCCTAAGCTTCTGTGAATTTGATAAGGGGCTGGTGGTTGTAACCGGCCCGACCGGTTCAGGGAAGTCGACCACTCTGGCGGCAATGATCGACTATATCAACGACAACCGGGATGACCACCTGATAACTATCGAAGATCCTGTTGAATTCGTCCACAAAGACAAGAAATGCCACATCAATCAGCGCGAAGTCGGCACCCACACCAAAGGGTTCAAACACGCTCTGCGGGCGGCGCTGCGGGAAGATCCGGATATCGTCCTTGTGGGTGAGATGCGGGACCTTGAAACTGTGGCGATCGCCATAGAAACCGCCGAGACCGGTCATCTCGTGTTCGGCACGCTGCACACCAACACAGCAGCTTCAACTATCGACCGGCTTATCGACCAGTTCCCGACCGACCGGCAGCAGCAGGTGCGCACCATGCTGTCCGAGTCGCTGAAAGGGGTCGTGGCGCAGACGCTGCTGAAGAAAAAGGGTGGCGGCCGGGTAGCAGCTCTGGAAATTCTGGTGGTGAATAGTGCCGTATCCAATCTTATCCGCGAAGGAAAGACGTTCCAGATCCCTTCCATCATGCAGACCGGCAAAAATATCGGCATGCGGACACTCAACGACTCCCTCCTTGAGCTGGTAAAGACAAACATAGTTGAGGCTCAAGAAGCATTTGACCGGTCGCCGCAAAAGAAGGAGTTCGGGCCGATGCTCACCAGGAGCGGTTACCGGGGAGCATGGAGCGACGATAAGGGGTAGCGCTTAACTTACAGGAGAAGGATTTTTTCAGCGTTACGGAGGGATACAATGGCGACTATACTTGATATAAACAGCTGGAGACTCTTTACTGATCTTGCCGCAGACGAGATAAAGGTTATTTCCGCTGCGTGTGAAGAGCGGCTGCTCATGGCCGGCGAGGAGCTTTTTGCTGAAGGTGACGCCGGTGACTCTATCTGGATGATCCTTTCCGGCAGGGTCGAAGTCTACAAGAATATCCGCGGCGATGTTGACCGGACGCTGGCATCACTTGGGGCCGGTGATGTTATCGGTGAGATGAGCTTTATCGATCAGTCCCGCCGCAGCGCAGGAGCAAGAACAAGTGAGGCAAGTGAGTTCCAGCTGCTCTCCGCAGCGGCTTTCAGGCAGATCCAGACAGAACACCCGGCCATAGCCGCCGGATTTTACCGGAATATCGCCTCGATCCTGGCTGATCGGGTCAGAAATACCAACGATCTTTACCGGGAAAGTGTGGCCTTCAGCATCGAGGCGACCGGCGCCGGTGCTCTGAATCTGGTGTCTCTGAGTGAGGAGCTGAAACCGGTGGTAATATCAATCAGCGGCGGGGTAACGGTAAACGGCAGAATCCTGCAGATGGACAGTACTGCTGCCGGATATACGCTGGTAATCAAGGAAAACAGCGGCAAGTTGGCGATTATCCCTTATCATGCGGTGCAGAAGATCGAGCTGGAATAGCCCTGTCAGCTCCGGCTCCAGATCGTGTTCAATAGCGACGAGTCGGGCTTGATGGCGTGGATGTTGCGCAGGACGGGCGATGGAGACGATATGGCTCAGTTGCGGACGGTCATGAGATAGCTTGCAATCACCGGCAGATCTGCTTCAGCCCAGTCCAGCGTATGCAGCAGTTCAGCCGGCAGCCAGGCAATGGCGGCATGTTCATGCAGCACTATGTCGCCTGCCTCAATTGCACATACAAACGGGTAAAGCGTAACTGAAAAAGTTTGATAATGATGCGTACTCACCGGCAGATTCCTGCCAACGTTAATCTCTACCCCCATCTCCTCTATCAGTTCACGTCGCAGGCACTCTTCAGCGGTCTCGCCCGAATCAATCTTGCCACCGGGGAACTCCCACTTGAGAGGCAGACTCATGGAGGCGCTTCTCTGGGCGGCAAGGACAAGTCCGCTTTGCTCGATGATTGCACAGGCAACCGCTAGCTTTCTGTTTGGCGAAAACTGCCTCATGGCTGAAAGTGAAGTGCCAGCCAGACGGTCTTGACGAGGGTGTCGGTCTGTTCGACCCTGTGGCGGCAGTGTGCCGGGAGGTGAAGGTAATCACCGGGAATAAGCCGGTGCGGAGCATGTTCCCCTTCGATCAGAAGGGCTGCTGAGCCGGTTAGCAGCAGCACCCACTCATCCTGTTCCTGATCGTACCACTCACCTTCAGGGGTTGCCTGGCCGGAAGAGATGATCCTCTCCAGCTTCAATCCAGGCTTTTCAAGCAGGGTCTCAAAAATTTCGTTCGTTGAAACCGGGAGCTCAGAGAGGATATTTTTAAGGTCGGGAGACATCACAGTTTTTCGATCTGGAGGAAAAAGGGGTTGTCAAACCCACTGGCAGCGGCAGAGCGGAGGACCGCATCTGCACCGGCTTCGATGCTCTCCAGGAGAGCGCACTCTGTAAAGAGATAAACCAAGAGTGGCATACTGCCGTAAAGTGAAAAGCCGAACTCTTTTAGCATCTGCAGTGAAGCCTGTGCCTCCAGATTTTGACCGGCATCCCGGGTAGCAGCGAGATAGTGGAGCGGAAAGGCGGTAACCGTCCGATCAAGACTCTCAATAAAGAGCTGCTTTTCAGCTGCATCCAGACTGCCGAAATCAACTCCGCACCAAAAGCTCTCGCGGGTTGCAAGCAGCGCCCGGCAGGAAATCGGCCTTGCCGCATAGATCCCGCAACTGCTGCCAACCAGGAAAGGGCAGCCGCCCAGGTCGCGTCGATACAGCCGCAGATACTCTCTAAACTCGGAAATGCCGCCGGCCAGCTCTCTGAGCTGCTCAATATATCCGTTTAAAGAGCTTTTCTGTGCCTTGTCAAGCGCCCCGGCAACCAGCAGCGCCTCAGCTGCAGTACAGTTCACCGCTAAAGTACAGCAGGAACTGCACCCTTTCTCACAAAAAATCTTGCCCCCCTGCTGGCGATAAGCCGCAGTAACCGTGGCACAGAGCTGCTCCATGAAGCTCTGCTGCCTGGCCGTTTCGCTGAGAATATCCTGCCATCGATCATTCGGCTTCATCACTACTCCAGATTCACAGGAACCAGTTGAGCGGCGCAATGATCTTCTCCAGCAGCTTTACCGTAAAGCCGCGGCGCTCATGCTCTTCGAGGGAGATTCGCCTTGACAGGGCAAGATCATCGCCAAACATTTCGTCCACCTGCTTGCCGAAATCAGTGCTGGAAACAATTACATTTACTTCAAAATTGCGATGAAAGCTTCTCTGGTCGAGATTAGCCGAACCGATAACCGACCAGCGGCCGTCGATCAGCATGACCTTGCCATGAAGGATAGTCCCTTCCCGTTCAAAGATCTCGATCCCTCCCTTGATGAGAGTTGAGTATGAACTGCGATTGACCAGCCTGACCAGCGGGATATCGCTTTGTGCCGGAAGAATCAGCTCTACCTTGACCCCCCGCCTTACCGCCCGCAGCATGGCTCTGATAAAGCGCGGGCCGGGGACAAAATAGGGTGTTTCAATCCTGATGCTCTCTGTCGCGCCGCCGATCGCCATCCGGAAAGCTGCCCTTATTCTGGAGCGGTTATGGTGCGGACCGCCACTGACAATGGCGACGTCATCCGCGCCGGAAGCGTTATTAAAGCCTATATCGTAGCTGCAGACAGGGATGAAGGCCGCTTCTGAATGCCAGTTTTCGCAGAACAGCCGCGAGAGCTCCTGCACTGCGTTACCCTCAATTCTGACTCCCAAATCGCGCCAATAAAGAGCTTTACTCCCACCGGCATACTCATCGCCGATATTGAGCCCCCCGGCAAAAGCGACCCGACTGTCGATAACAGCAATCTTGCGATGGTCCCTTTTATCGAACCAGGAAATACCGTTGCGAAACGGCGGTGGATTAAAGGGAGCGCAATGGATGCCGCTATTTTCCAGTGAGCGGAAATATGTGGCAGGAGTATCAAAGCAGCCGATGTAGTCATACAGCAGACAGACTTCTACCCCGCGCCCGGCAGCTTTTTCGAGAAGTTCGGCAAGATGCTTGCCGGTTCTGTCCGCTCTGACAATGTAGAATTCAAGATAAATCGAGTGTTCTGCCTGCTGGATAGCGGCGAAAAATTCCCCAAAAAAATCACCGCCGGTTTTAAGAAGCGCAATTGAGTTTCCGTGGGAAAAATTCGCTGCAGTGCTGCGCCGGAATTGGTTGAAAAACCTTGCCGACTCCGGACGTTTCGATTTTCTCAGTAAAATGCTCATTGCAAGGGCTTCCCGTACTCGGGTCTATCTTACCTGCACGACTTCCGTAACTCCGGGAATCTGCTCTTTCAGCGTCCGCTCAATCCCCATTTTCAGGGTCATGGTGGACATGGGGCAGCTGCCGCAGGCACCGACAAGCTTCACTTTGACGACGCCATCCGCGGTAACTTCAATCAGTTCAACATCGCCGCCATCAGCCTGCAGTGCCGGACGGACAGTTTCAAGAACTTCTTTCACTTTTTCGATCATTTTCATTCTCCTTTTTTAAGTAACTCTTCCAATGAGAGCAGCTCTTCAATGGTTGGTGTCAGTAGCACTCTGCTGCCGTGCTCGTCAGGCAGCCGCAGATCTACATCATATCTATCGCCGATAAACAGGCACTCCACCGGCTCTGCTCCGATGGCGGCGTAAATTTTGGCAAGCGCCAACCGATCCGGCTTTGCCCGCCAGAAATCCTCTATGGAGAAGATTTCTGCAAACAGCCCGTCGATACCGATAAGCTGCATGATTGCGGCTGTCAGGCGCCGGTTGTTATTGGTGTAGATGTACAGTTCGTACTTTTTGCGGAGCCGATCCAACATTCCGACAACCCGGTCATCTCTGACAAGATAGTTTTCCGGCCTGATATTTTCGCCAAGATAGCTGTGGAGTGCCTTGATATCTCCGTGGAGCAGCTCGCAGGCCGCGCTCAGAGTCGCTTCACTGCCGGTTTTAGCGGAGAGTTCCGCCTTGGCGGCGGCAAGCAGAACCTTTGCCTCTTCGGCAGCGATTCCCAGCTGCAGCGTGAGTCCTTCTGCGGCGCAGTTCTGGATCTCCTCCGCCAGCTCTTTACTGTTGTAGAGAGTTCCGTCAAGATCGAATATTAGAGAGGTCAGCCGGTTCATCAGTAAGCTGCTGCCCAGTTTTTCAGGCAGAGAAGATCAGGCGCAGCAACATTCTTACCCTGAACCAATACCTTGAAAGTATCGCCCATACCGCCGTCAGGGAGCATCAGTTTTTTAAGTGCCAGGCGATCCCTGATCCGTTCTGATTCCGGCAGAGGACGGGCTTCCAGAGCCAGCAGCTCTGTCATCATCCCGGTTGCCAGCAAAAAACGGTACTGTTCGCCGTACCAGATTTTCTCCAGGCCGGCAGCTTCTCCGGCCATTATCAGGGCGCTGAAATCAACATGGGCGGTAATGTCCTGCAGCCCGACCCGGATGTAAGGGTTTTCTTCCAGCTGGTGCTGATAATAGCAGAGCACAGTACCGTTCATCCGCATCCGCCCGTACAGCTCTGCCGCCAGATAACCGTAGTCGATGGTAATGACAAAACCCCGCTGCAGCGAAGACGCAACCCCGGTCAGCCAACTATCGGCAACAAGACGGATCTCTGCGCGCTGGCCGACGGCCAGGCGAATAGCGGCTTTTTCAACAAAAGTTTCGATTCCGGGGGATAAAAATGGAGTAAGTTTTTCACAAAACTGATCAGCTTCCGCTGCAATCAGAACCTCCCGCAGACCTGAAGCCGTCATCTCTACAACATGCACAGGGAGGGCATCAACAAGCTCATTGGAAAGGATGCAGCCGACAATCCCAAGGCTGCCTGCCGCCAGTTCGTCAGGAGTGCTCCAGGCAAGGCGGTGAGAGTGCGCCGCCAGCATCTTCGCCTGGGCGTTGGCCAGTGATGGCTCGGCCTCAATAAGTCGGTAGATGAGTGTCTGATACAGTTGCGGCTCCAGCTCCTGCAGCGCATCAAGAATATCCGCCGCCAGTCGCCCCCCGGCCGCACCCGGCTCAACAATCTGGAAGTTATCCGGAGCGCCGATGGTGCGCCACATCTGGCAGATCTCCCGCGCTATCAGCCGCCCGAAAACCCGGTGGACGTTGCTGCTGGTGTAGAAATCGCCTTCAGCGCCGACTTTTCTCCCCGCAGAGGTGTAGTAGCCGAGCCCCGGCTCATACAGGCAGGCGGCCATGAATTCGGCAAAGGTTATGGAGCCCTTGCTCTTTATCCGCTCAAGCAGAATAGTTCGCAGGGCGTTATCGTTAACTGTTTCCACGGCTATCTCCAGTGGGGATGTTATAAAGTATGGGACCGTTTTTGTCAATTTTGGAAGAGTCTGCAAAGCAACCAGGAGAGTACCAGCAACGCCTCTGCCCCGTACATGAGACGCACCGCCCCCTGCCAGGCGCGGCGGTCAAGGGTTTGGAGCGGATCGCCGATAGTCGGCTTTGCTACCGGCTGGCCGAAGTAGAAATTCGTGCCGCCGAGCTGCACCCCCAGCGCCCCGGCAGCGGCCGCTTCCGGGATACCGCTGTTGGGGGAGGAATGATTGCGGCCGTCGCGGGTCATGATCCGCCAGGCGCCTTTCAGGTTCAGCCCCGCAAAAGGCGCGACCAGCACCATGAGCAGCCCGGTCAGCCTGGCAGGAACCCAGTTGGCAAGATCATCACAGCGGGCTGAAGCCCGGCCGAAAAGGAGATATTTTTCGTTTTTATAGCCGACCATGGAGTCAAGCGTGTTGACCGCCTTGTATGCCAGGCCGAGGACCGGTCCGCCCATCAGCAAAAAGAGCAGCGGGGCGGTAACACCGTCTGAACTGTTTTCGGCGACCGTCTCGACGGTGCCGCGCCAGATATCCGGTGCAGTAAGATTGTCGGTGTCCCGCCCGACGATGAAGGAGAGCTGTTTCCGCGCTTTCCCCAGATCACCTTCGATCAGCGCCGTCGCTACAAGGCCGGATTCATGGTGGAGCGAGCGGGCTGCCAGACAGTTCCAGGAAAGGATGGTGGCGACGAGCACTCCGGCAAAAGGATGGATGGCGTACGCCCCCTGCAACAGGAGCGCAGCGACCGCCGCCGTGATGCCGACAGTCAGCACAAGCAGCAGCAGACCACCTGTCAGCCGGCTATTCACGGCGCTTCGCAGGCGTGGTTCGAGATAGCCGATCAGCCTGCCGATGTATACCACCGGATGGGGAAACCAGCGCGGGTCGCCCAGGAGCCAGTCAAGGATGACAGCGGCGGGGATTATGAGGGTTAGGTCATGGTACAGGTTAGTTCCTTTGGGTTAGTTGTTGCGTGATTGCAACGTGAAAAGGTACACCGGCTCGGCGGGGTCTCTTTCACGCTGACCGGTGCTGCCGTTGGTTGAACTGGTTGTTATGCATCTTAGATTTTAAACTTTACCCCCAACACCTTTAAATTTCTCAACAAAAGCAACAATTTTTTGAAAAACGCTCTGTTTCTTGGTGAGATACTGAGGGTTAAGCGGGCTCATTTTGGGGAGAATTGAGTTTAACTCCGTACCGTTTTCACTGGCGAATTCTCGTTTTAGTGAAGCGGTTATATACCGTTTTGCAGCCTCTTCATTCAGGTTTTCATTACTAATCAATTCTACAGCTTCACGCTGTTGTTCCGCTTGGGCAAAGGAGAAGAAGGCATCTATGATGCTGGCTTTATCCTGGATGGTGTCAAGGTCGGTTTGGTTGATAAAGTCAACCAGCAGACTCTCTTTTGCACGGTTGCCGATGCTGGAGCGGATGATACGGCGCACATCCTCAACCAGGGTCGCTTTATCCTTACGCTTTTTATTGTTTTCAAAAATCAGTTCCAGAATGTAATCAAGATTGATTTCCTGAGATTTCAGAAGATCAACTTCAAAAACAACATCATCCCAATCAATGGTTGAGGTGGCTTTATCGTTACCGGCTTTTTCACGGTGCAGCCAGTCGCGAATATCGTTATAGGTCGAACGGTAATCTTGAATAGTGCGCACGGGGAGAACAGGGATTTTCTGCATAGCGGCGACCTGTTCATCGTTCAGATAGTGTTTCGCCTTGAACTCTTCAACGGCTTTCGAGTCGGCAGGATCTAAGTTCTGCACGGCTTGCAACCCTGCAAATTCATCGTAGTTTTGCAGAATATTTTCAACACGAAGGTATTCACCGAACAATTTGGCGAAGTCTTTTTTGTCTTTCTCTTTTTCAATCTCTTCGGGCTTGGGGAACCGCTGTTGCAGCTCTGCCACAATATCCAGATACCCGCGACGGGCTTCACCAGTGACTACATCGGCAAAACCTTCCATGTACTCTTTATAGCTCTTTTCAAGTACAACATTTTTGGTATTACTGTTGCCAAACAGCGTGATCGCATCAATGGTAGCCTGTTCCAAATCACGGAAGGTGATGATATTTCCAAAGGTTTTGGTGGCATCATAAATACGATTGCTGCGGGAATAGGCCTGTATCAAGCCGTGATAGCGGAGGTTTTTATCAACAAAGATCGTATTCAGCGTGGGAGCGTCAAAGCCGGTTAAGAACATACCGACAACAATAATCAAATCGATTTCCTGTTTTTTAACCCTGGAAGAGAGGTCGCGGTAATAGTTCTGGAACGCATTGCTTTCGACACTGAAATTAGTCTTGAACATCGCATTGTAGTCGTTGATTGCAGAACTCAAAAACTCTTTTGCACTGCTCTCCATTGCAGAGGTTTCAAAACTTTCATCAAGAATATCCCCTACTGCATCTTGCTCTTCATTGGCTGCAAAAGAGAAGATGGTGGCAATTTTAAGCGGTTTGTCACTCTCTTTCTGTAGCTTGTTCAGGGTTTCATAGTACATCTTTGCCGCATCCACACTACTCACGGCAAACATGGCATTAAAGCCTTTGCCAGTGGCCCCAAGCCGGTGTGTTTTCTGCCGGAAGTTATTTAAGAGGTACTGCGAAATTTCCTGAATACGGGCGGGGTGCAGTAAGGCTTGTCTGTTTTCGGATGCGGTGAGTTTTTTCTCGTCCTGTTCCGATTCAATGGTTTTAAACTGTGGGCGGACATCGTTATAGTCTACTTTGAATTTCAACACTTTCTCATCACGGATTGCATCGGTGATGACATAGGAGTGCAGTTCAGTACCAAAAACGGATTGGGTCGTTTCAGCACCCAGGGCATTTTCCGGGAAAATAGGGGTGCCGGTAAACCCGAACTGACAGAACTTTTTGAATTTCTTTTTGAGATTCTTCTGAGCTTCACCGAACTGAGAGCGGTGCGCTTCATCAAAGATAAACACCACCTGCTTTTGGTAGATAGGCAGGTTGTCTTCGCTCTTCATCAGGTTGTTGAGTTTCTGAATGGTTGTGACAATGATTTTGTTATCATCGGTTTCGATGTTTCGTTTCAGCCCAGCGGTGCTTTCGGAACCGTTGACGCTATCGGGGGAAAAACGCTGATACTCTTTCATGGTTTGGAAATCGAGATCTTTACGGTCAACCACAAAAAAGACTTTATCCACAAAATCGAGTTCTGTTGCCAGTCGTGCCGTTTTGAAGCTGGTAAGGGTTTTCCCCGATCCGGTTGTATGCCAGATAAATCCGCCGCTATCGGTGGTGCTCCAGTTTTTCGCCAGGTGCGTGCAGTTGATCTTCCATAAAAGTCTTTCGGTGGCGGCAATCTGGTAGGGACGCATCACGAGAAGGGTGTTGCTGGTATCAAACACGGAATAGCGAAGCATAACATCGAGCAGCGTTTTTTTCTGAAAAAAGGTGGCGGTAAAATCTTTCAGGTCTTTGATCAGGGTGTTATCTGATTTTGCCCAGTTCATGGTGAAATCGAAACTGTTTTTATCCCGCTTGGTAGTGTTGGCAAAATAACGGCTATCAGTGCCGTTTGAGATTATGAAAATTTGCAGATATTTAAACAGAGAATAGTCGGCATTAAAACTCTCTTTGCTGTAGCGGTGCACCTGATTGAAGGCTTCACGGATTGCGACGCCCCGTTTCTTCAGCTCAACCTGCACTACTGGCAGGCCATTGGCCAGGATTGTCACATCGTAGCGATTGGCATGAGAACCGGCCTGTTCTACCTGTGAAATTACCTGCACTTTATTGCGGGTGATATTTTTTTTGTCGAAAAGGTAAATGTTTTGGATATGGCCGTCATCAAAGACAAAATCGTGGATATAGTTGTCGTGGATTTTGCGGGTTTTATCGATTATTGAATCGCTCGGCTTATCTAAAAACTCCTCCACAAAGCGGAGCCATTCTCCTTCGGAAAACTGCACGCTGTTGAGTGTTTGGAGCTGTACACGAACATTTTTCAGCAATGTGTCCGGGGTTTTTACCTCGGGCAGAAACTCGTAGCCCTGATTCTGCAAATCCTGAATAAACTCCCGCTCCAGGTCATATTCGCTTTGGTAGGTTTCGGCAACTTTCCATTCCCTAGTGTATTTATCCAGGACGATAAAGTTATTTGATTCGGCTATGGTGGAGTAATCAATCATGTCGCTATACCTGTTGCCAATAGCCATAGTTATCAATCAGATGATCCAGCAAAAACTTAACCGTTTGTTTTTCTTGTACCGTCGGCTCGGCAAAGGCCACATTGGATAAAGTGCTGTGGCTAGTAAATTGAATGATACGGTTCATATAAGCTTGTTTGTCGCCCGGCAAAAGTTCCGACCACCTCGGGTACCCCAAAAAGCTGGCGGTTTTTTCATAAAGGTTACGCAAGAGCGTGAAGTGGTATTTTTGTACCTGATTCTCTGCAATCGCCTTCTCAAGCGTTTGTTTCAAATACAGGTGATAGGAAAAGCTTTTGTTAGAGTCGCCCTTCTTTTCCTCAAGATCGAATGTTCCATGCTGATGCCGTTTAAGAATATTACCGGATTTGACACCAAGCTCATTGTAAATCACATTGTAAAATAATGGACTGTGTGTAGATATGATAAATTTAACACTAGAGGTACTTGACCTTATTAATTCAGACAATATAACAGCCAACTCAATCAAATGGTTTTCATCTAGTGAACTAACAGGATCATCGATAAAAACATATTCTAAATTATTAAATACATCAGTTGACCTGTTGGTATCATCAACTATGTTTAATTCCGAAACCATTTGTTCAATTAACGAATAAAACACACTCCAAATAAAGTTGCTTTCTTCGCCTTTTGAGATTTTAACATTGGGCTCTTGTTGATCATTTCCTCGCTCGAATGAAAAGCTGACTTTTGAAAAATTTTGGCTAAAGTGCGGTGTTAATTTTTCATTGGTGTAGCGCTGAAAAGTGGCAGTAATGTTCTGATCCTGGCCTTGTTCTTCAAGCACCCACTTGGTGAAAGAGTTAGGCTGGATTATTAGTTTCGGCTCGGCATCCTGCTCCAAGTCGTTGTTCCAATAGAACAAATCTTCCGTAAACGCACTGTAATACAGGATTTTCTTTTGTGCCAATATTGATTGCTGTGCTTCAGTCCCAGTTTTGGGTGCAATCAACTCTTTAAATTCGCGAGATAGACGGGTTTTCCCCATACCATTAAAAGCGTAGATTAGCTGTACCTTTTTATCCGAATCTTTTAGTTGCTGGGCTATCTGTGTTAGCGTTTTGCTCATGTTATGCCGCTACCTCCTCAGGTTTGGGAAATTTCAACAACAAATCTCGGTAATACTCATACTGCTTTTGTCGCAACTCGATTTCACGAGGCAAGCCTTCGCTGATAGAGTTGGTTATGGCATCGAACTTGTCCAAGATAGCGACGATGCGTTCTTGTTCAGCTGGGGAAGGAATGGGCACTGGAAATCCGACCAAATCCTTTTTATTCAGTGCTGGAACTCCTGCCATATTTGCAAGCCCTACTATGTCCTTCATGCTATTGGCCATGACATAATATAAAAAGCGAGTTTTGATTATTTTACTCGTACTACGAATTCTGTAGCAGAGCGGACCGCACCAAAAACGAGTGGTCTGATAACCCACATATCCGATACCGCCCTGTCCACGCGAAGGCGTTGTAATTGTGTCTGCCTCCGTATTGTAGGCAGGAACATAACCTGACGGTGTTGTTCCTGCATTAACAAAGGCATATTCGCCTATCTCATTACCTGCTGGCGCTTGCCCTACGCTAATACTGCATAGCTCTCCCAACGTCTTCCACTCCGCATCCCCTTCTTCAAAACTCAACAACTGGTCGCGATAGTAGTTGTATTGCTTTTTGCGAGCTGTAAGCTCGGCTGTAAGCTCGGCTGTAAGCTCGGTGAAGGTGTCCAGAATGCGGACGATTTCGGCTTGGATTTCGAGGGATTTTTTCGGATTGTCTGGGCATGGGATGGGGATTAATGTCTCTTTCGCAGTAGACCAATGCCTTTTATAGCTTAATTCTTTTTTGTAAAAGCTTTGAAAAGCATAATAGATATACTTTGCATTGTTAGAAATTGAGCTAAGTATTTTTAAACCATCAGCACCTTGAATGAAGGCAAAATCCACATACTTAATATGCTCAGAATGGTCGCCAAAAATTACATATTTACCAGTTTTGATGGGAGTTATATTTTCATCCGTGTAACCAGCAATGAATTCTATGCCTTGATCAACAATTGGAAACTTTCCAGTTTCACGATAGGCCTCACTTTTAAGCTTTGAAGGTGCCGTTACAGTTTTAATTACTGCCTCCAGCGCTTTCCACTCCACCTCAACGCCATCAAGCAGCTTTTCCATAAAATTTATATCGCTCATTTTTTACGGCTCTCTTCTTTCGCTTGTTTTTCCAGCGCCGCGATGGTTTTCAGATAGTCTTTTTCCACATTGTCCAGCGTTTTGGCTTTGTATTTCTGGTATTCCAGCTTGGCTTTGTTTGCTGCCTGGGTGTGAGAGATATTGCCGGCACTGTCCAGTACCTTTCGCCCGGTTGAACTCAGGATGTTGTCCAGTTCGCGCACATAATCGACCATGCGCATTTCGCGTTGTTCTATGGCGTTTAACTCGGCCAGATCAAAATACGCAGAAACCAGATTATTCAGTACGCGCAGTTCCTGCTCGCTGAGGTAGTTTTTGGCAATCATCGCGTCGGCCTGTGTGGGCTGGTTGCCTTTGAAACTGCTTAAACCGGCAAATGGTTTATCGCTATCCACCCGCAGGTAGATAACTTCGCTGGCGGTATGGCCGTGGGCGGCGTAGTGCAGTTTGTTTTGTACGATTTTGAAAAACGTGAGGCTTTGCTCGCTATCGGGGTCGTAATCGGTTGCAGTGGCGTATAAGTCGAGCACTTGGCGGTACATCACTTTTTCGCTGGAGCGAATATCGCGAATGCGGCCAAGCAATTCTTTCCAGTAATTGCCGCCACCGAGGTTTTTCAGGCGCTCGTCATTTAATGCAAAACCTTTTTCAAGATACTCTTTCAACACGGTTGACGCATAACGCCTGAATTGCACGCCACGCACCGAACGCACCCGATAGCCAACCGCCAGAATCACGTCCAGGTTATACAGGGTAATCTCGCGTGAGACTTCTCGCTCACCTTCTTTTTGAACTGTCAACTGATGGTTGACAGTTGCTTTATCGTCCAGCTCCTGGTCGTCATAAATGGCCTGAATATGCTTGCTGATATTTTGCTTGGTGGTTTGAAAAAGCTCGGCGATTTGCAGTTGCGACAACCAAACCGTGCCATTGTCCAGGCGCAAATCAATATTGGTTGTGCCGTCTTCGGTGGTGTAAATAATGACATCGCTCATGACTACAGCTCCTCGCCTTCAATCTCCGCAACAATGGCATCAATATCCTTACGAAGCTGATCAATTCTCGCCACGGTGGTTTTCAGTTCAGCATTGAGCTCGGTAATATTGATCACCTCGCGGGTGTCTTTAGCTTCCACATAAGAGCTGACAGAAAGGTTGTAGTCCTTTTTGGCTATGGCATCGGAATCAATTGATTTCGCAAAATGGTCAACACTGGCTTTGGTGTCAAAGACCTCCATAATCCGGGCAATGTGGTCATCGGTGAGGGTGTTGTTATTGGTCTCTTTTTTAAACAAACCACTGGCATCAATGAACTGGGTAAGGTTATCGGTCTTATGCTTGGAGAGTACCAGAATATTCACCGCAATGGTGGTACCAAAAAAGAGGTTTGGAGCCAGAGAGATAACCGTTTCAACGAAGTTGTTATCAATCAAGTATTGACGGATTTTCTGCTCCGCACCGCCACGGTAAAAAATACCAGGGAAGCAGACAATGGCCGCGCGGCCTTTGCCGGAGAGATAGCTGAGGGCGTGGAGCACAAAGGCAAAATCGGCCTTGGATTTTGGGGCAAGAACACCGGCAGGGGCAAAGCGGTCATCGTTAATGAGGGTGGGGTCATCGCTGCCGATCCAGTTCAACGAATAGGGCGGATTAGAGACAATGGCATCAAAGGGTTTCTCTTCGCCATGGTGCGGATCCCTAAGTGTGTCGCCCAGAGCGATATTAAATTTGTCGTAGTTGATGTTGTGCAAAAACATGTTCATACGGGCAAGGTTGTAGGTGGTGTGGTTGATCTCCTGGCCGAAGAATCCGTCTTCGATGATGTGGTTATCAAAGTGCTTTTTCGCCTGCAGCAGCAGGGAGCCGGAACCACAGGCCGGGTCGTAGATTTTATTGACCGTTATCTGCTTGTGCATGGCAAGCTGGGCAATGAGCTTGGAAACATGTTGGGGGGTAAAAAATTCACCGCCGGATTTACCGGCATTGGCAGCATAGTTGGAGATGAGAAACTCGTAGGCATCGCCGAAGAGGTCGATCTTGTTGTCCTGAAAATCGCCGAAGTTCAGCCCTGCCACACCTTTCAGAACCGCCGCCAGACGGCTGTTTTTGTCTTTGACGGAGTTGCCGAGCCGGTTGCTGGTGGTGTCAAAATCGGCAAAGAGTCCTTTAATATCGTGTTCGGACGGGTAGCCGTTGGCGGAGCTTTCGATGGCGGCGAAGATTTTAGCCAAATCGGTGTTCAGGTTTTCGTTGTCGTTGGCATTTTTGGCTACATTAACAAAAAGCTGGCTAGGGCAGATGAAATACCCTTTGGTTTTGACCGCATCGTCTTTGATTTCCGGGGTGATGACACTATCTTTGAGGGCAGCATAGTTGACGCTATCATCACCGGCTTCGATGTAGATGGAGAAGTTTTCGCTGATAAAGCGGTAGAACAGCGAGCCTAAAACGAACTGTTTGAAATCCCATCCGTCGACGGAACCACGGACATCGTTGGCTATTTTCCAGATTTGGGCTTGCAGATCGGCTCGTTGTTGGATACTCGACATTTATGATGCTCCTGTATTATTCCAGTTAAATGGCTATTTGCCTGACAGCAAGCTTGTACAAATTAATGTACTTGTTGCAAGCGGAATTGCCTAAGACTTTTCAACCTATATTCTATAAGCAAGGTGAGCAGTCCGAATGTAGGGGAAAAACATCGTTATTGACCGGTTCGCGCGCGTGCGTGAACCGGTGATCCAAACCGAATGGAACATTTAGTCGGTAAAATAAAGAGTTTTGCTCTCTTCGCCTTCTTCTCTCCTTGCACCCTCACCCGATCAGCCCCATCACCCTGACGCCGCCGAAGTTTAGAGCGCTCATTTCTTTTGGGGAAAATTGCAAGTTGAAGTTGCAATTTCCCCCTGTCACCTGTGAGCTCGCTCTGCACGGCTCTTTAGCCTGCTTACTCCAGCAGCCACATCAAACCAGATTCCATGGAATGGCCATGACATCAGCCGTCAGCCAGTATGGTTTCTCAACAGCGCAGATCACCGCGCCCATACCGACGCGTCGGCCGGGATAGGCTGCTTTAAAAGCTGCCATGCCGGACACGTCCCGCCGCGATGGTCTGGTGGTCAGCTTGAACTCAAACGGGTAGATAACATCATCTTTCTCCAACAGCAGATCAACCTCGGCTCCTCCGGCTGAGCGCCAATGATACCATGCGGGTGTAATCCCTGCTGCGGCGGCCTGTTTGTGGAGCTCCTGCACCATGGCGCTTTCAAACAGAGAGCCAAACAGCGGGTTTGAGGCAAGCGCTCTGGGTGATGAAACCCGCGCATGATAACAGGCCAGGCCGGTATCGGTGATATGACCCTTGGGCCGCATTGACACCCGTTTGACCGGATTGCCTGAAAAAGGTGGCAGCTCAAACCACTGGAAGGTTGCCTCCAGAATCTTCAGCCATCGTTTTGATGTCTGCGGAGTTATGCCTATTTCGCGCCCCAGTTGACTGTAATTTATCTCTTGGGCAGTCAGTGCCGTCATGAGACCGATAAACCGGCCGAATTCCTGCCAATCCTGTATTTCTCCCATCAAACGCGCATCACGCTCAATGTATGTCCGATGATAGCCGGCCCAGAAATCCGTGGCCAGGTCGTCGGGAAGCGGCTGCACTCCCGGCATGAAACCTTTCCAGAGCCAAGTTGTCAGGTCGCCGGGATATCTGGCTGCAGTTCGGCTCCATTCCGGAAACTTATCAGGCGCATCCAGCCATCCGGATAGCCAGCAGCTTTCGCCATCGGATAATTCCTGTAACGAAAAACCTTGTAAATCGAGGAACGCAGCTCTTCCTGCAAGGCTTTCAGACAAGGTCTTCAGTACCTGCCACTGTTGTGAACCGGTAAGTATAAATTGACCGGCTCCGGAAGAAGAGCGATCAACGAAGCGCTTTATGGCTGATACCAGTTCGGGAGCATACTGAATTTCATCAAGAATAAGAGGCGGGGGATGATTGAGTAAAAAAAGATCCGGATCACGTCTGGCGCCCTCAAGGTCGAGGCTTGCATCAAATACAACGTAATCATGCCGGGGGAACAGATGTTTTAGAAGCGTTGTCTTGCCTACCTGACGTGCGCCACTGACAACTGTTACCGGGAAATTCTCCGTCAAGCGTAGCAGACGGTTTGAGAGAAGCCGTTTACGATACATACTTGCATATTAGTGATGCAATCATCAATTTGCAAGGTGTTTTCGTTTCAACGGTAATTTCAATGCAAGGATAATCCTTTTTCACTTCTTTGTTCATTATTTCAGTTGGAAACGTGCAAGAAAATCACCTGACTGTCTTTTGGTCAGATACATCTTCGTGGTTGAATCCTCGGTGACTAGACTTTTCCTGTAACATCGGTTTTCGTTCGGAGCTTCTGTTTCTGGATGTCTCCCGTTCAATTTCATCATATCTTGTCCCTTTGATCAGCAACGGAACATTTGTTTTTGGGGTCACAAGGAAGGCTTTTGAATCTTTTGGGGTTCCGTTGGTAGCGTAGACAATAATTTGGCCAAGATCATTTATACCTCTGGCTTCGGTAGTCCTCCAGCCTCGCAGTCCTTTAAACAGATCGTTTAATATCGTTATCGCACCTTTATTCCACACGGCAGCCCTGTTATCAATCTTCCCGGATATCACGCCGTGTTTATTAATTCCCAAAGGTATAAACTTTCCATTCCCTTTGGAATCCAAGTACTGAAGTTCGCCATCATTCCAAAGAACAGCATTATCCCCGATACACTTTGCGGCAATCTGCCTGTTTTCAATCTGAACAGTCGCTTCCGGCCTTTCGGTGTTCCTGGATTTTGCTTCGCATAGCTTTATGTAGCCAACCACTTGACCAGCATCATTAAGGCAGGTAGGAATAAATTTAGCTGCCTGTGGAGCAATCATAGTTTTATTGGGCACTATCATAGGTTTGACCATCGAATCTGTTACATTTTTTAGCTCCTTCATTTCTCCCAGTGGCGTAAATTCTCGCATGCCGGGCGGCTCAAGTTTTTGCATAAGACCTTTGTTCCAAAGGACAGAATGGCCATTGTGAATAGTTCCCAATATCTGGCCATTGTTATTAATGGCATTACCACTTGTCAAAATTCCTGGGTATTCTATTGTGCCCATTCGCCAAATGAATGCATCCGTGCCGCCATGACTATTTTTAATCCAACCGACAACTTCTCCTGAGTTATTGATTGCAAGTGCCCTGCTTTCTATGCCATTCAATGTTCCAAGTTCATATGATAAGCCGTTATTCCATAAAACGGCACGTTCGAAATCATTCCCATGCCGACCTTTTTGATACCCCGCAACCTGCCCGGCATCGTTAATAGCAGTAGCAGATGAACGAATAGTTACATCTGTTCCGTCAAGCTTCTCAGCAAATCCTTGTTTCCAGACCCCCGCAAAGTGCGACCCATTATCTGTAATTATATCACCGGCAACTTGCGTGGAATTATTGATCGCATGAGGCTCAAATATATCCAAATCTACAGAAATCCAGTCACTATCAATAACAAAATTGTCAAGTGTGGTTGGTGGTTGTTCGGTTGCGCAAGATATACCGTGCGTAGCAAGTGTAATAGTAATGAGGATGAATAATAATCTTTGCATAGGAAAAGACCTTATGGTGTTCAACGCCATTCGACGAGGCTTTTTCCCGCCATCAGGCCGTGCCGCTAGTTTAAAATCGGTTTTTTCTCGGTGCTGATTTCGTGTTGGAGGCGGGACTCTAAGCGGCATGCAGCTTTTTTGCACGTCCGGTTGAGCGTGTTGTTTGGCCAGTTACTTTCCTGGATACCATTTCATTGACTAAGCGCAATTCCAAGCGGCAGCCGAGAGCATGTGCGTATTTTTCCAGAGTGGCTATTGACGGAGAATGCTTCCCTTTACCAGATTCGAGGCGGGCTACAGCAGACTGGGTTGTGCCGATACGCTCTGCAACTTCAGCTTGTGTGACACCTGCGGCAGCACGAGCTTTGAGGAATTCATCCAGAAATCTGAATTCTTCGTCCAGTCGATCATATTCAGATTTTACATCTGCCCTTTCGAGGGCGCGGGCTTTAAGTTCTTTGTGAGTGAGCATTTTTGAACTCCTTCATTCTTCGTTGTGCTATTGCAAGTTCTCTTGGCGGAGTTTTATCCGACTTCTTGATAAATTGGTGCAGCATCACTATCTTTCGGCCAACCATTGTGCAGTAGAATACTCGTGCGATTCCCTCCGCAGCCTTCAGCCGCAATTCAAAAAGTCCCTCTCCCATTGCGCGAGTATGAGGCATACCGAGATCCGGCCCATAAACCTCCATCCTGTCGGTATAGCGAAGATAGCGACCGAGAAACCCTGATGGCATTGCAAGGATTTCATCTTGTAATGAATCGTCGTTGTAAGTGATTGTCCAAGTCATGGGCTTAATATAGCGTATTTGCTATTTTAGGTCTATATGTTTTCAAGAGGAATGTCTTTCAACTCGGAGTGAATAAGAGGGCATACGAGGGACGCCTTTCGCATATCCACATTAGGAGGTTTCTCTTGCAAAACCCTGTCTAATATTACCAGAAGGGCGTCCCCATAGCGCTTTTGCACAAATTGTAAATTCAATTTACAGTTTGTGCAATAAGTGAAAGCGGCGGGATTACGTAAATCAGATCACGGTGTATCTATCCCTGCCAACTCAGCCGAAACCCCGCAAATCGCCAGCAGCCGCTCCATGTCAAGACTGCCTTCCAGATGCGCCGCCAGCTTGTCGAACGGGTCGTCAAGCCTGGCCGGGACTCTTTCTGCGAGCCCTTTTTTGCGGCGGATACGATTCAGTAGCGCCGCTCTGAATGAGTCGTTATGAAACAGGCCGTGCAGGTAGGTGCCGAAGATCCGGCCATCCTTTGTGACCGCCCCGTCGAGGACTTCCACATCCTTTTCCGAGCGCTGGACAATATGGGCAAACGGTTCGACCGCCGGGCCGAGAATTGTCTCCCCCATATGGATCTCGTACCCTTCCAGCCGTTTGACGCTGCGCGGCGCCACCTGAAAACCGGCGGTGAGGAGTTCGGCAACGGCCTGATGGGTCTCTTTGGCGGTCAGCATAATGGTGACGACATCAAGCAGTCCCAGCCCTTCCGCTTCTCCGGCTGAGAGCGCCTCGACGCCGTCCGGATCACTGACCCGGCGGCCAAGGATCTGGAAACCGCCGCAGATACCGGCGATGCACCCTTTGAAGCCCTTGATCGCCGGGAAAAAGCCCGTTTCCTTCAGGTGCTCAAGGTCGGCAATGGTGGATTTGCTCCCCGGCAGGATCAGGAAGTCGAGTTTGTCGATGTCAGCCGGGCGCTCGATATAGAAGAGCTCCACATCCTCTTCCCACTCCAGCGGCTCGAAGTCGGTATAGTTGGAGATGCGGGGCAGTTTCACCACCCCGATCCTGATCTTTTCCGCCACCGGCGGATTGTCCCCGTTTTTCCGCTTATCCAGCGCCACGCTGTCCTCTTCCGGGATTGAAAAACCGCTGAAGCAGGGAACAACACCCAAGAGCGGTATGCCGGTCCGCTCTTCAATGAACTTGATGCCGGAGTCCAGCAGTGAAGAGTCGCCACGGAACTTGTTGATAATGATCCCGGCGATCATTTTCTTTTCATCCGGCTCCAGCAACTCGATGGTGCCGATGATCTGGGCAAAAACCCCGCCCCGGTCGATATCTGCCACCAGGATCACCGGGGCGCCTGCCATTGTGGCGATGCGCAGATTGGCAATATCGTGGCTTTTGAGATTGATCTCGGCAATGCTCCCGGCCCCTTCGATAACAACGAAATCGTGGGCGGCGGAAAGTCTGGCAAAGCTTGCCTCTATCTGCACCATGGCGGTCGGCTTATAGGCGTTGTACTCCGCCACCCGCATGTTGCCGGCCACAACCCCGTTGACGATTACCTGACTCCCCAGATCAGTTGTCGGCTTAAGAAGGACCGGGTTCATGTCGGTGTGGGGATGAATGCCGCAGGCCGCCGCCTGCACCGCCTGGGCCCGCCCTATTTCGCCCCCTTCAGGGGTGACGGCAGAGTTGAGCGCCATGTTCTGGGACTTGAACGGCGCGACCTTGACCCCGCGGTTTTTGAGGATCCGGCAGATGCCGGCAGTAATGACCGATTTGCCCACATCCGAGCCGGTGCCGCCGATGAAAAGGGCGCGGGACGCGCCAGGACTTGAGACTGAGGGCTGAAGGCTGAAGGTAGATGCCGTTTTTACTTCAGCCTTCAGCCTGCCACCTTCAGCCTTCGTTGCATATCCCCGCGGCGTCACCATCCGCCCTTCGACATCGACAAAAGTCGCACTGTTGCCGATGATGACAATGGAGAACATATCAATTTCGTGGTGAAGCATCTGTTTCAACGTTGTCACTGTTTTTGACTCACCGTCACGGCAGGCATTTCTGACAATGCCGACCGGAGTCTCGGGGGAGCGGGATGAGAGGAGGATCTCTCTGGCCTCTTCAATCTGCCTGACTCGCCCTTTACTTCGCGGATTGTAGAGGGCAACGACAAAGTCGGCAGTTGCGGCGGCCCGCAGTCGTTCTCTGATCTTTTCCCAGGATGTCATCAGGTCTGACAGGGAGATGACGGCAAAATCGTGCATCAGCGGCGCGCCGAGTACGGAGGCTGCGGCCTGGACTGCCGAAACGCCGGGAACGACGATGACTTCGATCCTGCTCTGCAGGAGCGGCAGCGTTGCAGCAATTTTGGCATCGGCATCCACCAGCTCCAGCACCAGCCCGGCCATGCCGTAAATCCCGGCGTCACCGCTGGATATAATGGCGGTATCCCTGCCTGAAGAGGCGATGGAAATCGCTTCCCGGCAGCGCTCCACCTCTTTCATCATACCGGAGGCGACCACATCTTTCCCTGCCAGCAGCGGGGTGATGAAGTCAAGATAGGTCTGATAGCCGACAATCACCTGGGCTGTAGCCAGCGCCTCTTTGGCCTCGATGGTCATATGATTGAGTCCGCCGGGACCGATCCCGACGACGTAGAGTTTGGACATATTAATTATTACTCCTTGAGGGCGACTGCCAGGGTCACATTACCCGATTTGATCTTTTTCAGCAGCAGCTTCCCCCCGCCTGCAGCCAGAATAGCGGCCGGCTCGGCAACCCCCCTGGCGCCGATTGCCGCCAGGGCGTGCTCTGACGGGGGAGACGGCACGGCAACGGCATTGAGCTCCTCACTGGAAAAACATCTAAAGGGGACGCCGAAACTCTTTGCTGCCGCTATCAGACCGGCTTCACCGCTCTTGGCCTCGGCAGTACCAATGGCTGCAATACAGACAGGAGCAAGAAAGGTGCGTTTCAGGGTTGCGAGCACAACCGCTTCGATTTCGTCTGCAGATGTGCCGCTGTTGCAGCCTATCCCGAGGACGAGGTTTTTCGGCCGGAGCACCAGCAGCAATTCCGATTGCAGTTGCGGCGGGATGATGCTGTTGGTGACAAAGAGAATCCCCTTGGCGGCTGACCTGATCCCCGCCACAAAAGAGTCGTAAAACTGCAGTTTCCCTTTGCCGTGGAAATAGCTGCGAACCAGGCCGGTGTCATCAACAACCGCGATAGTTTCATTATCTAACAGAAGCGAGTTGAGAGTTTTGACCCGGGAAATATCTTCAATAATCCAGCCATGTTCCTTGGCCAGCATGTCAAAGGAGGGGAGCCCGTTGACATCAGTCGCTGTTGTAATGACTGCCCGCGCTCCGGTGATGAACCCGCAGCGCTCAGCCAGCTCGTTCGCCCCGCCAAGATGGCCGGAAAGGAGCGAAATAGCAAATCTGCCCGCATCGTCCATAACCACCACCGCCGGATCACTCTCTTTACTCTCGAGAAAAGGGGCAACCAGACGGATAACTATGCCGGTTGCCATAATGCAGACAAAGCCGTCAACTTCAAGCCAGAGCCTTTTGAATATTGAGCTAAGCTCCCCTTCTATGGCAATGGTTTCCTTTGCAGCAGCCCCGAGATATTTAGGGAGAGTATACAGGTCTGCAGCTTTGAAGCCGCTTTTCAGGCGAGTTCCAAGCTGAACACCGTTCTTTGTGATGGTTATGATAGCAACTTTCATGGTCTGCTGAAGTTAATCCAGACGGGGGTAAATTGCAAGCAGAGGCAGAAGGTTATTTCCAGGGGACCATGGAACTCTTAAAGCTATTGACGCTGTATAGTCGTTAATGTAAACTCGCGCAAAACTTAAAAAATGTCAGATTTTGTAACATTTGTGGAGGATTTATGAAACGCACAATTATTGCTCTTGTTGCCATGGGTATTGCGGCAACCGTCTCGGTCGCTGCTGCGGAAACGGTCAGGATAGCCGGATCAGGCGGGATGATTCCGATGATTACTGAAATGGGCAAGGCTTACATGAAAAAGCATCCCGGCGACACGATTGAGGTCAACCAGAAATCCCTCGGCAAAGAGGGTGGCATCATGGCGCTGACCAAAGGGAGTATTGAGATCGCCATGCTCTCAAGCCTCGAAGATAAAGACAAAAGCCTGCCGATAAACGCTGTTGAGACCGCTATCGTTCCCAGCCTGTTTGCGGTTCATCCGAGCGTCACGGTGAAAGCGCTTTCCGGCCACCAGCTCTGTGATATTTATTCCGGGAAGATAACCAACTGGAAACAGGTCGGCGGCGCAGATACCAAGATTGTTGTGCTGACCCGCCCTGAAAACGAATCAGCCAAGATCGCCATTCGCAACGGCCTGGCCTGCTTCAAGTCGCTGACTGAGGTATCTACAGCTATCACCCTGGCCAAGTCTACGGAGATGAAAGACACCCTGATAAAGAGCCAGAACGCTATCGGCATGATCAATACAATCGCTCTTGACGATGCTGCCGGCAAGGTAATCGCCATCAAGCAGGACGGCAAGGATGTCACCACCACTCCGATTGCCCAGTGGCCGATGAAGACCCTCTCTTATCTGGCGACCAGTAAAAAACCGACTAATGCAACCAAGCGGTTCATGCAGTTTGTCAAGTCCCCGGAAGGGCAGAAACTGATCAAGAAAGAGAAGGCGTACCCGGTACAATAACTGATGAAAATATCTTCTCTTTCAAAATCTTTTATACTGCGGGTGATTCTGGTCCTGGTCGTGATCCAGGTAGTCGTATTCCTGCTGGAATACCGCTTTGAGCAGGCAGAGACAAAGCGGACGCTGCGGCAGAAAGTCGATGCTGTCGGCCGTTTGATCGGCTACGCTTCGCAAAAGGTTCTGGAAGACAATGATGTAACCCAGCTTGGGCTACTGATGGATGAATCGCTCAAGGACGCAGATCTTGTCTTCTTCAAGCTGGAAGATGGCAATAAATATGCTGTTATCGAGCGGAAACGGGCGGGCATCAGCGAACAAAGCTCAATCTTCCCCATACTGCGAGGTTCTGAAACGATCGGGACACTTACCATCGGCTACTCCCTCGCAAGTGGTAACAGTGCCATGAGGAACCGGATGCTGGCCAAGGGGGGGGAACTCGTACTCCTGCTTGGTTCACTATCGGTTGTGTTGATTGTTCTGTTCAGATCCCGAGTGGCAAATCGTGTTGAGCAAATGGAAGAGTCCCTGGAAAAGGCGACTCATGGCGATCTCACCGTTAGAATTGAAGACGACAGAAATGACGAAATCTCGCGGATCGCCGAAGGGATCAACTATCTTGTAGAACAGCTGCGCAGCTCATTCAAGAGAATCGCAGCGCTGTCAGAGTCGAGTACCAGGACTACAGGTGCGCTCGTTTCATCTTTCAATGAAAGCATCGAATCCATGGCAAAGCAGCACCAATCCACCGAAGAGATTTCTGCGGCGATTGATAAGTCCGCCCAGAGCCACTCGCTCATCACTAAAAACACCCAGCAGCTCCATCTTTTTTCAGAGCAGAACACCATTGCCCTGCAACAATCGGTCAGCATCAGCAGAGATATTGCCGACCGGGTGGAGCGACTTAACAGCGGCATGAATGCTGCTCATGTTACTGTCGATGCCATCAACCGGGCTGCGGCACAGGCGGCCGATCTTGCCGATCAGGCAACTAAAGAGGCACGCAAAGGCGCGTCATCGGCAAGCAATGTCCGTAATTCTGTCTCCATGATCACTGAAGTCATTACCCAGTCTGCTGCCCAGAGTGACAGAACTACAAAAGTTATTTCCGAGAAGGGAATCTTTGCTGTCAGCGAAACCAAGTGCAGCATGGAGAACATCCATATCCTTGCGGAGTCGCTCACCGTCAGCATGCTGAAACTTGATGCCGGTTCAAAGGATATTGCCAAGATTGTTTCGGTGATAGAAGAGATTGCCAAGCGGACAAGACTGCTCTCTCTCAACACCTCAATCATTGCAGCCCAGGCAGGAGAGCACGGCAAAAGTTTTCTTGTCGTAGCAAACGAGATGAAGCAGCTCTCAGATCAGACCGCCAATCACACCATGGAAATAGCCGGGATAATCGGTTCTATCCAAACGGGGATTGGTGATGCTGTCGAAAAGACCAAGGGCGCTTCGCGATTGGTTAAAGAGGGGAGCGTTGTTGTTGCCCATGCCGGGGAAGCGCTTGAAGAGATCCTGGAAGCGTCGCAAGATTCAGCTTCGATGATCCGCAGAGTTATGGATGCCGCTGCAGTACAACAGAGCGGGCTTATAGAGATTCTCACTGCGCTTGATCACCTTGAGAACCTGAACAGTGATGTGAGTAAGGCGATGATTGATGAGCAGTGGAACATAAGCTCTTTTGCCGAGACAATCGGCATTCTTTGTGACTCGATGGATGTCGCCAAGAAATCGACTGAAGAGCAGGTTGTCACCCTGCAGCAGGTTATGAACAACCTTTTTGGCGCAAATGAACAGATAAGTCAGATCTCCACGGAGATAACAGCGAACCAGCATGAGAATATTGTTATAGCCGACTCGGTTGCAACGGTTATCGCTGTCACCGCCGCAACCGTACAAACCCTTAATGGGGCGTCAACAAAACTCACAGAAGCATTTTCCGGCATAGATGAACTCCGCCAGGAGATGTCCCAATTCAAGACCTGATTGTTCTCAGGAGACTGTCATCCTCCACCTGCTGATCATCTCCCTTTTTTCCTCTCTATCAGTCGCTTGACCTCGTCCTTCAGCTCCTGCATATCACTGGATTTCACTACATAACTGTCAGCCAGCCAGGCGGAGAAATCATCCTTGTAGCAGGAAAAAGCAGTGGAGAGGATCACCGCCATCTCGCTGCGCTCCTTGACGAGCTTCTGGAGTAGATCCAGCCCGCTCTCGTTTTTCAATTTTATGTCCAGCAGCGCAACGGAATAACTCCGTTTTTCCAGGAGCTCAAGGGCGTCGGCTATGGTTCCGGCCGAGTCGACTTCGTAACCTTCGTCCCTAAGTTCCTGCGAGTAAAGAAGCCTTATACTTGCCTCATCATCCACTATCAGTATCCTGTCCATGGCTTATAAACCCTCCTTTTGCTGTTGAAATATGATGCAGTATCGTGTGCCACCGTTCGGGCAATCTTCGATGCTAAAGGCGCTGCCATGACGCTCAAGGATCATCTTGCAGAGCGGCAACCCAACCCCCTGGCCAAGGGTTTCAGTCTCCATAAAAGGGGTCATCAGGGTACTTTTCAGGTCAGGAGCGAGTGTTACGCCGTTGTCGCTTATACAGAGCAGAATTCTTTCTTCATCATGGCTGGTCTCAACCCCAATCCTGTCAGCGGTCGGCTGATTGAGGGCGATATGGTTTATTATTGTCTTCAGACAGTATGAAATCTGTTTATAGTCGAGCCATGCCGAAGGAAGCTCAGTATCCAGCGCCAGAGATATCTCCAGGTGCATTTCAGCAACTCTCTCCCGCATCTCTGCAGTTACGGCAATTGCCAGCTGGTTTATATCCCAGCGGTCCATGACCGGATGCACTGAATCAGAGTAACTGAGGACATCCTCGAGGACTTCGTCCAGATGTCTGGCTTCAGTAAGAATCTGCTCAAGATACTCCTTTTTAGCTTCCATGTTGCCGCTTTTAAGTAAGGATCGGGCATAGCCGCCAATTGCGGCGAGTGGATTGCGAATCGAATGGGCGATGCTTGAAGTGATCCTGCCGACAACCGCCATCTTTTCCATTCGGACAATCAGCTCCTGCTGTTCCTGCAGTGTCCGATTTGTTCTGGTCTGTTTTTCCACCTCTTCCTGCAACCTTTCATAAAGCGATGCCCTCTCTATAGCAAACGCAACCGGAAAGGCAAAAGTCTGCAGGGACTGAATGTCACGGGGGGAGATCGGTTTGTTGGTGACAAAATTATCGGCAAGGAGAATACCTATGCTTCTGTTGCGGGAGATGAGCGGCATGACGAGAAAACGCTCAACGCCGAGTATGACTGGTAGTTTTGGATCAACTTCGGGATTGAATGATGCATTCTCAACAAGAATGGGACGCCTCTCCTTAAGCGCTCGATTGAAGATATGTTCTTCGTCGCTGTGCAGGACGGTCAACTGTTCGAGAATATCCTGAAACTTGGCACGTTCTGAAGAGATCTTGGTTTTATAGAACTCTCTGGAAAGGTCTGTCAGGGAAAAATTGCTCCGGTCTACTTCATCCCAGATTCGCCAGGCCTCTTCATAATTTCTTGGACCTACCCCCAGATGACCGACCAGATATCTCCTGTCGCGGTCGGTCATCAACAGAAAAGCTCTGTTCATGCCGAAGCCTTTACCGGAAGTAATCGCTGTCATGGCAACGGAGAGCACCTCGTCAAGTTCCATTGAGGTCTGCAGAACAATGCTCAACTCGTGGAGGAACTTGATCTCACGACTCTTGCTGGACAGGAAGACCGAGAGTGACTGCAAATGGCTCTGCTGCTCCTTGTACTCTTCCCGGAGAGTGTGGATAATAATCCGGCAAGGGTCATTTTCCGGCAGCTTGGCGAGATCTTTCTGAAACCACTGGCAATCAATACACTTTTCTATAAAGCGCTTTCGTGGCGAAGCATAGAGATACTCCTCCCCTTCTTCTATATTCGGACACTCAAGCGGATTTCTTTCCGGGTTGAACCAGCAGCAGTCGTAACCCATTGTTCCTCCGTGGTTAATACGTAGATCCCGCTAACAGCATATGAAAGGAATCTTAAGTATAGCAGCAGCACGCTGCTTTTCAAGCGTTTCGACCGGGAACGTAAATGCGGTCAGCTTTACAGACTTACGAAAGTTTCTTGACCTTCCGCAGGGAAACAATATGTCAGCATGTCATAATCCCTTCACAACATTTCTTCATTGTGCTAGATTCCTCTGACTTTTAACAGGAGTCAAGAGGATCCAAATGCCGCTACGAATCTACAACACCATGACCTCTGCCAAGGAAGAGTTTGTCCCCCTGCATCCGGGCAAAGTCAGTATGTATGTCTGTGGTGTGACTGTTTATGACAACTGCCATATCGGCCACGCCAGGGCCAATGTCGCCTTTGATGTCGTCTATCGCTACCTTCGTCATGCGGGTTACGATGTCACTTACGTCCGCAATTACACCGACATCGACGACAAAATCATCAACCGCGCCAACCGGGATGGTGTCCCCTTCAACATCATCTCCGAGCGCTACATAAAAGCTTTCGACGAGGACATGGCGCGGCTGGGACTTGCCATTCCCACTCATCAGCCAAAAGCCACCGAATATGTCGACGAGATAATTGCCCTGGTAGAAAAGCTGGTAGCAAGTGGAGCCGCCTACCAGGCAGAAGGGGACGTGTATTTCGCTGTCGAGAAATTTGACGACTATCTGAAGCTTTCCAAGCGTAATCTTGAAGAGATGCAGGCAGGAGCCAGAGTCAATGTAGATGAGCGCAAACATCACCCGATGGACTTTGCCCTCTGGAAGGCTGCCAAGCCTGGTGAGCCGTCCTGGAAATCTCCCTGGGGGGATGGACGTCCCGGTTGGCATATCGAGTGTTCGGCAATGAGTATGAAGCTTCTCGGCGAAACTTTCGATATTCATGGCGGCGGCAAGGATCTTGTCTTCCCTCACCACGAAAACGAAATTGCCCAGTCAGAGGCTGCCAGTGGCAAACCTTTTGTCCGCTACTGGATGCACAATGGTTTTGTCAACATCAACTCCGAGAAGATGAGCAAATCTCTCGGCAACTTCTTCACGATCCGTGAAATCCTTGATAACTACGACAGCGAAGTCCTCCGCTTCTTCCTCCTCCTGTCCCACTACCGCTCACCAATCGATTTTTCCGATCAGAATCTTGCCGAAGCCGAGGCAGGACTTGACAGAATTTACAGCTCTCTGGCGCTGCTGGAGGACTTTCTGGTCAATCCTGACGGTGCTGTGCCAGCGGAAACCACTACCATGAGTAATGAGGCCACAGACGAGCTTGCACAAAGACTGGCTGGCCTGCACCAACGTTTTTGCGAAGCCATGGATGACGACTTCAACACCGCCCTCGCCATCGCCCACATCTTCGACCTGGTCCGCTCACTGAACAGGGCTTTGACAGACAAAACTTCCGCTCAGAGTGTCCTGCTGCCGCTACTCAGACAGATAAAGACCGAAATCCCACGGATCGCCTCAGTGCTCGGGGTGCTGGATTCAAGCCCTGTTGACTATCAGGCACGACTTAAATCCCGAAAAAGCAGTGAGCTGAAGATCGATGTTGAAGAGATCGAGAACCTTGTTACCGAGCGGACAGCTGCCCGCAAAAACAAGGATTTCAAAAGAAGCGACGAAATCCGCGCTCAGCTTCTCGCCAAAGGGATTGAACTTTTCGACAGTTCCGCCGGAACCGAGTGGAAGATAAAATAGCCATAATCGACACGTTGTCTTTCTTGCCTTGACAAAAAATGTTGTTGCTGTATTATTCACCGGCTTTTTAGGCAACATTAATTTATTAAAACAGCAACAGCTGCGGAGCATCCATATGGTTGAAAAAACAGACGAAATGAGAGATATACTCCTCAAACTCAAGGAAGAGGCTTTTGAGGAGATTGGCAAAGCGGTAAAATCCGGCACGGAAAAACCGAACAACGAACCAAGCGGCGACATCTACGACCAGGCCTCCAATGAACGGGACAGAGAACTGCTCCTTTTGCTCGGAGACCGTGAACGTGAAAAGATCCGCAGCATCGATGAGGCGCTCCTGCGGCTTGATGAAGGTGAGTACGGCATCTGCGAAGATTGTGAAGAAGAAATCCCTTTCGGCCGGCTCAAAGCAATGCCGTTTGCCCGGCTCTGCGTGAAATGTAAAGCCGATCTTGAAAAGCTTCAAGCTCAGACAAAACGTTTCGAAGAGGACCGCGTCTACCGCGAGATCACCTCCAGCGAAGAGGAAGATTCATAGTTATCGCCACCGCGTCCAAGCTCTGAAAACAGAATACGTGTGCTAACAAAGTTAATTTGTGCTGGCAGTAATTTCTAACTTACTCAAATACAGCGAAGGGGGGTCACATACGGTGACCCCCCTTTTACTTTGCCGCCAAAGCTGACCTTGCCAATCAAGCCGTTTTTCTTGCATATTTATTCAATTTCAGGTAGTTTTATTGTTTTTCTGCGTCTTCCTCTCACAGACAGGATAAAATAATTTCACTGGATAAAATAATGCAACAGAGCAGAGCAGATCTTGCAGGGCATAAGATACTGGGTTGGTTGTTGAACAATGAGTCTTCGGCAGCAGCAGTTATGATTGAAACTGCCCTGCGCCGCATTAATTCGCCGCTTTTCCTGACGATAAAGGATGGAGAACTCATTGCTGCAACTTCAGGCACAGCCCTTCTCAGCCCTGAAACTCCGGAGCAAGGGGCTGCACCCATCGTTGCCCATGCCGCCCCGGTTCGACCGGAACACCTCGGCGACCCTGGCTTTTGCGCAGAACTTGGCATCCGCTACGCCTACATCGGCGGCTCAATGGCCAAAGGGATCAGCTCGGCAGAAATAGCCGAAGAGCTCGGCCAGGCAGGAATGCTCGGCTTTTTCGGTGCTGCCGGCCTGCCGTTCCATGAGGTCGAAGCTGCGGCAGATCGTCTTTGCAACTCTCCGGGCAATGTGCCTTTCGGTTTCAACCTGATTCACTCTCCCCATGAGCCTGACCTTGAAGACGCACTTGTCTCTCTTTACATCAAGAAAAATATCCGTCTGATAGAGGCGTCAGCCTTTCTCTCGCTTACCCTGACGCTGGTCCGCTACCGGCTTCACGGTCTCTGTCGTCTGCCTGACGGGACAATCCATGCCCCGAACCGGATTATTGCCAAAGTTTCCCGGGAAGAGCTGGCCGCAAGGTTCTTCTCCCCTCCACCGGAAAAGTTCCTCAAAGAGCTCCTTTCCCGCGGTGAGATAACCCCGGAGCAGGCTAGCCTGGCAGCACGTATCCCCATGGCCCAGTATGTGACCGCCGAAGCCGACTCCGGCGGCCATACCGACAACCGTCCGGCAATCGTCCTCTTCCCGACGATCAAGTCCCTGGCAGAGCGTCTGGGCAAAGAGCACGGCTATGACTGCCGGCTCATGGTCGGACTCGGGGGCGGGATATCCACTCCGGCTTCCGCGGCGGCTGCGTTTGCCATGGGGGCTGCCTATATCATGACCGGCTCCGTCAATCAGGCCTGCGTAGAATCAGGAACTTCCGGCATCGTCCGGGAGATGCTGACCGAAACGCGGCAGGCTGATGTTACCATGGCTCCGGCCGCCGATATGTTCGAGATGGGGGTCACCGTCCAGGTACTGAAACGCGGCACCATGTTCCCGATGCGGGCAGCAAAGCTTTACGATATCTACAAAAATTACGCCTCCCTGGAAGACATCCCTCCCCAGGAGCTGGAAAAGCTTGAAAAGACCATGTTTCTCGCCCCTCTGACTGAGATTTGGCGGGATACCCGCGCCTTTTTCCTCAAACGTGACCCGAAACAGGTTGAGCGTGCCGAGCGCGAACCAAAGCATCTGATGGCACTGGTATTTCGCTGGTATCTCGGCCAGGCTGCCCACTGGGCAAAGGATGGCAACCCTGCCCGCAAAATGGACTACCAGGTCTGGGCTGGCCCCTCCATGGGTGCTTTTAACGAATGGGTGGCAGGCTCTTTTCTGGCAACGGCCGAAGAACGCAAAGTTGTCACAGTCGCCCGGAACATTCTTTATGGTGCAGCGCTCCTCTCAAGAGTTGCCATGCTCCGTTCCCAGGGGATTCATCTCCCTGCCGAAGCTGTAAAAATCACCCCGATTCAGGACAGAGAGCTGAAGGAGTACTTCTAGGTGAAAACTGACGATCTGAAAGCGGCTGAAGCGCAAGCCGGCAGCAAGCTTGCCATCATAGGCATAGGCTGCCTTTTCCCCGGGGCTGATAATCAGGCCTCTTACTGGGCTAACATTCGTGAAGGCGTAGATGCCATCAGCGACATACCTGCAACTCACTGGAAACTTGCGGACTATCATAATCCGGACCCCAAAGCGCCCGACCATACCTACGGACGTCGCGGCGGCTTCATCCCCCCTTTTCCGTTCAATCCGATGGAGTACAACATCCCCCCCAACACTCTGGAGGCGATCGACACATCCCAGCTTCTCGGCATGGTTGCTGCGGGACAGGCTCTCAAAGATGCCGGCTATGGCCCGGAAACCAGTTTCGACCGCAGTCGGATCAGCGTCATCCTGGGGGTAACCGGAGCGATGGAACTGGTAATCCCTCTCGGCGCACGGCTCGGCCACCCGATCTGGCGAAAAGCCCTCAAGGACGCCGGCATAGATGATGCCGTGACCGAAGATGTCGTCCAGCGGATATCGGACAGCTACGTGCCGTGGCAGGAGAACTCATTCCCGGGACTTCTCGGCAATGTGGTTGCCGGACGGATAAGCAAACAGTTCGATCTCGGCGGCACAAACTGTGTTGTCGACGCTGCCTGCGCCAGTTCACTGAGCGCGCTCCACCTGGCAGGGCTGGAACTTTCTTCGGGCAAGTCCGACATGGTTGTTACCGGCGGGATTGACACTTTTAACGACATCTTCATGTATATGTGTTTCAGCAAAACCCCGGCGCTCTCCCCCACAGGAGATGCCAAACCGTTTGATGCCAATGGCGACGGCACAATCCTGGGCGAGGGACTGGGACTGGTGGTCATCAAGCGCCTTGAAGATGCTGAACGCGACGGTGACCGGATCTATGCAGTCATCAAAGGGATCGGCTCATCAAGTGACGGCAAGGGTGACGCGATTTACGCTCCCAGTGCCGGTGGCCAGAAACGGGCCCTGCTCAATGCGTACAAAACTGCAGGTGTCTCTCCTGAAAGTATCGGCCTGCTTGAGGCTCACGGCACCGGTACCAAGGTCGGTGATGCCGTTGAAGTTTCCGCCCTCCGCGAAGTTTACGGTGAAGCAGAGCGACCCTGGTGCGCCCTCGGCTCGGTAAAGTCGCAGATCGGCCATACAAAAGCTGCTGCCGGAGCAGCCGGACTCATCAAGGCGGCCCTGGCACTGCACCACAAAATAATCCCGCCGACGATCAAGGTAGCAACACCCCTTGATGAAGTCACTCGCGGCAGCAGTCCCTTCTACATCTCCACAGAAAAACGCCCCTGGCTCCCCTATGACAATGCGCCGCGCCGCGCCGGTGTCAGTGCTTTCGGCTTCGGCGGTTCCAACTTTCATACGGTTCTGGAAGAGTACAGCCCGCTGAAAACCGAGATTGACTGGAATGGCGACACCCAGATTATTCCTTTTTCCGCCGCATCACCGGCAGCGATTGAAAGCAGTCTGGGAGCGCTTGCCTCTGAATCCGGCTGGATCGCAATCCGCACATTCGCTGCCAGTGCCAGAAAAGCCTTTGACTGCACTGCCCAATGTCGTCTTGTCCTTGCTGTTGAACGTGACAAAACCGACCTTGGCGGCATGATTACCAATGCCATCTCCATGCTCAAGAGCAGACCTGTCGGCAACTGGAGCACTCCGGACGGCTCTTTCTACTCCTCGGTCGCCAAAAGCGGTAAAACCGCCGCCCTTTTCCCCGGACAAGGGAGTCAGTACACCGGCATGTTGCGGGATCTGGCCTGCGCCTTCCCCCAGGTCAGCACTGCCCTGACAGCAGCTGACAGCGGTCTCCTTTTCCCTGATAAATGCCGCCTGTCTGATCGGATCTATCCGATCTCTGATTTCACCAAAGGTGCTGCCACTCGCAACGAAGAAAATCTCCGCGCAACCGATGCAGCTCAGCCCGCAATCGGCGCTGTCAGCATCGGCGCGCTGCGGATGCTGGAAACATTCGGCTTTGCCGCCGATGCCGCCGCAGGGCACAGCTACGGTGAACTGACTGCGCTGTGCGCTTCAGGCTGCATTGATGAAACCGCCCTGCACAGTCTCTCCCGCCTGCGCGGCCGACTGATGGCAGGAGACGGTGGCGACAGAGGGGGAATGCTTGCTGTCCCGGCGCCGCTGGCTACGGTTGAAATGATCATTGCCGAAGAAGGGCTCGACCTGGTAATTGCTAACCGCAACACCCCGGCACAGGCTGTCCTGTCAGGCAAAACCGCTGAGATTGACCGGGCCGCTGCAATTTTTGCCGCCAGAAACCTCCCCAGCAAAAAACTGC
The DNA here is from genome assembly GCA_963787125.1 of uncultured delta proteobacterium. Taxonomy (GTDB): domain Bacteria; phylum Desulfobacterota; class Desulfuromonadia; order Geobacterales; family DSM-12255; genus VEOV01. The sequence goes on from CAWBBV010000016.1 coordinate 238,336, forward strand.
CTGTTGCCGCTGCCTTTCACAGTCCGCTGGTTGCTGACGCGGCTAAACCATTTTTTGCGGCCCTGGAGAATGTTGACTTTAAGCAAGGGAACATCCCGGTCTATGCCAACAGCACCGCGGCCCTTTACCCGGCCGATCCTTTGGCAGCAAAGGAGCTTCTTGCCGGGCAACTTGCCTCACCAGTGGAATTCGTCGCTGAAATAGAAGCGTTGTATGCGGCAGGCATTCGTACCTTTGTTGAGATCGGCCCCGGTGCCCGCCTGAGCGGCCTGGTAAAGGCAATACTCGGCGAGCGCGACCATCTGGCCGTCGCCCTTGACGCCTCCGGCGGCAAAAGATCCGGCCTGCTGGATCTGGCAAAACTTATTGCCCAACTGGCAACCGCAGGGATCCAGCTCAACCTGGGAAAATGGGACGAAGGCTTTCAGCCGCTGCCGCTCTCAAAGAAACCGGCTATGACCATACCGCTGTGCGGCGCAAACTATGTCCAGCCACGGCAGAAGAGAGCACCGGTTGCACCGGGGAAACCGGCATCCAGGGTTCAGGAGCCGGCAGTCAGAACTTCAGAACCGCCAACACATTCTCTGCCTGCGTCCCGTGACGCTCTGAGCGAATCATTGCGGATGACCCGCGAAAGTATGACAATCCTCCAGAAGATGCAGGAGGATACAGCCCGGCTGCACAAGCAATTTCTCGAAGGACAGGAAGCCGCCGGCAGGACATTCCAGACTCTGCTGGAAAACCAGCAGCGACTGCTCATGGGCGGGGGAATCGCGCCGTTAGCAACAACATACTCGCCGGTCAGAGCAGAACAAGCTTCACCGGTAACCCCTCCAGCAGTTGTAACGCCCGTTCCGGCAGCCGCTGCCCCGGCCCCCTCAATCCCGGCACCCGGCAGCACCCAGGCAATCATTACTCCGGCAGCAACCAACACCGCGGCTGCCCTCCTTGCCGTTGTCAGCGAGAAGACCGGTTATCCGGTGGAGATGCTCGACCTTGACATGGGACTTGACGCCGATCTCGGCATCGATTCAATCAAGCGGGTGGAGATCCTCTCCGCTATTCAGGAACGACTCCCCAATGCGCCGCTCATCGGCCCGGAACATCTCGGCAGTCTCCAGACTCTCGGCGAAATTGCCGCGTTCCTCGGAGCGTCAGACCAGATAACCCCTGTGCTGCCGGTAACGCCCGGCGCCCCGACTGTCGACACAGCTGCCGCCCTCCTGGCAGTTGTCAGTGAAAAAACCGGCTATCCGGTAGAAATGCTCGACCTTGACATGGGACTTGACGCCGATCTCGGCATCGATTCAATCAAACGGGTGGAGATCCTTTCCGCCATCCAGGAACGACTCCCCGGCGCGCCGCTGATCGGGCCTGAGCACCTCGGCAGTCTCCAGACCCTGGGCGAAATCGCCGCTTTTCTCGGCGCAGGAATGCCGGTGGCAACTACTGCAGCGACTGCCACTGCTATCCCGGCAGACAGTGTGGACACTGCCGCCGCTCTCCTCGCTGTTGTCAGTGAAAAAACCGGCTATCCGGTAGAAATGCTCGACCTTGACATGGGACTTGATTCTGATCTTGGCATCGATTCGATCAAACGGGTGGAGATCCTCTCCGCCATTCAGGAAAGACTCCCGAATGCCCCGCTGATCGGGCCGGAGCATCTCGGCAGTCTCCAGACTCTTGGCGAAATCGCCGCTTTTCTTGGCGCTGCACCCGCTGCAACGCCGAAACTTCCCCTAAGCCCTGTTGCCGCAGAGACAGTCACTACCGAAGCGACTCATCAGCAGGAGGCGCTTCCCCCTGCGACCTATATAAAACGCAGCGCCCTCGTCCACAAGCTGATTGAAAACGTCTCCACTGAAACGCTGACGCTCCTGACTGGTGGAGAAATACTTATTACCGACGACGGTTCACACCTGGCCGCCCAGCTATTTTCCCAGTTTCAGGAACAGGGGTTTTCTGCCCGCCTGATAGCGGCAGATGATGATAAGGAGATTTTTTCTTCCGCCAAACTGTCCGGCCTGATCATTATCGCCCCAAAAGGGGGGACTGATGACCGCTTCCTGGAAAGCGCCTTTCTTCTTCTGAAAAGGGCTGCTCCGGCACTCCGCCAGGCCGGCGAGCTGGAAGGGGCGCTTTTTGCCACAGTCTCAAGACTTGATGGTGCCTTCGGCTGCCTTGAAGGCTCAACATTGGCAGATCCACTTTCAGGCGGACTTGCAGGGCTGGTCAAAACAGCGGCAGCAGAATGGCCCGAAGTCACTTGCCGGGCGCTTGATCTGGGCGATTTCACTGCGACGGAAACAGCTGCAGCCGCAATAGTCGCCGAACTTCTGACAAAAGGGGCAACAGAGACCGGTCTCTCGGCTGACGGCAGGACAGCGTTGACTCTGGTTGACCTTCCTGCGGCGCCCACACCTGCCTGGTATCCTGTCGGTGAAGGTGATGTCGTCGTCATAACCGGCGGCGGTCGCGGGGTCACAGCCTCTGCTGCAGTCGCGCTTACCAACGCCTGTCACCCGACACTGCTGCTCCTGGGCAGAAGTCCTGAACCGGCGGCGGAACCTGACTGGCTGACTGACCTCGTCGAAGAACCACGGATTAAGCGGGCGATCCTGGAAAATGCCGGCGGAAAACTGCATCCGAAAGAGATTGAAGAGCGCTATCAGCAGGTTATCGCCGGCCGGGAGCTGAAAGGAACTTTTGCCAAGATAGCTGCTGCCGGCGGTAAAGCTATCTATCGGGCCGTTGATATCAGAAACAGTGCCGAAGTTGCAGCGCTCCTTACAGAGATCCGCGCCGAATACGGCCCTATCCGCGGCATTATCCATGGCGCCGGCGTGCTTGCCGACAGACTGATTACCGAAAAGTCCCGTGAACAGTTCGCCGCTGTCTATGGCACGAAAGTTTCCGGCCTGCGATCACTCTTTGCCGCCACAGTCGAAGATGACTTGCGCTTCATCGCTCTTTTTTCATCAACAACCGGCAGATTCGGCAGGACCGGGCAGGTGGATTACGCCGTTGCCAATGAAGTACTCAACAAGCTTGCTCAGGATGAAGCGCGCCGCCGACCCGGCTGCCGGACGGTCAGCATCAACTGGGGCCCGTGGGACGGCGGCATGGTAACTCCCGCCCTCAAAAAACTTTTTGCCGGAGAGGGAATCGGGCTTATCGGCCTGGAGGAGGGTGGCGATTTCCTTGTCCGGGAGATAGCCGCAACTGACGCACCCGTCGAGATTATCGCCCTGGCGGAAACTTCAGCCGGACCGGCACTGCCGTCGCAGTCAAAAACCCGCAGCATGACTGAAGCTCTGGCCATCTCGCTCAACGTGGACGATTACCCGTTCCTCCGCTCCCATGTCCTCGACGGCAAGGCGGTTTTGCCAATGGCAGTCATTGCCGAGTGGCTGGCCCACGCAGCACTCCATGGCAACCCCGGCCTGCGTTTCCACGGTTTTAACGACCTGCGTATCTGCAAAGGGGTAGTGTTTGAACAGGAAAAGAGCTGTAAACTGACCGTAATGGCGGGCAAAGCCGAAAAACGCGACTCCTTCTATCTTGTCCCGGTAGAACTGACCGGTGTAAACGGCGGTAGCAGGTCACTCCTCCACGCCAAAGCCGAGATAGTCCTTGCCACCCGACTGCCGGAAGGGATCCGCTCTATCAAGGAGATACCGGCGGAGCCTTACGTACTGCATAACGGCAGAATATATGACAAGGAAAGGCTCTTTCACGGGCCTGACCTGCACGGCATTGAAACTGTCAGCGGTTGCTCGGAAAAAGGGATTGCCGCACTGGTAAAGAGAGCGCCAAATCCTTCTGCCTGGCTTAAAAAACCGCTCCGGAGCAGTTGGCTCACCGACCCGCTGGCCCTTGATTCCGCCTTCCAGATGATGATCCTCTGGAGTTTCGAGAGGTTTGGTTCCGGCTCCCTCCCCTGTTTTGCCGGCCGCTACCGCCAGTTCCAGGAAGCTTTCCCCAGAGAGGGTGTGCAGATCGTCATTAAAATAACTGACGAACGGCAACATGGCGCCCATGCTGACATTGAGTTTCTTGATCGCCACAGCGGCAAACTGGTCGCCAGACTTGAAGATTACGAATGTGTGGTCGATCCATCCCTCGGCGTGGCGTTCCAGCGCAACCAACTTGAACAGCCGGGCAGATCAGGCAGAGGGGCTCTTTAACAGCATGCGTAATTCCGCTACCGCGCCAACCTGTTACCCATGACAGCCCCTTCTAATCGCGCTTTCGGCTCGGTGGCAATCGTCGGGATCGGCGGCATCTACCCTGATGCCCCTGATCTGGATCGTTTCTGGAAAAATATCCAGAGCGGGCACTCAGCGGCCCGTGAAGTCCCGCCGGACCGATGGTCAATACCGCCGGAGCAGGCGTTCTCCCCTGAAATCGCTGCAAAAGACAAAGTCTATTCAAAACGCGGCTGCTTCATCAGCGCCATTCCCCGGCCGACTCCGCTCCCCGGTCTTTCTCCCGAACCACGGATACCTGCCGGCCTCGATCCGCTCTTTCAGCTGCTCCTGTACGCCGGCAAACAGGCATTTACCGATGGCATCACCACACCTCTTGACCGGTCAAGAATCGGAGTAATAATCGGCAATCTTGCCCTGCCGACGGAGAAAGCCTCACTCTACTCACGGGAAGTTCTCGGCAGGACCTTTGAAGAAAAACTCCTGGGGAAAAGTCGCCTTAAAAGCTCCACCGAACCGCTCAACCGTTATGTGGCCGGTCTGCCCGCAGGACTGCTCGCTTACAGCCTCGGCCTTGGCGGCGGCAGCTGCACCCTTGACGCGGCCTGTGCCTCGTCACTTTACGCCATAAAACTGGCAGCTGACGAACTCCTTGCCGGACGCGTTGATGCCATGCTCTCCGGCGGAGTATCCCGTCCTGACCCGCTCTACACCCAGATGGGCTTTTCCCAGCTGCGCGCACTGTCAAAGCGGGGCATCTGCTCTCCTTTTGATGCCGCCGGTGATGGCCTTGTTGTCGGCGAGGGCGCCGGCATCTTCCTGTTAAAGCGCACTGAAGACGCCATCGCCCACGGCGACCGTATTTACGGCATCATCCGCGGGGCAGGCCTTGCCAACGATGTCGGCGGGAGCCTCCTGGCACCGATGTCCGAAGGGCAGCTGCGCGCCATGCGTCAGGCGTATGCGGTTGCCGGCTGGCAACCGTCAGACCTGGATCTGATCGAATGTCATGCCACCGGCACCCCGGTGGGCGACGCCACTGAAGTAGCAAGTCTCCGCGAGCTCTGGAGCAGCGAGCCGGCAACCGGTCGCACCTGTGTGCTCGGTTCGGTAAAATCCAATATCGGCCATCTCCTGACGGCCGCCGGGGCCGCTGCGCTCACCAAGGTTCTGCTGGCCATGCGTGCCGGGGTTCTGCCACCGACAGCCGGTTTCAACTCCCCTCAGGCAGCAATGGATCTTGATAACAGCCCCTTCAGGGTTCTGCAGGAAGCTCAGCCCTGGGTACGGCGTGGCGACGGTATCCCCCGCCGGGCAGCGGTCAGTGCTTTCGGTTTTGGCGGCATCAATGCCCACCTCCTGGTAGAGGAGTGGTTACCCGAGATGGCAGATATCGGCGAAACCATCGCTGTTGCCCACAACTGGCTCCCGGCAACGGAGGGGAATCGCCCAAAAGGTGCTGAAAGCAGCGGCACGGAGATCGCAGTTATCGGCATGGATGCCCGCTTCAGCTCCCGCGAATCGCTGCGCAGCTTTCAGGAGAGTACCTTTGCCGGGGCCGATCCGGCAATAGTCCCGCAAGCGCCTCATCATTGGTGGGGTGCAGAGAATTCGGAATGGTTCAAAACGGAAAAGCTGGCCGATACCGACTTCAAAGGTTATTACCGGAACGAAGTTTCCCTGCCGGCTGATCAGTTCAGGATACCGCCGCTGGAACTGCAGGAGATGCTCCCCCAGCAGCTGCTGATGCTTAAGAGCGCTGCCGCCGCCCTTGAGGATGCCGGGCTGGATCGTAATGGCAATCTCAATACCGGAGTATTCATCGGCATTGCCCTGGACCTGAACAGCACCAACTTCAGCCTCCGCTGGGCAGTTCCCGACAAAGTTCAAGCCTGGAGCAGCGAACTTGGTGTCGAGCTGTCCGGCGAAGAACGTGCCGAATGGACGGAAAAGCTGATGGATGCCGTCTCACCCCCTCTTAGCGCCAATCGGACCATGGGAGCCCTGGGCAATATTGTCGCCAGCCGGATTGCCCGGGAATTCAGATGTGGCGGCCCGAGTTTCACCTTATCAAGTGAAGAGAGCTCCGGAATCCGTTCCCTGGCTGCCGCGGTCAGACTGCTCCGCAAAGGCGAAATCGACCGCGCCGTTGTCGGCGCTGTCGATCTTGCCGGCGACCTCCGCGCAGCACTTGGTCATCATGATAGCCGGCCGTTATCGAAAACCGGAGTTTCCCGGCCGTTTGCCAAAGACGCCGACGGCAGCTTTATTGGCGAAGGGGCGGCAACGGTTATCCTGAAGCGGCTTGAAGATGCCAAGGCCGATGGCGACAGAATCTATGCGGTCATCAAAGGGATCGGCCTGGCCGGCGGTCAGCTTGTCACCCCCGACGCAGCTGCCTATGGCGCTTCTCTGGTCCGCGCCTGTGCAGATGCCGGCATTGCCGCTACGGCCATTGATTTCATGGAAACACACGGCAGTGGCTACCCACCTGACGACAGAATGGAACTGACCGCCCTCAATGAGGTTTTCTGTAACAGCGAACCGCTGAATCCCCTGGAGCAGAACGAGCGGCGCACAGCTCTCGGCGCCCTCAAAGGGGTCATTGGTCACTGCGGCGCCGCCTCAGGCCTGGCATCATTTGTGCGTGCCTCCCTTGCCCTTTATCAGGAGATTATTCCGGCTTCAGGGAAAGTAATTTCACCCCTTGATGCCCTCGAAACAGACGGGCCTTTCTTCCTCCCGGCAGAACCCAGATACTGGCTCAGAAATCGCGCTGCCGGACCGCGTCACGCCGGCATCGCCACTTTTGGCGTGGACGGCGCCTGCGCCCATGTCATCCTGGCAGGAGAAGACGAACAGCCGAAACGCTTTGAAGCAGAGCGTATCACCCCCTTAGACACAGGGTCTGAGTTCCTTTTTGTCCTGCCGGGCGCCGACCGCGTTGCAATTGCAGCAGAACTGGCAACCCTGTCTGCCCTGGTCGAAGGGGCCGACGATGCTGATCTGCCAAAACTGGCCGGTAACTGGCACCAGAAAAGCGGCTTGGGCAATCAGCCGCTGGCCCTCTCTCTGGTTGCCCGCAATCGTGAGGAACTTCTGGCCCTCATTCAGCTCGGCCAGGAAACCGTGCGCTCTGCAGGCGAGCCCCCTGTCCCTCCTCCGGCGCTGCGCGACCGGCTCTTCTTCTCACCGGCACCACTCGGCGTGGACGCCAGAATAGCTTTTGTCTTCCCTGGCTCCGGAAATCATTTCGCCACCATGGGGATGGGCCTCTCCTGCCGCTGGCCGGAAATCTATCGCCGCCAGGACAAAAAGAATCTTTACCTGCGGAGTCAATTCCAGCCGGAGATGTTCTGGAACGGCGCTTCAGCAGAGGCTATGGACCGTGACCACCGGGCTGTCATTTTCGGTCAGGTTGCCACCGGCTGTGCCGTCAGCGACATAGTCCGCAGTTTCGGGCTGTCACCTTCCGCCGTTATCGGCTACAGCCTGGGAGAATCTGCCGGACTCTTCGCAGCGGGAGCCTGGCAGGCCCGTGACAGTATGCTCCAACAGATGTACGCCTCGACCCTGTTTACCGACGATCTTGCCGGTGAGTGCCGCGCCGCAGCACGCGCCTGGGGTCTGCCTGAAGGGAAAAAAGTTGAATGGCAGATCGGCGTGGTCAGCGCCAATGCCCGCGAGGTCAGACGGGCGATCCGGATGACGACCCGGGTTTATCTGCTGATCGTCAACACTCCCAACGAATGTGTTATCGGCGGCGATGCCAAAGGGGTCAGAAAAATAGTTGCCATTCTGGGCTGCAGCTTTTTCCCCCTTTCCGGAGTTACCACCGTCCACTGCGAAGTTGCCCGGGAAGTTGCCGAGCCGTATCGCAACCTTCATCTTTTTCCGACAGATCCGCCTCCCGGGGTGACTTTCTACAGCGGCGCCGAGGGGGGCCCTTTTGAAGTCAATCGAGAAAGTGCGGCTGACGCCATTCTTGCCCAGGCGCTGGAAGGGATCAACTATCCGGCAGTTATCAACTCGGCCTACAACGACGGGGTACGGATATTCCTCGAAATGGGGCCGGGCGCTTCCTGCAGCAGAATGATCGACCAGATTCTGGCGGGACGACCGCACCTGGCCCGCTCAGCCTGTGCCGCTCCTCTGGACGGTGAGGGGGCGATAGTGCGGCTGCTCGCCAACCTTGCTGCCGAGCGGGTGCCGCTTGACCTCTCCCAGCTCTACACCTCCCCTCTGCGGGATCTTTCCGCCATGAAAACCGGCGCGTCAGTAGCTGTCGCCACCGGCAGAGGGCCGTTCGCACCACCGACCCCGCCTGCCGGCAGGCAGAAACTGCCACCGCTAACTGCCCCGGCTGAAAAAACGCCCGCTGACGGTAGCCTTGGCAAGCGCAGTGAACCGATCAGGATGGAGCCACCGACCTCGCCTACGCAGACACTTCAGCTGCCGGAAGACCCCCTTATGCGGGAATTCGCCGCCGCCCAGGAAGCAAAACTGCAGGCCCATGCATCATATCTGCAGTTCAGTGACAGCATCAACCGCTCCATGGCCCAGGCTCTCTCCATGCAGCTTGCACTGCAACAGGCCCTCGGTTTTGCCCCGGAACAGAGCCTGCCGCCATCTGCACCGGTAAGTGAGCGACCGCTGCGGGAATGTCTCTTCGATCGCGACCTCTGCTTTGAATTCGCCCGCGGCTCGGTTGCCAGAATGCTCGGCCCTGATTTTGCCGCAGCCGACAGTTTTCCGACCCGGGTGCGCCTGCCGGATGAGCCGCTCATGCTGGTGGACCGAATAGTTTCCCTGGAGGGTGCAGCGAACTCCATGACCCACGGTCGGGTCGTCACGGAACACGACATCCACGCCGGACGCCTGGTATCTGGATGGCGGCCGCATCCCGACCTGCATCGCCGTGGAAGCCGGCCAGGCCGACCTCTTTCTTTCCGGCTATCTCGGCATCGACTTCATCACCAAAGGACTGGCGGTCTACCGGCTGCTCGATGCGGTGGTCACCTTCCATCGCGGCCTTCCCGGACCGGGCGAAATCATCAGCTACGACATTCACATCGAACGCTTCTTCCGCCAGGGGGATACCTGGCTGTTCCGCTTTTTCTTCGAAGCGACGGTCAACGGCGAACCGCTCCTCTCCATGCGCGACGGCTGTGCCGGTTTCTTCTCCGCTGCCGAGCTGGAGGCCGGCAAGGGGATCGTCCGGCCGGCTCTCGACATGCGGCCGACCAGCGGCATTCGCCCGGCAGACTGGCAGGAGCTGGTGCCGATGACCACGGAGAGCTTCGACGCTGCCCAGCCTTGATCAGCTGCGCAGCGGCGATCTGTCCGGCTGTTTCGGTGCGCTGTTCTCCGGATTGAAGCTTGATCGCCCCCTGACCATTCCGGGCGGCCGGATGAAGCTTGTCCACCGGGTCATGGAGCTGCAGCCCCGCGGCGGACGCTACGGCGAAGGCTTCATTCGCGCCGAGGCGGATATCCATCCAGACGACTGGTTCATCACCTGCCACTTTGTCGACGACCGGGTCATGCCCGGCACGCTCATGTACGAATGCTGCATGCACACCCTGCGGATCTTCCTGTTGCGGATGGGGTGGGTGGCAGAAGACAAGGGCGCCGTCTGGGAACCGGTTCCAGGGGTGGCCAGCGGACTGCGCTGCCGCGGCCAGGTGCTGGAAACCACCAGGGTCGTCACCTATGAAGTCTCTATTCGTGAACTCGGCTACCGCCCGGAGCCGTATGTAATCTGCGATGCGCTCATGTACGCCGACGGCAAGCCGATTGTCGAGATCACCAACATGTCGGCCAGGTTGACCGGCACGACCAAAGAGCAGCTCCTGGCCCTGTGGCAACGCTCAACCCCGCTCCCTGTCAAAGAATACCGGAGTGAGGCGGCAGCTTCCAGCGGGCGCAAAGCGGCTCTCTACACCAAAGAACAGATTCTCGCCTACAGTAACGGCAAGCCCTCGGAAGGTTTCGGCGAGCCGTACCGGATCTTCGATGCCGCCAGAAAGATTGCCCGTCTCCCCGGACCGCCGTTCCAGTTCATGGACCGGGTTACCGCCGTGCAGGGCGAGCCGTGGCAGATGACTGCCGGCGCCATGGCGGAAGCCCAGTACGACCTGCCTGCTGACGCCTGGTTTTTCGCCGCCGACCGCCAAAAGCGGATGCCTTTCGCCGTCCTGCTGGAAGCCGCGCTGCAACCGTGCGGCTGGCTCGCCGCCTACGTCGGCTCAGCCCTGCAGAGCCCGACCGACATCTCCTTCCGCAATCTCGGCGGCACAGCGCTGCAGCATCGCGCCGTGACCCCGGCCAGCGGCACCCTCACCTGCAGCGCAACCATGAAAAAAGTCGCCACCAGCGGCGGCATGATTATTCAGGAGTTCGACTTCAGTGTGGCTGACAGCACCGGGATTCTCTACGAAGGGGATACCATGTTCGGCTTCTTCTCCAAAGAGGCGCTCGCCAACCAGGTCGGAATCCGCGATGCCAAACCTTATCAGCTGACACCGGCAGAGGCTGAGCGTAGTCGAAGCCTGGACTACCCGGCCGGAGCACCTTTCCCGGAAAAACAGCTGCGGATGATCGACCGGATCGAAATGTTCATCCCTGACGGCGGCCCGGCTGGCCTCGGCTATCTCCGAGGTGTCAAGGATGTCGATCCGGACGAGTGGTTTTTCAAGGCACACTTTTTTGAGGATCCGGTAACCCCCGGCTCCCTTGGGCTGGAATCATTTGTCCAGCTGCTCAAATTTGCCGCCGTGGAGCGATGGGGCTGGCAGGCAGGCGACACCTTCGAAGCCGCTGCACTGGGGGAAACCCATCGCTGGCTTTATCGCGGCCAGATCGTCCCGACCAACAGACTGGTGACCGTTGATGCCTGGATTACCGCTGTTGATGACGAATCCCGCACCCTGACCGCCACCGGCTTCCTCGCCGTAGACGGCAAGACTATCTACCAGATGATCGATTTTACCGTGCGGATAGCGCAATAGGCTTACAGCTCCGAACTACAACTGAGGTCATAATGGCTAATTTCTCAGAACGTAAAGTAAGCATCATGCAGATATGTATTGTTTTCTGCGTACCGGTACTGTTGTACCTGCAAACGATTAAATTCGGCTTTAGCGGTTTTGACGACAATAGACTGATTCTGACGAATGCAGCGTTTCTCGGCGACATCAAGAATATTGCCAAAGCATTTTCAACCGATGCTTTTATTGATAAGACAACTCCCTTTTATCGTCCCCTGCAAACGCTGACGTATATGATCGATATCAAGCTGGCGGGGGGCATCAGCGCCGCCATATTTCATCTTACCAATGTAATCTTGCTCGGTTTCATCTCCTGTTCACTTTTTCTCGTCCTGAAGAAATTTCTGGTCCCCTCTTATTTTGCCATGTCAGCGGCACTGCTTTACTGTGCGCACCCACTTTTCATCGCCTCGATTGCCTGGATACCTGCAAGAGGCGATTTACTGCTGACGTTATTCGCTTTATTGTCGTTAATTTTCCTTAGCAACTATCTGCACACAGAAGCGCCCTTGCAACTGTTCATGCACTGGCTGACCTTCATGCTGGCCCTGTTTTGCAAAGAAACCGCAGCAGTTCTTCCGGCTATTTTTATCGCTTATTATGTTATCGTTTTTGACCATAAACCGTTGAAAATCCCCTACCCTGCCGCCATCGCGGGTTATGTTGTCACCGGTTTGCTCTGGTATGGCGTGCGTTCAACAGCCATCTTTAATGCACCCAGCGCCAATGCAGTTTTCGGCCTCAAAGCCTTTCTCGCAAATGTCCGGGCCATTCCGGAATCTTTAGCCTCTTTTTTCATCCCTTATAACATCGCGCCAATTCCCGGTTTTTCTTCTACCAAAACCATCATTGGCATAGTTATCATTGTGGCCATTGTCACCCTGTTTATTCTCAAGAAGGTCACTGACAATAAAGCCGGTCTTTTCTGCCTGTGTTGGTTTACCTTTTTGTTACTGCCGACTTTGTTATTTAAACACCACTTGATAGACTATCTGAATCACCGGTTTCTCCTGCCATTAATCGGGATCCTGATATTTACCTGTCTCAGCATCCCTAAAAAATGGCTCGGAACCGAAGCTACCGGCAGCATCCGGGTATTTTTGCCGGTAATTCTATTCCTGAGCTATTACACCTTTGTGGCATCTGTGGACTATGCGGATCCAATCTCTTTTTACAGTTCCGCCCTCTCAATGAACCCGAAATCGGCCTTGGCCTATAACAATAGGGGTAGTTTTAAGGTCAACGGCAATGACCTTAAAAGCGCTATTGACGACTTCAATCAAGCCATACAAATTTACCCGGAATATGAAGAAGCGTTTAACAATAGAGGCGTAGCAAAGCTGATGTCAGGGGACAACACGGGTTCAATTGTTGATTTCGATACTGCCATAACCATAAACAGTTCTTTTCCCGATCCATACTATCGGCGCGGTATTGCCTATTACAATCTGTTCGCTTACAACCGGGCGATAAGCGATTTCACCTCATACGCGTCCTTGTCAAAAGTACATTTAGACGAATACAATTATATCGGCAAATCACTTGCGCAGCTCGGCAGCTTTCAGGAGGCGCTCAAATATTTCGATAAAGCCATTGCAATTAATCCCCGGCACCAGCTGTCTTATATCAATCGCGCCATCGCCAGGTATAATGTGCAGGATTATGCCGGGGTTATTGAAGATTGCGACAAGGGATTAGCTCTGCAAGCCAATGACATAAATGCCCAAAGTTTAAAAGCTAAAGCCCTGAATAAATTGAAGGAGAGCTCTTTGAGAAGTTGACATCAATTCAGAACTCTTCCGTATTTTAACCTTTCACCTCCCCACTCCATAATCAAGGAAACCTCTTTTGGCACTATTATCTTTACAAAGCATTACCCTCTCCTTCGGCGGGCCGCCGATTTTCAACGGCATCAATCTTCAGCTGGAGCAGGGCGATCGCCTCTGTCTCATGGGGCGCAACGGTACCGGTAAATCCACCCTGCTTCGCTTAATGGCAGGCGAGCTCCCCCCGGAAGCCGGGATTATCCAGCGCCAGCAGGGGGTTAAACTTGCTTCGGTCTGGCAGGACATTCCCCAGGATATCAGCGGCACGGTCTTTGATATTGTGGCGGCCGGCATGGGCGATGCGGCCAGGCTGCTCTTTGAGTACCATAATCTGGCGCACCGCCTGGCTGTTGAAAGTAATCCGGAACTGCTGGCGGAGCTGGAAGAGTTGCAGCACCGCCTGGAAGAGAGCGACGGCTGGAACCTGCATCAGGAGGTAGAGCGGCTGCTGGTGCGGCTTGAGCTTGATGGTGAAGCAGAGTTCAGCGCCCTTTCCGGCGGCACAAAACGGCGCGTACTGCTGGCCAGGGCGCTGGTGTCGTCACCGGACATTCTCCTTCTGGATGAGCCGACCAACCATCTGGATATCGACACCATCCTCTGGCTGGAAGAGTTTCTCCTCAAAAGCGTCAAGACGCTGGTCTTTGTTACCCACGACCGGGCGTTTGCCCGCCGTATCGCCAACCGTACCGCCGAGCTGGACCGGGGGAGAATCTACTCCTTTGCCTGCGGCTATGACGAATTTACCGAACGGCGCGAAGCGCTCCTGGAAGCGGAGATCACCCGCATGGCGCTCTTTGACAAGAAACTGGCGGAGGAAGAGGTCTGGATCAGGCAGGGGATAAAAGCCCGCCGCACCAGAAATGAAGGGCGGGTCCGGGCGCTTAAAGCGCTGCGGGAGGAGTTCGGCCAGCGGCAGAATCGCCAGGGCACGGCAAAGATCCAGCTGCAGACGGCGGCCCGCTCCGGGGCGCTGGTGATGGAAGCGGAAAACATCTCCTTTGGCTACAACGGCACGCCGGTCATTGCCGGACTCACCACCACGATCATGCGGGGTGACCGGATCGGCATCATCGGCGCCAACGGCTCGGGCAAAACCACCCTGCTCAAGCTGCTTCTCGGGGAGCTTACCCCCCAGAGCGGCGAGTTGAAACTCGGCACCAGGCGCGAGGTGCTCTATTTTGACCAGATGCGCGAACAGCTTGATCTTGACGCCAGCGTCCAGGAAAATGTCGGCGAAGGGAACGATACGGTCACCATCAACGGCAAGCAGCGCCATGTCATCGGCTATCTGCAGGACTTCCTCTTTTCGCCGGAACGGGCGCGGACACCGGTACGGATCCTTTCCGGCGGCGAGCGCAACCGCCTCCTTTTGGCCAAGCTTTTCACCAAACCGTCAAACATGCTGGTCATGGATGAGCCGACCAACGATCTGGATGCCGAGACCCTGGAGCTGCTGGAGGATCTGTTGAGCGAATACTCCGGCACCCTTTTGCTGGTAAGCCATGATCGGGAGTTTCTCAACAACGTGGTGACGGCAACACTGGCTTTCGAGGGTGACGGCCGGGTCAGCGCCAATGTGGGGGGCTATGACGACTGGTTGCAAAACGTTGCCCAGAGTAAAGCGCAGCAGAGCGAAGTGAAGACCCCCAAGGAGCAGGCAAGAGCGGAAAAAGAGAAATCACGGAAACTCTCCTTCAAGGAAGAACGAGAGCTGGCCGCGCTCCCCGAAAAGATTGCCACTCTGGAAGCAGAACAGGCCGGACTGCACGCTCGCCTGTCAGACCCGGATTTCTACAAAAATGCCGTCGCCCAGTTTACGGTCATCAATGATCGGCTTGCCGCTCTGGAAGAGGAGTTAAAGACGGTTTACAGCCGCTGGGAAGCGCTGGAGAGCTTGCGGGAGCAGCTTTAATCAGGGGCGTTATTAGCTGCAAAGTAAGCTGGCAAGGCAGACTCAATCCTGCACCAATCATTGTTGAACCAGGAGAGACTAATGGAGGTCGGCTTGAAATACATAAAATTACGAAAACGTGCACCGGTAATTTTGTTATTGGCCTTCCTTGTTTTGATGTGGGGTTGCGGAGACGGCGGGAGCTCCGCGCCGAACGCAGTCATCAGCAAAAACGTAGTTTCCTTATCCCCTTTAAGCAGTGGTGAATACGCCGTCCGCGGTGACAACATGGAAGGTGCTGCCGGCATCCAACTGAGCATTAGCTATGATAATGCAGCCCTGACTTCGCCCACTGTCACCCAGGGCGATCTCATTTCCGGCGCAATGATGGCGTCCAACATAAGCACCCCAGGGATGATTAAACTTGCCGTTATCAGCACTAAAGCATTTTCAGGTAACGGTCAGATCGCTACAATTTCTTTCGCAGCAATAACTGGATCAGGGAATATTTCAATAACTTCTGTCAAAATGATCGACGTTAAGGGAGCGATAATACTCTGACCATAATTTCAGTTTTCTCTTCACCAGCTTCACCATATGACTAACTTTTCGTCCGCTCTCGTCAGTGCTGGTGGGGTCAGCCCTTGACGGCCTGTTGCCCAAATTAACTTTCTTGAGAAGTGAGAGACTCAGCCGTGTAGCGAATCAACTGACATTTATTACACATAGTTTCATGCTCTTTGACAAATCAGCCATAAGTTCAAATTTAGCGGCCAAAAAACAGCGTCTATTTGCGATATATTTGTCGATTTTACCTTAGTTTCTTCTATGTTCTTGATCTTTATTTCAACTGCTACAGCCGGTTTTGGTTTTGATCCTTGCCTAATCAATGTCTGGATATTCTGGATCGCACATGTGAGGTACTCCTGAATCTTCATTTTCCAGAGCCCTCGCCACCTTGCATGGTCAAAGTTATAGCGGGTTGACCGGGCAAAGGATCGTTCCATTAGGTGTTGTCTTGTTTTCAGGTCACGCTTGGAGTCGACGGATCGACTCCGTTCACGCATGGTGTTCAATTCATCCTGGCGCAGATGGCGTTTTACCGTCCGGCCGGTTTTATTCTTGGTGCATTGCTCGCGCAGCTCGCAAGCAGCGCAGACTTTCTTGGGAGCCGCATAATCAGAGCTTTCTCTTTGCTTGTGCAGGGACTTACGTTTAAGCAGGGTTCCTACCGGACATTTGTATGTGTCGCTTTGCGGATCATAGATAAACTGGTCATCGGTAAAGATAGAGAGTTTCTTTATTCTCTTAAGCGCTGATAGCTTCAAGTCGGGAATATGCGCCTGAATGCCTTTGTCAAGGCAAGCAAGGAAATTGTCAATAGTGCCGTATTTGCTGTCTGCCACTACGGTATCTGCCTTGATTCCAGTCGTCGATTCATGTTTCTCAAGAAGCGGCAGCATCAAGTGTGCTTCGTTGATATCTCCAGGGGCAGCATCTGTTGCAGTGATGACCTCGTTCTTTCCGTCTACGGCACGATGCACTTGATAAGAGAGTTTCGGTTTGCCACGGTTGACTATGGCTGCATCCGGATCGGTAGTGGAAATGTAGCGGCTGTTCTTCTTCTCATAGTGCCGCGAAGAACAAGTGCTTTCGTTACCTTCTGCCAGACGGGCTTCCAGCTTCTTGTAGTTATCATGCAACTGGTGCTTCAGATTTTTGGTGTCGATGACGGAGTTGTTGGAGGCATTGGCATCGATGAGACTTGAATCTACAAATATTTTGCTGCCGTCAATCAGACCGGCCTGACCGCACTGCAAGACAATACGTTCGAAGAAGCTTTGAAATACTGCGACGCCCCACTTTTTTCTGGCTTTGGATAATACGCTATGGTTTGGAATTATCGAGTCAAGCTCATAACCCAGGAACCATAGCCAGTCCATACGTTCCGGGAGAGTTTCCATAAGCTCCCGTTCTGAGCGGACATTATAGTAAACCAGCAGGAGCATCAGCTTCAGAATCACGGGAGGGGGTACTGATTCATTGCCATTTTTGCCGTAAAATTTTTTCACTTCCTTGTAAACAAAGTGAAAGTCGATTATTTCATTTACCTTCCTGAGAGGATGGTTGTTTCTGATGCGCTTATCGAGGTTCACACCGAAGTGAAACAGGCTGTTTTGAGGTTGTTCTTGAACTCCCATCATGGCTAGACTCCAAGCAGCTAAATATGCTAAAACTATAGCATATTTAGCTAGTTAGGGCTAGTTTTATAGTGTGCGGGTGGTTAATTTATTGTTGTTTGGGCAACAGGCCGTCAAGGGCTGACCCCCTCAGATTTTTTCCTCCTCGCGGAGACGCCCTTGCCTTCGGCTAGTACTTGGTTTACGCTGTCTCACGACAGTGCTGGATTCACCGTACAGGGGACTTTCACCCCATAAGTTCACGCCCATGACGGGCGTACACACTCGGCGGCACGCAGTCGTCGCGGATAAAGCCCCGCGCCGCTGGTGCGCCTCAGAGCCGTTATCGCATCTGAATGCGAGTCCACTGTCAATTCAATCGGGAGAAAGCTACGTGAAAGCAATTCATTATCTTTGGGTTCCACTCCTATTACTTCTCGCCGCGACTGGAGAGGTTTCTGCGCAATCTACCGTTGAGTCTAGGGTGCAGAAGCTAGAAGAGACTATTCGGGTACTTGAACGCCGAGTGGCTGATCTTGAAGAGCAGCTACGTGAGCGAAGTGCACCTGCCCCAGTGGCATCTGACAAGGTGAAATGGCGAAAGCTTAAAAAGGGCATGACTGAAGGCGATGTAGAGAAGCTTCTCGGCAGTCCATTGAAGGTTGATGCATATGGCCCCTTCACCATTTGGCACTACAGCGATCGATCTGGAGGGGAAGTCGAATTCGATGGCAGGAGCAACACTGTCAAAGTCTGGCACGAACCATGACGCGAAAGGCAGATGTCTAACCACTCGCTCAGGCGGAGCGCCAACGTCAGGACGCCAGGAGTTGCTTAGCTCGAATGTTAGTCGGCGCTACACTATACTAGATATGGGTTAGATGGGAAGGAGCGATTTCAAAATGAGTCATGATGAGATTCTCGGGCTATCAATTCTACTGATCGCATTCATTATCTACTTCGGGCCGAGCATTTGGGTACTGGTGTCAGGTCGTTCCCATGGCGGCGCAAAGTTTGGTTGGTTTCTCGTAACAGTTTTCTTCTCATGGCTAGGGCTTGCGATATTTCTCATCGTCACGCAGGTCGTTGACCGAAAACTTCCGGGCCGGAATGAGACCTCGAAGATCTATGACAAGGAATTCTGACTCAACACAGAAAGAAACACCTGACCGAAAGGCCGTCGGGAGTTCTCCCACCACGCTAAGCGGCGCTTAAGATGACCGAGTTTCGATTCATGAAGTAAGTGTAAAACTAACGTTGCTTGCTATTTAGCTAATCATGGCAATAGTTGATTAGCAAGCAACCCCTTTGGTCACCCAGCCCCCTCCTCGCGGAGACGCCCTTGCCTTCGGCTAGTACTTGGTTTACGCTGTCTCGCGACAGTGTTGGATTCACCGTACAGGGGACTTGCACCCCATAAGTTCACGCCCATGACGGGCGTACACACGCCCTTGGACACTGGCGCGGCATACACCGCCGCGCAGGTCAAGGGCAGCCCCGTTATGTGAATCAAAAAATAGAAAAAATCACAAACGGAGGTTCAAATGAGCAACGTAGAGGGCAGAGGGGACATTCTATAGTCCACCTGTCAACTGAAAATATCGCTCTTTTAAAATCAAATAGTTAGTCATCCTTGCGGATTGCGGGCGCAGCTATCCCTTGCTTTGGTGAAATGGCGAGTCTCTCACTTACGGCAAACCTTGAGCTTAATCGTTACTTGTATCCGACATCCCCCGCCCGCATCGGGAACTGGGTTGTCTATCATTCCTTATCAAAGCTCCAAGATTTTAGTGAGATGCCCGGTATTGTCCCTCCCGAGGTCATTGCTGCCTCTACGTTGTTAAACGGGCTTATCTCGCCTACTGCCTGCCTCTAGGGTGGTTATCCCGTGAAGCAGGAAGGATTAAATGGTTCTCTCTTCTTCATAAGTGTCCAGGCCACAACCAAAAGCTTTGCCGCCAGCTTGACTTTCATCTTCAGGTTGATGCCGCGCTCAAGCTCGCGACCTCTGATTAATTTGCTAAAGTAAGTCCTGATAACCGGATTCGCTGTGGAGGCAACCATTGCCGCTTGCACCAGGGCGTAACGCAGTGCCGCTTTCCCTTGCTTGGAGATCACCGGCTTGGCACTGTTGCTGTTCTTGCCGCTCCGCTCGGCACTTAAGTCCAGTCCGGCCAGACGCACTACCTGTCCCTGATTCTGAAACCGGACAGGATTGCCGATGGCGGCAAGAACCATGGCCGAAATAATCGGACCGAATCCGGGAATAGACAGAAGGCACTCATATTCAGAAAACTGCTTTGCTGCTTTTGCCATCAACTGCTCATTACCCTTGACCGTTTCACGAATCGACTTCAGCTGGCAGACGAGACTCTTGGCCTCCCATCTGGCGGCGTCATGAACAAGGCAACCAACGGACTCTCCGGCAGTCTCCCAAAGCTCGCGCAGACGTCTTTCCTGTTCTATCCTGATCTTGCGTTTTGTAATGAGCTTCAGGAAGGCGTCGAACTCCATCCCGGCAATTTCCCTCGGGTCCAGACAATGTTCGGCAATTGAAAGAATCAGGTCGTCCGGTTGCCCTGCTTTGATGTAGAGCTGGTCCAATTCGGGAAAGAACTGGGCAAGAACATTATTTCTCAGCCGCATTTTCAGTGCGTGCTCTTCCTTCTTCAGCCTGATCCTGAAACCAATCAGGCTGCGTAATTCACGCAGGTTCTCTTGCGGTAGCTCATAGAAGAGGCAGCGGCTCTGGCCCACCAGATCGGCAACATTGGCGGCATCCTTCTTGTCGTTCTTGTCCCAACGGCCATCCAGTAGCGCTCGATTCTTTGCCACGGCCACATTGGATACATAGACAACCTGCTCCTTCTGTCGCAGCAGATATTCGGCTAAGGGCTTGTGGTAGGAGGCTGTAGGCTCAAGTCCATACACAACCTCGACCAGGCCATGTTGATTCTTGAGATCTCCGGCTAAACTGCGCAGATTCTCGAATCCTTGTAAGCTGTTGTCAAAGATCATGTTCTTGCGTAGCGTTCTGCCATTGGGTGTTCCAAAGAAAGCATGGTGCTTGTTCTTGGCAACATCGATGCCGACTAGCAGATGTTTTTCCGAGCCCCTGACTGATGCCTTCATCTGTCTGAACAACGCCAGACTATCCGTTACAGCTTCCATTCTGTCCTCCTGGTATGTTGAATAAATGGCTATTCAATAACAGGCTGACAATAGAACTACAAGACTGGTAACTTATTATTTTATCTATAATTTCCGGGGAAAAATCTGTAGCTCTCAGTCATATATAACGTTGT
>CAWBBV010000017.1:0-13242 GCA_963787125.1 uncultured delta proteobacterium
ATCGACATAGCAGCTCCTGTCTGGAAATAATTCCATGCAGAATACTGTCATGCTGGTTGGCTCCCCTAAAAAATCCAAAGTGGCAAATAACTCTGGTCCCGGTATCGACTAAACTGGCAAATTAAGTTGACCCAGGGGGTGGCAAATAACTTTGGTCACACCTTGTCTAAAGTGGAAATTTACCATGGTCCTCGACAGTTGAAGCACGCCATGACTGGTGATGGAAGCCGCCAGCTCTCCTAAAGCCTGCTCGTCAAAAAACTTGCGCGGCTGCTCTGGGTCGGGGGTGATCCGGCTCAATTCAAGCAGGTACAGTTTGCCTTTTTCATAGGTTGGTATACTGCCGGCCATAACAGTGACTCCTTATAAAGAGCGTAAACATCAATGAATATGCATAGTTAGTATCCTATGCTCACTTTAAAGTCAACAGCCATTTCACCTTTAATTTGACAGAAATTGAGGAAAGGTGTCCGGTTTGAGATCCAGCAAGAACTCTTCACAGGGGAGGCACAAAATATCATCTATCAATAAACGCTCCTTGCCGCGATACAACAGCCAGCGACGACTCTCCGGAAAATCCTCGCCGAATTTTTTGAGCCCGCGCAAATCTTCCGGTCTCACCTTGCCGGAGTTCTTGACTTCCAGCGCGTGAAAACCGTTTTCGCCGTAGACCACAAAATCAATTTCCACTTTCGACCGCGTTTGCCAGTAATACAGTCGATGATTGCCTCCGGAATAATCGCACCACGCCCGAAGTTGCTGGGCAATCAGACCTTCCAGTGCAGCTCCGTCTATCTCAGCAGGCGAATCCAGTGGCCCGGCAGGGCGATTGGCGCGAAAGACTCCGGCATCAAAATAATAAAATTTGGGATGCACCGCCAGTTCACGCTGTGCCCGCCTGGTGAATACCGGCACCCGGAATGCCAACAGCAGATCCTCCAGAATCTCCAGAAATCCTTCCACGGTCTTGCGGTTTACCTGGCACTCGCGGGCCACGCTCGCCAGATTGAGCACAGCGCCATGGGAAAAACTGATAGCTTCAAGGAAGCGGGAAAAACTGCCGACCGAGCGGACCAGCCCTTCCATCTGCACCTCTTCACGTAAGTAAAGGCCATTATAGGCACGCAAGATTTCCGCCGGGTTTTTTGCAGCCAGTACAACCGGCAGCATTCCGAGCCGCAGGGCTTCGTCGAGCCGGAAATGGGAACCGAGTTCGGCGGCCATAAACGGATGCAGCGATTTCAGTGCGGCACGCCCTCCCAGAAGATTCACACCGGCTCGCCGCAATTTACGGGCACTTGACCCGGTAAAGATGAACTGCACATCCCGCTTTTCTTCGATCAGCAGATGGGCAACTTCCAGCAGATCTGGGAGTTTCTGGACTTCGTCAACAAGAACTTGTCTGGCTTCGGGTCTGGCTGCCAGCAGTTCACGCAGCCGCTCAGGGCGTGCAGACATAGATCGCACAGTTTCGGGATCCAGCAGGTCAATCCTGAGAGCATCGGGAAAGAGCCTTTGCGTGAGCCAGGTCTTGCCGGTGCCGCGTGGACCAAGGAGAAAAAAGTGATCAGCGGGAGGCGTGAAATATCGAGGTGTAGATTCCATAATGTGTCGCATTATGGAAACAGAAGGAGTTTTTTGCAAGCCAAATCATGACGATAAAATGGAATTCCGATTCTAAATCAAAGATGAAATCAAGGCGGCGAGGATTGAGGCGACGAAGCAGTACACCAGTACGCTGAGGAGCCGAAGACGAGCCAACGAAGATAGCGCTTTGATTTAGAATCGGAATAATCTGCAAAGAGAGATGGGAAGGGTTGCGCTGACAAAGAAAAAGGCGCTGGAAAGCGCCTTTTCTAAAACTACAAACAACGTCTATTTCAGCTACACCAGTTCGTTCAGATCCTTCAGCAGCTCGTTGACATCCAGCCCGTGAGCATTTGCCCCCTGCTCCAGCGATTCGTTTTGAGCTCCCATGCAGCCGATGCAGCCGAGGTTGTACTTGCGCAGCACCTGTGCTACTTCAGGGTGTGTCTGCAGCGCCTGCGAAAATGTCATATCCTTGTTGAATTTCTCACTCATGACGGCTCTCCTTTTAAATTGAACGGTTAAAAAACACAGTGGCAGCGTTGATGCAATCTTTACAGGTACTTTATTTCGACAATTTCATACTCTCTGGTCCCTGAAGGGACTTTTGCCTTGACGGTGTCATCGATTTTATGGCCGATCAGCGCCTTGCCAACCGGTGAGGTGCAGGAGATCTTGCCGAGTTTGATGTCGGCCTCTTCCTCACCGACGATTTTGTAGATAACCTCTTCTTCGCTGGCAGTGTCATAAAGGGTGACTGTCGCGCCGAAAACGACTTTATCCGGTTTAAGGTTAGTGAGGTCAACTACATAGGCACGGGCGAGTTTGTCCTGCAGCTCCTGAATACGCCCTTCGATAAAGCCCTGCTTGTTTTTGGCGGCATCATATTCGGCATTTTCCGAAAGATCGCCATGGGCGCGTGCTTCTGCTATGTCTTGAATCACTTTCGGCCGCTCTTCGCGGATCATCCGCTTTAGTTCATCCTGCATTGCTTCATGACTCTCTTTAGTCATCGGTACCGATTGTGACATTAAGTAAAGGCTCCTTAAAAAAAACTGCCGGGGCGGCTATTGATGAGCCGTCCCGGAAATGACAATATATATGAAGTTGGCTGAATCAGGCAAGGAAATCTTGCAGCGCCTTTACACCGAGGCCATCTTGCTGAATTGAGACTATTGCGTCAACTGCAGCTCTGGCGCCGGAAACCGTGGTGAAGTAGGTGACGCCGCTTGCCAGTGTCTCCCGTCTGATGGAGAAAGAGTCGGCAACAGCCTGCGCGCCGTGAGTGGTGTTGATAACCATGGCAATATCGCCATTTTTAATATTGTCAACAATGTGCGGTCTCCCCTCCAGTACCTTGTTGACGGTCTGCACAGTTACGCCTCTCTCTCTCAGATAGACGGCAGTCCCCCTGGTGGCAAGGATCTGGAAGCCGGCGTTGCTGAGATTTTCCGCAATCTGGACGAGATGTCTCTTGTCGGCATCCTTGACGCTGATAAACACCTTGCCTTTGGTCGGCAGCTTTACGCCGGCCCCCAGCTGCGCTTTGGCAAACGCTTTGGCAAAGGTATCGTCAATCCCCATAACTTCGCCGGTTGATTTCATCTCCGGGCCGAGAATGGTGTCGACACCGGGGAATTTGACAAAGGGGAAGACCGACTCTTTGACGGCGACGTGGTTGATTTTGATCTCTTCAGTGATCCCCTGCTCTTTGAGGCTGCGGCCACCCATGATGCTGGCGGCGATCTTGGCAAGAGGACGACCGGTAGCTTTGGAGACAAATGGTGAGGTCCTTGATGCCCGCGGATTAACCTCAAGAATAAAGATTTCCTCCCCCTTCAGGGCGAACTGGACGTTCATCAGCCCTTTGACATTGAGTTCGAGGGCCATCATGCTCGTCTGTTTTCTGATCTCATCAACGACTTCTTCAGAGATAGAGTAGGGGGGGAGCGAACAGGCAGAGTCACCGGAATGAATCCCGGCCTCTTCGATATGCTCCATGATCCCGCCGATAACAACATCAGTGCCGTCGCAGAGAGCATCCACATCAATCTCAATCGCTTCATCGAGGAATTTGTCGATCAGGATCGGATGCTCCGGTGAAGCCTGAACTGCGGTATGCATATAGCGGCGCAGGTTGTCCACATCATAGACAATCTCCATTGCCCGCCCGCCAAGAACATAGGAGGGGCGCACAACTACCGGATAACCGATGCGATCGGCCACGGCTTCCGCCTCCTCAAAGGAACGGGCAGTGCCGTTCTCCGGCTGTTTGAGCCCCAGTTTATGGAGCATCTCCTGAAACCGTTCGCGATCTTCGGCGCGGTCGATCGAGTCGGGGGAGGTGCCGATGATCGGCACTCCAGCCTTCTCCAGAGCGACAGCAAGCTTGAGCGGCGTCTGGCCGCCAAACTGGACGATGACTCCGTAAGGCTTTTCAATGTCAACTATGGAGAGGACGTCCTCATAGGTAAGCGGTTCGAAGTAGAGCCGGTCGGAGGTATCGTAGTCAGTCGAAACGGTTTCCGGATTGCAGTTGACCATGATCGTCTCAAAGCCGTCGGCGCCAAGGGCAAACACCCCATGGACGCAGCAGTAGTCGAACTCGATCCCCTGGCCGATCCGGTTCGGACCGCCACCGAGGATGATGATCTTCTTGCGGTCGGTTACGTCTGCTTCACACTCTTCTTCATAGGTAGAGTAGAGATACGGGGTGTAAGCGACGAACTCGGCAGCGCAGGTGTCTACCCGCTTGAATACAGGCTTTACACCAAGTGATAGTCGCAATTGGCGTATTTCCTCGTCGTTTTTACCCCAGAGTCTCCCCAGGAACTTGTCACTAAAGCCGTACTGTTTTGCCTCCAGGATTATAGCTCTGAGTTTTTCCTTATCTTCCGAGTCTACCTTAACCTGCTTCAGTTCCTCTTCCTTCTCAATGATCTGACGAATATTGTGGAGAAACCAGGGGTCAATGGCGGTTATTTCATGAATCTCTTCAACAGTCATGCCGGAACGTAAAGCGTCGCCGAGATACCAGACACGGTCACAGTTTGGTGTCCTCAGTTTCTCAACAAGGGTCTGCTGCTCCTTTGGAGTCAGCGCTCTTCTGGTCTCGCTGGCAAGGTCAAAAAGACGCGATTCAAAGCCGGCTGAGCCGATCTCCAGGGAGCGAAGCGCCTTTTGGAATGACTCCTTGAAGGTACGGCCAATAGCCATAACTTCACCGACAGATTTCATCTGGGTGGTGAGGGTAGCATCGGCAGTCGGGAACTTTTCAAAGGTGAAGCGCGGAATCTTGGTGACAACATAGTCTATGGTCGGCTCGAAACAGGCCGGAGTCTCTCTGGTAATATCATTAATGATTTCATCGAGGCGGTAGCCGACAGCCAGCTTTGCCGCGATTTTGGCGATCGGGAAACCGGTTGCCTTTGATGCCAGGGCAGAAGAGCGCGAGACACGGGGATTCATTTCGATAACTACCAGTCTGCCGTCCTTCGGGTTGATGCCGAACTGGATGTTGGAGCCCCCGGTGTCCACACCGATTTCGCGGATGATCTTGAGGCTGGCATCACGGAGTATCTGGTACTCTTTGTCGGTGAGCGTCTGTGCCGGAGCAACAGTTATGGAGTCACCGGTGTGAACGCCCATCGGGTCGAAGTTCTCAATGGAACAGACAATAACCACGTTGTCAGCAGTATCTCGCATGACCTCAAGTTCGTACTCTTTCCAGCCGATAACTGACTCTTCCACCAGAATTTCATCTGTTGGCGATGCATCGATACCTGCTATTGCCATCCGCTCGTACTCTTGCATGTTGTAGGCAATGCCGCCGCCGGTGCCGCCTAGAGTAAAGGATGGCCGGATAATCGTCGGAAAGCCGATCTCTTTAATAACTTCCATGGCTTCGGCATAATTGTGCGCCAGACCGGATTTGGGGATGTCGAGGCCGATCTTCTGCATGGCCGCTTTGAAGAGGGTGCGATCCTCGGCTTTCTTGATCGCCGGGAGCTTGGCGCCGATCAGCTCGACCCCGAATTTTTCCAGAATTCCCATTTCGGCAACAGCTACAGCCGTGTTGAGAGCAGTCTGGCCGCCAAGTGTCGGCAGAATCGCGTCAGGGCGCTCCTTCTCGATGATTTTGGCAAGAATCTCCGGGGTAACCGGTTCCACATAGGTGCGATCGGCAAAGTCCGGATCGGTCATGATGGTTGCCGGGTTACTGTTGAGCAGGATAACCTCGTAACCTTCTTCCTTCAGTGCCTTACAGGCCTGGGTGCCCGAATAGTCGAACTCGCATGCCTGGCCGATGACTATTGGGCCGGCGCCGATGATAAGGATCTTTTTTATGTCTGTACGTTTTGGCATTTACTTGTGACTCCTTCGATAATTTACCTGAAAATAAAAAAAACCGCTCCGGCCATACAGCACCCTGCCCAGAGGTAATTAGAGGTCCTCATACCGAGCCCCGCTCTTCTTCAAGCTCCTGGACCCAGCCGTTTTCCAGCCCGTATCTATCAAGAGCCGTTGTTGCCTCATCATACTCAGCCTGGGTGAGGGGACGATTTATGCCTTCAGTATGAGCTGCCGTATGGGCAGGGAAGTATTGGCTCATCAGGGCAATGTGAGTATCAATACCGAGATTTTCAGCGATCCACCGAAGTGTTTCCCTGCTGCCTGCTTTTCCCTCGGGAAGGACCAGGTGTCGGATGATAAGACCCTTGACAGCAATTCCTTCATTATCAACTTGGAGATGCCCGGTCTGCCTGAACATCTCTCGAACGGCACAGCGGTTGATCTCCGGGTAGTGTGGCGCTGATGAAATCTCAACAGCACTACCGTCTTGCGCATATTTCATGTCAGGGAGGTAGATAGCAACTACTCCATCCAGGAGTTTCAACGTTTCAATCTTTTCGAAGCCGCTGGAGTTCCAGACAAGTGGCAGCTTGAAGCCGAGCGGGATGGCAAGCCAGAGCGCCGCGAGTATTTGCGGCAGGAAGTGCGTCGGCGTAACAAAATTGATGTTGTGTGCCCGCAGTCGTTGCAGTTTAAGCATTCTGGCTGCAAGCTCTCCGGTTGAAATCTCTTCGCCGTTGCCGAGCTGACTAATGGGGAAGTTCTGACAGAATCTGCATTTAAGGGAACAGCCGGAAAAAAAAATCGTACCTGAACCCCTGCTGCCCGATATTGGCGGCTCTTCGCCTTTGTGCAGGTTTGCCGAGGCTATTTTAGGTTTAAATCCTGCCCGGCAAATGCCCTGCTCAGCCTTCAAACGGTTGACTCCACAGTCATGAGGGCAGAGGTCGCATGACTGGAGCCGGGCATAGGCTGATTTTACCCGCTGCAGCAGTTCCCCCGAATTGTAAAGATCGATGTAGTTCATAAAAAATCAGGTAGAGGTAAAGATAGATCAAATCCACGTCAATCCTTAACTTCAGTTCTTTACCTTTACCTATTACCTTTACCTACGATTTATGTTTCTCCATCATCTCAACAAACCGCCCAAACAGATAGTGTGAATCGTGGGGGCCAGGCGACGCCTCTGGATGGTGCTGTACGGAAAATATCGGCAGTTCGCAGTGACGAATTCCCTCAACAGTCTGATCGTTCAGGTTCTCATGTCCCAGGCAGGCGGCATCGCCGAGCGAATCGAGGTCAACGGCAAAACCATGATTTTGTGAGGTGATTTCAACTTTTCCAGTGACCATATCCATTACCGGCAGATTCGAACCGTGATTGCCGAAAGGGAGTTTGACTGTCTTGCCGCCAAGGGCCAGTCCGAGCAGTTGATGACCCAGGCAAATGCCGAAGATAGGTACTTTGCCGACAAACTTTCTGATTTCTGCCTGAACTTTTACCAGCGGTTCAGGATCACCGGGGCCGTTGGAGAGAAATATCCCGTCCGGGTTTATTGCCAGGGCCTCGTCAGCCGGAAATGTGGCCGGAACGACCGTCACATCGCAACCGGCATCTACCAGACAGCGAAGAATATTATATTTCATGCCGAAATCATAGGCGACAACCTTGTACTTCAGTGTGGCCGGATCGATCTCCGGATAACCTGTCTCCAGATCCCACAGACCCTGAGTCCATTTGTAAGGTTTATCACAGGAAACGCCACTGGCCAGATCAAGTCCCGCCATGCTGGGCGTAGCATTCGCTTTGGCAACAAGGCTGACCGGATCGGTGTCAACTGTGGAGATGATGCCGTTTTGCGCCCCCTTGTCACGGAGGTGACGGGTAAGCGCTCTTGTATCTATACCCTGAATGCCGACAATGCAATTTTCTTTCAGGTATGAGTCGAGACTCATGGTTGCCCGCCAGTTAGAGTAATTCGGCTGATACTCTTTGACGATAAATCCGGAAAGGAAAAGCCCACGGCTCTCAATATCCTCGGGGTTGATACCGGTATTACCGATCTGGGTATAGGTCATAGTGACCATTTGGCCGCGATAGGATGGATCAGTCAAAACTTCCTGATATCCGGTCATGGCAGTATTGAAGACGACTTCACCGGTTGCTTCACCGGTCGCACCGAACGACTTTCCTTTAAAGATACGCCCGTCAGCCAGCGCAAGTATTGCTTTCATGTTTAACAACTCCAAAAGATTAATTTGCCTGTATTTTTATTGTTTTGCCTGAAATAACCGTAGTTACTGCACAACCTTTCATTCTCCAACCAAGAAACGGCGAGTTTTTTGATTTGCTTGAAAGCTTATCGGCCTCAACAGTCCACTCTTTTGCCAGGTCAATCACAGTGATATCTGCAACTGCACCTGTCTTAAGTGAGCCACGATTCAGCCCAAGAATAGCTGCAGGCTTGCACGACATCTTGTCAATCAGCTGATTCAGAGTCAGAACACCCTCTTCAACGAGTTTCAGCGATAGCGGCAGTGATGTCTCTAGGCCGATAATGCCGTTCATCGCTTCATTGAACTCGACGTCCTTTTCATCCAGATGGTGGGGCGCATGGTCTGTGGCGATACAGTCAATAGTGCCGTCTTTGAGCCCTTCCTTTATGGCAATGACATCAGCTGTTTCCCTGAGCGGCGGATTCATCTTGGCGTTGGTATTGTAACCGCGCACTGCATCGTCGGTGAGGATAAAATAGTGGGGGGCCGTTTCACAGGTAACCTTTACACCACGAGCCTTGGCCTCACGGATGATCCTGACCGAATCCTTTGTGGAGACATGGGCGATATGAAGTGGCGAGCAGGTGTATTCTGCCAGCATTACATCCCTTGCAGTGGCAATATCCTCAGCAACGCGGGGAATTCCTTTCAGGCCGATTTCAGTAGAGGTAAACCCTTCGTTCATAACCCCTTCGCCAACCAGGGAAAGATCTTCTGCGTGAGTTATGACCATAATGCCGATGCCGTTCGCATACTGAAGAGAGCGGCGCATAAGCTCGGCGTTTGCCACCGGTTTGCCGTCATCGGAAACGGCAACGCAGCCGGCTTCTTTCAGCTCGCCCATCTCTGACATCCGTTCGCCATTCATGCCGTAAGTAATGCTGCCGACCGGGAAGACGTTGCAAAAACCCTCAGCCTTTGCCTTGTTGATAATGTAGCTGGCAATCGCTTTGTTATCTATGGCCGGTTTTGTGTTCGGCATACAGCAGACAGAGGTGAAACCGCCGGCAGCAGCAGCCTTGGTGCCGCTGATGATATCTTCCTTGTACTCAAGGCCCGGATCGCGGAGATGCACATGCATATCAATCAAGCCGGGTACGACAAGCTTACCGCTGGCGTCGAGCAGTTCTGTTCCGGGAGGTGCAGACAGCTCCTTGCCGATCTCTTTCACCAGTCCGTTTTCTACCAGCAGATCCAGAACTTCATCAAGACCCTGGCTCGGATCGAGCACTCTGCCGTTTTTGATAAGTAGCTTCATATAGTCACCTCTAAATTTCTTAAATTGTAGGGGCTCCCCTTGTGGGTGCCCTTCAAGTGCGGGCAGGCACAAGCCCTGCCCCTACAAAAAACCGTACTATTCAAGTTCTCCGCCGCAGACATGATAAAGCATTGCCATCCTGACAGCGACACCATTTTCCACCTGCTTCAAAATATGTGACTGCTCACCGTCAACAACCGCAGAGGACATTTCGACGCCGCGGTTTATCGGGCCCGGGTGCATGACCATGGCATCTGGCTTTGCGAACTTGAGGTTTGCCGGGTTAAGACCAAAATATCTAGAGTATTCGCGAGTGTTTGGCATCAGGGTTTTCCCCTGACGTTCCTGCTGAATCCGGAGCATCATGACCACATCGGCATCTTCTATTGCCTCTTTCATGGTGGCGCAGGCTGTGACATTGCCGAGTTTTTCAACTCCTGGAGGCATCATGGTAGGCGGTCCGGCAACAAAAACATGGGAGCCGAGCTTGGTAAGCCCCTGGATGTTGGAACGGGCAACGCGGCTGTGAGTGATGTCGCCGACAATGGCAACTTTAAGACCGTCAAGCCTTCCGAAGCGGTCTTTCATTGTGAGCATGTCCAGAAGTCCCTGGGAAGGGTGCTCATGGGTGCCGTCTCCGGCATTTATGATTGAGCAGTGCGGCATCTTCTTGGAGAGAAAGTAGTGTGAACCAGAGACCGCATGACGCATGACGATGATGTCAGGTTTCATGGCCAGAAGGTTAAGAGCTGTATCGGCCAGAGTCTCTCCCTTGGTAGCTGAACTGGAAGAGGTGGTGATATTGACTGTGTCCGCTGAAAGCCTTTTTCCGGCTATTTCAAAAGAAGTTCGCGTGCGGGTTGATGCTTCGTAAAAAAGATTGATAATCGTTCTGCCACGCAGAGTTGGCACTTTCTTGATCTCGCGGTTGTTTATCTCCCGCATGTTTTCAGCGGTTGAGATGAGCAGCTCGATCTCTTCTTTAGTCAGATCCCTGAGTGCAATGATATCCTTGTGAGCGAAACTCTTCATGCCCCCTCCTTCACTGTTTTTCGAGTACGACCTCGATCGGTTCGTGGTTATCGTCAAAGCGGACAGCAATGCTTTCTTTCAGGCTTGTCGGTACATTTCTGCCGATAAAATCGGCTCTGATGGGGAGTTCACGATGGCCACGGTCAATGAGGACCGCAAGCTGAATGCAAGCAGGTCGGCCATGGTCCATGATCGCATCCATAGCAGCCCGGATAGTACGCCCGGTATAGAGAACATCATCAAAAAGTACGACTCTTTTGCCTTCTACCGTGAAAGGGATATCTGTCTTGCCAACAGGCAGATGCAGCCCCTGCTCTTTGAAGTCATCTCTGTAAAGGGTTATGTCGACCTCACCGACAGCGACTTTGCCCCCCTCAATCTCTTCAAGGCGTTTGGCAAGTTCGCGGGCCAGGTACACCCCGCCAGTCCTGATGCCAACCAGTGAGAGGTTGTCGACCCCTTTATTCTTCTCAAGGATTTCGTGAGCAATTCTTGTCAAAGCCCGTCTGATCCCGGTTCCGTCAAGAATTACGGTTGTCTCTTCACTCATGATTACCTCCCTGCCTGACCTTGATGAACTGGATAATTGCAATGCTTCTATCTATGCTGACAAATAAAAGAGCCTTCCCGCTTGGATGCAGAAAGGCTCTTCTCAGTGATGATAAAGATTGTTTCAGGCACCTTTGCTAACCTCACGGGGCTATCTTAAAAGGTAAAATATGTAAGTTATAAATATAGTCGAAGAGGAGCGAAGTCAAGGCAATTATAAACCAGCAAAAAACAAAAACGGCAACCGTATGAGTAACGGTTGCCGTGAAATTGATGGTGATCCCAAGGGGACTTGAACCCCTGCTGCCGACGTGAAAGGCCGGTGTCCTAACCACTAGACGATGGGACCGAACTTACTGCTCAGCTCACAATGTGCGCGCCAAGAAAAGTGTTTATAGCAGAGCCGATATTTCTAGTCAAGCATTTTTCCAGCACAATTAATTTAGCGGGTAATTATTCTGATAAATCTGAAGAGATAATCAGCACCGGACCAGACGGTTATGACAAAGGCGATCCAAAGATAGAACATCCCAACGTTGTGCATGTTCGCCAGCAGCAGTGGATGTGTGGAAGAGAAGAACCAATGATAATCGTAATGCAACAGGAGCGCAATTATCGCTACAATCTGAAAAATGGTTTTGAATTTCCCCAGGTCACTTGCCTCAATGACAATCCCCTCAGACGAAGCAATACCTCTGAGCCCTGTTATGATGATTTCTCGCCCCAGAATAACAAGAACCATCCAGGCAGGTACTCTCTCAAGGGGGATGATCATAATCAAGGCTGCCATGACGACAAGCTTGTCGGCAATCGGGTCGAGGAATTTTCCAAAGACGGTAACTATACCCATCTTGCGGGCGACAAATCCATCAAGCCAGTCAGTAAAAGAGGCGGCCGAAAAAAGTGCAGCTGCCCAGAAAGATGACTCACGCTCACCGGTCAGCAGCAGATAGACCATAAGTGGAATTACGGCTATTCGCATCAAGGTGAGGATGTTGGGGATATTTAAGACAGAGTGTGTCTTGGTTTCGATTTCTGGCATTATATAACCGGTGAAAATGGATTTTTCAGTTGGCAGCGTAGTTTTTCTGATAATTCAAAACTTTGCTGACGTAGTTGCGAGTCTCATCGTACGGGGGAACGCCGCCGAATTTAGCGACTTTTGTCAGGCCGGCATTGTATGCAGCAAGAGCGAGTGTCACGTTCCCCTTGAAAGTGTCCAGAAGGAACCTAAGGTAGCGCACTCCTCCACGAATGTTGTCTGAGGGGTTGAGTGAGTCTGCCACTTTTAGATCATGGGCCGTTCCAGGCATCAACTGCATGAGTCCTTGCGCTCCTTTGCTTGAAACGGCATTGGGGTTGTAGCCTGATTCCGCATGAATAACAGCCTTCACAAGCGATTTGTCAACACCGAATTCGGCTGCAGAGGCGTTAATCATTTTATCGAACTCAGCCGGGTTTCTCGATGTTCTGTTAAAGCCGAAATTTGTCCGGAGTCTTTTGTCTTTTTCGATGTCACGCATGAAAATTTTGAAGCGGCGATCGGTCGGAGCGTCTGTGAAGTGAATTACGCCATCACTGTCTTCGTATTTGTAGATGTCTGCAAGGGCAGCGCCTGCAGACGTTAAGAGGCTAAAGAGTATGACAGTAGTTAGCGAAAACCTGTAATTCATCATAAAATCACCATGTTCCCTATTTATAGACGAATTACAGCGGTATTACAAGCAGCAATCGTCAGCAGCAATCGGTTGCAGGCAAAGGGCTAATGAAAAATATGAATTGACAAATATTGGAAGAATATTTAGATATATGAATATCCTTCCCATGTTTACTTACGGAGCACTTATGGCATTCAATAAAGAGATTAGTTTTGTCGAAGAAGCAGAGGTACTGAAAGTGCTCGGGCATCCTGTCAGGCTGAAAATTGTCGCGGGTCTTTGTACAAAAGAGTGTAATGTTAAGAATATCTGGGAGTGTCTTGGTCTGCCGCAGGCAACGGTGTCGCAGCATCTGGCGCTGTTGAAGAATAAAGGGATCATCGAGGGGAAAAGAGGTGGAGCTGAAGTCTTCTACTCAGTCGTTCATCCGCTTGCCAAAAAGATTGTTGATATTCTAGTTTAAAAATACTCTTTGCTGCCGCTGCCATACAGCACCTGATAAGTTGCCCGCACCCCTCCGGTTGTGCAA
>CAWBBV010000018.1:0-79187 GCA_963787125.1 uncultured delta proteobacterium
CCAGCTAAATATCCAGCATTAGAGTTAAGGCAGCGCATACTCGCCAAGCTGGAAGAGTCTCCGCCAGCAGGTCTGGCGGCATGGGATGGCGGTGCACTGGCTAAAGCATTGGCGGTCTCAGATGATGTTGTCTGGCGCATACTGCGTAAAAACGGCATTCAGTTGCGGCGACACCGTTCGTGGTGTGTCAGCACTGATCCTGAATTCTCGGTAAAGTCAGCCGACATAATCGGCTTATACCTGGCACCGCCACAGAAAGCATTGGTACTCTGTATTGACGAGAAACCATCTATACAGGCCTTGGAGCGGTCAACCGGTTATGTGCAGACAAGCAGCGGTAAAATTGTTCGCGGCCTGAAGAGCACCTATAAGCGGCATGGCGTCATCAATCTATTTGCAGCACTAGATGTTGCCGCCGGAACTATCCAGTCGAAAACAACTGTAACTAAAAAACGACCGGACTTTCAGGCGTTTCTCGATGATATAGTGTCAACGGTTCCAGATGGTGAAGATATTCATGTAATTCTCGACAACTACTGTACACACAAGAAAAATGAAGATTGGCTGGCCTTACATCCCAATGTCCACTTCCACTTTACGCCGACCTCGGCCAGTTGGCTCAATCAGGTAGAAATATGGTTTGGGATACTTAGCCGTAAAACCTTATCTGGAGCCAGTTTCTCAAGCACGGAACAGTTGACGAATTCAATCGAAGCATTTATTGCCAGCTACAACGAAACCGCTTCTCCTTTTGTTTGGCGCAAACGAGAAGTCAGAGGCGCTCAGCTTAGAAATACAATAGCTAACTTATGCAATTAAACACTAGTTTAAAAATACTCTTTGCTGCCGCTGCCATACAGCACCTGATAAGTGGCCCGCACCCCTCCGGTTGTGCCGTAGTTCTCCTTGTATATCTCCATCATCTTTAGCATTATACTGCGTCCTGAAAGCCCACCGCCAGAGCTGCCGGCGGCACTCCCTGCACCGATACCTTTGAGCGAGCGGAGCAGAGCAGGGACATCAGGGTGGATCTCTGCTTCAATTTCGGCAGTTACGCCGTTTCCGGTGAAACCTGCGCTGCTGAGAGCGGCGATAACGTTTGCTGCTGATGCGAACTGGTGCGTTCTGTCTGCTGTCGGTCTGTCAGTCGTGCTGACGGCGCTTCTGTAGGATTCCCGCAGTTCGAACAGAGTCTGTTCGCCGAAAAGGGCGAAATGGAAACTGCTCCCTGGCTTGAGCACCCGGTATACCTCTGCGAATGCCTGTTCAAGAGGTGCAATCCATTGATAGGTCGATGTGGAGACAATAATGTCAAAGCAGTTGGCTTGAAACGGCAGTTCCTCTGCGTCACCACAGATAAAAGCTGCATTTATTTGCCTGTTCCGGGCATTTCTTGTCATTCCGAAAGCAAGGTCGATACCGACTAGAGCAGTTTCCGGCAGGATCTTCCCGACCGTTTCAAGTAGTCTGCCTGTGCCTGAACCGATGTCAAGGAGCGATCCCGGAGCGACGGAGTAGTCTTTCAGGAGCGCAACAAAACGGTCTGTCACCTTTTTCTGGACATTGGCCAGAGAATCATACTGCTCTGCGTGGCTACTAAATGATTTTCTTACGAGTGCTCTTTCAATCCCGGCCATGAATCTCCCTGATGAAACTGGTCACGGTGGCATTGAATCTCTCCGGCGCAGATAAAAAGGGTGCATGTCCGGAAGAGTCGATAATTTTTAGAGTTGCGAAAGGCAACTGCTGAGACATAAACAGTGATGCTCCGGGAAGACAGATATTGTCTTCAGAGCCGTGAACAAGGGTGACAGGAAGCACGACTTCGGCTAACTGCTGCCGCAAATCAGTCTCTGTCAAGGCGTTTAGAGCCGCTAATGCTATTGCGAGCGGTGGCAACTGCCCGACTGTTTTCGCCGCAATGCTTCTTAGATCTATTCCTGCTGCTTCTGTCGTTGTAAACATCCCTTTAAAAAAGTCGCCGGCAGTTCTTTGGTAATCTCTCTTTAACCGTATCGCCATGCCTCTGGCCTCAGAGGGTGGCAATCCGGTTGAATAGCCGGCTGCCGAGCAGAAGCGCGGGGTTCCGGCGACGAGTACCAGTCCGGATAACCGCTCTTGCAAAAGTAGTGCTGCTTTGATTGCCAGTTGCGCCCCCATCGACCAGCCGACAAGAACGGCTTTCCTGATTTTGAGATAATCCAGCAGCTCTGTCAGATCGCTCAAGCAGTCAGCATAGCTGAAACTTGTGGCACTAGACTCGCCATGACCGCGTAAGTCAGGGGTAATGATCCTGAACTCTGTAGAGAGCGGCAGCTGAAAATGCCAGACTTTATGCGACATCATCCAACCGTGGATAAAGATGACCGGATAGCCGGAACCTTGATCTGTAAAGGAGATGATTGCGCCATCTTTAGCAGTAATCCGGAGCATTTCAGATTACCCCGAGTTTTTTGCCAACCAGGGTAATTTTTTCTGCAGCCTCAGCAAGTTCAACTGGAGTATGACTGGCCATGACCGTGCACCTGAGGCGGCAACTCCCGGCAGGAACGGTCGGGGGGCGAATGCCTTGCACAAAAATGCCCATTTCAAGGAGGGCTCTGGAGAATTCCATCGTCTCAGTCGCTTCACCGACCATGATCGGGATTATCTGTGTTTGGCTTTTCAGAATATCAAAACCCGCGGTTTCAAGGTATCCTGCCAGCAGTGCCCTGTTAGCCTCCAGGCGCTTCCTGAGGGCGTCACCTTCAGGTGATGTTGTGATTTCTATGGCTGCGATTGACGCCGCAAGCACTGCCGGTGGCAGAGATGTCGAAAAAATGAAGCTTCTGCTGCTGTTTTTGAGATAATCGATCAACTCTTTCGAGCCGGCAACATAGGCGCCAAAACTGCCGAGACCCTTACCCAGAGTTCCCATCTGGATATCGACCTGCTCTGCTACGCCGAGGTGAGCAGCACTGCCTCTACCATGCTCTCCCATGACAGCAGTGCCGTGGGCATCATCGACCATAAGCAGGGTGTTGAACTTGCTTCTAAGCGCGGCAAGCTCTTTGAGTGGCGCAATATCGCCATCCATGCTGAAGATGCCATCCGTGACTATCAACTTGCGACCGGTGCTTTTGTCCCGCTCCAAAAGCCGCTGCAGAGCTTTGAAGTCGTTATGGGGATAACGTACGAGCTTTGCCCTTGAGAGGAGGGCGCCATCAATGATGCTGGCGTGATTGAGGCGATCTGAATAAATAGTTTCGCCTCTGCCGATAATCGCCTGAATAGCTCCGGTGTTGGCGGCGTAACCCGAATTGTAGAGGATTGCTGCTTCCGTCCCTTTGAACGCAGCGAGCCGCTCTTCCAGTTCCTGGTGGAGGTTCATATTGCCTGATACCAGGCGGGATGCGCCACTGCCAGATCCGTAGGTGGTGATCGCCTCAATTGCAGCTGCTTTCAGGGCAGGATGGTCTGCAAGCCCAAGGTAATTGTTTGAGCAGAGCAGCAGAGTATCTTTGCCGTTAATGGACACTCGTCCTCTTTGGGCAGATTCAATAAGTTTGGATGAGCGATGCAGGCCTGAGCTGACGAGCCTGGCCAGCTCGTTCTTGAAAAACGACATCGGTAAACCCCGTTTGAAGAATTTTACGGAAATTATCACAGCGAGGGTGATTCGTCAACCAATGGCATGCTCCTGGTTGACGAACCGTATTGAAAGAAGAAAAACTGGAAAGATTATAGCCGGATTATACCGGCATGGTGATATTATAGTTGAGCCAGTAACGGGAAGAGTTGATAATCATAGTGTGATAGCGCTGAAAATCAATCGGTTTAACAAGATAGCTGTTTGCTCCGAGTTCGTAACATTCTACAATATCACGCTGTTGGTTTGACGAAGTCATGACAACCACCGGGATATTTTTTGTGATCTCGTTGGATTTTAGCTTTTTAAGGATTTCAGGGCCAGTAAGTCGGGGCAGTTTGATGTCAAGGAAAATCACTTTTGGCAGAAGATGTTTCAGGGCGTTATTTGATTCATCAAAGAGGTAATTGATAGTATCAACACCGTCATGAATGACCTTGATCTTGGTGGCGGGGTTATCCTGCTTTAAAACCCTTATCGCCAGGTCAGCATCTTCACGAGAGTCCTCAACAAGTAGAATATCAGTTCTCATAGCATTTATCTCCTCTAGTATTCAGCAGAATCGACAGGTAGTGCAATAGTGGCATTATCTCTCAGGAATATTTTGTAACTTGTATGTAGCAGTTTCAATTAAGCTTAATTTCGGCTCCGTTAACTTCGTAAAGTGTTATTTTATTCAAGTATGAATCCAAGCAATTTCTATTCCATTTCAGAAGGGTGTTTTATGGACAGAGAGATAATTAATGTGGCCAGCGAGGAAGTGTCTGAAATAGGAGAAAAAATCCGTTTGATACGGAGCTCCAGAAAAATGACGCAAAAGGCATTTTCTGCTTCTCTCGGGATTGTTCAGGGTTTTTTATGTGCCATCGAGCGGGGGAAGAAGAGTCCTTCGGCAACACTGTTGATCGCTCTACAATATCTCTATGGGATAAATCCGCTGTGGCTCACCAGCGGTACTGGCGGGATGTATCTTGAAACAAAAGCATGTTTACCTACCACCATCGGTAGACCAACAATCCCGTTACTGAAGGCTCCGCCGGCATCACTTGATATTTTTTCTGCTGCCATGATTCAAGACTATATACTTATCCCTGACGTTCCCAAGGACTGTTTTGCCTTTGAGTGCACTGGTGATTTTATGGCGCCAACGATCAGGGGCGGAGATGTTGTGATCGTGCAGCCTTCAGAACATCCGCAATCCGGAGATGTAATCCTTCTGGAAGGTCAGTGGGGAGACTCATTGTTGCGCAGGTACCGGGTTCGCGGCAATGAGGTCTTTTGTTCAGCCGACAACTCTTCTTACGCGCCGTTTAAACCGTCCGGAGAACTGAAAATCCTTGGTATCGTGCATGCGGTCTGGCGAAAAATTAAAATATAATAAAAAAGACTGACAATCCGGACGCAAATTGTCAGTCTTTTGGCAGAATATGTATTGACGTCCACGTTATATAAAGAACGCTCTACTTAATGCAAACTCTGCGCACCTCTTTAATGTCGGTTAACCCCTGAAAGCATTTCAAGATGCCATCCTGCTTTAGCGTCGTCATGCCGTCGGCCATTGCCTGGCGGCGAATAAATTCGACTTCACCTTTTTTCTTTATAAGGCTCCGCATTTCGTCGGTTCCAGTCAATATTTCATGAAGGCCAAGTCTGCCTTTGTAGCCTGAGTCGTTGCACTTGGGACAGCCTACATGTCTGACCAGAATTATCTCGGCCGGGTTAATTCCGGTCCTTTCAAAATCAGCCTTGCCATACTCTTCAATAATATCGGCCAGTTCCTGCGGATGAGGTTTATAGGCATCCTTACATTCGCTGCAGATCCTTCGTGCCAGTCTTTGCGCCAGGATGCAGAGGATCGCATCGGAAAAGCTGAACGGGTCCATCCCCATATCCAGCAGTCTCGTAACCGTCTCCGGGGCTGAGTTGGTGTGGAGCGTTGAAAAAACCAGGTGTCCTGTCAAAGATGCTTCGATGCCCATTGAAGTTGTTTCTGCATCACGCATCTCCCCGACCATGATGACATCAGGGTCGGCACGCA
The DNA here is from genome assembly GCA_963787125.1 of uncultured delta proteobacterium. Taxonomy (GTDB): domain Bacteria; phylum Desulfobacterota; class Desulfuromonadia; order Geobacterales; family DSM-12255; genus VEOV01. The sequence goes on from CAWBBV010000018.1 coordinate 5,667, forward strand.
GGAACGCCCGCAGAGCGGTTGCAAAGGTGAAGTTGATGCGGGGGTTGACCTGGACCTGGCGTAAGCCTTTCTGGGTGATTTCGACAGGATCTTCTGCGGTCCAGATTTTTGTTTCAGGGGTGTTTATCCTGGAGATGGCCGAGTGCAGAGTCGTTGTCTTACCTGAGCCGGTCGGGCCGACAACCAGTATCAGGCCGTACGGTTTCTCGACGGCGTGCTCAAACTCCCTCATGTTACGTTCGGTAAGTCCGAGTTTGTCAAACGGGATCGGTTCTCCGGAGGCAAGAATCCTCATGACGACATCTTCCAGTTGCCCGGCAGTAGGCAGCGTGGCAACCCGGAGCTCAACATCGATCGGGCCGTACTTCTTGAAATCGATCTTGCCGTCCTGCGGTTTACGGCGCTCGGCAATATCGAGTCCGGACATGATCTTTATGCGTGAAGTAAGGGCGTATTTGTATTTATAGGGTATCCTTTGATAAATCTTGCACCTGCCGTCGATCCTGATTCTGACAAGGACGTCATTTTTGCCGGGATAGGGTTCGATATGAATGTCAGATGCTTTCAGGTTGTAGGCGCCACAGATGATTTTGTTCACGAGCTGGACGATAACGCTGTCCTGCTCCGAGACTTTTTGAACTTCCGAATCAACTTCCGGCTCGTCCTCCCCCTCCATTTTATCGAGAAGATCGTTGATGGTTCCGGAACTGCCTTCGCCTCTTGAGGTGATGTTATAGAAATGATCTATGAACTTCTCGATATCATCTCTGAAAGCGCCGACAAAACTGAGCCTTTTAAATTCGGGGTAGACGAAGCGGATCAGGTCCTGCTTGCCCAGGTCGGTAGGGTCTTCCATTGCCAGATGCAGGATACCGTTTTCGACCTTGACCGGAACCCATCGCTCTTTTAGCAGCCGTTCGGGTTTTATTCTGGAGAGGATATCGTCCAACTGAGGGAGCGTCTGATCAAAAGCGATGAACTCTGTGCCGAAATAGAGGCTGAGTGCTTTTGCCATCTCTTCCCGGCTGATTTTCAGTTCACGGGCCAGTAAAAGGTCAAGGCCCAGGGCATTGACATCAGGGTGGGCGGATAACTTCAGGATATCGTCTTCATCTAGGAAGTTTTTGTCCAGAAGGTAGTTGAATCTGGATTTCTGGCGTATCAGTTTTGTGGAAGCGTTAAGACGATGAATGTTGTAGATGGCGATTGACAGGGAGGCAGCCAGTTCATTGGCATAACCGAGATCGACTTCCCCGAAGAATTCAGCGCCCTTTTTGTTAATCAGCTGGATGATGCCGATGAGGCTGTTGTTGAATTTCATCGGCACGCAGAGGACCTGCCGGGTCCGGTAACCGGTCTTCTGATCCCAGGAAACGTCGAACTTCAGCTCTGAACTTATCATGGTCAGCTCGTGCTGATTATAAGCATCCTTTATATTGACTACCTGGCCGGTAAGGGCAGAATAACCGGCCAGGCTCCCGGCTGTTATCGGCACAACAATCTGGGTGACTTCGGCGCCTGATTTTACTCTGGAGATAAGAGTATTGCGTTTAAGATCGGCAACGTAGATTGTTATTCTGTCAGCTTCAAAAAGACCGGCTATACTGTCTTTAAGTTGAATGAGGATATCGTTCAGATTGGAAGCGGAGTGAATGTCATTAATTCGTTCCATGAATCGTTTTCGATACTCAAGCTGTTTTTTAATACGTTCCATTTCCTGGCTCATGAGGATTTCCTGTGACTCTCGGGGTAGTGAAATGACATTTTTCGATAACAATAGCCTAAATTGCCTGTTTTTCAAGTAATTTTAGAAAGTTTGCCTCGATGTCATATTGACAGCGGCCTGCTATTTCAAGTATGAAGATTCATTAGATGAAAATGTTTATATATAACTTGCACGGTTTTTTAAGGGGGATGAAATGAAACAGTTAACCGGATTGATCATAATAGTATTGCTGCTTGCCGGTGGAGCGCTTTTTTCACCTGCAGGGGCTGAGCCTGCCGTGTTCTCCTTTGACAAGTCGATTTTCCCCTATTACCCCTCCCTTATTCAGTGGGAAAAGAGCGATGTGCCGTTCACACCGCCGCAAAAATGTGGCGAGTGTCATCCCAAACAGTACAACGAGTGGAACGGCTCAGTGCATAATATGGCGCTGCGGGATCCGATCTATCAGGGTGAGCTGAATAAGGCGGTCAAAGCAGTCGGTCATGAGATAACCCGGCAGTGTGAAGGGTGTCATTCGCCGGCAGGGATGGTGACCGGGGAGATAAAAGGGGCCGGACTTGCAGGACTGTCGCCCATGGCTCTTGCCGGGGTCTCCTGCGATATCTGCCACTCCATCAGCGGCGTGACCCATCTGCAGACACCAACCCATGACCCTGAAAACGGCTCGTTTATTCTTAATCCGGGGACTGCCGGAAGACCTGTCAAGCGCGCTCCATTCAAGCCTTCCGACAGTTGCGGCGGCGGCTTTCACAGCTGTGAGCAGTCAAGCACCCAGCTGAAAGCCGACATCTGCGCATCCTGCCATCAGGTGTATCATTACGACGCCCATTTTCCCCTGGAAGCCACCTATAATGAATGGAAAAGCGGTCCGTATGCCCAGGTCGACGTTCTGTGCCAGGACTGCCACATGGTTGACACCAAAACATTTTTGGAGGTTGCTGATACCTTCAGAAAGCCGAAACGGGAAGAGTATCGCCATTACTTTAACGGCGCCAACTATCTCCTTTCGTATCTTGGCGCTGCTGCCGCAAAAATCTCCGGGGAGCAGAAGCTGGCAAAAAACCTGATGTTGCAGTACGACATGGCGATTGAGAGGCTCCAGAGCGCTGCTGATCTTGAACTGACACCTGTGTACCGGGGTGGTGATCTTGCCGAATTAAAAGTCCGGGTTAAAAATATCCGGGCCGGGCACAATCTGCCGACCTCGCTGACAAACGTCCGGCAGATGTGGCTTGAAGTCATTGCCAGAGACGAAAATGGAAAAATAATCCTCTCCACCGGCGCGGTCACGGCTGACGGCACTCTGCCGGAGGATGTGCGCATCTTCAACTCCGACGGCATGGGTAAGGATTTTCATTTTGCCGTTCATCCCTGGGTAGTAACTTCGTTTTCACGCCATGACACGATTCCGGCAAAAGGGTACAAGGATGTCCACTACGGCATCAATCCGCCGGCAGGTGTAAAAAACATTGCCTTCGAGGTGAAACTGAGATACCGGCAGGCAGATCAGAAGGTTGCAGAGGCGCTTTTGGCTGCCGTTCCCAAGGATATTGACCTTAAAGCTGTCTATGGGCTGGAAAAAATCCCGCAACTGCCGATTGTCAATATGGTAACAAAACAGTCGCTCTTTAAGGTTAAGAACTGATGAGTGAAGATATCTCAAAGTTGAAAATTGACAGAAGCTCCCAGAGCTCTGTTGCACCTTCGAGAAAACGGAAACGGATGCTGATTCTTCTGCTCCTGACCCTTGTCAGTGTGGGTTTTATCTGGAAATTGGTTGCTACACGAGCTGTCGAGATAGAGACGGCGACCGTCTCGCTGCAGTTCCCCAGCAGCTCCTTCACTCTTTTAAATGCCAGTGGCTACGTTGTTGCCCAGCGCAAGGCGGCACTGGCAGCCAAAGCGACCGGGAGGCTGGAATGGCTGGGGGTGGAAGAGGGGAGTCGGGTGACGAGAGGTGAAATTATTGCACGGCTGGAAGGGCAAGACTCAGACGCACTGCGCAAACAGTCCGCAGCCGCGGTCGGCACTGCTGCGGCGCAGCGGGATCAGGCAGAGGTTGAGCTGAAGGATGCTGTTCGCAGTCTCAAGCGGACAAAGGAGCTGCTGGGGCAGGGAGTTGTCTCTCAGGCTGATTATGATGCTGCTGAAGCCAGAATGGACCGCTCCAAAGCCCTGCTCGCAGCCGCAGTAGCAAATCTGGCCGTATCAGGGGCGGCACTGGCCGGCGCTGACGTAGCTGTCGATTACACCCGGATCCGCGCGCCGTTTGACGGTGTTGTCCTGACCAAGAATGCCGATGTGGGGGATATCGTCACCCCCCTCGGTGCAGCAGCCAATGCCAAGGCTTCGGTGGTAACAATCGCCGATCTTGCCTCGCTGCGGGTCGAAGTAGATGTTTCCGAATCCAGTCTGGAAAAGGTCAAGCGTGGCCAGGCGTGTGAAATTCTCCTTGATGCCATGCCCCAGAGCCGTTTTCGGGGTGTTGTCCATTCAATAGTCCCGACTGCGGATCGCAGCAAGGCAACCGTCATGGTAAAGGTCAGCTTTCTTGAGCATGATGCACGGATACTGCCGGAAATGAGCGCCAAGGTGGCGTTTCTGGAACATCCGGTCGGCAGTAGTGAGCAGCAGCCCAAGGTCATGCTCCCCAAAGCCGCTCTTATAAAGCGGGGTGGCGGCAGCGCTGTTTTTCTTCTGAACGGCGACCGAGTCAGTGAAATTCGGGTCGAAACGATTGCCGGAACAGCTGACCTGATTGAAGTCAAAGGGCTGAAAGTCGGCGATAAAGTAGCTCTGAAGCCGCTTGAAAAGCTTTCTGACGGCGCAAAGGTCAAAATTGTACAGAAGTAGACAGGGGTGCCTTCTTGACTGATTTTGCGAATATAGTTGAACTGAGAGGAGTTTCGAAATCCTACAGCCGCGGGAATCAGCGAGTGCCGGTGCTTGATGATATCAGCTTTGAAATAGCTGGCGGAGAATTTCTCGCCCTGATGGGGCCGTCCGGTTCCGGTAAAAGCACCCTCCTCAATCTGATTGCCGGGATTGATAAGCCTGATAGCGGGATTATTGCCGTAAACGGCATTGATATAACCAGACTCTCCGAATCAGACCTTGCCAACTGGCGCGCCGCCAGTGTCGGCTTCATCTTTCAATTCTACAACCTCATCCCGGTGCTGACCGCTTTTGAAAATGTCGAACTGCCGCTCCTCTTGACCGGTCTTTCCAGACGCAAGCGCAAAGAGCATATTGAAATGGTGCTGTCGCTGGTGAACCTGAGTGACAGGATGGATCATTACCCTTCAGAACTCTCCGGCGGCCAGCAGCAGCGGGTAGCCATTGCCAGGGCCATGGTTGCTGATCCGGCGATACTGGTCGCTGATGAACCTACCGGCGATCTTGACCGGAACTCTGCCGGTGAAATTCTCTCCCTGATGGACCGGCTCGTCACTGATTTCGGCAAAACCATCATTATGGTGACCCATGATCCGAAAGCGGCTGAAAAGGCCGGGCGGATTGTTCACCTAGAAAAAGGTGAGCTGGTTTCGGCGCTTACTCCTGCAGCTCACCCCCGCTAAGTCGATGTTCTACCTGAAACTGATCATCCGCAATGCGCTCCGCCACAAACTCCGTGCCGTGCTGACCGTTGTCGGCGTCGCTATCGCCATCCTTGCCTTCGGTCTCTTGCGCACTCTGGTCAGCCTTTGGTATCTCGGCGTCGAAGCCTCCTCCGCCTCACGACTGGTCACCCGCAGTTCCATCTCCCTGGTCTTCTCCATGCCGATCTCCTACAAAGAGAGAATCCGTCATATCCCAGGGGTCGCCGATGTCAGCACCATGAACTGGTTTGGTGGTGTTTATGTGTCGGAAAAGAACTTCTTCCCCAATTTTGCTGTCGAGCCGAAAAGTTTTTTGCGGTTGTATCCGGAATTTATTATCGAAGAAGCGCAGAAGAAGAATTTCCTGTCTGACCGCCGCGGCGCAGTTGCCGGCAGAAAGCTGGCGCTCAAGCATGGCTGGAAGATTGGCGACCGGATAACCCTCAAAGGGACGATCTTCCCTGGCGAGTGGGATTTTGTGCTGCGGGGGATTTATTCCGGGGCGCAAAAAAGCACTGATGAAACCCAGTTTTTCTTCCAGTGGGACTATCTGAACGAAAGAATGCGTCAAACCGTGCCAAGGCGGGCTGATCAGGTCGGTATCTATGTCGTTGGTGTTGCCAGACCGGAACAGGCGGCAGAGGTCGCCGAGGGGATCGATGCAACTTTCAAAAACTCTCTGGCGGAAACCCATACTGAAACGGAAAAAGCCTTTCAACTCAGCTTTGTCGCCATGACCGAAGCAATCATGATCGCCATCCAGATCGTCTCCTATGTGGTGATTGTCATCATCATGGTTGTTGCTGCCAACACCATGGCCATGACTGCCCGGGAGCGGATTGCCGAGTACGCCACCATGAAAGTGCTCGGGTTCAAGTGGTATCATCTTGCCGGCACGGTCTTTGGTGAATCCCTCTTCATCGCCCTGTTGGGCGGACTGACAGGCGTTCTCTTGACATTTCCGGCGGCGAGTTGGCTGGAAAGCTCCCTGTCCCAGTTTTTTCCGGTCTTTCAGGTTGCCCGTTCAACAATCCTGCTGCAGTTTGCCGCCGCCGCAGTCGTTGGCGTCGTTGCCGGGATTTTTCCGACCTGGCGCGGGGCAACCATCCGGATTGCGGAAGGTTTGCGGCGGATCGGGTGAGGCACTATGGCTGAATGTCCCGGTCACCGGCTATTTATCCTCGGGTGACTGGTCCTGCCGCTCCGTATTATGTGTTTTTTAATGTTTTGCGGGTGTGTTACAAGAATTTGTGTAATGTTGTCAGGGCTGAAGCGGCATCGGTTTTTAATAATCACGAACTAAATATTCCACTCTGGCAGTTATCCAGTTCACGCGTGCGTGTGAACTGGATAATAAGTTGTTAGAAGAAAGAAGAGGCACCATGACGAAAAACACTAGAACGGTTATTCCTACGATACTAATTGCGTTTATATTATCTTTGATGGTAACTGCCTTGGCTACTCATCGAACAGCAAATCAGGGCATTCATTATTGATAAGTTAAATACCTTTTAAATGCCCAACAAGGCTCCTGATGCGGCTCTTAATGGGCAGCTTCGGCATGAAGTTTGAGGCCGAGTGCCGCAACGATTTTGAGAATCGTATCGAATCCAGGAATACGCTCCCCTGAAAGCGCCTTGTAAAGGCTTTCGCGAGAGAGGCCGGCGTCGCGCGCAACCTGAGACATTCCTTTGGCACGCGCGATGTCACCAAGTGCCTTGGCGATGAAAGCGGCATCACCATTAGCCTCTTCGAGGCTTGCTTCAAGATAGGCGGCCATTTCCTCCGGAGTTCGGAGATGTTCAGCGACGTCATAGCGACTGGTAACGGTTTTTGGCATGTTCAACTCCTAAAGATTGCTGGCAAGGCGTATTGCAACCTTGATATCAGCGGTTTGACTACTCTTATCGCCACCGGCCAAAAGAATAATCAGTTCGTTGCCGCGTTTTATGAAGTACACCCGGTAACCGGGGCCATAGTCGATCCGCAGTTCCGAGATACCTTCACCGACCGGCTTGACGTCCCCTGCGTTTCCGGAGGCAAGGCGCTCAATCCTTACCAGGACGCGAGCCTTTGCCTGAACATCGCGAAGGTTATCAAGCCATTTGGTAAACAGGTCGGTTTTGCGAATTTCTACCATAAGTATACTGTATCCTTGCGGCTACATGTTGTCAAATAGTAAGTTAATTTGTGGAGAAGATGCCCAACAATCGGCAAGACCCGCCAAGGGCGGGTCAGCCTCACTACCGTGTGCGCCCAGCATGGCGCGTGGCGCGTAACCGCCGGACTGGTGCAGGAAACCGCTGCGTGGCGTTGGGGCAGCACCGGGGCTCACTTGTCAGGAAGCAATGACGAACTGGTTACAGTTGCGCCCCTTCTGGACATGGCCGGTGACTGGCGGTTATTTCTCAAAGGTGCAGGAGAAGACGCACTGATCAACGAAATCCGGAAGCATGAACGAACCGGAAGACCGCTTGGTCGGGAAGGCTTTGTTGAACAGCTGGAAACGGCTCTTGAGCGCCCCCTGAAAAGGGGGAAGCCGGGACCTAAGGGGCATGAGAGTTAAGTATGTGTCCCCAGAATTCTTGGTACCTTTCGTCGAAAATGACAGAGAGATTTTCCTGAAGACGATAATCCCAAGTCGAGTTGCCACTAAAAAATATCTCACAGAGGGAACAAACCATGAAAGCTAAAGAGATAAAATATGAAGAGAATATCCTTGCATCCTTCGAAAGGGGAGAATGGCAGTCTTTGCCAGATTTCAAGGACGAGATAGCCCGTTACACGGCAACTGCTGCCTCTACACTTGCGAATCAACATTCGTCTTTCTTCGCGGGACCTGGAGGATGTTCAAACGCGAGCAGCAGAGGAAGGGATGCCATACCAGACGCTGATAGCCAGTGTTTTACATAAATTTGTAAGTGGTCGACTTATTTATTCTCCACCACGTCCATCTATGCACTCATCCGGACGCGCAAAAAAACTACGCGTCGGTTAAGCGTTCATAAGCAGTACCTGCAACTAAAGCCCCAGAGGTGCACATAATGTTTGTCGTTGCCATTTACGGTTGGCGTGAAGAGACACCTGAGCTGGTGCAGGCCCTGGCCGGTGCACTTGGTATTATGGCGTTCGAGGCGCGGCAGCGTTTGATCGGCGGCGGACCGTCCGTGGTGGCAAGTTTTGCGGACCAGCAGCAGGCGAGTCGGTTGGCGGAAAAAGTGGTGAGTTGCGTCGGTATCAAGGCCTTGATTGTTGATGCCACGGCGGTGCGGTTGCGGGACGGTTTTTTTAGCGTGCGCCGCTTCAGATTTGAAGAGTGCGAGCTGATAATAGAGGCTCACAATGGCCGGCAAGAAGCGCTCCCTTATGCAGAGATGAAGCTGTTCATTTCGGGTACCAGCGTAGTAAACTCTAGCGAGACAAAGACGATTGTGGAGAAAAAGTTCAGCCTGGGCAAGACATTGCTTGCCGGCGGCATCCCCATGACCAAGAAGGTTGAGCGTCAGGAAGAGGTGGTGAGCGAGGAGAGTGACCAGATCCTCTTTCTTTATGCCACCGACCGTCCAACGGCGGTCTTCAGTTTGAACGGCTTGAATTACGACGGTTTCGGGGCAGAGATGAAGCTGTCGAGAAATCTGAATTTCTCTCATTTCATCAGTCAGCTGCGGCTGCATGCCCCGGGAACCGCAGGCAACGACCGGCTGCTGATCAGGATTAACCAGGTACGCCTGCTGGGCCCAGCCCAAGGCCGTGAGGCCAGTCTGGATCTTGCTGCCGAGATCCTTGCCCGGTGCCTGTTGGCAGGCAGTGGTTGTTAACTGAATCAGTAGTCCTGACTGACGGTAATTGAAATGTTGAGACCGGAATTTTTTTGAAAGGAGATGGTGAAATGAAGCTGATTCTTTTGATTGCTCTACTGTCTGTTCTTACGGGGTGCATAACAACCTATCGGGATTTCCCGGTGGATGCGCTGGACAGGAAACTGCAAGCCGGGACGTGTGCAGTCATGCAGTATAATGTCAAAAGGTTTGACGTGCTGGATGCAGGAGGTTACACCGAGCTTCAGAATGTGTTGAGGAATCCCGGATTTTGCAAGAAGATGGTTTCGGTCGGCGCGGTTCCAGAAAAGGGACTTTATCTTGAAGTCGAAACAAAGTGGAAGCCGTTAACGATGCCGGCGCTCATTTTTGGCTACATTTCCGTCTCGACACTGACGCTGCTGCCTGCGTGGAGCACCCACGACGGCTACAACGTCAAGTATAGTGTTTACCTGGATGGACAGGAGAAAGAGTCATACCAGTATGAGATAACAAGAAAAATGGGCCTTTGGCTGGGTCTATTGCCGTTTGTCTGGATCAATGCATTAACATATAGCGAAGAAGACGCCTTTAAAGCCACGGCGTATCAGTTTTCGTCCGACGCGCAAATCTATTTGCGACCAAAAACAGCAGTAGAAGTCGTCAGGCCCTAGAGAGATGCCGATTCCTGTCTCCTACAGTTTCCGCAATCTCTGGACGCGGCGGATGACTACCGTACTGACCGCTGCCGGTATGGCAATGGTGGTCTTTGTCTTTGCGGCGACCTTGATGTTGGCGGATGGTTTGCAGAAGACACTGGTAGAAACCGGCTCTCCGGATAATGTTGTGGTTATCCGCCGGGCTGCCCAGTCGGAGGTGCAAAGCGGCGTTGAGCGGCTGCAGGCGTCAATTGTGGAGACAAGTCCTGAAGTTGCCTTGGGGGCTGACGGCCGGCCGCTTTTGGCTAAAGAGCTGGTTGTGCTGATCAATCTGCCGAAAAGAGGTTCCAAAAAACCGTCAAATGTCGTCATTCGCGGCATAGGGGGGGCTTCCCTGGCGATCAGGCCACAAGTCAGGTTGGTTTCAGGGCGGATGCCGCGTCCCGGCTCTTCCGAAATTCTGGCAGGCCAGGGGATTGCGCAGCGTTTTGAAGGGGCAGGGCTTGGTGAGCACTTGCGTTTTGCCATGCGTGATTGGACTGTTGTCGGGATCTTCGCTGCCGGAAGTACCGGGTTCTCCTCCGAAATATGGGGAGATGCCGATCAGTTAATGCAATCATTCCGGCGTCCGGTCTACTCTTCCGTCACCTTCAGGCTCAAGGACAGCCGCAGGTTCGATCTGTTTAAAACGGCTCTGGAGAGTGATCCTCGTATGACGGTGGAAGCGAAAAGAGAAACGAAATATTATCTCGATCAATCGGAAGCGATGGCGAAATTTCTCCGGATTCTGGGCATGGCGCTGACGATCATTTTTTCGCTTGGAGCCGTCATAGGCGCCATGATTACCATGTATGCGGCGGTTGCCAACCGGGTTGTGGAGATCGGGACGCTACGGGCGCTCGGTTTTCAGCGCCGGAGCATTCTGCTGGCGTTTGTCATGGAATCGCTTTTTCTCGGGTTGCTCGGGGGCGCTTCCGGGCTCTTCGCCGCGTCATTTCTGCAGCTGCTGACCATTTCCACCATGAACTGGCAATCATTTGCCGAGCTTGCGTTTTCTTTTTCCCTTTCCGGCGGCGTCGTTGTAAAATCGCTTCTCTTTTCCATGTTCATGGGCCTGGTTGGCGGCCTGCTGCCCGCTTTTCGGGCGGCGCGGATGAACATCGTTGATGCGCTCAGGGCTAATTAATCAATATCAGAGGTAACTATGTTTTCATTACACAAACGCTCAGAAGTCCTGATTCTGCTCATGCTGCTTGTCTCGCTTATTTTATACGGACTTGAGTACCTTCTTTTCGGCCAGGTTCGTGAAATCGGCTTCGGTTTTCTCGGTAACCTTGCCTTTCTGCCGATATATGTCCTGTTTGTGACCTTTATGATCGAGCGGATTCTCAAGCAGCGCGAAAAGGATGTTCTTCGCCAGAAGATGAACATGGTTATCGGAGTTTTTTTCAGTGAGGTAGGGACACCGTTTCTGAAAGACGGTTTTAAGTTTCTGGTCGACAAGGATGGGTTGGCAGCGCGGGTAAAAATCTCTGCGCTCTGGAGTAGTGCGGATTTCAGGGCGCTGTCACTTTTTCTGGATAGCGGCGAGATGAAAATGGAGAGCAGACTTTGCAGTATGGACTGCCTCAAAGGGTTTCTGTTGGCCCGGCGCAATTTCATGCTGGGGCTGCTGGAAAACCCCAATCTGCTTGAGCACGACGGCTTCACCGAACTTCTCTGGGCGGTATTTCATCTTCTTGAAGAGCTGCAAGCGCGAGAAAAACTGACCGGGCTCCATGAAGCAGACCTGGATCACCTGTCCGGTGATATCCGGCGTGCCTATACCAACCTCCTCAAACAGTGGGTGGTCTATCTGCAGCATCTTAAAAGTGATTATCCGTATCTTTACTCATTGGCCGTCAGGAACAACCCGCTTGATCCTGATGCCCGGGTGGAGCTAGGGTAGGGGGAGAGTGCTTGTGGTTTGTTTGATCTGGTGTTGATTTGTTATGAGACGCGCTGACAGTTATGGGTAGAAATGATGTTCGGCGTAGAATGCTTCCAGGTTAAGTTTGACGTTGGCAATATCAGTTACTGCCGCAGAGTTATAGCTTTTCTGCCGGTAATTTTCAATCTGGGGGATTGCAATTACCGCCAGAATACCGATTATCGAAACAACAATCAGCAGTTCAAGCAGGGTGAAGCCTTTTCTGTTCAGCATCTTCAATCTCCACAGGTGTGCCGACAAGCCATTTCGTCCAGCTTGCTTTCAAGTGCATCTTTCGTAACTCATTAACAAGATACTCAACTTTTACTAGTTCCTGCAATGAGAAAATTGTCGAGGTGCCTGCTTTTCAATCTCGTGCGCCTCATGTCGTTCATGTGAATGCGATTTGCCTCGGGGCAGGCAATCCTTTTAAGGTAACGATTGCCTTTTATTTGTTGATGCTATAAATTACCTTTCCTTTCAATCCTCCACTTATCAATTCAAACGAGGCACATATGCCGGACAAGCAACAGACTCTTGCAACGCTGCGTGATTCCATCGATACGATTGACAACCGGATCATGGGACTCCTTAATGAGCGGGCTCATCTGGTTAAAGAGGTCGGTCAGCTGAAGCAGGCCGAAAGTCGGGAATTTCATGTTCCCAACCGGGAACGGGAGATTTACGAGCGGCTGACTGCCGTTAATCCCGGTCCCTTTCCGAATGAGGCGCTGCGGAGTGTCTTCAGGGAGATTATCTCTGCTTCGCTGGCTCTGGAAGCACCGATGCGCGTTGCGTTTCTCGGCCCGAAGGCGACTTTTTCACACCTTGCAACCATGCAGCAGTTTGGTCTATCCGCAGAACTTGTGCCGCAGAAATCAATACCGGCTGTTTTCGAAGAGGTGGAGAAAGATCGGACTCTCTACGGGGTTGTCCCGGTTGAAAATTCCACCGAAGGGGTTGTTTCCCACACGCTTGACATGTTCATGGAGAGCGAACTGAAGATCCGTGCCGAAATGCTCCTGGAGGTTTCCCACTTTCTGCTTTCCCGCACCGGGCGGATGGAGGATATCAAGAAAGTCTACTCCCATCCGCAGCCGCTTGCCCAGTGCCGTAAATGGCTTGAGGAGAATCTGCCCCATATCCCGTTGGTTGATGTCGCTTCAACAACAATGGCTGCCCAGATTGTCAGCGAGGATTATTCCGCTGCGGCTATTGCCAGTCAGTATGCCGCATCGGTTTACGATCTGAAGGTGGTGAGAGAGCGGATTGAGGATCAGGTCAACAACTTTACCCGGTTTCTGATCGTCGGCAAAAAACTGGCTGATGTGAGCGGGGACGACAAAACCTCGCTGATGTTTGCGGTCAAGGATGAGCCGGGGATTCTCTATCGGATGCTGGAACCTTTTGCCAGCAGAGGGGTGAACCTCTGCAAAATCGAGTCGCGTCCCATGAAGAAAAAGGCGTGGGAGTATATCTTCTTCCTCGATCTTGTCGGCCACATCTCTGATCCGAAGGTTGCAGCTGCTGTGCAGGAGCTGAAAGGCTACTGCCAGTTTGTCAAACTACTTGGATCTTACCCGAGGGCGAAATAATCATGCCGTTGATAAATCGACTTGCCATTGTTGGTGTTGGTCTTATTGGCGGCTCTCTTGCCAGGATTCTCCGGGAGAAGGGGGAGGTTGGTGAGATTGTTGGCATTGGTCGTGGGGCTGCCAATCTGCAGAGAGCTGTTGAGCTTGGGGTTATCGACCGCTTTGAGCACGACCTGAAAAAAGGGGTTACAGACGCAGACGTGGTGTTTATGGCGACCCCGGTCTGCACAATTGCCTCGCTTGTTGCCGAGATGACACCGGCACTGCATGTCGGGGCAATCGTGACTGACGGCGGTAGTGTCAAGGAGGAGATTGTCCGGCAATGCGAAGCGCTTCTTCCGCAGGGGATCTGTTTTGTTGGTGGTCATCCGATTGCCGGAACCGAGAAGTCGGGTGTGGATGCCTCTTTTTCAACACTCTATAAGGGGAAGCGGTGCATTCTTACCCCGACTCCTGCAACCGACAGTCGCGCTCTGGAAAAAGTTGTCAGAATGTGGGAACTGGCCGGAAGTGAAGTCGTGTTGATGGATCCCCGCAAGCATGACAAGGTAGTCGCAGCAATTTCGCATCTGCCGCACATGGTTGCCTATAGTCTGGTCAATGCAGTTGGCGATTATGACGGATATGAAGAGAACATTCTCAAATATTCAGCCGGTGGTTTTAAGGACTTTACCAGAATTGCTTCTTCTGATCCGGTTATGTGGCGCGACATAGCCCTGCAGAACAGAACTGCCGTGCTGGAGATGATGGATTTTTTTGCAGCAACTCATGGCGAACTGCGTACAATGGTGGCGAATTCGGATGCAGAGGGGCTTGAGAGGTTTTTTGAACGGTCACGCGATCATCGGGAAAGTATTCTTTAGTAAGTAAGAAGTTATTTTCTGTGCTTTTCTGGCAGAAAATAACTTCGTCAACGCACTTATCCAGTTTATATGGGTTAGTTTAGAAGGAGTTAATTTTGCAAAATTATACCGTAAAGCCAGCTGCTGCTGTCAGCGGGGAAATTTCAGTTACCGGCGATAAGTCTGTTTCACATCGCTCCATCATGCTCGGCTCAATTGCCAACGGGGTTACGACAGTTACCGGATTTCTTCGCGGTGAAGACAATATGGCGACTCTCAATGCGTTTCGGTTAATGGGGATAAAAATAGAGGATGACGGCGTCACCCTGAAGATCCATGGCCAGGGTTTACGGGGCCTTTCCGAGCCGGATGATGTTATCGATTGCGGCAATTCCGGTACTTCGATCAGGCTTTTGACCGGGCTGCTTGCCGGGCAGTCTTTCTTTTCGGTACTGACTGGCGACAAGTATCTGCGCAAAAGACCGATGAAACGCGTGGTAACCCCTTTAGGCAGGATGGGGGCACGGATAGCCGGTCGTTGCGGTGGCGAAAAGGCCCCCCTGGCGATCACCGGCGGCGCTCTTGCCGGGATATCTTACGATTCACCGGTTGCCAGTGCCCAGGTGAAATCTGCCATCCTGCTGGCAGGACTGTATGCCGACGGTGAAACCATCGTGCGGGAGCCGCATCTTTCCCGCGACCATTCAGAACGGATGCTGCGGCATTTTGGTGCTGATATCGAGTCGAACGGAACTGAAGTTAAAATCCGAGGCGGGCGGGAATTGCAGGCTCAGGAGATCATTGTTCCTGGCGACATTTCTTCAGCGGCGTTTTTCATGGTTGCCGGGCTGATAGTCCCAAACTCCAGGCTTTTGATCTGCGGGGTTGGCGTCAATCCGACCAGAACCGGAATAATAGACATTTTGACGATGATGGGAGGGCGAATCACGCTGCAGAATCAGCGCGAGGTTTCCGGCGAGCCGGTTGCCGATATTCTGGTGCAGTCTTCCGCCCTTCATGGTATCGAGATCGCCGGTGACCTTGTACCTCGGGCAATAGACGAATTTCCGGTTATCGCTGTTGCCGCGGCAATGGCTTCGGGTAAGACTGTTGTCAAGGATGCCAGTGAATTGCGGGTCAAGGAGACCGATCGCATTAAAGCAATGGCAGATAATCTTCGCCTGGCAGGAGTTTTTGTGGAGGAGTCGGAAGACGGCATGACCGTGCATGGCACGGATAAATTCAGCGCTTTTCATGCCGACAGCTATGGTGACCACCGCATCGCAATGGCGATGCTGATTGCCGGTCTGGTTGCAGCCGCTCCCTGCAGAGTTGACGATACTGAGTGTATCGCGACATCTTTTCCGAATTTCTTTACGCTGCTTGAGCAGGTTTCGCAGCAATGACGCCTGGTGCATTGACCGCAGAAAAAAAGCTCATCGTTGCTATAGACGGTCCCTCTGGTGCTGGCAAGAGTAGTGTTACCAGATCGCTGGCAGAGCGGCTTGGCTACATTCATATCGATACCGGGGCAATGTTCAGAGCTGTTGCGCTCATGG
This sequence comes from uncultured delta proteobacterium, assembly GCA_963787125.1. Lineage (GTDB taxonomy): Bacteria > Desulfobacterota > Desulfuromonadia > Geobacterales > DSM-12255 > VEOV01. The sequence continues at coordinate 21,413 of CAWBBV010000018.1, forward strand.
CCAGCCGCAGTTGTCTGGATATTGCTGATCATGCTGCACTTGCCGTTCTTGCTGCCAGTCTGAATATCGAGTTCGACTCTTTAAGTGGAGTTTGCCATGTTCTCGTTAATGGCGAGGACGTTACTGCCGAGATAAGAAGCCCGGAAATCAGCCTGCTTACTTCAAGGGTTGCTGCTGTTCCGGCCGTCCGGGATCATCTGCTTTTGCAGCAGCGCAAGCTGGGAGAGCGTGGTGGCGTGGTTCTTGAGGGACGTGATATCGGCACGGTTGTCTTCCCAGATGCCGATATCAAGTTTTACCTGACCGCTTCGGCAGCAGAGCGGGGGCGAAGGCGTTTTGCGGAACTCGCCGCAAAAGGGGCTGCGGTGACGCTTGAGCAGACAATAACCGAAGTCGTGCAGCGGGACGAGCAGGATAAGAGCCGTGCAGCCGCTCCGCTACGCCGGGCAGACGATGCTATCGAAATCGACTCAACGTTGCTTTCACCTCAAGAGGTGATTGCAACTATGGAAGAACTCGTTCGCGATAAAGAACAGGCAGTCAGGCCATGAATATAATTGTTGCCCAGAATGCCGGCTTCTGCTTCGGAGTAAAACGTGCCACTTTGATGGCTTTTGAACAGGCTGATGAAAAAGGCGAGTGCAAGACTTGTACGCTTGGTCCGATTATCCACTCTCCTCAGGTTGTTGAGCGGCTGGAAGAGAAAGGTGTCAAAGTTATAAAAAGTCTTGCGGAGATAGATGCAGGCAGGGTTATCCTGCGCTCGCACGGTGTTACTGCTGCAGAAATCACGGAAGCATATGCGAAGGGACTTGAAGTTATTGATGCAACCTGTCCTTTCGTAAAAAAGGCTCAAAGCCAGATGAAGATGCTCTCCGACGACGGTTATGACATGGTAATTGTTGGCGAAAGTGAGCATCCCGAAGTCGGAGGAATAGTCTCTTATGCCAGCGGGCGGGTTTTTGTCGTGGCATCTGCCGCTGAGGCACTTGACCTTCCTAAGATGAAAAAGATCGGCGTGATTGCCCAGACGACCCAGTCATATCATACCCTTGAAGCTGTAGTCGGAATATGTCTGTCAAAGGCACAGGAACTCAGAGTTTTCAACACCATCTGTGATGCGACGGCAGTCAGGCAGGACGAAGCAAAAACCATTGCCGCCAATGTCGGCTGCATGATCGTAATCGGCGGTTACAACAGTGCCAATACAAGGCGGCTTGCCGAGATATGCATGGAATTCCAGGCTAACACTCACCATATAGAGACGGCAGACCAACTTTCAGGCGATTGGTTTGCCGGTATCGAAACTGTCGGGATAACTGCGGGAGCTTCGACGCCGAAATGGTTGATTGACGAGGTTTTTGAAAGAATTAATGCGCTTTGCAGGGACAAAAAGATTGAACTTTAAATAAATTGTTGTTACTTTAACGAAATTATGAAGAGAAACAGCCAGGGGGTAGGGATTGATGACAGTAGATGGAAGACAACAGAAAAAAAATGACGCGCCGATCAAGCGTTTCAAGGATAATGACGACGATCAGGAAATGTCCGGCAGCGTTGAATTTGCAGAGTTGTTTCAGGACAGTCTTAATCAGCCTAAAGCAGGTGAAGTTGTTCAGGGTACAGTCGTGCAGATTACTCAGGACTTTGTAATGGTTGATGTCGGCTATAAATCTGAAGGTTGTGTGCACGTAGCTGAGTTCATGGATGAAGATGGTGTTGTAACTGTTCAACCTGGCGATAAAGTTTATGTTCTTTTCCAAAGAGGCGAAACCGCCAAAGGGCACCTGATCCTTTCCAAGCGTAAGGCCGAGCAGTTGGTCGGCTGGGACATGGTAGCTGAAGCAGGCGGCGAGGGCGGCACAATAGAAGGTAAGATAATCGGTAAAGTTAAAGGTGGACTGACAGTTGATATAGGTCTCCCGGCCTTTCTCCCGGCATCCCAGGTAGATCTCAGGCCTGGCGGGAATCTTGATCGCTATATCGGCCAGACAGCAACTTTTAAAATCCTTAAACTCAACCGCAAACGCGGCAATGTAGTTCTCTCACGACGGGTTATTCTTGAAGAAGAGCGTGGTCAGGTTCGTGATCAGACTCTTACTACTCTTGAAGAAGGGCAGATCCGCGACGGCATTGTTAAAAATCTGACTGACTACGGTGCATTTGTTGATGTCGGCGGTGTTGACGGCCTTCTTCATGTGACGGATATGTCATGGGGCAAGCTGAACCACCCTTCAGAAGTAATAAAAGTAGGCGATGTCATCAAGGTGAAAGTTCTCAAATACGATAGTAGTAAAGGGAAAATCTCTCTTGGGATGAAACAGACTATTCCTGATCCATGGTTGACTGCCGAGTCAAAATTTACTGTCGGCGAGCGGGTTACTGGCAGAGTAGTCAGTCTGATGGAGTACGGCGCATTTGTAGCACTTTCAGACGGAATTGAAGGGCTGATTCACGTTTCCGAGATGTCCTGGACCAAACGGGTAAGGCACCCCTCCGAAATCCTCAAGGTCGGTGATAGTGTAGAAACACTGATTCTCGGCATTGACATAGCTAATCGCCGTATTTCGCTTGGCCTTAAACAGACTGAGCCTAATCCTTGGCTTTGCCTGGAAGAGCGCTATCCGGCAGGTACGAAACTTGAGGGTCAGATCAAGAATATCACTGACTTTGGCGCTTTCATAGGAGTTGAAGACGGCATTGATGGTCTTGTGCATGTTTCTGATATCTCCTGGACAAAGCGAATCAAGCACCCTGGCGAAATATTTTCAAAAGGTCAGACCATTCAAGCGGTAGTCCTTAATATCGACCCTGCCAATGAGAGACTTTCTCTTGGGGTGAAGCAGCTTCATCCTGACCCATGGACGATAGTTCCTGAAAAATACAAAGCGGGTACGCGTGTCACCGGCAAGGTGACATCAGTAACTGATTTTGGCGTTTTCATGGAGATTGAAGATGGTATTGAAGGACTGGTGCATGTCTCGGAGCTTTCCCGCGAGAAAGTACCGTCGGCCAAAGAGTTTACAACTGTCGGGACTGAGTTTGAAGCGGTAGTTCTCAGTGTTGATACCCAGGATCGTAAGATAGCCCTGTCGCTCAAAGCTCTTCAGGCAGCTATCGAAAAAGAAGAGATTCAGGGTTATATGGGCGGGCAGAATGAATCTTTCTCAAGCCTTGGTGAGATTTTCAAGGGTGAGTTGAATAAAAACAATAATAATTAATTTGAACTGCAGCTTGCAGAGTTCTGACCATATTTTGCTGAGGTATTTATGACGAAAAGTGAACTTGTCGAAAAAATAATGGAAACAAACGGTTTTCTTAACCGGAAAGAGTCAGAGCTGGTAGTGAATATTATCTTTGATTCAATGGCTAACGCATTGAAAGATGGTGATAAAGTCGAAATAAGAGGGTTTGGCAGCTTTACGGTGCGTGAGCGCGAATCTCGTGAAGCGAGAAATCCCAAGAACGGTGAAATCGTCAGGATCGCTGCCAAGCGGACACCTTTCTTCAAGACCGGTAAAGAGTTGAAGGAGCGGGTCAACTGTCTCTAGATGCAAAGTGTAATCCAAGTAAGCCCGGGTGGCGGAATTGGTAGACGCAAGGGACTTAAAATCCCTCGGACGTAAGTCTGTACCGGTTCGACCCCGGTCCCGGGCACCACTAAATAACCACTAATTATCGCAATAGGAATAAGATTAAAGGCTATGCTAACCGCATAGCCTTTTTTGTTATGTTGTGTCTGAGTAGTCGTGAGAATTGACTGGGCCAATTTACCATGATCGCCAATATAAAAAGCACAATTCTGCCTTATCAACTAGACAATATTAAAGCAGTTTGTTATGTTCACGCTCACCTTATCCAGTATAACAGGATTATTATGCTATCTGGTTTTCCAAGAAATTTTGTTTCCCTTCAAATGCACTTCTCAGTGTATGTATTACTATCCTACAGCAGATATTCCACTTTGGAGATTTTAATATGACCAAATCAGATTTGATACTTGTCGTAGCAGAAAAAGCCGGCATCACAGAGAAGAAAGCAGAAGCCGTTGTTAATGCAATATTTGAAGGTATGACCGAGACTCTTATTTCTGGCGGCAGAATAGAGATCAGGGGATTTGGTTCATTCGTAGTGAAGGAGTATGCAGGGTACGAAGGTAGAAATCCTAAATCCGGTGAACTTGTTGTGGTCAAGCCAAAGAAACTACCTTTCTTCAAGGTAGGGAAGGAACTCAAGGAGATGGTTGATAATTTGTGAAAAGAAGCCTCTTCTTTGAACTGTCAGAGTGCATGCGGAAAAAAGGTGACAGTCGCAGCAAAATATCTTCTTGATTGAAGTCGTTTAAACTCAAATCCTCTTGAAGGTGAATTTTGACATACAGAGCCTTGATCCTAGCCGGTTGGGTAGCAATGATTAGTGCCTTTGCATCCATTCCAGTGGCATATATCTCTTTGAAATTGGAAGGCAGAATTGATTCAACCGCGACCTTCATCCAGACAGCAATTCAGATTATCGCAATACTGATATTTCTAGCCATTACCTTAAACCTCAAGAAACTCCTGAATGTTAACTTCAAGTTCCATGACGCAGACAAAAGCATCGACTGGATGATAAAGGCCAATGTCGTGGCAGGGATACTGACTGTAATAGCACTGCAATCATCCCAACTAAAAGACACACTCAGTATGGCAGCCCTCTTGATCATGGTGGCACAGGGAATAGTACAGATTCGATTTGGTTATAAGCTTTTTAAGTTAGAGAACAATCTTGGTGGGATGCTAATGCCCTTTTGCTATGCAAATATGGCAACAGGCATATGCGTAGCTTCGGTTATTCTGATCCTTGTGGGAATTTTGATAAGCGCAATATCTGATCTTATGCTTGGAACAATATTTTTCAATATAGCCAAACTTTTAAAAGATCGACAACATGCTGATGCTCGCGGTGAATAGTTAAATTCTGGCTCTTTAGACTTTAACAAGGCAGTAGAAAAGACCAATACAGTCATTTTGTTGGTGATTGTGGCTAGAGATATTCGGAACTTTGTAGCGCAGACAGTGACATTATGAATGATTTCAAGGTAAGCAATGAGCAATCAGATTATTAGAACAGATAATGTATTAGTGCGGGTAATGGAACTTAAAGAGAGTTCTTCTACTGATTGGCACTATCATTCTGAGGTGATTGATTATTTTGTTTGTTTGAATGGGGTCATCAGAGTTGAAACCAAGAGCCCCGACGACCTGTTTATCTTGCATCCAGGACAAAGAGCAGAAATCAAACCACCCCAAGTACATCGAGTGATAAATTCCCATAACGGTGAATCAAAGTATCTTTTGATCCAAGGTGTAGGCTTATATGATTTTATCAAAGTAAACCTGCCTGTATCAGAGTAAAAGCAGCTTCAAACTCTTGGCTGGATAAAACCTTATATGGAGAAAACATGATTCGTTCTGTTCGGTTAGCCGCTTGGATTGTCCTTGGTTTTGCTTTTTCTGCACTGGCAAGCGAACAACATAATATTGACGGCTTCGGTATAGCCAAATGGGGGATGTTGAAAAAAGATATCCTTGCAGTAGAGGGAGCGCCATCAGATGTTGACAAGGATACTGGCTATATTACCTACAGTGACAAAATGGTCATGGGTAAAAAAGCGATAATCAGGTATCAGTTTGAGGCAGGGTGCAATGATTTTGATATATCCCAATGCCGTTTTTCGGATGGACAATATTTATTTGGTGAGGATTCAAATGAGTTTTATGCTCAGATGCAGGAAGCTCTTACAACCAAATATGGCTTGCCAACTAATACTACAACCACGACAAAAACATATCCTACTATGGCAACAAGCGGTAAATGCGAGATAGAGACGCAGGTATCTGAAAGAATCATGGGGAAAGCTTCTATTAAGTTCATAACGGAATGTAGTTTATACGATTTCACCTCAAAGCTCACCACCAAGGAAATTAAAGCTAATACTTGCAGAGCTTCAGTTTCCTACTATGGACCTTACCATTACAAACCTTTATCAAAAAAGAATGTTTCGCAAGATAGGGGGCTTTGACATCAGGCGTGACTCACGCTGGAGAATTCCCAAGAAATTTTTTTGTTATCTCTAATTGCTGATAGGTAGACGATATATTATCGGGTTGAATGGAGGTGTGATTAGTGTTATGTAATTAAATCCAGAGAGTTGATATTACCTTAACATAAACTGTTCAATCTTTAACGATGAACGTAAAAATTCACTGTCGAAACGTAACGTTTCAATTCACAACGAAAAGGAGTCATCCCAATGAAACTGAATCATCTGGTGCTAGCATCACTCTTGACCATGTCAGCAACCTCAGCCCATTGCGCCGGCATCTGGCTCAGTGAAAACGGCTCAACCGGCATGGGGACCGCCACTGCCGGCCGGGTTGCCCTGGCAAACGACGCGTCTACTGCCTTCAACAACCCGGCCGGCATGACCCGGCTCGACCGCTCACAGCTGCAAGCCGGCCTTGTCGGCCTTGACATCCACTCGGAGTTCACCGGAAAGACCTCGTATCCCGGCCTGGACGGCTCTGTTGAAACCGGCGGAAACGGCCATAATATAGGTGCCATTACTCCGGTGACGAACTTGAGTTATGTCCACGTTGTGACACCCGACCTGCGGCTTGGAGTTACTGTCGGCTCCTATTTCGGCCTGGCGCTGGACTACGGCGATTCCTGGCAGGGGCGTTACTACGTCCAGCGGGCTGAACTGCTCACCATGGGGATCACCCCGTCAGTCGGCTACAAAGTGAACAATTGGCTGTCGGTCGGTGGCGGCGCAACCATTCTCTACGGGAAATTAAAGCAGGATCTGGCCGTCAACACCAGCCCGCTTGGCGGGCGTAACCCTGACGACGGCACTCTGGAGATTGACTCGAACGATATAGGCTACGGCTACAACCTGGGCATTTTCCTTCAGCCGTCGGAGAGCACCCGTGTAGGACTGACCTACATCTCCAAGGTAAAGCTCAAATTTGATGATGTTGCTACGGCTAGAAATGTACCGTCCGGCGCCCCCATCTGGAGTGCACTTGCGCCGCGACTCAACAACAGCAGCCTGAATCTTGAATGGACCATCCCCCAGGCAGTCAACGCCAGCGTCTATCAGCAGCTGACGAACAGCCTGGCAGTCATGGCCAATGTCGGCTGGCAGGACTGGAGCGAATTCGGCAACCTCTCTGCCGATTTGTCCAGCCCTTCCGCCGCCGGCAGCAAAAGCATAGACGCCGGTTTTGACGATACCTGGCACGGAGCCATCGGCCTGCATTACCAGATTGCCGCGCCCTGGCTCTGGCAAGTCGGTTTTGCCTACGACAGTTCCCCGGTCAAGGAAGAACACCGTTCGGTGATCATGCCGCTCGACCGGCAGCTCCGCTATGCCACCGGCATTGAATATGCCATGAACAAGGATATCACCCTCGGCTGTGACTATACCTTTATTGATGCCGGTAAAAGCAAGATCAATCAGGAGCGCGGACCATTGGCCGGACATATTGTCGGCCAGTTCGACACCAACTACATCAATGCACTCGGTCTGCGAATGAACTGGAAATTCTAGTTGTTCAATTACCCGGGAGGAAAAGTGAATACCATGAAAATACAGATTACCAGAATTATTACGTCTGTTTCTGCTGTCGCTCTGTTCATGGGCAGCACAGGGACTGCAACTGCAGCGCAGACAGAACCCGATCGCACCATCCTGCCGATTCAGGAATCGAAGCGGCCGTTTATCAAGGAACTGGACGTGCGCAACGTGAAGACGCCGCCCCACACCGAGGTCAAGGCACCTGTCGGAGCGCCGAACGTGGTCATCATCCTGATTGACGATCTGGGCTTCGGTGCTACCGGCACCTTTGGCGGCCCGATCCGGACGCCGACCCTGGAGCGGCTGGCTGAGAACGGCCTGCGCTACAACAATTTCCACACGACAGCGCTCTGCTCGCCGACCCGGGCCGCACTCAAGTCCGGTCGTAATCACCACATGGTCAACATGGGGTTTATCACCGAGATGGCCACCGGCTTTCCGGGGGCCACCGGCCAGATCCCCAATACCACGGCCCCGGTGGCGGAAATGCTCCGCCTCAACGGCTACAACACGGCGGCCTTCGGCAAATGGCACGAGACCGCCGCCTGGGAGACCAGCGTCTCCGGCCCCTTTGACCGCTGGCCGACCCAGCAGGGGTTTGACAAGTTCTATGGCTTCATCGGCGGCGAAACGAACCAGTGGGCGCCCTATCTTTATGATGGCGTCACTCAGGTCGAGCTGCCCAATGATCCGAACTACCATTTCATGACCGACATGACCGACAAGGCGGTGGCCTGGATCAAGTTCCAGAAGGCCATCACCCCGGACAAACCGTTCTTCATCTATTTTGCACCGGGGGCCACCCACGCGCCGCACCATGTTCCCAAGGAGTGGATCACCAAGTGGCAGGGGAAATTTGACCAGGGGTGGGACAAGATGCGGGAAGAGACCTATGCCAGTCAGCTGAAAAACGGCATCATTCCTCCCGGCACGAAGCTGGCCCCGAAACCGCAAGCGATCAAGGCGTGGGACAACCTGTCCGCTGACGAAAAGCGCCTCTTCAGCCATCAGATGGAAGTTTTCGCCGCCTATCTCGATTTCACCGACAGCGAAATCGGCCGGCTGCTTGCTGCTGTCAAAGAAACCGGCGAGGCTGATAACACCCTCGTCTTCTACATCGCCGGCGATAACGGCGCCAGCGCCGAAGGTGGCGAGAACGGCATGTTCAATGAGTACACCTATTTCAATGGTGTCCATGAGACCGTACCCGAAATGCTGAAGGTCATCGACAAGTGGGGCGGTCCGGAAACTTATCCGCACTATGCTGCCGGTTGGGCGGTCGCCATGGATTCCCCTTTCACCTGGACCAAGCAGATGGCTTCCGATTTCGGCGGCACCCGCAACGGCATGGTGATCAGCTGGCCCAAGGGAATAAAGTCCAAGAACGGCATTCGCAGCCAGTTCGGCCATGTCATTGATATCGCGCCTACTATCCTGGAAGCTGCCGGCCTGCCGCAGCCGAAAGTGGTGAACGGTACGCCGCAGATTCCAATCCAGGGGACCAGCCTTATCTACTCGTTTGACAACGCCAAGGCGAAAGAACGCCACACCACGCAATACTTCGAGATCGCCGGCAACCGCGCTATCTATAACGACGGCTGGTTGGCGCGCACCATCCACCGGGCGCCGTGGGAGAAGACACCGCGCGCTACCCTGCAGAAGGATGTCTGGGAGCTCTATGATGTTCGCAATGATTACAGCCTGACGGTTGATCTGGCCGCCAAAAACCCGAAAAAGCTGAAAGAACTACAGGCGCTCTTTATGAAAGAGGCGGAGAAAAACCATGTTCTCCCCATCGACGACCGGCTCTTCGAGCGCGCCCTGGCTGAGATGGTCGGCCGCCCCGACCTGATGGCCGGGCGCACCTCCCTGACCCTGGCCGAAGGGATGACCGGCATGATGGAGAACGTCTTCATCAGCGTCAAGAACAAGTCCAAGACCATTACCGCCGAGGTTGAAGTGCCTGCCGGCGGCGGCAACGGCGCTATTCTCGTCCAGGGTGGCCGTTTTGGCGGCTGGGCACTCTATGTCAAGGATGGTGTGCCTGCATATGACTACAATTTCCTCGGTTTGCAGCGCTATTCGGTTGCCGCCACCAAGCCGCTCGCTCCCGGCAAGGCGACCATCAAGTTCGACTTCGCCTATGATGGTGGCGGACTCGGCAAGGGCGGTCTCGGCACCCTCTATGTCAATGGCGAGCAGGTCGCCCAGGGGCGGATCGAGCATACCCAGCCGATGATCTTCTCGGCCGATGAAACAGCTGACGTGGGTATCGATCTTGGCACGCCGGTGGTTGAGGCGATCGGCTCGGAAGCAAGGTCGAAGTTCACCGGTAAAATTTCCAAAGTGATGGTTGAGGTGAAGCCGATGGCAGTGCCGGATAAAGCTGCGGCTGAAAAGGCACAGAAGGCTGCGGCGAAGAAGAAGGTGCTGTCTGACTGAGCCGTTTTTTGCGGGAGAAAAGAGTTGAGCCGCTCACGAAATCATAACCATAACAGTGAGGGGAAGGAAACCAATGAGAATTTTCAGAATGTTTAAGGCCGGCCTGATGGCAGTGTTGGTACTCAGCATTGCGCTTCCCTGCTTGGCAGAGCCATCCAGGATGAAGATGAGCACGACAATTCCACCGGGGATTGAGATGCCGGACAAGGTGGAGACCCGTCTGGGGACGCTCAAGTTCTTCGACGGCTTCCCGGACAATGCTTCAGTCGAAAAGCTCTACGACAATCTCGACTTCCAGCGCGCCGTTCAGGCCTATCTGCTCGCGCTGCCACCGGTGAACCAGGTGGCGAATCGCAAGGCGATGCGAGAGGTGGGGCCGGACAACACAACGGTGCCGATCTTCGAAACCATGATGAACGCCCGCTCGATCTTCCTGACCCCGAACAATAACACGCCCTACACCTGGTTCTGGCTCGACCTGCGCAACGGGCCGCTGGTCCTAGAAGTGCCGCCCAAAGTCCTCGGGCTGATTGACGACATGTGGTATCACTTTGTCACCGATGTGGGCATGGTGGGGCCGGACAAGGGCGAGGGCGGCAAGTATCTGCTCCTGCCTCCCGGTTATAAGGGCGAAGTCCCCGAAGGGTACTTTGTGGTGCGGCCGGCGACGTTCAGTGTCTGGGTGCCCTGGCGCACATTCCTGGAAAACGGCGACCCGAAACCGAGTGTAGACCGGGTGAAGAAGCTCACGAAGATCTATCCGCTATCCCAGGCCGCCAATCCGCCGACCCTGAACTTCGTCAACGTTTCCGGCAGGGATTTCAACTCCGATGCCCCGGCGGACTATCCTTTCTGGGAATATCTCAACCAGGTGGTCCAGGAAGAGCCGACGGATTCCATTGACCCGGTTACCCTTGGTTACTGGGCCTCCATCGGTATTCAGAAGGGGAAACCTTTTAATCCGGATGCGCGGATGAAAAAAATTCTCACCGAGGCGGCGCTGGTGGGCGACGCGACAGCCCGTGCTGTCATGTACCGCTGGCGGACTCCCGAGGGATACTATTATCCGGATACAAAAAGCGCTTGGCGGCTGGGGTTTGTTGGCGGTTACAAGTTTGAGGAGAACGGGGCGCGAAATCTTGACGCATACTCGGGATTTTTCTTCTACGCCACCGGTGTAACGCCGGCCATGGATTCCAAAATGGTCGGGCAAGGGTCGCAGTACATGGCGGCCTTTGTTGACTCCAAGAGCAAACCGCTGGACGGCGGCAAGAGCTACAAACTTCATCTGCCACCCAACATCCCGGTTGCCAACTTCTGGTCGGTGATCCTCTACGACAACCAGACCCGCGCGATGCTGCAGACCGACCAGCAGTGGCCGGCGGTCAGCAGTCAGACTAAAGGGCTCCGGGTTAATCCGGACAGTTCAGTGGACATCTATTTCGGACCGAAAGCGCCAAAAGGGAAGGAGAGCAACTGGGTGCAGACGGTTCCCGGCAAGGGCTGGAACACGCTCCTGCGCCTCTACGGTCCGCTTCAACCGTGGTTCGACAAGACCTGGCGACCGGGAGAGATTGAAATGGTGAAGTGAATCGTTCGCCGGCGTACACAACCGGTTGCAGCGGTCGGCGCGGACGCGCCGCCGCTGTACCGGGGCGCTGAACAACTTAAAATAAACAAGTGAACTTGATGAGACGGAATAGTTTAATGCTTGTCACTTTTTTCAGTATTTTTTTGGCGACCATCACGATGTCTGCCGATGCTTCTGGTTGGGAAGAGATTGCCAAGGTTGGCCGGATTTTTAAAAGCGCTGGGGTAAATGGCACTTTTGTTCTCTATGATGTTGACGCGCAAAAGTATATTGGCCATGACAGGATTCGAGCAGAGAAAAGATATGTTCCTGCTTCAACATTCAAGATTCCAAATTCACTGATCGGACTTTCAACAGGTGCCGTGAAAAGTGTTGACGAAGTTCTACCATACAACGGGCCTCCGACCCCTTACATCAAGGCTTGGGGAAAGGACATGGGGTTACGCGAAGCCATTGTCATATCCAACGTCCCAATCTATCAGGAACTTGCCCGGCGCATAGGTCTTGAGCGTATGCGGGATAGTGTTGAGCGTATGGATTACGGCAATAAAGAAATAGGCACTTCAGTAGATACTTTTTGGCTTAAAGGGCCACTCAAAATAAGTGCAATCGAGCAATCCAAATTCCTTGCCAAGCTGGCACAAAGCGCATTGCCAGTTCCCCATGATTTTCAGAGAAGTGTTCAAGAAATCTGCCTATTAGAAAAAGGATCAAACTGGAAACTTTATGGTAAAACTGGCTGGGAAAACGCGCCTGGACAGGGAGTCGGTTGGTGGGTCGGCTGGGTTCAAAAAGATGGCCGTATTTATGCGTTTGCATTGAACATGGACATGCAGAAAGAATCAGATGGAAGCAAACGCATAGAACTTGGCAAGGCAAGCCTAAAAACTCTGGATATACTTTGAGAGGTCCAACACTTATTGTACAGTTGATCGACCTGACGTGAAGTAACGGGGAGGCGTACAATCCATGACATGGCTGCAGCGCTATAAACTGCGCAATTTTGTGCAATCCTCGCTCTGGCTGCCGTCCATTCTCGCTGCCTTGCTGGCAGTGATCAGTCACCGGCTGGTCTGGAAGTTCAATCTCATGGTTCACTGGGAACTGCTCGGCTATTCCCTGGAGAGCGCCCGGGCAATTGTCAGTGCCATTAGTTCGGCCATGCTGACCTTTACTGTCTTTCTGATGTCGATGATCTTCCTTGCCATTCAGCTTGCTGTCGGCCAGTTGACACCGCGCATCGTCGCCTTTGCTTTCCGTGACCGAGTTATCAAGCTGTCGCTGTCAGTTTTCACCTTTACCTACGTGTTTTCCATCAGTGCCCTCGGTCGGTTGGAAAGACCGGTGCCGGAACTGGTGGTACTGCTGACAATTCTCCTGTCAATTATCAGTATCGGCACCTTCCTCTTTTTTGTCGACTACATGGGAAAAGCGCTTCGCCCGATCAGTATCTGCGCCAGACTGGCCAATGCGGGCGTAGCGATCATCGAGTTCATTTATCCACGGCTGCCCGGTCAGAACCCTGGCGAACAGCAGGCAGCGAAGCAGCAGAAAATTGAGGGCGTTTGCCTGACAATCTTTCATGAAGGCCGTTCCGGAATCATCATGGCGTTTGATGCGCCGGGACTGCTCAATCTGGCTGTGCTGCACAACTGCGTCATCAGGCTGGTTCCCCAGGTCGGCGACTTTGTCCCCACTGGCGATGCTCTATTCAGCATTTATCAGGGAGGGAAAACCCTGGATTCCCGGCAACTGGGCCAGAGTCTGGTCTTCGGGGTGGAACGGACCACCGAGCAGGATCCGGAGTTTGTTTTCCGGATTATTGTCGATGTTGCCATCAAGGCACTTTCGCCGACAATCAACGATCCAACCACGGCCATTGCCTGCATTGACCAGCTGCATCGACTGCTACGCCGGGTTGGCGAACGTGATCTTGGCGATGGCTGCCTCCGCGACCGGGAGGGCACCGTGCGGCTGACCTTCCCGACTCCCGAATGGGAGGATTTTGTCCAGTTGGCCGTGACAGAGATACTCCAGTACGGTGCCGACAGCATTCAGGTTATCCGCCGGCTACGCGCCATGCTGGCCGACCTGCTGGCACAGCTGCCCGAAAAGCGGCATCCAGCAGTCAGAGCCCAGCTTGATTTGCTTGGCCGTATCATAGAGCAAAACTTCACCGATCCACTTGTCCGGGAATTTGCCATGTCCGGTGATTATATGGGGGTCGGCGGCGCCAGGCGGTAGGTAGTTGTTTTTAGGAAAGTTTTCCAGATATATTTGCCAGCCTGGGTATGGCTCAAGGAACGTAAATAAGTCGAACAGTCCAAGCTGAACAACAAGTCCAGGGAGTAGCAGCACATGCTCTCCTCCTCGATTGTTTTTTCTACACAAAGGAGCCTGCCATGGAAATCAGGAAAATAATTCTTCTTTCAAGTGCATTTCTCTGCTTGACTCTGCCCGCATTTGCAGACGATTCGCCGGCAGTAGTTTCAACTCAGGACAACTCTGGAGCAATGTCGGTCGATGAGACTCAGGGGAAGACATATGCGGTGGATTGCTATCAGGGGAATCCGGAAACAGGTCTGAACAGGGGCAGTCTGACCGTCACCTCACCAAGTGAGGCCGGTCCGGCCTGCAACTCCACTTATTACGACTGTCAGGACAAATGTTACGGGTGCTTTTACGGGGCGAACGGCAGGATCTGCGCCGACAGAAACGGCAGTACTTACCAAAGGTGACATTTTCAGGAAAAGTCTGGTGCTTCAACAGGGGTTGTGTCTCCAAAGCACAATTTTAATTTTGGAGACGCGGCCCCCGTTATTTGCTGGCCCCCATTATTTGCTTAAGCAGACAGGAGTGTGCTGAAGCAGAGCATTTGTTTTGTGCAAAGTGGAATTGTATTATTTGAATATTCCATCCAATGAATTTAGCAGTGAGCATCAAACTGCCACTAGTTGCATTTATCCGGATTATGTTCTGCTATTATCCGGATTTTATGCTTACTAAAGATACACATCTGCTGAAATAATTGAGGTTGTGATGTCCAGACTTCTGTCCATAATTATCCTTCTACTTACGGTGCAGCCGATAACAGTTCTGGCCGCCCCGTCACCTGCCACTCCGGAAACGAAGCGGGTGTTAATTCTCTACAGTCTCGACAAGGGACACCCGGCCCATGGTTTGACCGAACAGGGGGTCAGCGAAGCATTGCAGGCGAACCGGCAGTTCAATGTTCAGCTCTTCAGCGAGTATCTGGATATGGGGCGGTTTCCCGATCCCGGCCAGGCCGGGGCAATGGCCGCTTTTCTGCGGCACAAATACAAAGGCTTCAAAATTGACTGCATTATCACTATCTACCCATCCGCAATAGATTTTCTGCAGAATGAGGGGCGGGACTTTTTTCCTGACGTGCCGATAGTTGCCAGTGAGGTTTCTCGCAGTTACGCCGCGAAGCTGGAAAATTCTTCGCTGCGCCAGCGTCTTACCGCTACCATTATGGGAGAAAATATTGCCGGCGTGCTGGATGCGGCCCTGCGGATGAGGCCGGCTACGAAGCGGATTGCTCTGGTAGCCGGAGTTTCACCACTTGACCTGTATAATAACCAGATAATCCGTGACGGCCTGAAGCGGTATCCTGTTACCTTCGAACAGATCGATCTGACTCAGCTTTCCATGACGGAAACCCTGACTCGGGTGAGCAAGCTCCCGAGCGACACCATTATCTTCTACACGAGCATAATCAAGGACGCTGCCGGCGAGAGCTTCGCTCCAAGGGCGGCACTCATCCAGGTCTCTAAGGCTGCCAGTGCTCCAGTCTTCAGCCTCTATGACACCTATCTCGGTCACGGCATCGTTGGCGGCAGACTCGTCAGTTTTGAGATGCAGGGGAAGACTGCTGCTACACTGGCGTTGCGGATCATGGCCGGCGAATCACCTGCGGCCATACCTTTTGGTGGTGATGACGCTTATGTTGATCACTACGACTGGCGGGAACTCACACGCTGGCATATCCCGCTTGACGCCATTCCTGCCGGCGCCGGGATCATCTATCGGCAGCTGACTCTTTGGGAAGAGTACCACTGGTTTGTCATCGGGGCGATTTCTCTGGCAACGGTGGAGGCGGGCCTCATTATCGTGCTCGTCATAAATCTCAGGCGCCGGAAAAAGGCTGAACAGGAACTGAGCGAAAGCCGGACTCAACTGAATCTCGCCGTTGAATCCGCAGCTGCGGGACTCTGGAGTCTCGATATGGAAACCGGTCGATTCTGGACTACAGACAAGACCCTGGTAATGTATGGTTTTCTGCCGGGAGAAATGGTTAATCGAGAAAGCTTCCTGGCAATAGTCCATGCTGATGACCGGGAACTGGTTGTGCATACCATGGACAATGCGGTTCAGACCCGGATGCCGTTTAATCTGGAATACCGGATTACCCTCCCTGACGGAACTGTTCGATGGCTGGCTGTCAGAGGGTGCTTTAGCCCAAAGCCGGAAATGGCGGTCGGCCTTGCGGGCGCCGCCGTCGATATCACCGAGCGCAAACAGCTGGAGCTCGACCTCCAGCAAAAGCGCAACGAGTTGACCCACGTTGCCCGCGTCTCCATGGTGGGACAGCTTGCCTCTACGCTTGCCCATGAATTGAACCAACCCCTCGGCGCCATTCTGCGCAATGCGGAGGCGGCTGAGCTTTTCCTGCAGGACCCGGCACCTGACCTTGACGAACTGCGTGCTATCATGGCAGACATTCGCAAGGACGACCAGCGTGCCGGCGAGGTGATCGACCGGATGCGCGGCTTGATGAAGCAGCGTAAAGCCGAGCATTGCCCTCTCGACCTAAACCACTTGACGGGCGAGGTCATTGCCTTGGTGCAGGCAGATGCCAGAAAGCGCCATGTGCGGTTGACTCTGGATTTCGACACGGCCCTGCCACCCGTTCAATGTGACCTGGTGCAGTTGCAGCAGGTCTTGATCAATCTGCTGCTCAACGCCTTTGATTCACTTGAAGATAATCTGCCGGAGAGCCCTCTTGTTACTGTGTCGGTAAGGCCTGCGGGCGCAAAGGTTGAAATTGCGGTGAGTGACAACGGTTCCGGCATTGCGCCGGACAATATGCAACAGATTTTCAGCCCCTTCTTCACTTCCAAAACCAGCGGTCTGGGGATGGGGCTGGCTATTTCCCGAGGTATCGTTGAAGCTCACGGTGGGCAGCTCCGGGCAGAAAACAACGAGTCTGGCGGGGCGATCTTCACAATTTCTCTGCCAGTGGTGCAAGGCAACATGTCATGAGTGAATCAGTTCCCCTTGTACGGATTGTAGATGACGACGCTTCTTTTCTGACAGCGGTTGCCAGAATGTTGCGCGCCGCCGGTTTCCAGGTGAAGACATTTACATCGGCAACTGAGTTTCTGCGCCAACCGGAACTTGACCAGCCCGGGTGCGTCATTGTTGATCTGCAAATGCCCGGCTTAAGCGGGCTTGAACTGCAGGCAGCGCTCGCGAAACTGGGATACGCGTTACCGGTCATTTTCCTCACCGGTCAGGGCGATATTCCGACGACCGTGCAGGCAATGCGGCTGGGTGCGGAGGATTTTCTGACAAAACTTGCCCCGAAAGAGGCTTTGCTTGACGCAGTGAACCGGGCGATCAGCCGCGATGAGCGCGAGCGAACAGAACGTTCACGACTGGAACTTTTACAGGCGCGCTTCAGCACCATCACCCCGCGTGAAAGCGAAGTGTTGCAGCATGTTGTCCAGGGCAAGCTGAACAAACAGATAGCTGCTGATCTGGGCATCCATGAACGCACGGTAAAACTCCATCGTACCGCCATAAAAAACAAGTTTAATGTCTACTCGACCGCAGAATTAACGAAGTTGTGGCTGGAGCTCGGCGACCACAACGCGTAGTCCAAAACCGCTCACCAACCTTACCCTGAGCGGAGTCGAAGGGCTCCCACCCACATCCCGTCTGTTCCTACCTTCCCTAAAGGGCAGCTATACAAAAACTTTTAGTGTGTTATTGCTAATAGTATGAATAGTGCCCGCAATATCTATATCGCTGTTATTGATGATGATTCCAGCGTCTGCCTTGCCATGAGCAGACTACTGCGGGCCGCTGGCTATCAGCCCATATCTTATGGCTCGGCTGAAAATTTCCTTACGGATACGCATCGGCCGAAATTTGCCTGCCTGGTGCTCGATATCCAGCTCAACGGCATGTCCGGGCTTGAGCTGCGGTCACGGCTCATCGCCGTCAAGGATGTTACCCCGGTGGTCTTTATCACGGCGCAAGACAATCCGGAAATACGCGCACAGGCCGAGGCTGCTGCCTGTGCCGGCTACTTCCGTAAAACCGACTCGGGCAGTGATGTTCTTGCGGCCATCAATCGTGCGGTCGGGCCGGTGTCAGGTAGATGAAGTTTTTTCAGGAAAGAAACCTATGACCGAAACAACCCTGACAACCAGCGGCTTTCTTTTTCGCGGCAAGCCGGTGCGGCGGGTGCATGTGATGGTGAAGCCGACCGGTGCGCGCTGCAATCTGGACTGCACCTATTGCTACTACCTCTCCAAAGAGCAGCTTCTGGGGAAGCCTGAACAGCTGTGCATCAGCGACGAACTGCTGGAAGAGTTCATTCGTCAGTATTTCACCAGCCAGAACCATAAAGAGGTGGTTTTTTCCTGGCAGGGGGGGGAGCCGACCCTGTTGGGGATCGACTTCTTCCGCAAGGTTGTCGCCCTGGAAAAGCAGTACTGTCCGCCTCATGTCCGCTGTGAAAACGATCTCCAGACGAACGGCACCCTGCTTGATGACGACTGGTGCACGTTTCTCAATGACGAGAACTTTCTCGTCGGTCTCTCCATCGATGGACCGAAGGAACTGCACGATGCCTACCGCAAAGACAACGCCGGTAAGGGGAGTTTTGACCGCGTTTTCAACGCCGCCAGACTGCTGCGCAAGCACAAGGTCAACTTTGCCGTGCTCTGCTGTGTCAACAACCTTACTGCAAAAAAGCCGCTGGAAGTCTACCGCTTCCTCCGTGACCAGGTGGGGGCGCAGCGTATTCAGTTCATTCCGGTGGTCGAGCCGGTGAACTTTCGCCAAGTCGCCCCCCAGCACTGGGATATGGAGCAGAAGATGCCGGAAATTGGTTTCCCCCGGGCGAAACCTGGCGGTGCGGACTCCGTCGTTACAGACTGGAGCGTCGATCCCGACGAATGGGGCGATTTCCTCTGTCGGGTCTTTGACGAATGGTTTCGCAAGGATCTGGGGACGATTTATGTCAACTACTTCGATGCGGCGGTCGAGACCTGGATGGGTCATATCTCGCCCCTCTGTACCCAGCAGCCCATGTGCGGCAAGGGGCTGGCGCTGGAGTGTGACGGCTCGGTCTACGCATGCGATCACTATGTTTATCCCGAATATCGCTCCGGCAATATCAAGGAAAAAACGCTGGCAACAATGGCCTTCTCCGTGCGGCAGGAACAGTTCGGCAAAATGAAAGAGGGTGCGCTACCGCAGCAGTGCCGCGCTTGTGACTACCAGTTCACCTGCTTCGGTGAATGCCCCAAGAACCGCTTCATCAAAACCGCTGCTGGTGAAGTCGGGTTGAATTACCTCTGTAGTGGCTGGCACACGTTCTTCGCCCACATCGACGAACCGGTGCAGAAGATCGTGCGGAGTCTGGGTGAAACCGTAGCCAAAGAGGCGAGCAAGCGACCCGGCGAACATTGGCGACTGGTGAAACAGTCATGAAATGGGAACAAAAAGAGAGCAGCAACGGCTATGACCGCCTCCAGTTAGAGGTTGACTGGGCAGAACTTGCTGCCGATTACGTCGACATGGTCGATAAACATGTCAGGATCAAGCTCCCCGGCTTTCGCTCGGGGAAGGTTCCACGGAGCGTTATTGAGCAGCGCTTTCAGGCTGAAATAAGTAGCGCCCTTTCCCACAGGGCGGCCCAGCGCTTCGGCCTTCAGGCCTTACGCGAGGCCGGCATCAGGGTGCTGGGACCATTGGAGGCGGAAGAAACTGACTGTGTCAAAGGCCGGCCTTTCCGCGCTTTGCTGCGCTTCTTCCCCATGCCGCAGATAACACTGCCGGATCTCGGTACTCTGGGAGAACCTGAGTCAGGCGTTGACCTGCGCGACCAGATCTCTCTGCTGCTGCTGGAACTGATCAGCTTCGACCTGCCGGAACAACTAGTAAAAGCGGAACTCGACCGGAGTGAAACAGACGAAAGCGAACCGGGAAGTGCCGACTGGCAGGCAGCCAGTGACCGGCTCCGGTTGATGCTGATTCTCAAACAGATTGCCCGTAAGGAAGGTATCACCGTAGATGCAGCGGACCTGCAAGCGCGAATTGCTGCCAAGGCCGCGGAGTTTGAGACAACCAAAGCTGCTTTGCAGGCAGAACTTGAGCAAGGAGGCGGGATGGAGCGGCTTAAGGATATGTTGCTCGCCGAGAGTACACTGGAGTACCTGATGGAGAGAAACATGCAGGCGTAATAAAGTAATTTTTTCAGGCAGGACAATCAAGATAGTGTCAAAAGTTTCATGAAAAGCCGGGATATTGAAATGGAAAGTACTCGAAAGTAAACGATGCCCTTCATCTGCATCTTTTCCGAGTCTGTCCAGACTGTGACTTCACTACTTTGTGGTTACTGGCTTGAATTTTGGGCAAGCCACTCTGTGACCAGGCACGTGAGATAGTTGGTCAGATTAAAACAACAATCAGTAAATTGATCTTTGAAGACGGGAAGTCAGGCAGCTAGCGAGAGGATCTTGGTCCATCTAGCCTGAATGGTCGGCAGTGCCTTCAACTCCTGCAAAGGCACCGGTGGTAGATATTTTAGCGACATGTGAGGCCTGAGGAAGTTGTAGTGGGTCACAAACAGCGTAGTTAAAGATACCGCACCGTTTGTGCTGTTGAATCCTGCTGCTGGCCTTACATGATACTTGAAGGTTCTGTTGAGCCGCTCAACGAGCTGCTTGAAGGATCTGTACTCTTCGGACTCGGCATCAAGGTTTTGGAGGCCAATAACCTTTTTGTGCTGAATCGTCTGGGAATCATCAGTCTGGGCATTGATGAAATGAATGCCAGCTGGATAAGAAGGGTTTCCGTCGCTGACAAGGGTTATTTGCTGATCGGCAGAAGCAGTCCTGATGGCTTCATTCATAGCGATAATGGCAGGCTGAGTGCCCCTGTTATCGGCCACGTGATAGGCGGAGATTTTCAGGTTCTTTGCCGAGATAAAAAAGAAGACATAATGGTGCTTGCCCAGGATCTTGATGTAGGTCTCATCACCTGCAGAGATATTATCGATATGGCCTTTATGCTTGAGATTGAATCGGTGGCAGTGCCAGGCGGCGCCAGCGGCATAATTGAGAACTGTCTGATGAGAAACCTTGATACAGAAGACTTCGCGCAGGATTTGAGCAGTTTTTCTGGCCGGAACGGCGAATGAAACATAGAAAGTCAGAATCAGGCCAAGCACGTTTTCGCTGTTATGGATTCTCGCCAGTTCGACCGGCGGTTTGTCCGGAGAAGAGAGTTCCAACTCTTCCGGTTTGTAGTGATATTCGCGGTACTGGTAGTTGATTTTGAACTGAGAACTTTTCTTTTTCATCAGCTCTTTCTCGGCTTTATTGAGCTTGGCAAGCGCCTGGATACGGTGAGGACAGTTATCATTTGGGCACTTGTGGATGGTCACTTCCTTTTGCGACTTCCACCTGAAGAGAGCCAGCCCGCAATGGGGACAGAAGAGCTTTGACTTTCTGTTGGTTCTGAAGCGCTGTTGGAGTTGGAAGAGTTGAGAGCAAACCTTGCAGAGAACTTGAGAGCGCTTCTTTCCGTCGTTGAAGTAGAGATAAGTATTTGGCGCTCCGCAGCAGGGACAGGTGACATGCACTGGAACCGGTGATGAACCCGCCCGGAGCTTGACCGGAGCAAGAGACTTTCCGTGAAGTGTTTCGTACTCAATCAGGAGTTGCCGGTAGTCTTTTTGATCGAGGTCTTTTTTTTAAACTTTGGGGGCTCAGTCAGTGGCGGCTTGGGATCGACAATAAAGTTTCTGTAGTTCGGATGTTTCTCTTTGAAATCGTCCTTTGGCTTAACTTCAGGATTACGATTTTCGAGGACATCTGACAACCCGACGACGATCTGTTCAATCTCGGTCTTTGTAAACTTGGAGCAAATCCAGACAACAAACCGGGCAGTTTTGGATAGGTACGACATGAGCTAGCCCTCCATAACTGGCATTCTTAACCAGAATCACGGGGGGAGGCAAGACTTTGATTGGTAATGCATTGAAATTAGAACTGAAAAGCAAAAAGACATGTCAAGAAGTTTGACACAACGACAATCAAGTAAAGGAGGTAATATTATGAAAAAAACTGCAGGATTAGCAGAAAAGGCCACCAAGTGGGCGTCAGTCGGCTGTGTGTTGGCCGGGTTCACGCTCTGCCTGGCAGCTGCGCCGCAGAAGGCAGCGGCGGCTACCAAGGACGAAAAACCGAACATCGTCGTCATCATGGGTGATGATATCGGTTGGTCCAACATCGGCGTCTACAACCAGGGGCTGATGTCCGGGCGGACGCCGAACCTCGACAAGATGGCTGGCGAAGGGATGCGTTTTACCGACTACTATGCTGAAGCAAGCTGCACAGCAGGCCGAGCCAACTTTGTTACCGGTGAGATTCCAATGCGCACCGGCATGGTTACCGTCGGTCAGGCCGGTTCGCCCATCGGCTTGCCAGCCCAGGCCATGACTGTTGCTACAGCGCTGAAGGATCTGGGCTATGCCACCGGCCAGTTTGGCAAAAACCATCTTGGTGACCTGAACGAATTCCTCCCTACAGTACACGGCTTTGACGAGTTCTTCGGTTATCTCTACCACCTGGACGCCATGGAAGACCCGGCACACCCCGCCTATCCGCAGGAGCTGCTGGACAAGGTCGGCCCGCGCAACATGGTTCACTCATGGGCTTCAGACGTGGATGATCCGACGGTAATGCCGCGCTGGGGAAAGGTCGGCAAGCAGAAGATTGAAGACGCCGGCACTCTCTATCCCAAGCGGATGGAGACCGTAGACGACGAAATTCTTGATCTTACCCTCAAATTCATGGATAAGGCCAAGGCAGATGGCAAACCGTTTTTTGTCTGGCTCAACCCGACCCGCATGCACATCGTCACCCATCTTTCTCCCAAATATGAGGCACTGCGCAACTCCAAGAACGGCTGGAGCATTCACGAAGCCGGTATGGCACAGTTTGACGATATCGTCGGCGATGTCATGAAGAAACTGAAAGAGATGAAGGTGGATGACAACACCATCGTCATGGTTACCACTGACAACGGCACCGAAACCTTCACCTGGCCCGACGGCGGCAACACACCGTTCAAGGGGCAGAAAGGGACCGGCTATGAAGGCGGTTTCCGCGCACCGGCGATTATCCGCTGGCCGGGCAAAGTACCGGCCGGCAAGGTGGAGAACGGCATTATCTCCGGCCTTGACTGGCTGCCGACTTTTGTCGCTGCTGCCGGCAACCCGAACATCAAGGAAGAGCTGCTCAAAGGCAAAACGGTTGGTGACCGGACCTACAAGAATCATCTTGACGGTTACAACCAGCTGGACATGATTACCGGCAAAGGACCGTCGAATCGTCACGAACTCTTCTACTTCACAGAAAGCAATCTTGCCGCAGTCCGGATCGACGACTTCAAGTATCAATTCATCGTTCAGCCCGGTGGTTGGCTTGGTGCCAAGATTCATCCAGACGCGCCGCTGATCACGAACCTGCGCCTGGACCCTTTTGAGCGACTCGGTATGCCTGAGAATGGTTCTCTCAACGGTTCACTGAATTATTTCTCCTGGTTCCAATATGAATTCTGGCGCTTCGTTTTTGCTCAGCAGGCAGTGGCCAAGCTGGCCATGACGGGCCTGGAATACCCGCCGATGCAGAAAGGGGCGAGCTTTGGTCTGGAGGCGGTAAAAGCGAAGATCGAAGAAGCCATGAGAACACACGCAGGACAGTAGTCAAGCTGTTTTACTTCAGCGGGCGGCTCTCAGAGCCGCCCGTTTTTTATCTAATAGCAGTGCATTGTCTAAAACTAAGTGTAGGAGGGAGAATACACATGAGACTTCACCGACTTTTCCTTGCCCAGTTTATGGTCATTGTGCTGTTGATTCTCACGCAATCGGTCGCCATTGCCGCCGAGTCCGATGAAGAACTGGCAAAAAAGACCCAGAACCCGGTTGCCAACCTGATCAGTGTGCCGTTTCAGTCCAACTGGGATTTCAACATCGGCCCCAAGGAAGACAGTAGTAATTATCTGCTGAATGTGCAGCCGGTTATTCCGGTCTCACTGGGACAGGATTATAATCTGATTCTCCGCACCATTCTGCCGCTCAAGGCTAACGAGTTTCCGGAGTCAGTCGGCGGCTTGGGCGATGTACTGCAGAGTTTTTTCATCTCCCCCAAGGCCGAACTCAATGGCTGGATTGTCGGTGCCGGGCCGGTGCTGCTTTATCCGACCGCCACCGACGAGACTCTCGGCGGTCGTAAGTGGGGTGCCGGGCCGACCGCCGTCTTCCTCAAGCAGCAGAGTGGCTTTACTTTCGGTCTGCTCGGCAACCATCTCTGGTCGTACGCCGGAAATAGTGACCGTCGCGAAGTTAACGCTACTTTCCTCCAGCCGTTCCTCTCCTTCACCACCAAGACTTATACCACCTTTGGCGTCAATACGGAATCGACCTACAACTGGACGCGCAGCCAGTGGACCGTACCGATCAACGCCACCATAAGCCAGTTGCTCAAGATCGGTGGCCAGCCCCTGCAACTGCAACTGGGCTATCGTTACTATGCAGAAGCGCCGACCAATGGGCCGGACTCGGGTATTAGGTTCCAGGTGTCATTTTTGTTTCCGAAGTAAGCCATCAGTGTCAATCGGTTCGATGAATTATTTTTTGGCTGAGTAAGCAGCCAATCACCTATAGAGAGGTCACCATGAAAACCACACTGAGAAAATCTTTCATCACCGCAGCATTTGTTGTGGGCCTAATGCTCACCACAACTTGTGCGTTTGCCGCTGATGTATTGCCCTCCTGGAACGACACTGCATCCAAAAAGGCCATCGTCGCCTTTGTCGAAAAAGTAACGAAAGAAGGTTCGCCCGATTTTGTACCGGTAACCGAACGGATTGCCACCTTCGACAACGACGGCACCCTCTGGGCTGAGCAGCCGCTTTATTTTCAGTTCTTCTTTGCCCTCGAACGGGTGAAGACGCTGGCGCCGCAGCATCCCGAGTGGAAGAAGAAGGAACCGTTCGCTTCGCTGCTGAAGGGGGATGTGAAAGGAGCGCTCAAAGGGGGCGAAGCGGCCATCGGCCAGATTGTCATGGCAACCCATAGCGGCATGACCACAGAGGAGTTTGCGCAGATCGTTCAAGACTGGATCGTTACCGCCAGACATCCGCTGACCAAAAAGCCCTTTACCGAGATGGTTTATCAGCCGATGCTGGAATTGCTTGCCTATCTGCGCGCCAACGGCTTCAAGACGTACATCGTCTCCGGTGGCGGCGTCGAATTCATGCGCCCCTGGGCGGAGAAGGTCTACGGCATCCCGCCGGAGCAGGTCATCGGCAGCAGCGGCAAGCTCAAGATTGATCAACGCAATGGCAAACCGGTGCTGGTCAAGCTGCCGGAAATCAACTCCATCGATGACAAGGATGGCAAACCGATCAACATCCAGCAACAGATCGGCCGTCGCCCGATCGCCGCCTTCGGCAATTCCGACGGCGACCTGCCGATGCTGCAGTGGACGACCGCCGGCAAGGGCGCCCGTTTTGCTCTCCTCGTCCACCACACCGACGTTGTCCGTGAGTACGCCTATGACCGCAAGTCGCCTGTCGGCAGGCTTGACAAGGCGCTCGACGCAGCCAAAACAAATGGCTGGACCGTAGTGGACATGAAGAACGACTGGCAGGTTATTTATCCGTTAGCGAAGTAAATTGACGGTTAATCTGTTATTCAACAGCAGCATAAACCAAAATTCCGGCAGCCGGAATTTTGGTTTTTTTACGCTGGTGAGGTGTGGTACAACGGGTGCAGCATACTGGAGGGCAACACCGTACATTTGCAGCAGCCATGACGAAAACGCTTTGCCCGTAACGAGGTAATCCATGAAACCATTCATTTACACCATCATTGTCATTATCTGTACGGTCGGCGGCGCCCATCTGGGTATGTGGGTCCGCAAGCGGCTCCCCGAGCACCACCTCCATGATGAGACCCGGGATATTGTCAAGCTGGGTGCCGGCCTGATTGCCACCCTGACCGCTCTCGTCCTCGGCCTGCTGGTCAGTTCGGCCAAAGACACCCTCGATACGATGAACCGGGAGTTGACCCAGGATGGGGCGAAAGTCATTCTCCTCGACCGCGTTCTGGCTAACTATGGACCGGAAACGAACGCTATCCGCAGCCAGTTGCGCAGCCATGTCGCGCATACGCTCAAACAGGTCTGGCACGAAGGTGACCCGGATAGTACAGCTCTGAAAACCGCTGAAGATTCACAACCCTTGGAAGAGCTGCAGACACGTTTGCGTAATCTGGCGCCGCGCGACGATGGCCATCGCCAACTGCAGACGCAGGCGCTCCAGCTGGGCAATGATCTGGCTCTGTCCCGCTGGCTGATTGTGGAAACAACCCAGCGTCAATTGCCGCAAGTCTTCATTGAGGTACTGCTCTTCTGGCTTGTTGTTCTCTACGTCTGTTATGGTCTCATCGCCCCCCGGAATGGAACGGTCAGGGTTGTTTTCTTCATCAGCGCCTTTTCCATTGCCGGGGCCATCTTCCTGATCATGGAGATGAGCACTCCGTTCAGCGGCGTCATCAGAGTGTCCAGTGCGCCGATGCACAAGGCGCTCAGCCTGCTCGGCAAATAAGCGCCACGATTAATATGCTCTTTAAAGGACCCCACATGAAAACAGCAGGACTACTGTTTCTTCTCTGCATGACAGTCACCTCTCAGTCAATGGCCGCCGAGACCGGGACTGACCCCTATGCCGGTTCCAAAAGCTGCCGCGAGTGCCACGAGCGTTTCTACGGACTCTGGTCAGGATCCATGCACGGCCTTGCCATGCAGCCGTACACGGAAACTTTTGCCAGGGAGAAGCTTTCCCCCCAGCAGGATGACGTGATCATCGGCACAAAGCGCTACCGTGCCGAGGTCGGCTATGTCCTGGAGACCGGAGTAGACGGTAAGAAAAAACAGTTCAAAATTGACTATGCTCTTGGCGGCAAGAATGTTTTCTACTTTCTCACCCCGATGGATAAGGGGCGGCTGCAGACCCTGCCGGTGGCCTATGACGTCCGCAAGAAGGAATGGTTCGACACCGCTCTCTCCGGACTGCGCCATTTCCCGGGTCAGATGAACAGTGAGACACCGGTAGGGTGGCAGGAGTATCCCTACACTTTTAATACCTCCTGCTATGGCTGCCATGTCAGCCAACTGGCCACCAACTACGACCTGAAGAGCGACAGCTACAGCACCACCTGGAAAGAACCCGGCATAAACTGCGAGACCTGCCATGGTGGTTCAGAGACCCATAACGCGATCATGCGCAAGCTCCCCAAGGGTGAAAAGCCGGCTGACAATTCAGATTTCGGCCTGATCCGCACCAAGAAATTCACCCCGGCGCAGCATAACGACGCCTGCAACTCCTGTCACTCCAAGGCCATGCCGCTCACCGCCGCCTACAAAACGCCGGAGCGATTTTTAGATCACTTCGACCTGGTAACGCTTGAAAACGCCGATTTCTACCCGGATGGTCGCGATCTGGGGGAGAACTACACCCAGACCTCCTGGCGTATGAGCCCCTGCGCCAAGGACGGCAAGTTGCACTGCGTCAACTGCCACACCTCCAGCGGTCGCTACCGTTTCAAGAAAGAGAAGTTCAACAACGCCTGCCTCCCTTGTCATGAAGAGCGGGTCAGGAATGTTGCGGCCCACAGCCACCATCCGGCTGACAGCGAGGCTAGTCGCTGTGTCTCCTGTCACATGCCCAAAACCGAATTTGCCCGGATGCAGCGCTCTGACCACTCCATGCTGCCGCCGACCCCGGCGACGACAATCCTTTACCAGTCACCTAATGCCTGTAACGGTTGCCACGGAGACAAAGACGCTGCCTGGGCTGACAAGCTGGTGCGCAGTTGGCGGCAAAGGGACTATCAGGCAACCGTGCTTAAACGGGCCGCCCTGATCGATGCGGCGCGCAAACGGGACTGGACAAAGCTGGCGGCAATGCTGACTTATATCGGTGATCCAAAGAGTGATGAGATCTTTGTCACTTCCCTCATCCGGCTGCTGGGGCGCTGCGACGATCCGAAAAAGGTGCCGGTACTGCGCGCGGCACTTAACAGTCCGTCACCGCTGATCCGCGGCGCTGCTGTCGAAGGGCTGGGGCAGAGTCCGAGTATTGAAGTGCTGCAGGATATTGCTGTTGCCACCAGCGACGACTATCGTCTGGTACGGGTTCGGGCCGCAGCGGCCATGGCCCAGTTTCCTAACATGAGAGCCCAGGGGAAGGGGAAGGAACGGCTCGACAAGGCCACCGACGAGTTTCTGGAATCCCTCAGGGCCCGGCCTGACAGTTGGGATGGTCATTATAATCTGGGGAACTACTACCTGGGGCAGAACAAGCCGAAAGAGGCGTTGGTCGAGTACGACATCGCCTACAAGCATGAACCGCAGTCGGTCCTGACCCTGGTCAATGCTGCCATGGCCCATGCCAAGCTGGGAGAGCCTGCCAAAGCTGAAGCTAAGTTGAATGAAGCACTGAAGATAAATCCCGACAGTTCGGCGGCCCTCTACAATCTGGGACTGGTCAAGGCTGAACTGGGTGATATTGGTGCAGCAGAGATGAACCTGAAGGCGGCCTTCACGACCGATCCGCAGCTGGCAGGCGCGGCTTATAACCTTTGCATTATCGCCGCCAAAGATCGCCCGGCCGAGTCGCTGGACTGGTGCAAAAAGGCGGTAACGCTCCGGCCGCAGGAGCCGAAATATGCTTCAACGTTAGCCTTCTATCAACAGCAGGGGGGCGACAGTGCTGCTGCTGTTACCACCCTGGTCGCCCTTGTCAGCCGGGTGCCGACCTATCCTGATGCCTACCTTCTGTTGGGAGAAATCTACGAGAAGCAGGGAAAAAAGGCTCAGGCAGTCAAAGTTTACCAGCAGGCGCTGGCTGTAGAGGGGATATCCCCGAAAGCCAAAGAGTATATAAAGACGAGGCTGGAAGCAGTGCAGGGGCCTGCTAAGACAGGGCCGCGTTTGCCGAGGAAGTGAGAACCAGAAATTACCCTAACCTCTGCGGACGACGGTCTCGTGCGTCACTACTTTGTAGAGGCGCTTGCAACCGAATCGGACTGGGCGCCATGCGACAAGCGTGGGGGCGGCATAAAGTGCGTCAAACCGGTAAATAATTAGTAGCTACAGTCCTTAGATGGTGTTTTTTTCTCACTGACTGATACTGGTCACTGCAAACTTCCTTCAAATTCCAAAGTTGTAACCTTTCTTCTGTGTTCAGAACTATGAATTTACTCTCTATCTCCCCCGGTATTTATCCCGTGAACATAGAAAACATCTGCCTTTGCAGTAGATTATGCTGCTGCAATCTGTTATGAATACTTCCAAATGGGTATCCCATTCAGCGCTCCTAAATGAGGTGGAGGATGGCATTATCTGATGATTACCTGCAAGTCACTGCTGACGAGGGGTTGCAGCGTTTAAAGGAAGGCAACGAGCGGTTCCTGTCTGGCAGGGCCCGTTTTCCCACGATCCGCAATGATGTGCTTGCGGCCCTGGCAAAGGCGCAGCGCCCGTTTGCCACCATCATCGGCTGCAGCGATTCCCGCGTGCCGCCGGAACTGCTCTTCGATGCTGATTTCGGTGAACTGTTCGTCATCAGGATCGCCGGAAATGTGTTGTCACCAGAGATTGTCGGCACACTGCAGTATGCCGGCATACATCTGAAAACCCAGCTATATGTCATTCTGGGCCATGAAGGCTGCGGCGCCGTACAGGCGGCTGTCGAAATGAAGTTCCGCAACGCCAGAGAGAAATCGCGGATTGAAGTCCTGCTGCAGAGCATCCTGCCATGCCTTGATGGTATTGATCCATTGGCAGAGCCGCAGGAACAGGTCGCACAAGCGGTTGAGGCCAATGTCCGCTGGTCCATGCAGCAGCTGCTGGAATCACCGGAAGGTCGTCTCCGTGCGGCTGAAGGGGTATTTTAGCTGGTAGGGGCGATCTGCGATATTGAAACCGGCCGGGTGCGTTTCCTGGAGTAAGATTCGCTCAAAAACAGCAACATTGAACCCGTAGTATTCTTGAGGTAACCATGATTTCATCGTGTCAAAAGTTATATCGTCTGTTCTGTCTGTCCGTACTGGTGGCGGTACTAGCCTGCGGTCCTGCTGCTGGAGCCGAGCCGGCAAAAACAGTTGGACCACCAGCTGTCAGCGCTGATCCTGTTGATCCCGCTGTATCAGTCCAGCCGGCGATTGTTCCAGCTCCCCTGGTTGTGCTCAACCGCACGGTGACGGTGTTTCGCTTCCCCTATTTCGGCATTGTTCCGGCAGACCGGGCAGCGCGTGCCAAAAAGGATATCCTGCGGATACTGGATAAAGGGGGTGTGGGGAAAGTCACCATTCAACCGACTGCCCTGGGGCGGGTTATCCTGATCGATGGCGAGTTTGTCTTTTCTCTGTATCCAAAAGATGTCGATCAACTTGAAGGTGAGACCCTTGACCGGGCAGCACAAAATGCAGTGCAGGAATTGACCCTTGTCGCAACGGAAACCAGAGAGGTCCGCAATATTTCGGCCATGACCCGTGCAGGGGGGAAGGCTTTGCTGGCTACGGTCGTTCTGTTGCTGCTGGTATGGGTTATACACCGCATGCGGGTATGGGTCACCGGGCGCATTCTGCCTCTGGTCCAGGAAAAATCGTCACAGCTGCGTATCGACGGGGAAGCTCTTCTTAACGGTGAACTTGTTCTCAAAGCGGTGAGGTGGGTCTTTGCGATCTTTTACTGGCTCGTAACGCTGGTGATGATCAACGAGTGGCTCGGGTATACCCTGGGGCTCTTTCCCTATACCCGTCCATGGGGTGATCGTTTGACGCAGTATCTGCTCATTATGGCGGGGACCATCATCAGTAGTATGGTTTCAACAATACCAAACCTGCTGATTGCATTCATAATATTCCTGATTGCCAAGGCTTTTATCAACCTGCTCAACTCTTTTTTTGATCGGGTGAAAACCGGTGATATCAAACTTTCCTGGCTTGATGAAGATACCGTGCGCCCTACGCGTCGACTGGTCGCGGGGGCAATCTGGGTGTTTGCCCTGGCCATGGCCTATCCCTATCTGCCCGGTGCTGAGACCCAGGCCTTCAAAGGCCTTTCAGTGCTGCTGGGTCTGATGCTCTCTCTGGGTGCCTCCAGCCTTGTGGGACAGGCAGCCAGCGGTCTGATCCTGATGTATACCCGCACCCTGCGTGCCGGTGAATACGTCGGTATCAGCGAAAAAGAGGGGACGGTTGTCGATGTCGGCCTATTCACTACCCGCATTCGTACCGGTATGGGTGAAGAGCTGACCCTGCCCAACTCCTTTATTCTCGGCACGGTCACCAAGAATTATTCGCGGGCGGTTAAGGGGAAAGGCTTTATTCTCAGCACCACGGTGTCCATAGGCTATGACACCCCCTGGCGGCAGATTCATGCCATGCTGATCGAGGCGGCCCGACGTACCTCGGGTGTGCTGGCTGATCCGGTGCCACGGGTATTTCAGCACGCACTTGCTGACTATTATCCAGAATACCGCCTTGTCTGTCAGGCGATTCACAGCACATCGCTTTCCCGTGCCGAGGCGCTGACCGCCCTCCATGCCAATATCCAGGATGTTTTCAATGAATATGGCGTCCAGATCATGTCGCCTCATTACATGAACGATCCGGGTGAGGCAAAGGTGGTGGCAAAAGCTGACTGGTACGCTGCTCCGGCAGCGCCGCCGAACGAGCGATAACAGTGATGTGCGGAGTGCAGTGGCGAAAACAGTTTAAGTTGGTATAGTAACAGGGTCGATGTAGGGAAGGGAAAATGACCCGCTGGAAAGGAAGGACCATGGCTTGTCTTACGCCGCTCATTGCCTGCCACGAATGTGATCTGCTCCAACGGGAGATTCTCCTCCCTCCGGGGAGGGTGGTTTGTTGTGCTCGCTGTGGCGCTGAACTGTATCGCTCTGCCCATAAGAGCCTTGATAAACCACTCGCCTTTCTGCTGACCGCTGCCCTGGTGCTGATCATCGCCAACGTGTACCCCATTGTCGGCCTTGAAATCCAGGGGACGAGCAACTCAACCACTCTTTTTGGCGCTTCTCATGCCCTTTGGGCTCAGGGGATGGAGGCGATCGGCGTTCTCGTCTTCCTGACGACCTTTCTGGTGCCTGCAGTGGAGCTGGTCATAATGGGTTATCTCCTCCTGTCGCTGAAGTACGGTCGCAGACCGGCCGGGCTTGCCGTCATGATGCGGGTTCTGCAGCATGTCAACCCCTGGGGGATGGTGGAGGTTTTCATCCTCGGGGTGATAGTGGCGCTGGTGAAACTCACTCATTACGGCACCCTTATCCCCGACCTCGCTCTCTGGGCATTCGGCATTCTCACCCTGTTGCTGGCCGCGACCGCATCTTCATTCGACAGTCGCGACGTCTGGGATCGGGCGTCCAGACTGTTGGACAGTGAGGTGCGAGTATGAGCGATTCACCGCTTACAGCTGCCAGCCTCGGTCTTGTCTCCTGTCATACATGCGGCCTGCTTTCGAAGGGTTCGGTTTCAGGCGGCGCAGCCCATTGTCCGCGCTGTTTTGCTGAGCTTCATTTTCGCAAGCCGGACAGCGTGGCCCGCTCCTGGGCCCTGCTGATCGCGGCGTATATCATGTATATCCCGGCCAATCTGCTGCCGATGATGGAGACGAGTTCCCTGTTCGGCTCACAGGACGACACTATCATGAGCGGTGTCGTGTACCTCTGGCGTTCAGGTTCCTGGGATCTTGCCCTGATTGTATTCATCGCCAGCATTATGGTGCCGCTATTAAAACTGATCGCCATGACGGTGCTGCTGATCACGGTGCAGCGCCGCTCAGTCTGGCAGCCGCTCCAGCGGACCAAGCTCTACCGGATCGTCGAGTTTGTCGGCCGCTGGTCGATGCTGGACATTTATGTTGTTACCATCCTTGCCGCCCTGGTGCAGATCGGCTCACTGGCGACCATCAAGGCCGGTCCGGCGGCACTGGCTTTTGGCGCTGTTGTTGTTCTGACCATGTTTTCCGCAATGCAGTTCGACCCCCGATTGATTTGGGATCCACTACAAAAAGAGAGGCCCGAGCATGACTGACAAGCACGATAATCCTGAGCTCTCCGCCATTCCGGAAGCAGTTGCAGAGCCGAAAAAGACCCATTCGATCCAGCTGGTCTGGCTTATCCCGATCATTGCCGCGCTGGTGGGTGGAACACTGGCGGTCAAGACCTATCTGCAGAAAGGGCCGACCATCACCATTGCCTTCAAGACCGGTGAGGGGCTGGAGGCGGGCAAGACCAAGATCAAGTTCCGGGATGTCGAGGTCGGGGTGGTAACAGAGATTGTCATTGCCAAGGATCTCAAGCAGGTGATTGCGACTGCCGAACTGAAAAAGGGGGCCACCCCCTATCTGGTGGAAGATACCAGGTTCTGGGTGGTACGTCCCCAGATTTCCGGGGGGAGCGTCACCGGTCTCGGGACTCTTATGGGCGGCTCCTATATCAACTTTGACATCGGCAAATCCAAGCAGTCGCTGATGGCCTTCAAAGGGCTGGATACTCCGCCGGCCATTACCACGGATCTGCCCGGAACCCGCTTTCTGCTGCACGCTCTGGACATCGGTTCGCTGGATATCGGTTCGCCGCTTTATTTCCGGCGTATTCAGGTCGGGCAGGTTATCTCCTACGATCTTGACAAGGGGGGTAACGGGGTGACCTTTACGGTTTTCGTCAATGCCCCCTATGACCAGTATGTCAAGGCGAACACCCGCTTCTGGAATGCCAGCGGTATCGACCTCACCGTGGATGCTTCCGGACTGAAGCTGGATACCCAATCGCTGGTTTCGATTCTGGTGGGGGGGATCGCTTTCCAGACTCTGGACGCTGAGGGTGAATTTCCGCCCACCTCTCCCAATACCGCCTTTACTCTCTTTGTTAACCGTGAAGAGGCAATGAAGCATCGCGATACGATCAGCCAGAGCTATTTCATGGTATTCAAGGAGTCGGTGCGGGGCCTGACGGTCGGGGCGCCGGTTGATTTCCGCGGGGTCATTATCGGCGAAGTGACTGATATCCGCATGGAGCTTGACCCCCGCACCAAGGAAGTCAATATGCTGGTCTTTATCCGTAACTATCCGGAACGCTTCCGTTCACGGGTTGTCGGCAAGTTGCCTTCGATAAAAGAGAATGAGATGCTCATCGGCAAACTTGTCGAGAGCGGTCTGCGGGCGCAGCTCAAGAGCGGCAATATGCTGACAGGGCAGCTTTATGTTGCCCTGGACTTTTTCCCCAATGCCAAGAAAGCAAAGATAGACAGGGCGAAGAACCCGCCCCAGTTTCCGACTACTCCCGGCAGTCTGGTAGAGTTGCAGGCGACTCTGGATAAAATCCTCAAGAAAATGGATGATCTGCCGCTTTCAGAAATTGTCGCTGAAGTGCGTCAGACTGTGCAAAGCCTTGATGCAACTCTCAAGAGCGCAGACAAAACAATCAAGCGGGTAGATGCCGATATCGTGCCGGAGATACGGGCGGCACTGGAAGAGGCGCGGAAAACTCTGGGTGCCGCCAAACAGACTCTGTCGGCTGATGCGCCGCTGCAGACCGACCTGCGCGAGACGCTCCGCGAACTCTCCAAGGCAGCCCAGTCGCTGCGGGTCTTGACCGATTATCTGGAGCGTCACCCGGAAAACCTGATCCGTGGCAAACAGGAGGATAAACCATGATTAACCTCAATTCAATCAAGCGTCTGACACTGTTCTTGCTGCTGATTTTGACGGTCGGCTGCAGCAGATCACCGCGATCGATGTTTTACACGCTCAACGCCTTGGCAACACCGGATTCCGCCCAATTTACGCAAGAGTCTGTGGCTATTGGACCGGTTACTCTGCCCGATCTGCTGGATCGGCCGCAGCTTGTTGTGCGGACCTCAGTCAATCAGGTCGATATTCTGGAAACTCACCGCTGGGCTGAGTCGCTGAAGAGCGAGATCCCGCGCATTGTTGGTGAGAATCTTGATATTCTCCTCAAACCGGCAAGAGTCTCGACATACCCCCAGAACGCCGGGGCGGATGCGACTTACCGGGTCACGCTTGATATCCAGCGTTGCGAAATGACAGAGGGGAAAGGGGTGCGCTTTGTTGCTCTCTGGTCAGTTCGACGGGTTGAAGGTGGAGTTAGCAGAAGTGGTCGTACTGAAGTAACCGAGCCGGTCGGAGTCGCCGGTTTTGAGCCGTTGGTGGCTGCTCAGAGTCGCGCTCTGGTTACAGTCAGTCGGGATATTGCCGAGGCGTTGAGAACCGTGGCGGCATCAACTCAATAATAAATCTTTAAAGAGAATATCTGGATGGAATGGTTGTTCAAACCGCTCATCTGTTGCGAAGCAGTTATCTCTGCCCGGCAGCTCGTCCTTACGAGCTGCTCATTACCGGTGAAAAGTATCTACATGACGAAAATGAGTCAGCTTAAGATGATTGGAATACGGATTGCCCTGGCCCTGACCAGTGCAATCTGTCTGTTTGCACCGCTAACTGCAGCTGCTGCCGGGCAGGAGCTGCACACTGGGAATGCAGCTTTATTAGCGGTTCAAGCTCAGCTTTCGACTGCGGCAAAGCCGCAAAGGCCTGTGGCTATCCCTCTGGCCAATGTGGCAATACAGGCTGCCAAAGACCAGGCTTTTCTTGACAGTATCGATCCACTGGGGAGTGGGGATGCCGGAGTGCAGGGGATCCAAAGGCTACTACCTTCGTTCTCTGCCCAAATTGACCACGACATGGCGGAATTGAGAAAGGTCCTGCAACTATCGGTTTCACTGGGTAATCTGCAGGCACTGGAACAGCTCTGGGCCTCCAGGCAGCTTCTGCTCACTGAGTGGCAAAATGCATTGACCGCCCGGGCTGACCAGTTGCAGAGTGAGATGCTTCAACTTGCTGCACAGAAAAATTCCTGGGATCTTACCAGTAAGGTTGCCCTGTCCGGTAAAGCCCCGGCAGCTGTTGTCTCGCAGATTGATTCAATCCGGACAGCAATTCTAAATGCTATCCACCCTTTGGATACTCATCGCGGTTCGGTGTTAGTTCTTCAGGAGTCTGTTGTCAGACAGCAGACTCTTTGCGTCAAAGCACTGGCGTTGATTAAAGGCGCTCAAAAAGGGGCGTTGGCGGATATTCTGAAGCAGGATTCTGAGCCACTCTGGAGCTTAGGGCTTTTTAAGCCGGGCGGAATGAGCCCAGTCGATAAGGTCGGCAGTTTTATAGCTAATAATCGGGTTGACTTCATTACCTATTTCAGTTGGTCCTCCCGGGCATTTGTTGCCCAGATGGGGTTATTCACACTGCTGGCGATTATTTGTGTCTCCATTCGCCGCCGTATTGATTCATGGAAGGAGTCTACAGAACTCCCTCCTGATATAGCTCTGTTTGAGGCACCATTCAGCGCGGCACTGGCAGTAGCACTCTTTATTGGTTCGTCGCCGCTCATGCGTTCTCCACAGGCTGTGCGGATGATAATGTCAGCGCTGACTATAGTGCCGATGATACTGCTTGTACAGACCATGGTCAACAGACGTCCACTCCCTTTACTTTACGTTCTCGGACTCCTTATTGCTGCCGATATCTTTAGACCGGTCATTGCCGGTGTCCCAGTGCTGGAGCATTTATTTCTGCTGTCTGAGGCGGTATGCGGAATTGCCATTCTACTCTGGTGGCAGCGTAACTCTGCCACGCAGGGGTTGTGGCTGTATTTGCGTTCAACCACAGCTAGTTCAGCGGAAAATGAAAAGAGTCCCG
Organism: uncultured delta proteobacterium; assembly: GCA_963787125.1. Taxonomy (GTDB): domain Bacteria; phylum Desulfobacterota; class Desulfuromonadia; order Geobacterales; family DSM-12255; genus VEOV01. The sequence goes on from CAWBBV010000018.1 coordinate 58,197, forward strand.
AAATAGGACATTTTGAGAAAAATGTAGCCTGGTTGATTATCCTGATACAGGGGACCAGTTTTGCCGCGGTCATATTTGGTTATCTCCATTTGGCACGACTGCTGATGTCGGGAGTGTTAGTGGCATCAACTCTGGCTTTGGCACTCTTTGTCTTTGTGCAGATGCTGAACGGCATTGTTGCGATATCCTTTCGTTCCTGGCCCCTCATGCGCCTCCATATGGTCTCTTCCGCCGGAGATCTTTTGGAACGGCGGATTAATAAGATTCTTGTCTGGGTGGCAAGCATCATCTGGTTTGAACGCTCGCTGGACTATATCGGCCTGCTGAATTCGACTGTATCTTTTTGTCAGGCTGTGCTGTCGGCACGGCTGCAGCGGGCTGAATTCAGCATTTCCCTGGGAGATGTGGCTGCTTTTGGGCTGACAGTCTGGCTGGCTTTCCTGCTGGCCTCATTCACCTGTTTCGTACTTAATAATGATCTTTTTCCACGGACAAAAACGTCAACGGGAGCGTCCTATGCAATCTCCAGCCTGCTTCGCTACCTAATCATTCTTGCCGGTTTTATGGTCGGCATGGGAGAGTTAGGGATCGGTCTCAATCGGGTTGTTATTCTGATCAGCGCTTTTGGAGTCGGTATCGGTTTTGGACTGCAGAATATTGTCAGCAACTTTATCTCGGGTCTGATCCTGCTGTTTGAAAGACCGGTTCATATCGGCGATACGGTGGAATTCGGCACCGTTATCGGTGACGTCTGCCAGATCGGTATCCGCTCCAGTAAGGTACGGACCCATTCAGGAGCCATCATCATTGTGCCTAACTCCCACCTGATTACTGAACAGGTTACCAACTGGACCTTCAGCGATCGACTCCGGCGCATCGACCTCGCGGTTGGTGTTAACTACGGCTCCGAACCCCGCAAAGTAATCGACCTGATGGAAGCGGTGGCAAGAGCCAATTCGCAGGTAATACTTTCGCCCGCCCCGGCCTGTTTTCTGATTAACTATGGCGACAACAGTGTTAACTACGAGTTGCGTGTCTGGACAGATCAATTCAGTGACTGGTTTCAGATCCGCAGCGATCTGGCTGTAGCGCTCTATGATGCATTACTGGCGGCTGGGATGTCATTCCCCTTCCCGCAGCGGGAAGTCAGGTTGGTCACAAATGATGCCACCCCCACTTTGTCATGATAACGCTGTTTTTTTATTCCAGTCAGCCGGTAATAATGGTATTAATTACCGGTATCCACAAAACAGATGCAAAGGGGGGGTTATGAAACAATTTGTAGCTGCTGCCGCTTTAACCGCCGGTTTAGCAGGAACAGCCATGGCTGCTGACTTCCAGACAATCGGCACAATGGGTATGGGTGGTGCTGGCGTTGCCCGTGACATGGGGGCGTATGCACCCTACTGGAACCCTGCCGGGCTTGCCTTTGCGCCCAAATCTGTCAGTATGACAATCGGTGCCGGACTTGGCGCCCGGGTCAGTGATGGCCTTGCCGACAATGTTGACAGGCTGTCGAAGTTTACCCAAGGGAGCCCGAGCACTTTTGATAATCTGACCAAACTCAATACAGCTGTCGCTAATCCGACAGTTGTTGGAGAAATTGTCAGTATGTTGACGGTAGTTAAGGATATTCACGATCAGCAGGGGGCACTCTCTGCAAACGCTGATGCTGCGGTGGGTTTCCAGGTTAAGAACTTTGGTTTCGGCGTTTTCATGTTAAGTGAAGGTTATGGTAAGACGGCGACAGTAGACTTGACGAACATTCTTCCGGAAAACAGTGGCGGTGTTGCCATTAGTTCAAACGATCTGGTCACTTTTGCAGGTACAGGCAACGCGAATCAGACTTTTTTCTCGCCGGCACAGGTCACCCAGCTGCAAACAACTCTGACCGGTTTAGGCATTACTGGCGCTTCACAAACGCAAGTGATCAATGCTTTCGGTAACAGCCTTTCAACGAACAAAAATCCCACTCTTCCGGGAGTAACTCCTGATCAGGCAGTTGCCATGTTTACAACTACGGTTGCACCGGCGTTCGCTACAGCGACCGGTACAGCGCAAAACATTAATAATAATAATAGTGCCGTCATGGTGAAAAACGTCCTCTTTACCGAATTTCCGCTTTCCTACGGACATGCCCTTGATATGGGTACTGCCGGCAAACTCGGTCTTGGCGCCACTTTCAAAGTTGTTAACGGCCGCGTTTATCAGACAAGAATCAGACTTATTGAAAACGGTCAGAGTGTCGACTCAAAAGATATTATTGATGGTTTAAAGGACAATTACGTGCAGAGCACCAGTGCTACCTTTGATTTGGGCGTGCAGTGGCGGTATGCTGACTGGCTGTCTGTTGGCGTTGTCGGCAAAAATCTCACCTCACCAGCGTTCAAATCCCCGGACCTTAAAGATCAGAAAGGTCGCCTCGTCGATGCAAACGGCACGCCGACTGTAAATCCGTATCATGAGGATGATATTAAGCTCAAACCTCAGGCCAGAATGGGTATTGAAATGAAGCCGTTAAGCTGGCTTTCCATTGCCGGCGATCTCGATTTGACAGAGAACGAATCAGTGTTGCAAGGTCTTAATTACAAGAATCAACAGCTTGGCGGGGGCATTGAGTTAAGCCCGGCGACCTGGTTTAAAATCCGTGGTGGTATGTATAAAAATCTTGCAAATTCAGAAGTTGGTCCAGTTGCGACCGCTGGTTTAACCTTCGGTTTCCCGGCTGTGCTCCTGGAAATTGACGGCGCTTACAGTCTGGATACAACAAGGTACGATAACCAGTTTTATCCAAAAGAGGCAAGAATTCAGACACAGCTTGTAATTCAGTTCTAACTTATAGTTAGTTCCGGTTGTTTTTAGAAGAGCCCTGCTCCGTTAGGAGTGGGGCTCTTTTTTGCAAACTTGCATCTCTGATCATTTTTGCTAATCTTTCATAGCAACATATCATTACTCTGGAGGTTTTATGGCACGCATCACTTTTGGGACATCCGGTTGGCGGGGAATTCTCTGTGAGGATTTCATTTTTGAGAATGTGAAAATAGTTACCCAGGCCATTGCTGATCACCTTATCGCTGCCGGTGAGAAGGGTGGAGTGGTAATCGGCTATGATCCCCGCTTTATGGGTGACAGTTTCGCCAGAGAGTCTGCCAGAGTTCTCGCTGCCGCCGGGCTTAAAAGTTACCTTTGCAATCGCGATACACCGACGCCGGTAATTGCCTTTGAAATCCTGCGTCGCAAAGCTGCCGGCGGTATAAATTTCACCGCCAGTCATAACCCGCCCGAATATAACGGCATTAAATTTTCTCCGGCTTGGGGCGGTCCGGCGCTGCCTGAAACAACTAAGGATATCGAGCGTCGCGCCAACGAGATGCTGGGGCAGATCTGCTATCGTGAATTGACCCTGGAGCAGGCTGCAAAAAAAGGTTTGCTGGAAGAGATCGATCCGCGGGAAGTGTATCTTGCCGACCTTGAGAATAAAATAGATTTCGAGGCAATCAAGAAGATTGGTGCCATAGGGGTAAATCCTCTGTATGGTGCTGCTCGCGGTTATCTGGATGCGCCGCTTATCTCCCGCGGGATTGATGTCCGCCTTATTAATCAGCACCGCGATCCGTATTTCGGCGGGTTTCCGCCTGAGCCGGCAGAAAAGTACATTCCCGACTTTATCAAACTGGTCAAGAGCGATGCGGCAATACGCCTTGGGATTGCCACTGACGGTGATGCTGATCGTTTCGGGATTGTTGACGCTGATGGCACCTACATTGAGCCGAACTACATTATTGCCTTGCTGCTGGATTATCTCATCAGGGTCAGAAAGATGAGTGGCGGCGTGGCGCGCAGTGTCGCCACTTCGCATCTTGTCGATGCTGTGGCAAGGCATCACGGCGTCGAGCTGTTCGAGACCCCGGTCGGCTTCAAATATATCGGCGAACTCATCAGTCAGGACAAGATTCTTATCGGTGGTGAAGAGAGCGCCGGCCTCTCCATCAAAGGGCATGTGCCGGAAAAAGACGGCATTCTTGCCTGCTTCCTCGTGGCAGAGATGGTAGCGCGCGAAGGAAAAACAGTAGGGCAGCTTCTGGAAGAGCTTTACAGCAGGGTCGGGCGTTACATTACCAGGCGGGAAAACATAACGCTGTCGGCGGAGATTGAGGCGGCTTTCCCTGCCCGGGTCAGCGGCCTGCCTGCTGAAATAGCCGGCACAAAGGTTGAAAATGTTATCAGGATTGACGGCACCAAGCTGGTTCTTTCCGACGGCAGTTGGCTGCTCTTCCGCAAGTCAGGGACAGAACCGGTGGTGCGTCTCTATGGCGAAGCCTCTTCTAACGGGCGTTTAGAGCAGATTATGAAAGCTGGTCGGGAGTTTATCCTTCAAGGCTAAAAGCCTTGGCGCGAAACGTGTAACATGCAATGACAATCAAGCCGGGTACGCAGAGCTGTAAGAAGACTAAAAATATCCTCTTTGCGTTCCGGTTTTTTTGCGCTATGATATGAAAAAAATCGATGGGAGGAATCATGTGGGATTATACCGATAAAGTAAAAGAGCACTTTATGAATCCGCGCAATGTCGGTGACATAGTTGATGCTGATGCAATAGGTGAAGTGGGGAGTCTTGCCTGTGGGGATGCGTTGAAGCTTTTCCTTAAGCTTGACGACAGTAAAGAGCATATTGTTGATGCCAAGTTCCAGACTTTCGGCTGCGGCAGTGCCATTGCATCTTCATCCGCCTTGACTGAGATGATCAAAGGGAAAACGCTGGACGAGGCGCTCCTTGTTACCAACAAAGAGATTGCTGACTTCCTGGGGGGACTCCCGGAAGAGAAGATGCACTGTTCTGTTATGGGCCAGGAAGCCCTGGAGGTGGCAATAGCCAAATTTCGTGGCGGTCCGATTCCGGTTCATGGCCATGATCATGATCACGACCTTGAGCAGGAAGGGGAGATTGTCTGCAAGTGTTTCGGCCTGACCGACGGTTTTCTCCGCAAGGTTATCGTTCAGAACCGCCTTCACACCGCCGAACAGGTAACTCACTTTACCAAGGCTGGTGGTGCTTGCGGTGGCTGTATTCCAAAGATCAAAGAGCTGATTGCCGAGGTGCTTGGTGAGCAGCAGAAGCTGGAATCAAAAAGGCCCGAGAAACTGACAAACCTGCGCAAGATGCAACTGATTCAGGAAGTGCTGGAGAATGAAGTCCGGCCGCAACTCTGGGCTGACGGGGGCGATCTTGAGCTGATCGATATTGCCGGCAATAATGTGCAGATTGCCTTCCGCAAAGCGTGTGCAGGCTGTGCTTCTTCCGGCTACACCTCGAAATTTGTGGAGCAGAAACTGCGGGAACTGGTTGCTGACGATATCACGGTGGAGGAGGTACAGGGATGAAAGAGATCTACCTCGACAATAATGCCACCACCAAGGTTGATGAAGCGGTTTTTGAAGAGATGCGCCCTTATTTTACGGAGCTTTACGGTAATCCCAGCTCCATGCACTACTTTGGCGGACAGGTGCAGAAAAAGGTTGATGAGGCCAGGCAAAGGGTTGCTGCCCTTATCGGCGCCCATCCCGAGGAGATTATCTTTACCGCCTGCGGCACTGAAAGCGATAATGCAGCCATCAAGTCGGCGCTGGAGGTTTTCCCCAACCGTCGCCACGTGATCACAACCCGTGTCGAGCACCCTGCAGTGCTGACTTTCTGCCGCGGCCTTGCCAAGCACGGTTATCGGGTCACTGAGCTTAATGTTGACAGTCAGGGCCGTCTGGATATGGATGAACTTCGTGCTGCCATTGATGAAAATACGGCAGTTGTTTCTATCATGTATGCCAATAACGAGACCGGCGTCATCTTTCCCATCGAGGAAATAGGCCGTATCGTTAAAGAAAAAGGGGCACTTTTCCATACTGATGCCGTTCAGGCTGTTGGCAAGATACCCCTCAATATGGCAGAGTCAACCGTTGACATGCTGTCTCTATCCGGGCACAAGCTCCATGCGCCGAAGGGCATAGGCATTCTCTATGTCCGCAAAGGGGTCCCTTTCCGGCCGTTTCTGGTCGGCGGTCACCAGGAAAAAAGCCGCCGGGCCGGCACTGAAAACACGGCTTCCATCATTGCTCTGGGGAAAGCGTGCGAGCTTGCCGGAGAGTATCTTGACGATGAGAACCTGCGGGTAAAGGGGATGCGAGACCGTCTTGAAAGCGAGCTGCTGCGCCTCATCCCGGCATCACGAATAAACGGCGGCGGTGCTGAACGGCTGCCAAATACGGTTTCCATTGCCTTTGAGTTTGTCGAGGGCGAACTGATCCTTCTCTACCTGTCTGTTCTCGGTATCTGCGCCTCTTCCGGGAGCGCTTGCACTTCCGGTTCCCTTGAGCCGTCCCATGTCCTTCGTGCCATGGGCGTCCCCTTTACCTGTGCCCACGGCTCCATCCGTTTTTCTCTTTCACGCTTTACCACTGAGGATGAGATCGATACGGTCATTCGGGAACTCCCTGCCATTATTCGCCGTGGCAGAGAGATGTCGCCCTTTGGTCGCGACCTCCTCAATTCCTGACCGTTGATGTCAGAATCACCCCGGCAGACAGATGATTTCATGCCCCTTGAAGAGCGTCTTCAGGGGGCACGGTCATTCAGCGGCCTGATGCTTTCCTGGGTCAAAGGCCGCGGCAAGATCATTATTATTGTTCATGATAACCCTGATCCTGACTGCCTGGCGTCAGCTCTTGCCTTAAGCCGGCTTTTCAGGGAAAAGAGCGGCATTGAGCCGCTTATTGCCTTTTCAGGAATGATTGGCCGCAGCGAAAACCTTATCATGGCTCAACTCCTTGAAGTTCCCCTGGTTCCCCTGGAGATTGTCGATCTCTCCGATTACGGGGTAATCTGCATGCTCGATACCCAACCGGGAACCGGCAATAATACCCTTGGTCCAGCTTTTCCGGTGGATATAGTTATTGATCACCATCCCCTGCGGGAGAGCTGCAAAAACTGCACATGGGTAGATGTGAGAGCGGGTTATGGCGTCACCGCTACAATTCTTTATGAGTATCTTGTTGCGAACGGAATACTCATTGATTCCAAGCTCGCCACTGCAATCTTTTATGCCATAAAGTCTGATACCCAGGATCTTGGCCGGGAAGCGAACCTGCCCGATCGTGAAGCCTATCTGCAGCTCTTCCCGTTGGCGGATAAGCAGCTATTGTACCAGATTACCAATCCACGCCAGCCGATAGAGTATTTCAGGACAATAAGGAGAACTCTTGGCAACGCCAGGATTCACGGTTGTGCGGTTGTGGTAAATATGGAGCGGATCGCATTTCCTGAACTGGTCGCAGAGATGGCTGATTTTCTCCTGAAGCTGGAAGAGATAGAGGCCGTTCTGGCTTTCGGTGAGTATTGCCATGAACTTGTACTTTCGGTGCGTACTGCTTCAGTAGCGATGAACGCCGGAGATCTGGTCAAGAAAGTAGTGGCAGGAATCGGTGTCGGTGGCGGTCATGCGTTGATGGCTGGTGGCAAGGTTTCGCTCGTTTCAGCTGATCCGGAGGAGATGGAAAAATTTGAAGAGCTGTTGATAAAACGCTTTCTTGAAGAGACGGGCGTTTCTATGACAAATTCGTTTTGTATTGAATGTTAAAATTATGGAGAGTGAAAAATGAGAAGTGACGGACGGCAACCGGGAGAACTGAGGAAAATTACAATTACCCGTAACTTTATCAAACATGCCGAAGGGTCTGTTCTGGTTGAGTTTGGTGATACAAAGGTTATCTGCAACGCCTCAGTGGAAGAGAGCGTGCCACCTTTTTTGCGAGGCAAGGGGACCGGTTGGGTTACCGCGGAATATTCCATGCTTCCCCGTGCTACCCATACCCGGTCGCCGCGTGAAGCAGCCAAAGGAAAGATCGGCGGCAGAACGCACGAGATCCAGCGTCTTATCGGCCGCTCGCTGCGGGCAGTTATTGATCTTTCCGCCCTTGGTGAACGGAGCGTTCATATTGATTGTGATGTTATCCAGGCTGATGGTGGAACCAGGACTGCGTCCATAACCGGGGCGTATATAGCTCTTGTGGATGCCGTCAACTGGCTCCTTGAGAAAAAGGCTATCAGCACGAATCCGCTCCGCGAGGCCGTTGCTGCGGTCAGTGTCGGGATTGTTGGCGGTGAGGTGCTGCTCGACCTGGATTATTCCGAGGATTCGACTGCCGAAGTTGATATGAACTTCGTCATCACCTCATCCCAGCGCTTTGTCGAAGTTCAGGGGACAGCCGAGGCCGAACCGTTTACTCTCGAAGAGATGGATGCCATGAGAAAAGTCGGTATTGACGGTATAAATCAACTCCTCAAAATCCAGCAGGAGGCGCTTGCAGGATGAAGGAGCTTTTAATCGCCAGCGGTAATGCCGGTAAGGTAAGGGAGTTTGCAGCACTCTTTGCCGGCAGGGAGATACGACTCTATTCACTGAAAGAATTTCCAGCACTCACCACTGTTGTTGAAGATGGCAGCACCTTCCGGGCAAATGCCCTGAAAAAGGCAGTTGCCGCTTGCAAAGAGACAGGATTGGCTGTGATCGCAGATGATTCGGGACTCTGCGTTGATGCTCTTGCTGGCGCGCCAGGGGTTATCTCCGCCCGCTATGCGGGTGAGGGCGCTGATGATGCAGCCAACAATCTTAAACTGCTGGGCGAGTTGTCGACTGTGCCAATGGGACTGCGTACCGCATTTTTTCGTTGCGTGATTGCGTTTTGCACTCCGGAGGGCCTTGAAGCTACTTTCGAAGGTGAGCTTCGCGGCATTATCCTGGAGCAGCCTTCAGGGAGTGGCGGTTTTGGTTATGACCCGCTTTTCATGGTGCCTGAATACGGCAAAACTCTGGCTGAGCTGCCGCTGGAGATCAAAAACAGGATCAGCCACAGAGGCAAGGCGACGGAGGCTTTGCGGGAATATTTTGAAAAAAATAAAATTTATGAAATCAAAGCTTGATTCCTTCGGAAGTGGTGTGCTATAAACATCTCTTCGTCGGGGAGTAGCGCAGTCTGGTAGCGCACCTGCCTTGGGAGCAGGGGGTCGCAAGTTCGAGTCTTGTCTCCCCGACCATTTTTTCCTTCAGCGCCCGTAGCTCAGCTGGATAGAGCAACGGCCTTCTAAGCCGTAGGTCGTACGTTCGAGTCGTACCGGGCGCGCCACATTAGAACGATTACACAAAGGGTTAGCTAGAAATAGCTAGCCCTTTCTTTTTGTTGCTTTCGTCGATCTGTCGCAGCTGCTATTCTTAATCAATACGGAGGTAGTTATGGAAGGAATTAAAAAGTTTTTTTCCGCAAATGACCTGTTTGCCCGCCACAACGGTATCGAGCTTCTTGAAGTTTCTGAGGGGAGGGCGCTGGTGAAAATGAAGATATTGCCGTATCACTTCAACGGTGCCGGCACTGTTCACGGCGGAGCGATCTTCACGCTGGCTGATTTTGCCTTTGCAGTTGCTTCAAACTCTCACAACCGGCTCTCCATGGGGATCAATACCAGCGTTAATTTTGTCAAAGCCGCAGTGAAAGGGACACTTTATGCTGAGGCAAAAGAGCAGTCTCTCAATTCGAAACTTGCCACCTATAGTGTCATGGTTACGGATGACGACAAGAGTATCGTGGCGATATTTCAAGGGATGGTTTATCGCAAGCAGGAAGCCGTTTTGAAAGAACTGGAGCAGTAATGAAGCTGACTGAAGAGCAGACCCTTGAAATTATCCCTCATATAGCTCTGGCTACAGGTCTCAAATCGGTTCAGGTCAAACAGACTATCGAGCTGTTACAGGAAGGGGCAACTGTCCCTTTTATCGCTCGCTATCGCAAGGAGCAGACCGGTGAGCTTGATGAAGTGCAGATCAGGGCTATTGAAGAACAGTTCACTTATTGCTGTGAACTTGAAGAGCGTAAACTCACAATACTGAAATCGATTGACGAGCAGGGAAAACTGACTCCGGAGCTACGCTCTCTTATCCGTTCGTCACGGCAGAAGACCGAACTTGAAGATATTTACCTGCCGTACAGGCCAAAGCGGCGCACCAAGGCGACTATTGCCCGTGAGCGGGGTCTTGAGCCGCTGGCTGATATAGTGGCTGCCCAGGAGCTGCTGACCGGAACTATCGACGCAGTTGCTCAGCCGTTTATTGATCCGGCAAAAGATGTTCCTGATGCTGCAGCAGCCATAGAAGGCGCCGGGCATATCCTGGCAGAGCGTCTTGCCGATAACGCCGATGCTCGCGCCATGGTGCGGCGGCTTACCAGGGAACAGGGGGTTATGACCTCAAGGGTCACTGTTGCCAGTAAGGGGCAGGTCACCAAATTCGAGATGTATTATGATTATCAGGAGCAGCTCAAGGGTGTGCCTTCACACCGGATGCTTGCCATGCGCCGCGGCGAAAAGGAAGAGGTTTTGTTTCTTGCTATCGGCGCCCCGCAGGTCGAGATCCTGGCCGGGCTCAAAGCACGCCTGGTTTTACGAAAAAGTATCTTTGTCGAGCTGCTTGAACGGGTGGCGGAGGATGCCTATAAACGCCTGATTGCCCCGTCAATAGAGGTTGAACTGCGTCTGGAGGCCAAGGAAAATGCTGATGAGGCGGCCATTCAGATCTTTGCCACAAATCTGCGTGATCTACTGCTGGCGCCACCGGCTGGCGGCAAAGTAGTGCTGGGAGTCGATCCAGGCTTTCGCAGCGGCTCAAAACTGGCAGTGGTCGATTCTACAGGACGTTTTCTCGAGAATGTTACAATTTATCCCCATATCGGTGAGGGGCGGATCCCTCAAGCACGGCAGGAGCTGCTCAGGATTGTCAGGACTCATTCAGTAGAGATGATCGCTGTCGGTAACGGCACCGCCGGCCGGGAGATGGAAATCTTCGTCAAGGAGACTTTAAATGATGACGGCCTGAAACTACCGGTCGTCTCAATAAGTGAAGCCGGCGCCAGTGTCTACTCTGCTTCGGAAATTGCCCGGGAAGAGTTTCCCGAGCTGGATCTTACCGTGCGGGGCGCAATCTCAATTGCCAGGCGTTTGCAGGATCCACTGGGAGAACTGGTCAAGGTCGACCCAAAGAGCATCGGTGTCGGACAGTATCAGCACGATGTCAATCAGGTCATGCTGAAGAAATCCCTTGATAGCGTTGTCGAGTCGTGTGTCAACTATGTCGGTGTCGATCTTAATACTGCGTCCTGGGCACTGCTCTCCTACGTCTCCGGTGTCGGTCCTGCTCTGGCAAAGGCAATTACCCGTTACCGTGACGAAAACGGCTCTTTCCCTTCCCGTAAGGCTCTTATGAAAGTGCCCCGCTTCGGAGCTAAAGCCTTTGAGCAGGCCGCCGGCTTTCTGCGCCTCCGTGGCGGGAAAAACCCGCTTGATAACAGCGCTGTTCACCCGGAGCGCTATGGACTGGTAGAGACCATGGCTGCTGACCTGGGTGTCTCACTGGTCGAGCTGGTTGCTGACCCTGCATTGACCGGCAGGATTGACCTCAAGCGTTATGTGACGGCCAGTGTCGGGCTGCCGACTCTTGGTGATATAGTCGAGGAGCTCAAGAAACCGGGTCGTGACCCGCGCAATCAATTTCAGACAGCAGCGTTCCGTGACGATATCCGCGAAATAAGCGATCTTTTGGAGGGGATGATTCTCCAGGGTATAGTTACCAATGTCACCGCATTCGGCGCCTTTGTTGACATAGGTGTCCATCAGGACGGTCTTGTGCATATCAGTCACCTGGCCAACCGCTATGTCAAAGATCCAAGTGTCGTTGTCAAAGCCGGTGAGCTGGTAAAAGTGAAGGTGCTGACTGTGGATGCCAAGCGCAAGCGAATCGCACTTTCAATAAAAGAGGCAAACGCCTCAGCCTAGCGGTTAAAACTCTCCCTTAACATACTCCTTATATTCTGAAAAATAGCTCCACTTAGCGGAAAAAACCTTCTTGCAAGCGCAACAAGTTGTATGATACAACTAAATCAGTTGCAGGCAGGCAGCAGTCAGGAGGGAGCAATGAGTAAAACCCGGAAACATTCGGCAAAGGGGTTAAAGGTCCCGTTTAACTGGGACATCAAACTATTCGCTGAGCTGGCTGGAATCAATGCCAGTCGCGACACGGTAACTCCGATTGTGGAAGTCTATGCAGCTGATAAATTTTCACTCCTTGGTTCCGGCAGAACGTCCAGCACTGTCAATGAGCGTCAACTGCCACTTGAGGCTTATATTGCAGAGGCGCACCGTCATAACATCAAATTCGAATACCTCTGGAACGCAATCACCATCGGCGGCAGGGAGTGGGATCCGGGTTTTCAGCAGGAGTTGCGTCTGGAAGCAGAAAAACTTGTCACCGCCGGTGTCGATAGTTTTACGGTGACCAATCCGCTACTCTGTCTCAAATTGAAGAAATGGTTCCCGGAAATAACCTTAACCTCAAGCGTCAATAATCATGTGGACAATCTGGAGCGGATCAAGCAGCAGATCGATTATGCCCACATCGACCGGATAATGCTCGATAACAGGCATAGCCGCAACTTTGGCCTGATAAAGAAAGTCAGTAAAAAATTCCCGCATCATCCGCTTATTGTTCTGGTAAATGAAGCCTGTCTGCCAGACTGTGTGCTGCAGCCTTTTCATCAGGAGCATACGGCCCACTCATCACGGCTTGGAAACGATTATTGCGCTCCGGATCTTTGCAGAATTCTCTGCAGCATGGCGAAAATTAAAGATCCGGTCTACACCCTTAAGGCACCATGGGTAAGACCAGAGGATATCCATTATCTGCTGGAGGCCGGGGCAAGTATTATCAAGCTGGCAGGCAGGACAGAAAGTTCTGAATGGATTGTCCGTTTAAGCAGAGCTTATGCTTATGGGCGTTATGATGGCGATATCTGGGAATTTGTCGAGAAACCCGGCTCAGTCCGGCCCGAATGGGAGGCTGCTGTCGGCAAAAAGCTTGTGCCCAGCCGATTCTCGGTGGATAATAAGGAGATGGCCGGATTTATCGAACCTTTTGTTGAAGGTACTGTCCCCTGCGTTAAAACCTATAACGGTTGTGGCAACTGCACATGGTGCGACCGCTGGATGCATGCAGTCACCTGTCCCGGCAACATTCTCGAGCGGTTGCAGGATCTGGAAATGATTTATGCAAAGGCGGTCGGTGATTGAAGTAAGTGTTAACCTGTCTAAAGGAGATAAGCTTTCATGGACAAGCGTGAATGGGATAAATCAGGATGGCGTTCTTATCCGGCTGTGCAGCAGCCTTCGTGGCCTGATAAGCAAGCCTATGAGCAGGTGCTGCAAAATATTTCACAACTTCCGCCGCTGGTTTTTGCCGGTGAGAGCCGGACATTGAAGGGGCAATTGGCAGAAGCGGCGGAAGGAAAAGCTTTTGTCCTGCAGTGCGGCGATTGCTCCGAAGATTTTTCCAGGTGTAGCGGTCCGGCAATTCGTGAACTTCTCAAGGTTATTCTGCAAATGTCGGTAATTCTGGCGTATGCGGGTGAAAAAAAAGTCATCAAAATCGGCAGAATAGCCGGGCAGTATGCCAAACCCCGCTCTGCAGACACCGAAGTTATCAATGGTCTGGAAATACCGACCTATCGTGGCGACATGGTTAACAGCCCGGATGCTACAACCGCAGCCAGGATACCCGATCCGGGCAGAATGCTGGAAGGCTATTTTCGGGCAGCAGCAACCCTGAATCTTGTCCGGGCATTTACTCTCGGTGGCTTTGCCGCGCTGGAGCGGGTCCGGGACTGGCATAGTGAATCGCTGCGGACCTTGCCGGCAAGTGAAAAATATGAACAACTTGCCAGCCAGATCAGTAAAACCATCAACTTCATCAAAACAATCGGCCTCGATGCAAACAACCCGTCATTGAGTCAGGTAACACTTTATACGTCCCACGAAGCGCTGCTTTTAGGGTATGAAGAGGCGCTGACCCGGATGGATACCTCCAGCGGCGAGTGGTATGATTGCAGTGCCCATATGCTTTGGATTGGTGATCGGACCAGGCAGTTGAACGGCGCGCACGTGGAGTTCCTGCGCGGTGTCTGCAACCCTGTCGGCTTTAAAATCGGCCCAAGTTACTCGATCGATGAGATAAAGAAAATAATCCTGAAACTGAATCCGGAAAATGAAGCCGGCCGGCTCACTCTCATCACCCGCTTTGGCGCAGACAAAATCAATTCATACCTGTCGCCATTGGTTCGCGAGATTAAAAAGGAAGGCTTCAAAGTCGTCTGGAGCTGCGATCCGATGCACGGCAATACCTATCAAGGCGAGTATGGCCACAAGACAAGAAACTTTGCTGATATTCTCACGGAAATTCGCAATTTCTTCATGATTCACCGGGCGGAAGGAACCATCCCGGGAGGCGTTCATCTAGAACTGACCGGCGATAATGTGACCGAGTGTACTGGTGGTAGCAGGCAACTTCTGGATCACCATCTCCAGGAGAATTATCAGACCAACTGTGATCCGCGCCTTAATGCTGAACAGAGTGTCGAGCTGGCCTTCGAGCTTGCCCAGATGCTGCATATATGATCCCCGTATGCGGCAGCCTAATGTACGGGTTGTTGCTGTGAATACTTCTTGTATTTATCGATTTGCCCTGTTACATTGCATGAACTATTGCATGTAATGTGGCAGGGTTTAAGCTGCGAATCCTACCTGACAGAGATGGAGAAGGGGGCGGGGATGGCAATTCAGGATACCCATGGAAGGACGATTAATTATCTGCGCCTCTCGATAACCGAGAGCTGTAACCTCCGTTGTCTTTATTGCGTCCCCTCCAAAACAAGCCAGGATACGCAGGTATCTGAGCAGCTCTCCTTTGATGAGATGTTCAGGATTGCTCGCGCTGCAGTTGATCTCGGCGTTGAAAAGATCCGGATTACCGGCGGCGAGCCTTTGTTCAACCCCGGGGTGATAGATTTTCTTGCAAGCCTTAAAAAGCTGCCAGGTTTACAGAAGTTGGTAGTTACTACAAACGGCATCCTGCTTGAGGAGATGGCAGCAGATCTCCGCTTTGCGGGCGTCGACAGCCTCAATATCAGCCTTGATTCACTTGACACAAAGAACTTCTGGAAAATTACCCGTGGCGGCGATCTGAATAAGGTTATGCGGGGAGTCGAGGCTGCCGAGCGCGCCGGTTTCAATAACCTCAAATTCAATGTCGTGGTGATGCGTGGGATAAACGATGCCGAGGTAAGCGATTTTGCAGCCTTGACCCTGCAAAAGCCCTACAAAATCCGCTTTATTGAGCATATGCCCACTGTCGGCGGCAGTCGTGCCGCTAACTACACCATCCCCGGGGCTGAGCTTTTACAGCGGTTGGTGCAGAACTTCTCCCTGCAAAAAGTTGCCAAGGATCCTCTGGACGGGCCGGCGGTTTATTATCGACTTGATGGCGCAACAGGTCAGATCGGTTTTATAACTCCAATCTCCTGTCACTTTTGTCATGATTGTAACCGGATCAGGGTGACGTCCACCGGTATGCTCAAAGGGTGCCTGTTTGACAACGGGGTCATGAACCTGAAACAGACCCTTGCTTCAGGAGATGACATGGATCTTAAAAAAGCCCTGCAGCGTGCGGTAAGTATGAAGCCGTTGCAGCACAGCCTCAATGAAAGCTCGGACAGTGATATTCCAATAGCCATGTCCTGCATCGGTGGTTAGACTAAAGAGGGTACCTGCATGAACGGAACAGTAGTGGCCGTAAGCGTAAGCGAAAAAAAAGGAGAGCGAAAAACTCCTGTCCCCAGAGTTGAACTTAAAGTAGAGCACGGCATTATCGGCGATGCTCATGCCGGTGACTGGCATCGGCAGGTGAGTCTCTTGGCGATCGAAAGCATCGAAAAGATGCAGCGTCTCGGACTGTCGGTGGACTCCGGCGATTTTGCCGAAAACATTACGACAAAAGGGATCGTCCTGCCGGAACTACCCATCGGTAGTCGTATCGCAATCGGTGAGACGCTGCTTGAGGTAACCCAGATCGGTAAGGAGTGTCATACCCGTTGTGCCATATTCTATCAGGCCGGCGACTGTGTCATGCCTAAGGAAGGGATTTTTGCCAGGGTACTGGTGGGTGGTGCTATCAAGCCGGGTGATTCTGTTGCGGTGGTTGAAGCAGAAGTAGGGTGAGGCAACTTAAAGATCTTTCTTTAACGATCAACTTACAGTCTTTCAAGACCCCAAAGGCTGATTCACTTCATAATTTATAAGAAACGCCGTGAAGTCCATAATAAAGGGCTTTACGGCGTTTTTGTTAGCTTAAAATGTCTCGTGTCAAGAGCAGTCCCGACCGAGGTCGCCCGGCTACCCGATTGGACATTCGCCTTTACGATATCCTCGCGGATGTTTATTGCAATTATGATCTTTTAAAGTTATATTCCAGTATAACTTTAAAAGGTGGTGGACTATGCACACAACAAATCTTCGTAAAGTAGGCGGATCGATCATGTTGGCCGTACCACCGGCCATCCTCGATATTCTGCATTTACACGCCGGCGCAACGGTTGGCCTTGCCGTCGATCACGGCCGACTAGTTGTTGAACCAATATTACGTCCGAGATACAGCTTGGACGAACTGCTGGCTCAGTGTGACGCATCCGCCGAGTTCAGTGCAGAAGATCGCGTCTGGCTGGATAGTAAGCCTGTCGGCAGTGAGCTACTGTAATGGAGCGCGGCGATATTTACCTGGTGTCACTTGACCCGACTTCAGGTCATGAGCAGCAGGGGACACTCCCCGTCTTGGTTGTGTCTCCGTCGTCCTTCAACCGTCTAACAAAAACGCCAGTTGTGCTGCCAATTACCAGTGGAGGCAACTTTACGCGTACAGCTGGCTTTGCCGTATCGCTGGTTGGGGCAGGGACGAAAACCACTGGTGTAATCAGATGTGACCAACCTCGCGCACTCGACTTAGCCTCGCGCAGTGCCCATAAGCTGGAGAGTGTGCCAGAGACTATCATGAATGAAGTCCTGGCGAAGTTGTCCACAATTTTTGAGTGACCGATGGGGGGCGTCTTTCAAACGCCCCCTGTTTTCAATTGCCCATATAATCGTTTTGCCTAAATGTCCACACAACCAAACCAAATGCTGCATCACGAGATGTTTTCTGCCGTTATCGTCTTTTCTGGTTTGTAATTCACCTTTAAATCGCCTTTTCATGGTTTCTCGGAAATGCCATGTGGTGTGCTAATGAAAATACCAATTTCTCCAGATCACAACGGCATTGACGATAAATAGAAGGGCAGTAAATGAAAGCAAAAGCCGAAGATTTCTCCGCCGACGAATGGTTTCTGTTACGCTTGCGGCAATAATCAAAATAATCGCGAGAATTGTATAATGCATAAAGTCATTTTTGGGGTGGTTGGGGACTAATATTCCGAAGAATAGATTCAAGAAACCATATAAATTCAGCCAAAAGAAGAATGCAATGAAGTAGGCTATCGCATTGAGAAATTTCTGAAGTCCGGGGCTTAGATCGGTTGCTTCAATTTCTATTTCATTTCCTTATTGTCCAACGTCGTGGGGTTCACCTGTCTGGTTTTAGGGCAGGTGAACCCCGTTGGTTGGCATTTTTGCTCTCGGCATTTCTTCGACATATTTGTTAATTCCAATTGACGGTAGTACTAATTTATGGTACTAATTTATTGTGAAGAGAGAACATACCAAAACCCTCGAATCGATCTTTGCCCACCCGGTCCCGGCCAATATCCAGTGGCCGGATATCGTAGGAACTGGGGGCAGAGATCACCGAACGGGAAGGCTCACGTATCGGTGTACGTCTATTTGGTGACCGGCGAGTGTTTCATCGTCCGCATCCTTCGCCCGACACCGATAAGGGAGCCGTAACAGCCATTCGAAAGTGGCTGGAAGAAAATGGGGTGACACCATGAACACTATGGACATTAACGGTTATCAGGCAGTAATTTCATTTGATCCGGAAATCAACATGTTCCGGGGTGAATTTGTCGGGCTTAACGGCGGAGCCGATTTTTATGCTACCAGTGTTGATGATCTCCGCAAAGAGGGGGAAATATCCTTAAAGACTTTCCTTGAAATGTGTGTCGAAGAGGGTGTTGAGCCTCGCAAACATTTTTCCGGAAAGTTCAATTTGCGTGTGCCTCCGACTTTGCATGAAAGGCTTGCTGCTCAAGCTGCTGCTCATGGTAAAAGCATTAACGCCTGGATAACTGAACTGCTGTCGGAAACTACAGCCCACGTTCATTAGCAGCGCAAGCATGCAATTAGTTTGACCTCGTTATCACCCAGGTTATCCGACTTTCCATTTGTTGTATTCCTTTTATTTTTCTGTCGAACGGGGTCGCGCAGTTGACCAGGTATCGAACTGCCCGGTTGGTATCACCCATTTCATAAATTAGACTTCCTCCCTCAATTTAGTGCCTGTCCCCTTATTCCCCTTCAAAATATCTCGTGCCAAACACTGAAAAATACGAGAGTTTACCAATCGCTTGAAATATTAAGGAAACCTCTTTCCATACTACGCTTATCCCGCAACGCCGTTTCAGTGAACGGCACGGCAACGGCAACCATGTCCGCGTCCCGATAGCGGGGTGTCGATCTGGGCCGTCTGTCCACGATGATCTCAGCCGTTGTAAGGTTGTCCCCTGTCCGCTCATCATATCGGTACCGGACACAAACCAGCGCTGCCCCAAATCTGGTCACCAGTCGCTGTGTCCCCTTCTGTCCGGGCTTCAGGTGGCTATACGCCTTCATATCCTTCAGCATGACTTTCCTCCATTATCAATGGATTGCTCTCCAGTCATATTCCCTTGGCGGATTCCAGAATCACGTCACAAAAAAACATATTACCTTGAGTTTATCGCGCCAGCTATTTTTGTTTCCATGAAAACCGTTTACTTCGGCGCGCCGAAGTAAGCTTAACTCTCTGATATCACATTAAAACAGCACCTTGCATTTTCAGTAAGCCAGCAGTTATTTTCCGACTCGCTTACGCTTTGAACAGCTTCATTTTTGCAGGGACTCAAAACTCCCCAAACCCCGCGCCCGACTAAATATGAAAAAAACCGCTCCACCAGCGGAAGCTGACAAGGAGCGGCTTTTTCTTAGTGTACGCCCGTCATGGGCGTGAACTTATGGGGTGCAAGTCCCCTGTACGGTGAATCCAACACTGTCGCGAGACAGCGTAAACCAAGTACTAGCCGAAGGCAAGGGCGTCTCCGCGAGGAGGGGTCTGGAGGAAGCCGGAGCGCAAAGCTATGAGCCGACGAACAGAAACAGCATACAAGGCCATCATCCGGGCAAGTCAGCACAACATGACGAAGTCCCATGGGTTCAGGAGAAATGGTAAATGCTGCGGTTGTGTAGCCACAGTTCACGTTCTTATCCGGGGAGATCTGTCCGAATTGCCGTTCCAGATACGTGGGGCTGCGCTCTGCATGGCAACATGCCGGGTATCGGACAGAAGTCAGCAGAAGCCATAGTAGGCGCGAGACGTTGCCGCAAGCGATCCGGCAACTGGAAACAAGCCCGGCAGAGTCCGGGAAGCCTTACCCCGCCGAAGGGCCGAACGAAGAAAGGGGAGTAGCACCAATGAGCTTTCATGACATAAAGAACCCGTCCGGGGGAATGCCTATGGAGCGCGTCATTGATCAGCCAACCCCTGAGCAGCACCTACTGGAGCGGATACTCTCCAGTGCGAACATGGAGCAAGCGTGGAAACGGGTCAAAGCCAATAAGGGCGCACCCGGCGTCGATGGCATCACCATCGAACAATTCCCCGACCATACCCGTTCTCACTGGAACACTATTCGCGAATCGCTAATGACAGGCAGTTACCAACCTTTGCCGGTAAAGCGGGTAGAGATTCCCAAAGCAACGGGTGGAACCCGTCCGCTGGGGATACCCACTGTACTTGACCGGCTGATCCAACAGTCCATTGCCCAAGTGTTGACACCGATCTTCGATCCGGACTTCTCCGCATCGAGCTTCGGTTTCCGTCCCCGTCGGTCAGCAAAAGATGCTGTCCGAAAGGTGCGGGAGTACATCCAGCAGGGATACCGGATTGCCGTGGATATTGACCTTGCCAAGTTCTTCGACACGGTCAACCATGATCTGCTCATGCACCTTGTGAGCAAGAAAGTTCACGACAAGCGGGTACTAGCCCTGATCGGCACGTACTTACGGGCAGGTGTAAAGGTAAACGGGCGTCTTGAAAAGACCAGACTGGGTGTTCCCCAGGGTGGCCCCCTCTCGCCGCTTCTTGCCAATATCCTGCTCGACACACTGGACAAAGAACTTGAGAAACGCGGTCACAAGTTCGTCCGCTATGCAGACGACTTCGTCATCCTCGTCAAAAGCCAGCGCGCCGGCGACCGGGTAATGGAAGGGATGAAAACCTTCCTGACCAGCAAACTCAAGCTTAACGTCAATGAAACCAAGAGTGCGGTAGCAAGAACATCCCGCATCGACTTCCTTGGTTTTATCTTCAGTGGCACCCGCATCATCTGGTCTGACAAGGCATACAAGGAATTCAGACGCCGCGTCAAACAGTATACCGGAAGAAGCTGGCGGGTCTCCATGAAGTACCGGTTGTATAAACTGGCTCAATATCTCCGTGGCTGGATGGGGTACTTCGGAATATCGGAGTATTACCGTGAAATTCCGGAAATAGACGGTTGGATAAGGCGCAGGATACGGCTCTGTTACTGGAAACAGTGGCGCTGGTGTCGTACCAAGATCAAGAATCTACTGGCACTTGGTACGCAACTTGGCACCGCCATCCGAGCGGGCCTGAATAGAAGCGGCCCGTGGGCGATGTCCCGAAGATTGGCTGCTCATACCGGTTTGACCAACAAATGTCTGAAGGATCAAGGCTTATTATCTGTCAAAGAACTGTGGGTGAAGCTTCACTACCCGGCTACGGCCCGGTAATTCTATCGAACCGCCGGATGCGGACCCGCATGTCCGGTGGTGTGGGGGCTGGGGGAGAAAAACCCCCGGCTACCCGA
>CAWBBV010000019.1:0-47850 GCA_963787125.1 uncultured delta proteobacterium
GTTTGCCTTTGCGGATTTGCTGCATACCCGCAATCAAGCCTTCCACCAGCAAGCGTGCCGAACCACCGCTGTATTGGTAGAGGCGTGCCACCACGTCATCCGGCACGTCTTCTTTGCCAGTCCATTGACCAGTGCGGCGGCATCATCAGCCGTGATGTTGTTGACTGTTTCTGGCCAGAAGCCCACGCGGCTGCGGATTTGGTCAAACTGCCCATGTGGATGCTTGATGATGCCGTGCAGGTGTTCTGTACCGACCAGCACGATGCCGATATTGGCAAGGTCACGCAGGCGGCGCAGCACATGCAGTTGATTGGCGGTAAGGGTTTCGGCTTCGTTGCCGAGCACCCGACCAAACTCGACTCGACGAAAAAAAGACCCAGCTTGGGTGAAATTGGCGGACGAAGGAACTTCTCGACAAGCGAATTTGCGATCTTGGATTGACGCTCGAAGCAAGCAAGCTACCGCCGCTGATTGAACGACTTCACAACGAACTTGCCCAACGGCAGTTGAAATTGCAACCGCACGTATGGCTCAGCGACGACTGGTATTCTCCGGATGGAATTCCCGGCATTGCGATTCCGTTTTACATGGGTCACCCGCGGCTGATGCGACTTGAGCGAAAGCAGATGCTGGTAGTTGAAGGGGGGACCAACGCCTGGTGTATGCAGATCCTGCGGCATGAAGCCGGGCATGTCATTGATACGGCCTTTCGATTGAATCGTCGGAAAAAATATCGCCAGATTTTTGGTCGTTACGCAAATCCCTACCCGGAATTTTATCGCCCCAAACCCAATAGCAAGAACTACGTGATTCACTTGGAACCGTGGTACGCACAGAGTCATCCGGCAGAAGATTTTGCGGAAACGTTTGCGGTTTGGCTGAATCGGCGAAGCCGCTGGCGAATCGAATACAAAGACTGGAAGGCGCTCAAGAAACTGGAATTCGTCGACGAGTTGATGAACGAGATTGCCGGACAATCGGCGAAAGTCAAATCACGCGTAAAGACCGATCCGGTACATCGAATCAAGAAAACTTTGCGTCAACATTATGCGGAACGGCACGACCGTTACACGATCGATTGCAAGAGTTCGTTTGATCGAGATTTGAAAAAAATCTTTCCCCAAACCCCCAAGAGTCGCTCAACTATTTCGGCGGTAGTCTTTCTGCAGCAAAATCGAGTGGAATTAAGCCGTACGGTGGCTCTGTGGACGGGCGAATATCGATACAATGTCAGTCAAGTGTTGCGCGAAATGATTGACAGATGTCGCGCGTTGGACCTGCGCGTGGCAGGCACCAAGGCGGAAGCCAAACGGAATACCCTGGCGATGCTGACCGTCCACACAATGAATTACCTTCACGGAGGGCATTACCGGGTCGCGCTATGAAAAAACTACGTGCACTAGTGCTCATGCACGAGTCGCTCGTTCCACCGGAAAGCATGAACGGCTATTCGGATGAGGAAATCCTGAATTGGAAGACCGAATTCGACGTCGTTACACGCTGCGGGATATTGGACACGAGGTCCTGCCTTTGGGAGTCTGTGACGACTTGGGCGATATTCGTCGAGCAATCCGGGATTTCAAGCCCCACATCACCTTCAATCTGCTCGAAGAGTTCCATGGCGTGGGAGTTTACGACCATCATGTCGTCAGCTATCTCGAACTGATGCGGCAACATTACACGGGCTGCAATCCGCGAGGGTTGTTGCTGTCGCACGACAAACCGTTGGCCAAGAAGATCCTTTCGTATCACCGCATTCGGACCCCCCATTTTTTTGTCATCAAGGTGGGGAGCAAACCACGCCGTGCGGCCGCGTTCGAATATCCGTTATTGGTCAAATCGGTTTCCGAAGATGCCTCGCTGGGGATTTCGGAGTCTTCGATTGTTTACGACGACAAGGCATTGTTTGATCGTATCGAATTTGTCCATCAGGATACGGAAACCGATGCCCTGGTTGAAACTTACATCGACGGCGAGAGAACTCTACGTCGGAGTGTTGGGCAATCGACGACTGAAGACGCTGCCGATCTGGGAAATGGTTTTCAAGAATGCCCCCGCCGGAATGCCTCAGATTGCAACCGCGCGCGTCAAATGGGATACCGCTTACCAGAAAAAACTGGGGATTGTGACTTCGGAAGCGAAGGGACTCGACAACGGGCTTGAGCAAAAAATTCTGAGTGTCTGCAAACGAGTTTATCGTGCGCTGAACTTGAGCGGGTACGCCAGACTGGATCTGCGTTTAAACGCCGCCGGCGAGGTGCATGTCCTGGAAGCAAACCCGAATCCGAACCTGTCGTTCGGAGAAGACTTTGCCGAGTCTGCAGAACAGGGTGGCATTGAATATGAAGAGTTGCTTCAGAAGATCATCACGCTGGGCCTGAACTATCAGGCGGAATGGCGACTGGTTTGAGTCGTTGATCTGGCTGCGAACGTCATGAACAAATCCACCAAGTCAGATCAGGTTTCACGTCTTGTTGGCATCGCAATCCTGGTTGGGTTTGCTGTTTTGTGCTGCGTGGGCAATGCGTCGTTTGCGTACTTGGCGAGCCGTTTGCACCAGGCGACGCGATGGCAATTGTATTGTGGATTCATCGGACTGATTCGTGCCCAGGGATGTACACTCTCCATCTGGCTGGTGCTTGGCGATGAAAATTTGCGTTCGGCGCGTCTCATTTGTCAGTTTGGCGATCATCACAGCGGTCAGCAGTTGGGCATTTGGCAGCGCGTTGACGCTTCGATACCAACCAGAAGTTTTAGCAACCAACCCGAATGGAAAACGGTTTACATCCTGGGATTCATACCCGTTATCGCGTTGGGGCTTCTCGATTCCGTTGCTGGTGATGCGATTCTTTTTTTCGAGACGATTGGTGCGTCCGTCGAACCTGCTTGCACAAAAACCGGGCAAGATCATCGAATCGTTTTTCCATCGGCCAGTTGTTAATTGTGACAACGTTGGTCGGCATTGTCGGCGGAGGAGTTGAGATTACGACGAATTTGATTGACCCCAGGCTGAATCGGTGGTTGGTTGCGGGAATTGTGGCCGCATTTGCGTTGGGGTCGGTTTCCTGGTCAGTGTTCCGTTTGTCGTCGGCTTGATGCGCGAACGCGGCTTTTATTTCTGGTTGTCCATCTTGCCTGTATATTTAGCGATCTGTGTCAATGAGCACGATTTTTATTATTGAGCTTGCTGATTCGGGTGCGCCAGACGGTGGCTTCCAGCGCTGGATGGTCCGGCAGTCGCCATCAGTCGATGATCATTGTTCCTGGGAGCCGGTTTGATATTTGTCTTGATCGGTCTTACGGCTGATGGGTTTTCGCTTGGTAAGAATCGCAAAAACGTATGAAGCGGCGTTCCAGAAGTCTGCGTTTCCCTGCTAAGATACTCGAGTGTCGCCGGGAGGCATAAAATTTGCTACCACGCAGAGTTCAGACTACTGTTTCGTTCTTGTCTCCTGTTTCGGTATCTTCTTTGATTCCCAACCACCGATTGACACGTTGTTTTTGATCATCGGTTTGATTTTTGGATGCATTGAGCTTCCAGCTTTTCTCGTCCCTGGTACCAACTGTCAATTCGACGTTCATCAGCTTGCCGCCACGAGCGATCAACAAATCCAGTTCGTCGCCGACTTCGTATTGTTTCAAGCGCGCATCAATGCTCCCGGTAACGCGGAACCCGTTGATTGCAATCAACTCGTCGCCCGTGTTCAGACCTGCTGCGGATGCCGGCGAGTCGGGTTCAATGCGGGAAATTCGTTCGGTGCCCGAAAATCCCAACCAGCGATTGGGCTTGTTGACAGGTTTCTTCGATTTGTTCTCTACTTTTCGGCTGAGGCGATTCCACTGATTCGGCGTCGGTCGAATTCTTTCTGCGAGCTATTTTCGGCCGGCTCGTCCGATTCATTTTCCGTTTTCGCATCATCCTTGTTCGTCGGGAATTCCAGTCCGAACCAGTTGTGAACCGGTGAAAAATCGAGTTCATCGGTCGAGTCAACGGCGCTGGCAAACCACTGGCTCAAGTCTTCGCCAGCGATCTCGTTGACGACACGGCGAAAGTCCGCTGGTTCGTATCCCGATTCCTGGTAACGCTGATACATCGTCCGCATGACATCGTCCAGGCTTTTGACGCCGTCGGTCAACTCGCGGATTTTGGTGTCCAGCAAAAACGCAACAACGGCGCCTTTGGAGTAATAGCTGATCCGTGTGTTCGACGAATTTTCATCGGGACGGTAAAACTTGATCCAGGCGTCATAGGACGACTCGGACAGACTTTGTTTGGTGCGGCCGGGCGTTTTCTGAACCCCGTCAATGTTCTTGTTCAGCCGATCCAGAAATTCTTTCTTCGAAAACAATCCGGCCCGAACCAGCAACAAGTCTTCGTAGTAACTTGTGACTCCTTCGGCGATCCAGAGACTGGGTGTGTACGTTTCGCTTTCATAATCGTATTTGACCAGGCCTTTGGGTCTCAGCCGGCGAACGTTCCAGGCATGAAAAAACTCGTGGCTGGCAAGACTCAACCAGTCTTTGTAACGCTCCTCATCCCGAAAACTCCAGATGCTGGTCATGAGCAACGCACTGTTGTCGTGCTCCAACCCGCCCCCACGACCGCAGATGACATTCAGGAACAGGTACCGCTGGTAAGGCACAGCGCCCCACATTTCATGATGGGCAGCCACAACTTTGGAAAGATCGGTCGCTGCTTTGCTGCCGTCCCAATAACCCGATTCGCCCACGTTCACCGAGCTGATGCGGAACGCCGCCGACTTCGAAGGGGTAAATATTGACGTTGCCCGCGACAATCGGACTGTCGACAAGTTCGTCAAAGTTTTTCGCCAAAAACCGGTGAGGTTGTTCGCCCGCCGAGTTCAGGCTGGTGGCTGAGCGTTGCCAATTCCGCGGCAATTTGAGCGAAACTTCGTGCGGTTGGTCCAACCGGTCGGGTACGGTCAAAAAAGTTGCACCACCATTCAACACGGCAAATTCGTTGCCAACCCAATTGGTTCGCACCGATAATTCGTTGCAGTAAAGTCGATAGCGAACTTTCAAGCGTTTCAGGCCTTTTGATTCGACGGTCCAGCGATTCTTGCGCGTTTTCGCAAACGGAACCGGTTTGCCGTCGTCGTCGGCGATGAAATCAGCGAGCAGCTGCGCAATCTTGTTGTGACCAGGTTCTCAGATCTTGTTGCCGAAAGCGGCATTCCGCTCCTGGATCTCTCCGCAAAATATGATGAGCTTTCAAAAAGCCTCACCGCTAAAATTGCTCCCGAGTTTTCAGAATACGGCCTTGAGGTTTCAAAGCTGCTTGTCGAAAACATTGCCTTGCCGCCGGAGGTGGAAAGCGCTGTCGATAAGAAGAGCAGTATGGGGATTATTGGAAACCTTGATAACTACCTCAAATTCCAGAGCGCCACAGCAATGGAGGCGGCAGCAAATAATCCGGGGGGTGAAGCATCGGCAGGCATTGGCATGGGTATCGGCTTTGCCATGGCAAACCAGGTGGGCAGGGCAATGGCAGAACAACTCGAGAATCCGGCAGCGGTACCGCCGCCCCTGAATACTCCGTCAAAACGGTATTTCGTCGGCAAAGACGGCAAACAGACCGGCCCATTTAGCCCGGAAGTTATTATAAGTGGTATTGGCAGCGGCGAAATAACCAGAGAAACATCGCTCTGGTCAGCCGGCATGGCGCAATGGGGCAAGGCCGGCGATTTTGTCGAGTTTTCTCAGCTGTTCACAACCCCGCCACCTTTAACCTGATCGTTTTTTTGGAGAACCTATAAGTGCCAAACTGTACCAACTGCTCAGCACCGCTCCCCTCAAACTCCGTCAACTGCGCTTACTGCGGCAGCCGCAACAATGTCGACCTGACAAATATTAACTTCTACACCACCCACGAAACCGAGTCAGAGCGCATCTGTCCCGTCTGCACAATCCCGCTTGAAACTGTTGATCTCGGCATAGACGGAAAGTTTTTCATCGAGCGCTGCAAGGAATGCCTGGGGCTCTTCTTCGATCCGGGTGAGCTGGAAGCGCTGCTGGAAGACACCGTCAAAAATGTTTTCGAAATCAACAGAAGCCGCCTTGCCCAGTTCAACCTCTCGGATATCACGCCCAGTCGCAGCGCCACCTATGTCAAGTGTCCCGTATGTGCAAACTTGATGAACCGAATCAATTTCGGCGCAAGAAGCGGTGTTGTCATTGACCGCTGCAAAGAGCATGGCGTCTGGCTTGACGCCGGTGAACTCAGACAGCTCTCGGAATGGATGAAAGCCGGCGGGAAACTGTTGGACAATGAAAGAGCAGCAGAGCGGCAAAAAGAAGAGATGACTCTTGAGGGTAAAACCAGGCAGAGCCGGGCTGGAGGCGGGTCTACTGCCGATTACAACGATATCGACCCGTTCAATTTAAACATGAAATCAGAACCTGATCTGCTTGATATCGTCTTTAAAGCGGTACACTTCTTTACAAAGGTGTAAAAGATTTGGCGCGACGATCAAAGAAGATCTTCATCCCCAGCAAAACCAGATAACAACTTATGGAGAAAGAGTTTGCCGCGATGAGTGGCAGGTCATTGAGAAGCAGCCCGTAGATCAGCCATAACAACATCCCGATGATCAGAATCAGCGGCTGCCAGATGGAGATATCCCGTGCATGCTTGGTCCGCCAGGTTCTGACGACCTGGGGAATAACTGCTATGCTGGTAAGAAAGCCGGCGACGAGGCCAATCCAGGTGGATTTCATGCCGCCACCCCTTTCTTCCCTTTAAACTCGCCGCAAGCCCAATCAATCTGCGACATCATCCCTCTGACAATTGTGACCTCTCTACTGTCAAGCTCCGCCCGGGAAAGTATGCGCCGCAGCGTCATCATCACATGGGCCGGGTTTTCTGGATTGAGAAAACCGATTCTCATCAGTACCTTTTCCATGTGGGAATACATCGACTCCAGTGAGTCTCCCGGAGCCAACTCCCGGACAATCTGTTTATCAGTAGGCCCGGAACCGTTCAGAATCTCATAGCAGAAAATCAGAACCGACTGAGCCAGATTGAGTGAGCCAAACTCACCTGAGGTAGATATGGTCGCCTGCCAGCGGCAAAGCGAGACCTCCCTCGTTGTCAAACCGCTATCCTCACGGCCGAATACAATCGCAGCCCTGTTTATCCCGGCATCAGCTGCAATTTTCGCAACGATCTCTTTCGGGGTAAAAATCTCCTGGCGGTATTTTCCATGTCTTCTGGTGGTTGCAACAGAGAGCGGCGTATCTGCGAGTGCAGACTCCAGATCGGGAAATATTGTGGCTGTTTCCAGCAGATCCTTGGCGGAGACTGCAAACATGAGCGCTTCCGGATGATCGATCGGACAAGGATTTACCAGCCTTAAATCAGAAAGGCCCATGTTCTTCATGGCCCTGCAGACCATGCCGACATTGCCGGGGCTTTGCGGCTCGACAAGAACTATTGATATGGCAGCTGAAACCGGCATTTTACAACCCCTCTAAATACGAAAACCGGCGGGCATAGTGCACCACCGGCTTCGAACTAAGTCACTGCAAAAACTACTTCTTATGACAAGCCTTGCAATTTACCGGACCCTTCTCATTCAGATCATGACAGGCGATACAGAGCTTGTGGGCAGTTGATTCGCTCCAGTTTTCTATCCGGCCCAATTTCTTGTCATGACACTCCCAGCACTGATTTTTGACCAGTTTCTGGTGTTTATGATGGGCGAACTCAAGCGTCTTCGTGCCCATTTTGAGCTTAATATATTCAGGACCAAGCTTATCTGCCTGAGCAGCAAAAAGAGTGGTAGCAAGCAGCAGAGACGACAAAAACGCAATAGTAAAAAATCGATATTTAATCATTTAAACACCCCCAGAGAATTTTCATCATTTCTACATTAAATAAACCAAGAGTCAACAGTAGACAGGAATATTCCTGAATTTAAACCAGGAATCAAACCGGGATAAAGTCACGCTTGTCGTTGATCCTTGCGACAGTGGCAATAATCAACTTTACTGCATTTCTTATATCAGAAAGATCAACCACCTCGACCGGTGTATGCATGTAACGAAGAGGAATCTTGACCAGTGCCGTCGCAACCCCGCCTCTTGAGATCTGCATAACATTCGCATCAGTGCCGGTAGCCCGGGGAATTCCGGTAAACTGAACCGGTATCCCCTCTTTTGCGGCGGTATCAGCAAGCAGCTCGAAAAGCGCATGATTTATGTTTGCACCCCTGGGGAGGATTGGCCCCTTACCAAGAGAGACATCACCGTTATGCTTGCGCTCAACGTCAGGCTGATCAGTCGCAAAGTCAACCTCTACGCAGATACCGATATCCGGTTTCACATTGTAACAACTGGTAGTCCCCCCCCGCAGGCCGATCTCCTCCTGCACAGATGAAACTCCATAAAGTTCGCAGGGTAG
The DNA here is from genome assembly GCA_963787125.1 of uncultured delta proteobacterium. Classification (GTDB taxonomy): domain Bacteria; phylum Desulfobacterota; class Desulfuromonadia; order Geobacterales; family DSM-12255; genus VEOV01. Next base: position 8,423 of record CAWBBV010000019.1, read on the forward strand.
TTTTTCAGTCAGTGCAGACACCTGCCTGAGCACTTCGGCAACAATGAAGCTTCCCGCCTTGTCATCAAAACCTCTGGCAGTAACACGATCACCCTGAAGGACTGAAAACTCGGAAGAAAAAGTCACAGCGTCACCAACCCTGACAAGTTCCTCTGCCCCTTTTTTATCGACAGCACCAATATCAATGTACTGGGCATCAAGTTTAACGACACTTTCCCTGTCCTTAGCTTCCATGAGATGGATCGGTTTCTTACCGATAACCCCGCGGACTGTCCCGTTTCTAGCATGGATATTTACTATCAGTCCGGGAGTAAGATGCGCATCTACGCCGCCTATTGCCGAGAAAAAGATAAAACCTTTATCGTCAATATATCTTATCTGCAAACCGATTTCATCACTATGACCAACAATCATGACTCGTGGGCAATCATCTGAAGCCCCTGATATATAACCGTAGACGTTCCCCATTACATCGGATGTCACCGTGGAAAAAGGCTCGATATATGATCTGAACACACGCTGTGCCGGCTGTTCATAGCCTGACGGACTTGGAGCATGCAGCAGCTCTTGCAGAAACTTCAGTGCTTCATCTCTCATCTTGCCTCCATAAATGTAATATCTCTATAGTTTCCGGCCTGCTCTACATCGGGTATTTACCCATTTCTTCAGGGTTCATTCTCTCCAGCATCTCCAGTAGATGCTTATCGCCCAGAAGATCGACACCATCTGTCACGCGCTGATCAACAACTGAGGAGCTTGTAAGCGCCTCTTCTGAAATACCTACGGAAAGTTTATACTTAATCGCCGTCAAAAGGGCCGTAACCAGCTCTACCCTTACCTTTACACAACTTTCTTCACCATCAAGGCAGATGTCAGCAGTGTAGCCTTTAGCAGCCGTGCCATTAATCAGAATATCCGCGACCTTGAAGCCGATAGTATCAAGCACGGAGTCGAGCAAATCACTCTTGTCACCCCGGCCTGAAAGACGATTGGTTACAAGGTCTGCAGTTATAGCAAGGATATCTACCAGTTCAAGCCAGAGCGGGAATGTGGTCTCCTCTGACTCATCCTTGAAAAGAGCGAGAGGCTGCATGGCATCGACTGTAAAACCGACAATATTAAGGTAACGGTAGCCTGCTGGTTTTTTACTCATTAAATTTGCCTTTAACCTTGTGTCAGCTCGCCCAGGAGTGAGTTTTGCAGATTTTTAATTATAAGCGGTCGTTGCAAAGTCCCGGTCAGAGCAACCGATCCGGTAAAGTTAACAACTCTGTTGCCTGATGTCCGGCCATAAACCTGCCCCGCCCGTTTACTAACACCTTCGACCAGCACCTCCACCCTCTCGCCGACGAAAGAGTTTTGCACTGTTGCAGTCAATTTTTTCTGCAGTGCTAAAAGTCTGTTCAAACGCTCCGATTTTTCCTTTTTTGAAACGGCGTCAGGCATACCGGCAGCTTTAGTCTCTGGGCGAGGCGAGTAGACAAATGAATAGGTATCCGAATATCCAACAGCGCTCATCAGTGAAAGAGAATCCTGAAACTCTTCTTCAGTTTCGCCGGGAAAGCCGACAATGATGTCGCTGGTAACGAGAATTTCTGGGCGGATCACCCTCAGTCTTTCAATCTTCTCCATATAGTCTGAGCGGGTATACCCACGGTTCATTAAACCGAGAATCCTGTCGCTTCCTGACTGTACCGGCAGATGAATGTAAGAACAGAGCTTCTCCACATCGGCAAAACAGTCTATAAGTGGTGCCGACATATCCTTTGGATGTGACGTCATAAAGCGGATCCGTTCAATCCCGTCTACTTTAGCAACAGCTCTTATAAGCCTCGCGAAATCGGAACCATCACCGCCTTTGCTGCCGTAAGAGTTGACATTCTGCCCGAGCAGAGTCACCTCTTTCACTCCAGAAGCAGAGAGGTTAATGATCTCAGCAAGAATATCAGTCGAACGCCTGCTGACCTCACGCCCCCTCACAAAAGGGACAATGCAGTAAGAACAGAAATTATTACATCCCTGCATTATCGTCACGGATCTGGTAACTCCGCTGACTTCACCATTATTCAGGAAGAGATCAAAGCGGTTTTCATCATCAATGAAAGCTGTTTCGGAAATACGCTTGCCGCCTTCCGCCAGACGAACCATCTCCGGAAGCAGATGCAGGTTATGAGTACCAAAAACAAAACTTAAGTGGGGAACCTTTGCCAGGAGCCGCTCACCTTCCTGCTGTGCAACACAGCCACCCACACCTATGAGCAGATCCGGATTAGCCTTCAATTCCCCCTTCATTGTCAACAGGATGCCGTAGATCTTCTCTTCAGCCTTAGCTCTGACACTGCAGGTATTAAGGACAACCATGTCAGCCTCAGCTATGGAGGCGACAGGCGTATAACCAATTGTTCCAAGCGTTGCCGCGATCTTTTCCGAGTCACTGACATTCATCTGACAACCGAATGTCATAATGTGTACTTTTTTACGCACCATAAGAATCAACCTTTGCCTTAGTTCGAATTGAAAATAGTACGCAATAAGCTTTTAATTAGTCAACAGTTTTCACCCGACAACTCCGTGAAGAACAGTTTTATGGCAACTTTTTTTGATTGACAGGGGACTACTGCTAATGATATAGAATTTTATTCAAAATTGAATTCAAGACATTCATATAATAACTCGGAGGTGCAGTTTGGCACATCACAAATCAGCTCTTAAAAGAATCAAGCAGAACAAGGTAAGAAACGCCCGGAACAAACATGTCCGCTCCACTCTTAAAACATGCGTCAAGAGAGTTCGCGAAGCGGTAGAGAAAAAAGATCTGGCTGCCGCCAAGGAAGCTCTGGCCATTGCCATCCCGGCTATTGACAAAACTGCCACAAAAGGCGTTATCCATAAATCAAACGCATCAAGAAGTGTTTCCAGGCTGGTTAAACTCGTCAACACTCTCGGTTAGAGACTGACTTTATAGGTATATATAAAAGAAAGGGCTGATCAGCCCTTTCTTTTATATTTTAGACCTAACTCTTCTTCAAACAGATCTCAAAAAGCAGCATTTCAAAGAGAGTCCCCTGTCTCCCCCCGCTTTTGAGCCCCATATCAGTCTCGTGTAAAAGTAAAAAGATTTTCCGGTACTCATCCATCTTGAATTTCTGTGCCTGAACAAGCATCCCCTTAAGGAAATAAGGGTTTATCTTCGCTTGTTTGCTGATTTCGTCATGTGAGGCTCTATGATCAAGCAGCGCCCTGATCATGCAAAGCTGCCTGAAATGCCTGGCAAGTGCGCCAACCAGCATATAGGGTGAATCCGGGTCCCGCAGCAGAATCTGCAGCTGCCTGATCGCCTTCTCAACATTGCGGCTGCCAAGAGCATTTGCCAGCTCAAAAACAGTATCGATCTTGGTATCAGAAACAATTGCCCTGACGTCATCAACTGATATCAAATCTCTCTTGCCGACGTAAGTGACAAGCTTATCGATCTGGGAGACAAGCTCCCGCAGACTGTTTCCGCAGTAGTAGATCAGCAGGTCTGCCGCGGCCGAATCAACTCTCTTGCCGTTGCCCTCAGCGTCGCGCCTGATAAAGGCAGAGAGTTGTTCGTCCTTCAGTTTTTTATACTCGACTAATAGATCGGTTTTTTTGAGTTCAGTAAAAAACTTGCGCCTTAAATCAATTTTTGCAGCATGGAAGATCAGGCAGGTTTCAGGAGAAGGGGCTTTTATGTAAGTGATAAGCTGCTCAAGCTGTTCAGCTGGCAGCTCTTCCGCACGCTTCACTAAAATGACACGCCGCTCGGCAAACATCGGCAGCGTCATGGCATTGTCGAGAAGCTGCTCTGCTTTGCATTCCTTGCCGTAATAGGTTGTAAAGTTGAAATCCTTGAAATCCGGTGCGACCAGTTTTTCGATCAATCGCTGCACAGCTCGGGTTGCAAGGAACTCTTCTTCACCATAAATAAAGTAAAGGGGAGCAATCTCCCCTTTACTGACAGATCTTTCAAGATCTTCAGGCTTCATAGACTCCCTTTTGAACGGTTAAAATGACTGGTTCATTTTAGCTACCAGGAGTTCAGCAGCGTTTGTGCAGGCTGACAACACCGCCGCATCAAGGGCATTACGTTGCAAGGCAAGATCAGTATTGGCTGGGTACTCCTGACTGATGGTTTCTGAGCCTTTCCAGACACTCTTACCACTATTTTTCTCTACCAGCTGCATATTGATCCCAATGACAACAGTGTAGAGCATCGCCCTGTCAACAGCTGAAAAAGCTGCCGTATTAATAGTCAGCGAAACGATCTCTCCGGAAATGATAAAATCTGCAGCATCATTGCCGCTAACCAACCCTCTTGCTGCCAGCTCATTAACAAGTGCACGCCGAAAGTCACCTTCGATATTCGGCTGATATGTCCGGTTGGCGAACATCTTCACAGCCACTGACTTGCCTTTGGGAATGGTCGTATTTTTCGTCGCCAGTGAGTAGCCACAACCTGAAAGCAGAGTAGCAGCCATTAATGGTAGCAGAAGAAACCGGTAGCTCTTCACTGCCTACACCACAATATTGAGAAGCTTGCCAGGAACGTAAATAATCTTCCGCGGCGTTTTACCTTCGAGGTGTGTTGTCACCTTATCGTCAGCGAAAGCAAGACTTTTTACCGACTCCTCGGTGGCATCAACAGGGACTGTAACCCTGCCGCGCAGCTTGCCATTCACCTGCACAACGATCAACAGCTCTTCATCAGCAGCAGCCTCCTCGTCAAAGACGGGCCAGCCTGCCTCTTCGATACCACCCGTGTGACCAATCTTTTCCCATAGCTCTTCAGTGAAATGGGGAACAAAGGGGTAGAGCAGCAAAAGAGTACTCTCAATAGCTTCTCTTAAAAGGGCACCGTTTTGAGGCAGATTCTTCTGTGGAAACGCCTGGATACCGTTCACGAGCTCCATTATGGCCGCAATGGCGGTATTGAAGTGAAAGCGTTCATCAACATCGGCAGTGATCTTCCTGATACTCTTGTGGATCAGACGGCGTAGTCCCCTGCCCTCATCAGAAAGAGCTGCAACGTTTACAGTCGCTTTCGTGGCAATAAAAGGGAGAACCTCACCAACAAGTTTCCAGAGACGGTTAAGAAAGCGGAAACTGCCATCGACCCCCTGGTCATTCCAATCCAGGTCCTTTTCGGGCGGTGCTGCAAAGAGCGAGAAGAGCCGTGCTGTATCAGCGCCGTACTTTTCAATGAGCGAGTTTGGGTCAACAACATTCCCTTTGGACTTGCTCATCTTGGCGCCATCCTTAATGACCATCCCCTGGGTAAGCAGATTTATAAACGGCTCGTCAACATTGACGTAACCGAGATCACGAAGAACCTTGGTAAAAAAGCGCGCATACAGAAGATGGAGAACAGCATGCTCAATTCCGCCGATATACTGGTCTACCGACATCCAGTATTTGACTTTTCCCTTATCCAGCGGGCCATCCAGATAATCGGGACAGCAGTAGCGGAGGAAATACCAGGAAGACTCGACAAAGGTATCCATGGTATCGGTTTCACGGCGGGCGGCCATGCCGCAGGAAGGGCATGCCACGTTGACAAATGAATCAATCTTTGCCAGCGGACTGCCGCCATCACCGGTGAAAGCGATGTCAAGCGGCAGTACAATCGGCAGATCTTTTTCCGGCACGGGCAGAGTACCGCAAACATCGCAGTAGATTACCGGTATCGGATTACCCCAATAACGCTGGCGGGAGATGCCCCAGTCCCTCAGACGGTAGTTCACGGTCTTTTTGCCGCACCCTTTCTCCTCCAGCCAACTGGCAATTTGCTCCTTTGCCTCCAGGCTGCTGATACCGTCAAACTGGCCGGAGTTGGCCATCCTGCCTGGCTCAGTATACGCTTCGGTCATTGTAGCAGCAGCGAGGAGTTCCGTTTCGGGCTGAATGACGACCTGCATCGGGAGGGAATATTTTCTGGCGAATTCAAAATCACGTTGATCGTGTGTCGGTACCGCCATAACAGCTCCAGTACCGTAATCAGTCAGAACAAAATTGGCCAGATAGATCGGCATTTTCAGCCCATTCGCCGGGTTAAGGCAGAAGGAACCGGTAAAGACCCCTTCCTTTTCAAGATCTTCAGCCGTTCTTCTTATTTTCTCAGTAGTTTTAACTTTTTCAATAAAAGCTTCGACCTCGGTGATTCTGTCAGGGGTTGTCAGAGTCAGGGCAAGGGGATGTTCAGGCGCCAGTGACATGAAGGTCGCCCCAAAAAGCGTATCCTGGCGAGTTGTGAAAACCTTGATCGCAGCACCACCGTTTTCAAGCGGGAAATCTATCTCGCAACCAAAACTTTTGCCGATCCAGTTTCGCTGCATTGTCAGAACTCGTTCCGGCCAACCGGGAAGATTTTCAGTGCAGGCGAGCAGCTCTTCTGCATAATCCGTTATCCTGAAAAACCACTGCTCAAGCTCCTTCTGAGACACATTGCTGTCGCAGCGCCAGCAGCCGCCATCCTCTACCTGCTCGTTTGCCAGCACCGTCTCGCATGATGGGCACCAATTAACAAAAGAGCTTTTTTTGTAGGCAATCCCTTTGTTAAACATCTCTATAAAGATTTTCTGTTCCCAGCGATAATAGGAAAGATCACAGGTTGCCAGTTCCCTGTCCCAGTCATAGGAAAGGCCCATTCTTTTCAGCTGCCCACGCATATAATCTATATTTTCAGAGGTCCATTTAGCGGGATGACTGTTATTCTGAATGGCAGCATTCTCGGCCGGCATGCCAAAAGCGTCCCAACCCATCGGATGGAGGACATTGAAGCCGCGCATCCGCTTAAAACGTGCGACTACATCGCCAATGGAGTAGTTCCTCACATGTCCCATATGAATTTTACCGGAAGGGTAAGGAAACATCTCAAGGAGATAATATTTCTGCTTTGACGGGTCCTCGGTAACCTTGAAACTCTTTTCCATCTCCCACTTTTTCTGCCATTTACTCTCTACTTCACTGGGTAAATATCGCTCTTCCACATATCCTCCTGGTCTTGACCTCAACCCTTGATCTATTTTTTTCTACTCGTACTCTGCAGGCTTGTGACACCTCTCGCAGTTGTCTGCACTTTTTGTCGTAAACGCCATGTGTAAACCGTGACAAGCACCACATGACTTACCGACATCCATATCTCGCATGGTTACAGGCTTTCTATTGGCACTTGCAGGGATAATTTTGTAATGGCAGTCACTGCACTGATAACCTCGCCCCATATGCACCTTGTGGCTGAACATGACCGGTTCGACATTTTTCTTGGCCGCAAAGTCGTACTTGATGGACTTGAGAACAGGGTGGCATTTCTGGCAGTTCTCCTTGACAGTAAAGGCATCCTTACCATTATGGCAGAGTCCGCATGAAAGCCCCTTTTCCATGTCGCCCATAGAATTACGCTTGTTGTTTTCAGACGGGATAAAGGTTTTATCGTGGCAATCGTTACAGCGGTAGATGCCGATATGAAACTTGTGGCTGAAAAACGCCCCGGTTTCCCTGAACCTTATCTCTTTTACAGGGTGACATCTGTCACAAGTTGCCTTTACAGAAAAAGCAGTTTTACCGTCATGGCAGACACCGCAGGAGCTGCCGCTCTCCATCTGCGCCATTGTAAAATGTTTTGCACCTTTTCCGGTCGGGAAAATATCGTAGTGACAATCGCCACACTTGTAAAGACCAGTGTGAAATTTGTGACTAAAAACAGTCACTCCGGCCTCTTTAACGTCATATTTGATCTCTTTTGTGGATTTGTGACAACGATCACAATCTCCCTTGACTGAGAAAGCCAGGAAACCATCATGGCAGGCGCCACAGGAGCGATCCTTTTCCATCTCGCCCATTGAGTAGCGCTTGTTATGGATGTCTGCAGTAAAAAAGGCATTATGGCAATCACTGCAACTGTACATTTCAAGATGCCTGAGGTGAGGAAATCTGGCGTCAGCAGTGAACATGATCTCCTTTACCGGATGACATTTACTGCAATCCTTTGCCACTGAAAAAGCTGTTTTTCCATCATGGCAGGCTCCGCATGATCGCCCCTTTTCCATCTGTCCCATGGAGTAGCTTTTGCGTTGAGCACCGGTTGTGAAGATTTTATTGTGGCACTCGTCACATTTGTACATCCCTGAATGAAATGAGTGACTGAATTCGACTTTACCGGCATTAGGAAGATTAAAAATGATATTTTTAGTGCTATTGTGGCATCTATCGCAACTACCAGTAACAGTGAAGGCGATATTGCCATCATGGCAGGCACCGCAGGAACGATCCTTCTCCATGTCCCCCATAGTGTATCTGCGACTACCCTTACCACCGGTAAATATCCCGCTGTGGCAGTCGACACAGACATACATTTTCTTGACTTGATCAGTGTGTATTTTGTGACTGAAGAGTGCCGGCGCCTTTTTAAAACTGACATCAGGCGTCCCCTTGTGGCATTTCTGACAGTCGCCTTTTACTGAAAAAGCCTCTTTACCGTTGTGGCAGCCGCCACAAGAGCGGCCTGCCTCCATATCGCGCATAAGATATCTTCTGCTCTTCGGTCCGGCAATAAAGAGTTGGCTGTGGCATTTATTGCACTGATAGCCTGCCCCAACGTGAAATTTATGACTGAAGACGGCATCGGCATCAAAAGCTATCTCCTTGACAGCATGACACTTTGTGCAACTTCCGCTGACTGAAAAAGCCGCCTTGCCGTTATGACAACCTCCACAAGACAAGCCACTCTCCATCTGCCTCATGGTAACATGGGGGTTTGTTGAGTCAGCTTTAAAGAGCTTTACATGACAGTCCGTGCAACTGAAAAGAGAAAGGTGAAAATTGTGACTGAACAGTACCGCTCCAAAATCAGGGATTCGAATCGTTATCTCTTTAGTCAAATGACAAGTGCCGCACTCTGAGAGCCCAAAAGCACGTACCTTGTTATGGCACTGGCCGCAGGATTTGCCTTTCTCCATTTCAGCCATGGTCACAGTGGGATTTTTCTCGCCGATTTTGAAAAGAGTGTTATGGCAGAGCGTACAATTATTTCCGAGCTTTTTCAGATGCGGATCATGGGGAAAGGGAATAGTTCCTATAGCCGCCGTTTTAATGGCGGCACTTTTAAAATCCTTTGCATTCAGTGCTAGTGGGATAAAAATCAGTAATAACCCCACCAGCAAGAACCTTCTCAGCAATATCTTCATTAGTTCAGCAATCTCAGACTATCTTGAGCAGTTGTCTTGCAACATCCAGGATCCTGTTTGGCTGTATCGGTTTGGTTATGTAATCATTAGCTCCCAAAGCCAGCGCCCTCTGCCGATCCTCCTGAGCGCCTTCAGTTGTTATGACAACAATAGGAACCCCTTTGTGATTGGCATCGTCGCGCACCAGGCTTATCAGCTTGAGACCATCCATCACAGGCATATTTATGTCCGTAAAGATCATATCAAACCTTTCGGCAGATATTTTCTTAAGACCGTCAACACCGTCCCCTGCCTCAACTATCCTGACGCCTCTTATCCTTTTCAGTGCAAAAGAGATGAGCTGACGCATTGTCGGAGAGTCTTCAACTATCAGTATATTAATGTCTGCCATATAAAACCCCTCTAAAAGGATATTGTTTAAGCTTTAGCTATTTGTCAGCAGGTCAATAAAGCCCTGAATTGTGGAGAGCTTCCGCTCAGAATCCGAATAAAGCCTTGCTCCGAAGATTGCAGTGGCGGCATGACCGGCTAAGAGCGTAAAAAGCTCATAATCAACCTGAGCGAACTTCTCTTTTTGAACAAGGAGCTTGTAGATAGCAAGTACGCCAATGACGTGGTCCTTAATCTTCAGCGGTACGCATACCATAGGACTAAGAACGTCCCGTTGATAAGTATCAATGTCTTCAGCGAAATAACTTTCACCGCTCTGCAAAGTCTGACCTATAAGACCGCTACCGAGCATTACAGTTGGGACTTCCTCACGATCAAGCCCTTCGCAGGCAACTGCTTGCAGATCACCGCTCTTCTCATCAAGAAGCATCAGCGAGAACTCCTCCGCACCGATGAGATTAATGACAATTTCCAATATAATTTGCAACACCTCTTTAAAATCGAGGGTTGAGTGAAGTTGATAGCTGGCGATATAAAGGTTTGCCAGATTGTTGTTCTCAGCCTCTATCTCAATATACCTGTTGGCAAAGTCCAGATTCTCATCTTCGACCTTACTGATACGGCTCAGAATGTCCTTTTTCTCCTGTTCCAGCTCCTTGATACGGTTCAAAAGAGCAAGACTCTGATCCGAACCATCTGCAGTGGAGTTAACTGCCATTGCGTTTTCGAACTCCAATACCCGATACCGCAGACGCTCGTTCTCTTTGAGCAGATCGTGGGTAAACTCGGCCCCTTTTTTGAACGCTTGTAAAAATTCCTCTGCCTTGCCACGATAGCCTGACTCTTCTTCTATCATTTTAAAAACACCTCCCGTTATCTAAACCCGCAGAATTCCATTATCTTTGACGCCATCTGATCAAGATGGATCACTTTATCAACAACTCCGGTTGCAATAGCCTCTCGGGGCATTCCAAAAACAACCGAAGACTCTTCAGACTCGGCAAGTACACCGCCACCAACTTCCTTTAGTTTTCTGACACCCTGACTGCCGTCATTACCCATTCCGGTCAGAACAACTCCAAGAGCACGACTGCCGTATACACGCGCAACCGAATTAAGCATGGCATTGACAGAAGGGATATACTTTTCATCTTTTGTCGGCGTTTTAAGGCGAATTACAACCTGTTCCCTTACCTGAACAGTTATCATGTTCATCCCGCCCGGAGCAACAAGAACTGTATTCGGACGAACAATATCACCATCCACAGCCTCTTTTACCTCAAAAGGAAACATCCGGTTGAGCCTCTCGGCAAAAGTCCTGGTAAATCCGGATGGCATATGTTGCGAGATCAAAATAGCAAAAGGCAACTCGCCAGGCAACTGAGAAAGAATCTTCTGGAGTGCAGGTGGACCGCCTGTAGAAGAGCCTATAGCAACCATCTCATACTTTTGGCTGCCACCTCTGGGAAGTTTGACGACCCTCCTCACAGGCAGATTTACTTCCTGGAAAACTTGTTTTGTCCTGCTCTTAAGGCCCTGAAGATTCAGATTCAGCAGCGCGCCAACTTTTGCCTGAAGCTCTTCACGAATTCCGAGTAGTTGTTCGGAAAGCGCCTGTCTGGGCTTTGCCACAAAATCAACCGCTCCAAGCTCCAGAGCTTTAAAAACACGTTCGTCTTCACTATGGGAACTGACAACAATAACCGGTGCGGGACAGGCTGTCATTATTATCCTAAGGAGCGTAAAGCCATCCATTCCAGGCATTTCAAGATCAAGAGTTATTAGGTCTGGACGCAGATCCATCGCCTTACGAAGCCCTTCTTCACCATTAACGGCATAGCCGGCGACCTCGACTCCGGGAATCTCTTCAAGGAGCTTTACAATGGTTCTTCTGCTAAAGGCAGAGTCATCTATGACAAGAACTCTAGTTTTATTCAATGTGCCTCGCCTTCTAACCGAAACGGCTTCTCATAAACCATGTCATTTTTAAAGTGACGCAGTTTGAAAGCTGTTGTGATATTCATAAGCGATTCTGAGTGACCTAACAGCAGAAAACCACCATGATAAAGAGTACTATAGAAGTTCTCAATAACACGCTTTTTGGCCAGCATGTCGAAATAGATGATGACATTACGACAAAAAATTATATCCATTTTCCCGAGGAAGAGAAATCTGCTCTGGTCATAAAGGTTTAGACGGCTGAACGTAACAACCTCACGGATACGGTCCGCTACCCTGTAGCCACCATCTTGCTCATGAAAGTAGCGACTTTTATATGCTGGTTCAGTAACTCTGAAAGAGGAGTTGCCGTATACTCCTTTACGCGCATGATGAAGAACCCTTTGACTGATATCAGTGCCTATGATTTCAATTTTCCAGCCTGCAAGTTGGGGCTTTTCGAGTAAGAGCATTGCTATCGTGTAAGGCTCTTCTCCGGTTGAACAGCCTGCACTCCATATCCGCAGGGTTTTGTCACCATTTTTAGCCTTTATTGCGAGTAGTTCCGGGATGATCTCATCTGTAAACGCCTTGAGCTGGAAAGACTCCCTGAAGAAATATGTTTCGTTAGTTGTTAAAAGATCCATTATGTCAGAAAGCTCCTGCTCTCTGCTGACATCGTATTTCAGGTAGTAGTAGTAATCATGAAACCCGGCGAGCTGATGATGAGCAAGCCTGGGCGATAGTCGACGCTCTAGCAGATATCTGTTTTCATCGGCAAAAAAGAGACCGCTGTAGTTATAGATCAGATCTCGCAGGAGCGGAAACTCCTCGTCTGTCATCTTTATTTCGGAGTCAGTGAAAAAAAGCATCAGCGCCTTTCAGAAACTGCATCAAGAAGGTTCATGGCAACTCTTGCCACTTCATCATCGGAATCATTAATCGCCTGTTCAAGAAACTTGACTGCCTTAACAGGATCAATATAAACAAGTGCCTGCATGGCCGTAATCTTCAGCATACCTGAAGCAGAGTAAGTGAACTTCGCTATTCTATCGAAGGATAATAGATCCCTGCGCCGCCCGAGGCTCTTTATTGCAGCAGCCTGAACTCTCTGGGAAGTGTCGTCGAGCGCCAGCATAAGCGAACAGGACTCGTCAATAAAACCGTTCCAGCCAAGGGCAGTCGCTGCTGCCAATCTGACATCAGCTTCTTCATCAGCCAGTGCCATCGCCAACCGACTTGCACTCTCCGGAGATTTAATATCACCAAGAGCTGCAATTGCTTCCCGTCTGACAAGATAATCCTCATCCTTGCTCAGGAAGGTAAGCTGACCAGCCTCCTTCAGCGCACCGAAAAGCTTTACAGCCTGAAGCCTGCAGTCAGGGTTGTCAGACTCTGACAGTTGCACCGCCGAGGCAGCAACATTCTCTCTAGCCACTGTTGCCAGACGAACCAGAGCAGTTGTAGCCCTTCTTCTCACTTCAGCGTTGTCATCGCTTAATACCTTTACCAGCAGTGGAATAAGCTCTGTCAACTCCGATCTACCGATAGCTTCGGCCGCAAGGGCTCTGACCATGACAGCAGAGTCAGTCAAAGCAGCGGTCACTATCGCCCTGGTCTCCGGCAAACGGATCTCTCCGGCAATATAAACGATGATGCAGCGCTCATCTTCATCTGCATTATTGTAACGGTCAACAAGCATTGCGCCGACAACTTCTCCGAGATTCCGCAGCGCTGCAAGCGATGCAAACTGCAGATTCTCATCACCGCACCCCTTGACAAGAACAGCCAGTGCACGCAAATCACCGACAAAACCGAGCATCACGACAGAAGCAACCTTAATTTTAAGGTCAGAGCTCTCTACCATGGCAATCAGGTACTCAACTGCCTCAGTACCGGCAAACTCCCTTAACTTCAAACCTATACTTTTCAGGAAATCATCTGCAGATGATCTCTGCCGAATCATCTCAATAGCCGTCAATGCCGCCTCTCTGACGTTCCTTGCTCTGTTGGTCAGGCCATCAACAAGCAGACTGGCAGAACCAATATCACCTATCACTCCAAGACAATCAAAAAGGGCTTTTTTAAGTAAGGGATCTCCTGCAAGCGAGGTAATCGACCCAAGAGGAACAGGTGTGCCGATTTTTACCAACGCTTCGAGTATCGCATAACGGATAAGTAGATCATCCCTTTCAAGTGTTTTCAGAAGCTGTGGCACTGCGCCGGCATCGCCAATTGCACCAAGACTCTCAGCAGCGGCAGCAGCAACATTAGAATCATTATCGCAAAGTACAGCTGAAAGTTCCGGCAATATTGATGCTGAACCGATCCCTCCCATTATATCGACGATGAATTTCCTGACCCCTGCATCTTCATGGGCAAGATGTTCAACAAGGTGTGGCAGCACTCTCTCGCCAACGGCCTGCAATACCTCTACTACAGAATTCTTCAAGCCGGCATTCCCTTGGACCGTCAATAGAGAAACCAGCTCTCTGGCCAACTCGTCTTCAGGCGAAAAAGATAGAATCAGGTCTACAGCCTCTTTCCTGACCCTCCAGCTCTCATCACCAAGCGCAGAAATAGCGATATCTTTGACCCGCTGAAACGGAAACCCTGCAAGCGCGGAGACTGCCACCCTTCTCTCTTCCTCATCAGAAGAGCCAAGCCTATGCAGCAGATCTTCAATCGGTTCCAAAGAGAGCTCAAGCTTCATTTATGCCCATCTCCCGTTTTTTCTGGCTGACCAGTTCAGCAAAAGCCTCAGCAAAGAAGTCCACCGGAAATCCGGCTGATTCAGGCAACTTGCTTTCATAAATAGCCCGGCCATCCCTTATTTCAACATCCAGACAAAGTTCAACATTGCCATTTCTTATCCCATCTTCCAACTCGGCTTCACGATAAAGTGAGATATCAGAGACTATACTTCTCGCCAACTGCTTAGCTGACTTGTAAATCTCTTCGCCCACTTCTGACTTTTCAAACGGCAGTTGAGACATCAGCTCCTTACGGGCATTTTCCTGCCTGTCAGCTTCAGCAACAGTTAAGCGCGCCGGAGCTGTGCCTATCTCATCACATGATGGAAGTGAGTCAGACTCAACCTCACGGGTATCTGAGGCAAGTTTGTAGATCATGGCAGCAAGAGCGTCCGGGATATGATGCTGTTCAATATAGTCATCAGCCCCGTACAGTGACTGGGGAGAACGTTTATATTTTGTCTTGTCGTAAATTGCTGCCAGAAGAATGATCCTGATCTCCTTGGTCTCGGGGTTGGCACGCAGTGCTTCGCAGACCTGAAAGCCGTACATGGTTGGCAATGCAACATTCAGTAGCACAACATCAGGCTTAAATTTGAAGACAAGGTCAAGTGCCTCCTTCCCGTCATGACATGAGATTATGTCAAACGGTTCAGCGGCAAGAACCTTCTCGACTGCTGCACAAAAGTCAACGTTTTCATGAGCGATCAGAACAGTCAGACGACCTGATCTCGCTTCTCTGTCCGCAGCCAGCCTGAAGATCGTGGAGCACTTACTGCACCTGAGCTTTACTCCTGAGCTGTTGACCTTCTGTTCGTCAAATCTGAATCTTGTTCTGCATACGGGACAACTGATATACATATAAGGACGTCTCTCCTTTAATCTGTTGCACTAAATACAACTAGACAAAATCTCCCAAAGCATTAACTTCATTAATTGTCAGCAGTTTATCAATATCGAGCAGCATAACCAAAACATCACCGGATAAACAGACTCCAAGGAGGTGATTGGCAACTAGTCCCTCAGATACCGCTGGAGGTGGTTTTATATCTTTTATCGGAACAGTAATCACCTCAGTAACATCATCAACGACAAGGCCAATAGTCTGTGCAGTCAGCCTGACAATCAGTAAACGAGTTGATGCGGTCGTCTCCCTTGTCGGCATATCAAACCGCTTACGCAGGTCAACAACAGGGATTACTGAGCCTCTCAAATTTATGACACCGTCAATAAAAGGCGGGGATTGCGGCAGTGCTGTCAGCTTCTGAGGACGAATGATCTCCTTGATTCTCATTATATCAACAGCATAGAGATCATCTTTCAGTCTAAAGCACGCAACCTGAATCTCTTTTATTTCACTGCTCATTGACTAACCTCTTTTCGAAGCAGACCCTGAATAGTCTCGATAATTTTGCCTGACTTGAACGGCTTGGTCAGATATGCATCAGCCCCAACCTCGATACCTCTTGCCTGATCTGAAGAAGTTTTTTTAGCAGTAAGCATGATAATCGGTATGTCTTTGGTATCCGGGTCTGCCTTTACTCTGCGACAGACCTCAAACCCGTCTATTCCAGGCATCATGATGTCCAGCAGTATCAAATCCGGCTTATTCTGTTCGATCTCCTTGAGAGCAGCCAGTCCGTCACTGACCCCGGTAACCTTATAGCCTCTGGTTGTAAGCAGAATGCTCTCAAGCTTTAACAGGCTCTCTTCGTCTTCCACTATCAGAATTCTACTCGGTTCCATAATCATAATTCTCCGTTGCGCCTGTCACAGCGCTTTTTGAGCTTTAATGAACACCTATGTTTAGAATGGTGTCAAGATTCAAAAGGATAAGCATCTTTTTGTCAAAATGGCCAAGACCTGTTACAAATTCCCGATCAATCCCCTCGAGTACGGCTGGCGGATCTTCAATATCAGAGCGCCTGACTCTTGCAACTTGAATAACTTCGTCAACAAGAACTCCGCAGAAACCCGAATCTCTTTTCAGAACAACGATCCGTTCTCTGCCTGTAGCCGGATTTACCGGCAAAGAGAGCCTGATACGCATATCCATCACCGGGATGATCACCCCTCGCAGCGATAAGACACCAGAGATAAACACGGGCATTCTGGGGACTTCAGTCGCTTCACGAGGTTTAACTATCTCCTTTATAGCCATAATGCTTATAGCATACACTTCGTCAGCCACCCTGAAACAGAGGTACTCCTGAACATCCTCCAACGAGTTGGAAACTGACTGAAAAAGAGCATCATCTTCAACATCAACCGCTGATTCTCTCCCGGAAAGGATGGTCTCAAGGGGATTATATTCGACCGCTCGCTTCGCAACGGTTAATTTCTGGGCAGACTTATGAGGAACCGTATCAAGTATCTCTGTCACATCAACAGAGTTTGGCAACGTCTCAGAACATAAATCGATAGTTTCAACCGGTGGAACTTTCAGCTCTTGCTCACAAGTGTCAGCGGTCATTACCTGACCAACAGCAGTAAAAAACTCTTCGGGGAACTCTTCCACAGGCATTTCAAGTTGCGTCAAATAATCGTCTTCACAAGCAAAAGGCTCAGAGATGTCCAGTTCCGGCAACAGAGCTGACGCGTCTACAGCTACAACTGAAACAGCTGAAGCTGAGCTACGGCTTTCTGCGGCTTTCTTTCTTATGTCTGCAAGGTTCATAAGCTTTCCAATCCTACTCTAAAATAGTAATTCTGCGGCGACTGAATCTATAATAGTGGCGTCGATAATTGTCTCATCTCTTCCATACCCCTCAAGGATTGCATTGGTCGCAATCTGGTTTATCCGACGGGGAACACCTTCTGACAGCTCATAGATCCTTTGAACAGCATCAGGAGAGAAAAGACCTGAATCACCACCAGCCACTTCAAGGCGACAATCCAGATAATCCTGAACATCATCCATCTCAAGTGGCGACAGATGGAACTGCATAGTAATACGCTGCCGCAAAGGCTCGTAAACAGGATTTGACAGCATGACCCGCAGCTCAGGTTGCCCCATCAGGATGATAGTAATAAGATTCCTGTCGTCCAGTTGGAAATTGGTGAGAAGCCTTATCTCATCAAAAACCTCTCTGTCAGAGATCAACTGCGCCTCATCAATTACCAGAACTGCAGCCATCCCTTCATTATGCAGTCCAAATACTGCATCAGCAATCTGGTTAAGCAGACTCTCTTTGTCATCTGCCGGCGGAAGCGGTGAAAATGCACGGGCAATGCTGCGCAGAAATTCTACTGCCGACAGCCGTGGATTAACAATAAAACAGAAACGATAATCATCACCGAGACTATCCATCAGTGCCCTTGAAAGCGTGGTCTTACCGCAGCCAATTTCACCGGTAAGGAGGGCAATCTCTCTCTCTTCGGCAACGTACTGAAGTCTTGCAAGCGCTTCCCTGTGTCCTCTACTCAAGTAGAGAAATCTTGGGTCAGGAGTCTTGCTGAAAGGCCGCTCCTTCATACAATAAAAATCATTGTACATATTTCTCAGATCTGGCCTCCACTCTTCGTAGCTTCATGGATTATCCCACTGACATCAAGGACGAGGATCGTTCGCTGATCACCAAGATCAGCAGCGCCTGAGACTCCGCGCAGCCCCTCGAACATTGGGCCAAGGTTCTTTATAACAATATCCTGCTGTCCAAGAAGATCATCGACTACTATCCCGAGACGTTTTTCTGCCACACCGACTACTACAACGAAAAAACTGTCACTATCTCTGTTTTCACCATCAAGCTGGAAAAACCGATTGAGACGCAGCAGCGGCAGTGTGTTCTCACGTAGCTGTATCACCTCTTTTTTCTCAACCGTCATAATATTCTTTTTATCTATCATTATGGATTCAAGGACTGAAGTAATCGGCAATGCGTAGAAACGTCCAGCAGTTGAGATTATTAATGCCTTAATGATTGCAAGGGTAATAGGGAGAGTTATTATCATTCTGCTCCCCTGACCCGGGCTGCTTTCTACGTCCACCATACCACTGACTGCGGCGATGTTGTTCTTAACTACATCCATACCGACACCACGTCCGGAAATCTCACTGACTGTCTCACTTGTCGAGAATCCAGGCAGAAAGATCAGGTCGATCGTCTCGCGCCCGGAAAGATTATCTGCAGCGGTTATTATCCCTCTCTCCAACGCTTTTTTTCTTACCTTCTCGACATCAATCCCTCTACCGTCATCCTCAACTTCAATAACAACATGGTTCCCTTTTTGATATGAAGAAAGCTTGATAAGTCCACGTTCCCCCTTACCGGCAGCAACTCTCTCTTCCGGCGGTTCAATGCCATGGTCAATCGCATTTCTGATGATATGCATGAGAGGATCTGCAATATCCTCCATAATCAGCTTGTCAAGTTCCGTATCAGCGCCAAAAGTTTTCAGTTCGACCTTTTTACCTTGCTCTTTGGAGATTTTCCTGACGATCCTCCCCATCTTTTCATAAAGTTGCCCGACCGGAATCATTCTGATCTCCATGACCCCCTTTTGCAACTCGTTGAGCTTCCGCTCAAGACCCTTTGCAGCCTTCTGCAACTCTGGTAAATGACCGGTATAACCGGCAGTGCGCATCTTTTCAGTTATGTCGGTTATGGTGGAATGTGATAGCACCAACTCCCCGACAATATTCATCAGGTCATCAAGTTTACCGATATCAACCCGGACGGTTCTACTCATGCTTTTTGCGGTTGTGGAGGAATCCTGCTGAACATTTGGAGTAATATCCTCTTGCTCGGGAACATCCGCAACTATTACAGAACCTTTAGAAACAACCGATTTGCTCCCCAGTAGCCTGACCGTCGCACTGGTGTCGGCAATAAGCAAAGTGACTTCATCAAGTGAAGAGACTGAACCGTAAAGTATCTCGAAGTCGATTGAAGATTCCATATTAGCGCCAACACTCGGAAGAGTGCTGATTACTTCTCCGGTTTTCTTCAAAGCATCGGTTAGCTCGGCAAGGTCCTGATCGAAAGTAGCAAGTGAAAATGAAGCGAGAACAGAAAAAATATTGCGTGATTTCTTAAGATTTTCAAGCAGTCGATGCTCTTCATATTCGGTAAGAGCATTCAGCATTGAAGCGGGGAGCCCCAACGAGGAGAGAATAGAGTCGCTACTTATTTCGCTAACAGCTGAAACAGCGCTGTTGATTCTAACAATGAGCTGATCTATAGGGGGGTCTTCCCCACTACCATCACTAAGGTTCCTGACCATGGCACCAAGTGTTTCCAGAGCGTCCATCAAGATGGTCATCACTTGAGATGAGAGTTTGACCTTCCCAAGCCTTAATGAATCCAGCAGATTTTCAAGATTGTGCGATAACTCCTGAACTCCACTGAAGCCGAACATTCCGGCAAGCCCCTTAAGTGAATGTGCCCCTCTGAATACCGAGTTAAGTGAATCAGGGCTGCACTCTCCACCGTCGGCAGTATCACTCATCACGCCCAGATCAGAACAGAGTTGATCGAGAATCTCTTCTGCCTCGGCGAGAAAATCCTTTATAGCTTTTGCGGAAATCTCAGTTACAGACATTAGTCACTCCGTTAAGCAGAGTAAAATCTATGGAAATCATGGCACTAAGAGCCAATATACTTGGCAATCAGCTCTTGCAAACGCTTCGGTTCGATAGGTTTCACCAGGTACTCATTTGCCCCTAGCGAAATCCCCTTTTCAACATCCCTTTCACGACCCTCCGTTGAAATTATAAACAAAGGGGTGTTAGTATAGCTGGAGTTATTGCGAACATAACGGATAAGCTCAAGCCCATTGATATCGGGCATATTTATATCGGTTATAATGAGATCTATTTTTTCCCGCGGCAAAAGCCTCAAGGCCTCAAAGCCGCTGCAAGCCTCTACAACCTCATAATCACCGCAAGACTCAATCGTCGCTATAAGTAGAGAGCGCATTGTCGCAGAGTCATCAGTGACAAGTATTCGCCTCATACAACCTCCAGATGTCTTTTCTTTAGTCTCTCTGTTAAAAGAGCCTTCTCCATGGCAACTCCAGCTTGTGAAAGAAAGATTTCCAGGGACTCCGTGTCACCAATTCCCCTTGAATCGGGATTATCCCCGTAGAGAATGGCAACAACTTCACCTTCACTCACCAATGGCCCCAGAAATATTTCTGCGGGAGTTCCTCCGATCTTCTCAAAAAGATAATCATTCCAGAAACTCTTCACAGGGAGAGTTTTCAGTCCTGCACGACTCTCCAAAACTTTTGAAAAGAGCGACTCCTCATCTTTCGGTATTTTGAGGCTTCTTATCATCTTGTCTGCAGATAAATCTTTGGTTTCTATGCCGAACTGTCCAATACCGACGATATCTTTCTTCTTGACCAGGAAAATTACTGCCCTGCCAACAAATCCAGAGGCAAATCTTAGCAGCAGTAGAATGACTCCACCGCCCAAAGTCGGATCATTCAACTCTTCGAGCATTCCGCGAAGCAAAGATATTCCGGTGCTCGGAACAACAGTGGAGGAGGCATTATCGCCGATGTCTCCAAGCTCCAACCGGAGTTCATCACCAAGATTAACATCATCTGCAGGATTTTCAGCTATGGATCCGGAAATAACCTTTTCAAGAGCCCGAATAATTTTTGCAGCAAACTGTTCTGAGCCTTTCTGGTCCACAAGCTCACTGCGCCTTGGTTTGAGGATGAATTCAGCTCCGGACTCGCGTATCCGGCGTTCAGCATCGCTATTACGATAGTCGGACATCACGAGGACCGGCAACTCCGGAAAATTGCAGTGGATTAGTTCCAGCAGTTCAAGTCCGCCAAGCACACCGGAACCGTCCATGCGAGGCATGATAAGGTCCAGAATAATCGCAGGGCGATTGCCGTCCCGATAATGTGTATCAATAGTAATAAGAGCGTCTTCGCTCCCGGCAAAGGTTAAAACTGAACTGCCAAAACCGGTCAGATGTTCTGCGATAAAATCCCGTACGGACTGATCGCCTTCAACGATCACTATCTCATTAGCAGTAGCATTGACCTCGTCAGAACCCACTTCCTGTGACAGAACTGCAGCGACTGCATCCACTGTCCCAGACTCATGCCTTTGAGGATGAAAGTGAGTTTCATCATTCTCATCGTCAAGGGCATCACCACGGTGCCGTTTTTCGTCAATTATCCGTGAACCTTCCATTGCCAGAAACTGGGGATTCAGCCCTTGCTGAAGCATAAACTGAAGGGGATCTACTTTGGAGTCATCAATCGTCTCAATATCATCTTGAAGTTCTAACTCAAAGGTTCCCTCATCCCACGAAAAGAACGAGTAGACAACCCGCTCTATCTGTTCCCTGACAACAGCTTCTATGCTCTCGACAGGTATATTGAAACTATTGATCAGAATCGGACCAAGTTTCTCTTTTTGAGCGGTTGACTGTTGGAGCTGGAGAGCGCTGCTCAGACACTCCTCGGAAACGACCTTACGTTTTAGCAGCTCTTCTCCCAAGAAGTATCTGATACTGCTTGAAGAAGCACGGACAACCTGACCAAAGCGGAACGCAACGACACCCTGCCGCCCCTTGCTCAGAAGGGTCAGGACTCCGGATTTTCTACTCAGGCTGACGATCTGGAAAATCTCGCCAAGCCCAAGATCTGCCAGATTACCGACAAGACTCACTCAAACCGCCCCGCTAGATTAGATAATAGCCTGTAAAGTGCAACATCATACCCGACAGTGCAGGCTTCGTAAAGGTTTAAGAAAGAGCTTTTCCATCATTTCTTGGCACCCTCTCTTCCTCTGAACATCAGTTTTATGGGTGAACCTGTAAAACCGAACGCTTCCCGAAATTTATTGGAAAGATATCGCTCATAAGAGAAATGTATCCCTTCCGGTTGATTGGTGAAGATAACAAATGACGGCGGTTTCACCGCTACCTGTGTCGCATAATAAAATTTGACCCGTCTCCCGCTGGAGAGTGGTGAATGGTGAGACTCCACAGCCTCTTTAAAGACATGGTTCAAATCAGCAGTTGAAACTCTTTTAGTGTACTGCTCCATAAGCGCATCAACTTCTGCCATTATTTTGCCTGTTCTCTGGCCACTCTTTGCTGAAACGAAAACAATCGGGGCAAAAGCAAGATACTTGAATTCCATACGTATCTCTTCAGTGAATTTGCCCATAGAAGCGTTGGTTTTCTCCAGAGTATCCCATTTATTAACAACAAAAAGACACGATCTGCCAGCTTCATAAGCATATCCCGCGATCTTGGTGTCCTGCTCCGTCACGCCCTCTTCGGCATTTATAACGATAAGAACAACATCCGCCCGTTCGATACTCCGCAGGGCATCGACTACACTGTAAGTCTCGATCTTTAGCGAAACCTTTCCCTTTCGCCTGATACCGGCAGTATCAATAAGAAGATATTGTTTTTTGTTGCAGGTAAAGAGCGTATCAACTGAATCTCTGGTAGTCCCGGCAACCGGATTTGCCACCGATCGCTCAAAACCAAGCAGTCGGTTAACCAACGAAGACTTGCCAACATTGGGACGACCAACAACTGCAACCTTGACGATCTCATCTTCATCCAGAGCTATCACGCCCTTTGGAAAAGCGGCGATAACATTATCCATCAGGTCGCCTATACCGAGGTTATGAGCAGCAGAAACGGTGTAAAAAGTGTCAATGCCGAGTTCATAAAACTCAGTTGAAAGGGCCTCGACTTTCTCGCCATCAACTTTATTGACAACATGAAAGACAGGTTTTTTCATCTGCCTTAACATCGAAGCAACTTCACGGTCTGCAACAGTGAGACCCGCTCTGCCGTCCATGAGAAAAATGACGACATCAGCTTCTTCCATGGCAAGCTGCGACTGAGTCCTCATCTGCTGCAGCAGCAGCTCCTGGCTGACCGGCTCAAAGCCGCCTGTATCGATCAGTGTGAACGGAACATCAAACCTGTCCACATTGGCGTAATTTCTATCGCGGGTTACCCCAGGCATATCGTCAACTATAGCTTTGCGTGAACCGAGCAGCCGATTAAAAAGAGTCGATTTTCCAACATTAGGACGTCCTACTATGGCAACTATTGGTCTCATTAGTATCCAAACTCCTTCAACTTCTGCGGGTTATCGCTCCAGTCGCGTGAAACCTTGACAAACAGCTCCAGATATACCTTCTCTGCAAGAAATTTTTCTATTTCAATGCGGGCTGCCGTGCCGATCCGCTTTAACATGTCACCCCGCTTGCCGATGATTATCCCTTTTTGGGAATCTCTCTCAACAATAATTGCCGCGGATATCGCAATAACACCGCCACCGGGACGCTCCTTAAAACTCTCGACCTGAACTGCAACCGAATAGGGCACTTCATCATGGGTCAGCCTGAACACCTTCTCCCTTACCATTTCGGCAACAACAAAGCGCTCCGGCAGATCAGTGAGGATGTCGTCCGGAAAATATGCCGGCCCCTCCGGCAAATACCCGCAGACCAGCTCCACTAAACGTTCTACCCCATCACCTTTTTGGGCGGAAATGGGAACAATCTCGCGAAAAGGGAATAAAGTGCTGTAGGTCTCAATAGCTTGCAACAGCCGTTCTTTCTCAACCAGATCGACTTTGTTTATAATCATGAAAACCGGAACCGTAACGCCGGCAAGCATCTCTAGAAGCAGTTCTTTTTCAACCGCAGGTGATGAGTTAGCCTCAACCAGAAAAAGAACGACATCAACACCCTGCATAGCTTCCATGGCAGTATCAACCAAGGAGCGATTCAGTCTTGATTTCGCCCGGTGAACCCCGGGAGTGTCAACAAAGACAATCTGGCCATGGGAGAGGTTGTGAATACCCTGAATACGGTTTCTTGTAGTCTGAGGTTTATCCGAAGTGATGACTATTTTTTCACCGAGAATAGCGTTGAGAAGGGTCGATTTTCCTACATTTGGCCTGCCGACTATTGCCGCAAAACCGGAGTGAAATTGTTTTTTTGTCAAAGATTCCCCTTTATTGTTCATTGATAGACAAGATCACGAAGGATATCTCCGTGAATAGAGTCACCGTTAGCTGCCAAGCGAATTTTGCCAACAGCAAGAGTTTCATCTGGAAGTACAGCTGAAACAGATACTCCTCTATCTTCCTTTAATCTGATAATATTTTTTCTTTTTTGACCGACAACATCCGAAATATCTGCCGGAGCTGCATAAATTTTCAAACTGGTGCCGACACTGATCCTGGCAGCCAGAATATTCAGGAGATCAAACCATCTTTCCCCCTGAGCAAGTTGGCGGAAAGCCGGATGATATGGACCTGCAACAACTTCTCCTCCATAGGAAAGAACGTCAGTTGGTTGCAGTCCGACCCGAATGACCGGAATATCTGCCAAGGCAGCATCCTGAAGCATGAGCTTGCAAATATCGACAGCGTCTAGAAGCGGTAGCGGCCGATAACTCCCGTTCTGATACATCTTGGCGAGTCCGGTCCCTTTCAAAACTACAGCAGGATATATCCGGACAAGATCCGGTTTCAGGGAGATTATTTTCCTGAAAGAGGCAACAGCACCTGCATATGTCTCCCCTGGCAATCCGGGCATCATCTGTGCCCCTACCTGAAGACCTGCTGTGCGCAGGGTAGCAAAGGCAGCAACAGTATCCGCTGAGGTATGCCCTCTGCCTGACAGCTCAAGGACATTGTCATCCATTGACTGAACGCCAAGTTCTACCGTAGTCACACCTGATTCACGCAGAAAACTAGCTGTGAAAGCAGTTATTGCATCCGGCCTGGTTGAAAGCCTGATTGACGAGACCTCACCAGACTCAATAAGCGGCTGGAGCGGTGCGAGTAGCTTTTGCTGCAGCTCAACTGGAAGCAGTGTAAAAGAGCCACCATAGAAAGCAACCTCAACCGACTCAGCTCCAGATGATCTGCGCCATGCCTTGATTGATGATATAATTTCACACACATCCGGAATTGCGCCACTGCTGCCGGAAATGGCCTTTTGATCACAAAAAACACACTGGTGCGGACACCCTTGATGAGCGATGAAAAAAGGGACTATTACTCTTTTCATTTATTTAAGAATTCAATAGCTTTGCGAGCCGCAGCCTGCTGCGCTTCCTTCTTGCTCTTTCCCATGCCTGCACCGGCAACAACATTATTTACCTTCACTGAGACTGTATATACTTTGTCATGATCGGGCCCCTCAGCATTTGTCAGCTCATAATCAGGCGTCGCGGCAAAGAGTGACTGGGTAATTTCCTGCAACTCCGTCTTAAAATCCCTTGAGATGATACCTGCACTGGCACGCACTTCTGTAAGGCTCGCAAAATGAATATTTACAACTTTCTCGACAGCTGTAATACCCCCATCGAGATATATCGCCGCTAGTAGAGCTTCATAGGCGTCAGCCAGAAGAGATTTTTTTTCTCTTCCTCCGCTTCTTTCCTCACCTTTTCCGAGAGAAAGATGTGCTCCAATACCAAGCGTTGCGGCAATATCCGACAGACTAGCTTCATCGACCAGAGCAGCTCGCATCCGCGTCAACTCCCCCTCCCTAGCCTCAGGGAAGCGGCTGAAGAGAAGGTGACTGATAAGAAAATCAAGAATCGAGTCTCCAAAGAACTCAAGACGCTGATTGTCGACAACTCCTTGTGTCTCGCTTGAATGAGAGCGGTGTGTTAGCGCTTCTGTTAAAAATGTTCGGTCACAGAAGCAGTAACCGATCTTTTTTTCCAATAGAGCGTATTTATCATCATGATTATCTGGCACAGTCCTACACTATACACGGACTATGTCCTTATTATCAATAGATATAGCATGGTTTAAGGGTCTTTAGGCTTGATTTATTCCCCCCCCTCTCTTATACTTTTGCAGTTTTAGTGAGGAAATTATTTATGGCGTACTTCATAACATTCGAAGGTATTGAGGGCTGTGGCAAAACAACCCAGATACGGCTGCTTGGAAGTGCATTAAGCCTTTCCGGCAAAAAGGTTGTCCTCACTCGCGAGCCTGGTGGTTGCAAGATTTCTGATAAAATCCGGGCCATTCTGCTCGATTCAGAGAACAGCGAAATGACCCCCCTGGCAGAATTGCTCCTTTATGCGGCTGCCCGGGCTCAACACATTAATGAAATTATCAGGCCTGCTCTTGACACTGGCGACATTGTTCTCTGTGACCGCTATACTGACGCTACTGTTGCCTATCAAGGCTTTGCCAGAGGAATTGACCTCAGCCTTATCAACAGGCTTAACGAAACAGCCACAAACGGTTGCAACCCGAACCTTACGATTCTGATTGACTGCCCTGTAGAAACCGGACTGGAACGTGCCCTCGCCAGGATAGAGGCAGGAAGCGCATCAGATAGCAGCCATCTGCGCGAAGAGCGCTTCGAAAAAGAGTCGCTCGAGTTTCATCAAAAAGTTAGAAATGGCTATCTTGCCCTTGCTGCCCGGTCACCGGACAGATTTGTCGTTATAGATGGCACTGCAAGCGTACCTGATATCGCAGCAAACGTATTAATAGCCGTGTCAGCAAGGATTGGCAACTGATGCCTTTCAGTGAAATCGCCGGACATGCTGCAAACATCGCAACCATCAAAAAGGTCCTTGCCTCGGGCAGAGTTGCCCATGCATACCTGTTCTCCGGGCCGGAAGGTGTAGGCAAGAAAAAAGTCGCTACCGCCTTCATTGAAGCCCTCTTCTGCGGCAAAACTGAAGGGTGTGGTGACTGTCTATCCTGTCGAAAGATTGCTTCAGGGAACCATCCTGACATTCATCTACTGGAACCTGACGGTCAGTTCATCAAGGTTGACCAGGTCAGAGCCCTGCAGAAAGATCTTGCCTACCGGCCTTACGAAGCACTCCGCAAAGCCTGCATTATTGATGGAGCTGACCGGTTTAATCTTTCCTCAGGAAATTCTCTTTTGAAGACCCTTGAAGAACCACCGGGCAATGCCATTTTGATCCTTTTGGCGGCAACTGTGGACGCCGTTCTGCCGACTATCCGCTCTCGTTGCCAGCAAATTTCTTTTTCAGGAGTGCCCGTTGGTGAAATTACCGATTTTTTGGCGACAACGGGTATTGATGCTGAAACTGCCAGAGTAGCAGCATCACTTGCACAAGGAAGCATTTCCCGTGGATTATCTCTCAGCAGAGATGAGATCATGACTGAGCGCGCAACTATCATCAGCAGCGCCTGTAATCTCTCCATGAACAGTATGCTTGACCTTTTTGCCTTTGGTGAACAGTTTGACAAGGATCGTGAAAAAACTCTGCGGACGCTGGAAATTCTGACAAGTTTCTGGCGGGACATGCTCCTTCTGCGCAGCGAATCAACAGGTATTGTCAACAATGATCTTTCACCGCTGATTGAAAAGGAAGCAGCAAGGCGCTCCACGGAGCTTTTGCTGCTGGGAGTCGAAACGCTGGGAAGAACCCGGCAGGCCATACTACGCAATGCGAATGTCCGTTTGGCAATGGATGTTCTTTCCATGCAGCTCGCAACTTGAGATTATCGGAGGAAAATTGACAAGGATTGTAAAAGTGCAGTTCCATTCTGCAGAAAAACTTTATGACTTCAACCCTGGCGCCATAGAACTTAACACCGGCGATAAGGTTATAGTTGAAACCGATCGAGGAAAGAGTATGGCGACTGTTGCCACTCCACCGACTGACATTCCTGCTGCGCTTGCCCCGGAATCGCTGAAAACGATACTGCGCAAAGCTACTTATTCCGACCTGGAAGCTGCAGATCGCAACAGAGCGAGAGAAAAGGAGACTCATGTCTTCTGTCAGGCAAAAATTGCCGAACGCAATCTGGAGATGAAGCTGGTAAAGGTTGAGTATGTCTTTGACGGTAGCAAGGCAATCTTCTACTTCACCGCTGACGGACGCATTGATTTTCGTGATCTTGTCAAGGATCTTGCCCAACAATTTCATACCAGAATCGAAATGAAGCAGATCGGCGTGCGTGATGAAGCCAAGATTGTAGGCGGTATTGGTATCTGTGGACGAGAGCTCTGCTGTTCGTCTTTTCTCCGTGACTTTGCACCGGTATCGGTAAAAATGGCAAAAGAGCAAAATCTTGCACTCAATCCGACAAAAATTTCCGGACAGTGCGGCAGACTCCTTTGCTGTCTTGGCTACGAGTTTGAGACCTACTGCGAACTCCGCAAGGGGCTCCCTAAATGCGGGAAACACCTGAAATGCTCAGGTGTTGAAGGCGAAGTGGTCAAGGTCAACACTCTTAAAAGAAGCTTTACACTCCGGACACCGGATTCTCGTGAAATTCAGTGCACTCCTGAAGATATTAACAGTGAGGCAGTTATTGCGCCCGCTGTTGTCACCTCAAAGGAGCCGAAAAAGGCTCCGCCAATAAACAAAGAGAGTTCCGGGCAAACTTCGAATGAGGCCAGACAACGTAGCAGCGAAAACGATAAAGGTGCATCAGCCGGGCGTCGCCGCAGCAGGAACAGAAGCAGGAACAGCGGCGGTAAAGGTAAGCCGGAAAAGCCGAAGGAGACCCCATGAGTAAAACATTTTACGTCACTACCCCGATTTATTACGTTAATGATGTCCCACACATTGGGCACGCTTATACAACTCTCGCAGCTGATGTTCTCGCACGCTACCGGACCATTCAGGGAGACCGGGTGTTCTTCCTGACCGGCACCGACGAACATGGTCAAAAGGTGGAAAAAGCCGCTAACTCTGCCGGAGAGACCCCACTGGAACTTGCCGATCGAGTCATGAAGCGCTTCCAAGCGCTCTGGGAAAAGCTTAATATCAACTACAGCGACTTTATCCGCACAACCCAGGAGCGCCACAAAAAAGGTGTGGCAGATATCTTCAGCCAGCTGATGGCTCAGGGAGACATCTACCTGGGTGAGTATGAAGACTGGTACTGCACCCCCTGCGAAACCTTTTGGACTGAAACCCAGCTTAACGAAGGCAAGTGCCCGGACTGCAACCGGCTCGTCGACAAACTGAAAGAAGAGTCTTACTTCTTCCGGATGAGCAGTTATCAGGAACGTCTTCTTGAGTATATCGACGCAAATCCTGACTTTATCCAGCCGAAGAGCAAACGCAACGAAATTGTCTCATTTGTCAAAGAGGGTCTGCGCGACCTTTCTGTGTCCCGTACCACCTTTAACTGGGGAATTCCTGTCCCTGGCAACGAAAAGCATATAATTTATGTCTGGTTTGATGCACTGTCAAACTACATAACTGCACTCGGTTACCCGGATAAAAATGGCGACTACGGCAGCTTCTGGCCGGTGGACGTTCACCTTATCGGTAAAGATATTCTTCGCTTTCACGCCGTATACTGGCCGACCTTCCTCATGGCAGCAGGTCTGCCTCTCCCCAAAAAGGTTTTTGCCCACGGCTGGTGGACTGTTGAAGGCCAGAAAATGAGCAAAAGCCTCCAGAACGTGGTAGAACCGAACATGCTTATCGACCGTTACGGCGTTGATGCCGTCCGCTACTTCCTCCTTCGGGAGGTTCCTTTCGGACTTGACGGCGATTTTTCGCACGCTGCACTGGTCAACAGAATAAACTCAGACCTTGCCAATGATCTCGGCAACCTCCTTAATCGCTCAACAGCGATGATCACTAAATATTTCGAGGGGATACTGCCCAAGTGTGGCCCAATGAGCGATCTCGACAGAGCGTACATGGAGAAGAGCATCTCTATGATAACGAGTGTGGATACTCATATTAGTGAACTCGCTTTCAGTAAGGCACTGCAGAGCATCTGGGAGACCATCTCCGCCGGCAATAAATACATCGACGAAAACGCTCCCTGGGCACTGGCAAAAGACCCTGCCATGGCTGAACGACTTGGAACTGTCATGTACTGCCTCGCAGAGTCGCAGCGGCTTGTATATTCACTCCTGGCGGCATTCATGCCGACAACCGCTGAGAAGGGTCTAGGTTATCTCGGTGGAGAATATCCACCGACGACAGCATCACTCCAGTGGGGAAAGCTGTGCGGGGGCACAAAGATCATAAAAGCAGAAGCACTGTTTCCAAGGATTGAGGAGAAAGGTGAGTAAGCTCAACTTTCAAACCAAGTTAAATGTCCATGTTATTTATTTATAACTATCAACAATCCCCATTAATTTCCGGCCACGTCCCGCTCTTGCATTTTCAGCGAGATGCGGGACATTTTTTTATCTGAATGTTCCTGCCTGTATCAGTACTGAGGTCCCAAACTGTGCTGTGTGATTCTGTCCCACTAACTTTCCAGCTACGTACGACTGTCAGTATTACACTGCTCATATTGCTGTTCATGGTTTTCTGTCCCAATGCTTCGGCACTCGAACCGCTCACAGTGCGCGTGGAAGGGGTAGAAGGAGAGCCACTTAAAAATGTGGAAGCGGCCCTCACCCCCCCTTCCGGACTTGTCAAGGACGGCAAGGTAGACAGGCTCTGGCTAGAGAGATTTAGTCGTAAAGCAGACAATATGGCCAAATCAGCTCTGGAAACTTACGGCTACTATGACGCGCAGGTTTCCAGCTCCCTGCAGGTAAACGAGAAGACAGAATCTCTTCTGCTGGTAAAAGTGACCTTAGGCATACCGACCCGCCTGAGCATTACTGACGTGAAATTGCAGGGACCAGGCGCCAGTGAAGACCTGTTGCGGGAAGAAGTTGCCTCATTTCCACTCCGGACTGGAGACATCCTGCTGCAGGAACTTTACGAGAAAGCCAAAAAAGAACTGCTCGCAACCGCCAGAAAACTTGGTTATCTGGATGCTGATTTTTCAGTCCACAAAATCCTGGTAAATCCGCCCACGGCCAGCGCAGAGATTCACCTGGAACTTGAGACTGGCCCACTCTACCGGTTTGGCACGACAACTATCAAAGGGACGACATATTACCCTGAGGAGCTGCTGCGGCGGTTTATCACTTTCTCCGCAGACGAGCCTTTTTCCTATAAAGCTCTCGCAAAAACCCAGGTGAATTTTGTCAGCAGCGCCTATTTCAAAAATGTGAGCATCACCCCCCATAAGGATGAGGCCAGCGATTACCGGGTACCGGTGGTCATCCAGCTGGAACCGTCGCCGCGACGCACCATCCGCCCCGGAATCGGCTACGGCACCGACACTGGCGCGCGCGCTTCGATCTCCTACAAAGATCTGAGTCTGCTTTCCCCCGGCCATATCTTCACCATCGACGCCACTATTGCTCAGCTCCTTCAAGGGATCAGCTTCGTTTACAGCATTCCCGGCCACCTGGACCTAAAAACAGTCACTGCGCTTCAGCTTAACCTGCAACGGGAAGATGTGAACGACACACTGAGTCAGCTGATGTCGCTAGAGGTGCGCAGAACCACCGGGCTGGGCGCGAATAGCCTTGGGGCAGTTTTTTTCCGGATTCTGCAGGAGAAAAACACTTCTGAGCTTGAAACCTGGACCTCCTTCCTGTTATTGCCTGGACTTCAGCTTTCCCAGATTAATTATGATGATCTGATCAACCCCTCAAAAGGGTATCATCTTTCGTTGGAAACACGTGGCACTTCCCGGGTAATCGGTTCTGATGCAGAGTTTCTCCAGATAATCGCCGAAGGAGTGGGAATTGTACCGCTCCCCTGGCGTCTTGCCATCAAGAGCCGGGTTAAAGGGGGGACAACGGTTTTCGATGAACCGTCTACCGACCTGCCGACATCACTGCGGTTTTTCGCTGGCGGCAACAACAGCGTGCGGGGCTATGCCTACAAATCACTTGGGCCGGTAGACGCCAATGGTGATGTGGTAGGCGGGAAAAAACTGCTGCAAGGGAGTGTCGAGCTGGAGCGGGCCCTCTTCGAACATTGGGCCCTATCGCTTTTTTACGATGCCGGCAACGCTTTTGATGTCTCCAGCAACTTGAAGATTTATCAGGGAACCGGTATAGGCCTTCACTACAAGACGCCGATTGGGGCTATCAATCTAGATCTGGCCCGACAACTCGGCGTACCCGACCCCAAATTCAGGGTCCATTTCACCCTAGGGTTCCAGCTATGAAAATACGCCGCGTCTATGGTGTCTTTATTCTCCTGTTTGGCCTGTTGCTGGCGGGCGCATTTACTTGCCAGTGGCTGCTGAAGACGCCTGCCGGATTCAGTTGGATCCTGCAAGCAGTATCACGACATACACCAGTAACAATTACCGCTCGCACAATCAACGGCGGACTCGGTTCTCCCTTGCGCATCGAGGGGCTCTCGGTTCACTGGCCCAACGGAGAGCTGACCGTTGCAAAACTCCAGTTGCGCTACCAGCCACTGCTGCTACCATTTGGCAGTCTGGCGGTAGAAGAATTGACCCTCTCAGGTGTACGCTTCCGGAACCTTTCGCCGTCGTCCGGCACCGGTCAGGAATTCGCGTGGCCCCACATAAGCGGTCTACCGACCATGGTAGATGCCTGGATCGATCGGATTAACCTCAAGGAATGCACTTACCAATACAAGGATCAACCGTCGATTATCTTGCCGGATTTTTCGGCAGCTCTCTACTGGCGAGACTCCCATCTGAGCATCACCGAAATTGCTCTAATAACTAAACATGGGCGGATCTCCGGGATGATCACCGCCGGCTTCAACCGTCCTGCACTCTTCTCGGCTCTGACCTTTGCCCCTCTGCATCCACTTGCCGGCTGCGACCGACTGGAGTTTCGCACCAGGCTTACTGCCCCCCGCCAGTCGGCTGAACAGCTTGCTGGAAAGCTCACCACAACCGCATTTACCGGTAAAAACGTACGATACAGCCTGCTCGGCACAATCGGGCTGACCAGAAAGGAACTGAATCTGGACTGTTTGACCCTGACAGAGAGCGGACGCAAAGGCGAAATTCAGGTAAACGGAACGCTAGCGTTGACTGGCAAGGCCCTCCTGCTCCTCAGTGCAACTGGGCTTGAGCTGTCGCCAGACTCGGACAACCGCACGACTCTGTCCGGCACTCTCGATCTAAGTGGTGAAGTCGGGCACTACAGCGGTCACTATAAACTTGCCACCAACGGGAAAGGTTGGCGTAACAGCAACCTGACAGGCATGTTGAGCGGTAACAGCGATAGCGTTACCCTCTCCGGCATCAATTCCGACATTCTCGCCGGGAAAGTTACTGGCAATCTCCTGGTAGACTGGCGGCATGAACTGATAGTGAAAAGTGCGCTGCAGGGGGCGGGGCTCGACCCAGCTATTGTGGAGCCGACTTGGAACGGGGAGATCAACTTCGATCTGAACAGCATGGCAGCCTGGTCCAAAGGTCAAATGCGGCACGCACAGGGGACCGGGCGGCTGCGATCTAGCAGGCTGCGCGGCAAAGTGCTCACCGGAAAAATTGCGGCTTCACTGCAGGATGACGACATTGTGATTGAGCAACTACTCCTTACCGGTAAAGGTTTTGACATCGCAGCCGTCGGAGCTCTCAGTAAACGCCTTAATTTGACGGCAAACATAAGCGACCTCTCCTCTCTCATACCCCAGACCAAAGGCAGACTGGCACTCAAGGGATGGGGCCGCTACGTCGCAGGGTTTATCAGCGGCGCCATGGTCGGTCAAGGCTACGATCTAGCTGCGGCCGGGGTGCAGGTCAGATCTGCCGGACTAAGCGGCAGCTTTTCCGATGGGCCAGGACGCACGCTGGACTGTGTCGCCGAGATGACCGGTGTTTCGTATCATGGTCTGCAAGTGGAGCATGCTACGGTTAAGGCCGACGGCACCAAGAGCAGCCACAGCGTAACGCTGACTCTCAACTCTTCAGGAGCAGAGGTTATGGCACGGGTTGCCGGAAGCTACGCGGACAAAAAGTGGCAAGGGGAGCTATCAGGCTTGTCCGGCCAGGATCAGGTCGGCCCTTGGCAACTGGCAGCTCCCGCCAAACTGATGATATCACCGCACGCAGTCACCATCAGTTCGGTAAAACTGACCGGTTTACCGTCCGAGCGGGCCGAAGTGTCCGCAAATGTGCAATTGCATCCGCTGCAGATCACTGCTGAAGCTGCCTGGAACGGGATTGATCTCTCCCGAACGGCCCCGTGGCTGCTGACAGCCAGACTTGCAGGACAGAGTGCCGGCAGCATACGCCTGGAAATGCCGTCTGCCGACCAAATGACTCTGAACGGGAAGATAGCTGCTTCCGGGAGAATAACCATTGACAACCAGAGCGTGACCGTCAGCAAGGCTTTGTTAGATCTGGATGCCAGTGAGCGAGGCACAAGAGCAACGCTACTGCTCAGAACCGAGGAGGGGCTCGGCCTTACCGGTCGGTTTACGTCTCCGGAACCCGCCACCCTGGCCATTCCTGACCGCGGGGTGCTGCAAGCTTCGTGGGAGGGACTTGACCCTGCACTTGCCAGAAGGTGGTTCCCCGGAGAGCTAGATCTGGAGGGACGACTGGCAGGCGAACTCACCGGAAAGCTTCACCCAGGACAGCGCTTCGACCTGATCGGAACGTTAACCCTGGCAGACGGCAAAGCAAAATGGCACGGAAAAGAGCAGGAGTTTAACACTGTGATCCCCACGGCAAAGCTCGCCTGGAACTGGCAGGAAAATTCGCTGCAAGGAGGAGTGTCGTTGTCACTGGCTACTCTAGGCGAATTAAGAGGTACATTCCATTTACCGTTGCCGACATGCTTAAATACTGCTTTTGACCCTGCTGGCCCGGTCAATGGCTCAATCAACGTCAATCTTATTGACAAGGGAATCCTTGCAGCTCTCTTTCCAGTCAAACTGCGGGATACCAAGGGCAATCTTGAAGTCGATCTGCAGCTTGCTGGAACCTGGCAGGCACCTGCTCTCAGCGGGACGATCGAATTAGAGCAGGCCACGGTTTACTTCCCTACCGCAGGCATTCGGTTGGCTGATTGGCGGTTGACCGCCGACCTTGAAGGGGGAATTTTGCCCGATCAGCACCGGGATGCCGCTACAAGCAAACTACTAAACCTGACAATTACGGCATCAGCTGCCGGAGCGGCACTCATGGGTAAGCAGACCGTTACTATCGACAAAGCCCTTTTGACGCTTGATGCAGGCAGCCATGGTACGGACGCCTCGCTGGAGTTCAGGACCATTGAGGGAGTGTCTATCACAGGCCAGTTCAATTCGCATGAACCGGCAACCATACATTTACCTTCCCATGGCAAGCTGAGTGCTTCGTTGTATGGTCTCGATGCAACATTGGCAAAACAATGGCTCCCTAAAGAGCTTGATCTTCAGGGGCAACTTTCCGGTAAACTCACCGGAGAACTGCTTCCACAGAAACGTTTTGACCTGAACGGTACAGTCTCATTAACTGATGGTAAAGGCTACTGGCGTGAAGAGGGGCAGCAGCTGACTGCTGATGTCCGGACCTCTGAACTTAATTGGAACTGGCGGAATGAATCCTTAAACGGCTCATTCTCGCTATCATTAGCCAGGTTCGGCGAAGCCATTGGAAGCTTTCAGCTACCTTTGCCGGCGCGCATTACTACCTGTCTGGTATCAACCGGACCGGTAAGTGGAAAAATCAGCGGCAGAGTCCAAGAGAAAGGGATTCTCACTTCACTGTTTCCCGGTCTGTTTCAGGAGACCAAGGGCCTGCTAGGTGTAAGTTTAATAGTCGGAGGAACCTGGCAATCGCCAACCTTAACCGGCACTGCAGAACTGACTAATGCAGGAGCGTATCTCCCTACAAGCGGAATCCGGCTTGAAGATGTTCAGCTTTCAGCCAGGCTTGATGGCACCCAAGTGTTGATTGATTCTTTCAAGGCAAGGTCCGGAACCGGTATCCTGCAAGGATCAGCCGACCTGTCGTTTAATGGCAAAAAACTGACTGGTTACCGGGGCGTCCTGCGCGGTAAACAGTTTCGGGCCGTCCATCTTCCAGAGCTTGAACTTCTTATTGATCCAGACCTCTCCTTTGAAGGAAACATGGATAAAATCTCTGCCAATGGCCTGCTGCGGATTCCGGAGATGCAGGTAAACAGTTTAAAATCCTCAGCTGTGATCAAACCAAGCAGGGATGTGATTATACAGAGATTGGATAGTACTCCAGCAAAGGAACCTTGGCCAAAACTGGATCTGCAGGTGAAATTACTGCTTGGGGACCGGGTATTTGTCAAGACCGAAGGGTTGGATGCAAGACTCGAAGGTGACCTGAATCTGCAGATAACCAGTCCGACCAATATCAAAGGCAGTGGCGAGATCAGAGTGGCAAAGGGAAGTTTTCACTTATATAATGTCAGTCTGGATATCAAGAGGGGAAGAGCGTTATTTCCGGGAGGTCCTGTGGAGCGGCCGACCCTCGATATCCTGGCCTTGAGGGAGGTCGAAAATGTTAAAGCAGGGGTAACGATCACAGGCACGCCGGAAGCACCGCTACTCAAACTATATTCTGAGCCGACGATGCCAGAAACGGACATTCTCGCATATCTAGTTCTGGGTAAAAAACCTGGAACAAACGGCGAGCAGAGCGGTCTGCTGCTTCAGGCTGCATCAATGCTAACTTTGTCTAATAAGTCAACAAACCTTCAGGATCAGTTCAAACAGCTGGTGAGTCTCGATTCTATAACTCTCGCATCCGGAAAAGATCGTAATCCCGGCTACAAACCAATCGAGCCGTCCCTTAATGCCAATTCCAAGAAAAGCACTGATGACAGCGGTGTAGCTAGTACAATGCTGCAGCTAGGGAAATACCTGACGCCCAAACTTTATGTCAGTTACGGTCGGTCACTCTTCGACGCAAACCAGCAGATAAGAGCCCGTTACACAATCAGTAAGAAGGTGGAAGTAGAATCAAAAGTTAGCTCGACAGCTACTGGTGGAGACCTGTATTACCTGATTGAGTTGGATTAATACCTTTAACT
Source organism: uncultured delta proteobacterium (assembly GCA_963787125.1). Lineage (GTDB taxonomy): Bacteria > Desulfobacterota > Desulfuromonadia > Geobacterales > DSM-12255 > VEOV01. The sequence goes on from CAWBBV010000019.1 coordinate 45,484, forward strand.
GACTTATTTTCTCAGCCACACTATGCCAAAATATTCGGTGCTTGCAAATTCTTACAAGGTCTCATTGCTCACACACGACTAATTCCATTGCTTGACGGTCGCAATCTTCTGCCAACATGATGTATGGGTACTGACCTTAGCATGAAAGGTTGCGTATAAGACCGTCTTCAAATTATTATATTTTTTTACAAGCGTATTCTTAAACCAATCCACAAAGACTAAAGCATCCTATTCACATTAAGCAAAAGTTGCTGGTAAAAAGTGAATAATTCCAGATAAATATCAAAACGCGATCTTGGTCAGGATCATCTTAAGCTCCTCAGCGTACTGATCTACTGCTTCGTCGCCCCGATACTCCCGACTGTATTTCATCTTGGGTTTATTATTGGAACAATACAGATGTGGGATTATTATGCCTAGATTGATACCGTTCATGGCAATATTCAAACTCTTGCTGCCGATACATTTCACGAATTTGAGTACTACAAATTAGTTTTCCATCTGTCCACAGATTCATTTACCTTTTAGTTCCACCAGAAAGCGGACGTAAAAAAGCCCACCTCTCAAAAGAGAAGTGGGCTTTTAATAAAATTCCCGGCGGCGATCTACTCTCCCACACAGCTACCCGTGCAGTACCATCGACCCTGAGGGGCTTAACTTCCGTGTTCGGGATGGGAACGGGTGTGACCCCCTCGGCATAGCCACCGAGAAATCGTTTGGCTTTGACTTATAGTCATTGCCTGATTTTATCTCGTCAATTGCATATCGATTGTGATTTGTAGTTTGCTGTACTTTAGTTTGATTGTATATCGGTTGGGGCGGTTTGACCCGCCCCTTCCGTTTTCTTTTTTTATGGTCAAGCCTCACGGCCGATTAGTACTGGTCAGCTAAATACATTGCTGTACTTACACACCCAGCCTATCAACGTTGTGGTCTACAACGGGCCTTTAGGGGATTGCTCCCGGGGATATCTAATCTTGAAGGAGGCTTCCCGCTTAGATGCTTTCAGCGGTTATCCTTTCCGTACATAGCTACCCAGCGACTGCCACTGGCGTGACAACTGGAACACTAGAGGTACGTCCATCCCGGTCCTCTCGTACTAAGGACAGCTCTTCTCAAATATCCTGCGCCCACGGTAGATAGGGACCAAACTGTCTCACGACGTTTTAAACCCAGCTCGCGTACCGCTTTAATTGGCGAACAGCCAAACCCTTGGGACCTACTTCAGCCCCAGGATGCGATGAGCCGACATCGAGGTGCCAAACCTCCCCGTCGATGTGAACTCTTGGGGGAGATCAGCCTGTTATCCCCGGAGTACCTTTTATCCGTTGAGCGACGGCCCTTCCATACAGAACCGCCGGATCACTAAGACCTACTTTCGTACCTGCTCGACTTGTTGGTCTCGCAGTCAAGCTCCCTTATGCCTTTGCACTCAACGACTGGTTTCCAATCAGTCTGAGGGAACCTTCGCGCGCCTCCGTTACTCTTTGGGAGGCGACCGCCCCAGTCAAACTACCCACCAGACAGTGTCCCCGATCCAGTTCATGGACCTAGGTTAGACAACCAAAACAACCAGGGTGGTATTTCAAGGTTGGCTCCTCCGAAACTAGCGTCCCGGGCTCATAGCCTCCCACCTATCCTACACAAGTTATTTCGAGTGTCACTGTCAAGCTGTAGTAAAGGTTCACGGGGTCTTTCCGTCTTACCGCGGGTACTCGGCATCTTCACCGAGAATTCAATTTCGCTGAGCCACTGGTTGAGACAGCGCGGAAATCGTTACGCCATTCGTGCAGGTCGGAACTTACCCGACAAGGAATTTCGCTACCTTAGGACCGTTATAGTTACGGCCGCCGTTTACCGGGGCTTCGGTTCAAAGCTTCGCCTTGCGGCTAACAAATCCCCTTAACCTTCCGGCACCGGGCAGGCGTCAGACCCTATACATCGACTTTCGTCTTAGCAGAGTCCTGTGTTTTTAGTAAACAGTCGCTACCGCCATTTCTCTGCGACCCCTTTCGGCTCCACGTGTAAATCGCTTCACCTAATAGAGGCACACCTTCTCCCGAAGTTACGGTGTCATTTTGCCGAGTTCCTTAACCAGTGTTCTCTCAAGCACCTTAGGATATTCTCCTCACCCACCTGAGTTGGTTTACGGTACGGTCTCTTACTATCTGAAGCTTAGAGGCTTTTCTTGGAAGCATGGGATTAACGACTTTATGAGCTTAAAGCTCTCGTCATAACGCCTTGATGTTAATGGGAGAGTGGATTTGCCTGCCCTCCCCATCTACACGCTTAAACCAGGACTACCAGCGCCTGGATCGTCTACCCTTCTCCGTCCCCCCATCGCAATAATAAGAGGTACAGGAATAT
>CAWBBV010000020.1:2500-74392 GCA_963787125.1 uncultured delta proteobacterium
GGGTATAAACAGGTGCTTCCGGACTCTTAACAGGCTCACTGTATACTTTTTCAGATTCTTTCACTGGTTGAGGTGACGGATTTGAATCTGAAGTCATGGTAAGCGTCCCGACTGAACCTGAAGGAATTGTTGTCCCTTGAGCAGCCGTCTGAACCTTTACTGGTGCGGCAGTGGTCTGGGCAATCTCCTGTTGACCTTTACTGAAAGGCACTCCAGGTTCGGCAATAAAACCACCCTCTTTCTGTATGCCCTGGCTTGTGGTTATGGTTGCATCAGATGCTATAGCAACTCCTTTCAAGTCAATCATTTTTGCAACTACTTTGGTCACTCCATCAATCCCGCTCTGGCTGCTGAAAGATATGGAAAGTATTTCGCCAGCCCCCCTAAATCCACTCGTGCTGACGATGGCAACCGTAATTTTGCCTGGCACTCCCGTATTTGCGGCCATCATGGCACCCGACACCAGCGCGCCTTGCGCAACTGATGGTATTACGAGCAGTGAGCTGTCATAAAAAATATCCATTTGTATGCCAGCAACACCGTCCATAGATGCGCCCTGGACAGAGAATTTGCCGTTTCCAGCAGGGTTGATTGTTACTGCCGGTCGAGCCGCGTGTGCAGATACTGCCAATAGCACAAACAGACAGAAAAGCGGTCCAATAATACGCGATTTCATATAAACACCTTTGCGATTAGTTTTAGTAAACAGGAATCGTATCGTGACGCTAAACTCAATTGGCCGGCACAAAACACAGAATATCCTTAACAAGCATAATAAAGATTCGAGCCTGCTTGAAAACTTGTTTAGTCACTAGCGCCCACCCATCTCTTTCATCTGCTGTGCCCATGACTCCGCATAGTGTCCACCCGCAGCAACAAGTTGCTGATGCGTTCCCGACTCGATGACAGAACCTTGATGCATCACGTGAATCATGTCGGCATGCATGGCCGTAGTAAACCTGTGAGTAATCATCATAGCTGTGTGCCCCCGGGTAAGATCACGGAACCTTCCAAGCCAGTCAGACTCTGCCCAGGAATCCATCGCACTGGTCGGTTCATCAAGCACAATAATAGGTGCATTTCTTATAAACGCCCTTGCCAGGGCAATTCGCTGCCACTCACCGGCACTAAGTTCAGCGCCGCCAAACCATTTTCCGAGAAAGTTGTCATACCCCTTTGACAGGCGTCCAATCGGCATATCAGCCCCAGCGGCAACCGCAGCAGACACTATTCTTGATTTGTCAGGAGATGAGGCGATGTCTCCCATGGCAATATTCTCTCCGGCAGTAGCATTATAGCGAACCGGCTCCTGAAAAAGCACAGTAATTTTCCGTCTCAGTTCAACCGGGTCAAAACCTCTGATATCCATCCCGTCAAGTGTCACAGAGCCGGCGTCAACGTCATAAAAGCGGCAGAGAAGCTTGATCAATGTGCTCTTCCCGGCACCATTATGGCCGACAATAGCTGTGACCGAACCTGCCGGCAGGTTAAGTGAAAAGTCTGCAAGCACCGTCCGCTCTGTATCCGGATAACTGAACGAAACAGAATTAAAGCGGATCCCTTCTGCGATTAAATCTGGCAGCGGCACAGGGACAAAATCGCCTGCAACTCGAGAGTCAAGAGACAAGAACGCAAACAGGTTTTCCAGAAAAAGCGTGCTCCGGTAAATCCTGCCGGCACTCTCCAAAAGAGAACGCATCAATTTTTGCCCCTGCTGGAAGGCCTGATAGCAGAGAACCAGATCACCAAGCTTTGCCGCACCGTTGACTACGCGCCTTAAAATCCAGACCATACCGCAAAGGCCGCCAAGCCAGGCGATGGCTCCGGCAGCAAGTTCAGACTTCATTTCTCCCGCGGCAAGAGAGAACCTCCCTTGCCGTAAAAGCGCACGAATGTTCTTGAATGCCTCCTGATGGAATCTCCCTAGATCGAATAACCGCATCTCGGCAACGCTGGCGCGGTCAGTCAGCATCCAGTCATAATGCCTTGCCCGCCGTTCATTGGCCGTGTTCTCAACCCGCCACTGATGCTCCTTTAGGACATACCTGCCAACAGACCAAAGACCAGGCAGAGCTGAGGCAACCAGCACAAAGGGGAGGAACAGAGAGTAGGAAGCAAGCATTACCGCCAACACAACCAGCGTGATACTGTTCTGGGTAACCGTTCCAAGGCTTTCAAGCAGGGCAACCGGCTGACTGATGGCATCAACTCTTGCCCGGTGAAGAAGGTCGTAAGAGTCTGCATCTTCAAAGAACGCCACATCAAGTGACAGAGCCTTGTCATGTATCAATCCGTGAATACTGTCCTGGACAAGTTCCGACTGGACAGTTCGTACCCAGCGGGCAAGTGAAGAGACAATCTGCGTCACGATAAAAGTCACTGCCAATAAGAGGACGAGACCAAAAATGGAAGATGGAAAAACAGTTATTGGGGCTGATGTTACAGAAAGGAGATCAACGAGAAGCTTTGTGAGATACACCTGAAGAGCCGGAATCAACCCTTGAAATATGATAAGCAGTGCCCAGAGAGCAGTCCATCCTCGTGCCGCCCTCCAGACAAGCGAGAGCCCTTGCCCGATCAGTGGCAGACATCTCATCAGTTCCTGCAAGGCTTTTGAAATCATGGCTTATCCGGATTCATTTACTGATCACGCTTAAACACCTGTAACTTGAGATAACAGCATAACGCTCATGCCCGCTGGCACCGGTAACAATGAAATCGCCGCAGCGTAGCCAGGCATGGGCAGCCATCCCGTCATTATCCTTTGCCACCCCAAGATAAAGAGTTGCCCTCATAGAGCGCCGTTTAAGCATTATCATACCTGCCAACCCCTGCCCCAGACATACACTTCCCCACGGAGTACGGGAAGCTGCGGCTGCTATCGCCCAGGATACCATGGATAAAAAAAGAGGGAGAGTCTCTGAAGTGGCCGATGCTTCCCCCTCTTTCAGTTTCAATAATCTGACTATTGTTTTGAAGGGTAAAACAATTATCAGAAGCCGACAGACCCCCAAAAACAAAAAGGCCTCAAGGAATAGAAACCTTTCCGGCCATGCAAGGCCTATAAACTTGCTTATATCGCTAGTCAGCGACACACACCAGGCCTTCCTTCAGGAGTTCGTTCAAAAAAGAGAGAACATCAGCTGATATCTGTTCCTCACTCCCGGCAAACTCGGAAACAAGCTGCGAACATAGATCAGAAACAAGCACAGGACTCTCAATCAGATCCCAGATCCTTCTGCCAACAGCGTCAAGTGAAACATAATTATTCTTCAGCATATTAAGAATCACGATATCGTCATCAACCGGAGTTGACATTATCCCTGCTATTCGAGTGACTTTACTTCTCAGATCAATACTCACAACGCTCTCCTCTTTTTACAAAGGTTGATAATTCTCATCAAGATACCCGAATCGGCGCATTGTTTCGCCGTTGACATTGATAATGCGCTTTACTAAATCAGTAGATAACTCCTCCTGCCAGCCGCCAACAATCCCTTTACGGAAAAAGACTTTAGACACTGTTGGTCGCTCACTAAACCCTTTTACCATCTCCTGAAGCTGCAACCCCTTAAAGGAAGAGAATTTTACAGCCCTACCAACACGAGTTTCATCAAAATCTAGGCCCAGGTAGCGAACCACATTCCCGAAAAACCTGGCTGGATCATGCTGCAAATCTTCGTATCTTACAACGTGAACGGAAAGTTGAGAGCACTCAAGCCAGCTTGCAACATGATTACTCCATGTCCCCATTTTCTGTGCGAGTTGATCTGCAAGCGCCTCTTGAGAGCTTGATCTAACGAACTCTGGATCGCAGAGACATTTTACCGCATTTTGAATATCTAGTCCCCATTGATTGGCACATGATGCCGCCATGTCGAGAGGATTGCGAACTATATAAACCACTCCGGCGGTCACATCGGCAGGGAACAACCCCTCACCTTTAACGGTTAAAGACCAGGAGTCATGAACCTTCATGTAGATGGTATTGCTTTCCTCACGAGCCATACAACGATAAGCTTCAGGCCTGAGAGATTCGACAAGAGTCTCATTAAGTGAGGACGCCTCTATGCCTACCCACTCGTCAAACCAGGCACGGGAACTTGCAATAGAGCCCCCTTTCAGATCATTAATATCAGCAGGAGCTTCACCATTAAGCAGGTAATTTGACAGAAAGACTCTCATCCAAGTATTGCCCGATTTCGGATAGGATGCAAGCCAGACGATTTTAGCCATTGAGAATCACTCCGGCAACCTCATCAAGGCTCCAGCAAGAAACTGGACGAGAAAGCCTATAAAATTTCACCTGATCAAGCACAGCAGAAAACAGTGTGAACTGTCCTGAGGCTACGTCCGGCAATTGAGGCCCATAAAAACAGTCAATCAGAGCGACACTTTTTTCCATTCCCGCAAGAGGGGCAACATTAAGCTCATGATTGTCTCCTATATCCATCCAGTAAATTCGATGCAGCGTTACAGGTTCTTTGGCCATAGCGGCAACCGGAGCAAACAGCTTGTTATCCTTGAAAGGATTTCTTACCAGAACGCCTAAATCGTACCCCATGCTAATTGCCGCATCTTCACATAAATTAAGTTTATTGACTCCAGGAAGAGCAACTACTCTTCCTGACTGGTCAAACCTCAGAACTACAATATCGTCAGACAACATCTTCGCGCCGAGTTCAATCAATTTAGCAACAGAACTTGTTTTGCCTGCACCCGACTCACCAGTTACAACAACTGCACCATGCTCGGTTACGACTGCATTGGCATGAATCACCAGTAAACCTCTCTGCTGGAGCAAAGCAGCGATTATCCAGGTTGTAAAGTAAGTGGCAAGCACCTCATCTTCAGCACCACGATTACGCTCCAAAGTAATCTGATTGCCATTCTCCACTAAAAACCTGCCTGCACGCCGTCCTCCCCGAAGGAGAAAGCGCATCGGCTCCATCTCCCAATTGTCTTCTGCTGCAATCGGGTTCTTAAGATGCTTTGGCACAACTCCATAGTTAACAACAATGTCTGGCATTGCTACATCGGGAGCAGACTCTAGGAATGGGCACAAAAATGGTATTGATATATTAATTTCATAAAGCCGATAAAAGTAGCTCAAATTTGTTCCTTTTCAATTATGTCAGAAAGACAATTAACACTCCATACGCCTCTTGTACGGAGCAGCGTCTTAATTTGAGTAGATTTTATAATTACAGCAGAGGAACGCATAAAAGAACTTCTCTCAAAGAGGCTGGCGGCGACATGAGTATTATAGGAAAGGTTTCCCATTAAACTGAACTTCTGATTCCCGGATATATTTTCAACCTCGCTAACACCAGAGCTTTTAAGCTTAATACAATAAATTGCCCGGAGCGGAACTGATTCCAAAATAAAGTGATCTGACCAGTCAACCAGGAATCGATTTGGATCGGCATAGACAAGGTTAGTTCCTTCAATTTGAAAGGCTGATAATGCATCCGGCCAAAGTAAGTTACCCGGATAGGTTGGTAATACGACTGGATGTCCTTCTGCATTGAGCTCAACAGCGGACAAATCGTCAGCCAGCATTTTCCAGCCACGCTGTAATAATGCAGCAAGAAGAGTCGACTTCCCTACGCCAGAAGCTCCCGCCAGAAGAATGGCTCCATTATCTTTTACTACGGCAGCTGCATGGAATGCTGCCACCCCCCGTTGATAGAGCAGCGCCGCCAAGGGCAGCATCCTGAAGTAATGATTAATCTTTGACCAGTCAGTTCCATTAGTTGGATCAACGCTAACACAATTCCCCAACTCGACCTTCAATCGAGTGATATCTGGCACATTAAGCTGAAATTTACCTGGTGCGGCCTGCCAGAGGACTCCTCGGGACGTGCGGTGCGGTAATTTCTCCGGGAAAGTTTCAGTTTTAATATTAACATTTTTTAGAAACGAAGGAAGTTCGATCATATTATTCGGCGTGACTACCGTAAAAGTTATTGACAAACAGGCCTGCCATTATCCCTCGGGTCAAAACAGTTATCGCCTTATGAAATGCGTCCGGCGTATCTTGCGTTAAAACCATCTTCCAAACCTCATACATATACGGGACATCAAGATATAAAGATGCAGGGCCATTTATAAGTTCAGACAGCACATCGTCAACTTCACTGGCACAGGCCCTCAGTCGAGGCACAAGATCACCGGCTTGCCTGCCTCTGTTACGATTTAAGCGCACTTCATCAGGAATACGCCCCTTCATGGCGTCGCGGATTAACCACCGATCTATGCCGGTTTCCTGATCAATAAAAATGTGGTCAGGAACTGAGAAGACAAATTTCATCACTCTGACATCAACAGTAGGATCATATATCCCGATATCGAATGCCCTGCTCATCTCTGCATAAAGAGACCCCGAATTATGCCTTCCAGGCATCAGGAATCCTGCACATCTCTGCACAAAAGGAGTCCTTGTCAGATAATTATCAGAGTCATTAAGCTGTTGCTCAAAAACAGACAGCCGTTCTGCAAAAGCGTGATTTATCGCAGACACATTAGCTTCTTGGTACATCTTTAAATTGTAACGCATCCGGGGTTTGACAATATTTCCTGGAAGAACTCTACGTAAACGCCCTCTCATCATCGTAAATGCGCCGAGTTGTCTTAACTGCACTGAGAAAGGTTGCGAAAAGATATCGCCTTTCCATGAAATGGTTGCATTTCCAAACTGCCCGACCAGCAGTCTCTTACTACCAGCGCTTCGAGCTTCCTGCATGATTTTATGTAGCCAGTACATATTGCAGGCAGAATGGCCAGGCTCGTTGTGAATTTCAAGGGATTTGCGTATGGCCTGAATTGGTGAATAATCTTCAGCCGAAACTTTGAATAGATCAATATTGCCGGAGAAGTTAGCAGTCGCTTCAGCCAGCGGAAGTTCATTGCCAAAACGTGCCTGAACGTACCGAGTAGTCTCATATACCGGCGTAGATGTGTACGCGTTGATTCGACAACCATCGAGATACTTTATTCTGCCAGCAGTAGCAGTTACAGAGCTGGAATCAAGACCGCCGCTCAATGTAGTACTAACAATTTCACGCCCATAAGAAGTCTTTACTCGTGACCTGACTGCCTCATCAAATACATCCAGAAATGCCTCGCGGTAGGCGTCATGATCAGACAATATAAGTTCAGGAGTTTTTTCCAGGAACCAGTACTGCTGCACTTCAAAACGCTTAGAGGTTACGTTCAGTCTATGAGCCGGGGGGAGACGACGAATCGGTGAATGGATAGTTCGATCACCATGATATGCAGGCCAGGAAATCAAGACTTGCGCCAGATACAACTCATCCAACTCAATTGGAGATAGCCCTAGTGCCAGGAGGAAAGAACGCTCTGAAGAAAAGGCAAAGACATTCTTATCAACATAATAATAGAGAGATGTCATCCCGAAGTGATCACGAGCTACAACCAAGCGACGCTCTTTCTCATGCCAGGCAGCAAAAGACCAGTCACCGTAGAGGTGATCAGCACAATGTTCACCCCACTGACCGTAGGCTTTGCACACGAGCCCCCTGTCATCAAGCTGCATCAACTCATGAGCCGTTATTTTCAAATCTGCTGCTATTTCAATGCGATTGTCAAGGCGAGCGGTACAGACAATTTTTGCATGATCAGGTATCGACAAAACGCCCGGTGACAGGCTTTCTTCAAGGAATGATAACCTGGTTGATCCGAGCCAGACGCAATTACTTGCCCAGGTATCGGCCTGATCAACACCAAAAACAGAATGTGTCTTCTGGATATTGTGAATAATTGGTGGTGGGAACGTGCAGCCATTACGATGGAATATGCCAAATATACTCATGAAATATTACAACCCCTGAAAGGCAAATAAAAAGGATTTCACCCTGCAAGCAAGATAAAACCCTTAATATATTCGACTCATTTTGTGCAATCACTAATTAGATCATACTTTTAAATCATCCCCTTAAGGACAAATAAATCAGTTTGAGCCATTAGTGCCATCACCAACAGGACCAGGAGAAGCCATGGTCATCTTAATATTAATTTTTGTGAGAGTAGGTGCGCTCCAGTCGGCTTTTTCACTTGATACTACCGTTTGAACCTCAGTATTTTGATGCATATGAACATAACCTCCAAAATTTATTTTCGCCATTCTAATAACATAGAAATTAATTGTCAATAATTTTAAAGCTGCTGGGGAGGCGGGCATTTACCCGACTCCCCAGCCGATGGTCATTTTACCCAGATCAATGACCGACAATCTTCCATTGTGAGCCGAGCTGGATATCACTCAAAATCACACTTGAACTCATTGTCGCATTGTTCATATACCAGAGGAGTTGCTGACCGGTGGAGACTTTCCTCCAGAGGATATCAGCGGTCCCATTGCTATTGAAATCTCCGACCCCTGCCGCAGACCATGTAGAACCAAGATTCTGCAGGGTTGCAGTACTGGAAACTGTGGTATCATTCATGTACCAGATGGTACTTGTAGAAGTAGAGTCCTTCCTGAAAAGAATATCTGCCTTGCCATCACGATTGAAGTCGCCTACTCCGGCAATGTACGTCAAGGGGTCATTGACGGCAAAAGTAGTTGAGGTCAACACAGCACTGAGAAGCGTGGCATTGTTCATGTGCCAGACAACCTGCTGACCTGTTGTTGCTTTTCTCCAGACGATGTCAGGGTGTCCGTCAGCATTGAAATCACCTACCCCACCAGCAACCCATGCGGTTCCAAGTGATTGCAGACTTGCCTGCCCGATTTTTGTTGCCCCATTCATGTACCAGATAAGATTTGCGCCCGTTGCTGAATCCCTCCAGAGAATATCAGTATTACCGTCAGAATCAAAATCTCCCTTAGCGACTATTGTCCAAGTAGTGCCTGGTGCTGCCGGCAATGCTACTTGAGCTAGCCGTTTATTTGGAGAAGCTCCGTCCATATACCAGATATAGCTCTGGTTAGTAGAAGTGTCTGTCCAAAGGATGTCAACCGTGCCGTCACCGTTGAAGTCTCCCGGAACTGCAAAAACTGCGATATAAGTTGCATTAGCTACTACATTTGTTGCAGTAAACGCTGCCAAAGTACTTACCACTGCGCCTGTGTTAGCATTTTTCCAACCGACAAACCTGTAGGCACTGTTCGGTGTCGGCACAGCAGTAACTGCTGTTGCACTGGCATTATAGTTTACAGTCTGAACCGTAGTACCAGTCAATGTCCCGTTTGCACCAGCGTTGTAGGTAAGTACATATGTCTGGATCGGTGCTGAGCAGTTTGCAGTTGTCCCGGCGTTAAAACCGGTACATGTCCATGCCCACGGGCCAGCCCCGGTGACAGTTGTCGCAGTTCCAACACCGCACAAGTTGGTAGTCGGAGCTGCTATGGCAGTAAGGCCATTGCTTGTCCCGCAGACACCTGCCACAGGAGAAGTAGTCGTTGTTGTAACCAAAGATGAAGCTACAGAATCACCGGCTGCATTATACGCCTTAACCCTGTATGTAAATCGGTAATCAGTTGTTGCTGTCATATCTGCGTAGCTGGTTGCATTAGCTACGGCTCTACCCACTTCTGTAAAAGTTCCGCTAGTTGCGTTACATACACTTGGACAGCGTTCTACCTTAAAACCAATCTCGTTTTTTGGATTACCAAGGTTCTGCATCTGACCAGCTACCAGAGGAAGAGCAGGTGTCAGGTCAGTCCAGGTTACGCTCGGATTAGCAGCATAGGTAAGTGGGGTAGTATTTATCGGCGCATCCGGCACAACTGCAGTGTACTTGAAGATGAAAGGACGCATGAAGTCGTTCTCTTCGTGTCCGAGTATGTGACAGTGCCAGACGTATTCCCAGTTGAAGCTGTAAACCTGATTGGTAATCGGCGGATTGTACTGATTACCTGTAAGAGGATCTAGGTTGCTGAAGCTCATGGTAGAACCTACCGGTTCGGTAGGGCTAAGAAGTCTTGAGCTCTCAGGCACACCGAACGGAAGTTTCGGTGCATTGGCACGAACGGCAACAATAACGTCCTCAAGGGGATTCATCCTGACAGTCTCTTTCCAACCTACTTCGTTCGCATCTGGAGTCTTGAGAGTACCATCCCAACCGACGCGATTGATGAGCTGGACATTGACAAGGTGGAAATGAACAGGATGAGTGTCAACGCCGTTATGCGTAATTTTCCAGATCTGTGTTTCGCCGTCCTCAATCTTCTCGGTTGCCGGATCGATATAGGTAAGCGGAACTGTTGTCTGGTTCTGACCATTGGTAAATGGCAGTTCAACACCAAGGGTTGCGTTCATTCTCCCCCATGGATCGAAAAGTTCCTGAATTGCCTTGTTCTGCACCGGCATTTGAGCCTGCTGCCCGGCAAGAACATTCGTGCGGGTAGTTGCCAGAGTTAGCGGTACTGAACCAGGGACATAACCGTAATAAGAGAAAGCATCTCCGGTTGTAAAATTAAAAGTCGGCACATAGAGCGTACCGGTACGAATGTTGGCGTACGTATTGGCGGTTATTGACGGGAATGCCGGTGTATAGGCTTTCTGGGCAACTATTGGTTTGGGCTGGGTTGCGGCGTAAGCAGTACTTACGTCAGTCGCAAGAGTTGCCAGAGATTGCGGAGTACCTGTTACAGAGCCAGCTACTACAATCTGCATGACAGTACGGGTATTGGGGCCTTGACCTGGACGAGTCGTAGCAGCACCGCCGGCATCAGTAAAGTCCGGGTTACCGGTGTAGTAGTCAATACGTGGATCACCGGCAGGTACCGGAGCAGGTGCATCGTTGTAGAGTATGTAGGTAGTTCCGGCTTTACCGGTAAAATCTACAATAACGTCAGCACGCTCAGCATTACCAAGGAGGAGTCCGTGCTCGAACATATTGAGTACGGTTACGCTCCGCTTGTTATACTCAAAGTTAATCGGCGTTGAAGGGATCGGTACCGGAACCGGAAGAATCCCGCCTTCTGTACCGATCTGAACAAAATCCGGTCCGACTGTAGCCGGTGAAGGAACTCCCATTGGAAAGAGTCCACCAACCTGAGTTCCCCAACCAGTGCCGAGTATACCGCCTGTAACCGGTATATTAGGCGTTGAGGAGTCAAATGGGACCATGGCAACTTCAGTAAGACCGGAAAGTGCACAAGTAAAAGTAGCACCAGTACCAACTGAAGGGAAAATTGCCTTTGTAACAGTGGGGACACTGACATATGTGCCAAAGGTATTCATGACAAAGCCGGTAATTGCTCCGCCAGGACCAATTGCTGTCACCGTTGCCGTTGCTGGTTGAGCGTTTGGAACAGTAGCGTCAAGCTCGGCAGGAGGGGCTGTGTAAGGGACTATGTTGGCTAAATTAATAACATCGCCGACCGCATAGCCCGTACCTGGAGTTGCAATAGCTGTACAGTCAATTGCCTTTTTAGCTTGATACAGCCCCAAGTTGAGGAACCTGTCGTTGGCTGCATTGAGTATTCTGAAACGATATGGTTTCGGCTCAACTGTCAGCGTCGGATAGGCTTTGCCGTTGACAATAGGGGTATCGTTAAAGGCCTCAGGAGTGGTGGTGGCATTACTTCTGTTGTTTACGGCATCCCAGGTCCCATCAGGTATGACATAACCTGGGGCGACCGGGAAAGCAGGCCAGAAATAAGGGCCATAATCCCAACGACCGGGGGGGTTGGTGAGATCACCGGAGGTAAGATCCTGATTGAATTCATAAACGTTGGGGAACCAGAGATCACCCTCTTGGCCCCAATGGGTAGTATTCCAATTGGCATCCTGAACAAGAATGTCCTTCGGAACAAAGGTTTTGTCCTGAATTACCAGCGGGATTTCAGGAGCATCCGGCACCAGTGCACGTTCGCTGGCATCTGTCTGCAAGAATGCTGCGGCCATACCGGCGTAAACATTCAGACGGGTGGTTCCCATGGCATGGTCGTGATAGAACATGAGGCGACCACTGATGTCATTAGTAAAGTAGAGAGTGCCTGCACCTTTCCCAGCACCTGGATCAGGCATATCAGGGACTATCGAGAAAGAGTCACCATTTTTGTATTTATTGAGCTCGCCAACCGGAGAAATCCACTGGCTTGGAGTTCCATCGCTGATCCAGGGAGTGTCACCGCCATGATGGTGAATGGCTATACGATTTTCAGTATAGTAGGTTGTCTGATCTGGGCCAGTGCCAGCACCCATAAGGGTCTTATCGACCGGAATAAAAAGGTCACCGTCAGCTCCCGGTGGAAGCAAGTTCAAATATTTGATACGAACCGGAGTGCCTTTCGCCGCAATAATAACCGGCCCTAGATAGCTCGGATTGTCGTAGGCAATAACTGCATTACCGTTTATATCCGCAATTGGAGAACCATTAGGATAGGTAAGCGCAATGCTCCTGCTCTTGGAAATATTAGCTGCTGTTTGCAACTGCACATAACCACGCAGCTTAGTTGGCTTGGCAAGATCTGTGTGCATCTTCTGACTATACTCGACAACAGCTATCTCATAATAATCCGAACCAGGATAAGTAGTTTTATCCGGCTTGGCAATTGACAGATAGCTGCCAGTACACGTTCCTGCAGAAATGTCACAGGGAACCGGAAGCGGATCCACAAACTTTCTTAAAGCCGTCCCTGAATCATGAACGCCCCCATTCCAATCTGTCCAGATGCCTGCCGGGCTGTTGGCATAGTAAGTTGGTACGTTTTTTGGGTTACCGCTCGCATCGGAACTTAATGCAGTCCCGGCTCCGGCAAAAGCGTAACTACTGCCTAAGAGAAGTGTCACCAGAGTTAGCAACACCGACTTAACTATCGGTTGCCCTCTCGACATTCGCCATCTGTTCTTCACTAAATGACAATCTTTCATCTGTTACCTCCTGTTGATTTTAAATAAGACAAAGTTAAAATTTACTTCAAACGATACTATTTCTCCGTTGGATTTAGTCCTGAAGCTGCCAAACGCTTCGTCCAGCGTGTCTGCCGCGCCTCAAGCCGCGCCTCCACAAAATCACTCCGTTTAGGCATCTTTGCCATGTAATCCATCATCTGCTGACCTCTGTTATACTCAGGCTTCTGATTGCTCTCTACTGTAGGCAAAACTTTCTCTTTTGAAGCTACTGCAATAGTAGTTACTGCATCAGGAACTGCTCTCTCCTTCCCTGAAGCAAGACCAGCTTCACTTTCTTTTTTATTAGCAGTGGGTATGACTGACACAGTTTTTTCTGACACTACCTGCTCCGACGTCTTTACGACTTGAGTCGCCGCCTGCCTATGACCCTCTGAACTTATAAGCTTCGGGTCCATGCTCCCGTCAATTTCAACAACAATTCTGTCAGGGTACTCATGTACATGTACAACTGCTGCATCGGTTACTTTCACCACACACATCACTGAAACTAAACTTAAAACAGCAGCGATAGTCTTCATTCTTTACCTCCTCACTTTTGCAAGTCAATGATTCATCCATGAAAAGCGGTTATACTTCTTAATTACAATTACCGTGCCCAAAAAAATAATGGTGTAACCAGCTTAAATCAGGAACATTAACATTAAAGTAAAATGTAAGCGTGTAGTTATTTGCGACAACGTTCCATTAAACTGTACATTATGACGACAGTCACTATTTGGGAGAATCCGGTAAGGGGGTATCCTTAGTGACTACATATTCATCGCCGCTACAGATACATTTCCCCGCAATAAATGGCGTTTCTATATCGAGAATAATTTTTTTCTCTTGCGGGCTCCTTACCAGCCGCCATCCACCCGGCATCATATAGCTGTTCAACGTCCCGGAAATTGAATTACACCTGGCCCCACAGAGGGAACGGGCTATTTCAGGAGCATCAGGGCTTGTGGTGTAATCGTACGAGTATGCTTTTACGACAAAGACTGTAGACGTTTCAGCAAAAGTTGTGTTTGGCAAACCGATAAACACAATTGACACTATAGTAGCCATTACTGTCCTAGCAAAAACTAACCCCATGACGCATAATCCTGCCTGGTTATTCTTCAATGGATCACCCAGTCACTTCTTCTGACAAGCTCAGCCTTTTCGCCCTTGCCAAGCTGAACAATATAGCATCCTTTTGAGGCATAACGCTGCCCCGGACCAAAGCTGAGCCGTTCATACAAAGGAAACTCCATGTCCGGCATCATTCCGATAGCATCAAGAAGGAAATCCCGATAATATTCGCCCCGCAAATCCATCAGAGCCTGGCTTTCTACTTGGCTCAAAGCATACGACTGCCTGAGGATTCGCTTTGAGGAACTGTCCAAAGCCGCAGTCTTTACCAACGGCTTAATAAACGTATCAAACCTGATATCATCCTGCGGCAGTCGATAGGGATAGGTGAAGAAGGTATATTCTCGGGCATTATCCTTAAGGTTCCAGATAGAATCTCCCAGATAGCCAGAAGATAGAAGCAGTACACCGGGTCTGGTCTCAGCCGCTGCAAGCGACTCAATTGCAGGCAGGGCATCTGAACCATCCCAGATAACGAGTACGGCAGGATTCTCGGTCTTCATAACCCCGGCAAGATATTCCGGAGTCAACGGCTCCTTCTCGGAAAGAGTCATTATGTGCACAGCAGAGTTACCAAGGTTAAGCCAGGTCTTATTGAAGCCGGCTGCAAGAGCATCTCCCTTTTTAGACCGACGTACTATCTCGACAATTCGCTTGCCTTTGACAAGTTCACCCAGGCTGTTAAGGTAGCGAGCCGCTGCTTCGCCCTCTTGATAGATACCCTTGGAAAAATAGATGGTATACCAATCCGTATCAGAGATTACCGGGTAGTCAGTAACAGGGAAAAGAGCGGGTATCCGGTGAGTTTCGCAGAAAGTATGTATGGGTTGCCAATCTCCGCCTGTTATTCCGCCTAGGAGTGCGAAGACAGGCTCTTTTTTATAATATTCCTCGAGCTGTGATCCCCATGTCTCGGGCGCACCCCTGAGATACCATTTAGAAAGAATCAATTTTTTTCGCAGCAGATCCGGTCCCATCATATTCAAAGCCATTTTGGTTGTACGCGGATTTTTCTTATAGGCATTGGCAAGGCCGTTCTTCTGCCTGATATAAAACTCTATCCCGGCAAGCATGGCGTCAGAATCTTCCTTACGAACATCATCTGTTATAACTGTTGCAAAACTTATAGTGCTGTCAGTAACCCCTGGCGGCAAATCTGCCGAAAGACTTTTGAGATACCTTATCAGGATATCCATCTCTCTCTTTTCCAGTTTGTAAAGCGGCATAATCGGGTTCATGGTCCGAGCACCAGCGTCTACGCCATCAGTCAGACAGGCAGCTAAAGATTCATCCGTATACGCTGGTCGGGGTGCAAGAGCTAAAGCATACCTGCGTACAGCCGGTACTTGCTCAAAACCTTTTTTGAAAAGCTCTCGTGACTTGTAAAGACTTTTACCATCTGTTGGGGGTGTAACAACAGTGCCTTCAATCGATCCCAAGCCGCTACGAAGATGACAACTGACACATGTAAAGGATGTTCCCTCAACCGGCACATCTCTACTCACAAACGCCTTCATAGGAGCACCTGACGGCAGTATCCCATCGCGGTACATCCGCTCACCAAACTGCTGAATTTGTTCCTTTGATAACGGAGTTGGCTTGTTTTCTTCACCATGACTTGAAGATACTGTCGTAGCTAACAACATCAAATTCACAATCAGTACAACAATTAGTTGAAACCTATTCATTGTTTTCATAATTTAATCCCCGTTTTCTTGCACTCTTCAATAAATTCACTGCTACTGATCAAACCAAAAATTCTTACCCACTTCCCATTACCAGGCATTCGTATGAACGTAAGTGGCTTGTGATCCATTTTTGTTCTGAAACTTGATTCGAAACTCCTCAGGATAAGGTCAATATCAGCCCGGCTACCGGTGAAAAAATCCCATCCCGGCTTGGCACGGTACCGTTTAAGATACTCCTTCATCACCTTCGGGGTATCGTTTTCAGGGTCTATCGAGATGGAAACAAGCTGCACCTTTCCAGAATCAGTCCCAAGTCGATTCTGGAGATTTGCATAGCCAGCAGAGAGCACCGGACATATCGTTGTGCAAGTGCCATAAACAAAATCTACAATGATCGTTTTTTTGGAATCTGTAAAAGATTTGAATCTAACCTTATTCCCATCTTGATTAACAAGCGTTACATCCGGCATTGTGTAGCTCTCAACTGTACGGCTATATGTTTTCCCCCCGGCGAAAGCAGTAAAAGGTAATGATAAAAAAAACAACGCCGGTAAAATAATCATCTTTTTTAGTATCATTAATTTTCCTTTCTAGTTCTCGCTTTTTTTGAAACATTGTTGCACTATATCATTTTTTAACTATTTTGCAAACGGGCTGAACAATTTAGCTTATTTTACTGTTCTACAACCAAAAGATGGAAATCTTGAAGATGGCAATCTTTGACATGACACGACAAACTATATAAACTTGCGCCCGTAAACGTCATTTTTCCGGAGGAAGCCATTCGTCACTCAACCTCATTCATCATCTTTACCGGTGCAAATTTCCTGCTGATACTGCTACTTGCTGGGCATGCGGTTTCACGTCAAGCACCTGAAGCCCCGGAGAACACCACCCTCGCCCGAAGGCTTAAGCTGACTGACCTCTGCCTTTTTACCGAAGCCCGCTACACCCGCCACCCGGCCATGGCAGACAACCACGCCGCTTTTCAGGAACATCCTACCGCCTTCGATCATTTCCCCTCCGGGTCAATGCTCATGCCGCGAAAACCTGGCAGGATAACCGAATGACTCATTTTATCAACCGCCAGCGTAACATCCTCGATTTTGCCATCTCTTCTCTACTCAGAAGAAAGCTGAAAAACCTCTCGCTGCTCTTATTATACACTCTCATTGTGGCACTTGTCGCGTCGCTGATCTTTTTTATCCAGTCACTGAAGCGCGAAGCCAGCCTGCTGCTAAAAGATGCCCCGGATATAATCGTCCAGCAGCTAATCGCTGGCCGGCATGAGCTGATTCGATTAGATAAAATCCAACTGATAGCGTCTCTACGTGGTGTAACCGAGGTATCACCCCGTTATTGGGGCTACTATTACGACCCTGTTTTTGGTGCCAACTACACCGTCATTGCTGATGAGTCGCTCGCCGCTGAACCGGACAAGGCAATTATCGGCCAAGGGGTTGCCAGAAACCAGCGAATCAGTACCGGGGATATATTCACTCTGCGAAATGCGGCCAACTCTCCTGCCCTGCTTACCGTTAAAAAAATCCTGCCGTATGACTCGGAGCTGCTTGCTTCTGACACTATTCTGCTCGCCTCAGCTGAATTTTTCAAGCTTTTCGGCTTCCCGAAAGGCTACGCTACCGACCTGGCAGTGACTGTTGCCAACCCCCGTGAAATGGTCACTATAGCCGGTAAAATTGCCGAGCTCATCCCGAACAGTCGGCCAATTCTGAAAAGCGAGATTTTGAGAACCTATGACTCCATCTTTGATTGGCGGGGCGGGATGCTGGTGACGATCCTGTTTGTTTCGATCCTCTCCTTTGTCATCTTCGCCTGGGACAAAGCTGCCGGGCTATCGGCCGAGGAGCGCAGAGAAACCGGCATTCTCAAGTCAATCGGCTGGGAAACTTCTGACATACTCCTTTTAAAGTTCTGGGAAGGTTCAGCTGTATCACTAACAGCTTTTCTTCTCGGTAGTGCCGCTGCCTATATTCATGTTTTTTACTTTTCAGCGCCACTCTTTGCACCGGCTTTAAAAGGTTGGAGCATCCTGTACCCGGCATTCAACCTCAAACCGCACATTGATTTGTATCAAATCTCAATCCTTTTTTTCCTTACGGTCATGCCCTATACTGCCGCGACCATTCTCCCGTCCTGGCTTGCGGCCACAACCGACGCAGATAGCGCGATGAGGTCTTAACGTGATAGAAATGCTCGCGGTCAGTAAATCTTTTAATACCGGCAAGCCGAATGAGTTTCTGGCGCTAGACCAGGTTAACCTGGTCATAAACCGGGGAGAATTAACGATTCTGAAAGGACCAAGCGGCTCAGGCAAGACGACTCTGCTTTCACTGGTTGGCTGCATGAGCCGCCCGACTTCGGGTAAAATCAGGCTGCACGGCTTAAGGACCTCATTCATGCCGCAAGATTCCGCCACTGGCCACCTTGACATCTCCAGCCTGCCGGAACGTTTTCTCACTGAAATCAGGCGCAGGAATTTCGGCTTCATCTTCCAACAGTTCAATCTCGTTCGCGGTATCAGTGTTATTGAAAATATCATGCTGCCCGCCTACCCAACCGGCGAAGAGTATAATACCTTTCGCGCCAGAGCCGCTTCGCTGATGGATCATTTCAATATCTCCCGCCATACAGAATCTAAAATTGAATGGCTCTCCGGCGGAGAGATGCAGCGGGTTGCCATTGCCAGGGCGCTCATAAACAAGCCTGAACTGATAATAGCTGATGAGCCTACCGCTCATCTTGACAGTCGCCTCTCCAGGGAATTCATGAGCCTCATTGCTTCTTTTAGAAATGAAGGCAAGACCGTGGTGATAGCAAGCCATGACCCGATCGTTTATGACGATCCGCTTGCAGACCGGGTCGTCGAGATGCGCGATGGGAAAATAATTTCTGAGGGACAGGGATGATACAGCACCCTGCTATCATGTCGCTGCTTTTATCATCCCTGCTCATAACTGCAATGAGTCTGTATGCCTGTTTTTATGGGATCAGGATAATTCTCAACTGGGATATAACTAGTGGCAGCGAGCTTCAACTGGATCTGGAGCGGCGCACCTACCTGATTTCTACCATCCTCAGCTATTCTCTTTTCTTTCAGATTGTCTCTTTTTTCCTGCTGATTTATACGACCGATGCAATCCACTCGCTCTTCACCGGGGCAATGTGCGCTGCCGGGAGCCTTGGGGCAAACATTTTTGGCTACCCGCTACTGGTACTGAAGCTGTTCAACACCCTCCTTGCCGGCATCTGGCTCGTTTTCAATCACCTTGACAACAAAGGCTATGATTATCCGTTAATCAAGGGCAAATATTCCCTGTTAATCATTTTGTCACTGCTGCTGCTGCTGGAAATGGTGCTCCAGTTTAACTACTTCTTAAACCTCAAGGCAGACCTGATAACATCTTGCTGCGGTTCACTCTTCAGC
Organism: uncultured delta proteobacterium; assembly: GCA_963787125.1. Lineage (GTDB taxonomy): Bacteria > Desulfobacterota > Desulfuromonadia > Geobacterales > DSM-12255 > VEOV01. Next base: position 21,640 of record CAWBBV010000020.1, read on the forward strand.
CCTGAAAACCGGGGAATTGCCGGAGAACTTGCTGCATTTCCGGCAAAACCTGCCATGGTCTTTTTTGCAGTAGTTTTCAGCGGTTATCTTGCCAGCGGGATTAATTCCCTAACCCGGAATAGCGGCTGGTATCTGTTTGCAAACGGGGCGGTGGCTTTCTTTCTGACTGCAGTAATCGCACTGATATCTTTTATTTCAGTATATTTTTATGAACTGCCTACTCACCACTGCCCGTTCTGCATTCTGCAGAAAGAATACGGCTACATAGGTTATATGCTTTATGCATGCCTCATTGGAGGAGTCATTACCGGAGTAGCAGGTGGAGCAGTTGAAAAATTCAAGGTGGTCAAAACTCTTGCGGGGGTTATACCACAATTCCAGAGAAGAGCTGCAGTTGCGAGCCTGTGCTTTAATTCAATATTTACCATAACTGTTTTGCTGAGAATATTTACAACATCATTCAGGCTTTAACCTTTCCGCCGAGCCTTTTATTAAGCGTCTGCCGGCTGATGCCAAGCATGTGTGCCGCTACCCCCTGATTACCGCTCGAAACTTTCAAAGCCTGATCTATCATATATCCTTCAACCTGCTCCATTGTTGGGAATTCTCCGAAAATTGACAGCAGGGGATTACCAGGTTGAGCAGCTGTTTCTTGCGCAAGCTGTTGCCCACTCTGACTCATCTCAAACAGGTCAAACGAGATTTCCCCAGACTGATACCGGGCAATAGCGTCAAATACCAGGGCTTCAAGCTCTCTTACATTGCCGGGAAAACTGTATCGGGAGAGAGCTGTCAACTGCCGCTGAGAAATCTCCGGCTTGGGTTTACTAAATGTTTCAGCACCTCTGTCAAGAAAGTGATCAAGAAGCAGGGGGAGATCATCTATTCTCTCCCTCAAGGGCGGGATATGCACTTGATGGGCTCTTAGTCGATAAAATAGATCATTACGAAATCGCCCCTTACTTATCTGTTCGGGCAGATTTTTGTTAGTGGCCAGCAGAATTCTGGCATCACTCCTTTTAACAATGTCCGAACCCACCTGATAATACTCTTTCTCCTGTAACAAGCGCAGCAGCTTGATCTGTGAAGACTCGGAAAGGTCACCTATCTCGTCAAGGAAAAGGGTCCCGCCGGCAGCTTTGGCGATAAGCCCTTCGCGGGGCTGCTCAGCGCCGGTGAAAGCCCCCTTTTTGTGGCCAAAGAGAGTATCTGAGAACATATTGTCATCAAGGCCGGCAACATTGACGGCCACATATGCACCGCGGCAGCCGCTCAACTCGTGGATGGCACGGGCAACCATCTCTTTGCCAGTACCGGTCTCTCCGGAAATCATAATAGGCTGACGAGTCGGCGCAACAACCTCAATATACTGAAAGAGAGCTCTCATCTTGGAGTTACCGGTTATGATACCCGCAAAGGTTGAAGGGTTTTCCAGCTGGCCGGAGAGCAGTCGCTGCTTGAGTGATGAGAGTTCGTTGGAAATGTCGCAGAGCTCGAGCGCCTTTTTGACAGTCGCGACAAAGCGATTTGATTCGACCGGTTTCACCAGATAATCAAATGCACCGGACTTCATCCCCTCTATCACATTTTTGATTTCATCACTGGCAGTCATCAAAATAACCGGGATATAAGGGTACTTCTCGATTATACGCGGCAACAGCTCAAGCCCGGTGATATTGGGCATATTGATATCAAGCACCAGAACAGACACCGGATTAGCAGCCAAAAAAGGGAGGAGCGCAAGGGACTCAGAAATAAGTGCCACATTGGTTATACCGCTACCCTGAAGACAGAGCATGGAAGCTTTTAGGGTAAACTCCTCGTCATCGACGATAACTACCAGTTTTGTATACGTCACTGCGCCTCCGTTAATGCTTGTTTGACAATCGGCAATCTGACCTCAAAAATCGTACCAGTTCCTGACGCCGAATGAAACGTCAAGCTCCCTGAATGCTCTTTAATAATTGTATCTGAAATAGAGAGTCCCAGGCCTGTGCCGCCACTGCCGACTTTTGTGGAAAAAAACGGCTCCATAATTTTTCTTGTCAACTCATTAGGGATGCCACCCCCTTCATCAGCTACTGTTATGACAACTTCCGCAGAGTTGCCGTCAAACCAGGTCATAAGACTGATAGCAGCTGTTTCGTTGGGAATAGCCTGACAGGCGTTCATAACCAGGTTGATAACCACTTGGCCGATCTGTTGGCTGTTGCCGATAATTTTCGGCAGATATTCGGCAAGGCAGGTGGTGAAATTATTTGTATGCCTCCCTACTTGACTCCTGACAATCAATAAAGCCGCTTTTACCGCCTGATTAAGGTCTATCTCTTCAAAATTAGTATCTGAACCCTGTCTGGCAAAAGTTTTCAGATCATTAATAATGCCGTTGATGCGCTGAGTTCCAATTATAATACCTGATATCATTTCAGGAAAATGCAGCTCCATTTCAGTAAACGGCAGACCACCTATGAGAAAATCACCGTTTTCCTTTTGATACTCCCGCAACACTTTGATTATATCACCGCAAGAGCGTTCCAACAGCTGAGCATTGGAGAGGATGTAATTATTCGGATTATTAATCTCATGGGCCACCCCTGAAACCATCAATCCCAGAGCCGTCATTTTGTTCGCTTGAATCAATTTTGACTGGCCCAAGCGGGCCTCCCGCTCCAGGCTGACCCGTTTGGTAATGTCTCGCATGATAACCAGAAACTGTGATGCTCCATCGACAAGAAGTCGGCTGACCGATATTTCAAGTCTTAAAGGGACCTTGTCCTTCCTGTGGCAAGTGACCTCGTGAATAAGCGTTGCAGGGAATTTTTCTTCTCCAGCAAGCGCTTCGAGGTTTGTTGCTGTCAGAGAATCATCACAGAAAAGTCCGGCAGCATTCTTACCGCTGATCTCTTCCGGAGAGTAGCCGAAAATCCTCTCGGCAGCCTGGTTAAATGAGATGATAATCCCTTGCATATCAATCGTCACAACCGCATCGACTACCTGCGACTTGACCGCTTCATGCTTGACGCTTTCTTCGACAACGGCTCGCTGAAGCGGTTTGATCAGCAGCCACCAAAGAACCGGTGCGATTAAAAGCGTTGTGAAAAACGGGTCATAATATTCTTGAGGAAAAGAGATGAGAACAGGAAATAATATCGGAGTTAGCCATACCTCAAGAGTATCAAGCAGATATATGGCGACAAGGATGATCAGAAAGGTCTTTAACGGGGTGAAATGCCACCCTTGATGCGACCTCAAGGCCGCACCAAGGGGTTGGTTTTTTTTATGATCGGGCAGGAGCGGCATAAGTTACCCTGTTTACTTTACCACCTCAAGTAGCTCTACCTCAAACACGAGCGTAGCACCAGGGAGGATCAGCTCTCCGGCTCCATTTTCACCGTAAGCAATCGATGAAGGACAGACCAGTTTGGCTTTGCCGCCCGGTTTCATCTTCTGGACACCCTCTGTCCAGCACTTGATAACGCCATCAAGCCTGAAATCTATCGGCTTATTGCGTTTGTAAGAGCTGTCAAACTCTCTGCCGTCTATGAGAGTGCCGCGATAATGAACCTTAACAGAATCTGTGGCTTTTGGATTGACGCCTTCCCCATCCTTCAGGGAGAGGTAAACCAGACCGGTGTCTGTTTTTACGGCGCCCTTCTCGGCGGCGGCCTTCTCAAGAAACTCTTTCCCCGCAGCAGCCTGTTTATCTCCCTGCATCTTTCTGCGAGCTTTAGCCAACTCCTGCACTTTTTCATTGTAGGCGGCAATCTCTATAGCCGGCTTTGTAGCTGTTACCCCGGCGGTGAGTCCCTGCTGCACTCGCTCCAGCTCAGTCGCTGACAGCGTGAAAACTCCCAACTGACGGGCAACAATCAAGCCTATTGCGTACAGGGTTTTCTCTTCTTCTGTTTTCGGCGCTTCAAGTGCAAAGGCTGAAGCTGAAACAAGTGTTAATGCAAGAGTTGCCAGTAGGGTAAAGATTTTAAAGCTTTTCATTCATAATCTCCTTACGTTTAATGTTGATTACTGGGCTGCGTTCAGCGCCTGTTCCAGGTCAGCTATAATATCCCTGACATCCTCCAGCCCGACCGACAGACGAATGAAGTCGGCGGTAACTCCAGTGGAGACCTGCTCTTCCGGGGTCAACTGCTGATGGGTAGTTGAAGCTGGGTGAATAACCAGTGATTTGGCATCACCAATATTGGCCAGATGAGAGAGTAGTTTGACATTATCGATAAACTTCTTGCCTGCCTCCATTCCCCCTTTGATACCGAAGCCGATGATGGCTCCAGCGCCTTTTGGCAGATATTTCTTTGCCCTTTGGTGGTTCGGATGGCTTGCCAGACCGGGATAATTTACCCATGACACCAAGGGGTGCTTTTCCAGCCATTCGGCAACCTTCTGGGCATTTTCCACATGGCGTGCCATCCGTAGTGACAATGTCTCGATCCCCTGAATAATCTGAAAAGAGTTAAAGGGCGAGATGCACGCCCCCATATCCCGTAAAAGCGTCAGTCTCATTTTGAGGATATAGGAAAGATTACCGAGAGCCTCCCAGTAGTTAAGCCCGTGATAGGAGGGATCCGGTTCGGCCAGCTCCGGGAATCTGCCGTTATTCCAGGGGAAAGTGCCGCCGGAGACAACCGCGCCGCCGATGCTGGTGCCATGGCCGCTGATGAACTTGGTGAGGGAGTAAACGACAATGTCCGCACCGTGTTCCAATGGTCTGAACAGGTATGGGGTGGTGACGGTATTATCGACAACAAAAGGAATTCCGGCGTCATGGGCTATCTTGGCTATCGCCTCAAAATCATCGACGTTGTTCTTCGGATTGCCTACCGACTCCATGTATACCAGTCGGGTGTTTTCATCAATTGCCTGCCTGACATTCTCCGGATCGGAGGTATCAACGAATTTGACCGTTATCCCCAGTTTTGGCAAAGTGTAATGGAAAAGGTTGTACGTCCCGCCATAGAGATAATTGGTAGAGACAATGTTCTGGCCTGCCTGAGCAATATTCAGCACTGCATAAGTGGTCGCCGCCTGACCGGAAGCGACAGCCAGAGCACCGACACCGCCGTCAAGCTCTGCCAGGCGCTTTTCAAGCACATCGGTCGTCGGATTCATCAAACGGGTGTAGATATTGCCAAACTCTTTCAGCCCGAACAGATTGGCTGCATGTTCCGAACTCTTGAAAACGTATGATGATGTCAAGTAGATGGGGACCGCTCGGGAGAGGGTCTGGGAATCGGGCACCTGCCCGGCATGAAGCGCGAGTGAATCAAATTGGAGCTGAGTTTCTGACATAATCAAAGTATCCTTTCGAATGTTTTTATAAAACCTACCAAACTGATGTGCAAATTTCAACAGTTATTGTTGACCATTTCTATTGTACAAAGTAGAAAACCTTTTCATCTCCAAAGCGCGTGAACCTTCGGCATATCCCGGTAACAGTCGCCATCCCCAGTTGCCATCAGCCTGACCAGGGATGTTCATTCTTTCGGAGCTCCCCAGAAGTAAAATGTCCTGCATCGGAATAATTGCATACATGGCCACTGATGCAAACGCCGTCCTTATTAGAATTGCGGGAACAGCCTCGGGAACAGCTTGCAGGTAATCACAGACACGCCGCTGTTTGTCAGGAGCGAGCGACTCGAACCACCCTTTCGTCGTATCATTGTCATGGGTTCCGGTATAAACCACCGATTCAGGGATATGATTATGTGGCAGGTAAGCATTGTCAGCACCGCTGTCAAAAGCAAACTGCAGAATTTTCATCCCCGGGAAAGTGCACTGCTCTCTCAATAACTCAACCTCAGGCGTCATGACGCCCAGGTCTTCTGCAATTACAGGCAGCTCACCGTGTGCAGCCTTCAAGGCGGCAAAGAGTCCATACCCCGGCCCCTTGATCCACCGCCCGTTCACTGCCGTCTTTTCATTAGCCGGAATTTCCCAATAAGACTCAAAACCCCGGAAATGGTCGATTCTGAGAATATCATAAAGCCCCAGATCGTTCCTGATACGGGCAGTCCACCAACCATAATTGTCAGCAGCAAGCATATCCCAGCGATAAAGTGGATTACCCCACCTTTGACCGGTACTGCTGAAATAGTCAGGGGGAACCCCGGCAACAGCAAGCGGAGTACCTGCCTCATCAAGATAGAAAATATGCTGGTTGCACCAGACGTCAGCCGAATCATGGGCGACAAATATCGGCGCATCGCCAATTATCAGGATGCCGCGCTCATTTGCATAGCGCTTCACCCTCCCCCACTGCCGTGAAAACTGCCACTGGAGATACTTCTGAAAACCGATTTCGCTCCCCAGTTTTTCTGCATACTCTCTACAAGCCAGCTTATCACGTTTTCTCAGCTTTTCCGGCCAATGGTTCCAGCAATCCCCATTGAAATGCCCCTTGAGCGCCGCATAAAGCGCATAATCATGGAGCCAGAAAGTGGTGTCGCAAAATCTCCAGAAATCCTCTTTGCGCGCAGTAGCTGCAGAGGCAAGGAATTTCCCGGCGGCACTGCGTAACAGCGTCAATTTATAAGAAGCTACCCTGGAGAAATCAACCCGGTCAGTAACCGGAAAATCCTGCAGTTCACACAGAGCAAGATCACCCTCTGCAGAAATCTGCTTCAAATTTAGCAACAGGGGATTTCCGGCAAAAGCAGAAAAACACGAATATGGCGAGTTGCCACAGCCAGGCGGTCCGAGCGGCAGGATCTGCCAGAGGGTCTGACCGGCTGAGTGCAGAAAATCGATAAAGCTAAAAGCTTCATCGCCGAGTGAACCAATGCCGTCGTTGTCGGGGAGAGATGTGGGGTGAAGAAGTATGCCGCTACGGCGGATATGAGGCATTAAATGACCTCCAGGAGATTAAGCGTTTCAAAGTGTACTACATTTTGCAATATTTGTGAAGGTTAGTATTAAATAACCGACATTATTGAAAAAGTCCGGTTTTACTAGTTGAACGATCAGCACTTTATCAGTCGCACTTCAAGCAGCCTCAGATATTCATCCCGGCACCAGTTTTCCACTTCTACCAGTGATTGAAATGCCTCGCCAAATCCTTGTCTGCCGATGGTAAAAACTCCGTGTCCATAAACAATCGCCCGCCCTGGACCGGCAATGACCGGAGGCACGCGCTTTGCCAGCCCCCCGGCGCCAATTTCCCCCGCCACAACCGGTGTCCCGCCAAGGAAACGAACTTTCTGGCAGTCCCGCCAGCAGTCAGTTATGGTGCAGTCATGCCGCTCACAAAGCATACTCATGACGACCGAGAATTTGGGGTGCCCATGGAGAATGACCTTGGCATCACTCGTTTCAAAGATGCGGCGATGGGCAGCAAGCTCGCTTGAAGCGGTTATCCCGACGGTAGACGAGTTGTCAAACGGAACAGGGTCGATGCAACCGGCAAGAGCATCCAGACTCGCTGCAGTCTGGGAGATATAAATCAGCTTGTCGGTCCGGCAGGAGATATTACCAAAGAACGAGTCTACCAAGCCCCTCTCGACAGTATAGCGGCCGACATTTGCAATTTCACCGAGAATAACCTCAGCCTTTTCAAGTGGCCCTTCGTGAAAAGTCAGCCCCTCTGCGGTCAATGGCTGCAGCCACTCAGCAAAAAATGTATCGGCTGCGCGCCGCTCTTCGGGCAGGGAAAACCCGTTGCAGAGAATATCCTGCAGATATTTGACGAAAGTTGAATGGAAAACGGAAGAGTAATTGATGTACGCCTGTTCGACCGTTACTCCGCCGCTGGCGAAAATACCGAGACCTTCGACAATAACCCCTTTACGGTTACCAAGCAGTTGCGCAATCTGTTCTGCCGGATCAGCGGCGAGTTCACCGCGCCTGATAAACGGGATATCATGAAGATAAGTTCTGGTTTCGGTGTCCTGCGGTTCAATGCAGGCGCAATCAGTTCCAGCCCTCTTAACCAGAAAATCAGCAAAGGGGAGCGACGGTGAGGCAGCCACCAGACTTAAGGCGTTAAGCCGTTCCAGAACTCCTGTGGCAATCACTGCGAGCTCCGACTCACCAAAGGAGATCAGTTCGTCATCCTTGACAGCAACCGCAATCCGCCCCGGCAGCCCGGAACGGTCAGAGATCAGCTTCTGAGCATATTTTTCAAGTTGCGCGTGCATAATCTCCAATCTTAAAATCAAGTAAAAAGGGCACTCAACAAATCCTACCTTTACCTTTACCTTTACCTTTACCTTTACCTTTACCTTTACCTTTACCTGCCTCTCAAGCTACCCCTGCCAACTCCAGCCGTCCGCCCCAGCGCTTGACCATCTCTTCTTTGAGACGGGCATGTTCGGCCAGCTTCAGCTCAGGATCCCGCTCAATCAGCGTGAAAGCTTCCCGCCTGGCCTCTTCAAGGATGCGGCCGTCGCGCAGAATACTGGCGACTCGAAACTCCGGCAGACCGGCCTGGCGTGTGCCGAGGAAGTCACCGGGGCCGCGAATCTCGAGATCGGCTTCGGCAATTCTGAAGCCGTCGGTTGTCGCTTCCATTACCCGCAGCCGTTTCACGCCATCGTCAGAGAGACGCTCTGAGGCGATCAGCAAACACTGGGAATCGTGGCTCCCCCGCCCTACTCTGCCACGCAGCTGATGCAGTTGGGAAAGTCCGAACCTCTCCGCATGCTCTATCACCATCACCGTTGCGTTCGGCACATCTATGCCGACTTCAATTACTGTTGTCGCCACCAGAATATGGATCTCGTTTGCCTTGAATGAGGCCATGACAGCCTCTTTCTCTTCCGGTTTCAGCCTGCCATGAAGCAGCCCCACTCTGAATTCCGGAAAAGCACCACTCTGGAGCTCTTCCGCCATCTGGGCTGCCGCCTTCAGCTCCGATTTTTCCGACTCTTCAACCAATGGACAGATTATATAAGCCTGTCTGCCGCTGTTGACCTCATCACGAATGACCCCATAGATCTGCTTACGCCTTGTTTCAGCAAAGATTCTGGTCCGAATGGGAGTACGGCCCGGGGGCAACTCATCAATGACCGAGAGGGAAAGATCGCCAAAAACCGTCATCGCCAGCGTCCTTGGTATCGGCGTGGCTGTCATGACAAGGATGTCCGGGTTTTCACCTTTCTTTTTCAAAATCCCCCGCTGCAACACTCCGAAACGGTGCTGTTCATCGATGATCCCAAGCCCTAGTCGATAAAACTCCACCTTGTCCTGAATAACCGCATGAGTACCGATGATGATTTGAGCCTCACCGTTTGCCACCTGTTCCAGCAGCCCTTCCCGCTCTTTCCCTTTCTGGGAAGCGGTCAGGAGGACCGCCTTGACTCCAAGAGAATCGCACCAGGCATGAATATTAAGAAAGTGCTGCTCGGCAAGTATCTCCGTCGGTGCCATAAAGGCAGCCTGATAGCCGTTTTCAACTGCAACCAGCGCTGCCATCAGGGCAACCATGGTCTTGCCGCTCCCCACATCTCCCTGCACAAGCCGGTGCATCGGAAAAGGCGCCATCATATCTTCTTTAATTTCCGAGAGAACCCGCCGCTGGGCATGGGTCAGGGTAAAGGGCAGGAGCTTTAACAACGGCTTAGTGTAGGTGTGATTGACCTCGAAGGCTATCCCTTCTTCCATGGTGAAACCGCGCCTTTTTAGTGCCAGACCAAGTTCAAGATAAAAGAACTCATCAAAGACCAGAGTATGATGAGCTGGCGAAGCGCCACAGTTTATCTGCACTAGATCGGCTTCGGTCGAAGGAAAATGTGCTTCTCGCAAAGCGTCGGCAAGCGACAGGAGGTGATGTCTGGCGAGAATCTCTGCACCGATAAAACTTTCGACATTGCCGGCATAGTTGTCAACAACCTGTTTCATCAGATGGCGCATGGCTTTCTGATTGAGACCTTCCGTAAGATGGTATACCGGCACGATCCTGCCGTAGGTCGCCGGATCACGAGCCATGACAGCAGCAATGTCGTCTTCAGCAGCGATCCACTCCACCTCGGGATGATGAATCTCACGATGATAACCGAACTGGTTCACTTCCCCGGTAAAAATTCCTCTTCGGCCGGGATGCCACGCTTTCTTCATCCAGACAGCATTAAAGTTGAACCATTTGAGCGCTATTGTAGCGGCACCGTCGCCGACAACTACCTCATACTGCTTTCTCCCTCCGCGGGTAGATGAAACGGTCGCCGAGACAACAACCCCTGCGAATACTTCCGTATGCCCCGGCCGAAGCTTGGCGATCTCACGCAACTCGCGGCGATCCTCGTAACGATGCGGAAGCTGATACAGTGCGTCTTCAACCGTTTTAACGCCAAGACGCTCAAAAACTTCGACAAGTTTTGGCCCTACGCCCTTAATATAATGCATCCCGGTTGCGAGATTTTTCTGTTTTATTGAATCAGCTATAAGGGGTCTGGACTGTGACTCTTGCCGTTTCACTGGAGTGAGCACAAGCCTGCCGCTATTGTCCAGTTCGGCGTAAAACTCCGTCCCTGGAGTTACCGCTAGAGATTCAAGCATTTCCTGCGGAATTTTGAGCAGATTCTCTTTTTCCAGCCTGACAGTTGTCATGCAGTCATCCTTAGGGCAGGCAACAGTTTTATTGATCTCTAAGACACACTATATATCACGGGTTCAAGAATAATGGTACAGGTATGCAGACCTATACCAGGCGGCTGAATTTTACCTGAACCTTACCGAAACGTAAGCGGAAACGGTTTAATAATCAATCTGCATGGAAACATCCTTTTAGCTTGACCCTCACCTTACATTTAAGCTATATCCTCACAATCTTGTTGGAATATTGTCTTTAGGGGGAGAAGCCGATGCATCTGATGGACACAATCAAAGAGAAGGCAAAAAACAGTCTGCAAACCGTTGTGCTGCCGGAAAGTTATGATGAAAGGATGCTCTTTGCCGCTGAAAAGATTGTGGAGCAGGGATTGGCAAAAGTTATCATCCTCGGCAATACCGCCGAAGTCAGAGCAGTTGCAGCGAGCAAAGGGATCAACCTTGCGGGTGTGGAAATAGTGGACCCGGTTACATCGCCTAAACTCGAAGGTTACATCGCCGCGTTCGTCGAACTGCGCAAGAGTAAGGGGCTGACAGCCGACGAGGCAAGAAAAATCCTCACCGATAAGGACAATCTTTACTTTGCCGGGATGATGGTAAGGCAAGGCGATGCAGGGGGAGAGGTTGCCGGAGCGACCGGCACAACCGGCAATGTTCTTAAAGCCGCTTTTCAGACCGTTGGCACAGCTCCAGGCATAAAAACAGTTTCGTCCTACTTCTTTATGGTAACCAAGACACCCTCTTTCGGCGAAAACGGCATCATTCTTTTTGCCGACTGCGCTGTGAACCCGAACCCAGATGCACAGGCGCTGGCCGAAATTGCAGTTGCCACGGCACGGAACTGCAAAAACTTTCTCGACGTCGACGCCAGGGTTGCCATGCTCTCCTTCTCGACAAAAGGGAGTGCAACCCACGGCGATGTAGACAAGGTGCTCGCCGCCATAGAGATCGCTAAAAAGATCGATCCAAACCTGCAGATTGACGGAGAACTTCAGGCAGATGCCGCACTGCTGCCTAAAGTCGGCGAGAAAAAAGCTCCGGGAAGTCCAGTTGCCGGGAAAGCCAATGTCCTGATATTCCCGGACCTTGATGCCGGCAATATCGGCTACAAGCTTGTTGAGCGCGTTGCCGGTGCAGAAGCGATCGGACCGGTCATCCAGGGGCTTGCCAAACCGGTCAACGATCTCTCCAGAGGCTGCTCAATTGATGATATTGTCAATGTAGTTGCCATTACTGCGGTTCAAGCTCAAGGCTGAAAAATTCAGATCATTACGAACGTATTAAGGCCGATGAAGTTGTCTTCATCGGCCTTAATTTATATAAACTAGATTTTTTTCAATATTACTTTCTGACGAAATCCGGTTTTGAAAATGTATAGGTAAAGTTCATGTGATCAGTGTAGGTTCCAGCCAGAATAGCCGCAACATCCTCCGTAAACACCAACTCTTCATCAGTAGGGATTACATACACTTTGACCGGTGAGTCATCAGTAGTGATGAGAGTTTCACGTTTTCTGGTCATTGCCCCCTTGTTACGCTCCTTGTCGAGGCATATACCAATATGCTCAAGCCCTTCAATAGCCTTCTCTCTTATCAGCCAACCCATCTCACCAACACCAGCAGTAAAAACGACTGCGTCAAGCTTGCCGATTATCGCCATATAAGAACCGATATATTTTTTAAGCCTGTAAGCCTCGATTTCAAGAGAGAGCTGACAAAGTTTATCCCCGGCATTTGCGTGCTCAATCACATCTCTTCTATCGGTAAAACGACCGGTTATGCCGAGAACACCGCTTTTTTTATTAAGAATGCCATCTATCTCTTTGGCAGAAAGATTTTCCTTCTGCATCATAAAGGCAGGGATCGCCGGATCAATATCGCCACACCTGGTTCCCATCATGGCGCCTTCTAGCGGTGTCAATCCCATAGACGTATCTACAGAGAGACCATTCTTTATTGCGCAGTGGGAAACTCCGTTCCCTATGTGCATTGTTATTATATTAAGATCCGCAGCTTTCTTGCCAAGTATAGCTGCAGCCCTCTTTGACACATAAAGGTGAGACGTACCGTGGAAGCCATAGCGACGAACACCGTGCGCTTCATACCACTCATAAGGCACAGGATAAAGGTAAGCATATTCCGGCATAGTCTGATGAAAGGCAGTATCAAAAATTGCAATATGCGGCACATTCGGCAGAACCGCCTGGGCAGCCTCAATGCCTGAAATATTGGGAGGATTGTGCAGTGGGGCAAGGTGCTGTACCTCTTTGACAGCGTCAAGTACAGCTTCATCAATCATGACTGAACAGGTGAACTTCTCGCCGCCATGGACAACTCTGTGACCAACTGCTGAAATCTCACTTATTTCAGAGAGAACACCATGATCAGGGTCGGTAAGCGTTCGGATAATAAGGTCGACTGCAACCTGATGATCAGGACAGTCGTATTCATAGCGGTAAGATTCCCGCCCCGGCACCTCATGAAGAATAAATGAGTCACCGATAATGACACGTTCAACCATCCCCTTGGCAATCACCTCCATCAGGTTCCAGTCAAAAAGTTGATATTTAACAGAAGAACTTCCACAGTTAAGCGCCAGAATCTGCATTTCAACACCCCTTTTGTTGTATACAATATTCTATAACATCATATAATTTCGTATTTTTTCGATGTGAGTAAATAAGTCGCGCAGCTTGTTAAGCCAGAATAAAACTGCTTTTTATAATACAGAAGGAATCACTTCTGTTCAAGTTTTTTGTAACATCTAAACCAATAAAGCAGCGAGCAGCGTCATGAGTAAATTATTTTTTTGTTGTCACGCCTGAAAAATCTATGTTAAGTTAATGATTGACCAATTACTACCCAACAAAAGGGAGGATAAACGTGAAGAAAATTGCTGTAGTTCTTGCTGTACTTGCACTCGCAGTTGCAGGGTGCCAGAAAAAAGAAGAAGCTCCTAAAGCTGCTGCTGCTCCCCAGGCAGGCGCACCTCAAATGCCAGCTGGCGCTGCTCCAGGCGGAGATCCACACGCTGGACTCAAGCCAATGGAAATTCCTGCTGGTGCCGGTCACAAAGGCAAAGTGCTTCAGACCATGGATGCTGGCTCCTATACTTACGTAGAAGTTGAGGAAAAAGGCCAGAAACTCTGGATCGCAGTAATGAAAGAAGCTCTTGTAAAAGAAGGCGTTAAGATTGGCGACACCATCGAGTTCCCTGACTCACCACCGATGGTAAACTTCCAGAGCAAAGAACTCAAGAAGACCTTCGAAAAAGTTATCTTCTCTGCAGGCCTGCGCAAATCTAAGTAACAACAAAAAACAATTGAATTGAATAATAAAAAAAGCGGAACCTTATCGGTTCCGCTTTTTTTATTCCAACTGACAGCAGAAATGTTACGGCAGTTTTGCCGTATCAACTCCAAGCATATCATTTTTCTGGGCATCATCCGCGGTCTCTTCTTCAACACCTAGCATCAACTCATCAAGATTAAACCGTTCCGGAGAAATTTTGGCAATTCTTTTGGCACCAATAAAGCGCGAGCGATAATAAGGGGTGTCTACTGACGAGATAACAACCTTACGATCTCGGGATGAAGCATGAATCATTCTGTTGCCACCGAGATAAATTCCAACATGAGAGGGAAAAGATGCATACGTCCGGAAAAAAACCAGGTCCCCTTTCTGCATGTCGCCGCGAATGACAAGATCACCTTTTTCAAACTGCTCTCTGGCAGTCCTCGGCAAAGCAACTTCCATTTCATTGAAAACTTTTTGAACAAAAGCAGAACAGTCGAGACCGTTTTTAGACGTTCCGCCAAAACGATAGCGTGTACCCAAAAACCCGAATGCCTTGGTTTTAAGAAGTTTTACGTTGTCTGCGGTGAAGTCTGCATCCTTTTGAACACGAAGATTAACTGAATCCTGATCCAAGAGATCGGCAAGTGACTGCTCATACTCTTTCTCACTCAAAAGATCAGTGTACCGAAGTGAAGGCTTTGCCGCCACTTGTCTGCCAGAACTGACTTCAGTATCACTATCATGAAGCGCCAAAATCTGACCAGGCTTCAATTTTCCCTTAGCCAGACCGTTCAGTCGCTTCAACTCAGCAACTGTCACACCGGTCTTTTTAGCGACCTTGGCAATAGTATCACCTTTTTTGACTTTATAGGGTTTAGCCGCTTCTAAAGCAGAATCAGAGAGCGCCACTTTTGAACCGCGCGGAGGAATCACAAGGATATCCCCTGGTTTTATGCTTGAATTGAGTCGATTATTGGCTTCTTTAAGATCGTTTACCGGAACGTGGTATTTATTGGCAAGGGATGTAAGGGTCTCGTTCTTTTTTACTTTATGGGTCTTGGCAGCAAAAGATGCTGTCGGTATAGAGAGTAAAAGGGCTAGAAGCAGTATGCTTATTCTTCTACAGGTCATCCTCCCCCCGATATCGTTACGTTTTACTATTGAGTTCATACGGCGCTAGATATATAACAATTAAAGCCAATTGTCAACCATCTCTTCCCGATCACTCTATAACACCTCACCTGACCACAACTATTTTCGCTTTAACAGATTCACCTGATTTAAGTTGTACTTGCGGCGACGGAGAAAGCAACTTAACCTCTAAGACCTGACTTCCGGTTATGTCGCCAAGATCAACAGGCTCAGTAGATATCTGACTCAAGTGGGCCAGGGCGGACTCCGCTCCTTCTACTCTGACCGAAACTGGTTCAATGATTATCGATTTCAGCCTGAGCCCTTTAGGAAGCCGGCCAATTTTTTTCAGATAAACGGGAAGATCGCGATACTTTTTCACCTCTGCAACAATCTTCAATACGGCCGGAGTCACCTTGACAACAGAAACGCCAAGGGGAAGCAGAAATGCCTTCGCTTCAACTGGAACTGTATTTACCCCCTCACGAATCTTTGAAAGGTCGATGTCAGCTGCGATTTCAAGCTTCTTTGAGCCGACAAATAATGTCGAGAGAACTTTAAGCTGCACCTCCAACTCTGCGGGAATGTCGTTTTTAAGCAGCATGTTTTCAGGCAACCCATGGAACTTTAACTGGGAGGTGACAGCCTGAACACCACCCTGCCTGGCATTTAACAGTAGCCAGCATGTAACTACCAAAAGAAACGTTACGAATTTGGGCATAAGGTTCTTTAGCAGCCGATCCCTGAGTGAAAACCTGACAACATCCACGTGGCTGACAATGAGAGAATCCTCAAGAAGCCTGGTCAACTCTTCGGTTGAACGAATTGCCAGCAGGTCCCCTCCTGAAGCCGCTGAAACCTCGCCACGCTCTTCTGAAACAACCAGCACCAATGCATCGGTTTTTTCAGTCAGGCCAAGTGCGGCTCTGTGTCTGGTACCAAGATGCTGCGGCAGTTCACTGCTGAGGGAAAGTGGCAGGTGGGATGACGCTTCGGATATTCTGGAATTCCTGATTATTACTGCTCCATCATGAAGCGGAGCGCCATCCTCAAAGATACTTGCAAGAAGCTGACTACTGACAAGACTATCGAGCGGCACACCATGAAGTAACTGGTCATCAAGCTTCTCTTGGCGCTCAAATACTATGAGTGCTCCTGTGCGCTTCTCGGCAAGAGCAAAAACTGTTGAGGCAATCCCGTGAATATCCAACGTCACTGGTTCATCATTTCGATTAAAAAAGTTGCGCAGCAGGCTGAAGCGATAAAGCGCCTGCCTGATTTCGCCCTGAAAAACAACAATAATAAGGACAAAGATGACCGTGCCAAGCTCCTGAAGTACCCAGCTCGTCATGAAGAGTCCAAGATTCTTTGTCAGCATGTAAAGGAGCACCAGAGAGCCTAGCCCAATGACCACCTGCAAAGCGCGAGTCTTTCTGAACCAGAAGTAAAGCTGATAGACAAGAATCGTCATTATCAGTATGTCGGCAATATCTTGAATACGCATCTGTCAGACCTGTAACGATTTCAGTGGAAAGGGTGGGGAAAGATGTGATACTAAAACGACTCCGTCAATCTGGCAGCCGCCTGATTTGATAGCATTTTCAGCCTTAAAAGGACAGGGATAAATGTATCGTCTTACCAATAAAGGAGAGAATATCCGGGCGATGTTCGACTCCATTGCTCCGCGTTA
The DNA here is from genome assembly GCA_963787125.1 of uncultured delta proteobacterium. Lineage (GTDB taxonomy): Bacteria > Desulfobacterota > Desulfuromonadia > Geobacterales > DSM-12255 > VEOV01. The sequence goes on from CAWBBV010000020.1 coordinate 38,311, forward strand.
CGATTTACTTAACCGGCTTTTGAGTCTTGGCATAGACAGACGCTGGCGGCGCTTTGCGGTAAGACAGATCAAGTTTAAAGAAGGTGGGAGCATTCTTGATGTAGCAACGGGAACTGCCGATGTTGCCCTGGAGATAGCAGCATACACGCCTGAATCGGTATCTATCACTGGAGCCGATTTCTCAGAGCAGATGGTGGAACTCGGGCGGGAAAAGGTCAGACAGTCTGCTTACTCCAGCAGGATTACCCTGCAGGTCGCCCCCTGTGAATCCATGCCATTTGAAGACAACCGCTTCGAATCTGCCACCATTGCCTTTGGCATAAGAAATGTTGTTGACCGACTCTGCGGCTTGAAAGAGATACTGCGAGTTCTCAAACCTGAAGGCAGGATTGTCATTCTTGAGTTTTCAAATCCACGTTCAAGGGTTATCAAGGCAGCGTACAACTTCTACTTCCTCAAAATCCTGCCATTGGTAGGGGGACTCGTATCAAATTTCAGCGCTTACAAATATCTGCCTGATTCAGTCCTGGAGTTCCCTTCACAGGAAGATTTCAAGGGAATCATGTCAGCGGCAGGATTCAGAAATATTAAACACAACGATCTTACTTTCGGAATAGCAACGGTATATACAGGAGATAAGCCCTCTACTTGAGGAGTAATTATGATTATTTGAATTTGAAGATAAACCTCGTTCCGTATTTTTCCTCTCGTTCATCCACTCCCGGCCTGTCAACCTTCCCGAAGGTAGAATTATCATAAAAGAAATTGAGATTGACCCCCTCTTTCAAAGGGACTCCAAGCTCGCTTCGCCAAGACAGCCTACCTGAATTTTTAAAGAGCTCTTTATTTGTTGCACCTTCTGCGGTTCTTGTACTTACGCTAGTTTCATGAGTGTAAACAGGGATTTTAGCGACTGTAATCAATGAAACATCTCCGATAACATTCAGCTTGCCACCAGCTTCACCATGCACCCTATGGGTCGTCTGCGTAATACCACCACCAACATCATTCTCACGTGCATCGTGGGAAACAGACAATTGCGGCTCCAGAAGTGGCTTAACAGTACTGGTGGAGTTGTCAATCGAGAATCGCTCCACGTCAAAAAACTTCAACTGCTGCTTTGGCTCCGAAAGGGAAGGCACTCCAAGGTCGGCAGCAACTGCACTGACAGAGGAGCAAGCAAAAACCAGCGCGGAAAGCAGCACAGATAAACAGTCTAGACGATGCGGGCTTTTATTTCTCATGCTCTCTCCTTATGATTTGCATTTTATACTAACCGTAACCGCTAATGCAAATATTCAGCAAAAGTTGAAAAAAGGAATTTTTGACGCAGGTCAAGGAAGGTTGCAGAGAAACAGGATAATTTCAGTCCAGAAGATTGCAGATGACTTTTTGTCTGTTAGAATTCAAAGACTTGATTTGTAAAAATTATTAATTAACACCACAAAGGAGACAAAAATGGGAATGTTCTGTAACCAGTGTGAACAAGCAGCAAACGGAGTCGGCTGTAATATTTCCGGCGTATGCGGCAAGAAACCCGATGTAGCTGCACTTCAGGATCTGCTGCTTTATGCACTCAAAGGAGTAGCAGTTTACGCGTCAAAAGCTCGCGAACTCGGAGTCAAAGATGCATCTATCGACAGATTTGTTGTGGAAGGGCTCTTTTCTACTGTCACCAATGTCGACTTTGATGCTGACAATATCGTTAAAGTTGTCCGCAATGCAGTCCAGATGAGAGATCAGGCAAAAGCGCTTTATGAAAGCGCCTGCAAATCCGGGTCTGTTGCCGTTGTAAACTTTACGACCGGCCCGGCAGTATGGGCTCCTGCGTCAGATCAGGCAGGCCTGGTTCGTCAGGGTGAAGGGTACGGCCTCAATACGCTGCATGTAAACGAGGACATCCGCTCCGTGATCGAGATTCTTACGCTCGGACTGAAAGGTATGGCCGCCTACATGGATCATGCTCTGATTCTCGGCAAGACCGATGACGAAGTGCTCGGATTTTTCCACAAAGCACTGGCGGCTACGACTGACCAAAGCCTCGGTCTGATGGATTTTGTTACCCTCTCCATGGAGTGCGGTAAACACAACATCACCACCATGGGGCTCCTCAACACCGCTCATACAGATAAGTACGGCCATCCCGTTCCTACTGCCGTAAACCTTGGTACCCGTGCAGGCAAGGCGATTCTTGTCACAGGTCACGATCTGAAGATGCTTGAAGAGCTTTTGAAGCAGACCGAAGGCAAAGGGATCAACATCTACACACATGGTGAAATGCTCCCTGCACACGGCTACCCGGGACTCAAAAAATATACTCACCTTGTCGCTAACTTCGGCGGTGCCTGGCAGGATCAGGCCAAAGAATTTGCCAACTTTCCCGGCGCTATAATCTTCAACACAAACTGTATCCAGAAGCCTTCTGACTCCTACAAGGATCGTCTCTTTACCTGGGGGCTTGTGCAGTGGACAGATGTGAAACATATCGACGGTTGGGATTTCTCTGCAGTAATAGCAAAAGCAAATGAACTTGCTGGTCTGCCTGAAAACCCGGGGCAGGAAATTCTGACCGGTTTCGGTCACAATGCTGTTCTTGGCGTAGCAGACAAGGTAATTGCAGGGGTCAAGGCAGGAGCTATAAAACACTTCTTCCTGATCGGAGGCTGCGACGGCGCAAAATCAGGTCGTAACTACTACACAGAATTTGCCGAGCAGGTACCAAAGGATTGCGTTATCCTGACACTGGCCTGCGGCAAGTATCGCTTTAATAAACTGGAATTCGGTGATATCGGCGGAATCCCTCGCTTGCTTGATGTTGGCCAGTGTAACGACGCTTACTCAGCAATACAGATTGCCGTTGCCCTTGCAGGAGCCTTTGAGTGCGGAGTAAACGATCTGCCGCTCTCCTTCATCCTCTCATGGTATGAGCAGAAAGCTGTTGTAATACTTCTTTCGCTCTTCCATCTCGGCATCAAAAACATCAAGCTCGGACCAACTCTGCCAGCGTTCATAACCCCGAACGTGCTGAACTTTCTGGTAGAAAACTTCAATATCGGCCCGATTACAACAGCTGAAGCCGACCTTAAGGCAATCCTGGCTTCATAAAAAATCTTAGTGAGACATTACAAAAAAAGAAGGGTGCAGAATCAATTTCTGCACCCTTCTTTTTTAATCAAACATGACTGGTCTATTGGGGAGTAGCACAATACCTGCATGGATTTTCCTGCCATTTGATCCATTCACCGCAACTTGAACATTGCCTGAAATGCCCCTCAACTGCTTTTTTTGGCTTTTCAAACCAGACAATCATGATGCAGATTGGGAAAACGGCGGAACCGATCCCCCATAAAACCGGATTCCGGCCACGGTTATACGCCATCACCCCACCGGTAACTGCAAATACGGTCGGGACAAGATATAACAAAATAGCCGGTGAAAAAATATCTACCATTTTTATCCTCCTTAGGGAACAGTCGGCAAAGGATAATAAACGGCACAAGGATTAATTGCAATCAGCTTTCCAGAGGCATTCCGTCTGTCCGCAAACACCAGACTTTCCCATACCGAAACAAGGCTCGTTACCTTCACTGACTTGTAACACTCGGACTAGCTCAATTTTCTTCAAACTGCCACTTTTTAGCCCACGTTCTTTGGCAATGGCTTTGATCTCCTGCATATTCATATTACTCCTCCACAAAAATTAAAGATTAGCGCTGCTTCGCATTATTAACATATGTCAATAAAATATACTCCTAGCGTAAACAATTTTCAAGTTCGCTCTCGACAAATTCTGTTTTTTTTAATATATTTCCGCTACAAAACTTCGTTAAAAACAAGCCGCGCTTGTTCAATCCCAAAACTTAAAGGAGCTGCAGAGTATGTCGACAAAACCTTTCGTGTATCAGGACCCCTACCCTCTTGACAAAGATCGCACAAACTACCGCAAGATAGAAGGTTCGGAACAGTATGTCACTGTTGAGCAGTTTGCCGGCAAAGATGTTGTCCGTGTATGTCCGGAAGCTCTTACTGTTCTTGCCAATGAAGCGATGAAAGATGTCTCCTTCCTTCTTCGCCAGGAACATAACGAATCGGTTGCTAAAATCCTTCGCGATCCTGAAGCCTCCATGAATGATAAGGGTGTAGCATTGGCGTTTCTTCGCAACGCAGAAATCTCCGCCAACTTTGAACTCCCTATTTGCCAGGACACCGGAACAGCTACAATCGTCGCCAAAAAAGGTCAGCAGATCTGGACCGGCGGCAAAGATGAAGAGTCACTTTCCAAGGGGGTTTACAAAACTTACACGGAAGAGAACCTGCGCTACTCACAGACAGTTGCACTCGATATGTACGAAGAGATAAACACCGGGACAAACCTTCCTGCCCAGATCGATATTCAGGCTGTTGACGGCGACTACTACAAATTCCTCTTCATGGCAAAAGGTGGCGGTTCGGCAAACAAGACCTCACTTTTCCAGGAAACAAAGGCGCTCCTTACCCCTGACACCCTGGTGAAGTTCCTCGTAGGGAAGATGAAGTACCTTGGCACTGCCGCCTGCCCGCCCTATCATATAGCTATCGTTGTCGGCGGAACCAGTGCAGATGCCTGCCTGAAGGCCGTCAAACTGGCCAGTGCCAAATATCTTGACGAACTCCCGACAAAAGGGAATGAGCATGGCCAGGCTTTCCGTGACCTTGAACTCGAAGAGAAGCTGCTCCAGGAAGCTTACAAACTTGGTATCGGCGCACAATTCGGCGGTAAATATTTCGCCCATGACATCAGAGTTATCCGTTTGCCGCGCCACGGTGCATCCTTGCCGCTGGCAATGGCTGTCTCCTGTTCAGCCGACAGGAACATCAAGGCTAAAATTACCCGTGAAGGTCTTTTTGTTGAAGAGATGGACCGCAACCCAGGACGATTAATTCCGGACCAGTACCGTGGCAAGCATAGCCATGGGGTGAAAATTGACCTTAACCAGCCGATGCAGGATATCCTGGCCGAACTCTCCAAACACCCGGTATCCACCCCGCTGCTTCTAAGCGGCACAATTGTTGTCGGTCGCGATATCGCTCATGCCAAATTCAAAGAGATTATCGACTCAGGAAAGCCTGTGCCGGAATATCTGCTCAAACACCCGATCTACTACGCCGGCCCGGCAAAAACTCCGATGGGAAAACCTTCCGGCTCTTTTGGCCCGACAACTGCGGGCAGAATGGACTCCTACGTTGACCTTCTCCAGTCTAAAGGGGCCAGTTTGATCATGATTGCCAAAGGGAATCGCAGCCAACAGGTTACTGATGCCTGCAACAAGTTCGGCGGCTTCTACCTCGGTTCAATCGGTGGCCCTGCAGCCGTTCTGGCTGAAGAGAATATCAAGAAGGTTGAATGTATAGACTTCCCCGAACTGGGGATGGAAGCAGTCTGGAAGATAGAAGTTGAAGATTTCCCGGCTTTTATCCTTGTGGATGATAAGGGTAACGACTTCTTCAAACAGCTTGGGCTTTAACTGTTGCTGCCTCCCTGACTCTATCCTGAGTCAGGGAGGCTCACGATGCTATGTCCCGGGCAAAGACCAGCGGCAAAAGCTGCATAACACTGACCACCTTTAAAACGTTGCTGGAGATATCTTAACCGTCCGGTGCAAGCTAGTCACTATACAAATCAATTTATATCTGTTAGGATTTTCCGGCTTATATCCAAGAAAGTTAAAGGAGTTTTACAAATGAATGGGGCTCGTTCCTTAATCTCAGCTTTTCGTGAAATAAACCGCTCAGACACCACTTCAATTGCCAACTTCACCCCTTCACTAATAGGCATGTTCGGCTCTATTGGCATATTCGACTCGTTCCTTGCGGAGATAGACGCTGCAATGGCTTCAGGTCAAATGCCTGCTAATATCAAAAAACGTGCGGCCAACCTGACCGGCACCTTTATCCCTCAGGTGGCTGAATATAACGGGATCAAGAATCCTGCCGAGCGGAGCTTTACAGCAGACGAATTAAGAACTATCTCTTCAGGCTCCCTGGAAGAACGCCGTAAAGGGGTTGAAACGATCCTGTCCTCGCTGATTTCGATCCTTAAAGACGCAACTGAAATGGCGTGATTTTTAATCTGGCTACGCTAAGCGATTATGCTTCTATTCCTACAGATAATCGGCAATTATCACCGCTGCAGCTGATAAAAATGCAAGATCGGCGCTAGTAAAATCTACACCTGCACTGTCACGATCTGAACCTTTTCTTGCAATTTGAACCACACCCTTCAGAATATTGCCGCAGATGACGGGTACACTCATTATCTTCTGAATAGGCACACGCGCTCCTTTTTCAGCGAGGAAATGTTCAAACATATAAAGATGGGGTGTTGATGAAAAGCTGTTATCAAGCACATCCTTCTTCTCCACAGCCGTCTTGGTAACAAGGCAGCGATGAGCATTCAGAGGAATGCTCCCGATACTTTTGAGCGAGTGGGGCCAGATAAATACCAGCGCCTCGCGACTTTCATCCAACAAAAAAATGGCAACTTCATCGCTACTGACGCCAAACGCAGCACCAAGTGAACCTGTTATGATCTCAAGCCTCTCCATTGGTGACTTCGCAGCAGCTACTGATTTTTTAAAACTCGCAGTAAACTCATCGATATTCATGACCCCTCCAAAGGTAAAACAAAAGTGAACAGTAATAATCTGACAAAGATACAGCTGCGTAACAAAGTTACTAAACCTCATATATCAGGATTTGCAATGAAAAAAGTAAATTATATGGCGATTATCTCTCTTTTCATTATTCTTTCCGCTGCTTTTTCAGCGGCAGAAGGTCTGCCCATATCCAAGTATCTGGAAGACCCCGAGCACAAAAATGAAATCCTCGGCTTCTACCTTGACGCTGTTTTCACCGGAATTAATCTGGCAAATGAACGGTTAGATCCACCTTTGTTCTGCCTGGATCAAATGCGTTCCGAGTCTGCCTTTACAATCATAGACAAACGGGTCATGAAGCTGAAAAAAGAGAAGCGACTTTCTCCGGAAATGACCGTCGACTCGATAATGATGGATATCCTGATGGAAGAATACCCCTGCAAATAACAACGATTTTCAACTGAAAACGCTTAATTTCCGCTATTTCTAGATACACTTTTCTCTCCGGACGATATTTTGCACTGCTGCGAACCTTCGCACGAATGCAAATCCCTCATTTTTATTAATTTTGCACACATTGACTTCATACAAGTTCCCTGAATAAACATTTATTCGCAAATTTGCCAATTCATTTTTTCCCGACAACTTACCCGGGAGAGAGCCAAAACTTAACCCGCCGTAATAACAAAGCTATTTAATATAACGGCAGGCCGTCTCCGCTGGCACGGAATTTGAGTATATCGCCTTGATATTCTATAAAATCGTGCCTTTAGAAGGAGACCTAAAATGTCGAAAAGTTCAAACAAGGGATGGCGAGTTGTTGCTGCGGCTACGACTATCAACCTGGCTCTCGGAGTATTGTACGCATGGAGCATCTTCAAGGGAGCGATAAAAAGCTCTATTGAAAAAGGCGGACCGGATGCATTTCAGTGGAACCTGGCCTCCATTAATGACCCTTATGCCTTATGTTGCCTTACCTTTGCTTTTGCAATGATTCTTGCAGGAAAATGCCAGGACAAGATCGGCCCTGCAAAAACAGCCCTTATCGGCGGAGTCCTTGTGGGTGCAGGCTTCACCCTGATGGCTTTAAGCAATAGTTATGCTGCATGGGTCACAGGTTTCGGGGTCCTTGCAGGTGCCGGCTTCGGCTTTGGCTATTCGGCCGCCACCCCTCCTGCGCTTAAATGGTTCTCTCCTGCCAAAACCGGTCTCATTGCAGGAATAGTAGTGGCGGGATTCGGTCTGGCGCCGGTATACATTGCGCCGCTCTCTTCATGGTTGCTGGGGATTTTCGGCATCCAGAAATCGATGTTTTTCTTTGCGGCAGCCTTCACAATTATTGTCTGTGGGCTCTCCTTTTATGTAGTAAACCCGCCTGTCGGCTACCAACCTCCAGAACCTGAAAATATCGGCCCTGTGGCAAAACTTAACGCAGCCAAACCGGTAGTAAATGCAACGGTAAGTGAAATACTCCGTAACTACAAATTCTATGTGCTCTGGGCAGCCTTTTTTATAGGTTCAGGAGCGGGACTCATGGTGATAGGCAGCGTTGCCGGCCTTGCCAAAAAAAGTATGGGCCCGATGGCGTTTGTGGCCGTTGCCATCATGGCAATCGGTAACGCTGCCGGACGTGTGGTTGCGGGCATCCTTTCCGACAAGATCGGTCGCCGCGCCACCCTCTTTATCATGCTTGCATTTCAAGCCGTATTGATGTTTGCAGCTGTTCCTGTTGTTGCTACCAACAACGCCGCCCTTCTTGTCATCCTAGCCACCTTCATCGGTTTTAACTATGGGTCAAACCTCTGCCTCTTTCCTTCCTTTGCCAAAGATTACTGGGGCACTAAAAACTACGGGCTTAACTATGGAGCACTCTTCACCGCCTGGGGTGTTGGCGGCTTTGTCATGGGAAAGGTTTCAGAAATGCTCAATGCAGAACCTGGCGGTCTTGCAAAATCCTTTGTACTCGCCGGGACGTTGCTCTTGGCAGGTGCTGCCCTGACAGTATTTCTTGCAGAGCTAAAACCGGCGGCATCACCTGATGAAACACCTTCCCAGTGGAAAGAGTTCTGGGCAGAATTCATGCTTGGCGCCAAGGTGTTTGCCGGGTTTGAAACCCCGGTTGCTCATGTTTCGAAACAATCTGCATAGGAAAGTTTTTATACTCTTGTTGCAATAAAAAAGCCTGCAGTGATGCAGGCTTTTTTATTGCTAACCATATTCATGAAAAATGCAAGATGCCCATGTTATATATTTACAGTTCCTAAGGCCCCACATTATCTCCAGTTGCATATGGGGGTGTATAGGCCACCGCGCTGGTGTATGGAGACTTGCTTCCGCCGCTGAAGGACCTTACCCGATAGTTATACTGCTTTAGTGAATCAATCCCGATTCTGTCCGTAAATGTCGTCTCAATAGCGCCAACTGTAGCGATATTAACCCAATTGCCATCCCTTATCAACCGCTCTACTTCATAACCCTCCGGCGTACCACAAGCCACAGGCGAACAGCTGATCGGCGACCAGTCAAGCTTGATTTTGAAGGAGTTAAGGGCGGTTGCAACCAGGTTCTGATCGGGAACATTCATTGAAGTCGCACATTTTTCGTCGCTGTAAACAGAATCGCCGCCACTAATATTCCACGTTTTGAGTTTGTAGCAGTAGGTGGTGTTTTCTGTCAGGCCAGTATTCCGATATTCAGTTCTTACCGGTGATAGTGACGGACAACCGATAGTTGCAAAGCTGTTGCCACAGTAGTTCTCCGCATAGGTCAGCGGAATATTTGTGATTTCGCTGTAGTTACCAGCCCCCTCTTTTCGTTCGATTTTATAATTAGTAGCTCCGAAAACAAGCTGCCATGACAGATCAACTCTGGCACTGGAGATGGCTGTCGTATTAATTATTGCAGTTGCAGGAGTTGTTGTAGTTGACTGCTCATTGCCTGGCAGGGAAGATCCGCCGGCATTATTAGTGCTCACCCTGTAAAAATAAACGGTCCCGGCTGAAAGCACAGTATCCGTATAGGTAATCGCATCTGAGGCTGTTGTGTAGACTGTGCCCCACCCACCGACAGCTGTCACTTTTCGTTCAATTCTGTAGCCGGTATTACCGGTAACATTGTTCCAAGTCAGGACAATCTGAGACCCTGTCACACCTGTCAGGGGTTCAAGAGTTGGCGGATCGAGAGATGTCGTCTGAAATAATTCATTGCTATATGCAGACTCTGTATAGATATTGTAAGCTTTGAGCCTGAAACAGTAATGTGTTCCTACAGTTAGTCCGCCATGCTGGTAGGATGTGGTGTTTTCTCCGATAAGAATTGGCTCGCTCCAGACTCCGGTAATACAATCAGCACCGGAACGAGCCTTCCATTCAAGCTTGTAACCGTTCTCGCCTTCAACATTATTCCAATTTAGATTAATTTGAGTCGTTGACGCAGGCACTGCAGTAAGAGTCGGTGCGGTCGGCTTGGTAATAGTATCTTTGGTTGCACTAAATGCTGAAGTTCCTCCGGGGAAAATATCCCTGATCTGGTAGCGATAGGTGTATCCGGGGTAAAGGCTGGTTGTATCCTGAAAACTGACACTGTCCTGGGGCACAGAAACGGGAGGGTTACATGACCAGAACCAGTAATCATTCGCGGGATTATTCCCATAATACCCCACATATTCCGGATAATCAGCATAACCGGCATTGCACCTTTTAATTTCATAACCGGTATTGCCGGGAATATTAGTCCAAGAGAGATTTATCTGGGTTGAAGACACAACTGCCAGGTCATTGAGAACCGGTGCCGGTAAAGGCGTAAAAAGGCACTTCTCGTTGCTGGTCACAAGAGGCGGGGGATTATTCTCCAAGACACTGTAAGCCTTGATCCGGTAGCAATATTGAGTCTCCTGCAACAGCCCGGCGTCAGTGAAGGATGAGGCATCAACAGGCATCCCACTGGCGCCTGGCAGATCAGCATAGGTTCCGGTTACCCCCAGTTTACGCTCCAGAGTATAGTTGCTCGCTGCATTTATATTGCCCCATGAGACGGTGAGAGATGTCTCGGAGGCTGGCGAAACAGTCAAGACCGGGGGTGTCATATATGTCCAGGCGCTGATGATGTTGCTAGGGGTTGAGCTGTTGCCGGTGGTGTTGGCGATAACGCTGTAGGCATACGCATAGCCGGAAGAACGGTCAGCAACAGTATAGGTCACAACATCTGCAGAAGTGGTACCTGCGGTAAATGATTGAGACCAGATGGCAGGATTGCTGTAGTTCGAGGGGATGCAATACAGCGTATCGTTAGGGTTGTTGCTGTACCCGCAATAAGCTTCCAGGATTGTATAACCGGTATTACCAGGAACGTTCGTCCAGGAAAGAATTATTTTGTCAGTTGCAGAACCGGTTGCACTCAAAAGAGTCGGACTTGTGAAACTGGTCATGACAGGCTTTTCAGCACTGTATTCCGAGTTACCAGAGACGTTGTAAGCTGTCACCCGGTAGTAATACTGGGTGTTCGCGGCAAGACCGGCATCAGTATACGTAGTCACCTCAGAAAGGGTCGTAGTTACCTCGCCCCAAACTCCCCCCAAGCCCTCCCTTCGCTCAAGTCTGTAGCCGGTTTCTCCTTCGACATTGCTCCAGTTAAGCACGACAGAGTTGATCGTAACCGCACCGATGGCGGCCATGACCGGTGCTGTCGACAAAGAGGGAGCTGCCTGCTCATTGCTGGGGGATGAGTACCCTGACCCATTACGGCTACTTACCCGATATGAATAAATTGTCCCGGGGGAGAGCCCTGCATCGGCATAGCTCGTTATATCAGCTGACGTTAAAGCGATCTCACTCCAGATGCCTCCGCCAATTTTCCGTTCAACCTTGTAGCCGGTATTTTCTGGCACCTGGTTCCAGGCAAGTGTGATCCGGGTGGCTGAATTAACATTCAGCGGGTTCAATATCGGAGCGGCAAGGGTTGTGTTGGCACAGCGCACAACTGTTCTCGAGTTCAAACTCCCGGAAAAAGCGTAAATTCGATAACAGTAGTTGGTGCCGGCACTGAGACCTGTATCGCTTAAATTAGTAGTTCCCGGAGATGCTGTTGCAAGAGTTACCCATTCGCTACCAGGCAGAACCGGACCCTGAGTCCGCTCAACAAGAAAACTGGTTCCAGGAGTGTTGTTCTGCCAGTGCAGGTTAATTTGACCGTAATCTCCCTGTGGGGAAAGAAGAAAGGGAGCAGGCACCAGGATGTAGTCATGCTTCTGCTTCATAACCAGATAGTCGGGGTTGTTGGCGTTCAGGGTTACTCCGGCAATAAACGCTTCTCCCTGGTAGTTTACCGCTATGGCTACGGCTTCATCCTTTCTACCGCCGTCATATTCACTGGCCGAAAGGAAGGTCCCTTCAAAGTCGTAAATCAGCCCAAGGACGTCCGAGCTGGCATCAAATGCCGGGTCTGTATCCGGGCCGTTTCTGCTGTTGCCTGTAAGGTAGATATAGCCCGATGAGTCGATTGCCATGGCGGTCAGGTAGTCATATTTTGCCGGTCTGTCAAAGTTGCGCTCCCAGATGATGCTGCCGTCTGCAGGGCTGTATCTGATGAGATGGAAGTCGCTGTCGGTGAGGGTGCGGTATGAGGTGCCGGCTACGATTATGGCGCCGTCCATGGGGTCGATCCCTATGGCTATCCCTTTATCGTTGCCGTTTACCGGTGCAGCGGGACCGTTGTAGTTTTTTCTCCAGAGTTCACGGTTTGGGGAGCTGTCGGCGCCGTCGTAGTTGATTGTGATCCATTCTTCGTTGCCATCCAAGTTGACGGAGGAGCCGGTGATGTAGATGTCTCCGCTGGTGTCAATTGCCAGGGAGAGGCCATGATCATCGCCGTTGCCGGCGCCGGCGTAGGTTTGCGCCCAGATGAGTGCGCCGCTGGCACCGCTGTATTTGGCGGTGTAGATGTCGAAGTCGCCGGCGGCGTTTTCGGTGGAGCCGGTGATGAAGATGTCCCCTGTCTGGTCGATGGCTACGGCTGAGGGGTAGTCGTTGCCATGGGCGGGACCGTCATAGACGATGGGGGGCCAGGCGGTGGTGCCGTCGGGACGGTATTTGATGATGAACATGTCTTCGTCGTTATTGGTGTTGATGCCGTGACCAATGACTATTATGTTGTTGGCGCTGTCTTTTGCTGCCTGGATGGCGGTGGCCTGGTCTATGCCAGCCTGGGTGCCGTACTGCGCCCCCCAGGCTGCAAGGGGGCTGGTGAGGGGGTCGGTGTGCCCGGCTGAGCTGTATTTGATTGTGTAGAGGTCGTCACTTTTTTCTGAGCCGCCGGAAAGGTAGGCGGTGCCAGCAACAACTGCGTCGCCGTTGTTGTCCAAAGTTATGCCGGCAGCCATGTCGGTGCCGCCGTCACCGCTGTCGTAGGGGGCTTTCCATTTTATTGCTTTGGTGTCTTTATCAAGTTTTATGGTCATGTAGTCAAAGGAGTAAGCTCCTGTTACGCCTTCTTCTGTCAGGTCACTGAAGCCGGTAACTATGGGGTGGTTGTCACTGCCGACGACGATGCCGACAGCTTCGTCTTCTCTGTTGTCGGCGCCGTTGTACTGGTATATCCAGGCAGGTGGATCGTAGCTGACTATTTTTGTGAGGGCGTGGGCTTCGCTGCTGTAGTAGCTGTCGCCGTTGGTGGCGTTGTTGCTTCTGATCCGGTAGTAGTAGTAGCTGTTGGGGGTGAGGCTGCTGTCAGCGTAGGTTGTTACATTTGCGGCGACGGTGGCAATCTGGGTGTAGTCGCCACTTTCACCAAGCTTTCTTTCTATTTTGAAGGTTGTTTCGTTGGTGGAGTTATCCAGCCAGTTCAGGGTGGTGGTGCTGTTGGAGGTTGCTGTTACGCTGAGTCCGCTGGGGGGGTCGAGTCTGCCGTAGTCGTATCTGACTACTACGAAGTCGTAGGAGGTGGCGCTTGTGTCTGTCCAGCCGGCAATTACGGGGTCGCCGCTAAGACCAAGGGCTATGCCGACCGGTCTGGCACTTTTGTTGGTGGTGCTTTGGTAGTTTTTTTGCCAGATGAGTTCACCGCTGCTTTTTTTGTATTTGAGGGTGGTGAAGTTTTCGTTGATGTTGGTGGCGGTGTAGCCGGTGACGTAGATGTCGCCCTCTGCTCCGGGGCTGCCGATGATGGCGGTTGCTATGTCGGTGTAGTCGCTGCCGGAGTCGTAGATTCTGTCCCAGATTTTGACGCCGTCGGTTGAGGCGTAGCGGACGGTGTAGAAGTCTTCGTTGCCTGAGTAGGTGTAGGTGTGGCCGGTAAGGTAGATTTCGTCGTTTGTGTCCAGCCAGAGGGCAAGAGGTTCGTCGTTGCCGCCGCCGGCGTATGCTTTTTCCCAGAGTGCGGTTCCTGGCGCGGCGGCTGCGTATTTGGCGGTGTAGATGTCGTTGTTCTGGCCGTTGTAGAGGTAACCGGAGATTATTACGCTGCCGGTTGAGTCTATTTTGACGGTTCGACCACGGTCGTCGCCGCCGGTTGGGGAGGCTTTGCGCTGTTCCCAGATGAGGGTACCGTCAAAGCCGTGTTTGCGGGTGAGGATGTCGAAGTCGGTGCCCCCTTTTGAGGAGATGCCGGTTACGGCTATGCCGTCGAGGCCGGCGGCTATGGAGAGGATGCGGTCGTTACTGTTGTAGCTGGAGTTGTAGATATCCTGCCAGGCGGGGGTTGTGCCGGCCGCCGGGTATTTGAGGATGAGGTAGTCGTCGTTGCCGTTTGTGTTGGCGGTGTAGCCGGCGATGTAGATGTTGCCGCCGGTGTCAATTGCTATGGAGGTGGCGATATCGGCTCCGCCGGCGGCTCCGCTCCAGGTGTGCTGCCAGAGGACGCTGCCGTCGACGCCGCTGTATTTGATGGTGTGGATGTCTGTGTTTGAGCCGTTCCAGACGGTGCCGGTGACGATGACATTGTCGGCGCTGTCTATTGCTACGGCGGTGGCCTGGTCGTCGCCACCGCTTTTGTCAAATGTGGACCGCCAGGCTATGCCGCTGCCGTCGGCTCTGAATTTTACGGTGTGGTAGTTGTTGTTCATGCCGCCCGCATTTGCGTAGCCGGTGACGATGATGTTGCCGCTACTGTCGGTGGCCATTGCTTTTGCTTCCTGTTTTAAGGCAAGGGCGTCTGTTACCGGAAAAGGGGCGATGAGGTCGCCGCCTTTGGCGTGGGCAGAGCCTGGCAAAACTATGCTCAGGCAGAGTAGCAAAAGAGCTGTGTTGGCTTTTGCCTTTTCAATTAAGCTATATATGAAGTTACGGCTCATTTTTTCTCTCCACGTCTTGTTTGCGTTTACCATGGCGTCACGTTATTCCAGATCTGGTTATCCGGCCAGGAGCTTGTACCGTTTTCAGTGGTTCCACCGTGACAGTTTGTAAAATTGTATTGTATCGGGGTAGCTAAGTAGCCGGAAGGGAACGTTCCGTAACGCATGAATCTGAACCCGCCGGTAGTTTTCACATCTGGCCTGCCTCCTGCGGCAACACCGCCGCGATGTTTATATGCAAGACAGTCGGTCTGCATCAAGCGTGGCAGGCCTGAATTATGTGGTTGATGGCATTTGGAGCATGTATAAGCATGTTCCGCATTACTGCCCCAACCCTTGACCGATTCATGGATTCGATCAACAGACTTGAAAGGAGTATTTTTGTTGATACCGTCGGTCAAATTCAGCTTCGGATGACAGTTGAGACATAAAGTTGCAAATTGTTGATCTGTTTCATTTATCTTTGCCCCGTTAAAGGTTGTACGATCTGTTCGCCACCGGAGATTGGGCTGGGAGACCACATCCCTATTTCCGTTTCCGGTAATTTCGGGGCTGTCTTCCTTGTACGGCGATGTCAGCCAACTCCCTTTCAGGAGTGGTACGGCATACTGCTGATTATCACCGAGCGTTCTGGAAACTCCGTGTGGATCGTGGCAGGGGGTGCAGAGGCCATTAACCTGTGATGAGTAAGGCACTATCTGGTAGCCGTCACTGGCAGCAACAACCGCACTAAATGGATCAACCAGAGTAACTGTGTCGGCAGTATTCGAGGCTATCTTTCTCAGCTGGCCGACGTTTACTCCGCCGGTCATCAGGACATAAAGATTCTTCCACTTATCGGCTACCCAGCTTTTACTGCTGTCGGTAAGCGTATTACTGCTGCCGCCGCTGACACTGCCGCTCTCTTTAGCCAGATGAGGTAGTGCGCCGGCAGGCTCAGAGGCTTTCAGGTGGCCGCCGACTATGGTCTTCATGATGTCCCGCTCGCTGTAGCGAGCGGTGGAGGCTTTGGTCCCCTGGCCGAATCTGGTTGTATCCTTGTAACCCATTATCGGTGCAGTTGCGCCAAATGTGGAGGTGTAACCCCACGGAGTCTTACCGTTAGGGGTGGTAGTGCCACTTGTCGCACTGTTATGACAGTCAAAGCATTGGCCGGCGCCAGCACCGTAAGGGTTAACGCCGGACGTGTTGGCTGATGCCTTGTAATCAAAGGTGTAACCACCGATATTCTGTTTGGTCTCCTTAAGATTGCCACCGTTATTTGTGCCGTTAAAAGTGGTGTAGCTGGTTGTTGTACCGACTACCTTGGAACCGTGGGAATTATGACAGTCAAAGCACTGGACATTCTGTGTCCCGGCAGCCCCTCTTGACAGAGTTATGGCACCGTCATAACCGGTCGTGCTGCTCCAGCCACCCTGATTTGAAACCGCGTTGCCATGGGCTGAGAAGGCTTTTGAAATGGTATCCTTTTTATTGGCATTTGCGTATGTCGTAGAATTGTATTTACCCCATGCTGTTGTGGCGCCAGGCTGAGCGTAGCGCGAACCGACACTCTGGTAATCCCACGCATACTGACGTGGCGTCCTGAAATCATCGAACGGCTTACTGTAATTATTCTGGTCGCTGTGACAGGAAAGGCAGTGGTTGGATATTTTCCCGACCTCGGTCCGCTCGCCTGCTGTGCCAATATTCGCGGCCATGAAGCTGGTGACCGTCGCTCTGCCGGTAACTGTTGAGTACTGCCTGTATTCAGTCGGCCGCTGTCCGGGACTCCAGACTACCAGATCAACATAGTCATTCTTCACCGATGAGTAGGTCTTGTAATTGTAACCGGTGTGATACCTGACATCGATGAGTCCTTCCGAAGTTGCTTCCCAGTGACAGGCATAGCAGTGCTTGTTAGTTACATCCACCCCCTGAACATGGTGAGAGTTTGACCTCATCTGCCCCATCACGTCCATCCGCTTGCCAACTGTGCCGGAGTGACATTTGGTGCAGTCACGGGGCAGACCGAAAGCGGTATGCTTTGGTATCGGCTTATTGCTGGTGTGGCAACTGTTACAGGCCTGCTTGTTGGCATGGCTGTCGGCAAAGCGGTGCTCATGGCAGGTGGTGCAGACGCGGGTGTAGTTGTGGCCGTCGCCGGAGCTGCTTGTATAGTGTTTGCTGTCAGGCGAGTGACAGACATTGCAGATGCCGTCAAACGGGGCAGTTTTACGGGCGTAGCTGGTGCCTGAGACCTTATCCGTAAAAGTTACATCTG
Organism: uncultured delta proteobacterium; assembly: GCA_963787125.1. Taxonomy (GTDB): domain Bacteria; phylum Desulfobacterota; class Desulfuromonadia; order Geobacterales; family DSM-12255; genus VEOV01. Next base: position 55,493 of record CAWBBV010000020.1, read on the forward strand.
CCCGGGTTTTAGGTATGCCGAACTTGCCGTCTGTAGTTGTGGCGACCTTCTTCTGAATCATATAGATATTGCTGTCGCCATGGGGGTCATGGCAGTCCCAGCAGAACTTGCCCCCTTTCCAGGTGCCCATGACCTTGCCGTTGCCATCTTTTGTCCAGCCACCGGATGTTGTAAAAGCGCGATAATGTTTGTAACCGAAATGGGCCGAGGTTGCTCTGGCTTTTTTCGGTTTGATAAAGCCGGTGCCCGGATTAAAGCCGAGGGAGTATTTAAGCGGATTGTCAGATGGAGCGGTATGGCACTCGGTGCACTGGCCGCCGCTATCATCATCGTGACACTGCAGGCAGACCCCCATCATCATATACTGGTTCTTGACATCTGCTTTTTGCTCGACGGTCCAGACACCCGAGTTGGTGTTATGCCCCTTGTGGGCTCCGCTTAAAAAAGCGCCACTGTCAGAATCATGGCAGCTCCCGGCGGTCAGACAACCGCTGGTTGCGGTATGGGCCGTATATCTGGTTTCAGTAGAGCCATTTTGCAGTTTGAAAATGATCCCGCTGCCCGTCGCCTGGGGAGCAAGTGATTCAGTCTGGTCAACATGACAGGCAATACACTCCTCTGCGGTTCGCTCCATGTGACAGTAAACGCACTCTTTTTCAAAGCGTCTCTCATATTGATGGTGCATCTGGAGTCGATACGGGTTAGCAGCATTATTATGTAGCACACTGTTGTCATGGCAGTACCAGCAAGGGTTGCCAGGAAAATTGGCGGCAGGATTACCGGATGCAGGATAGCGTCCGGCGGTGGAGAATCTGCCATGACCGGTTGTCTCCCACTCATACTGGTTTATTTTTGCCCGTTGGCCGTTGAATGCGGCGAAATCGTCTACATCAGGCCCGGTTGTTCTATGGCAGCCAAGGCAGGTAATGGCACTGTTGACTGAGCCACCCCAGACAGGGTCAGTGCCGGAAATATGGCAGCCGACCCCGGTGCCTGAACATGTTTTAGTGGTGCTGTTGTAGGTTGCTGCCGGGTTAAAAAAGGCGACATCTTTACGCTTATTGACATGATTAGCGCCGTTAAGATGTGACACCTCACTCATGCTGCCTGACGGAATACCTGCGGCGTGACAGGTGGTGCAGGCTCCATTGACAACGGTCTCCGCATGACAGATATCACAGGTAAAATTGGTCTGGGCATGCCTTGCGTGGGAGTTGGCTCTTGGCGTACCCGGCCCCATATTGGGGAACATCGGCATGGCTCCCATCCATTCGCTTCCGGAAGACCAGCCGGTTTTTACGGCCCAGAGCTTGCCGGTGATTGAATCCACTCGGCCATCGTGACAGTTTGTAGATGAACAGCTGCCGATCGGGTGGCCATGACAGGTGTTACAAGCGGTTTTCGGTTCTGTCCAGGCAAAGGGGCGAACTACGTCCGGGTCGGTTGTACCGTCACTATGGCAATAAACATTGTTACAAATCTTGCCGACAGGATCATATGAGGCTGCCGGGCGATTGTTCAGATTCCAGTCCGGGTGCATAACTATGTTTTTCTCGCCATTGACATGCTTTGTCTTGTCGAGAATTGTTCCTGCTGCATCTGTGGTTGCATAGTGACAGTAGTTACACGGGTACTTCCTGATCCACTGGGGTCCGACCAGGCGGTGATGCCCGTTCGATGTCATGGTAAGGTCCGGAGTGCAATAGCCGCGAGCAGCGCTCCAGACGCCGAATCCGCCACAGTTACCAAGAGAGCTGTCTGTTGTTCGCCCTCTGTGGCAGGTAAAACAATCAGTGGTTTTACTGTCCGACCAGGTTAACGTTTTAACCGGTGAGCCACCTCGACCGTCACTGTGGCAGTAAGTGTCGGTGCAACTGCCATTTCTGGCAGGATTAAGGCGTGGCAGATAGTCAGGATAGTTTGTAGTGCCACCTGAATAGGTTCCGCCATTATTAGGCGTAGTCGTAAACTGAATTTTCAGCCCTCTTTTCCCTGCTCCTGATGCATGGGAAAAAATATTAGCTTCAGCAAGGTGATTCATGTGACATTTTGCACAGGAATCAGTAGCTGTCCCGAAATAATCACCGTGCTTTTTTCCATGACTTCCGTCAGATGGCGGAGCTGTGTGACAGGACGAACAGTTTAAGATCGTTGGGGAATCACCCCAGGTCAAGGTCTCTTTCTCAAAGTGGCAGTTAACATTCGTACACCCTCCAAGTAGCGGAGTTGCAGTCTGTGGCCAGGCTGAAGTGCTGTTTCGATATGTTGTCTTTAACTGAGAATGGTTGACATTGGCTGAAACCTTTATCATGCCGTTGCGGTGCGCAGAGCTGTAATTGCGGCTCCCTTGATGGCACTTTTCGCAATTCCCCGGGGTAGCACCCACTGACACATGGGTTCTATGGCTACCGATAAATCCACCGCTGCTGACATTTCTATAAGCAGCATCTACGGGACGGATGTCCATGGAACTTCTTGTTCCGTGGCAATCGTAACATTTAAGAGCGGCTATGGAAATTGTCGGGGTAACGAATATAACGAGGAATAAAGCAAAAGCAGACTTCTTGCTCAGCATTAGTTTCAGGAATTTCATCTTTAACCTTCCAGTTTACGTTATTCAATTTTAGAACATGTCAATTACAAGCCACTAATACCATATGACCAAATTTGCATAATGCAATAAGTAAGCCTTAATATTTTAATTAGCGGGCTGATCATTACTGCCAATATATATTCGCTCGCATATCAGTTTCCGTTATGGATTTGCACTTGCAGTAACTGCGATAAGATTCTAATATCCGGAAAAATCAGAAGCGGGGTAGACAATGAAGCAGGCAAGTAGCATCAAACTCGGAATAGCAGCACTTGTTGTTTATATCTTCGGAGGGCTTGGTATTTTTGGAGGTATCTGGCTGATTGTTTTCAGGAGAGGGGTTGATATACTGGGATTGGGACATGGCCACACAATAGGCTATCTGTTGCTTTGTGTCGGTGCAGCCTTGTCAATACTTGGCGTCATACTTATGAGAATATTCAGAAACCGCGGTCTTGCATGAAAGAGTGAGGATAAAAATAAAGGCGCTCACAAAAAGGAGCGCCTGATAGCTTTCTTATGGATAGACAGGCATCAAATCCAACCCCATCGTCTCCGGGAAATCACAAACAATATTCATATTCTGTACCGCCTGCCCTGAGGCGCCCTTAACCAGATTATCTATTGCCGAAACAATAATTATCCGGCCGGTACGCTTATCGACAGTTATGCCGATATCACAAAAATTGCTCCCGCGGACAAATGCGGTTGAGGGGAATTCACCCTGCGGCAGAACCCTCACAAAAGCCTCTCCATCATAATGCTCTTCATAAAGTGCATGAATATCCGCTATTGTGATGGAGTTGACTGGCACAGCATAAATAGTCGACAAAATCCCTCTATCCATAGGAACAAGATGAGGTGTAAACGAGATAACCGTCTTTTTGCCGGCAAGCAGTGATATCTCCTGCTCAATTTCAGGGATGTGCCGGTGAACACCGCCGACCCCGTAAGCCTTGAACCCTTCATTCACCTCACAATAGAGGCTCTCGACCTTTGCCCCCCTGCCAGCACCTGAGACACCTGACTTTGAATCAGCAATTATCGACGCTGTATCTATCAACCCCTCTTTCAAAAGCGGCATGAGACCAAGGATAATGCTGGTCGGGTAACAGCCAGGATTTGCAACCAGACGGGCGGCAGCAATCTCCTCTCTACGCACTTCAGGCAGGCCATACACTGCTTCACCGAGCAGTTCAGGATTTAGATGAGGCTCGTACCAGGCAGCATACTCATTTTGATCATGGAGCCGGTAATCAGCGGAGAGATCAATAACAACTTTCCCTGCGGCAAGAAAAGTCGGCACAACCGTCATAGCAGCCTTATGTGGTAAGGCTGTGAATATAACATCAGCCTTTGCAGCCAATCTTTCCGGATCAAGCGCTTCCAACACAGTGTCGTAGCGGTTTCTCAGTGAGGGGAAGACATCTGACAACCGCTTCCCGGCGCTCTGTTCTGAAGTGACCGAGGTAACTGCAACCTCCGGATGATTATGGAGAATCCGGATCAGTTCGACGCCGGTATAACCACTGGCTCCGACAACAGCAACTTTCAACATATATTCTCCTTAGAGCCTGCCATAACCGTTCAGCTTAAACAATCCACCTACTAAAACGAAAAAGGGACACCGCATGCGGAATCCCTTTTCGTAACGAAACATTGCTGTTCGATTAGCGTTTGGAGAACTGGAAGCTCGCTCTTGCAGCTTTTTTGCCATATTTCTTTCGCTCTTTAACTCGTGAGTCACGGGTTATAAAGCCAGCAGCTTTGAGCGGTGCACGATACGTAGCATCCACTTCAAGAAGAGCCTTGGTGATTCCGTGCTTGATCGCACCGGCCTGACCTGAGTCGCCACCACCCTTGACAGTTACATAGATGTCGAATTTACCAACATTCTCGGTAAGCTCAAGCGGCTGACGAATGACCATTTTCGAGGTTTCACGCCCGAAATAAGCATCAATGGTCTTGCTGTTAACAGTGATAACGCCTGTACCGGCTGTAAGCCAGACACGTGCTATTGAAGATTTTCTTTTGCCGGTACCGTAATATTTGGTTGCTGCCATGACTCTCTCCTGATTTATGCGTAAAGTTGATTAAATTTCAAAAACCTTCGGCATCTGTGCTTTATGCGGATGTGCAGTGCCGGAATAAATCTTCAGCTTACTGAGCATATTGCGTGCGAGCTTGTTTTTGGGTAACATGCCTTTTACAGCCGTTTTGAGAAGCTGCTCAGGCTTCTTCTCCAGGAGCTTACCGGCGGTCACCGATTTGATCCCCCCTGGAAACCCTGAGTGACTGTAGTAAGTCTTGTCGGCAAGCTTATTGCCTGTCAACGCGATCTTGTCTGCATTAATAACGACAACAAAATCACCGGTATCTACGCTAGGCGTGTAAATCGGTTTCTTCTTACCGCGAAGAATGCTTGCAATCTCGGTCGCAACACGACCAAGCACCTTGTTCTCAACATCAACGAGATACCAGTCCCTCGTGAATTCACCCTCTTTTGCTACCTTTGTCGTCTTCATAAAACCTCACAACAATCTGAATAGTAAGCCCTGCTTTACGGAAAGTAAGTAAATTAGTTGAATTACTGGTGGCTGTCAAGAGAAATCTCACCAGCAACTTCTGCTTAATCGGCCTTTCGCCTTCTTAACCTGCCGTGGGCGGACTTCTCTATACTACGGAGCAACATTATCACCTGCAGAATAAGGAGGTGTATATACAACCGCTTCGGTTGTGTAAGGAGATCTATACGCCCCGCTGTAGGAGCGAACTCTGTAGCGATACTGCTTTATGGGATCGATTGCCCTCCTGTCAGTAAAACTGTTTACACCGGCGCCGACCGTAGCAATATTCACCCAATTACCGGCCCTTACCAGCCGCTCTACTTCGTAACCTTCGGGAGCTCCGCAGGCAACCGGAGTACATGTAATAGGCGACCAGTCAAGTCTGATTTTGAATGAGTTAAGCGCTGTTGCTACAAGATTCGGCGGGGCAATATTAAGCGTCGTCGCACACTTTTCATTACTGTATACGGAATCACCACCACTGACATTCCAGGCTTTCAGTCTGTAGCAGTAGGCTCTGTTTTCTGTCAAAGCTGTATTCTGGAATGCCACGGTAACCGGCGTCGCTGCCTGGCAACTGACGGTCGGGTAGCTATCCCCGCAGTAGTTGAGTGTATATGCTGCTGCGATATTGGTAATCTCACTATAGCTGCCGCCAGAAACGTTTCTTTCAACCTTGTAGTTGGTAGCGCCAACAACCACCGGCCAGGAGATATCGATCTCGGCAGCGGAGATGACTGCAGATGAGAGCACCGGCGCAGCCGGCGAGGTAATAATAGACTGCACTGCACTGACAGCAGAAAATCCTGCCGGAGAATTGGCACTGACCCGGTAATAGTAAAGCGTTCCGGGCAAAAGGCCGCTATCGGTGAAATTAGTTACATCCTGACCGACAGAGCCGACATTATTTATCCATTTTCTCCAGTCCGAGTTATCCAGGCTGCGATCAACCTGATAACCGCTATTCCCTTGAGTTTGCGGCCAGGACAGAGTAACTGAGGAGGCTGTTACCCCGGTAAATACAATAGTCCCCGGGGCGAGCGGCCTGGTTGTCTGGGTGACGATATTGCTGTAGGGCGAATTAGCTGTAACCGGTGGCCCGACTGCACCGACGGCGGACATCTTGAAACAGTAATAAGTGCCGGCATTGAGTCCGGTCTGAGTATAAGTCGGGTTGTTCATTTCCAGCAGGATGGGACCGTTCCAGCTGTCATCTGTACAACTGGCACCGCTGCGAACTTTCCAGAACAGCCTGAATTGAGACTCTCCGGCTACGTCGATAAAGCTGTGAACCATTACAGTTGTTGTTGAACCCGGCACGTACATGTACGGCGCCAATGGTGTCACAGAAATCCAGAGTTCGTTACTCCAGGCAGTATAATCTGTGGCGTTGTATTTAATCCTGACCCTGAACCTGTACGTATTACCGGCAGTTAAACCTACCGTTGCAGGTGAACTGGTCAATCGTGAGGCAAGATCAACCGGCTGCGTCTGGGTAAATGTAGTACAGGTGCCGACCCCACGTCCATTCGGGTTATTTGGTTCAGTCGAAGCGCACCTCTCTATTTCATAGAAGACTGCAGTACTGGCCCTGCTCCAGGCAACTTCAACCGGACTGCCACTCAGCGACAACCGCCTGTTAATATGGCCGACTTCCGGTGACCAGTAAGTGGAACTTATATCCCCCGGAGTTGATGCCGGCACGGTAAAGGCGAAATTCTCAATCTTTGTCCGGACGTTCGTCCCGGCTACATGGGGCAATCTCCCCAGTTGATAAATCCAGAAAACAGCAGGAGTGTAAACATCGCCAGCTTGCAGGTCAAGCTGGCGTCTTAACTGCCAGACACCTGAAGAAGGGGCGGTGTAAAACTGCAAACTATTGCCACTCTTTGCAAGTCGGATTTTTCCGCTGACGTCATTGGTCGGGAGAATCAACTGCTCTGAAACATTAGTAATCGGCTCGTAAATGGTTAACCAATAGGCTTCTTGAGCCTGAGCCGCAGAGCGGGGGTCAAAGATTGTGTAGCTGTCGCTGCTTACAATCTGATAGGGAAGCGGTGTGCCAACAGTTATGGTATTGGCCGTATTGGCCGAAATGGTACGGAACTGGCCAATATTGGGGCCACTGGACATATAGAGATAGAACCCCTGCCATTGATTGACTCCCCAGTTCTTAGGCGGAAGAGAGGTGCCAATATTGTCGGACGAGTCTACCAATAAAGAATTGGTACTGTTTTTACCGTCCTGGGAACTGCCGTTAATGGCTGCAGTTCCAGTAATTACATTGATCCGGTAAGTATCGCCGCTGCTGCTGAAAATCCTGTAGGCGTCGCCGTTGGCGATTGCAGAGGTAAAGCCGGTGCCTGCCACTGTAACACTTGAGGCGTCACTGCTGATAATCAGCATCGTTTTACCGGCATTTGCTCCGCTTGCCATATGCAGATAAAAGTTCTGCCACTGATTGACAGTCCAGTTGGTAATCGTCGCATCCACAAGTTTAGTTTTGCTGTTACCACTTACAGCGGCAGTTCCGGTTTTTACCGCTGCATCATTGGGGAAAGCGCTCTCCAGGGTAACACTGCCGGCACCGTTGGCGGTTACCTTACGAACCAGCTGATTGTTGGGACCAGAGGTCATCTGCAGGTAATAATCCTTCCACTGATCCGTCGCCCATGATTTCCACTGAACTGTAGAGCCGGCCATGGTTCTTGTGTCATAGATTGTTGCAAGGGAAGCCGCGGAGGCGGTTGTTCTGCCGTTGTCCTGAAGAGGGACGCGACCACGCTCGATATATGAGTTATAGGTTCTGCCCGTTGGCGACTGGAAGTCGTGCCTGAGTGATGCATAGGAACTAGCCAGATAAAGATACGAAAGCGAGGTGTCAGGTGTAATCAGTCCGGAGAGAGTAGTGTAGTCAAACTTTGCATCAAAGTTTCCGGTAAGCGGGGTTAAATCCCGTAACGAGAGCATCTCGTAACTATAATCATTCGCATAGCCGGGCGCAGCTGAGTAAAGCTCGGCAGAGCCGCTCCCTAGAGTTATTTTGGCAGTCCCTTTGGCGGTAGAGGCAGGTGTTAAGGCGGTTGTCAGTTTGCCACCGCCACCGGTACTGCTGATTGAGCCGATCAGATAACTGTCTGTTGCGCTGATGGGATTTGTAAACGATGTGGCAACAGTGAGTTTTTTTGTAACATTATCATAGCCTGAGATAGTGCGGGACTGGCCGTTATTGGCGCCGGAAGTCATCATTAAAAAGTATCCCAGACTCCAATCAGTCAACCAGCTGTTTGCAGTATCTACCAGCTGAGTGCTGCTGTTACCAGGACTGCCGGCTGCAACGCCAAAATAGGAGGCAAACTGGGCGGTCGGCACCAGTAGATAGGCATCACCGGCGACAATGGCGCTATCAAACGCCGGAGCTACCGTTATGGTCTTGGCACTACTGTCATTGGCAGTGACCAGGCGGGCCTGACCCAGGTTAGAGCCTGAAGTCATCTGCAGATAGTGGCCGGTGTAGTTGGCCTGCCAGGCATGACCGGTATCAACCAGGACCGTGCTGGTTGAGCCTGTCCCCACGGCAGTGCCCATGTATGGCGACACCTTGGCTACCGGGGCAATCAGGTAGGTATCAGCGACAGCTGAAGCGTAAGGAAAGGCGTCGGTAGTGAGCGTGGTCGTATTGTTGCTGATAATTTTTCTGGCATGGCCGCTATTACTGCCAGAGGTCATCAGCAGGTAGTAGCCGGCCCAGTTGGCGCCATTCCAGCCATTATTACCGCTATGAGTTAATTGCGTTGTGGAGCCCGTCGCGGTTGCAGCCCCGAAATAAGAAGCAATCTGATAGGTATCACCAGCAAAAATTGGCTTTAAAAAGTTGGCTGACGCATAAACTTTGATTGTCCCGCTTGCTCCGGTCAACGTCCTTTCCAGACCCACATTACTAACATTAGCACTGTTGAGGATTTTTATTTTGAAACCGGCCCATTCATTCATCCCCCAGTTTTTATCAGCATCAAAGAGGCTGTTATAAGGACTGGCGCTGTCGTTGCCGGTGGCCTTCCCGGTAACTGTCTGGAGGATTGTGTAACTATCCCCCTTATTGATTGTTTCGGTTGTAAATGCCGGACTGGCATAAAAGGCGGAGTTAACGTTGCCGTCGATCCGTTTTGTGTATGTGTTTCCACCTGAGGTTATTACGACCGGGCGACCGATCCAGTAATCCGCCATTGTCCAGTATTTTGAAGCATCCTCGATGACGGTGTAGGAAGACTCAACTTCGTTAGTGGTGATTGTTATCACCGGTGCATCGGGAGGGGTGATCTTGCAGACAATATTACTATAGACCGCGGGTGGCGGAGTGGGTTCGCTGCTGTAAGCCTTGATTTTGTAGCAGTACTCGGTATCCAGAGCAAGCCCTGCATGGGCAAAGGAGATTGTGTTGATTGCCAGCGCTGTGGCTGCCGGGACAGCGGCATAAGTGCCGCCTATACCGCTGGTGCTTAGCTCAACGGTATAATTTGTCTCTCCGGATTGAGCATCCCAGTTCAAGTTCAATGCTGTGCTGCTAGCAGGAGTAACGATCAGTGTCGGCGGGGTCAGATTTGTCCAGGCGCTCAGGATATTGCCGGCAGCAGAAGAGTTGCCGGGAACCGTGGCTACAACCTGATAACGGTAGTTAGCGCCGGCTGCAAGGCCGGTTGCCGTGTAGGCGGTGGGAACTACTCCGGTAGCCAGATTGGCCCAAGCTGCGTAAGTACCGGTCACACCCCGGCAGGTAGAGGGGTTGTTGCTGTCACTGCATACTGCTTGCTGAACTGTGTATCCGGATGCCCCGGTAATCGGCGTCCAGGCAAGGGCTATCTGCCCTGCTGCCCCGCTGGCGCTGGACAGAACCGGTGCATCCAGCAACGTTTTGGTAGCGGCAACTTCACTGCTCCAGAGGGAGCTTCCGGCGGTATTAGCCGCTTTGATCCGGTAATTATAGGAACTGTTGGCGGTTAAGCCTGTCACATCACAGCTAAGCGCAGTTGTGCCGGAACATGCCGATGCCGTTGTCTCATCAAGATAGGCACCGCTGGCAAGCCGGTACTGCAGCGTATAGGTAATGGTTCCGGAACCGGTAACAGCAGGATTAACCCAGGTCAGAGTCATGCCTGTATTGGTAATATTGGTTGGGGTTGCGCCCCAGGTTGGGACAGCCAGGGCGGCCGTACCTGCCGTCTCATTGCTAAAGACAGAATCGCCACCAGTATTGGTCGCCTTGACCTGAAAGCTGTAGACATTCGGGACGGTAAGTCCGCTGACAGTACAGACACTGCCACCAATGGCTGTGCAGGCTGGGAAATTGGCATAGCTGCCGCCGGACACCTTATACTGCAGCGTATAAGTAGCTGCACCGGCAACGGTGTTCCAGGCAAGATACATCTGCGTGTTAGTAATATTGGTCGGCACGGCAAGAACCGGCGCTATCGGCCTGGTCGGCGCAAACTGTTCGTTACTTGCAAGGCCGTAGCCGGAGGCGCTGTTAGTGCTGACCCGGTAATAATAAATAGTGCCAGGTGTCAGGCCTAAATCAGCATGTGTCGTTACATTGGTTGCTTTGGTAGCTAGGAGTGCCCAGGTTCCGGCGGCGCCGGTTTTCCGCTCAATCTTGTAACCGGTGTTATCCGCTACCTGACTCCAGCTCAAAGATATCTGGGTAGCAGAGTCCACGACAAGCGGGTCCAAAACAGTAGCGCCAAGGGTTGTTATCCCGCAATTCCCGAGAGTTCGGGAGTTAAGACTCGGGCTCTCCGTATACGCATAAATACGATAACAGTAGCTCCCCCCTGGAGATAGTCCTGTATCCATAAAACTTGTCATCCCCAGTGTTGACCCGGAAATGAGATTGCTCCAGGTACTTGTCGGCAGTACTGGTCCGGCTGTCCGTTCCAGCTTAAACTGGGTGCCCGGATTATTCTCCCGCCAGGTCAGGTTCATTTTTGTTGCATCCGCCTGAGGGAACAATGTAAGAGGCGCTGGTACCAGGATGTAATTGTTCTTCTGCTTCATAACCAGATAATCAGGGTTGCCGGCGTTCAGGGTTACTCCGGCAATGAATGCTTCTCCCTGGTAGTTTACCGCTATGGCTACGGCTTCATCCTTTTTGCCGCCGTCATATTCGCTGGCAGAGAGGAAGGTCCCCTCAAAGTCGTAAATCAGCGCCAGGATGTCCGAGTTTGCATCAAATGCCGGGTCTGTGTCCGGGCCGTTTCTGCTGTTGCCTGTAAGGTAGATATAGCCCGACGAGTCGATTGCCATGGCGGTCAGGTAGTCATATTTTGCCGGTCTGTCAAAGTTGCGCTCCCAGATGATGCTGCCGTCAGCTGGGCTGTATCTGATGAGATGAAAGTCGCTGTCGGTGAGGGTGCGGTATGAGGTGCCGGCGACGATTATGTCGCCGTCCATGGGGTCTATCCCTATGGCTATGCCACGGTCGTTACCGTTTACCGGCGCAGCTAGGCCGTTGTGTACTTTTCTCCAGAGTTCACGGTTTGGTGAGCTGTCGGCGCCGTCGTAGTTGATTGTGATCCATTCTTCGTTGCCGGCGGCGTTGACTGAGGAGCCGGTGATGTAGATGTCTCCGCTGTTGTCAATTGCCAGGGAGAGGCCGTGATCATCGCCGTTGCCTGCGCCGGCGTAGGTTTGCGACCAGATGAGTGCGCCGGTGGCGCCGTTGTATTTGGCGGTGTAGATGTCGAAGTTGCCTGCGGCGTTTTCGGTGGAGCCGGTGATGAAGATGTCCCCTGTCTGGTCGATGGCTACGGCTGAGGGGTAGTCGTTGCCATGGGCAGGACCGTCATAGACGATGGGGGGCCAGGCGGTGGTGCCGTCGGGACGGTATTTGATGATGAACATGTCTTCGTCGTTATTGGTGTTGATGCCGTGACCAATGACTATTATGTTGTTGGCGCTGTCTTTTGCTGCCTGGATGGCGGTGGCCTGGTCTATGCCGGCCTGGGTGCCGTACTGCGCCCCCCAGGCTGCAAGGGGATTGGTGAGGGGGTCGGTGTGCCCGGCTGAGCTGTATTTGATTGTGTAGAGGTCGTCACTTTTTTCTGAGCCGCCGGATAGGTAGGCGGTGCCGGCTACCACTGCGTCGCCGTTGTTGTCCAGGGTTATGCCGGCAGCCATGTCGGTGCCGCCGTCGCCGCTGTCGTAGAGGGCTTTCCATTTTACTGCTTTGGTGTCTTTATCAAGTTTTATGGTCATGTAGTCAAAGGAGTAAGCTCCTGTTACGCCTTCTTCTGTAAGGTCACTGAAGCCGGTAACTATGGGGTGGTTATCACTGCCGACGACGATACCGACAGCTTCGTCTTCTCTGTTGTCGGCGCCGTTGTACTGGTATATCCAGGCAGGTGGATCGTAGCTGACTATTTTTGTGAGGGCGTGGGCTTCGCTGCTGTAGTAGCTGTCGCCGTTCGTGGCGTTGTTGCTTCTGATCCGGTAGTAGTAGTAGCTGTTGGGGGTGAGGCTGCTGTCAGCGTAGGTTGTTACATTTGCGGCGACGGTGGCAATCTGGGTGTAGACGCCGCTTTCGCCAAGCTTTCTTTCTATTTTGAAGGTTGTTTCGTTGTTGGAGTTATCCAGCCAGTTCAGGGTGGTGGTGCTGTTGGAGGTTGCTGTTACGCTGAGTCCGCTTGGGGGGTCGAGTCTGCCGTAGTCGTATCTGACAACTACGAAGTCGTAGGAGGTGGCGCTTGTGTCTGTCCAGCCGGCAATTACGGGGTCGCCGCTGAGGCCAAGGGCTATGCCGACCGGTCTGGCACTTTTGTTGGTGGTGCTTTGGTAGTTTTTCTGCCAGATGAGTTCACCGCTGCTTTTTTTGTATTTGATGGTGGTGAAGTTTTCGTTGATGTTGGTGGAGGTGTAGCCGGTGACGTAGATGTCCCCCTCTGCTCCGGGGCTGCCGATGATGGCGGTTGCTATGTCGGTGTAGTCGCTGCCGGAGTCGTAGATTCTGTCCCAGATTTTGACGCCGTCGGTTGAGGCGTAGCGGACGGTGTAGAAGTCTTCGTTGCCTGAGTAGGTGTAGGTGTGGCCGGTAAGGTAGATTTCGTCGTTTGTGTCCAGCCAGAGGGCAAGAGGTTCGTCGTTGCCGCCGCCGGCGTATGCTTTTTCCCAGAGTGCGGTTCCTGGCGCGGCGGCTGCGTATTTGGCGGTGTAGATGTCGTTGTTCTGGCCGTTGTAGAGGTAACCGGAGATTATTACGCTGCCGGTTGAGTCTATTTTGACGGTTCGGCCACGGTCGTCGCCGCCGGTTGGGGAGGCTTTGCGCTGTTCCCAGATGAGGGTACCGTCAAAGCCGTGTTTGCGGGTGAGGATGTCGAAGTCGGTGCCCCCTTTTGAGGAGATGCCGGTTACGGCTATGCCGTCGAGGCCTGCGGCTATGGAGAGGATGCGGTCGTTACTGTTGTAGCTGGAGTTGTAGATATCCTGCCAGGCGGGGGTTGTGCCGGCCGCCGGGTATTTGAGGATGAGGTAGTCGTCGTTGCCGTTTGTGTTGGCGGTGTAGCCGGCGATGTAGATGTTGTCGCCGGTGTCAATTGCTATGGAGGTGGCGATATCGGCTCCGCCGGCGGCTCCGCTCCAGGTGTGCTGCCAGAGGACGCTGCCGTCGACGCCGCTGTATTTGATGGTGTGGATGTCTGTGTTTGAGCCGTTCCAGACGGTGCCGGTGACGATGACGTTGTCGGCGCTGTCTATTGCTACGGCGGTGGCCTGGTCGTCGCCACCGCTTTTGTCAAATGTGGACCGCCAGGCTATGCCGCTGCCGTCGGCTCTGAATTTTACGGTGTGGTAGTTGTTGTTCATGCCGCCCGCATTGGCGTAGCCGGTGACGATGATGTTGCCGCTACTGTCGGTGGCCATTGCTTTTGCTTCCTGTTTTAAGGCAAGGGCGTCTGTTACCGGAAAAGGGGCGATGAGGTCGCCGCCTTTGGCGTGGGCAGAGCCCGGCAGTACTATGCTCAGGCAGAGTAGCAAAAAGGCTGTGATGGCTCCCTTTTCTATTGCGCTATATATGAAGTTACGGCTCATTTTTTCTCTCCGGGTCTTGTTTGCGGTTACCATGGCGTCACGTTATTCCATAAATTGCCGTCCGGCCACTGCGTCGGCGGAGTTACATTGTTGTATATCGGATTGAATCTACCGACGTGGCAGGCAGTCGTCGCCTCAAAACTATTGGAAAAGGTGTTTGCGTAGTTCATGCTGCTGATCGGATAGCCGCGATGCTCACCACCCCGACCATGGGCATTCCCATACTGCTTGTCCGCTGCCCACGGCTGACCTCCGGAGGTGATGCCGCCGCGATGCTTGTAGTCGAGGCAGTTGGTCTGCATCAGCCGCGGCAGACCAGAGTTGTGGGGTTGGTGACACTTGGAACAGGTAAAGGAGTGTTCCGTGTTGGCACCCCACCCTTTTACCGACTCGTGAATACGGTCGACTGTCTTGAAACCGGCAGCGCCGTCATTTTTGTTCACGCCATCAGTTAAATTGGTTTTGTTGTGGCAGTTTACGCAGAGCCCGGCAAATTGATCACTGCTTTCACTGATTCGTGAGCCGGCAAAAGTAGTTCTGTCAATGTTCACCCTGTTTGTCGGTTCTGCAGGAGAAGGATGATTTGAGCCCCAGTTGTAGGTAACGAACTTGCCCCAGGAACGCGGCTTGCCGTTGTACTCTCCGCTGCCTGTATAGACTCCGCTCACCCTGTCACCTGTCGGGACCGGCGGAGGGGAATCCTCTTTGTACGGCGAGGTCAACCAGCTCCCCTTCAAAAGCGGCACTGCATACTGCTGATTGTCACCGAGCGTCCCGGAAATTCCATGTGGGTCGTGGCAGGGTGTGCAGAGGCCATTTACCTGTGAAGAGTAAGGCACTATCTGGTAGCTGTCACCGGCTGCAACAGCCGCAGTAAATGGATCAACCAGGGTAACTGTGCCGGCTGTATTTGAGGCTATCATTCTCAGCTGACCGGAGTTTACTCCGCCGGTCATTATGACATAGAGATTCTTCCATTTATCGGTTACCCAGCTTTTGCTGTTGTCGGTAAGCGTGCTACTGCTGCTGCCGCTCACATTGCCGCTATCCTTGGCCAGATGAGGGAGTGAGCCGGCAGGCTCAGAGGCTTTCAGATGACCGCCGACTATGGTTTTCATGATGTCCCGCTCAACATAACGGGCATTAGAACCCTTTATGCCTTGCCCGAAACGACTCGTATCCTTGTAACCGGTAATAGGTGCATTTGCTCCAAAAGTGGCGTTATATCCCCATGGAGTCTTTCCGTTTGGCGTATCAATGCCAACGGTAGCCGAGTTATGACAGTCAAAGCATTGACCGGCACCAGCGCCGAAAGGGTTTACCCCCGCAGTGTTGGCCGAGGCCTTGTAATCAAAGGTGTAACCACCGATATTCTGCTTTGTTTCCTTAAGATTGCCGCCGTTATTAGTCCCGTTGAAGGTAGTGTAGCTGGTTGTTGTCCCGACGACCTTGGAGCCGTGGGAGTTGTGGCAGTCAAAGCACTGGACATTCTGTGTCCCGACTGCGCCCCTTGTTACCGGAATCGTGTCATCATAGCCGGTTGTGCTGCTCCAGCCACCTTGATTGGCAACTGCGTTGCCATGGGCAGAAAAAGCTTTTGAAATAGTGTCTTTTTTATTGGCGCTTGCAAATGCAGCTGAATTGTATTTACCCCAGGCTGTTGTCCCCAACTGTTGATAGCGCGAACCGACACTCTGGTAGTCCCAGGCATATTGACGCGGTGTTCTCGAGTCGCCGAAAGGCTCTGTGTTGTTATTCTGATCACTATGGCAGGAGATACAAAGCTTGGTTATCTTTGCAATCTCCTGGCGCTCATTGGCGGTCCCGATATTAGCGGCAAGGAACCTGGTAGCAGTTGCCCGTCCGGAGGCAGTAGAAAATTCCCGGTATACCGAAGGCCGTTGCCCGGCGCCCCAGACAACCAGGTCAACAAGCTCATTTTTTACCGAGGTATAGGTCTTATAATTATAACCGGCATGATACTGAATATTGATGAGTCCTTCCGAAGTTGCTTCCCAGTGACAGGCATAGCAGTGTTTGTTAGTTACATCCACTCCCTGAACATGATGTGAATTGGACTTCATCTGCCCTAACACATCCATTCGTTTGCCTATTGTGCCGGAGTGACATTTGGTGCAGTCACGGGGCAGACCGAAAGCGGTATGCTTTGGTATCGGTTTGTTGTTTGCGTGGCAGCTGTTACAGGCCTGCTGACTGGCATGACTGTCTGTAAAACGGTGCTCATGACAGGTGGTACAGACACGTGATGAGTTATGGCCATCGCCTGAAATACTCGTATAGTGCTTGTTGCCGGGCTCGTGGCAGACGTTGCAGATACCGTCAAACGGCGCAGTTTTACGAGCGTAGCTGGTGCCTGAAACCTTATCCGTAAAAGTTACATCTGCCCGGGTTTTGGGGACACCGAATTTCCCGTCTGTGGTTGTGGCAACCTTCTTCTGTATCATATAGATATTGCTGTCACCATGGGGGTCGTGGCAGTCCCAGCAAAACTTGCCCCCTTTCCAAGTGCCCATGACCTTGCCGTTGCCATCTTTTGTCCAGCCGCCGGATGTTGTAAAAGCGCGATAATGTTTGTAGCCGAAGTGAGCTGAGGTAGCTCTCGCCTTTTTCGGTTTGATGAAGCCGGTGCCAGGATTAAAGCCGAGGGAGTATTTAAGCGGATTGTCAGGAGGGGCGGTATGGCACTCGGTGCACTGCCCGCCGCTATCGTCATCGTGACACTGGAGGCAAACCCCCATCATCATGTACTGGTTCTTCACATCAGCTTTTTGCTCAACTGTCCAGACTCCCGAATTGGTGTTATGCCCCTTGTGGGCTCCGCTCGGAAAAGCGCCACTGTCCGAATCATGACAGCTCCCGGCAGTCAGACAACCGCTGGTATATGTGTGAGTTGGATATCTGGTCTCGCTGGCTCCGCCCGTCAGCTTGAAGATTACCCCCCCTGCTGTTGCCTGAGGTGCGAGAGATTCTGTCTGGGCAACGTGACAACCTAAACATTCAACAGCGGTTCTTTCCATATGGCAGTAGACACACTCCTTCTCGAAGCGCCTCTCGTATTGGTGATGCATCTGGAGTCGATAAGGGTTGTTGGCATTTTTATGCAGCACACTGTTGTCGTGGCAGTACCAGCAGGGATTACCTGGAAAGTTGGCAGCTGGATTACCAGACACCGGATAGCGACCTGCAGTGGAGAATCTGCCATGACCGGTTGTCTCCCACTCCAGCTGATTAATCTGTGCCCGAATGCCGTTAAAGGAGGCAAAATCGTCTACATCAGGCCCGGTTGTCCGGTGACAGCCGAGGCAGGTGACAGCGCTGTTAACCGACCCACCCCAGACCGGATCAGAACCAGCGGTATGGCAACCGGTACCGGAACATGTCTTTGTTGTACTGTTATAGCTTGCGCCAGGGATGTTAAAGGCAACATCTTTTCTTTTATTAACATGATTGGCGCCGTTCAAATGCGACACCTCATTCATGCTTCCCGGAGGAATACCTCCAGAGTGACAGCTAGTGCAACTGCCGTTGCTTATTGTCTCGGCATGACAGATATCGCAGGTAAAATTTGTCTGAATATGGCGGGGGTGCGAGTTTGCTCTGGGAGTGCCGGCACCCTGATTAGGGAACATCGGCATAGCGCTCATCCATTCATTGCCGGCAGGCCAGCCACTTTTAGCTGTCCAGACTTTACCGGTAACAAGATCAACCCTGCCGTCATGACAATTCAAATTAGAACAGCTACCAGGCGGATGGCCGTGACAGGTGTTGCAACTGGTTTTCGGCTCGTTCCAGGCAAAAGGACGGACTGCTTCAGGATCGGTAGTGCCGTCACTGTGGCAGTAAACATTGTTGCAGACTTTTCCCACAGGGTCATATGAGGCTGCCGGACGATTATTAATATTCCAGTCAGGGTGAATCACAATGTTTTTCTCGCCATTTACATGCTTTGTCTTGTCTAGAATGGCTCCTGCTGCATCTGTGGTTGCATAATGACAGTAGTTACATGGGTACTTCCTGATCCACTGGGGTCCAACCAGGCGGTGATGTCCGTCAGAGGACATGGTCAGGTCTGGAGTGCAGACACCTTTGTCGCTATCCCAGGAACCAAACCCGGTACAATTTTCAGAAGTACTGTCTGTTGTTCTGCCGCTATGACAGGTAAAACAGGTAGTTGTCTTGCCGTCAGACCATGAAAGAGCGATATTGGGCGCGCCGCCGCGACCATTACTATGACAATAAATCCCTGAACAGTTGCCGTTACGTCCGGGGGAAGCAGAGCTGAGATAGTCAGGATAGTTTGCACTACCACCTTCATAGCTGCCGCCGGCATTAGGCGGTGCGCTAAAGCGGATATCAAGCCCTCTTTTACCGGCTGAAGTGGCATGAGCAAAGACGTTGTTTTCAGCCGTATGATCTGAATGACATTTTTTGCAACTGACGGTGGTGTCGCCGAAGTAAAGCGAATGTTTTTTGCCGTGGCTACCGTCTGTTGGCGGTGAAACGTGGCAAGTATTACAATTTGTCAGATTGGCATCGCTGCCCCAAACAGGAGTGAGGGTCTCAAAGTGGCAAGTTACATTTGTGCAGCTTCCGGTCACTGGCAGCGCTGTCTGCGGCCAGGCAGTTGTTCTGTTGTTACTC
>CAWBBV010000021.1:0-37134 GCA_963787125.1 uncultured delta proteobacterium
GAAGGTCGTGCGCATCCTGCCGCTTGAGTACACTCAGGAAGATGATGCCAAGCCATGGTCGATCACGGCGCGGGGCGAAACCTTTACCCGGCCGAACAAGGCCGGTATCGCCTGCTGGGTGCAGGGGAGCAAGCAGCAGATCTACTCCAAGGACCGCCTCCTTACCCCGCTCAAAAGGATCGATTTCGATCCGAACGGCGAGCGCAATCCCCAGAACCGGGGTGTTTCCGGCTATGAGCCGATCAGCTGGGATGAAGCTCTGACCATCGTTGCGGGTGAAACCGAGCGGATCAAGGATCAGCACGGCCCGTCCGCCATTGCCGTTACCGGCTCTTCCCACGATTCCTGGGGGAACATCGGCTACCGGATGAGCGCCCTGGAGCGTTTCTGGAATCTGGTCGGCTGCACCTGGATCGACCACGACCCGGACAGCTGGCAGGGGTCCTACTGGGGGGCTATTCACTCCTGGGGATTCCACTGGCGCCTCGGTCAGCCCCCGGCTTTCGATCTTCTCGGCGATACCTTCGAACATACGGAAATGATCGTTTTCTGGAGTTCCGACCCATCGACAACTTCCGGTGATTATGCCTGGAACGAAACCGATCTCTGGCGCTTCCATATGAAGAAACTGGGGATCAAGTTCGTCTTCATCGACCCCCACTGCAACTACACCACCGTCATCGATGGTGACAAATGGCTCAAGCCGAAGCCGGGCACCGATGTGGCCATGGCGCTGGCTATCGCCTACACCTGGATCAAGGAAGGGCGCTACGACAAGGAGTACATCGAAACCCATACGATCGGCTTCGACAAGTGGGAATCCTATGTCATGGGCAATGAGGACGGTCAGCCGAAAACGCCGGAATGGGCTGAAGAGAAGAGCGGCGTTGAAGCCAATATCATCGTCGCCCTGGCACGGGAGTGGGCTACAAAGAGAACCACCCTTGCCGGTGGCGGCCGTTCCGGCATGGGCCACGCCATGCGCGCCTCCTACGGTCACGAATGGTCCCGCGCCATGGTGCTCCTTATGGGGATGCAGGGGCTCGGCAAGCCGGGGGTCAACTACTACTCCACCACCGGCGGCGCCCCGGCCGACTGGGACTTCTTCTTCCCCGGCTATGCTGACGGCGGCATCAGCGGCGGCAGCGCCGGTCCCAAGGATCTGGGCCCCCGTGGTTTCCCGAAAAGAGCCACCGCCAGCCAGATTCGCCAGCGGATCAACCGGGCCTGTCTGCCCGAATGTATCATCAACCCGCCCTACACCTGGCGCGGCGTCTACGGCTACTACGGCCAGAGCGCCCAGCAGCAGTTCACCGAGTGCACCTTCCCGTTCCCCGGCTACTCGGAGATCAAGATGATCTACCGGCAGGGGGCGTCGTATATCGGCACCATGATGGAGACCAACCGCTTTGCCCGGATGTATCGCGATCCGAAGCTGGAGTTCGTCGTCAACCAGACCATCTACAACGAGCCGGAGGCCAGGTTTGCCGACATCATCTTCCCGGTCTGCACCAACTTCGAGCGCAACGACATCGGCGAATGGGCAAAGATTTCCGGCTACTCCAATAAGCTGAGCCCGACCAATGCCCGGGTAGTTGTCTTCCAGCAAAAGTGTATCGAGCCGCGGGGCGAGTCAAAGCCGGATTACCAGATTTATGCGCTCCTGGCCGAACGTCTCGGCATTGCCGACATGTTCACCGAAGGGCATCCGGACGAAATGAGCTGGATCAAGCGGATGTACGAGGTGTCCGATCTGCCGAAAGTTATCAGCTGGGAGAAGTTCCTCACCAAAGGCTACTACATCATTCCGCCCAAAATGGACAAGAAACCGGCACCGGCAATGCGCTGGTTCTACGATCAGCGCCCCATCGATATCCCGGACAAACCGATGTCCACCGACCGGCCGAGCAACAAGCCGGCGGATCTGGCCCGGCTTTCCACCCCATCGGGCAAGATCGAGTTCGAGTCACAGAATCTGCTCAAGTTCGATCCGAACGATACCGAGCGGCCACCGGTGCCCCATTACATCCCGTCGTGGGAAGGGTCGGAAAGTACGGAAATTCTGAAGAACTTCCCGCTGCAGCTGATCTCGCCCCATCCACGCTTTACGTTCCATTCCCAGCATGACGGGAAAACCCTCTGGAATGACGAGATTTGTCACCATCGCCGCCTGATCAACGGTTATCGCTACTGGGTCATCCGGATCAACCCGATTGAGGCGGCCGCCTACGGCATCAGGGAAAACGATCTGGTCAAGGTCTGGAACGACCGGGGGGTGGTTCTCTGCGCCGCCAATATTACCGAGCGGATCCGCCCGGGAACGGTGCACTCCTACAGCTCCGGCGGCGGCTATGATCCCCAGGGTGAACCGGGTGTCAACACCACCATTGACAAGGGTGGGACGATCAACCAGCTGACTTCATCACGGTTTTTGTCAAAGAACTGCGCGGGCATGGCCCCTGGTTCGTGTCTGGTTCAGATTGCTAAATGGACAGAAGGGGAGGTTTAAAATGGCGAAATACGCAATGGCCATAGATCTAAGCAAATGCATCGGCTGCTACAACTGTCAGGTTGCCTGCAAAGATGAGCATGTCTATAACTCTTTCCCTCCTGTAGCTGCGGAGCAACCGGCCTTCGGCCAGTTCTGGCTCAGTATCGAGGAGCGGGAGCAGGTCTGGAACCCTTCTCACATCAAGGTGACCTACATTCCCAAACCCTGTCAGCACTGCGACGACGCCCCGTGCGTCAAGGCTTCCACAGGTGGGGCGATTTACAAGCGCGAGGACGGCATCGTTATCATCGATCCGGAAAGAGCAGTCGGACAAAAAGGGCTGGTTGAATCATGCCCCTATGGCTCTATCTATCTGAATGAAGAGAAAGGCTTGCCGCAGAAATGCACCTTCTGTGCGCATCTGGTTGATGATGGCTGGCAGGAGCCGCGCTGTGCCCAGTCCTGCCCCACCAGCTGCATGCACTTCGGCGATGTGGAAAATCCGGAAAGTAAAATCTCCCGATTTCTCGCCTCAAACCAGGTCGAAGCGTTCCATCCGGAATACGGCACCAAACCGCGCGTCTACTACGCTGATCTTCCCAAACCCCACCTCTCCGGGACCGTTCGTCTCGGTGATTGTGGCGAGTGTGCTGCCGATGTCAAGGTGACCCTGACCGATTCTAAAGGGGCGACGCGGACAGCTGTCAGCGACTGTTTCGGCGATTTTTCCTTCAAGGACTCACCAATGGGAGCCTGCCAGATCGGATATGACCTGGCCGGTTACGCGGCTACCTCCGCAAAACTTGACCTTGCCAAAGATATTACCTACCTTGGCGAGATAGTTCTCCAGCGCTGATTCCACTTTTTGATCGTCATGCAGCCCACAAGGCTGCATGACGCTGCTTCATCCAAGGAAGGAAACATGAAAAACAGCGCCCGCCACTATCAGTTTGAGGAATCTCTCGGCCACCTTACCAGCCAGTCGTCGCGCATGATTTTGAAGCGGATCAATCAGGATCTGGTCAAACACGGCTTTCCGATCACCTCCGATCAGTTTTCAACCCTGATCCATGTCTGGAACCGCAACGGCCAACCCCAATACACCCTGGTGGAGAGCCTCAATAAGGACAAAACCACCATGACCCGGGTGCTGGCAAGCCTTGAAGTTCTCGGGCTGATCATCAGGCTCCCCGGCACCAGCGATGCCCGGGAAAAGAACGTTTTTCTCACCGAAGCTGGCAATAAAATGATGTCGGCGGTGACGGATATTGTCCAGGAACTGCTGGAAACAGCCATGAGCGGCATCGAGCAGAGCGAGATTGAGGTCTGCAAGAGTGTCCTGCGGCGCTTTTATTCCAATCTCTGCAATATGTAATTTATAGCTACAGCTACCGGGGCTCTTCAACGTTTCAAGTGGGTAGAGCATAAAGCTTGTTGAACTTGAACTTACCTGCAATGAGGTAGGCCATCGAAATCATGTTGCGAGGATTACGATAACCACGAGCCCTTGCCTTGGCGGCCTGGATCAGACTATTGATTCCTTCCAGAAAGCCGCTGGTCAAGTCGCTGTCAAAGTGGCTCAGAATGCCGTCCCAATGATCTGTTACGGTTCTTGCCATTTTCTGGATAAGAACGATTGTGCTTTTACTGGTTTGCTTTAGCCACTGTTTCAGTAACGCTTCAGCCTCTTGGCGGCTCTGGGCAAAGTAGACGTTTTGCAGATTCAACTTATGCGCGTATGCCTCGACACTTTTATAGCAGTGATTGGCTACCATGGTATCCATGCGAGCCTCTTCTTCAGACGTGAGGTCTTCCGGGTTTTTGAGAAACAGATACCGGCTCTTTTTCAGAGCATCAGGAAACAGCCTGGCCTCTTCAGCTCTGATTTTGCCCAGTGCTTCATTCATCAACCTGATGAGGTGAAACTTGTCGAAGGTTACAACTGCATTGGGTAGCTGCTCTTTGACTCCCTTGATGAAGGCTTTTGACATGTCTATGGCAGCATCGGTTATCTGATCAGGATCGCCGCCATGCTTTTTTAGGTCGGCGACAAAATCCTTGACGGTCTCGTTGTCTTTACCTTCTGTGCCAAATAAGAGCTTTCTCTTGTCAAGATCGAAGAAGAACGAGGCGTAATTGTGGCCCTTTTTAGTAGACGTTTCATCGATACCGATACGCTTTACGTCAGAGAAGTCCTCTTTAGCTCTGGCCATTTCAACATATGCGTTGATTACTCGCCACAAGCGGGTATCTGTAACTGAAAACAACCTGGCCATGACATTCACCGGCAGATCACGAGCCATGGTCATTACCAATGCTTCGAATAGCAGGGTAAAACCTGAACCGGCACGAGCCCAAGGGACTTGAATCTGCTTCACGCCACAGCCTTCGTTGGGACAGTTAACTCGTGGCACAAAGGCATGAAGATAGGCTTCGTACTGGAAAAAGTTCAGATGGCGCCATGTCTTCTCTGTGGTGTCATACGCAGGAGCAAGGGCACCACAAACCGGGCAAGGGAAAGTTGATCCTCTCTGGAAGTCGATGGTTATATCAAGGCGATTAGACTCCTTGGAAAAGCTGACCTCAGTAACTTCCCAGGGAGAGACAATGCCAAGTGCCATACCAAAAAGAGCTTCAGGTTGCATTATTTAAGTAAAACCTCAGGGTAATGGATTGAAGACGGATTATACCATTACCCATTCACTGTGACGAAGAGCCTTTTTAAAGTGATAAAAAAACGTTAAACCAGAAGAGAAGAAAGAAGAAGCTGCTCCTGTTTGCTTCTCCTTTCCTCTACATAGATGAGAAACGGAAAGAGCATATCCTTGACGAGATATGCTCTTTCTTATTACTGATCATTGTTGAGTTGCATAGTGGCGTTAAGAGCTCGATTAACTTTAAAACTATACGCCGATAAAAATAATAAAAACAGACTGTTTTTTCATGTTCAGAGGGATATAGTCTAACTAGAAGTAAGGAAGTTGTTTAATCGAAGTGGGTAGTCGTTTAACAGCAGCATGGTAGAAGTTGAGAAGTAAGGCGCTGTTCAGCAGTTGTATGGTAATTGTTAAACCGCAGTAAGTTTCAATGTAACAGCAGCACAAGTAAAGTAGTGTTTAACAGTAACAAGGTAGTAGTTCAATCTGCTCAAAAGGAGGTAGTTTTCACGTATGGAGGATACTCCACCTGAGAGGTAAATGCAGTTTTGTTACAGATTGTGCAGCATACTCCGGAGGCAGGAAGGGCCGGAACAGACCTTGAAAAGGAATACAAAGAAGTTAAAGTAAAGGAACCCCTACCGAATAACCTGGTAGGGGTTTTCATTTAGGTAGAATTAGATTGCTTCTATTTCTTGTGGCAATCTTTGCAGGAAGTTGGCCCTTTACCCGCATCAGAATGACAACCCTTACAGACCTTATGTGCAATCTCCTTACCAAAGCCTTCAATCTTGCCACCTGCTTGTGTAGCGTGACATTTAGTGCATTCTTTTAAATTTTCCTGATGATTCTGATGCTGAAAAGTAACTTTACCAAAAGAAGCAGGTAAATCGATTGTTGCAGGCCCTGCTGCAAACACTACTGAAGAGTATGACAGAACAATGATTGTAGAAAGCACTCTATGCATTTTGAACCCCCTCGATTGAATTTGTAATGCTGATCTTAACTTGCATTACAAGTGCCAAGAGGATACTCATATTCAACTGCCTGATTACAAAGATAAAAATGTGTTCAATGGCGATATGCGCTCTAATGCTTACCTCTTTTGAGTTAGCTCATACCCTAAAAAAGTTTCCTGACTGCTTGAAGTTTGTGTGAACTTTCATTTGACAAGACATTTAATGCAATTTCAGTTTCAGCATCCAAGCCCTCTTTATAAATGTTCTGCGTCAATTAATAACCAGCCTCCAGATTGATTTCCCACGAGCAGCAGTAGAACCGATCTCTGTATTGAATTACACTACCTCGTGATAATTGAACAATTTAGTTCATTTTACAACCTTATCTGATACCATTCTGTCGTTGATAACCTTTGATATGGCCAGATTCAGTCTATACCTCCAGGAGCCTGTTCGTAATATGCATAATTACTCTACAGTTGTAATCGACTTTGAAACCACTGGCCTTTCTCCCGGATATGGGGATAGAACTATAGAGGTGGGTGCAGTACTGATATCTGACAATAAAATAGTCGATAGGTTCCAGAGCTTGATGAATCCAGAAATGAAAGTATCCAGCTTCATTCAGGACTACACCGGCATAACCAATAAGATGCTATCAACTGCTCCCACCATTAAAGGAGTAATGTACAAGCTAAAAGAATTCATTGCCCATCACCACCTTGTAGCTCACAACGCATCTTTTGATTCAAGATTCCTGGATGCAGAATTCGACCGGATTAACCATAAGAGAACAAACCAATTCGGATGTTCATTGTTGGTGTCCAGGAGAATATATCAAGAAGCGCCCAACTATAAGCTCGAAACGCTGGTAAAATATAAGAACTTAAAGATTGATGGAACTCATCACAGGGCATTAGCTGATGCTGAGATGACAGCACATCTCTGGCTGTGTATGATTTCTGATATCAAGGAACGATATGGTTTTCAGGACGTTCAGTTTGGATTGATGCAGCAGTTGATGAAAGTGCCTAGGGAAAAAGTTACAGAGTTTATGCAGAAGTATCGGTCAGTGTAGATATCACCTGCACGAGTTCAGGATTAAGGCACTGACCGGTTCATTCACTGGGGACTTCTAAAATTAAATCTAACTTTACATATTGTTGCGGGGATATATAATCGATGAAATTTGAATCAAGAGCTGTTAGGAGGGGTAATGAAAAGGATTATAGTGCTTCCGTTTTTGCTTCTTTTGGTATTGATGATTGTCGGCTGTAGTAACAACGGTAATAATACCATCACAGTTGTAGAAGGTGCCTCAAAAACTACCCTGCTTAATCCATTGGCTCTGCAGCAATTTGCCACCCCATTGCCGATCATACCAGTTGCGACCCCTGATTCAACAACAATACCTGGTTCCGACTACTATACCGCCGTAGTCGAGCAGACCAGTGGTTATGATTTCGGTCTGCGTAAACAAGATGGCAGTGAATTTATTAATCCTGGCACCGGCAGCCCTATCCGCACTACAGTCTGGGGCTATACCACCAACGGGATCAAGGCAGGTTATCTGGGCGCAACAATAGAAGCCCGTTCAACTCTTGCGGGTGAAACAGGCAAGCAGGTTGTAGTCAAGTTTACTAACAACCTTAAAGATTCGGCCGGGAATCTCCTTACCAAACATCTTCTCACTGTAGACCCGACCTTGGGTGGTGCTAACATGGGTGAGCCTGAAATCCGAATCGTTACACATCTTCATGGAGGTCATGTAGCGGCTCAGTTTGATGGATACCCTGAAGCTTGGATAACCAACGACCCCAACGCAATCGGGCTTCCAGCAGATCCGGTCAGTGGTCGCCCGGTTCGCCCCAACGGTAACACTGTCACTTACACTTACGCTAATGACCAGATTGCCAACCACCTCTGGTATCATGACCACGCTATGGGTATTACTCGTCTCAATGTCTATGCAGGTATTGCTGCGAACTACATCTTGCGTGACAGTGTCGAGGATAGCCTGAACCTGCCTAAAGGTGCTTACGAGATTCCCCTTGTAATCCAGGATAAATCATTTAACGAGGATGGCTCGCTACACTACGACTCCAACGCTCTGCTTAATCCTGACGGCACTCAGCAGACAGTTAATGGCAAGCCAGTTTTTACTTCAAATCCTGAATTTTTCGGTAATGTTATCACCGTCAACGGCAAAGCGTGGCCTAAACTCGATGTTGAGCCCCGTAAGTACCGATTTCGGATGTTGAACGGCTCCGATTCCCGTTTTTACAATATGTGGCTGGAGCGATCAGACGGACTGCCTATACCTGCAGGTGCAATTACTCAAATCGGCAACGACGGCGGACTTTTGCCGAACTCTGTTACTGACATCGGAAATGGACCAGGCAATGGATTGTTGCTCGCACTAGCAGAGCGAGCAGACGTGATTATAGATTTTTCAAAGTTCCCTGCCGGGACTAACATCACCGTGCGTAATGACGCTCACACTCCCTACCCCAACGGTAGCGATGTTAACCCTTCTACAACCGGAAGAATAATGCAGTTCAAAATCACCAAAACACTTGCAGGCTCTGACACCAGCGTGGTTCCGGCTAACCCGAGAACATTGACACCGTTAGCTGCACCGGCTAATACCCGTTACGTCGACCTGCAGGAAACCGAAGAAAATAACGCGTACGTTTTTGATCCTTACAGCGGGGCTATTGCTAAACGTCTTATGATTCTCCTTAACGGGCTGCCCTTCGATGCGCCTATTACCGAAAATATCCTGTTAAACAATGTTGAAGACTGGATTATCATAAATAATACCGTGGATATGCATCCGATGCATCTCCACTTGGTTCACTTCGAAGTTATTGAAAAGGGCAGCGTAGCCCCGGGCACTTATACACCGGCAGATGGTGACGGTGGCATGCCGACAGTAACTGCCGGCGGCCTCAGACCATCAACAAACCCGGATGGAACGGCTGCCGCATCCGATTCTCCTTATACAGTTCAACCACAAGAGTTTGGGCACAAGGATACGGTGCGGGTTCCTCCAGCTGATGACGTGATCGGTTCGCAGGGTTACGTACGAATAAGAGCCAAATTTGACCGGATTGGCACTTATATGTGGCATTGCCATATATTGGCGCATGAAGATCACGAAATGATGCGACCATTTAGGGTGCAATAACAGTATCAATAATAAATCGAGCGCCCTTTCAACTGAAAGGGCGCTCGATCCTACCATTAATGCTTACGCTGGAATATATGCCGAACTTCAGAAAACCGAAAAGTAATTTACACAATCTGGTTGACATGCACAGATTAATCCACTAACCGGAGTAGAACCTGTCCCCTAATTAAGATACATTACCTTGTGATAATCCGGACTGGTAACAATATTTTCTTTAACCCTCTGCACCTACATCCCTTATGTTCCCTTTGAAGTCTCATTTACCTATAAATGCCAGGTACACTCTCTTGAGTTCAAGGATAAGCGGTAGCAATTAGCATCTCTTTCAATAACTGAGAAATCAAAGACCTTGGCTGATCCCTCCTGATGTGTCCCGGTTGAGTTAATCGACGATGATTACCTTAGTTAAGCGCAATAAAATCGATACCAATATTAAGTTTATTGTAATTAAAATGGCAATCCACAAGTGTTTGTTGATAACTAGCGTTTATCTGTGGATAAGAAGTAAAATTCTTCACTAAAAGCTGATGTTTTACCGCTGTGCACAATAATTAAGCATGATATCTAACTATCTGATATATGGTGTCAATAGTAAATGTTGTATCCACTGAAAAAAGATTTTGTACCAATTTGAAGCTCTATTACTGATCCACATGAAAAGGACGTATATAAAGTGGATAACTACCTGAAAGACTGACTAATACAATAAGTCAAATACACTAATTTCATTAAAGAAGAGTTGGCCCGTGACCTAAAGAGTATCGTCGCTAAACTAATCAACTACTCAATGGTTCACGTTACCGGACCACATTGATCACCAGTAAAAATTATTCTTCGATTTGTTTGGCAGGTAATTGAGTTTCGGTAGGTTGCTGAACGGCAGGAGGAGAACAGGTATTTTTACAAATGGTGTAGTCTGTAAGATTCTTAGTTACGCACTGCTTATTTTCTTCATCAGTATAGCCACCGGCAGGAGGGCAATACATATCATTAGCACGTTTATCATTTGCACAATTACTCAGGCAGTCAGACTTCTCATCAGCAAAACAGATATCAGATACGAAGAGGTTCAGAAGCAGCAGAGTGACGATAGAAATTCTCATGAAGGATTCCCTTAAACGCGTATGTGTGTGATATAACATGTCGGTTTGAACAACCATCCAAGACTAGGAGAAGTTTAGCAGCATCTACCAGATATTCAACAACTTCCACATCCTTCAACGGGACTTAGGCACACAGAAAGACCAATATATGGATTTTTCTGTTTAATCAAGAGGCTTGCCGTGGTATATGGTAGACCTCATCTTTATATCTATTTGTTGGCGATGGAGGACAGATATGCGACGCTCTTTACTATCAAACTTCTTGCTGCTTGTTTTGCTGCTTTTAAATGCTGTTTCGTACGCTGCTACTGAAACGAACTGTTCTTTCAGGACAATGGTAACGACTGATGACTATAGCTTCGATGTTTCAAGCCAGCCTGCAGATTCCTGCGAAAAGCAGGTGCTGCGGATTGCTGTGCTCAAGCAGGCGGTACCTTTCACGCATTTTGTCAATCCATCAGGCGCGCTTGTAGAAAAAGCCTGGGCTGAGGATATTGATGATGACGGAAACTTCGAACTTATTGTTATTAGCTTTAATGTTTTGGAGCCGCTCAAGAAATCGTTAGAGATTTATGCAGTGGATGGAAATATTCTCAAGCAGGTCAGGTTGCCGCAGGCTATAGCGCTTGAAGGTTACAGAGGCGGTGACAGTTTTTTTATTGAGAATGGCAGGATAGTCAGAACGTATCCAGTATATCTGCCGGGAGACGCTGAGTTAAAACCGGGCGGTGGGGCAGGCAGGGTAGTTTATCAGTACAGAAATCGAGAAATACTTTTTGTTCCTGAAAAAGTGAGGGTGACTGTTGCTCCTGTTGTTCCCGTAAAAGGTGTTGTGAAAAAGAGTTTACAGCCGGTAACAATCAAGTCTATTGAACTCAAGCAGGATTACATAGAGATAAAAGCTGATAAAAGCATTGAGAATTATAAGATAAGCAGAATAGCTGACCCCTGGCGGCTCATAATTGACATTCCAGGGGCTGTGTCCGAACTAAATGGCAAAGAGGTATTAATAGACAAGTTCGGTATCTCAAGGGTGAGAATCGGTACTCAAAAGGATAGCGTCAGGCTGGTATTTGACTCTGCTGTAGCTCCGTTGCCAACGGAAACAGTTACTCCGGCAGAAAACGCCCTGCGAGTAGGATTTCATCAGCCGCGCAAAAAATAGACTTGTCAGGCTTTAGCCGGTGGCACCACGTCTTCCTGTGCAGCCGGTATCGCTACTCCTCTTGCCCATAAATGTTTACCGTATTTCCAGTACCCTTTTACATTGCAGAGCCTCGGGTCTTTTGCCGGGTCAACAGCAATTACCTGACCGTTTATCAGGGGCTGCAGATGTCTGGCTAAGGCTGATCCTCCCCCGCCCGTAAGTACTATCGTATCGATATCCCAATCATCAGACCAAAGGCGATCAACCTCACTTGCTATTGCTGTTGCCAACTGACTGAAAACCAGTTCGGTCGGCCCTTTAAGGTCGTACTCTTTCCCTTTAATCTTAATACTGCCACGTTCGACAGCATCGTAAAGTCGATACAACTCGATATTTACATTACTTTTTTCTCGAAGTTTGCCGGCTATCATCCCGAAAGCTTTTGATATGCCGGTGTCAGTCGTTCTGCTGCCTCTTTCTGAGTAGCGCATTTTGTCGGATACAGTGAAATCTGCCGTTTTGAAGCCGATGTCTATGATTCCGATTTTTTCGTGTACATACCGCTTTTCACCGAGTTCACCGAGGTCATTCATCATCAGATTGAATAGCGAGCCGAAAGGCTGGGGGATGACCTTGACTTCATTTATCTTGATGTTCTTTTCTTCCCGTTTTCCGGAGAGCGAGGTAAGCACAACTCTGTGGTCACCCTGGAGAGCTTTGGTTATCGATTCACGGTATTCGCGGAAGTAGCCAATGGGAAGTCCTGTAACCAGTCCTGTCGGCATGAACGAGCCGACGAGTCTTGAGGCAGCTGCGAGTGCCAGCGGTTTAAGATGTGAGGTGAAGAACTGTGCCTGATCCAGGGTGAAGGAGCGGACATTGCTCTGTCGTTCCGCCATCTCGCCAATAAAATATGACTGGCCATCAATTTCAATCTGAATATTTTCATCAGGAGAGCCTTCGCCGAGAATTCCGCCTTTGAACTGGATGTCGGTAGATTCCCCAAGGATAGATTTGAATACGATAGTTTTGCTGCCGTTGGTTGCTTTAGTGAACCCGAAACCGGTATCAATGGCAATAATATCCATAATTAACTGCTCCTTAATGCTGATATGTCGCAAGAGTGCGGTGAAGATAACACCCGTACTTTAAAGTTGTCAATGTTATAGCTGCTTAACGGTTAACCAATTAATTGACATTTAGGATAACTTTGCTAGATTAAAACGATGAAAAACATTCTTATTGCCAGTTCATCTCCAACTTTTATAGAGCGTAACGGAACTCTTTTAAGACGGTCCGACTTCAGAATATTTACGGCAGTTAACTCTAATGAAGCAATCAATATTGTAATCAGCAACTTTATTGATCTCCTCCTTGTTGACATCAATCTTGATGATGTTACCGGTGAAGAATTCTGCGCGCTGGTTTTATCTGCTCAAACCGATCAAAAAAGCGTCATCCTGCTGGTTTGCAATGACAATGACGTCGATTTTGATCGACTTAAGGGTAGTGGCGCTGATGTGCTCATAGCCCGCCCTATAAAGCCGCTCCAACTTATCAAAACTGTTGGCCAGTTCCAGACAGTACAACTTGTGCGGAGCAGAAGGGTTTCTTTAAGGATAAAAGTCATCAGTAAAAAGGACTTAACCGAGTTTTTCTGTCTGTCACATAACATAAGCCTTACCGGTATGCTTATTGAGACGGAGTTTTCCCTTGATGTCGGCAGTATTATTTTTTGCCAGTTCACGATCTCCGGATCCAATGATGTAGAGTGCGAAGGTGAGGTAGTCAGAGCCTCGCGCACCATGGATGGAGCTCATCAGTACGGCATTCATTTTACCACGCTTAACAGAAAATCCCGCCATGAGCTCGATGTCTACATAGCTTCAATGGTCAGAGGAGATAATCAGCCGGTTGCCTGAGCAAAAAGTATTTTTCAGAAACAAAAAAAGCCCGCTATCGATGCGGGTTTTTTTGTTTCTGAAGGCTTTTCGCCCTAAAATGTTGTTTCAACTGTTGCAAATATGCTACAGTTATTGAAAAAAATGCTGGAGGCATTATGGCAATAGCAGCAAAGATACAATCCTGTATTGAAAGCTCTTCATGGATACGAAGAATGTTTGAAGAGGGTGGGCGTCTCCGGACTCAGTTTGGCGATAAGAACGTTTACGATTTTACCTTGGGCAATCCGAATATCGATCCACCACAGAAATTTTATGATGAACTCCGCTTAATTGCCAATGCCCCTCTGCCTGGTATTCACAGGTATATGAGTAACGCCGGCTACGATGAAGTCCGCGGGGCAGTCGCACAAATTTTGGCGGTCGCGTCTGCACTTGATGTCAAGGCTTCCCATGTGATCATGACCTGCGGCGCCAGTGGAGCGCTGAATGTGGTTCTCAAGACAATCCTCAATCCCGGCGAAGAGGTGATAATACTTACGCCTTATTTTGTCGAGTATAAATTCTATATTGATAATCATGGCGGCGTCCCAAAGGAGGTCTGGACAGACAGGTCAACTTTCCAACTGGATATAGACGCTATTGAAGCTGCTATTTCTGCGAAGACTCGCGCACTAATTATCAATACGCCCAATAATCCGACCGGTGTCATCTATCCGGCTGAATCACTTGTTGAGCTCGGTTTGATGATTGAAAGAAAAGAGCGTGAACTTGAGAGGCAGATTTATGTCATTTCAGATGAACCTTACGCTCGGATCGCCTACGATGACCATGTCGTACCGAACATATTCCGGTATGTCACCAATTCGGTCATAGTCACTTCCCATTCAAAGGATCTTGCCTTGCCAGGCGAGCGCATTGGCTATATTGCGGCGAACCCTTTAATGACTCATGTTGATCTATTTATGGAAGGCGCAATCTTTTGCAACAGAACGCTGGGCTTTGTCAACGCTCCGGCTCTCATGCAGCGGCTGGTTGCAAAGCTTCAGACCGAATCTGTCGACATCTCTGCTTATCTGCAGAAAAGGGATCTTCTCTACGACAATCTTACTCAAATGGGTTACAAAATGGTTAAGCCGGACGGAGCGTTCTACCTCTTCCCTGAATCTCCTCTCGCTGATGATGTCGCTTTTGTCAGGGCTGCTCAGAAGCATAATCTGCTGATGGTGCCAGGTGCAGGCTTCGGTGCTCCCGGTTATTTCAGGGTTGCTTATTGTGTTGATATCGAAATGATAAAGCGGAGTCTCCCCGCCTGGAGATCATTAGCACTCGAAACAGGGCTGAGTGAGGCATGTTGATATGAATCATACAATACTGGTTGTTGATGATGAGGCGGCAATAAGGAGTTCACTTCAAGGGATTCTTGAGGATGAATCTTATCATGTTAACCTTGCCGTTGATGGGACTGATGCTCTTGCTATGTTACAGAAAGAGCTCCCTGATCTTGTATTGCTTGATATCTGGATGCCGGGAATAGATGGTCTGGAAACCCTCTCAAAGATTAAGGAATTATATCCTGACCTTGCTGTTGTGATGATATCAGGACACGGGACAATTGAGACGGCAGTAAAATCAACCAAGCTTGGTGCTTTTGATTTTATCGAAAAGCC
This sequence comes from uncultured delta proteobacterium, assembly GCA_963787125.1. Classification (GTDB taxonomy): domain Bacteria; phylum Desulfobacterota; class Desulfuromonadia; order Geobacterales; family DSM-12255; genus VEOV01. The sequence continues at coordinate 15,122 of CAWBBV010000021.1, forward strand.
GCTTTCCCTTGAAAAAGTTCTGGTAACTGTTCATAACGCCATTGATATGAGCCGCCTGAAGCTGGAGAACGCTTCTCTGCGCACCATGATTGAAGATCGTTTTGAAATAGTTGGTGATTCTGAGCCAGCTAGGCTCCTTCGCGAACAGATAAGAATTGTAGCTTCAACCAGCGCATCAATACTGATATGCGGTGAAAAAGGGACGGGCAAGGAGTCTGTTGCCCATGCAATCCACCGTTTTAGTCCCAGAAGTGAAAAACCGTTTATTGTTATCAACTGTGCTGCTATTCCTGAAGAGTTGATGGATTCAGAAATTTTCGGACACGAAAAAGGGGCATTTTCTGGAGCAACTTCCCAGCGAAAAGGTAAAATTGATCTTGCAGACAGCGGAACTCTTTTTTTTGAAGAGATAGTAGAAATGCCGCTGAATATTCAGTTGAAACTGCAGCGGGTAATTGAGGAGCACAAGTTTGCCAGGATGGGAGTTGGGCGGTCGATTGATATTGATGTCAGAATCATGACCTCGACCAGTTGCTCACTTGAAGATGCTATAACATCGGGGACTTTCAGCGAGGATCTTTATTATCTTCTCAATGTCGTTCCGTTCGATCTGTCACCGCTTCGCGAAAGAAAAAATGATATTCCGGCTCTGATCGATCACTTTCTTGATGCTTTCTGCCGCAGAGAAATGCGTGAACGCAAAACCATGCAGCCTGATGCTGTTATTGCGATGCAGGCATATGACTGGCCTGGTAATATTCGGGAGTTGAAAAATATCATGGAGCGTCTGGTTATAATGACTTCTGGGCAGGTAATTGAGACTAGTCAACTGCCGGAGATCATTCTTGAGAAAGGGAACGAGCGGCGCGGCATCACCAGAGATGATCATCATTCGGAAAACTCTTCGCTCAGGGGTGCTCGCGAAGAATTTGAGCGTGAATTCATTATCCAGCGGCTTGATGAACACGACTGGAATATTACCAAAACTGCCGAAGCGATTGAACTCGAAAGGAGCAATCTCCACCGCAAGATCAGAAGTTATGGGATTGATTTGAGGAAGTGAAATGAAGAAGAGTGACCTGAAGCGAAATAAAGAGCGCAAGTCTGTGCGGAGTCATAAGTCTGTTTCAGGAAATCTAGCCGTGCACCGTGATGGTTATGGTTTTGTCTCACCCGATGCTGGCGGTGACGATGTCTTTATCCCCGCCCGTTATCTAAGGGAAAATCTTCATGGCGACAAGGTAGACGTTGAGGTCCAGCAGAATAACCGGCTTGGTAAAAGTGAAGGGCGAATCAGTAAAACATTAGAGCGCGGCGTCAAGCGGATCACCGGTATTTTCTCGATCAGCCGGAGTGGGGCCAGCCTTAAACCTTACGAAGAGCGGTTACCAGTCTGTTTTGTCCCGTCAGGGTCATTCGGTGGAGCGGTTCAAGGTGAGGTTGTTGTTGCTGAAATTGTTTCATATCCAAAGGACCGGCAGGCTCCTTTTGTCAGGGTTGTCGAGATACTTGGTAAGCCTGATGACCCCGAAGTGGAAATTTTGACAGTCATCAACAAGTACGAACTTCCATATACTTTTTCTCCTCAAGTCTTGAAGTTTGCCAAAAGTATCCCTGAAAAACCTTCTGCTGATGATATGCAGGGACGAACTGATCTTCGCACTATTACCACAATTACCATTGATGGCGAGACCGCAAAAGATTTTGATGACGCAGTCTCAATCCGCAAAGAAGGGGAGAATTTCAGACTTTGGGTATCAATAGCTGATGTCTCTCACTATGTTATGCCTGGGGCTTTGATCGATAAAGAGGCTTATTTGCGAGGGACTTCGGTTTACTTCCCTGATCGTTGTATCCCCATGCTTCCTGAGGAGCTCTCTAACGGCATCTGCTCGCTAAACCCTAATGTCGACCGCCTCACCCTGACGGCGGAGATGCTTTTCTCAAAAGATGGGGAGATGCTCGCATCATCATTTTATCCAAGCATTATAAAGAGTGCTGCCAGGCTTACGTACACGATAGTGAGCCGAATTGTAGAACATGATGACGCTGTCGTCAGGGCCGAATATTCCTGGCTTACAGCCGATCTTGCCATCATGCAGGAGCTTGCATCGGTTCTCGCCGTGATGCGCAGAGAGCGGGGCAGTATAGATTTTGATCTTCCTGAAGCCGAGATTATCCTTGACGCTGGCGGGTCAACCGAAGCGATTGTTAGGGCGGAGCGAAACCAGGCCCACAAAATCATTGAATCTTTCATGCTGGCAGCTAACGAGGCCGTTGCGACCTATTTAACAGATCATGATATACCGCTTTTGTACCGGATTCATGAGCAACCTGACCAGGAGAAGCTCGCAGGTTTTTCTGAGTTTCTGACACCTTTGGGCTATGAGCTATCCGTAGAGGAGAGAAGCATCAAGCCGCGCGACATCCAGAGTCTGCTTGCAAAAGCGGCAGGCAAACCTGAAGAGCGACTGGTCAACAGAATGCTGCTGCGGAGTATGAAGCAGGCCCGTTACTCAGACCAGAATTTCGGTCACTTTGGTCTGGCCGCGCCCTGTTATACCCACTTTACCTCACCGATAAGGCGTTACCCTGATCTGGTAGTACATAGAATCCTTAAGTGGCTCATTGCACAACAGGCTGAAACAGCGCTGCGCGGTAAGCTTAAAGGTAGCCCTTTCCCCGGATTTCCTGCCCTTTTGGCTGATTTTGGTGAGCATACCAGCAAGCGCGAGCGGGTTGCCATGGAAGCTGAGCGAGATATTATCGAGCTTAAAAAAGTTCAATTCATGGTCAGCAGGGTGGGGGAGGAATTTGACGGTTTTATTACCGGAGTATCGGCATTTGGATTCTTTGTTGAACTTGATGAACTCTTTGTCGAAGGGCTTGTTCACATCTCGACGCTGCAACGTGATAACTATGTTTTTAGCGATTCGACGCAAACACTTGCTTGTCAGGGGGGAGTCAGTTTCAGAATTGGCGATCATGTCCGGATAGTGGTGGCATCTGCCAGTCCGGAACGGCGGCAGATAGAGTTCGTGTTGGCCGGAATGGTGGCAGTGGGTGCTGTAAAATCTGATGAATATCGCCGTGTACCTGTCAAAGGGAAAAAACCGCAAGGGTGGAAGGGCGGTGGAAAAAGTGACAAGCTCACCGGTGACGGTGGAAAGTCTCCACGGCGGGATGGTGGAGGCAAGGGTGGGCGGAGAGGTCGCTAGGTCTTTTATCATGCTACTGCCAACTCAGTCTATCATGCCTGATCAGTTGGCGCAGAAAAGAGTCAGCTCTTGTTCTACAGGGCTAGAGCCATCAAGATTTAAAAAAACCCTTGCATTTTTACGATTCTCAATGTAAATAGAAGGTTACAAGTTAATGTTCACTACTAAAAAGTGAGCTCTTCCAGGCTCGCTTTTTTTATTGGTAATCGCTATGGCAAAAGGTGATGTTGTTGATCAGATAAGAGAAGTTGCCATGCCGATCCTTGAGTCAATGGGGATCGAGCTGGTTGAACTGGAATTTCGTAAAGAAGGGCCGGGAATGATTGTCCGTCTGTTTATTGACAAGCCCGGCGGCATTATGCTTGATGACTGTTCTGCTGTCAGTCGCGAGCTTTCCGAACTTCTGGATGTGGAAGAAATTGTCCCATGCGAATACAATCTTGAGGTCTCTTCCCCCGGGCTGAACCGCCCTCTAACAAAACCTGCTGATTATGAGCGCTATGCCGGTAAGCTGGTTAAAATCCGTACCTACGAAATGGTGGCTGACGATGCAGGCAATCGCCGGAAAACTTTTCTCGGCGAGTTGATAGGTCTAAAAGACGATCTGCTCAGTATCCGTCTTAAAGAGGGACAGTTTGCGTCGATCCCATTCGATAAGGTTGCAAAAGCAAATCTTGAATTTGAATTCTGATTCTGAATATAGATAAAAAACAGGAGATACCAAGTGGATACAACCCTTAGCCTCAAGCATATCATAGACCAGATCGTCAAGGAAAAGAGCATTGACAAGGCGATTGTAATCGAGGCTCTTGAGCAGGCGGTTCTTACTGCAGCCAATAAGAAATTTCGCAATACCAGGGAGCTTGAAGCTCATTTCAATACTGATATCTGTGAGGTAGAGCTTTTCGAGTTTGTCGAGGTTGTTGAGGATGTTGAGGACTCTTACAAGCAGATAACACTTGAAGAGGCTCAAGAGCAGGATCCTGAAGTTGAAATAGGTGATGTTATTGGAATGAAGCTCCCGTCGAGCGAGTTTTCCCGGATAGCTGCGCAGACTGCAAAACAGGTTATTATTCAGCGTGTCCGTGAAGCGGAACGCGAGACTATCTATAATGAGTTCAAGGATCGTGTCGGGGAACTCCTCAACGGTCTTGTACGGCGTTTTGAAAAGGGTGATCTTGTCATAGACCTTGGCCGAGTCGAGGCTGTGCTGCATCACAAGGAACTTGCTCCACGCGAGGTATACCGTCAGGGTGACAGGATCAAGGCGCTAATAACTGACATCAGAATGACCACAAAAGGCCCACAAATTCTTCTTTCGAGAACTGCGCCGGCAATGCTGGCCAAACTCTTCGAAGCTGAAGTCCCAGAAGTCGCCGAAGGTATCGTGGAGATAATAAACGTTGTTCGCGAGCCTGGAAGTCGTGCGAAAATAGCCGTCTACTCCCATGACTCAGATGTTGATCCTGTAGGTGCTTGTGTCGGTATGCGTGGCAGTCGGGTACAGAATGTCGTTTCCGAACTCCGTGGTGAGAAGATTGATATTATCCCCTGGTCTGAGGACATTGCCCGCTTTGCCTGTAACGCGCTCTCTCCGGCAACTGTTTCAAAGGTGTTTATCGAAGACGAAAGTCGTGCTATGGAAATTATCGTGCCTGATGATCAGCTCTCACTGGCCATCGGCAAGCGCGGTCAGAATGTGCGTCTTGCAGCCAAGCTGACCGGCTGGAGAATTGATATAAAGAGTGAGACCCGTCAGGCTGAGGCCGAGCTGCTTCAATACTCTTCATTTGATGGTGCCGCTGATGAGGAGAAAGAAGAGGTTTCAGCAGATGATCAGTCAGTAGCCGTATCGCTTGAGACTGCCCTGCCGGTCGAACCGCAGGATATCTAGCAGGTGACAAAAGCGGACCCACTCAGAAGCTGTCTTGGCTGCCGAGAGGTAAAGTCTAAGGATGAACTGCTTCGTTTCGTCATTGATACCGCAGGGGAGATTTTCCCTGATATCTCCAGAAAACTTCCAGGGCGCGGTGCTTATACCTGCTTTGACAGAAACTGTTTTGAAGCCGCTATAAAGAGGAAGCAGTTTAGCAGGACATTTAAAACTGAAGTTAAAATGGAGTCAGCAGCGAATCTGGCTGCGCGTATTACAAGGCTTCAGGAAGATAAGATCAACTCTTTGATTGCTCTGGCCAACAAGGCTGGCAGGGCTGTGTCAGGGAGTGAAAAAGTTTTGGATGCGCTCAAGAAAGGGGAAGCGGCAGTGCTTATTATAGCTGCAGATACCTCTAGCGAGAGCAGAGCAAAGTTTCTAGCAATTGCAGAAAAGGCAGGCGTTGAAGCATTCCGGTTTTCAATGAAAGACCTGCTTGGAGCTTCACTCGGCAAGGAGATTCGGACTGCAGTGGCAGTTCAAAGCGGCTCTTTTGCCGATACTCTGTTGTTAGAGTTGAAAAGATACTGGAACTTCTTTGAGGGAGGGGCGAAATAGAATGAGCAAGATTCGTGTACATGAGCTTGCGCAGAAAATGGGAATTGAGAATAAAGAGCTTATCGCTAAACTTAAAACGATCGGCGTGGAGATCAGTAACCATATGGCTGCCATAGATGAAGATGTAGCAAAAAAGCTCCAGGCTCCTGCAACTGTTACTATGACAGTCAAGGATGTCTCCCAGGAAGAGACCAGGGTCACCTCAACTGTTATCAGACGCCGTGCCAAGGTTGTTGAAAAGCAGGTAGAAGTTGCTGCTGAAGAGCCACCCCGGCCTGAGGTAAAGGTAGAACCGGTTGTGATTGCTCCTGAAAAACCCCTGGAGACTACTTCGGAAGTTTTGTCTAAACCCAAAGAGAGCCCTGTCTCTGAGAAGCAAGATGAAAAAACCGTGCCGCAAAAAGTAGTAGTTGTTGCACCGGAACCACAAAGACCGACTGCAAACCGTGCCGTTATTCTCGGCCGAGTTGAACTGCCACCACCACCAAAACCTCAGGAACGTTCAACAGAGAGACCAGCTGGTCGCCCTGCAGACCGCCCTGCAGACCGTCCGGTTCAACGTCGTGAAGTAATTCCTCAGCAAGGACGCAGCGACCGGCCTGGTCAGAACCGTGAGCGCACAACGGCTGGTGGTCCACCGACCCCGGGTAGGGATAGAAACACACCTGTTCAGCGACCCGGCCAATCTGCCGGACGTCCTGATCAGCAGTTTGCCAAACCGGCAACACCACCGCCAGCACAGGCTCCTCTCGGTGCTGATGATCGTAAAGGTGTTCGTAAGGGCCCTCCAAAAGGGGCGGCAACCGGTGATGCTCAGCGTGCAGCTAAAAAGGGCGCCGCAGTTCCGGACAAGCGTAAAGAACTGCTTCTCAGAGATGAGATTGCGGAAAAACGTGAGCGTGTCTTTGAACCGGGTAAAAGTGGTAAAGGCAAAAGAAGGCAGGCCAAGATTGAACGAGTTGCCGGCGGCAAAAAGACTGAAATTACTACTCCAAAGGCAATCAAACGTATCATTAAGATAAGCGAGACGATCACTGTTGGTGAACTCGCCAAGCGTATGGGTATCAAGGCTAACGACTTAATACGCGCGCTTATGAAGATGGGTTTGATGGCAACGATCAATCATCCCCTTGACGTCGATACAGCGATACTCCTTTCCAATGAATTTGGATATGAGATTGAAAATGTCGCTGTTGATCTCGATGAAATTCTTGAATCAGAACCAGATACACCTGAGTCACTTGAAACCCGTCCACCTGTAGTAACAATAATGGGTCACGTTGACCACGGCAAGACCTCTCTCCTTGATGCTATTCGTGAGGCAAATGTCATTGCCGGTGAAGCTGGCGGGATTACACAGCATATCGGCGCATATGATGTCGAGCTGAACGGCCGGAAGATTACTTTTCTTGATACTCCCGGTCACGAAGCGTTCACTGCAATGCGTGCTCGTGGAGCAAAAGTCACTGACATTGTTATCCTTGTAGTCGCAGCAGACGATGGTGTCATGCCGCAGACAAAAGAGGCGATCAATCACTCCAAGGCTGCTGGTGTGCCTATAATCGTTGCTATCAACAAGATAGACAAGCCTGACTCTAATGCTGAGCGTGTTAAACGTGAATTGTCTGAGCAGGGTCTCGTTTCGGAGGAGTGGGGCGGCGACACAACAATGGTCGAAGTCTCAGCCAAAAAGCGGCTTAATCTTGAAGGTCTTCTGGAGATGATTCTTCTTCAGGCAGATCTCATGGATCTCAAAGCCAACCCGAACAAGGCGGCCAAGGGAACAGTTGTTGAAGGCAAGCTTGATAAGGGAAGGGGGCCTGTTGCCACCGTACTAGTTCAGGATGGCACTCTTAAAACCGGTGACTACTGTGTCGTTGGTATTCACTCCGGTCGTGTCAGGGCGATGCAGAATGATCGTGGCGAGAAAGTTCTTGAAGCTGGCCCATCAATGCCGGTTGAGCTTGTTGGTCTGTCTGGTGTTCCTGATGCCGGCGATGTTTTTGTTGCCATGAAGGATGAGCGTCAGGCAAAAGAAATTGCAACATTACGTCAAATCAAGCAGCGTGGACTGGAACTTGCCAAGCATACAAAGCTTTCTCTTGAGGAGCTTTACACCAAGATTCAGGCAGGTGAAGTCAAAGATCTTAATGTTATCGTCAAGGGTGATGTCCAGGGCTCAGTCGAAGCGGTTGGTGAATCACTGCGCAAGCTTTCAACTGCCGCTGTCCGCCTGAACGTAATGCATTCTGCCGTCGGGGCAGTAAACGAAACAGACGTGAATCTCGCCTCTGCTTCTAATGCCATCATCATCGGCTTCAATGTCCGTCCTGAAGTCAAGGCTCAAGCCCTTGCAGAGAAGGAAGGGGTCGATATCCGCCTCTACAGCATTATTTATAATGCTGTAGATGATGTTAGAAAAGCTATGGAAGGTCTTCTCTCGCCGATCTTTAAAGAGAAGTATCTCGGCAGGGCTGAGGTTAGAGAAGTTTTCTCCGTACCTAAAATCGGTAATGTTGCCGGCTGTTATGTACAGGATGGTAAAGTTGTCAGAAATGCGCAAGTACGGCTGCTTCGCGACAATATTGTGATTTATGAAGGTAAAATGTCCAGCCTGCGCAGATTCAAGGATGATGTCAAGGACGCTGCCTCTGGTTACGAATGCGGTATCGGTCTTGAAAATTATCATGACATCAAGCAGGGTGATATCATTGAAGCTTTCGAAATGGAAAAGATTGCTGCCACTCTTTAAAGGCAGGCAAAGATAGAAGCAGAAGTAGAGACAGGATAAGGTAGAGGTTAAGGTGGAGAATTTCCTGCCTAAATCTTTACCTTTACCTTTACCTTTACTAGGGGTTTATTTATGTACAAACGTTCTGAAAAAGTTTCTGAAGCCATACATGAGGAGATTTCAAGACTTCTTATAAACGGTGTTAAGGATCCCAGGGTCGAATTGGTTACAATTACCGGAGTTAAACTGACTGATGATCTACGTCACGCGACCGTCTATTTTTCAACTAGAGGTGCAGATGCAGGACGCAAAGATGCCGAAACAGGGTTAAATAGCGCCAAAGGGTTTCTTCGCCGTGAAGTCGGGAAGATGCTGCGGATGCGTTATGTGCCAGAAATCATCTTCAGGTATGACGAATCTGTTGCTTACGGAAGCCATATTGAAAATATTTTGAAACAGATTCACGAAACGGAAGAGGATAATGCTGAAAAAGATAAATGACCTAATTGCTGCACACAGCTCATTTCTTATAACTACCCATGAAAGCCCTGACGGCGATGCAATCGGTTCATCACTCGCTCTTGCCAACTACCTTGTCGAACTTGGCAAAGACGTTACGATCCATACCTGTGACTGCGTCCCGGAAATCTATCAATTCTTGCCAATGGCTGATGCCATCACCACTTCTCTTCCTGATCGCGATTATGATGTCTGTTTCGTACTTGATGTTGGCGAATTTCGCCGCGCAGGTAAACAGATTGGTAATTGCAGCAGAATTGGCTCCTTTATCAATATCGACCATCACAAGACTAGTGAGCAATTCGGCACCGTAAACTTTATCGACACTCAAGCAGCTGCAACAGGAGTTTTGATCCACCGCCTGATAAAGAATGCCGGCGGATCAATCTCACTTGCAACGGCACACTGTATTTACGTTGCGCTGATAACCGATACCGGTTCCTTCCGCTACTCTAACGCGAATACTGAGGCTTTTTCCGTTGCCGGCGAAATGATTTCAAAAGGCGTCAATGCCTGGGATATATCATCTCGTCTTTATGAAAGTCAGCCCCGGTCAAGAATAGAGCTACTCTCACTCGCCCTTTCCACCCTGGCATTTTCCCCTTGCGGAAGATTTGCTTCGCTTGCGGTTACACTTGACATGTATGCTAAAACCGGAACTGACGCCGAACTGACGGACGGTTTTGTGAATTACCCTCGATCTGTCAAGGGGGTTGAAGTGGCAATTTTCTTCCGCCAACTTTCCGAAGATTCCTATAAAGTCGGGTTCCGCTCAAAGGGAGTCGTTGATGTTTCCGGACTTGCTGAAGGCTTTGGCGGTGGTGGCCATCGTAATGCTGCCGGTTGTGTTGTTGATGGCTGTCTAGCTGAAGTTCGAGAAAAGGTATATTCCCATATCGAGGCAGTTCTTAAGTGATTAACGGTTTCCTTTCAGTTGACAAGCCTTCCGGCATAACATCCCATGACGTGGTTGCAATCCTTCGCCGAACTCTCCATCAGAAAAAGATTGGACACACCGGTACCCTTGATCCGTTTGCTACCGGGTTATTACCGATAGCTCTCGGTGAAGGTACTAAAGCCATCCCTTATCTTGATGAGTCAATCAAAGAGTACCAGGCCGTCATGCGTATCGGAATTTCTACTGATACGCTTGATCTTACCGGTAATGTACTTATTGAAAAAGACTGGTCAGGAATAACTGCTGAAATGATCTTAGGAATTATCCCCCGTTTTACCGGTACTATTCTTCAGCTGCCTCCGATGTTCTCTGCTATTAAGCAGGGCGGTGTGCCTCTATACAAGCTTGCCAGGAAGGGTGAAAGCGTTGAGCGCAAAGAGCGTACCGTCGAAATTCATTCCCTTGTAATTAATCAAATTTTACTTCCTGAAATAACATTTACCGTGCGCTGCTCACGGGGTACATATGTACGTACACTTGCAGATGATCTTGGTGAAGCTCTCGGTGTAGGTGCTCACCTTATCGCGCTGCGCAGAACTTTAAGCGGACCATTTTCCTTGGCAGATTCACTCACGCTTGATGATTTGTCTAAAACTCCTCTTGATAAGCTGTTGAGCAGCCGATTTATCTCAATTAAACGAGCTCTTGCAGGACTTCCCGAATTTCACCTGAGTGATGAAGGCGCCAGGCGAGTCAGGAACGGAATCGCTCCTGCATTGAGTGATCTTGAGATCCGTCCGGATCAAATATTTTCTACAGGCAGAGTAAAGCTGCTTTTTAATGATGAACTTCTCGCATTATGCGACATAACAGCAGCAGGAAATGAACTGCAAAACGCAGCAATAAGGCTTGCTCGGGTATTTAACCTGCTTTATCCTTTACAGTAATCTGTTAAATATGTTAAAAGAAGAGTCCGGATAATTCCGGTAATTACCCTGGAATATAAAATTCCATGAAAGGAGGTGTACTGATGTTGGCTACAGAGAAAAAACAGGAGATAATCAACTCCAACAAGCTGCATGAAAGCGATACCGGTTCTCCGGAGGTTCAGATTGCGATTCTTACCGAGCGTATTACTTATCTGACTGAACACTTCAAGACCCACAAAAAAGATCATCACAGCCGTCGAGGCCTATTGAAGATCGTTGGTCAAAGACGTCGTCTGCTCGATTATGTCAAAGGCAAAAGCGTAGACCGTTACAAAAGCATTATCGAAAAACTCGGAATACGTAGGTAGTAAAAGGCAATATGCCTCATCAGGGGCATATTGCCTTTTGTTTTCAACCATTTACTGTTGGGGGCGTGGATAGAACGGCTAAAGCATCGACTTTAGCCTTTTTATCGACGGCCCCAACACCTGATTTTCAGGTGAGGAGATTAAAGCATGGCAAAGCATACTGTAGAAATTGAATTTGGCGGTCGCACACTATCAATCGAAACCGGTCGCATGGCAAAACAGGCAAACGGATCTGTTGTTGTAAGATCTGGCGACACAATGGTGCTGGTAACAGCAGTGGCATCCAAATCTGCAAAAGAGGGGCAGGATTTCTTCCCTCTTACCGTAAATTATCAGGAAAAAGCTTATGCAGGCGGCAAGATTCCCGGCGGTTTTTTCAAGCGTGAAGCACGTCCTTCTGACAATGAAACCCTTACCTGTCGTCTCATTGACAGGCCTATCCGTCCACTGTTTCCTGAAACATTCCTCAACGATACCCAGATTATGGCTACCGTTATCTCTGCGGACAAGGATAATGATCCTGGCATCCTCTCAATGATTGGTGCTTCAGCGGCCCTTGAAGTTTCTGATATTCCATTTTTCGGACCAATCGCTGGCGTAAAAGTCGGGCGGGTAAATGGTGAATTCATTGCAAATCCTACTGCTGAGCAGCTTGAACTAAGCGATATGGAAATTATCGTGGCAGCCAGCCGTGATGCCATCTGCATGGTTGAAGGTGGAGCAAAGGAACTTTCTGAAGATATCATGCTTGACGCAATCTTCTTCGGCCACAAGGCGATTCAACCTATACTTGACGCTCAGGAAGAGCTCAAGGCAAAAGCTGGTGTGCCAAAACGTGAAGTTATTCTTCCAGTTGTCGATACAGAACTGAAAAGCAAGGTTTCCGAACTTGCCTATTCCCGCATCAAAGACGCTGTTCGTATTGTTTCCAAGCAGGAGAGGCATAAAGCTATAGATACGGTCATTGATGAGACAATTACTGCCCTCTCTGAGAATTTTGCCGGGAGAAATAAGGAAATTAAAGGTTTTGTCGGCGATTTTGAATATGAACTTGTCCGTCTGAATATAATTAAAGACGGTGAGAGAATTGACGGTCGCGATACCAAAACAGTCAGACCAATTACAACCGAAGTTGGAATTCTACCACGGGTTCACGGTTCGGCTCTTTTTACCCGCGGTGAGACTCAAGCTCTTGTCGCTGCAACACTTGGCACCTCCTATGATGAGCAGCGGATTGATTCTCTTTATGGCGAGAGTAAGAAAAAATTCCTCCTTCATTACAATTTCCCTCCATTTTCAGTCGGTGAAACCAGCTTCCGCCTCGGACCTGGGCGGAGAGAGATTGGTCACGGTGCCTTGGCAGAGCGTGCGCTCTCTGCTGTGTTGCCAAGCCATGACAGTTTCCCGTATACAATCCGGATTGTCTCCGAAACTCTGGAAAGCAACGGTTCATCCTCAATGGCTGCTATCTGCGGTGGCTCACTCTCCATGATGGACGCCGGTATTCCGATCAAGGCTCCTGTAGCCGGTATCGCCATGGGGCTTATCAAGGAAGGGGCAGATGTGGCTATCCTTTCTGATATTCTCGGTGATGAAGATCATCTTGGCGACATGGATTTTAAGGTTGCCGGAACGGCAGAAGGTGTCACCGCCCTGCAGATGGATATCAAAATCACCGGTGTTTCCCGGGAGATAATGAAAAAGGCTCTGGCGCAGGCTCGTGAAGGACGTCTGCATATTCTCGGGAAAATGGCCGAGACAATTGATGCTACCCGTCCTGATATGTCTTCTTATGCACCGCGTATTACGACTATCTATGTTAAAACTGATAAAATCAGGGACGTTATCGGTACCGGCGGCAAAAACATCCGTAATATCACTGAGACAACCGGCGTTGTTGTTGACATTGACGATACCGGTCGGATCAATATTTCCAGTACTGATAAAGCTGCCTGTGACCTCGCCATCAAGATGATACGTGACCTCACTTCTGAAGCCGAAGAGGGCAAACTCTATATGGGGACAGTCAAAAAGATCATGGATTTTGGTGCTTTTGTCGAAATATTCGCTGGCACAGACGGACTTGTGCATATTTCCGAACTCGATACAGAGCGCGTGAAAAATGTCTCCGATGTACTCAAAGAAGGGGATAAAGTTCTAGTGAAATGCATTGGTGTAGATAAGCAGGGGAAGATAAAACTCTCCCGTAAAGAGGCTCTCGGCGCGACTCTTGCTGAATAGCATTTAGTCTGATGTTTCATTGAAGGCGGCGTAACAGCCGCCTTTTTTTTGGCCTTTAATATTTAGCGCATCCCTTGCGTAATACTCATCACCGGATATAATCAACTCATGGTAAACAGAACTCTCCTTCCAAACGGTATCAGGGTTATTTCGCAGCGTATTCCTCATGCCTGTTCAGTCACTATCGGATTATGGGTAGTTGGTGGCTCAAGACAGGAGCAACCCGAGTTTAGCGGGGTATCTCATTTCATTGAGCATCTCCTTTTCAAAGGTACAGAGAAAAGGAGTTCGTTTGAGATAGCTCGTGAGATTGATTCCATGGGCGGATTTATCAACGCCTTTACCGGTCGGGAGTTCGTCTGTTACTACGCAAAAGTACTGTCTGATTTTTTCCCTAAGGCGCTTGATATTCTTGCTGATATTTTTCTTAACTCCCAGTTCCCTGAAGACGAAATAGAAAATGAACGTAAAGTTATCCTGCAGGAAATTAAAATGCTGGAAGATAACCCGGACGATCAGCTTCACGAACTCTTTCATCGTCTATTCTGGAGTAAACATCAGCTCGGGATGCCTATAATCGGCAGTGTAGAGTCTGTTGAAGGGATGTCGAGAGATTTTCTCGTCAATTACAAGAATGAATCATATCGTGCCGGTGACATTATTATTTCAGCTGCGGGCAACCTGGAACATATCCATCTGGTAGAGCTTCTCTCTGCATATTTTCATTCTGTCCCAGGCGGGAGCAGTCGTATTCTCTCAGCACCTCCACTTTACACAAAGAAATTTTCAAAGGATCAAAGGGAACTTGAACAGGTTCTTTTTTCACTCGGAACAAAAGGCCTCCCTCAGAATCACCCTGGCAGATACGACTTGCTGATTCTTAACACTATTCTTGGCGGTAGCATGAGTTCGAGGCTTTTTCAGGAAATAAGGGAGAAAGAGGGGCTTGCTTACTCAATTTATTCTTTCCTTGAATCACATTCAGATACTGGAGCTTTCGTGATTTCCGCCGGGACTACTGCTGACAAGTTTTCCAAAGTCATGGACATCGTGCAGAGAGAGCTTCGGCGACTCAAGTGTGAACCACTGTTACCTGAGTTACTTTCATCAGCAAGAGAGCAGCTGAAAGGTAATATTCTTCTTTCTCTTGAGAGTAGCGATAATATTATGTCAAAACTTGCTAAAAATGAGATATATTTAGGCGGTTATCAGTCAATTGAACAAGTGATCGCCGGTTTCTCTGCTGTTACAGGTGAGACAATTCTTGATCTTTGTAATGAAATATTTGATGATAAGTTTTTCACACTTCAACTGCTAGGCAGTATGTCTGAGATTGGTTTTGAATCAGCAGACATCACTATCTGAGATTTGACCAAAAGATGACTCAGTTAAAAATTGCAATAAAACGCATCCGTCCTGGAGCAGAAATACCTCTTCCTTGTTACATGACTTCACATTCGGCTGGCATGGATCTTTATGCGGATCTGGTTGAGGATGTCGTACTCACTCCCGGTGCTCGTATGCTCATTCCTACAGGTATAGCGATAGCCCTTCCAGATGGCTATGAAGCTCAGATTAGACCTCGAAGCGGTCTTGCGCTCAAGTACGGGATCTCTTTGGTGAACTCGCCAGGAACAATCGACTCTGATTTTCGCGGCGAGATAGGAGTGATCATAATCAATCACGGTACTGAGCCTTTTCTGATCAAACGTGGCGAGCGGGTCGCACAGATGATTGTCAGTCACTTTACAAGGGTTGCATGGCTGGAAACAACTGAACTTGAAAATACTTGCCGCGGTGATGGCGGTTTCGGACATACAGGGAGAATTTAAGTGAAAGATCCACGTGTAACTGAATGGGCAGAAGTTCTAATCAACTACTCGACTAAAGTGAAGCATGGTGATGTAGTTCTCATTTCTGCCGGAGGAATCGAGGCGCTGCCTCTTGTTAAGGAGCTTTACCGGCTCTGCCTTGCAAAAGGGGCGAAGTATGTTGAGTATGAGTTCTCAGTTCCGGAAATCAACCGGCAATTTTATAACTCGGCAAAATCGGAGCAGCTTTCCTACTTTCCACAACACAAACTTGACTTTATGAAGCAGGTAACGGTTTTCATTGCCATAGGCGCTGCAGATAACTCCATGGTAATGGCTCAGGCTAATCAGGCAAATATGATTGCTTACGCTAAACTCACCCGGCCTATAGTCGACCAGAGAGTAAAGCATACACGCTGGGTCGTTACCCGCTACCCGACGCACGGCGGTGCACAGGAAGCAAGAATGAGTCTGGAAGAGTATGAAGATTATGTACTCTCCTCATGCTGTATTGACTGGAACATTGAATCTAAAAAGCAGGAAAAACTTAAAAAGCTTATGGATAGGGCTGATAAGGTGAAAATCAAAGCCTCTGACACAGACCTCTCATTCAGTATAAAAGGATTGAACGGGATTAAGTGTGACGGGCGTTACAATATCCCTGACGGGGAGGTTTTTACTGCGCCAGTTAAAGACTCTGTCGAGGGGTATATTACCTATAATTGCCCAACAATATATCAAGGGAAGGAGTTCAATGGCATCAGACTGGAATTCTCTGCCGGCAAGATTATAAAGGCCGACTCAGGGACCATGACAGCTGATCTCAACAAGATTCTTGACACTGATGAGGGGGCTCGCTATATCGGTGAGTTTGCAATCGGGGTAAATCCTGGTATTCGCCGTCCCATGAGGAATATTCTCTTCGATGAGAAAATATTCGGTTCGATTCACTTTACTCCGGGGCAATGCTATGATGAGTGCAATAATGGTAATCATTCTGCCGTTCATTGGGACATGGTCAAGCTCCTTGTAGGTGATGGCGAAATCTGGTTCGATGATCTTCTCATTCAGAAAGATGGCCGATTTGTCCATAAGGATCTTCTCCAGCTAAATCCGGCAGACCTGCAATGCTGATTGTCATCAACCCTGATAATCCGCAACAACGCCTTATCGAGCAGGTAGCTGAAGTCCTTCGCAATGGCGGAGTCATCGCTTATCCAACCGATACCACCTATGGTATCGGCTGCAGTATTTTCAGTAAAAAGGGTCTTGAACGGATCTACCAGATAAAGCAGCGGGAAAAGAAAAAACCATTTTCATTCATCTGTGCGTCTCAGTCTGATGTGGCTAATTATGCAAAGGTCAGCAACTATGCCTATAAGCTGATGAAGAGATATTTTCCGGGGCCGTATACCTTCGTGCTTGAAGCGACCCGTATAGTTCCCGATCTTCTTCAGACCAAACAGAAGACTGTCGGCATCAGGATGCCCGATAATAACATCTGTTCCGCTCTTGTAACGGCTCTTGGTCACCCCATTGTGACTACCAGCGCCAATCTGTCCGGAGAGGAACCTATCGGTGATCCACGCGAGCTCTATAGCTCTCTCGATCATCAATTGGATATTGTTGTCGATGGCGGAATCCTTTCTCCTGACGTCAGTTCGGTAATCTCCCTGTTAAATGATACAAGTGTCGTTCTCCGTAAAGGTGTGGGTAATGTAAGCTGGTGCGCGGAGTAGATATGAGAAAGCGGACCGTAAGAACCGGGTTAAGGTTCATGATAGCGGCCGTTTCACTGCTATTACTCGGCACTTTTTACAGCCAACAGGTTAATGCAATATTAGCTCTTCCCACTGATGGGGCGCTTGAATTTGTCAAGCTCGCTCTATTTTGGGGAGGAATACTGGGTGCTGCCGGGGTGGTTATCTTTATTATTGGCCTGATTCGGCGATCTGTAAGTATGGAAAAGATCAGGCTGACACCAACTTTGTTTCTCTTGGTATTACTGCTGGCGTTATTCTTCACCCTCTTTTACCGGACATTAACTGCGCCGCCAACTCAAAAACCTCTAAGACCGGGAGAGACTCTCATCATATGAAAATCGCTCTTCCAGGGTACAAAGCGCTTCTTTTCTCTACAGCACGGTTTATCGTGATTCTTGCTGTCTCTCTCTCTGTCGCCACTTTACTTAACCGCGATACCTACAAGGATTTTTACGGCAAAAGACTATTCCGACTCCATACATCAGATCTGAAAACCCTAGCAGATCAGATGACGATCAAACTTAATTTTTTCCTTGCCCAACGTGACAGTGAAGGGGTTCAGAACGTACTAGATGCCAGTTTCGGCCTTTTCGGCTTTATTATAACTGACTGTAAGACCGTAAACCGCTCCTGTCCGGAGCAGAAAATTCTCTACACTTCATCTTTGTCTTTACCCTGGACCCATCCTCCCGGTGCCGATGATCTCGACTCAGGATCTTTTGCCGTTCTACGGCGACCCCCAGGACTTTTTCCTGTAAATGGAGCTTCTGACAGCGCAGCTTTTGTCCCCGGAGAAGCACTCGGGCGTTTGTATGTAATCAGCAATATGCCCCATGATTTTACTTCCGACTATCTTCAGTGGCTGAAAAACCCACTCTCAGATGTAGGAGCCAGACGTTTCTATCTAAGGACCAGCTTTGCCTTTCTGGCGGGTGCGTTCATTATATTCATAATTTCTGAGCTTTATTACATGATTTCGCGAAGGCAGAATTCGTTGCTGCGGCGGCGTGAGGAGGAGCTTAAGCAATCAGTTAACAGGCAGATGAAATTACTGTCCGAGAAGGATGCGCAGATTACCCGGCTTAATGAGCGATCTGGCACCCAGTTTGATGCTTATGTTCAGAGGATACGCTCACTCAATCTCAAGGTTAAGGATGAAGAGGAATATCGGGAATTTGCGGAGCAGATAATTTCTGAGCTTGAGCATGACAAGGCTCAAGGGGCAGCGAAATACTCGGAAGATCTTGTTGCAGTTCGTCAGGAAATGGAGAGGTTGCAAGAGAAGGTGCTGCAATTTGAGGAAGCGACAAAGCTGCAGCGCGAATCATCTTACAAAGCCCTCGAAGAAGCAGTCAGGCCTCCTAATTTTTCAAACCAGTTTGAGCAGCGTATTTTTGAAACCATTGCAGCAAGCCAAAACTACACAAAGGGTGAATGGCGACTTCTCAACAACTTCGATGTTGCCCCTGGCCGTAACTATCGGCAGTTTACCGACTTCATTCTTTTTAACGGTGATGCCTTGATAATCCTTGAGGCTAAGTATTATGTCGGCCTTATCGATTCGCCTGGCGACTTCCTTAACGATATCTGGATTAGTACAGGCGGCCTGCAGAAGAAAAAGATAGAGTGTCTCTGGGGCGAAAATCCTTATCACCAGCTCAATGAATATTCAATGAGCCTGATGAAGATCCTGAAACAGAAAAGCCCCTGGAACTTTCAGATCTTTGGCGTGATAATCTTTCCTGATGAAGCCGATATCTCCAAAATAGGCGAGCATATCGGCAAGTTTTACCGAATTACCACTGTTTCCAAGGCCATCGATCTTTTTGAAAACATATTTGCAGAGGCTCGCCGGTTCCAGGCAGCTAAAAACCCGAAACGTCCAAAATGTGAACAGGTTGAAGATATGCTCCGTGGGCGAAAAATATCTTATTGAAATGAGGTAAATTGCTTGTCTTTAAATATTAAATGTCCAACATGTAAAAAAAATATTCAATGGGCAGATAACCCCGCCAGACCCTTTTGTTCAGAGCGGTGTCGTACTCTGGATCTAGGCGCTTGGGCCTCAGGTGACTACCGGGTGCCGTGCCGTGATATAACATCACTGGAAGAGACGGAAGATTAGCGTGTTGCAGTAGTTTTATTAAAGTGCTTATTCAAGGAGTAGCAGATGTCGAATATTCGTTTACGTTTCGCCCCGAGCCCGACTGGTTATCTTCATATCGGTGGAGCGCGTACAGCCCTTTTTAACTGGTTGCTTGCCAGAAAGCAGGGCGGTACCTTCATCCTCCGGATCGAGGACACAGATGTTGCTCGCTCAACCCAGGAATCAGTTGACGCAATACTGCAAGGAATGGAGTGGCTAGGGCTTGACTGGGACGCCGGCCCCTTTTACCAGTCTGATAATTTTCCGCTATACAAAGAGAAAGTTCAGCAACTGCTTGCAGAAGGGAAAGCCTATAGATGCTACTGCTCTTCGGAAGAGCTTGAGGCCAAGCGTGAAAAGGCTCTCAAGGACGGGGGGAAGCCGAAATATGACGGTAAATGTCGTAATCTTGCCGTTGAGGCGGTTGACAAACCTTTCGTTGTCCGCTTCAAGGCGCCGCAGGACGGTGTGACAGCTTTCAACGATCTAGTCAAAGGCCCGATCTCTTTCAACAACGATGAGCTTGATGATCTGATCATCCAGAGAACTGACGGCACGCCTACTTATAACTTCGTAGTTGTCGTCGATGACGCCAGTATGGGGATAACAACCGTTATCCGCGGTGATGACCATGTGAATAATACCCCACGCCAGATACTCCTTTATCAGGCCCTGGATGTGCCGGTGCCTCAATTCGCGCATGTACCGATGATTCTCGGTAGTGACAAAACCAGGCTTTCCAAACGCCACGGTGCAACAAGCGTTATCGCTTATCGTGACATGGGACTGCTCCCCGAAGCGATGATTAATTATCTCGTACGTCTCGGTTGGAGTTGTGGTGATGAAGAGATATTCAGCCGCGAGGATCTCATTGAAAAATTCACAATTGAAGCCGTTGGTAAATCAGCTGGTGTTTTCAATCCTGATAAACTTCTCTGGCTTAATGCGCATTACATAAAAACCGGTGATCCCGTGCGACTCTCCGACTTGCTTGTCCCTTTTATGTCTGCACGTGGTGTAGATGCCAGCGCTGGCGGGCCTAAGCTGGTTGCGGTTGTTAAAACGCTTCAGGAGCGTTCAAAGACGCTGATTGAGATGGCTGATGGGGCCGTTTTTTATTACACCCCAGAAATAAGCTATGATGAAGAGGCTATCGGCAAACATGTCAAACCGGAAACTGCAGGTTATCTGAAGCGGCTTGTGAAGTCACTTGCTGCGGCAACAGAGTTCAGTCATGATGACATCGAGATCGTGTTCAAGGAGGTATGTGCTGATCTCGGTATTAAAATGGGGCAGGTGGGCCCGGCTGTACGTATTGCTCTTTGCGGGGTTACTGTCTCTCCAGGTATATATGAAGTTATGGAAGTCCTAGGGAAAGAGGAGATTTGTCGTAGGCTTGATACGGCAACTGCCAGATTTGAAGCGATTCAAGGATAGAAATCGATTGACAAGTTATGTAGCTCTAAGGTAAAAACATAATTCCTTTGCGGGAGTAACTCAGTGGTAGAGTGTCAGCTTCCCAAGCTGAAGGTCGCGGGTCCGAATCCCGTCTCCCGCTCCAAAGAATACAGGGGTTAGCTCAACAAGCTAACCCCTTTTTATCTGTTTTACCCCCAATTGTTCTAAACGTTTTCCGCTGTTCTAAATTGTCCTGAATCATCGATAGAGTATTTTATCAGAATGCCTAACACCTGTCAGTGGTTGTCGTAAAACTCCCAGAGTTATTTCGATTATGAAGCAATTCATAGTGGACGCTGCGCCCCTTGCCCATACGTTGAAGGATACCCCATTCATACAGCTGGTCCAGTTCACGGAATGCAGTTCCCTTACTGGTATGAGACATTGAAGCGTATTTCTTCGTAGTAAGTCCACCTTCAAAACTTTCAGGTTCTTCTGCCAGCAAACGGTTGATGACCTTCTTCTGCCGGTCTGTCATCTGCAGATGATCATGCCGGCGCCAGAATTCCGACCGGTTGAATACTCCATCGAGAATATCCTCTGACCTTCGGATGGCTCTGGTAAAGCACTCCAGGAACCAGAGCAACCAGGGAGTGATATCGCATGAACCCTTCTGGCATTGCCCCAGGATAGTGTAATACTCCTCCCTGTCTGCCATGATCTGGGCTGACAGACTATAAGCACGTACCTGTTGCCGGTCATCCTGTGCCAATGCCATATCAGTAATGGCACGGGCCAGTCGTCCGTTGCCATCGTCAAACGGATGGATAGTTACAAACCAGAAGTGCGCCACCGCTGCCCGAATTATTCCTTCAATGTTTCCCTGTCTTTCGTGCCACCACAAAAGAAAAAACTCCATTTCAGTTTCTATCTGGCTGCTTGCCGGCGCTGTCAAGGACCAGGTTAATTTGCCACCCCCAGGATCAAAGTTATTTGCCACTTTAGGATTTTCAGGGGTAGCGTTGTAGTTAATCTGCTGACGGTTTTTGAGGTCTTGTTTTCTTTCTAAATGACTCTCCTTTCATAGCAATGTGATGAGCCCGGTGTGCCAGTCGGTCCATTGCCGAATTGGCCATCACCTGATCCGGGAAGAGCGACAGCCAGTCACCTGGCGGACGGTTTGAAGTGATAATTATAGAGCCTCGCTGGTGGCGTTCGGCAATGATTTCATAGAACTCCTCAGCCTGTGGCATGGTCATGGCGCTGAGGCCGAAGTCGTCAATTATCAGAAGGTCCGGAGCGAGGAGTTTTCTCAAGGCTTTCTCCCAAGTGCCGTCAGCCCTTGCTGTGTTGAGGTTTCGAAACAGCTTGGTTCCCTTGATAAACAGGGTGGAATGACCGATGCGACATGCCCGGTTGCCCAGTGCCTGAGCAAGGTGGGTCTTGCCGACTCCTGGCGGGCCGTAAAGAATCACATGCTCTTTTTCCTGATGAACAGAC
>CAWBBV010000022.1:0-5669 GCA_963787125.1 uncultured delta proteobacterium
AACATTGTTGCAGACTTTTCCCACAGGGTCATATGAGGCTGCCGGACGATTATTAATATTCCAGTCAGGGTGAATCACAATGTTTTTCTCGCCATTTACATGCTTTGTCTTGTCTAGAATGGCTCCTGCTGCATCTGTGGTTGCATAATGACAGTAGTTACATGGGTACTTCCTGATCCACTGGGGTCCAACCAGGCGGTGATGTCCGTCAGAGGACATGGTCAGGTCTGGAGTGCAGACACCTTTGTCGCTATCCCAGGAACCAAACCCGGTACAATTTTCAGAAGTACTGTCTGTTGTTCTGCCGCTATGACAGGTAAAACAGGTAGTTGTCTTGCCGTCAGACCATGAAAGAGCGATATTGGGCGCGCCGCCGCGACCATTACTATGACAATAAATCCCTGAACAGTTGCCGTTACGTCCGGGGGAAGCAGAGCTGAGATAGTCAGGATAGTTTGCACTACCACCTTCATAGCTGCCGCCGGCATTAGGCGGTGCGCTAAAGCGGATATCAAGCCCTCTTTTACCGGCTGAAGTGGCATGAGCAAAGACGTTGTTTTCAGCCGTATGATCTGAATGACATTTTTTGCAACTGACGGTGGTGTCGCCGAAGTAAAGCGAATGTTTTTTGCCGTGGCTACCGTCTGTTGGCGGTGAAACGTGGCAAGTATTACAATTTGTCAGATTGGCATCGCTGCCCCAAACAGGAGTGAGGGTCTCAAAGTGGCAAGTTACATTTGTGCAGCTTCCGGTCACTGGCAGCGCTGTCTGCGGCCAGGCAGTTGTTCTGTTGTTATAGCTGGTTACATCAGGCGAGCCGTTAATATGAGGTGAGAGTTTGATCATCCCGTCACGGTGTGCAGAGTCGTAAGAAGCGCTCCCCGGATGACAGTACTGGCAGTTACTGCTTGTGGCCAGAATGCTCATATGAGTCTGGTGATTCCCTTTAAAGGCGCCGCTGCTCATATTTCTAAAAGAAGAGTCCTGAGGCCTTAAGTCCTGTGACACTTTTGTTCCGTGGCAATCATAACATTTTAGAGGGGACGCAGACGAACTATTAGGAATTGCAAATACCGCTAAAACGACGTTTAATATCAACAGAGCAAATGTTTTCATTGAGTTCATAAGCTAATATCCCGTAACTAATATTTGATTATATTAATTAATAACATCGTTATAATTTTTCCCCATAATGCAATATAAAAAGATTCAAAGTCTAGAAAGATCGACACGGTTAGGCTTAATTAATATTATAATATTGGTTCTGTTGATTTTTTGAATTGTTTACTACTTGGGGGTAACAAGACAAGGCTTGGAAAGAAGAGTTTATGGTAGTTATTTTTTTTGCAGGGAAATTCGGGGGAACGTCAGAACGTGAACCTATTTTCAGTAAAAAACCTCAAAAAGACAGAGGCCGTGAGGCGGCGCAGTCGGCCCTGGCGCAGTTTCAGGGGCAGTCAGACATTTTGCTACATGCTGTGGAAGCATCCTACCCCGGCCGATCTCAACCAGAGTTCCTACCATTATTCTCACCATATTCCGCATAAATCCGGAGCCGTTCACGTCAATATGAATGAAATCGCCTTCACAAGTTATCGAGACGGAATCGATCCTTCGAATCGTTGTCTTTGCCGCACAGCCGCTGGTCCTGAAAGCAGCAAAATCATGCTCGCCGACAAAACAAGCCGCACCCGATCGTAACAGTTCCAGATCAAGCTTTTCTCTTAAATGCCAGGCATAAAGCCGTGAGAGCGGCGACCGACGGGAAGAGCAGAGTATAGTGTAGCGATAATGCTTCCCTTTAGCTTCATGGCGCGGGTTAAAATCAAGACCAACCACTTCGGCTGCGACTACGACGATGTCGGGCGGAAGGAAGCAGTTCAAACCGTAGGTGTAGGCGTTCAGAGGCAATGATCGCTCTGTCATGAAGCAGGCAACCATCCCTTTGGCATGGACACCGGCGTCAGTCCGCCCCGAAGAGTGCAGACTCACACGCACGCCAAGCAGTTTCTTCAGCGCCCCTTCCATGACCTCCTGTACAGCCAGACCATTTGGTTGAACCTGCCACCCCACATAAGCAGTTCCGTCATATTCAATTGTCAGTTTTATATTGTGCATAAATAAAAAGAAGCGCCCCCATAAGGGGCGCTTCCCGGACTCCTGATATTTACCGGGTTACTTGCCTGCAAGTATGCGCAGCATCCGCCGCAGTGGCTCGGCAGCCCCCCAAAGAAGCTGATCGCCACAGGTGAACGCCTGAAGGTACTCAGGGCCCATCTTCATTTTTCTCACTCTGCCAACCGGCACAGTTAATGTCCCTGATACAGCTGCCGGGGTAAGACCGGCCAGTGAATCGGCCTTGTTATTAGGGATCAGCTTGACCCACTCGTTGTCGTTGGCGATGAGAGCCTCGATCTCGGCAAGCGGCAGATCCTTCTTCAGCTTTATGGTGATAGCCTGACTGTGGCAGCGCATTGCACTGACTCGCACACAGATACCGTCAACCGGGATCGGAGTCTCCGTACCAAGAATCTTGTTGGTTTCCACAAACCCTTTAAGCTCCTCGCGGCTCTGACCATCCTCAACTTCCCGGTCAATCCAGGGGAGCAGACTGCCTGCCAGAGGAAAACCGAACTCTTTGGTCGGCAGAGAGCCGTCACGCAGAGCAGCGGTCACTTTCTGATCTATCTCCAGAATCGCAGAACCGGGATTCTTGAGTTCTTCGGCGACGACGCCGTTCAGCGCTCCCATCTGGGAAAGAAGTTCACGCATATTCGGTGCGCCGGCGCCACTGGCAGCCTGATAGGTCATGGACGAAATCCATTCCACCAGATCAGCGCGGAAAAGTCCGCCAAGAGCCATCAGCATGAGGCTTACCGTACAGTTGCCACCGATGAAGTCCTTCTGGCCGTTTGCCAAAGCCTTATCGATAACGTTTCTGTTAACCGGATCGAGAATAATGACCGCATTGTCTTCCATTCGCAGTGTCGAAGCGGCATCAATCCAGTAGCCGTTCCACCCCTCTTTACGCAGCTGCGGATGAACTGCCTTTGTGTAGTCGCCACCCTGACAGGTGATGATTATGTCAAGTTTCTTCAGCTCTGCAATATCCTCGGCATTTTTCAGAGTTCCGGCATTCATCGGCGCAGGCTGACCAGCCTGGGATGTCGAGAAGAAAACTGGCTCGATGCCAATATTGAAATCCCCCTCCTCCACCATCCGCTGCAGGAGCACCGACCCTACCATACCGCGCCAACCGACAATTCCGACTTTCATAATCATTTTCCTTTTAAGTTTAAATTGATATTTAGAGCGCCGCGATAATCGCGTCACCCATCTCTTTCGTATTTACCAGTTTTTCACCGGCAAGATTCTGATAAATGTCTCGGGTTCTAAAGCCCTGATCAAGAACTTTTGCCACTGCGTTGTCAATGGCATCAGCGGCTGCCTGCATCCCGAAAGAGAATTTCAGCATCATCCCCATGGAGAGTATCTGGGCGATCGGATTTGCTATACCCTGACCGGCGATATCAGGTGCAGAGCCGCCTGACGGCTCATACATGCCGAAAGTCCCCTCGGCAAGAGACGCTGAAGGGAGCATGCCGAGTGAGCCGGTCAGCATGGCAGCTTCGTCGGAAAGAATATCCCCGAACATGTTTTCACAAAGGATGACATCGAACTGCTTCGGCCACTTGACCAGCTGCATGGCGGCATTATCAACATACATGTGGGAAAGTTCCACATCCGGGTATTCTTTGGCAATGCCAGTGACAATTTCGCGCCAGAGCACAGATGAAGAGAGCACATTGGCCTTATCAATGGAGCAGACCTTGTTGCCACGTTTACGGGCGGCCAGAAAAGCAACGTGGGTGATCCTCTCTATCTCCGGCACACTGTAGCGCATGGTGTCAATGCCGACCCGGTCACGACCGATCCCTTCAATTCCTTTCGGCTGGGAAAAGTAGATGCCGCCGGTCAGTTCACGAATGACCAGGATATTGAAGCCGCCACCGATAACCTCTTCCTTGAGCGAAGAAGCGCCGGTGAGAGACGGGAAAATAATTGCCGGGCGCAGATTGGCGTATAGTCCGAAGATCTTGCGCAGAGGCAGAAGAGCCCCACGCTCGGGTTGCTCATCAGGGGGAAGAGTTTCCCATTTAGGCCCGCCGACCGAACCGAACAGGATTGCATCAGCAGCCTTGCAGATATCAACAGTCGTCTGGGGAAGCGCCTTACCTTCAAGATCAATCCCGGCGCCACCGACATTGGCATGAGTTCGCGTAAATTTGACACTGAATTTTGCCTCAACCGCATCAAGCACCCTCAAGGCTTCGTTCATAACCTCCGGGCCGATACCGTCACCAGGAAGAACCGCTAATTTATGTGCTACCGACATTAAAACCTCCGAAAAATGGTAAAATAAAGTTGTTAATTTATTAATAGCTGGAGCGGATTGTCAACAAAAAAGGGGACTTTCAGCAGAACAAATCATCCAGCTTCTCGAAAAGCGGACTCTTCAGATAATCAGCAAGCGCCAGAAATGGAGCGATCAACAGGATCATCACCACCAGGTCACCGCAAACCCCCATGGCATAGTAGCCTATTGAAGCATCAGCTGAAGCTCTTTTAAACCAGAAAAGCATGTCTGAGATCTTCATCAGCGCCAGTAGCCCGACGCCTGCCCAGGCTCCTTTTTGCACCGCATTTATAGACCATCTTTTCAGGGCGAGAAAGCGAGCCCCGAAAACCAGCATCACAAAAGAAAAGATTATCGAAAGTACCGGAAAAAGCAGGAACTGAAATAACAGCGTTGTCCGGGATTGAGCCTCTTCAAGGGCTTCAAGTGCGGCTTTTGCTTCTTTCACCTTCGCCAGATACTCCATTATGCCGCTGCCACCGTAAACCAGCAGAAGAATTGACGCAATGATGGTTCCCCAGCCGACAATCAGTATCGGCAGCGGTGTTTCGGCTGACTGGCTGACAATAACCGTCTCAGTAACTTCAACGACGCCCGGAATTTTGTCAAGACCATGCTTG
Organism: uncultured delta proteobacterium; assembly: GCA_963787125.1. GTDB lineage: Bacteria > Desulfobacterota > Desulfuromonadia > Geobacterales > DSM-12255 > VEOV01. The sequence continues at coordinate 5,038 of CAWBBV010000022.1, forward strand.
CGGCGTGACTCTTCCTCTTTTTTTAGCTGCTCCGGAGTCAACCTTGGCAGAGGGTCACTGTTCTGCTCCTGCATCTGACGTAGTGGTGATGGAGGCCTTTTATTCTGCACCTGCCGGGCAGTCAGCTGCTGTTTATGATAATCAGCTGCCACGAGCCCGCATTTAGGACAGACAGCAAACTTCTCCTCGGTAAAGGTGGAGTACTGGCAGACCGGACAGGTATCCAGCATCGCCACAGCAGCTCCTGCCTGAAGAACCGGCTTCTCTGCGGTGAAATTAGTTTTGCAGCGGGGGCAGCTCATGGTCAGACCTGTCGCCGGAACGGTTGAATCGTCAATAGTGCCGCTTAACTTGCAACCGGGACATTCTATCTTCATCGGCAAGCTCTCCCTTCGTAATTCTTTGCATTATAGTCATTCAAGGGTCAACCAACAAGAATTATTCGCCCCTTGCCATCTTCCCGTCAGCCTTCAAAACGTACCTTTCCCCGCGCCACTGGACGCGATTGCCGCTAAAGGCGAGAGCCCAAGTCACCAAAGAGAGTGCATCTCTAAACGGCAGCAGCCAGAGATACCTTGGCAACAGACCATCCTTGACGTAGGCACGGCTGAAGATAGTGACTACTCCCCCCC
>CAWBBV010000023.1:0-207623 GCA_963787125.1 uncultured delta proteobacterium
AATCTTAGAAGGCTGAGTTCGGAAACAAGCCTGAAATTCTCGACACTCGTGATGGAGTTGGAAAATCTTGAAATTCAGCTGAAAGAACGCTACCGGATGGATATTGCGGATATCCCTTCTCTGCCGGTGGATGATACTCTTAATGCTGAGGAACTTTCCCGCCGCCAGGTGGAACTGCAAAAACAGGTTGACGAGTTTGGCGAGGTAAATCTCACGGCGATCGACGAGTATCAGGAGTTAGAACAACGGCATACTTTTCTGGCAGAACAAAAAAGCGATCTGGAAGAATCGCTTCAATCGCTTCAGCAGGCTATTCAGCGGATAAACCGGACGACACGGAAACGTTTTGCCGAGACTTTTGAGCAGGTAAACGAGAAGTTCAAAGAGATTTTCCCCCGTCTGTTCTGCGGCGGCAAAGCGGAGCTGAAATTGACCAACGAGGATGATTTGTTGGAAACCGGTCTTGATATTGTTGTTCAGCCACCGGGCAAGAAACTGCAGAACGTATCGCTGCTTTCCGGTGGAGAAAAAGCGCTGACCGCGGTTGCCCTGATTTTCTCGATCTTTCTGATAAAACCATCTCCCTTTTGTCTGCTCGATGAGGTTGACGCCCCCCTTGACGATGCCAATATCGGCAGGTTTAACGAGCTTATCAGGGAGATGTCGGCTTTTTCCCAATTCATACTTATTACCCACAGCAAAACGACAATGGCTGTGGCCGACACTCTTTACGGTGTAACTATGGAAGAGCCGGGTGTTTCAAAGCTGGTTTCGGTGAAGCTCCACTAACTGTTTGGCTAAAGGAGAAAGACGTGCCGTTCAAAATGATACTGAAAGAGCTTATGGACTCTGTGCCTGGCGCGACAGGAGCCATACTGGCCGACTGGGAGGGCGAGGCGGTCGAGCAGAACTGCATTTATGACGTATTTGATTTGAAAGTAGCCGGAGCTCATAAGGGGATACTCCTGAGCCTGATGAAAGATGCTCATCAAAAAATGGATGCGGGCGAGATGAAGCATACGGTCATCACCACGGAGAAGCAGCACTATCTCACCGGCCCGATCGGGGCTGACTATTTCCTCGTGATGACCCTTGATAAAAGCGCGATTGTCGGCCTGGCCATACGTAACTTTCAGGCTGCGATCACAAGAATGTATAAGGAGATTTATTGATGGCAGATAACAAGGGTTTCTTCGGGAACCTTTTCGGCAGGTTTTCCGGCAATGGTGCAGTTGAAGATGCTGCTGCCGCTGAAGTTCCTGAAGCCAGGGTGCCGACTGAGCAGGAGAAACCCAAGTCCGGTTTTTTTGAAAGATTGAAGCAGGGTTTGAGTAGAACCTCAGAAACCCTTGTCGGTGGTATCGACAGACTGCTCCTCGGTAAAAAAGAGATCGATGCTGATACTCTTGAAGAACTCGAGGAAGTACTCATCTCTGCTGATATCGGGGTGACCACTACCGTCGAACTTGTCAGGGGTCTTGAACAGAGGCTTAAACGGGATGAACTCAAGGATGGAGCTGCACTCAGAAGTGCTCTTAAGGAAGATATCCTTGCCAGGCTGGCGCCTTATGCTTTACCGCTGGATATTGGCAGGCATACCCCTTTTGTGATCCTGGTAATCGGCGTAAACGGCGTCGGCAAGACAACCACTATCGGCAAGCTCGCCAGCAGATATGCTCTTGAAGGGAAAAAGGTACTCATTGCGGCGGCTGATACCTTCAGGGCTGCAGCCGCAGATCAGCTTGCCGTCTGGGCTGACAGGGCGGGCGTGGATATAGTCAGGCACAAGGAGGGGGCTGATCCGTCAGCGGTGGTCTTTGACGGCTGCAAAGCTGCAATCGCCCGCAGGGCAGATGTCATGATAGTTGACACTGCCGGACGTCTCCACACAAAAGTAAATCTTATGGAGGAGCTGAAGAAAATCTACCGGATCATCGGCCGCGAGATTCCAGGTTCCCCCCATGAGACACTGCTGGTTCTGGATGCCGGCACCGGTCAGAATGCTATTTCACAGGCAAAGATTTTCAAGGAGGCCGCCGCTGTCAGCGGTATAGCGCTGACAAAGCTTGATGGGACGTCAAAGGGGGGTGTGGTTGTGGCAGTCTGCAGTGAGTTGAAATTGCCCCTCCGCTTTATCGGTATCGGCGAATCAATAGAAGATTTACGGGATTTTGAACCGAGACAGTTTGTTGACGCACTGTTTCAGTAGCCTGAGCCATCAACCGTGCAGCAGTTTTCTGGATAAAGGGTTGTCACTGCCGATCCCCATGGTTCGTAATGATCGGTGACGCAAGTCTTAATTGCACATCTTAAATCAGAACAACGGTTGAATAATCGCCTCGATTTGCCCGAATCTGTTGACAGTATATATCAAATTGTATTATCTTGTTCGTTCTCCCAACCCTCCCTAACATATTTGAAAAACATAAGTTTTCATGGATTCGACAACATTTTTCATCTGCTTTAACTTTGTTGTTGGCGAGTGAACTGAGCTCATGGAGAAACTAAGATGCGTAGCGACATGATAAAAAAAGGTCTGGAACGAACTCCTCACCGTGCTCTTCTCAAAGGAACCGGCGTTCCTCAAAGTGCTATGGAAAAGCCTTTTATCGGAGTAGCGACCAGTTTCACCGATCTTATCCCCGGCCATGTCGGGATGCGTGATCTTGAGCGCTTCATCGAGAAAGGTGTGCATTCAGGCGGCGGCTATTCGTTCTTTTTCGGTATTCCAGGTGTTTGCGACGGCATGGCAATGGGGCACAAGGGTATGCACTATTCACTCCCGACCCGTGAACTGATTGCCGATATGGTTGAGTCGGTTGCCGAGGCGCACAGACTTGATGGTCTGGTGCTCTTAACCAATTGCGACAAAATTACCCCCGGCATGCTCATGGCTGCAGCCCGACTCGACATCCCCTGTATTGTGGTGACTGCCGGGCCGATGCTCTCGGGGCGAGGCGAGGGCGATCGTCGTTATTCTTTTGTCTCAGATACCTTTGAGGCAATGGCCCGTTACAAGGCGGGCGTGATCGATGCCAAGGAACTGCAGGAGTGTGAAGACAACGCCTGCCCGGGGATGGGTTCCTGTCAGGGACTGTTCACCGCTAATACAATGGCGATTCTGACTGAAACCCTCGGGATGAGCTTGCCGCGCTGCGGCACTGCCCTGGCTGTATCAGCCCTGAAGCGACGAATCGCGTTTGCTTCCGGTGAGAAGATAGTCGAGCTGGTTAATAACAATGTTACCCCGCGCAGCATTATGACCCGCGCCGCTTTTGAAAATGCCATCAGAGTTGATCTTGCACTTGGCGGTTCTTCCAATACTGTCCTGCATCTTTTGGCAATAGCCCGTGACGCCGGTGTAGATCTCCCCTTGGAGACTTTTGACATCCTGGCAAAGGATACTCCCCAGATTGCTTCTATGAACCCGGCCGGCGAACATTTCATGGAAGATCTTGACGCTGCCGGCGGCGTGGCAGGGGTTCTGAAACAGCTTGGCTCTAAAATCAAGGATAATCCGACAGTTTTGGGACTCTCGACCCTGCAGATTGTTGCGAGTCTGAATAAGGTTGATGAAACGGTTATCCGTCCGCTTGATAATCCGGTTAAACCGGAAGGAGGTATCGCTGTCCTCTTCGGCAATCTTGCTCCGAAGGGGGCAGTTGTCAAGCAGTCGGGCGTCTCGGCAGGGATGATGACCTTCGAAGGTATAGCACGCTGCTTTGATTCCGAAGAGCTTGCCATGGCCGCTATCATGGAAGGACGGATAAAGTCCGGCGATATGGTGGTCATCCGCTACGAAGGGCCAAAGGGTGGTCCCGGCATGAGAGAAATGCTGGCGCCGACTGCTGCAATAATGGGCATGGGGCTGGGTGAATCGGTAGCCCTTATTACCGATGGCCGTTTTTCCGGCGGCACCCGCGGGCCATGTATCGGCCATATCTCTCCGGAAGCTGCTGAGGGTGGCCCGATCGCGCTGGTGGAAGAAGGGGACAGAATTCTTCTTGATATCCCGGGCAGAAAGCTGGAACTTCTGGTCAGCCCGTCAATTCTGGAAGAGCGCTGGACAAAATGGTCGCCACCTGAGCCGAAGATAAAGGGCGGCTGGCTGGCAAGATACGCAAAAATGGTAACGTCGGCGCATACCGGTGCAGTAACAGAATAACGATTCCCCATATACGGGAGGAAAATATATGAAAATGAATGGTGCAAGAATACTGCTGGAGTGTCTGAAAAAAGAGGGTGTTGATCTAGTTTTCGGCTATCCCGGTGGAACAGTTATCAATATCTATGATGAGTTGTACAGCTTTAAGGCGATTAAGCATATCCTGCCGCGTCATGAGCAGGCCGGAGTTCATGCTGCTGACGGTTACGCCCGGGCAACAGGGCGGGTTGGTGTAGCGATCGCTACTTCCGGACCGGGTGCCACCAATACTGTCACCGGGATTGCAACTGCTTATATGGATTCGATCCCGATGGTCATAATTACCGGGCAGGTGCCTACGGCGCTTATCGGCAATGATGCTTTTCAGGAAGTTGACATTGTCGGCATCACCAGGCCATGCACAAAGCATAATTTTCTGGTCAAGGATGTCAAGGATCTGGCGACAATCCTCAAGAAAGCTTTCTATATTGCCAGGACAGGTCGTCCCGGCCCGGTTCTGGTTGATATCCCTAAGGATGTGCAGATTGCCCAGACAGTTTTTAGTTACCCTGAGTCCATTGAGCTGAGAAGCTATAAACCGACAGTTGAGGGTCATCCTAAGCAGATTGAGCGGGCAGTTGAGATGATTCTTGCCGCCAAAAAGCCTGTTGTCTACGTCGGAGGCGGAGTTATTCTCGGTGAGGCCGCGGAGGAACTGACCAAGCTCTGCAAAATGCTTGAAATCCCGGTGACCACTACCCTCATGGGGCTCGGTGCCTTTCCGGAGAGCGACCCTAATTCTCTGCGGATGCTCGGTATGCACGGCACCTATTACGCCAATATGGCAATGACCAACACGGATGTGCTGGTTGCAGTCGGGGCGCGTTTTGATGACCGGGTTACCGGCAAACTTTCCACTTTTGCTCCCCATGCAAAGATTATCCATATTGATGTGGATCCGACCTCTATCAAGAAGAATGTCAGGGTCGACCTGCCGATAGTTGGTGATGTTAAGGGGGTTCTGCAGCGGATGATAAAGGTTGCCACGGCTAATGCTGAAAAAGTTGCTATTCTCAAAGAAGCTATCAAGCCGTGGCATGAAGAGATTGCCGGCTGGAAAGCCAAACATCCGCTCAGTTACAAGCAGACAGCTTCCGTCATCAAGCCTCAGTTTGTCATTGAAAAGCTGCGGCAGCTGTCAGATCCTGATGCGATTGTTTCGACCGATGTCGGCCAGCATCAGATGTGGACTGCCCAGTTCTTTGGTTTCAACGCTCCCCGTACCCTCTTGACTTCGGGCGGTCTTGGTACCATGGGCTATGGACTGCCGTCGGCAATGGGTGCGCAGGCGGCTTTTCCAGACCGACAGGTAATAACAATCTGCGGTGACGGCGGTATCCAGATGAATATTCAGGAGATGGCAACGCTGGTGCAGAACCGCCTGCCAGTGAAAATTGTCATTTTGAACAACAATTTTCTCGGCATGGTGCGGCAGTGGCAGGAGCTCTTTTTTGACAAGCGCTACTCCCAGACCTGCATGGAACTGCCGATTGATTATATCAAGCTGGCTGAGGCTTACGGCGCTAAAGGTTTTCTAGCGACCAAACCTGAAGAGGTCGAAGATGTTATCAAAAGAGGCTTTGAGACCCCCGGACCGGTTATTATGGAGTTCAAGGTCGCCCGCGAGGAAAAAGTGCTGCCGATGGTGCCTGGCGGAGCTTCACTTAACGAGATGGTTCTGAACGCATAATGATTCGTAGGGGCGAGTCTTGTGCCCGCCCGGCTTGGGCACCCACAAGAGGTGCCCTACAATAGGTTTTTATATGGAGGTTGTTCCATGAAACATACAATTTCAGTTCTGGTCGAAAACGAATTCGGTGTGCTCTCCCGTGTGGCGGCACTCTTTTCAGGGCGTGGCTTTAATATTGACTCCCTTTCCGTTGCGCCTACCAATGACGATGGCATCTCACGCATAACCCTTGTGACCAGCGGTGATGAACAGGTATTGGAGCAAATATCCAAACAGCTCAATAAATTGATTGATGTTATCAAGGTGATTGATTTTACCGATGGCAGTGGCATAGAGCGGGAGATGGCGCTGGTGAAGGTAACTGCAGAGGATGAGAGCCGGGCTGAGGTTCTGCGGATTGTTGACATATTTCGCGCCAAAATAATTGATGTGACTCCTAAATCATATACTATCGAAGCGACCGGTTCGCCGTCGAAGATTGATGCAATCCTGGAGCTGCTGCGGCCACTGGGGCTCAAAGAACTTGTCAGAACAGGGGCGGTGGCGATTGGTCGCGGCTCAAAAGGGTGGAATTAAATTTGTAGTGCCAGATATTTTCTGAGCAGATTATACATGGAGGAAGTAAATGAACGTTTATTACGACAAAGATTGTGATCTCGCGATCATCAAAAGTAAAAAAGTAGCGGTAATCGGTTACGGTTCCCAAGGGCATGCCCATTCCTGCAACCTCAAGGATTCCGGGGTTGATGTTACCGTTGGCTTGCGAGTCGGCTCGGCTTCAGCTGTCAAGGCGCAGAACTCCGGACTGAAGGTCGCAACCGTAGCAGAAGCAGTGGCTGCCGCTGATCTGGTAATGATCCTTACTCCTGATGAATTCCAGTCACGCCTCTACCGTGACGAGATCGAGCCGAAGCTGAAGCAGGGAGCTACACTGGCTTTTGCTCATGGCTTTGCTGTCCATTACAACCAGATCGTGCCACGTGCCGACATTGACGTTATCATGATAGCCCCCAAGGCCCCAGGGCACACCGTCCGTTCCGAGTTTGTCAAAGGGGGAGGGATTCCGGATCTAATCGCGGTTTTCCAGAATGCTTCCGGTAAAGCACGCGAAGTGGCTCTTTCGTATGCCAGTGCTATTGGTGGTGGCCGCACCGGCATTATCGAAACAAACTTCAAGGATGAGACCGAGACAGACCTGTTCGGCGAGCAGGCTGTGCTTTGTGGTGGAGCAGTGGAACTCGTTAAGGCAGGGTTTGAGACTTTGGTAGAGGCTGGCTATGCTCCTGAGATGGCTTACTTCGAATGTCTCCACGAACTCAAGCTGATCGTTGATCTGATGTACGAGGGCGGTATCGCCAACATGAACTATTCAATCTCCAACAACGCCGAATACGGCGAATACGTCACCGGCCCCAAGGTTATTAATGAAGAGAGCCGCAAGGCGATGAAGGAGTGTCTCAACAACATCCAGAATGGTGATTATGCCAAGCGTTTCATTCTTGAAGGGATGGCTAACTATCCGGAGATGACGGCGCGTCGCCGGCTCAATGCTGCCCACCCGATCGAGCAGGTCGGCGAGCGACTCCGTAGTATGATGCCGTGGATTCAGAAGATTGTTGATAAGAGCAAGAACTAATATCAATGCGTAATCAAAACACTCCTATTGCTATGGAGGGGATCCCGTTCATTGCCGGTTTCGGCGGGTTTGCCTTTCTTCTCTATTTAATTTCAGAGAGCAGGCATTCAATATGCCTGCTCTCCCTATCTATTTTGGCGCTGTTTCTGGCGCTGTTTTCACTTTATTTTTTTCGGAATCCGCATCGCAGGACACCTTCAGAAGAGGGTGCGGTAATCGCCCCGGCAGACGGGACCATCATCTTTCTTGGCGATGCAGTTGAAGAGCATCTTGGTGAAGAGATGCTAAAAATAAGTATCTTCATGTCTGTTTTTAGTGTCCATATTAATCGTGCCCCGATAACAGGGAAAATCACTGACAACTTTTATGTGTCAGGGAAATTTCTTGATGTTCGTGATGAACGTGCTACCTTTGAAAACGAGAGAAATGGACTTGTTATCGAAACGGCAAAAGGGCTGAAGTTGGTTGTGGTGCAGGTGGCAGGACTGATTGCCAGGAGGATAGTCTGTTATCCGCTTGTAGGTCAAATGATGTTACAAGGCCAGCGTTACGGTTTAATCCGTTTTGGATCACGTCTGGATGTATTTCTTCCCAAAGGCTCTGATATAAGAGTAAAGATGGGGCAGAAAACAGTTGCAGGCGAGACTATTCTGGGGATACTGCCATGAGTGACCAGTTGTCAAGCCGTTCAGAAAGCATGCGCAAGGGGATATATATCCTGCCCAATCTCTTTACGACCGGCAGTCTCTTTGCCGGGTTTTACGGAATGATTGCCGGCATCAATGGCGACTACAAGACAGCCGCCATTTGTATACTTGTCTCAGCCATCTTTGACGGCCTTGACGGCAAGGTGGCCAGAGCTACTGGCACTACCAGCAAATTCGGTGTTGAATACGATTCGCTGGCAGATCTTGTCGCATTTGGTGTTGCCCCCGGCCTTATCATGTATTTCTGGGCTCTGAAGCCTTTTGGCCGGCTCGGCTGGCTGGCGGCCTTTCTCTTTGTGGTCTGCGGTGCCCTGCGTCTTGCCAGATTCAATGTCCAGGTGGAGACAGTAGAGAGCAAACGGTTTGTAGGCCTGCCCATACCTGCTGCTGCCAGCATGGTTTCGGCAACCATCCTCTTTTTTCATCACATGGGTTGGCCAAGCTCTTATAAAAAACTTTCTATTCTGATATTGATCTATCTGCTAGCATTTCTGATGGTTTCGAATGTAAAGTATTATTCGTTCAAGGATCCGGAAGTTATAAAAAAGCAGCCTTTTGGTTTCCTTGTACTGGCAGTAATGCTACTGATAATAATAGCAGCGGAGCCGGCAATTATGATCTTTGCCCTATTCTGCTGTTATCTACTCTCAGGGCCAGTCGGTTTTATAATTACCTGGCCAAGACGGAGACGGTTGGAGAGGGCTCTTCATAAGGGCCATGAAGCGCAGCTTGATTCGTCAAAAAGGGTAGAATAGTCTTAAACGTATAAAGATCTTGACTTTGTCAAAGCAACTTATTTATGATTGTAAAAATTGTAAAGGCTGTGAAAAGGAGTAGTAATCTTCACTCTTTTTAAAGAGAGCCGGTGGGTGGTGCGAACCGGTAAAAGAGCAGATGAACTCGCCTTGGAGCCGCTCCGCTGAACGAAAAGTAAGTGGAGACGAAATCCCGCGTAACGGGTAAATAAAGGCCGGTTTAATACGGCGAATAAGGGTGGTACCGCGGAGTCTTAATGCCTTCGCCCCTTGCTTTGGGGCGGAGGCTTTTTTTATTTTAGCTGGCAATTAGCTGAATCTGTGGAACAATTGAGTAGTTAGAGTTGGATAACAAAGGGAGGAATAAACGAAATGGCGAAAAATGAAACACTGAAAACTATCAAAATATTTGATACTACTCTTCGTGACGGGGAGCAGGCGCCGGGCAACAGTATGAACATCGAGGAGAAGCTTCGGCTAGCCAAGCAGCTTGAAAAACTTAAGGTTGATGTAATCGAGGCCGGTTTCCCGATAGCTTCAGATGGCGATTTCGAGGCGGTAAAGCGTATTGCCCAGACGATAAAAGGTGCCGAGATCGCGGGCCTTTGTCGTTCAAGCGAAAAAGATATTGATCGTGCCTGGGAAGCACTCCAGCATGCCGGCGAAAGAGGACGGATCCATACTTTCATTGCAACTTCAGATATTCACATGAAATACAAGCTGCAGATGGAGCCGGCAAAGGTGCTTGCCGCAGCCGTAAAAGCTGTGAAAAGAGCCAGATCGTATACTCCTAACGTGGAGTTTTCCTGTGAGGATGCCGTCAGAACCAGACTCCCATTTCTTGCCGAGGTCGTTGCTGCCGTTATTGACGCCGGGGCTACCACCGTAAACATACCGGATACTGTCGGCTATACGATCCCGTTTGAATATTACAATATAATTAAATACCTGAAGGATAATGTAGCCAATATCGAAAAGGCTGTTATTTCGGTCCACTGCCATAATGACCTCGGTCTCTCGGTAGCAAACTCTATTGCCGCTATCCAGGCAGGCGCAGGACAGGTCGAATGCACGATTAACGGCATAGGTGAGCGGGCAGGGAATTGTTCTCTGGAAGAGTTTGTTATGGCTTTGCGGACACGCCACGATATCCTGCCATACAGGACAAATGTCGTCACCGAGCAGCTGACACCTGCAAGTCGTCTCCTGACAACGGTAACAGGGATCATGGTGCAACCAAATAAGGCCATCGTCGGCGCAAACGCATTTGCTCACGAAGCCGGTATTCACCAACATGGGATGTTGATGGAGAAGTCCACTTACGAGATTATGACCCCTGAATCAGTCGGTCTCAAGACCAGTTCACTGGTCCTTGGGAAGCACTCCGGCCGGCATGCATTCAAAAAACGTCTGGAAGAACTCGGCTATGAGCTTGATGATCCAACACTGAATAATGCCTTTGATCGCTTCAAGACTCTTGCAGATCTCAAAAAAGAGGTTTTTGACGAGGATCTTGATGCTATAATGACCGAGGAGATCATGCGGGCTGACGAGAAGTACAAGCTTGACCATATCACTGTAACCTGTGGCTCTTTTGCGGTTGCCACAGCGACTGTCCAGATGGAGATTGATGGTAAAGCAGTCAGGACTGCGGAACTCGGCGACGGCCCGGTCGACGCCACTCTTAAGGCAATAAAGAAACTCACCAAATGCAAGGCAAAGCTACTCACCTATAATGTCGGAGCGATAACCAGCGGCACAGACGCCCAGGGTGAAGTTACAGTCAAGGTTTCAGAAGGTGACAGAACTGTGACAGGAAAGGGGGCATCAACCGATATTATTGAAGCTTCTGCAAAGGCTTATATTAACGCACTGAACAGGCTTGATGTAATGAAAGAGCGGTTTGAGGAACGAAACGCGCTTTAGAAGATTAAAACTACGACAAAAACAAGAAAGCCTGCCCGATTACCCGGCAGGCTTTCTTGTTGATACTAATGGTTTCCTGCCGTTGACCAGGGAAAGTCACGCAGGTGAGCTGCCAATTCTTCTCTGTTATAGCGGTTGATTCGTCTGTTTGAAAGAATTGTAACCATTGCAAGCGGCAAGATGACGGCAAATAAGCCACTTATAGCAATTGTCTGTGCTCCAATGTAGCTAGCAATTGTAAGGTTGAAAATGATAACTGATAAGTACAGTAGTGCTGCTAGAAGGGCACTCCCCGGAAACGAGCAGATTCCTGATGCCTGGGTAGATTTGCCGTAACCCGAAACTGCGATTCGCTGAAGTACAAATACCATGATAGCGCTTACGATCCACCAGCCTAGGTAGTTTGAGAGCGGTACCCCGAAGTGTGCGCCTGTTTCTCTGTAGCCGTAAATCTTGCCCAGAAACCAGCGATCACCCTGAAGCGCCACCGGATCGATGATTATATCGAGATGAACCTGGAGAAGTGAGCCTAATAATAGGGTCGAAAATGAACGGCGGATGGCAAAGGTTTCAAGTAGATATAGGCGCGCCCCGGTTTTTTTAAGTGGAGAAAGAATAAATAGTGCTGTTCCGAAACTGCAGTAGCAGAGAAAAACATAGGAGAGTGAGTCAAAAAAAGGAACACCGGCGACCCAGAGTTCTTTGGCGCTGGAGCTGTCTATATAGTAATACCAGCCGTAAGGTAAGCCGGTGTTTATGGATGAGAACTCAGACAAAAAAGCAATCAGGTAGCCGAGAAGGGTGAAAAGGGAGGTTCTTTTCCACCCTAGATGAGGCACTGCTGCCAGAAGATATGCTGCAAAAAAAACAAATACATATGGCCGCATGCTGATTGTCCCTGCGGCCAGTTGCAGCAGTTCCTGCATTAAAAGAGCTTTCCGACAATACTGCCGATGACTGAAATCGGGCCGGTGTCTCCGATCCCTTCGGCAGCTTTTTCAACCTTTTTCATTGTGGCAGTTGTGTCACGGTAGAGCTTGTCTTCATTGATAAGCTTGCCAAGAGTCCCTTCGCCGGAGTTGATTTTCCTGCTGATTTCATTCAGATTTTTGGAAGTCTCTTTAATATCGGTATATACGGAATCATCTTTGACAAACTTCCCTAATGTCCCTTCACCGCGATTGATCTTTTCAGCAACTTCCCTGATCTCTTTGAAACCGGCGTTCATGTTGACGGCCCCGTCTTTGACGTCGCCAATAACGATCTTCATGTCATTATAAAGGCTTGGATCATTGATAAGCTTGCCGAGAGTCCCTTCGCCCTTGTCAAGCTTGGTCGAGAGAGAATTGATGCTTTCTCCGGCACTACTGAGTGTAGAATAGAGTTTATTGTCGTTGAGCAGGAGCGCCAGAGAACCTTCACCGTTGTCAATCTTAGCAGTAATATTTTTAAAGTTGGCGATGGAGTCTGCCAAGTTGGCGCGGTTATCGTCGAGAATAGTTGATATTTTCTTCATAACCTCATTCTGATTTTTGTTCAGGCTAGTAATAAGTGTCTTGGCATCTTTAACTGCGTCACTGACAGTATCAACAATCACGTCGATATTGGCAGAATCCTTGCCCTTGACAATTTTCCCTGCTTCCAGGGCATCAGCTCCGGGAGAGCCGAAGGAGAGGCTGAGGAACTGGCCTCCGAGAAGGTTGGTAAGGCGAAGACTGGCAACTGTATCGGTTTTGATTTTTGTGCCAGGAGCGACTTCAAAAATAATTTCGACGTTCGAATCCAGAACCGAAATGGAATTGATTTTGCCGACATTTACCCCGGCTAGCCTGACCGGATCCCCTACTTTAAGCCCGGTGACAGTGGACAGATACGTTTTATAGGGCGTTCTCTTGTCAAACGGGTGCCATTTTTCACCAATTTCCAGCATGGCACCAAGTAACAGCAGTGATAAAACGAAAAAGAGCCCGACCTTACGCTCAGTTGAGTGCGCCATAAATTTAACCTCTTATTACATCAGAATCCTTGTCAGGATGTAGTCTGCGACCAAAATCATCATAAATGAGAGAACTACTGATCGTGTTGTTGACCGGGCAATCCCTCGCGGACCGCCGCTGGTAATAAAACCAACGTAACAACAGACAAGGGCGATTATACCGCCGAAAGTGAATGCTTTTATCAGCCCGATGCCGATCTCTTTTAGTTTGAGAGCATCTTGGATGCTGTCGTAATAAACCCAGTATGAAACGAAAATTTGTGGATGGAAGTTGCTGATTAACGCCCCACCGGCTATGCCAACAAGGTCTGCATAGACGACAAGAGCTGGCAGGCAGATCAGGCAGGCAATCATGCGTGGCATTGCAAGGTATCTGACCGGGTGAATGTCAAGGGTTTTGAGAGCGTCTATCTCTTCATAGACTTTCATGACGCCGATCTCGGCTGCCATTGCCGAGCCGGCGCGTCCGGCAACCAGAAAGCTGGTCATGACCGGGCCAAGCTCCCTTACCATGGAGTGTCCCACAATTGCGCCAATTATATTCTGTCCGCCGTATTTGTTAAGTTCAACCCCTGTTTGCAACGCCAGAACCATGCCGACGAAAAAAGCCATAACTGAGGCAACCGGTAACGTTTCGTAACCGATAATCATCATCTGGGTTGCAATACTGTTAAGATTGCGCGGTGCTTCTTTGAAGAAAAAAAGTGTCTGGCTGAGAAGAATTATCATCTCTCCAACAGTTGCCAGAAAGGCAAGAATTTTATCTCCGATGAAGTCTATCAGTTTTTTCAATTATTACTCTCACATCTGGCTGAGCTGTTTTGCCAGTCAATGGTAAAAGGAGTCCATAATATTGACAAGCTGCTATGGTTACAACGCTTTTGATAGTTTAGCAGCCCTTTGAGAATCTGCACTTCACTAAATACTGCTGTAGACCGGTGTCTGAGGAGGGGGAACAGTTCAAAACCAAAGGAATCCTTATTTTTGTCGTGCCAATACAGGTTCCAGAAGATGGAAAGCGCCGAATCTCCCTGATCATTCCATTTCTGAACATATATTCTCCACAACGGTGCCCATGACTTCTCTATACCCTCCTGTTCCAAAACCGGTTCGACCGGCGCTGGCAGGGTAAGAATCTTTTCACCGCTGGTATCGCTACGGTAAAGGAAAAGTGGCCAAAGGGCGATTCGCTGCCGTTCTTTATCGTCTTGTGCCCAGCTCTCAACTCTGTTGGAATAAAGAAAGAAGAGAATAGTGTCACGTACCTGACGATAATGAGGTGATTGCATCGTGTCATTTTTGAATATAGGCCAGAGATACCAATTCTTGGTCGAGTCCTCAGTCGATTCATCCGAATAAAATGGCAGAAATCTGACAACATTACGCTTATCGCCCGTGACCGTCAACCAGAATGGCCACAGGTAGTCCCGTTCTTCCTCATGATTCTTTGTATCTGAAGAGTAGCCAAAAAAAGGCCAGAGCCAAGTCCTCGAAGTAACAGTTGGTGAGTCGAACGATGCATAGAGTGGAAAGAAGATGAACCTTTGTGACGGCTCAGCAGTGTCAAGACCGCGCTCTTCTTTCAAAAATATCGGCCAGAGTGTAAATGAACTCTTGTAAACCCCTTCTTTAGAAGCTTGTCCGTAGAGAGGCCAGAACTCAAAGCCGGTCTCATCGACTCCCTTAATTATGGAAAAAAACGGCCAGAGGAAATGATAATTTGTCGTTCCTTTGTTTACTGTTCGGCCATAGACAGGGAAGAGTGTGTAGTGGTATTCATCCCGCCAGAATCGCTCATAAATGTCGCCATATATCGGGAATATGGATGTATAAGAGCCGTATTTCTTTGATTCACCACTAATGTACAAAGGGAATAGCATTGACTGCTGCTCCTTCTCCACAGGTTCCGCTTTTCGGAACGTATTCTGTTGGAAGAGTTGGAGCAGCTCCATACGGGTAACGTCAGGAGTAATCTCTGCTGAAGCGAGCGGATAAAGGTAGGTAGTGGCAGTTCTGGTAAAGTGGCTATCTTCTTCAGTATAAAAAAGTGGTCTGAATGCGGTGATCTGATCATCCGGGGTACGTTCAAAAGTTAGAATCGGCCCAAGAATCGAGAGCTTTGATGTTTTTCGCGCATGGTTCTCCCGGTAATCAAATAAAGGCCAGATCGTTACCATGGAATCAACCTCTACCGAAGGAGTTTCTGTGGCAGCAAGAACAATTGCAGGAATAATCAACTCAACAGTGAGCATTAATAATAAAAGAAGTCGTAGTTTCAAATATTTATCCGAAATTAAGATATTTGCAGCAGTATATTCAAATATGGAAATGAGTCAAAGATAAAAAACTAAAGAGGGTGGCGTGGCTGTTTATTTCTCTGTAAGTTTAACTACTTTGTCGGGATCACACTCAATAAGAGTCGGAGGGTTTCCATTGTCCATTTTTGACACGGAATAAATTGCGACTGGGTTCTCTTTGCCCTTGACGATAACCCGCTCTATACCGACTATCGACAAACCGTTGAGAGACGGTTCTGAAAAAGCAGTTTTCAATCGGTCAACTGTATATTCTGTCATAAGTATCGAAGTGTCATAGCGGCGAGTGAGCCCTTCAACCCTTGCGCCCAGGTTTACATTGTCACCAATGACAGTATAGTCCATCTTCTGGCCTTCAGCCCCGATATTGCCAACAATTGCCTCACCGGTATTGATACCGATACCTGAAGTAAGCGGTTCCCTGCCATCTGCTTCCCAGATTGACTTCAGCTCTTCTAATCGCTGTTGCATTTCAAGGGCGCAGAGGACGGCACGCTGGGCATGGTCTTCCTGTTTCATCGGCGCCCCCCAGAAAACAACAATTGCATCACCGATAAACTTATCCAAAATCCCTTCCCATTTGAGGATGATGCGGGTCATCTCGCCGAGATACTCATTCAGTATCGCAACAACCTCTTCAGGCGTATGGTTTTCAGAGTAGGTGGTAAAGCCCTTTACATCCGAAAAGAGAATTGTAACGACTCTTTTTTCTCCTCCTAGTCTTGCCATCTCAGGGTTTTTTATCATTTCACTGACTAGCCTTTCAGTAACATAACTTGAGAACATGGCCCTGATCTGGCGGGACTGTTTCTCTTCAGAAAAGAGCTTGGTTATTGTACCGGTAGTCACAATCACGACCATGTTCGCTGTCGGGGCGATGAAGTAAAGCCAAATATCCTCATGGATCAGAAGGTAGAACGTTAAGAAAAAATAGGCGCCGATCAGGCCAAAACCAAGGAGCACCCCCGGTATAGCTTTCAAGCGCGGGAGGAATATGATGAGAATGGCAGCGGTCAAGATTATTACTGCAAGCTCGGCAAAGCCGGGGCTTTTCACAATGAAGTCATTGTTCAGGATATTATGGACCACATTGGCGTTCTTTTCAACTCCTGGAAAGTTTGCAGAAAAAGGGGTGACTTTCTGATCAAAAGTTGCCAGGGCAGACGTTCCCAGAAGAATAATCCTGTTTTTGACTATGCCCGGTGGCACTCTCCCTTTAAGAAGGTCACATGCCGAGATATGCTGAAAGCTCTTCTCCTTGCCTCGATAGTTTATAATGACCCTGCCTGAGATATCTGTCTTTATGAAAATATCTCCGAGCTGTATACCGGAACCACCGTAAAGAATCATGTTTTTCGGCGCAATTCCATTTGCAATCCGTGCTACCTGAAGAGGCAGGGAAGGGTAACAGTCATCGCCATAATTCACATACATTATATCCCAGCGAAGAATCCCATCCATATCAGGGACATTTGCCACGTGTCCAAGCGTCGCAGCTTTTGCAACAGGTTCTATCGGGACATTTACCTTCATCGGTTGCACAGCCCAGCTTTTCCAGTCTATCCCTTTGACAGACTTAACCTCCATAAATGCGGCATCCCAGAGATAATCAGGTGGAGGCGCTACGGCGGCTTTACCTGAGGTGTTTTCCTCAGTGATAAATGCTGTCGCCTGAACTACGTTACCGGCCTTTTTGATGGCAGCTGCCAACATCTTATCCGTTTCCGTGCTTTCCGGCTCTGAGTACATGATGTCGATGCCGATAGCTTTAGGCTTGCCCGAGGCAATTTTTTCCACGAGTTCTGCCTGCACGGCTCTCGACCAGGGCCAGCGACCGATTTCAGCGATGCTTTTCTCATCAATCACAACTATGGCGATGTTTTCTGTGGAGGGCTGCTTTTCCAGCAGGTTTCTTAAATTGAGGCGAAGATCAAAAGTTTTGCTCTCAATCTGGTCTCGCACAAATACCGGATCGTAGAACTGCAGCAGTACGAATGCGAGCATTGAGAGCAGAGAGATAAGATAGAAGGGCAGGTGCTTCCTCATTGCCCTGGTATGCCGATGGTGATATTAACTTTTTTGGGCTGAACAATCGGCGGCTGCTGCTGTATTGGCGGTATAGTAGGTGGCTGTGGCGGTATCTGGGTTGTTGGCGGAGGTGGACTGCTGCTTGAACTTCCCGAGCTTCCTGATGCCGAGCTGTCACCGCTGCTAGAAGGTGAGCTGCTGCTAGAGGATGAGTTGCTGCTAGACGATCCGTCTGAACCGCTGCCGCTGCTTTGAGTCGCCTTTCTCGCCCGGTCTAGCTCAGCCTGAGGAGCCGGGGCGGGTGGCGGAGGCGGTTCATTCGCCTTTACAACTACCATGGTTCCCGGAGTCAGGGTTACCTGACCGGTGACTGTGCTGACAACGTTTCTGATCTGGACATTGCCTTCGAGACAGATGATTTTTGAATAGCTCTGATTGTTTCTCATGCCGACATCAAAATAGATGACAGTGCCTCGTGCTGCAGCTACAGCCGTCGGTGTGTGAACTTCAAATTTGGTTTTGCCTACAACTGACCTCATCTTGCCATCAAGGAGGTTAAAAACCGATTTCCCCTGTTGTCCTTTTGAGTAGATAAACTCTTTCACCACCAGCCTGGAATTGTCAGACATGGTCAAAACGCTGTCATCAATAAAGAGGAGTTTGGCTCTGCTGGCGTTGCCGGTAGTGATAACATCACTAGCGAGAATGCCATCTTTCAGTTTGGCAGGTAACTGGGATTTGCCCCGTTCGATAGTTGCACTGCCACGCAGTTGCACAAAACGCCCTGCCTGCAGTTCATCGGCGTAAACCGTTGCAGTCGAAGCCAATGCAGTCAGGACGAAGATTATAGCTACGTTCATTTTTGTTCCTGTTATCATATCTGTACCCCGTTTATCGGTAATAGTGTGTGGCAAGACTGTCAGAACTTGGCATTTAGCAACAGGCTCGTAATTGATCTGTCATATTCAAAATCAGGGATATTGCAGTTGTTACTGCTCCATACCTCACTCAGAGAGACACTATACCTCTCTGATAAATTCTTCATCAGCGACACAGAAAAAGTGTATTGGGTGTCATGGCGCGTGGCGGCGTAAGCCGGGTCAACTCCCCGGTAATCCTTCAGATATAGCTCTCCGGAGAGGTCACCGATAAGACCGAAGGGGAGTAGTGAACGGATACCGACAAGGAAGCGGTTGCCGTAGTAATCCCATTCCTGTTTTTTGGTCCGCTCGCCATCAAAGGTGTAAAGAGCCCAGGCAGCAGCAGTATCGGATAGTGGCAGAATGTGAGTTGCGCCAATAAGGTTGTTATTGCCGTTTCTGTCGGAGTTTGTCGTGAATTGGTCAGAGTCTTTGTAGGTCGTGTTTCTGAAGCGGTAATCAATCGTGGTTGTTCCTATGTCACTCTTTATAAGCAGTGATGGGGCAAGGTTGTGGGCAGTGTCGTATTGATTGTTATTCAAGAGGAGGTATTCAAAGGAGTAAACACCTTTAACTGTCAGGTTACTGTTCACTGCATATGAACCGGAGAGATCAAGCAAATTCTGCATAATGTCAAAATCACTCAGCGAAGCGTGGATATTCTGGTAGAAACTGTAGCCGAAGCCTATTTCAGCCTGTTCGGTTTTTAACGGCGAGTAATTTGCTTTCAGATTTACAATGGCGCTCCAGTCACTTTTCCCCGAATAGCCTTGGGGTATCGGCATTCCTGTGCCATTAACTATAACATTCGAGTCATACTGTCCGCCCGCAAAGATACTGAGTTCCCAACTTTTCTCTTTTTTACTTTCATTGATCTTTTGAAGGTACTCGGCAGATTTTGCTGCCATCTCGGTGCCTGGAACCAGCTCTACCACTTGCTCAAAATAGTCGGCAGCCTCGGCATGAACATCTTTCTCAAAATAGTGGGTTCCGAGTTCGAAATTGATACCCGGATTCTCAGGAAACTCCATCAGTGAGCGTTTCAGATACGATTCTGCCTCTTTGTTCGGTGCTGTTCGGTTGAGTGCCATGCCAAGGTAATAGTTGGCTTCAGCGTCATCAGGGTATTGGCCGATAACTTTTCTGAGAACTGCAGCCCCTTCCTTGTAATACCCTTTTTTTACCAGGGATATTCCCGCGGCAAGTTCGGTATCATTCTCCCCTGCTAGGCTGGTGGCAGGGGGTAAGAGAAGAGTGGCAGCAACAAGGGCGATAGCCAGAATGTGTTTGGTGATGGATATTTTCATATAGATGTAACCTTAAAGACTGGATTTGTTACTGGTTTTGCCGAGTAATTTGTGAAGACAGGATTACCACCAGCAATGACTATTTTGACTGGAGTGACTTCAAATTTTAGCAGTGAAAAATCACTTTCTTTCGGAAATGTCCCGGCGGTAATGTCAAGTTGTATCAATAGTGAGTCTGAAGGGGTGAACCCGTCAGCGCTCATAGCTACTATTCTTAAAGATCCATTTGCTGCAGGTGATGCCGGTGTATAATCAAGAGTGGTGAATAGTTCGGGCCGGTCGACAGAAACATTATTGTTAATATACTGTAAAATATTCTTGATTTGATCATGCGTACTTGGGCTATCGTAGGTTTTTCCAGGTGGAAGCGCCGCTGTAATGCCATTAGGAAAAGATATCGTTAAGTCAATTGTCTCGACGAAAAGGCCGTTTTGTACAAGCCCTACTGTCTTTAAGGATGCTTTTGCTTTAGACTTGGGTGGTGATTGACTAACTGAACCACAACTTGTAAGTGTTAAGCTAAGCATAACTAATAAAGTAATTTCCATAAAAAGTCGGATCATATTTTTCATAAAAAGCTCCTGTTGTTTCTAGCAGTTTCTACCATTTGATAAGTCCAACATTTCTCCGCAGTAACACGAGCACATCTCTAAAATCTATTGTTCTGTCTGGGTGCGGTACACCATCTACTAGCGGAGCCGTATCTGCATGATCTAATTCTGCTGCAGTTGCCGGTCTTTCTCCCATGGCAATTTTAAGCGCAATAAGTATGTCCTTGAGTGTAATTACGCCGTCGCCTTTTGTATCTGGGTCAATAATCCCGTCAGGTGCAAATTCGGCTGCAATAGTATGGTTGGCAACAATATTTCCAAAGGGATAGCTTTTTAACGATCCAACTACATCACGATCAAGTGGCACACCATCAACTTTGAGCTCGCGGACAACATAGCCGGAGTTTGGAGTTATTGTGTAAGTCTTGGACGTTCCATAGTTTACAGTAGAAGCCCCGACAGGGTTTATCGCGCCGTTGCTTCCGGCTGTTGCCGTGATGGTGAAGGTAACTGTGCTGACGGTGATAGTCTGGGTTGCCTGAGCCGCCGCAGAGTAGTTGCCATTGCCGGGTTGATCAGCAGCAATCGTGCAGGTGCCGGCACTTGTGGCAGTAACTGTAGCGCTGCTGACGGTGCAGACAGCAGGAGTCAGTGAGGTGAAGGCTATCGGCAGTCCGGACGAGGCCGTTGCAATGACTGTGGCAGGTGCGCCACCAAAAGCGAGGGCGGGGGGGGCGCCTAAAGTAATGGTCTGGCTGGCCGCAGCAATGGTCATTGTTGCCGAAGAGCTGCCAGAGTAATTGGGGTCGGTAATCGTAGCTACAACTGCGTAAGTTCCGCCGGCGGTCGGAGGTGTTGCGCCACCGTTGTAGGTAATGCTGACAGCAATTCCTGGTGGATTAGTAACTGCCGTAACAACTCTGACAGTGCCATCATATATTTGTGCCAAGCCGCTTAGAGTAATTGTGGCAGTTGCTGCAGTGACGGGGGCACTTTGTGTTGCCTGGGGGGCTGCCAGATAATTTGTGTCACCGGCCTGATTGGCGGCAACGGTACAGCTGCCGACAGTTACCGGGGTAACGGTAACGCCGCTGACCGTGCAGACAGCCGGGGTCAGTGACGAGAAAATTACCGGAAGTCCGGAAGACGCATTAGCCGAGACAGCGGCCGGTAATCCGCCAATCGAGAGAGCAGGCGCTGTGCCGAAGGTGATTGTCTGAGTGGCCGCAGCAATGGTCATTGTTGCTGAAGAGCTGCCAGAGTAGTTGGGGTCTGTAATGGTAGCGACAACAGCATAAGTCCCGACCGCAGTGGGTAATGTTGTACTGCCGTTGTAGGTGCTGCCTAGAGCAATGCCTAAAGGAGTTGTTAGCGCCGTAACTGCCTTGGGTGTGCCGTTATAGGTATGAGTCAGCGCGCTCAGGGTAATGGTTGCAGACGCCTGTGTAACCGTCAGAGTATCAACCATATCAACGGCTGCGCCATAAGTGCTGTCGCCGGGTTGGGACATTCTGACCTTGATTGCGCCTGCGCCGCTTATAGTCAGGATGTTGCCACTGATACTGCCCGGTCCGCTGTCAATAGTATACGTTACCGGCAGAGTTGATGAGGCGGTAGCCGTGAGTGTTAGCGGTGCCGCACCGTATGTAACTGTGCCAAGAGGTGTAAATGAAATGCTCTGGGTGAGTCCGCCGGTACCGGTAAGCGGTATGCCGAGAGTCGCGCTGTCAGGGTCGTTGGAGGGGATGTTGATGGTTGCGCTGTATGCCCCGTTGGCTGTTGGGGCAAACGATGCCTGAACAGTGCAGTAGCCTGAAGGTGACACTGTTTTACCGGAGCATCTGTCATTGATCAGGGCAAATGCCGTTCCGCTGATAGAAACTGCTCCCATCACCAGATCAGCCGTGCCGACATTGTTTATCTGGAAGGTTTTGGTAGTGGTCGAGCTGACCGGTATACTGCCAAAACCCTTTCTGACGGTGTTAAGCATTATGCTTGGCCCTGTTCCAAGGGCTGCGCTGATTGCAGGAGTGTCAAGGGGGGCGGTAACCGAAACTGTGTCGGCAGAAGTGAAGTCCCCCTTGTTAATATTCCACTGCTGGGCATTATAGCCGGGTTTATAGAACTCAACCTTGTATGAGTCGGTTGGAATCCCCTTGATACTGTACTTGCCTGATGCGTCGGAAAGTGCATTGCCAAAATAGCCGCCGTTTAGATCAAAAACCCTCGCTTGCGCGCCGCTTAGCGGGCTACCAGCGGCGGTAATCGTCCCTGAGATGCTCCCCATGTTTTTTGCCAGCACTGCATTTAAGCCACTAACAGCATATGCTGAAGAGATTACAATTGGCGTCCCTTGGCTGAAATAGTGGGCGTTTATATTCGGGTTTGAGTAGACCTGAATCTCGTAACCGGTGGCAACATAACTTGGTGTGCCGCTACCGTTTGGCCGCTCCTGGAAACGGAGCTTGTAGCTGCCATCCGCCACACCTTGGATGATATAGTCACCGTTTGCATCGGTTGTTGCTGTCGCAGCCTGCTCATCAAATGCGTCGTAGAGATTAACGTTAATCCCTGGGACTCCGCTTGTTCCGTCTGTCAATCGACCGGAGATTGATCCCCCCAAGGGTAGGGTGGCGTTAACATTGTTTGTCGTTGAAGCTGCTACTACTGAAATGCTGTCGGCAGTTGAGGCTGAGAGCTGGTTATAATTCCAGTTGGTTATATAGTTATTTGTCTTGTTGGCACTCGTGTTGAAACGGACAGTGTAGCCGCCGGGAGCAAGGCCATTGATTGTGTAGTTTCCAGTTGCATTGGTTGTTGCGCCAAAGCTGAGGTTGTTACTGTTGTAAGCCGTGACCTGAATCCCGCCAAGGGGCAGGCTGCCAGCATCGGTTACGGTTCCGCTGATAGAACCGCCAAGCGCCATCACAGCATTTATCCCGGATGTTGTTGCTCCTCCTGTGACAGTGACAGGAGGAGAGGTAGTGGAGACAGGCTGGTTGTCGTACCACTGGGGAGCGTAGGACAGGCCGCTGAAGCGGATCTTGTAGGTCCCAGGTGCAAGCCCAGGGATTGTATAAATGCCGCTTGTGTCAGTAACCGTTGCATAGCCTGAAGCAAGACCTGTTACAGGATCGAACAGATTTGCCGTTACCTGGATGCCGGCGAGGGGCAGGCTGCCTGAGTCAGTCACCATGCCGGAGATCGAACCTGCAAGGGCAAGGGTAATATCTATGTTGGCTGTTGTGATCCCGGCATTCACTGTGACAACATCTGCCGCAGCAGCGCTATTCCTGCTGTTGTACCACTGTGAAACATAACCTGGGTTGGTAATGTTCAGTTTATAGCTGCCAGGAGGAAGATTGTTGATTACATAGTATCCGCTAGGATCAGCCATGAAATTGCCAAAGTTTGAAACTCCATCAGCGCCGTAAACAGAGACGCTTGCATAGGGAATAGCTATGCTTGATGAGTCCCTGACAGTGCCGGTTATGGATATTGTCGGGTTAGTCGGTGTAAAGCTGCTGTTGATAGAAGCTTTGTTACCGTTTTGATCATTTACGCTTACTCCATAGTTGTACGTATTATTAAGGATCAGTGGCTGTGCTGTCTGGCCGATGGCGCCGTAGAAAACCGATGTAAAGCTGCTCGGTATGTCCCATGACTCCCATAAATTGCTGTAACTGGCGTTGTTCACCCATATGCTGTATTTGTACGATGAAGGGGGCGTCAGAGGCGCGCTCCAGCTGAAAACAGGGACAGTTGAAGTTGGCGATGAAATGCTTACATTTGTCGGGAAACTGTCACTTACACCGGTGACAGCGGCTGTTATGGCACTATCCACCGTGCCATCGTCATAGGTTACTGAGAAGGTATAAGTGTCGCCTACGGTTGGTCTGACCGAACTGTTGGCCCAGAAATGAAAGCTCCAGCCGCTATCACTGCCAAGTCCGATATCCATGGGGGTTTTGACCTGAAGTGAACCCGGAGCCGATGTCAGGGTCACGCCGACAGGCTTTTTAAGCTCTCCACTCAGATCAGCATCAATGTTGAACCACTCTCCAGTACCATTAATCTGTTTGCCATGATTGGTAGATATAAATGCCCGTCCATTTCCGGACGCAAGGCTAATTACATTACCAGAGGAACCGGTATTCCCGGTCAGCACAATATTGGGCGAGTTGCTATCTGAGGAGGTCACATCACCGTTGGCGAACAGTTTGTCGTTGTTCATGTCAATAATTGTGTAGATGATATATGAGCCGTCGGGAACACCGGTAACGGTAAATGGATTTGATGCTGTAGGGGATGCAATTTTTGTGTAGTAAACACCTGCAGCACCTTTGCTCATCGGGTTTACGACCGCCACATAGAGCGGGCCGGTCGGTGTGACACCACTGTAGTTAACAGTGCCGGAAACAGTGTTGGCGCCGCTTGGCGCTCCTACGGTAATCGGGCCGAAAACTGCTGAAGCAGTACCCTCAATGCCGCCTGATTTGGAAACTGCCACAAAGTAGAGGACGCTGCCATTGGTGAGACCGTCAATGACTGCCGGTGAATCAGCGCCAGCCGGGACATTGAGTCTCTTGCCACTGAAAGATGTTTTACTGACAGCAGCTGTTGTCCCCCAGTAGATGTCGTAGGCGTCGGCGGATTCAATGCCGTTGTTCCTTGATTTATCCCAGCCTATCAGGACGGAGGCATCACCTGGTGAAGCCGACAGATTTGTCGGTGCAGGCGGGGGAATAGGCGCTGGATCGGTTAATGTGATATTAAGCCCGGTAATGTCGCCTGTGGTTAGAGTTGTGACAGCGCTGCCATCAGGTGACATCTGCACCTGTGTGCCGAGATTGAGGTAATCCATGAAGGCATTGACGGTGTAACTTCCGCTCGGCACACCGCGGATGGTGAAGTTTTTTTCTGTCGGCCAGTTTATGGAAGTCCCAAGCCTTCCGTTGCCGGTCTGCACGGTGATGTAAATGCGCCCCGTTTTTGTGCCGCCATAGCTGATGGAGCCGGAGATGACAGGTGGTGAAAACGGGTAAGAATTCGGGTTGTTGTCGTTCGGGTCAATGTTGGAGGCGTAGCCATCGCCATCGGCATCGGTCAGGGTGGAGTAGTCGAAACCAGTCCCCTGATAACCGACATAGGCAGATCTGCTACGATTATTATAGGTCGTATTGTTGCTTCCATCCATGACCTGGATTCTCATGATTGCCGAAACCCAGGTGCCTATATAAACAGCCGGTATGACAACCGATGATTGGGTGACAATGGTGCCTATTTGGTGAGTTATTGGCGATTGCGGGATGTTGATTGTATCCGGCCAACCTTTGTTTCCTGTGTCGAAATTTTCAAAGAGCTGGAAATTATACCAGAGGGGGATGTCACTACGAACAGGAGCCCATGAAATGCGGGCATCGCCGTTAGGATCTGATGTTACCTTGATTGTTCTGAAATCCACAACCGGCAAGGGGTGGGGAGTGGTCAGGTAGTTATGGCGAACAGCGCTCTTGCCGTTACTGTCGGTAACTGTGAATGTGTAAAGACCGCTTGGCAGAGGAGTTTTTTCAATAATGAAATAATTTGAAACTGATGAGTCAAACTTCCCTTGTGTGAGGAGATTGCGGCTGTAGCCGTTTGGCCCGTTAACCCGGAGTTCAGTGACAGTTGAGCCGGAAGCGTTTCCGTTCATCCAGATACGGGTTGTCTGGGAGAGGTTTGAATTGACATCGTTGGTAATTCCGTAGCCGTTGATAACAGGTCTGGTGGCGTCATATGCCTGAAGCGGGAAGGGAGATGCTGTAAATGCACCATTTATACGGTTGCGGCTGGTTATCGCGGCAGAGCTGTCATAAACCTCGACCCGCCATTTTTTAGTAGTCAGGCTGCCCAGAGCTGTTTTTGATATGTCAACAAAGGTCTGATTTAGCCGGCTGGAGTTAATGTATTGTCCTGTGACACTGTCCTGAACCTGAACACGATAGTAGAGAGCGCCGTTATTGTTTACGTCAGCCCAGCTGAAGCGGATATTGCCATTGCCAAGGTCTTCGGCCTGATAGGTGGTGACGTCCGGCAGCGCATAGGCAACCGCTGTTGTGAGGCTGTTATAGGCAATGTGTTCAATGCCATTGGCAAAGATATGGAAGGTGTAAAGCCCAGGCTGTGGAGGTGTTGGCACAAAATTGCTGCTTTTGAAAAAGTCAGTTCCGTTCATTAGGTCACCTTGATTTCCGGTCACTGGCATAACAAAATCGTACCTGAATCCATTGGGACCAAAGACATATGCGGATGTTACTTTCGGTGGATCTGTACTGTTTCCAAAGCCGTAACCTAAAGAGTAGAGTTGTGAACCATCAGCTTCAAAACGGTTATAGACATTCGTCCAGCTTAGGAGCAGACGGTTTGCATTGTAATCAGCCGCTTGCGGGGTGAAGTTTATAAATGCTGAATTTGAGCGGTTAAAGACCAGCTCAATGTTAGGCGCATCATTAACCTCAACCCTGACCTGGTAAAGTGTTCCGTCAACCAGTGTAGCAAGCGGAATATCCTCATAACCGTTCATGGATCTGCTGCCAAGGTAGACAGGAGTCCCATCGGTCTTCTGTATTCTGACCCGGTAATAGTAGGTGACAGTGTCATTGACCGGCGCCCAGGTGACGCGATAGGAGCCGTCTGCCTTGCGCTGGGTCTGGATGGTGGTGCTGTCGACAATGGGGAGTGCTGGCAGTGCAGCGACATGATTGTCAACCCTGGCAGTTACATGTCCTTGACCGTCATTGAGGGTAAAAGTGTAAACTCCTGAAGCGAGTGGCGCTGTCGAGTCGTACTGTTTTAAAAAAGCTGTTGCCGAGGGGAGATACGGGTTTTTGTCAGCATCGGTAAATGTGTAGGTAAATCCGTTTGGTCCGGTGACAGTTGCTGTCATTGTGGCAAGGGAGGAGGCATTTACAATCCCGATATCAAGCATATCCCATTGAGTGCCGTCAGACTTTGTAACATGGTAGACAGCGCCCCAGGAGAGAGCCGGGAATACCGGTGGTGGCTGCACAACAAGATGATAGGTCTGGGTGTTGGTTAGAGCCGCCGGGGAGGTAGTGCTGTCAGTCACCCTTATTTCAAAGGGGAAATCACCGGTTGTCGGTGGTGTGCCAGAGAGGAGTCCGGTTGCTGGGTTAAGGCTTAGCCAGGCTGGAGGTGTAGTTGTGCTGGTAAAAGCATAACTGTATGGCGGTGTTCCGCCAGCAACAATAATTGCCTGGTTGTATGCCGTTCCTGCCGTTGCCGGTGGCAGCATCACTGTTGTCATGTATGGTGGCGAAAGGGGGTTGGCCATGACGTCGATACTGAGTGGCTGTGATACGGTCTGCATAGTAGCCGAAGAGTCTGAAACCTGGACGGTAAAAGAATAGAGCCCTGTTGAAGTCGGCGCACCGGTAACTGTATGGCGCGAAGCATCAAACTGCATATTAGACGGCAGAGTCCCGCTGATTATGCTCCATGTGTAGGGAGCTTTTCCGCCGGTAAACTGGATCGTCTGGTCATATGCTGAGTACTGGGTTGCGTTGGACAGCGATGTTGTTGTTATGGAGAGCGGCGCAGCAGCAACTGTTATGCTGTAGGCAATGTTAGAGGAGAAAGGTGTGATGGTGTTATTGTCTGCAACATGCAGAGTAAAGCTGTAGCTCCCTGCTGTTGACGGGATACCGGAGATTTCGCCTGTTGACGGGATCAGGACAAGCCCTGGCGGGAGCTGTCCTGAAGCGATATTCCATGTATAGAAGCCGTTGCCACCGCTCACTACCGTTAGCGGTTGATAGTATGAAATCCCTTGTGTCGCAGGCGTCAGGGTTGGTCCGGGAGGATTGAAAACGCCAGTCCCCGGGAAGGAGAAACTTGTATAGTTTGCCGAAAAATTCCTGTTGGGGTCAACTATTGCAATTCCCCAGTTGTAGGTTTTGCCGTTAGTCAATGATGCCTGGGAGGCATTGCTGTCGAAGTTGAAAGTCGCAGAAGTCTGGGTGAGAGGCATGTTGTTTGAGTCCCAGTGGAGCATGCCGTTTTGCTCATTAAGCTGTAGCTCATAGCTGCTGTTTGCCGGTGGAGTGGCATTGGTAGCGGCTGTCCAGGAGAAGGCAGGGGTGGCGCTGTAAGTAACGCTGCCGACAGGCGCGGTTGGTGTGGCCAGGGCAGTTACCACTCCTGTTACCATGCCACTGATTGTTTCAGATGTCAGGTCAGAGTAGCCAACAGTAAACGAATAGGTATCATTTACCAGCGGGACTATGGTGCCAATCCCTTGATATCCATTGAATCCGCCCCAGTTGCTCAGACCTATGTCGATTGGTGCACCGGCAATATTCGGCCCACTGTTGAGAGTTACTGTAACCGGTTTTTTCACTCCGTCATATATGTTATAGGAGAGGCCATATGTTTCGCCCAGTCCGTCTTTGCGGTGCTGGGTCATGATATGAGCCGATGAGCTTTCGCTCCCTATGGTAACGTCGGCCGTTGTTATGTTGCCGCCACTCACGGTGATAATCGGCGAAGTAAAGTCATTCGCCTTGTAGTCGCCAGTGTCGATCAAACCGTTACTGTTTGCGTCAATAACAGCAAAAACCTGATACATGCCGTTAGTGACACCGTTTACGGTGAAGCTTTGCGGTGAAACAGCCGAGGGGATATATGCCGGAAACATCTTGCCGGCCTTGTCGGCTACGGCGATGTAGAGCGGTTTGTTGTTAGCGGCAGCCGGGAAGGTAACTGTCCCTGAGACAGTGTAGCCGCCGGTCGGAGGACCTACAGTTATCGGGCCGACTACTGTTGAAGGGGCACTGGTCAAAGATCCTGACTTTGCCGTCATCATAAAGTAGTAGGTGCCGTTTGTGAGTCCACCTAAAAGCAGGTCGTTGTTATCGCCATTGGCAAGCATGTCGAGCTTTTTGTAAGGGGCTGATGTTGTAACCGTTGGTGAGCTGTCCCAGTAAATACTGAGACTGTCGGCCATTGAACCACTGCCATTATCAGTTGATTTCCAATTGATCAGTGCAACCTGGTCTCCGGGAAAAACCTGAATTCCTGTCGGCGGGGCAATGGTTGTTAATGGCGCAGGATCCAAGAGGACGACACTCACTCCGGTTACTGAAGTAGTTGAAACGGTAACCAATGAGGATAGGCTGAGTTGATCATTGGCCGGGTCGCTTACATGGCGGCTATTGTTACCCTGCGCATCCATGAAAGCTGTTATCAGCCAGGTTCCTGTTGGAACCCCCTTTATTACGAATGTTCCGGGGCCAGGGATGCTGGTTCCGATAGAGCCAGTTGTGGTATTCATAACCAGATAGACACGGCCGCTTTTGCCGCCGCTGTAGCTGACTGTACCGGCTACATCGTATGCCTGCGCTGTTGATAAAAACAGGACTCCTGAAAACAGGAGCGACAGCAGAAATCTTAAGCCGAATCTACTCATGGTAATTCCTCCCAAATGTACAATAAAAATTAAGCTAAAACAGGATCAACGTACAACTGCGTCCATGAAAAGTTGCATTCAAGACTGCTTGATTATAGGTTTTCTTGTGAGCCAAGAGTGTCAGTGTTACGAAATGGAGTACTGGGCTATCTGTCGTGGATATTTGGGAATATATATTTAAACATGCTGAAGGTCAAATCAAATAGAACAAAGTTGTATTAATGAGGGGCATGGTTGCGGTGGCGGTGCAGCAAGAAAAAAACCCGCATGAATGCGGGTTTTGATAAGTCAGGAGAGTTAATCAGGATCAGTATCTACTGTCGGCAAAATCCACCCAGCCGCCTGCCGTGACAAGTGCTTTGTCAAACGGTGAGATGCTGAAGTTGAAAACCTTGGAGTTGGCGCCGCTGGTCACGGTTAATTTCTCGGTATCCATGTCGACATTTATGGTTACGTCGCTTTCGTCCGCATGGGAAAAAATCTTGTCAAGATCTTCCTTCGGCAGCTCTATTGCCGCCATGCCGCAGTTAAACATATTCTGGCGAAAGATCCGGGCAAATGACTCGGCTATGACAACATTAATGTCGTTGACTTCAAAGACCCAGGGGGCGTGCTCGCGGGATGAGCCGCAGCCGAAATTGGCGCGAGAGACTATGACCCGGGCGTCCTTTGTTTTGGCATTTTTTGGGTCAAAGCCGGCAAGCTTGAGGTCTTCGAGGATATATGGTTTGAGATCAGCCTTGGTTATCTCGGTTAGGTATTTAGCCGGGATGATTTCGTCAGTATTGATATCGCTCCGGTCAAGAAAAAGGACCGGGCCGCCGAATGTTTTCATGATCAAACTCCTTAAATTTTATTCTTACAGATACTTCCTCGGGTCTGCAATCATGCCTTCAATAGCCGAAGCGGCACTGGTTGCCGGTGACATGAGGTGCACCATGCCGCCTTTGCCCATTCTACCCATGAAGTTGCGGTTTGTCGTCGAAGCGCAGACTTCGCCGTCGGCCAGGACACCGTTACTCATGCCGAGACAGGCGCCGCAGGTCGGGTTGGTAACACAAAAACCTGCTTCCATGAAGATGTCAATGAGCCCTTCTTTGTTGGCAGCCTGGTAGATAGCCGGAGTTGCCGGAGAGAGGATTCCGCGTACACCAGGGGCTAGTTTCTTTCCTTTGAGAATCCGGGCGGCAATGCGGAGATCTTCGAGACGGCCATTGGTGCAGGAGCCGATGTATATCTGATCCAGTGGCGTTCCGGCAACTTCGCTGACCGCTTTGACCTGGTCGGGTTTGTAGCCGAATGTGACGGTCGGTTCAAGGTTAGTCACGTCGACGTCGAGCGTGCTGTCATAGACGGCGTCAGGGTCAGAACACCACTGGCTGTAATCTGCCAGGGCGGCCTCTTTGGAAGGGAAGTCGCTGTTGATAAATTGCCAGAGATAATCAACTGTTGTCATGTCGGGCATGCAGATACCGGATGTACCGCCCGCCTCGATTGCCATGTTGCAAAGGGTCATGCGCGACTCCATGCTCATTGCGTCGATAGCGGTACCGCGGAATTCCATCACCCGGTCAGTTGCTCCGTTTACGGTCAGTTTACCGATAATGTGAAGAATGACATCCTTGGCATAGACCCCTTTAGGGAGAGTGCCGTTGACGTTTATCCTGATTGTTTTTGGCTCACGGAAGGCGCAGACCCCTTTCAGTATGCCGACTTCCAGGTCAGTTGTGCCTACGCCAGCGGCAAAAGCGCCGAAAGCTCCATGGGTGCAGGTGTGGGAGTCACCCATGATGACGGTGTACCCGGGGCGAATAAAGCCTTTTTCAGGGAAAAGAGCATGGCAGACGCCGTTGGCGCCGATGTCGAAGAAGTCTTTAATCCCGTGGCGATGCGCCCAGTCGCGCAGTATCTTGGCCTGTGTTGCTGTCTTGGTATCCTTGCTGGGGGTTACATGGTCGACAACAGCCTTGATTTTGCCGGTATCGAAAACCCGGTCTTTGCCTCTTGCCATCAGGTCGTCAATGGCAATCGGCGTTGTGATCTCATGGCACATGACAACATCCAGCCTCAGAACCTTTGTGCCTGGAAACGGTTCATCGACAAGGCGTGATTCAAATATCTTTTCGGCGGTGGTTTTGCCCATAACTTCTTGTTCCTTTCGTAGGGTGGTTGAATTTCCGTGGTAATGTAACGAAAACGGGTGAAAAAGGTCAATTTAATAATTGTTCAATACTGCTTAACAGTTTGCCTGAGAGTCTAATGGAATGCTACAATCGTGAAAATTTTATCAGGAGCACCCATTTATAATGCCTAAAACACTCAGTTTTACCAAAAGTGATGATGAAACAGAGCTCCTTATCGGACAACTTATCGACACTGTCGGTGGCGTTCACCACAAGGGTATTGTCAGGGAGATGATAATCTCAGCTCTCAAAGCCGGCCAGGAGACCAGTTACATCCCGGATATGCGTATGCTCAACAATACGATGAAAGAGATGCGCTATACAAACAAGATCTTCTCACCGTACAGGCACAAAAAAAAGGTGACCATTTTCGGTTCGGCCAGAACGGAGATGGGTGATTTCAGCTACCGTACGTGCGTTGAGTTCAGCCGCAGACTAGCCGAGAAGGGGTACATGATCATAACCGGCGGCGGTCCCGGAATCATGCAGGCCGGTAACGAAGGCGCCGGGAGTGAAAACTCTTTTGCCGTCAATATTTATCTCCCTTTTGAGCAGTCCCCCAATCTTATAATGGCAAATACGCCCAGGCTGATTACCTATAAATATTTCTTCAACCGGAAGGTTGCTTTTGTCAAAGAGTCAGACGCGATAGCTGTTTTCCCCGGTGGTTTCGGTACTCTTGATGAAGCAATGGAAGTCTTTACTCTCATTCAGACAGGGAAGACGACACCAAAACCGCTACTCCTGATGGATGACGAAAATGGTTATTGGGAGGAGTGGCTGGATTTTATAAAAACCAAGCTTCTCGGCAGGGGCTTCATATCGGCAGATGATTTCTCGATCTTTACCATTACCCGTGATGTTGACGAGGCGATCAAGGTAATAGATGATTTTTACTCTAACTATCATTCCCACAGATTTGTAAATGGCAGACTTGTAATTCGCCTCAACAAAGAGCTGACCGCTCTGCAGATAGCATCTCTGGAAACGGAATTCCCTGAACTTATTGCTGCAGGGAGCAGCATCTGCAAGACTCAGCCTCTTCCTGAAGAGCTTGATGAGCCGGAAACGCTTCACCTTCCAAGGATATTAATGGATTTTGACCATCATCATTATGGCCTGCTGATAGCCTTTATACGCCAGTTGAACCTGTTTTGAAAAAAGTGTTCTACTCCGCAA
This sequence comes from uncultured delta proteobacterium, assembly GCA_963787125.1. Taxonomy (GTDB): domain Bacteria; phylum Desulfobacterota; class Desulfuromonadia; order Geobacterales; family DSM-12255; genus VEOV01. The sequence continues at coordinate 32,867 of CAWBBV010000023.1, forward strand.
AAAAACTTGACTTGGACAATTACGCAATGCTAATTTAAGGTGCGCAGTTCGGTATCGGAAGTTTTTGCAGTTTCAGGAATCTGTTACACGGTCACAACGATGGGCCTAAAAAGAGTTCCTGCCTCAAGACTCCGGCAGCTGCAGTACAATAACGGTCCGGCTTATCAAGACCGGAGCTAACAAGGGGGCAGGAGATGGCACAGGGTAAGGTAAAATGGTTTAACGATGCAAAGGGTTTCGGTTTCATCGAGCAGGAGAATGGCGACGACGTTTTCGTCCATTTCTCGGCTATTTCCAGCGAAGGTTTCAAATCCCTTGCTGAAGGTGAGTCAGTAACTTTTGACGTTGTGAATGGTCCAAAAGGCCTTCAGGCAGCTAACGTCCGCAAAGGTTAGTCCAAATCAAAAATCAAAAGAAAAAGCCCCATCGGGAAACCGGTGGGGCTTTTTTATCATAATTTAGATGCATGTGCTAGTTTCAGATGTGTAAGGAAAACTTGCTTGCAGCTGGTAATGCCTGCCGGAAGTGATTATAGTCTTCCCATGGACGAACAGCTTTCCCATAGTGAAGAGCAGATGGAGTGGCAGGAGCTTGCCCCTGGACAGATCGCCGCACGATTCAATCAGTGCAGTGATGAACCTCGTATCCGTATGTGGGCTCTGGTACTGACTGCTCGTTTCATCCCCTGTCGGGTCGAGCATGATCATTATGGCTGGCAGCTGCTTGTCCCGGCAGCCAATCTGACAAGGGCGCTAGAGGAACTCCGGATCTTTGAAGAAAAAAACCGCAACTGGCCGCCGCAGCTGACTTACAGATCGATGCCGGATAATTCCCTGACAACCATCTCGGTACTCCTCCTTTTAGCCACCTTTCACAACTTCACCCGGCTCCACTTTACTCTTTACGGGCATCCAGCACCGGATTGGCTTTATCTGGGCAGTGCCAAGGTGCATCTTATCCATTATGGTGAATGGTGGCGGCTTGTTACAGCGTTAACACTGCATGCCGACTGGCTTCACCTTGTCAGTAATCTGACTATTGGAGGTTTTTTTGTTGTTGCACTCTGCCGGGAACTCGGTTCCGGTCCTGCCTGGTTCCTGCTGCTTGCTGCCGGGACACTCGGCAACTGGGCCAACGCACAGGTTCAGCTTCCCACCCACAGCTCGGTCGGCGCATCCACCGCCGTTTTTGCTGCTGTCGGCATCCTTGCCGCAATCAACCTTGTGCGCCACCGTTTTAACAAGCAAGGCCGCTGGAAACTGCCTGTTGCCGCAGCTATAGCATTGCTGGCTCTGCTTGGAACCGAGGGGAAAAACACCGATCTCGGTGCGCATCTGTTCGGATTTCTGTTTGGTCTTATGCTAGGGGTAGCGACCGAGTTTTTACTGGAAAAAAGGGGGCGTTCCCGGCGGATCTTGAGTCTGCTGTTGTCACTGCTGAGTGGCTTGATAGTAGTAACCGCCTGGTGGTTCGCTCTGGATATATAAGTTGGTCTCTGTTTCAATATCAAGAAGACATGGGCAGAAAACAATGTTATATTTACCGAAATAATCAGCAGCTGTTGATGCAGATCAAATAAAGCCACTTTTTGTCATGCCGGACAAACCAACGACAAAATGCAGATGCTTGTAAAGAAGGGTCTCAATCATGAGTAATTCTCCCCCTAAACCAAAAATTCTGGTAATGGACGATGATGAAGACGTCCGTTTCATAGCCGAACTGAAATTGTCACAGTTAGGCTTTGCCGTTGTTCTGGCTACCCGGGGAGTTGAGGCTATCGATCACTACGAGAAGTCCCTCCGTGCCGGGATTCGCTTTCATGCCGTAATCCTTGATATTACTATACCTGGCAGCATGGGCGGCCTCGAAGTTCTCAGCCATTTGAAGGAGATAGATTCTCAGGTGAATGCCTTTATCTCTTCTGGTAATCCGTTTGATCCGATGATGAAGAACCCGGCTTCTTTCGGTTTTGCCGGCGCAATTGACAAACCTTTTTTCGCTGAAAATCTCCGCATACTGCTTCCTCCGGAGTAAACCGGCTAACAGGCAGTCTCCTGATGTGCCAAACCTCCAGCCGTTTGCGCTAAAGTCGGCAAAAAACTTCTCGATTAACCATTATTTGACGATTTGCTAAATCCTAAACGTCACCTGAGCGAAAGGAGTTATGACAATGAGGCGATTCAGAATGGTTATTTGTTTGTGTGGCCTGCTCGTCGCGCTCGTACCGTCAGCAGCCCAGGCTGCCGAGAAGTGCCGCGTACTGGTGATTATGAGCTACGAAGAGGCCTTCCCGTGGGTCAGGGAGCAAAAGGAGGGGGTTGACTCGGTACTGGCGGAGCACTGCGAAATGAAATATTTCTATATGGATACCAAACACAATTTCGACGGAGGGCCGGCAAAGGCCCGCGAGGCATTCGCGCTTTACCAGTCATACAAGCCACATGGCGTGATTGCCGCAGACGACGATGCCCAGGCCATGTTCGTTGTCCCCTATTTGCGGGACAAGGTCACTACCCCGGTCATGTTCTGCGGTGTGAATGCTGCGGCAGCTAAGTACGGTTATCCGGCGTCCAATGTATCCGGCATTCTGGAACGGTTTCACATCGCCGAGTCCATCGCTCTGGCCCGCCAACTGGTTCCCGGTATCAAAAACATTACTTTTATGATCAAGCAGAGTCCGGTAGCCAATTTTGTCAAGGATCAGGTATTGGAAGAAGCAGCCGGCTATCCGGTCAAAGTTCATGGCGTCAAGATGCCGGCCTCCATCAAGGAGGCGCTGGCGATGGCAGCGGAGCTGCGCAAAAATACTGACCTGCTTTTCATGGTAACGCTGGAAGGGATAACTGATGACAATGGCGTGCCAATGAAGGACCGCGAAGCTATCCCGCTGGTTGCCAGGGCTTTTGGCAAGGCGACCATCAGCGGCAATGAATATGCCATTCGCTACTCACTGCTGACGTCAGTCGTCAGGACCGGTCAGGAGCAGGGTGCTACCGCCGCCCGCATGCTGCAGCAGGCTATGAGTGGTACGCCGGTAACAAAGATTCCGATTACCAAAAACCATAATGGTAAGCGGGTAATAAATATAACGGTAATGAAGGAACTGGGAATTACACCGAAGCCGGTTGTGCTGCGTGGCGTTGAACTGGTCACGTCGGAGGTGCCGTGACATGAGTGTTGCGGACTGCAGACCTATCATGTGCACTGAGCGAATGGCATGAAGCGCAAACTGCATGTCCGCTATGGCATAACCACCAAAATGATTCTGATGAACCTGCTGCTTCTGGCGGTGTTCGTTGTTATGATCATGCTCAATTTTTACTCATTCGGAACGGTTGAACGGTTGGTGAACAGGACCGTCGCCACGGATGTCGAGCTGAACCTCGCCAACGCCGGCGTGCTGCGCGAGCTTTCCGAAGTGTTCTCTCACACTAGTCGGTTGCTGGGTAGCTTTATCAAGAACGAAAAGGAATTGGCGACTCAAGGTGGCCAGTTGGTAACCAGCACCGAGCGCCTGGCGGTCGTCAGCAGTAACAGGCGCCTGAGTGAACCGCTGCAGGAATACGGTATGAGACTGCGAGCGCTGTTTGCTACCTGCGCCAGTATAAACGTTATCGTCAGGCAGATCGAAAAGCAGGAGCAGCAGCACGACAGCGTTGTGGATGCTCTGGAGCGAACCATCAGCGACAGCAAGATCAAGCTGATCCTGAAAGGACGTGACCCGGCCATCATGGAACAGTTGGCGGTTCTGGCGAACGGCTATCACGACTCTCTGCAGGCGGTCAGTCTCTCATTCTTCCGCACAATCAGCGAAAAATCCGCGCAGGCTGATACTTTACGTCAAAAACAGCAACTTGACATGATCGACGATATCATCCTGCGGCTCCAGTCCCTGTCCGCCTCCGAACCACAGATTGCCGTCTATGGGCAAAGACTGATCACCTCCGTTAAAGCGTATCGTGTCATGATCGAGCAGTATTTCCGGTCGCTGGCGCTGCTGGAACACCAGAAGTATCAACTGGAAGAGGCCAAGGTGAAGGTGATCGGCGTCATGCAGAGGATCGATGACGAAATAGCCTCCTCTACCAAGGGGATTAGCGGTCACGTCCATGAGATCATGGTGACCGCCCGCCGCAACACTCTGCTGGCGGCGGTCGTTTTGGCCCTGGTCTCCGGCATGGCGACACTCTTTTTCATCCTGTCAACCATTCGCAGGCCGATGGCGATTATCAGCAAAGGTATTGAAGCGATTGCGGCCGGCAATCTTGAAACCAGAATCAGTCTTAACCGCTATGATGAATGGATTAATATTGAACGTGCACTGAACCATATGGCCGCCGAACTCCGCCGGTCATATTCCGAGCTGGCAGAGCAGCACGACCAGCTTGAGGTGAAAGTGCATGAGCGTACCAGGGAGCTGGAGGATGCTCAGGCAGAGATTGTGAAAAGGGAGAAACTGTCGGTGCTGGGGCAGTTGACAGCCACTGTCAGCCATGAGCTGCGTAACCCGCTCGGGGTAATCCGCAGCTCAGCTTTCTTCCTCCGGAACCGTCTTGGCAGTAATGATGACAAGGTAGCCAAGCACCTAGCCCGTATAGAGCAGCATGTCATTCTGTGTGACGGTATCGTCGGCGATCTGCTGGAATTCACCCGTGGCCGACTCTCTGCAAAGGCGCCGGGAAATTTAAATGTCTGGCTGGAAGGCATCCTTAAGGTTATTCAGGTTCCAACCGGAATTGTTCTGGAGCGTCGTCTTGCCGGCGAACTGCCGTTGCTCCGTTTTGATCCGGACAAACTGCGGCGTGTCGTCCAGAATCTTGTCGAAAACGCCGGCCACGCGGTTGCCGACAGGGCGGGAAAAGATGCTGCCTGCGGTTATGCACCGGGCATTGTCGTCAGCACCTCCTGCTGCGGAGAGGCCATCCAACTGATAGTCGAGGATAACGGGAGTGGCATGGACCCAGGCACCGTCGAGCGGGCCTTTGAGCCGCTCTTTACTACCCGGGCACAGGGTACCGGGCTCGGACTGGCCATTGTTCGTAAAATAGTTGAAGAGCATGACGGTACGGTAGCTGTGGTCAGCAGGCCGGGTTACGGCACGCAGGTAACCGTAACTCTGCCGACTGAAACATGATAAAAGGAATTTTCCAATGACCGACAAAAAAATCCTGATCGTTGATGATAACATCGCTCTTTGCGACAACCTGGAGGATATTCTCCGGGAACAGGGCTATGAAACCTTTTCTTCTCACAGCTGTGCCGACGGGCTCAGGCGTGCCATTGAGCTGCGACCGCATGTTGCATTGCTTGATCTGAAGCTGCCTGACGGACTCGGGACTGAATTGATGGCCGAGCTGAAAAAGATCGACCCAGATTGTGTCTGCATCATTGCCACTGCCTTTGCGGATGTGGAATCAGCAATCATGGCGCTTGAACTGGGAGCATTAAATTACCTGCACAAGCCGGTGCGCCCTGACGAACTCCTGCTGATCCTGGAGCGGGCTTTCGAGGCGATCAGACTGACCGGGGAGAATCGTCAGGTTTCTGCAGAGCTGGTACTGTCCGAAGCAAAGTTCCGGATGTTGTTCGAGCATTCGGCCGATCCAAGCCTGATAATAATGGGGAACACTTTTGTGAATTGTAATCAGGCGGCAGTGGAAATACTACATGCCAACAGCAAGGATGAACTTTTAAACGCGCACCCTTCGGAATTGTCCCCCGTATTCCAGTCAGATGGTCGCCTTTCGACTGAAAAAGCCGACGAAATGATCGCTACTGCAATTCGATTCGGTGCTCACCGTTTCGAGTGGCTGCATCGTCGCATGGACGGCGAACTGTTTCCGGTTGAAGTATCGCTAACCTTGATTCAGAAAGATGGACAGACAATGGTTTTTACCGTCTGGCGTGACATCACCGAACGCTATCAGGCCAAAGAGGCTTTGTTGGCAAGTGAACGCCGTTTTAAGTCACTCATCAGAAATTCTTCCGATTCAATCACAATTCTGGATAAAGATGGAGTTCAGATTTATGTGAGCGATGTTGTTGAACAAATGCTCGGGTATAAACCGTCTGAACTGATCAATATTCCGGTAATTGAAGCAATGATTCATCCGGAGGATCAAGAGGTGACCCGGGCGGCTTTTATGAAAATCTTGCAGGAAGGACAAGCTGTTGCCCAATATCGACACCGGCATAAAAACGGCTCATGGGTATACCTGGAGGCATGGGGGACGAATCAGCTGGAAAACCCTGACATCCGGGGGATTGTAGTCAATGTTCGAAATATCACTGAGCGTAAACGCGCAGAAGAAGAGCGGATGTCCCTTGAACGCCAGCTCCTTCACGCCCAGAAACTGGAGAGCCTCGGGGTTCTGGCAGGCGGCATTGCCCATGACTTCAACAACATCCTGACCGGCATCATCGGCAATGCCGAAATGGCCCTGATGAAACTGAACCCTGAGTCGCCGGTGCTGGAGAATCTGGCGCGGATCGAGAAGGCCGCTGCCCGGGCAGCCGACCTGGCCAGGCAGATGCTGGCCTATTCCGGCAAGGGTAGATTCGTCATTGAGGCCATTGATATCAATCGCCTGGTGGAAGAGATGGGGCACATGCTGGAAGTCTCCATCTCCAAGAAGGCGGTACTACGTTATAATCTTACCAAACTACTGCCGACAGTTAATGTGGATGCCACCCAGATCCGCCAGATCATCATGAATCTGGTGATCAACGCTTCCGAGGCCATTGGTGACCAGAGCGGGGTCATTGCCATCACCACCGGCTGCCTTGAGTGTAATGATGCTTATCTGCAGGAGTTCTGGCTCACCGACCCGATCCCGGAAGGGCTCTACGTTTCACTTGAGATAGCTGACAGCGGCTGCGGTATGGATAAGGAGACTCTGTCGAGAATGTTTGACCCCTTCTTCACCACCAAATTTACCGGCCGGGGGCTGGGGATGGCAGCGGTATTAGGGATTGTGCGCGGCCACAAGGGGGCGATCAAGGTCTACAGCGAACCGGGCAGGGGGAGCAGCTTCAAGGTGCTGTTGCCGGCCGGGGATAAACCGGCGGAACTGTTCAACGGGAAAGCTGCTGCCGATAGCTGGCAGGGGAGCGGCACCGCGCTGCTGGTGGATGACGAGGAGACGGTACGGGCTATTGGCGCCGAAATGCTCAAGGAACTCGGCTTCGATGTTATAACGGCTAAAGACGGTCGCGAAGCAGTGGAGATATTCAATACTGGAAAAGAGTTCAGTGTGGTGATTCTCGACCTGACCATGCCTCACATGGATGGTGAGCAGTGTTTCCGCGAACTGCGCCGGCTCGATCCAGCCGTGAAGGTGATCATGTCCAGCGGCTTCAGCGAGCATGAGGTGACGCAAAAGTTTGTCGGCAAGGGGTTGGCCGGTTTTGTGCAGAAACCGTATAAACTGAGTGTGCTGAAAGAAGCGCTAAGAGTTTTACCCGCAACATTTTCATAGAGGAGGCGGTATGCATTATCTGTCAGCAAAAACTATCCTTACTGACCCTTACCGGGCTGGATTTGAAATCGGTACGACCCTTGCGCAAATTTCGCCTGAAGTCATCATTCTTTTTGCCTCCATGCCTTACGACCCGGATTTCTCCGATTTTTTCCAAGCGCTGTACGCTGGACTAGGCACCGAATCGGTCATAATTTTCGGCGGCAGCGGCGATGGTATTTACGAAACCGCCGGTGCCGAAAACTACGGCATCTGTGCCCTTGGCATCGCCAGCGACGGTCAGGTGTCATGGTCGACCGCTCTGGAGCATGGTGTCCAGGCCGATTCCTTTGCAGCGGCGAGGGCCTGTGCCCGCAGAGTGCTTGCCTCCTCTTCGTCACCACCCCGGTTTAGTTTGGTGCTGGCAGACGGCACCAAGGCTGACGGCAACGGGATTGTGGGCGGCATTGCCCCGGAAATTACCGGTCCTTTTTTTGGTGGTCTCACTGGTAACGACCGTAGATTCACCAACAGCAAAGTTTTTCTCAATGGCAGGGAATACGAAGATTCTGTTGCGATCCTGACGGGCTGGGGGGATTTTGATTTTGCGATAAATGCGGCCAGCGGCTGGACCCCTCTGGGCGAAGAAGGGGTTATAGAGGATAACGAGGGATGCGAAATCCGTACCATTAGCGGCCAACCCGCCCAGGATTTTATGACCCGGCAGCTCGGCAAGCCGCTGGGAGACTATGATATGGGGGTCGTGCCGCTGGCCGTCTACCAGACAGGTTCAAAAGAGCACTTCTCTCTGCGGGCACCCTCCAGCATTAACGATCTTACCGGAGCGGTGATCACCTTTGGCAGCGTCGAAAAGGGTGAAGTCGTGCGTGTTTGCAGCGCTTCAAAGGGCGATGTTATCAGAGGGGTTACTGATGCCATGAACTGCTTGAAGCCGGAATCTCTCGGTTTTATCCCTGCTGCGGCGATCATTATCAGCTGTGCCGGCAGAAAATGGCTGATGGCAGATAATGGGGAAAAGGAGCTGTCGGCCTTTTTTGAGCAGCTCGGCTATTCAGTGCCGTTGATCGGCTTTCCCTCTTTCGGGGAGTTCAGTCCTTTTTGTCTCGAAGGCGGTGCCTATACGGCAGTAAGCTTCCACAACGAGACTTTTGTTATCTGTCTTTTGAGGTGAAACCATGAACGGGCATCTTTTTTCACTCCTTACACCAGTCCCGACCGGGTTTGCCTTTTGTGGTGAATTCAGGGCAAAAGATTTCCGCAGTGCCCCCTTTGCACTCTATGCCCCTTCAATAGCGGCGGCCGGAGAGTTTCTGGGAATGCAACTGCCGCGAATGGCCGGCCTGATTCTGGTCCCGGGCGAGAGTTTTGCCTTTCAGGAAGTGGCGCCGCATGTTTCTCACATCACCATTCCCCCCGCACTGCTTCCCTGTCTTGCCGCCTTTGCTTCTCTTCAGCTGGAGCAGATCGAGCAGCGGATTCACTCTGAGGAGCGCAGTTCGTTCCTGTCGCTGGAGCTTGGTCGACTGGAAATGCTCAACCAGCGGGCCTCGCAGGAATTCAGCAGTTTCAGGGCCAGCCTGCTGCACGAAATAGAAGAGCGCAGGCGGAACGAAGAAGACATCCTCCGTGAAAAGGAATTTTTTGCTGAGGCAATAAATTCTCTGCCGGGTGTTTTTTACATAATCAGCCCGACCTATAAATTTTTACGCTGGAATGAAAATTTTGAAAGAATCACAGAATTTTCTGCTGAGGAACTGGCCCTGCTAAGCCCGCTTGACCTGTTTGCCGCTACAGAAAAAGATTTGCTCCGGGAACGGATTCAGGAAGTGTTCGCAATAGGCTCAGCATCGGTCGAGGCGGAACTTGTCTCAAGGAGCGGCAGGTGTATTCCGTACCATTTTACCGGGCAAACGATCCAGGTTGAAGGACTCACCTGTCTCATCGGTATGGGGGTTGATATATCCGTGAGCAGGCAGAGAGAGGAGTTGCTTAAAAACAGTGAAGAGCGCTTCCGCTCAATATTTGAAAACCTGCAGGATGTGTATTATCGCTCCGATGCAGAAGGCCGCCTGACCATGATCAGCCCTTCGGGAGTCCGACTGTTTGGCTGCGAAAGCCAGGATGAACTGCTTGGTAGTGTTATTAGTGAGACCTTTTACGACGATCCCGAAGAACGCGATGTCTTTATTAACAGTTTGAAAATGAAAGGGCATTTGTCCAACTATGAAATTACCTTGCGGCGCAAGGACGGCACGCCAGTTCAATTTGCCACCGCAACGCACCTTGTCCTGGATGCAGAAGGAAACTATGCCGGTGTAGAGGGAATGCTCCGGGACGTATCCGAGATGAAGGCCGCCGCAGAGGAGCGTCTTAAACTGGAGCAGCAGCTCCTCCATGCCCAGAAACTTGAGAGCCTCGGGGTACTGTCCGGCGGCATTGCCCATGACTTCAACAACATCCTGACCGGCATCATCGGCAATGCTGAAATGGCCCTGATGAAACTGAACCCAGAGTCGCCGGTGCTGGAGAATCTGGCGCGGATCGAGAAGGCCGCTGCCCGGGCAGCCGACCTGGCCAGGCAGATGCTGGCCTATTCCGGCAAGGGTAGATTCGTCATTGAGGCCATTGATATCAATCGCCTGGTGGAAGAGATGGGGCACATGCTGGAAGTCTCCATCTCCAAGAAGGCGGTACTGCGTTATAATCTTACCAAACTACTGCCGACAGTTAATGTGGATGCCACCCAGATCCGCCAGATCATCATGAATCTGGTGATCAACGCTTCCGAGGCCATTGGTGACCAGAGCGGGGTCATTGCCATCACCACCGGCTGCCTTGAGTGTAATGATGCTTATCTGCAGGAATTCTGGCTCACCGACCCGATCCCGGAAGGGCTCTACGTTTCACTGGAGATAGCTGACAGCGGCTGCGGTATGGACAAGGAGACTCTGTCGAGAATGTTTGACCCCTTCTTCACCACCAAATTTACCGGCCGGGGGCTGGGGATGGCAGCGGTATTAGGGATTGTGCGCGGCCACAAGGGGGCGATCAAGGTCTACAGCGAACCGGGCAGGGGGAGCAGCTTCAAGGTGCTGTTGCCGGCCGGGGATAAACCGGCGGAACTGTTCAACGGGAAAGCTGCTGCCGATAGCTGGCAGGGGAGCGGCACTGCGCTGCTGGTGGATGACGAGGAGACGGTACGGGCCATTGGCGCCGAAATGCTCAAGGAACTCGGCTTCGATGTTATAACGGCTAAAGACGGCCGCGAAGCAGTGGAGATATTCAATACTGGAAAAGAGTTCAGTGTGGTGATTCTCGACCTGACCATGCCTCACATGGATGGTGAGCAGTGCTTCCGCGAACTGCGCCGGCTCGATCCAGCCGTGAAGGTGATCATGTCCAGCGGCTTCAGCGAACATGAGGTGACGCAAAAGTTTGTCGGCAAGGGGTTGGCCGGTTTTGTGCAGAAACCGTATAAACTGAGCGTACTTAAAGCGGCGCTAAAGCAGATTATTTGACAATCCGCAGCTCTGATTCGGCATTGCATTCAAAGGTCCGGCATGTCATGGCACGCCCCTTATTTTTTCAGTCTGCCTTGGAAGAAAGGGAGATTGTGTTAGCGCAACAGCCAGATGGTCAGCGGCAGGGTGATAAAGGAGAGGCAGGTCTGGGCGGTGATTATGGCAGCCATGCTGTCATGATCGCCGCCCATCTGTCTGGAGAGGATGTAGGCCGAAGGGGCGGTCGGAACACTGAAAAGGAGTACCACCACACTCACTGCCATGCCGGGCAGACCAAGTAACGTTGCCAGCTTCCAGGCAATAAGCGGCTTACAGATAAACTGGACGCTGCTGCTTACCAGCAGCGGTTGCCAGTTTTGACCGAGATTGCCGACCCGATAGGCCGCCCCCACCGCCATCAGCCCCACCGGAAAGGCCGCTTTCCCCCCCAGAGCAAGGATGCCGTCGACTGCTGACGGCAGCATCAACCCTGAAGCATTCACCCCCACGCCGATAACACAGCCGATAATGAGCGGATTGCGCAGCAGGTCAACTGTCAGTCGTTTAAAGTTTATGCCACTGCCGTTATGCACTGCCAATGAGAAGGCCGAAACGCATAGAATATTGATCAATATGATCATGAAGCCGGCACCCAGTGCGGCCAGAAAGAGACCGTCCCTGCCGAAAAGATTTTCTGCCAGAGCCAGAGCTACAAAAGTGTTGAAGCGAACTCCCCCCTGAAAAAGCGAAGTAAAAGCCGGACCGCCCATCTGTCGGTTAATGAGCCACCAAAGGGTCAGCAGCAGTGCACTGGTCAGCACCGCGCTCTCAACGGTCAGCAAAATCTTCAGCCAAGGGAGCGAGTCGATTCGTTTGCCGGCGAGATTATGGATCAGGGTCGCTGGCATGAGCAGAAAATAGGTGAGTTTTTCAGCCGACGGCCAGAAAGATGAGGGGAGGAAGCTGGTGCGCTGAATGATGAAACCGACCAGGATCAGAGCCAGTACCGGTATGAGGGCATCAGTGATGGAGGTCATCTGCTCTCCTCGTTACGTTTATCAGAATTGGAGTAAGAAGATAGCACAGGTTTTTGGGAAAAATAATCGATAATGTCACAAAAACGCCGGTATTTGCCCATGAAACGGGCATACATGCTGCGGGAGTAATCAGGCGTCAAGGGGATTACCCTGGTTTTCCCAGAAGAGTGACAGCTGTAGAGCGCCTGTTACAGGGCCATCACAGCTAGTCTGAGGTGATGGCACAGCAGGGAACGGTTTATGCTAAAGCTTTTGGCATAACAGCGGGAAATGGAGGTTACCATGAAGAGTGTCATGATCTGTGATAATGCTTCATCAGTGAGGAGCGAACTGCGTAGCATTCTAAATGGACTTGGTTTTGATACTGTTTATGAATGCAGCAATGGTGATGAAGCGGTAAAGACAGCCCTGGAGAAAGTCCCGGATTTGGCGATTATGGAGATCGTGTTGCCGAAAAAAGATGGCATTATTGCAGCTAAAGAGATCAGGGAAAAACTTAAAATACCGATAATCTTTCAGACTGCCTGTCGTGACCATGACATGATTGAGCGGGCAATGAAGGTTGATGTCGCTGCTTTTCTCGGCAAACCTTTGCGTGAGCATGAACTCTGGCCTGCCATTGAACTTGCGTTCGCCCATAACCATGAGGTCGAACAGCTGAAGGAAGAGATCACTGATCTGAAAAATACTTTGGAAAGTAGAAAAATTATTGATAAAGCCAAAGGTTCTCTTATCAAATCGCAGGGGCTGTCCGAACCGGAAGCCTTTCGCAAAATGCAGAAACTTGCAATGGACAAGAGGAAATCTTTACGGCAGATAGCAGAAGCAATATTGCTGACAGAGTGAGCCGAATATTTTAAACAGCCGTTAAAAACGCAAAAAGAGACGCAAACGCTTGCGTCTCTTTTTGCGTTCAGAATCTTTCTGAGCGAAGCGGGAGTCTCAAGAACCGGTCAGTGCCGGATAATCAGAATATCCCTGGCTGCCTGGAGAATAGAATGTAGTCTGATCGGCTTCTGCCAGCGGTTTGCCTGTTTGCAGGCGTTCAACCAGGTCAGGGTTGGAAATAAACGGTCTGCCGAACGCTATCAGATCGGCAGCGCCGCTCTCAAGGTCTGCTTCAGCACGGTGCCGGTCGTAACCTCCGGAGAGGATAATTGCCCTGCCGCCGGCTGTACGGAATTTGCTGCAAATAATCGCGACTGTTGCCGGGTCAGGTTTAGGTGCCCCCATGGCGGAGTGATCCACCAGGTGCAGGTAGGCGAGCTTCAGTCCCCCCAGCGCCCCTGCCAGGTCAGCATACTGCCCGGCAATCCCTTCATATGTGCCGCTCATGTCATTGAATACCCCGTAAGGAGAGAGACGAATGCCGACCCGCTCGGCGCCGATGGCCGCAGCCGTAGCCGCGGTCACTTCAATGGCAAAGCGGTTTCGATTCGTCGCACTCCCGCCGTAGTCATCACTGCGCCGGTTTGAGCCCGGGTCGAGAAACTGGGTGATCAGGTAGCCGTTGGCACCGTGAATCTCAACACCGTCAAAACCGACGTTAATGGCATTGCGCGCCGCCTGAACATACTCCTCAATTGCCCGGACAACATTTGCCGCTGTCATCTCTACGGGGAGATCATAGGGTTGTTCCCCCTGGCTGTCAGTCCAGATTTTGCCCTCCACCGCAAGCGCAGACGGCGCCACAAGTTCTGCCTCTGCCGGCAGATTAAGCATATTCCCCACCCGGCCTGAATGCATCAATTGGACAAAGATTTTCCCGCAGCGTTCATGGACAGCGGTAGTGACAAGCTTCCAGGCTGCCGTCTGCTCCGGCGAGAAAATGCCGGGGATGCGGGCGTACCCCAGGCCGTTCGGGGACGGTGATGTCCCTTCAGTGATTATCAGCCCTGCGCCGGCCCGCTGCCGGTAATACTCGACCATTAATTCGTTGGGCAGGTTGCCGGTCGCTCGATTGCGGGTCATGGGCGCCATAACGATGTGGTTCTGTAGCTCAACTGCTCCCAGTGGGCACTGCGTGAAAAGTTTCATGGTGGTCTCCGCTTGTTCAATAAGTGATGGTTTAATGCTGACAATGAGTGTCGTCCCTGTATTTCGAGGGATAAGGTTAACACAAATATTGGGGCAGTCCAGTGCTACCGCTCTGACTTGGCGCACTCCTCGCAAAGGAAAGGTATGAGTTCTACGGAGGCAGATTATGAATAGAGAAACTATCACGCCTTTAATAATTGATGATACGACACTGCGAGACGGCGAACAGACCGCCGGGGTAGTGTTTAGCAGGGCAGAAAAAATTGCCATCGCCCGGATGCTTGATTCCATAGGCGTTCAGGAGATTGAGTGTGGAATACCGGCAATGGGTGGCCATGAACGTGCCGGGATCAAGGCGTTGGTTGAACTTGGCCTGAATGCCCGGCTCATTACCTGGAACCGGGCTCTGGTGCCTGAAATTGAGGCAAGTATTGCCTGTGGTGTGCAGGCAGTAGACATCTCCCTGTCGGTTTCTGATCAGATGATAGTCCACAAACTGCGCAAAAACCGGGATGCGGTCAAGGAACAGTTGAAAGTCGCTCTCGGCTTTGCCAAGAGTAAAAACCTTTATGTGTCAGTTGGCGGTGAGGATTCCAGCCGGGCAGATATGAAGTTCCTTGTTGAACTCCTGGAGATCACCCGCTCTCTCGGTGGCGATCGCTTCCGCTTCTGTGACACCCTTGGAATTATGGATCCGTTCGGCATGTACGAGCGGATAGCGTTTCTTCGCCAGGCGGTTCCGGAGGTGGAACTGGAAGTTCACACCCATAATGATCTGGGGATGGCAACGGCCAATGCCATTGCCGGAGTAAGGGCTGGAGCACGCTTTGTTAATACGACCATAAACGGTCTGGGTGAGCGCGCCGGCAATGCCGCCCTGGAGGAGGTCGTCATGGGCTTGAAGCACGCCTGCGGTATTGAAACCGGTATCGATACCCACCGTTTCCGCGAGATGTCGCTCTTCGTTGCCAAGGCTTCCCACCGCCCGCTGTCGGTCTCCAAGGCGGTGGTGGGTGAACGGGTTTTTGCCCATGAATCGGGTCTGCATGCAGACGGCGTTATCAAGGATCCCCACAACTACGAAGGTTTTGACCCGGCAGAAGTTGGGTTGACCCGCAGTATTGTGATCGGTAAACACTCCGGCACCGGCGGTCTGATCGAACGCTATCGCAGCATGGGAATCGCCATTGATCGAACCCGGGCCGTGCCGCTGCTCGAAAAGACCAGGGCCATGTCGTGCCGGCGCAAGCGGGATCTTTCCAACAGCGAGCTCCTGTCTCTTTATAATCAAAAAGTGACGCTGCCAAAAGCGGCGTAAGGATTCTGGTTATGCATGAAGAGGACGGCGATATCTGGAAATATGCCGGAAGCGCAGTGATTGTCATGACAACCAATGGTTCATTGACGCGTTCATGGCAGGCTGTTCCCGGATGCGGAGTAACAAAGCAGGCCGTTGACAGGTATCCATGGCTTGCTGTGAAGCTGGGGATGATGATACAGATGCATGGTAATCATGTGTTTGACCTAGGGAGCTCTTTGGCAAGCTTTCCAGTGGAAGAGACGGCCTGGTCGCAACCAGATTTGAGAATAATAGCCCGTTCGGCAGAGGAGCTGCGGCTCGTCGCCGATGCTGCCGGGTGGCAGCAGATCATTGTCCCCCGTCCAGGTTGTGGCGGCGGCGGTCTCCTCTGGAAAGACGTCCGGCCGCTGCTCGAACCATGGTTTGACAGCCGCTTTACCGTTATCAGCCAGAAAATGTGACGGACTATACCGTAATCCCGAAAGTGCAGTATAATTAGTCAATTCATCTCAAAGGAGTGGCCGACCATGTACACCAACGGCATGCAGGGCGGAAAACCCCGTAACCCTTATCATGAGTTCTACTCTGATGACTTCACCCCCCGCGACCACTACCGGCTGCTTTGGGATCATATCAAAGCCACCGGCAACAACGCTTTGGAAGCCAAAGCGCACGAATCGCAGCTGGCACTGCAAGCCGAGGGGGTTACCTTCACGGTCTATGGTGAAAGTGAAGAGGGGATTGAGCGGATCTGGCCCTTCGACCTGATTCCACGCATCATCACTGCAGCAGAGTGGGTGAAGATTGAATCGGGCTTAAAGCAGCGTGTGCGGGCTCTGAACCTGTTTCTGGGAGACCTCTACGGTGAACAGAAGATTATCAAGGATGGTGTCATCCCCGCCGAACTGATTTACGAGGGGCGTGATTTCCGCCGCGAGATCGTCGGCATAGTGCCGCCAGGCGGCATCTATACCCACGTCAGCGGTATTGACATCATCCGGGATGAGAAAGGGGAGTTTCTGATTCTGGAGGACAACCTCCGTACCCCGTCGGGTGTTTCCTACATGATCGAAAATCGGGTTATCGAGCGGCGGATACTGCCGGAGTTTTTTAATAAATATCGTGTCCGCCGTGTCGAGCACTACCCGTCGCTGCTGCTGGCAGCGCTGCGTGCCCTCTCACCGCGCGGCAAGGACAACGCCGAAATCGTTCTTTTGACCCCCGGTATTTATAACTCGGCCTACTTCGAGCACACTTTTTTGGCCAAGGAGATGGGGGTTGAACTGGCGGAAGGGCGCGACATGGTTGTTGTCAACGATGTCGTCTATCTCAAGACCACCACCGGCCTGCAGCGGGTGGATGTTATCTATCGCCGCATTGACGATGACTTCCTTGACCCGCTGGTGTTCCGCTCCGATTCTTCTCTCGGTATTGCCGGAGTTATTAACGCCTGGCGGGCGGGTAACGTTGCCATTGTCAATGCGCCAGGGAGCGGTATTGCTGACGATAAGGCCGTGTATCCCTACGTGCCGGACATAATTCGCTATTATCTCGGTCAGGAGCCAATCCTGCACAATGTGCCCACGTTCCAGATGACCAATGTCAAGGACCGTGAATATGTCTTTGACAACATGGAACGGATGGTGATCAAGGCGGTCAGTGAATCAGGCGGCTACGGCATGCTGATGGGGCCATCCTCAACTCCCGCCTCGCGCAAGGAGTTTGTGGGGCTGGTGCAGGAAAACCCGCGCAATTACATTGCCCAGCCGGTGGTCTACCTGTCACGGCACGTCTGCTTCATGGACGGCGAACTGGAAGCCCGTCACCTTGACCTGCGTCCCTACGTTATATACGGTGAGGATATTGAGGTCGTGCCGGGTGGTTTGACCAGGGTGGCGTTGCGCAAAGGGTCGCTGGTCGTTAACTCCTCCCAGGGTGGCGGCAGTAAAGATACCTGGGTTTTAGCGGAGTAAGGGGGATACATGTTAAGCCGCATAGCTGATTCAATGTACTGGATGGCTCGCTACCTTGAGCGTGCCGGGGAAACCGCCCGTCTGATGGAGATAAACCTGCTCTACCTGGTGGAAGCGGAAGAGGATATGGGTGAAGAGGATAAATGGCGCCCGATACTGCAGATTAATTCATCTGAGCCGCTCTACGACGAACAGTTTGGTAGCGGCAACATCAGCACGTCGCGGGTACTGCAGTTTGTCAGCGCCGGTCGGACCAATCCCAGCTCGATCCGCACCTGTTTGCGGCTGTTCCGTGAGAACGCCCGGGTTGCCCGTGACCGTATTTCCAAGGAGATGTGGGAAGCGGTCAACGAGATCTGGATGAGCTTTGATGAACGGCTGAAAGGCTCGCTTTCCGCTGAGCGGACCGGTGCTCTTTTTGTGGAACTGCGTAATCAGGTCGCCCGTTTCAATGGCCTGACCGCCTCCACCATGATGCGGGGTGAGGCCTATGCCTTCTACCAGCTGGGGGGCTGTCTGGAGCGGGCTGATATGACCGCCCGTATCCTTGATATCAAGTATCATATCATCCTGCCGGACCTTTCCATGGTCGGGTCGGCTCTGGACTATTATCAGTGGGCCGCCCTGCTCAAGTCACTTTCCGGTTTCGAGGCCTTCCGCCGCAGTTACCACTCCGGGTTCATGCCGGCCGATGTGGCTGAGTTTGTGGTACTCAACCGCGCCTTTCCCCGCTCGATTGCCTTTTCGGTCGAGCGGATGGGAAATGCACTTGATATAATCGGCCTGGAGCAGAAAGCTGCCACCCAGGCCGCCTTTGCCGGGCTTGCTGATATGGTTCACGTGCCGGCACAGCAAGTTTTTGCTGCCGGCCTGCATGAGTATCTGGAGAGCCTGCTGCTGCGGTTGGCGACTTTCCACGGCGCGCTGGCAGAAGAGTTTTTTCAGTAGGAGAAGAACAGGCTGAAGACTGAAGGTTGAAGGCTGACGGCTGACGGTGAATCAGCTTTTTGCCTATACCTTCAGCCTTCTACCTTCAACCTGATTTCAGGAGTTCCAATGCGATATCTGTTAGAGCACGAAACAATTCTCGAATATCCGCAAACGGTGCGCGAGCATCACATTGAATTACGCCTGGCCCCTCGCTCAGACGGGCACCAGCAGGTTATCTCCTGCAGCATCGAAACAGAGCCGGCCGCTGAACTGGCAACCTATGTTGACTATTTCGGTAACCGGACCGATTATTTCTGTGTCATCCCACCGCACAGCCGGTTGGTAACGCGTCTGCGGAGTGAAGTGGAGACACTTAAGGAAAACCCCTTCAGCTTTGCCGCAATTGCGCCTGCAGAAGAAGGTGAGTGGCTGCGTAAAGCGATTCGGGCAACCCCCGCAATGAACGATTTTGTTCTGCATCGCAGCGTTTTGACCCCTGTTGCCCTGAAACTGGCCGAAGTCATTGAGCATGCGTTGCCGAGGCTGGACAAAGAACGGCCGCTGCTGGACTCACTGCTGGAGCTGCTGGCCTGGGTACCGACGGTGATGGAGTATCGTACCGGATCCACCGAAGTTCATGGTGCACTGGTGGCAGCAGTGACACAGGGTGGGGGCGTATGCCAGGATTTTGCCCATTTATTCATTACAGTCGCCCGCTCCTGGGGCATTCCCGCCCGCTATGTCATGGGGTATCTTGATCCGGGTGTCAGCCAGAACGGCGAAAAAATGTCCACTCACGCCTGGGCAGAAGCGCTGGTGCCCGGTGCCGGCTGGGTCGGTTTTGATGCGACCCATAATTTGTTGACGAATGATCATTACATCGCCGTTGCCGTTGGCCGGGACTCCTACGATGCCGCACCCCAGCGGGGCAGCTTCAAGGGGGAATCTTCCGGAGCGCAGCCGTCCGTGACGGTAACGATGCAGGCACAGTAAGGCAATTATGAGGGATGAAGTATGAATTATGAAAACATCAATTCTTTATTACCTCATAATTCATCCTTCATAATTCATAAATTTCTCTTAAAGGGCCAACGATGTCCTCACCACCAACCATGAAAATCGAAACATTTTTTACCATAGATATGCCCTACTGTGAGCGGATGGAGATCCGCCGCACGGTGTTCAGCGGTGGCGACGGCCCGCGGGTTGCGGTTGTGGCCGGTCTCCATGGCGATGAACTGGAAGGGCTTTATGTCTGTCATCGTCTGGCGGTCTGGCTTGATGAACTGCAGCGAACTGCTCCCGACAGTCTGCTGGGGAGTGTGGAACTCTACCCGGCGGTCAATACTCTCGGTCTGGACACTTTGACCCGTGGCCTGCCGGTATTCGACACCGATCTCAACCGGGCTTTCCCTGGTTCAAGCGGCGGGCCGCTGCCGGAACGGCTGGCTGCCGCACTCATGTCAGCACTAACCGGGGCAGCGCTGGTGGTCGATATCCATGCCAGCAACATCTATCTGCGGGAGATTCCCCAGGTCCGGATCAACCAGGATTTTGATGATCTGCTGGTGCCGATCGCCCGCCGTATGAACCTGGATCTGATCTGGCTGCATGGCGCAGCCACAGTGCTGGAAACCACGGTGGCCCACAGTCTCAACAGTCGCGCTACCCCCTGTCTGGTGGTAGAGATGGGGGTAGGGATGCGGATTACCCCGGAATACTGCGACCAGCTGGTGGCCGGTATCCTGACCGTCTGGAAGGATCTGGGGTTGCTGGCACCCGATGTGGCCTTGCCGGCAATCACCCACACACCGCTGATCGCCGATGACAGTAATGTTCATTACCTCAATGCCCAGACCTCCGGAATGTTTGTCTCGACAACTTCCCACTGGACCGACGTGCGCCGGGGAGAACTGCTCGGAACCATCATTTCGCCGTTTTGTGGTGATGTGCTGTCTGAAGTGCGTTCACCGGTGGACGGCATCCTCTTCACCCTGCGGGAATATCCGCTGGTCTACGAGGGCTCGCTGATGGCTCGGGTCATGGCCCGCCCGGGAGGTCGATCATGAAGCGTAACCTGCTCTGCATGACTGCCCCGGTGCGCGAGGGCTTCGACATCCCCTGCCACGAGATCGGTCCGAAATCAGCTCACCCGGCGGTTGCCATGGTGGCCGGGCTCCATGGTGACGAGATCAACGGCGTCTTTATCCTGTCGCGCCTGGCAGACTTCCTCAACGGTGTAGAGGCTGGTAAATATCCCGAGCTGCAGCTGGCCAAACGGGTGCTGATCATCCCGGCCGTCAATGTGCTGGGGGTCAATCTGCGTACCCGTACCTGGCCTTTTGACAAATCCGACATCAACCGGATGTTCCCCGGCAGCACCGGCGGGGAAACGACCCAGCGCATCGCCTATGCACTGCTAGAGGCGACCAAGCGGGCTGATTACCGCATCGATATCCACACTGCCAGTGCCGATTTCGAGGAGATCCCTCAGGTGCGCCTGCACGGTCCGAGTGCTGCCGAGCGGGAAACCGCCCGGCTGTTCGGCTTGTCAGCTATTATGGAACGCTCGCTTTCTCCGGTCTTCACCACCACCATGATGGCTTCCTGGAAAGTCTGGCCCGGCGAGAGTTTTGTCCTGCGGGTAGGGCAGGCCGGCACCGTCCAGCTTGATCATTGTCAGCGGGTCTTCCGGGCACTGGTCTCGTTTCTTGGCAGGGTCGGCGTTCTGCAAGGGGTGCAGATCGAAGTGGAGGACGAGGAAATCTGCTGTTTTGACAAGGCAAGCGCTTTCCGTGTTTACGCCGAAAA
Organism: uncultured delta proteobacterium; assembly: GCA_963787125.1. Lineage (GTDB taxonomy): Bacteria > Desulfobacterota > Desulfuromonadia > Geobacterales > DSM-12255 > VEOV01. Next base: position 53,933 of record CAWBBV010000023.1, read on the forward strand.
AGCCGGCACTTTTGTTTCCGACCGTCAGGTGGGGCGCTGGGTGCGGGCCGGACAGGAGTTGGGCTACATCTATGACAGCTTCAGTGGCAATATCATCGAGAAAGTTGTCTCGCCTGTGCCAGGCTTGCTAACGGGCATTCGCCGCCATCCACTGCTTTTTGAAGGGGACCTTATCGTGCGGGTCAACCGGAAGAGTTGAGTTTTCAAACAGGACTGTGAGAGTAAACATGCTGCATATCATTCAGAATGATCCTGAAGTACCCCCCGGATCCATTGCCGATTTTCTTACTGTTCCTTATCTTGTTCATCACCCGTATCGTGACGGTCTGCTCCCGCAGCTGAAGGACGTTTCAGCGCTTATCGTCCTCGGCGGCGCCATGGGGGCAAATGATGACAGCAAACACCCCTTCCTGATCGATCTGAAGGAACTCATCTGCCAGGTTGTGGCCGCCGGCATCCCCTATCTCGGGGTCTGTCTTGGCGGACAGCTGCTGGCAGCGGCTCTCGGGGCGAAAGTTGTGTCGAATCGCTGGGAAGAGATCGGCCATTTCAGCGCTTCCTTGACGGAAGAGGGGAAAAGGGATCAGCTCTTTAAAGGAATTCTGCCGGAGTTTCTGACCTTCCAGTGGCACCACGACAGCTTTGACATCCCGGTGGGCGGGGTATTGCTGGCTTCTTCAGCCGCCTGTCCCCATCAGGCGTTCCTGGTGGGAGACACTGCCTGGGGGGTGCAGTTTCATCCAGAGGTGACGGAAGAGATTATCCGCTGCTGGTCTGCCTGGGGCAGGTCCACCTCAGGCAGAGTTGAAGATTTAGTGGCGGGATTCAGGGCAGGGGCGGAAAGTTACCGGGTAATTGTCAGTCTGTTACTGCAGAATTTTCTGTTGGCGGCAAAGCTGCTGCCGATCTAGTCCTGAAACACGATACTTCCTTTTCTCCGGGCAGATATTTTTTGTGTTGACTGACAGCACAAAAAACATGATACTTCTTGTGCAATTATCTTATGGAGGTAGATAATATGGTACGTGCAACCGTAACCCTTCCCCAGGATCTGCTGACCGAACTTATGGCTCTGGTTGGCGCTAAAAGCAAGACTGAAGCTGTTATCACCGCAGTAAAGGATGAAATCCGACTGCGAAAGGCCGCCCGCATCAAAGCTATGGCCGGAGTCATGGATTTCACCATGACGGCTGCAGAACTTCGCCATGGGGACCAGCGCCTTGGCTAGAGTGTTGGTGGACACATCGGTCTGGATCGAGTTCTTTCGCAAGCACGAACCGTATCACGGTATCGTCACGCGGCTGATAGACGAAGAGCAGGTTGTCTGCTGCGGCATTATCCTGGCGGAATTGATGCAGGGGGCAAAATCAGACAAAGAACTGGCAGTGTTGGCTGACTTCCTCCAGGTTTTCACGTTTATCCCCGAAACAGCTGAACTGTGGGTAGCCGCCGGGAAGTTGTCATTTCAGCTACGCCGCAAAGGGATAACCATCGGCCTCTCCGATTGCTATATCGCCGTTGCTGCCGCCTCTGCCCGTCTCCAGGTGGCAACCCTGGACAGTCATTTTGAGGCGCTCTGCAAACCTGCCAGGATCACTCTTTATCAGTTTTCGTAGCTGGTGTCAGGTAAACGCTCCCCAAGTGTAGAGTTGCTGCTGAAATTCTCCAGAGCTCTTGATTGCGATATGGATGATTTGATCAAAGATGTTGATAGTCAAGACTACCATTAAAGTTGAGGTGAACGTACCGGAGGATTTTGCCCGGTTGTAGCAACTGGCTGCTTTTCAAGAAAGGATCAGACCTCGGAGGGTTTAAAAGCCTTCGAGGTCTTTTTTTTATCCATCACAAGGCGAACATTCCCGCTGTAACTTCCCGTGCCTGGCCAAGCGCAGCAAGAGTTTGCAGTAGTTCGGCATTTACCGGTCAGAGTGCGCTTCTCGTGAAGGCATTATCACCTGTTCGACACGCATGGTTTGGGTTTGCACTCTTTCCTTCTTCCACCATTTCGATGAGTCAGTCTCAAATTGATTTCGTGGATCTCTAAAACCGCCCTGCATGTGGCAGGACGGATGTTCAGGAACGCTTTGCAATATGATGAGGCGATAGGTCCCGGAAAGAGAGGGTAAGGTCAGACCCGCTTGCGGGCGGTCCGGTACACTTCATCATTGCGGCGTGGACCAACTGCCACAATCAAAACCTCGATAAACTCGGCATTAACGCGGTATACAATACGGACATCACCGGTTCGGATGCGGCGGCAGCCTGCCAGTTCTCCTGCAAGCGGTTTACCGGTTTTTTCCGGCTCGCCATCGCGAATACGGGTTTCAATCGTTTTGAGTACCGCCCGCGCCTGGTATTTCCCCAGGTCATCCAGGTCATCCGCAACCTCGTGGTGATAGATTACCCGCCAGGTCACGCTTCATCCTCATCGGCAAACCTTTTCAGCATATCTTCGTGGCTGATGGCCCTGGAACGATCGTAACTCTGGAGCCGTTCTCTTGCTGTCAGTTGGATATGCAGATCGTCCAGTTCGTCCATCATGGCCTCGTAGATGGAGACCGGCATCATCACCGCTGCCGGGGCGTTGTTGCGCATTACCACGTATTTTTCCTGCTTGCCGCTGCAGAGACGATCAAAAATGGTCTTGGCGGAACGGGAAACTTCGGTAACTGAAACAGCCTGGTCGGAGCGTTCAAGCAGTGAGCGCATATCGTTACCTCCTGATACATCTAATTATATGATAATAGTATGATAATAATTTGCTCTAGTCAAAAACTATATTCACCTGGTTAGGAGTCTGGCACCTACAACGCAAACTTCCCTGCTTCCACTTCCCGCGCCTGGCCAAGCGCAGCAAGGGTTTGCAGCAGTTCGGCGACCTTATCGGTCCGGGCGCGCTGAAAGGCTCGTGCCAGCGATTCCGCTGTCTGCGGGGCTTCAGCGGCGATGAGCGCGGCGCGGACGGCCTGCACCTGCTCCGGCAGGGTTTTGGGCCAGAGGGGTTTGGAGTTTCCCCCCTCACCCCGGCCCTCTCCCAGAGGGAGAGGGAGCAAGCCTTGATATCCCTCGCCCCCTGGGAGAGGGTGGCCGCAGGCCGGGTGAGGGAGGGTGTCTGGTTTTTGATACTCCGGCCTGAGCCAGCGGATAAACCCTTCCGCTTCTTCTTTTGCCCGTTCAGCGTTGAGAGCGACCAGTTTTTCCAGAATCTCCTCGTCGGTCAGATCCACCGGCCAGCCGTAGGCTTCAGCAACAGCGGTGTCCAGTTCGTCATGGAGCTGCTTGAGTACGGACACCAGCCCCTGTTCGTGAATGGTTTTTTCTTTGGTGGTCAGTGGCTCGGCACTGCGCAGCTTCTCCAGCACGTTATACATGCCGGTCAGGGTCAGCTCGGGGAAAAGCCCCTGCTGCCGCTTTCTATGGGCGTCCAGCTCTTCGGCGAGGGTGCGGATTTTCTGTCTTTGGGCGTCGTTGGCAGTGGGGAAGGGGAACTTATTGAAGCAGTCGGTATGGTTATATGTCGAGTCATTGCCGACGCCCAACCAACCACCTGTTGCCATTGACCAAACGATATGTAGTTTTGACGTCAGGACTCCAAGCACAAATGGATCACTGCTTGCGATAACAACTATCTTGCTTTCGGCAATGAGGTTAGCAGGCAGAAAATGGAAGATTCGGAATTTGGCAGTCCTTGTTGTGCCAATAAACCGATCTAATCCAAACAGTGCTTTTCGAAGAGCTTCACTAGACCTTCTAAAAAGCCACCATTTAGTTGCAGTCCTTTGTTCTCTGTTTACTCCTCTTTCTGGAAGGACGTTATCTATAACGTGCTGCAAAAGAATTGGGTAACATCTCGATTCATCGAGAGATTTACCGAAAAAATCAATCACATAACGTTCGCAACAGCCTTTGACTAGGTCGCTTCCATTCATGTAAGGTTTTAAAATCTGCCCAAGAGTGTCATCTGCAATAAGCCGATTTTGAGCTTCTGATGCTGAAATCAGAAATCCTTGGCTTCCCAACTCAAAACCTTTAATTGCAAGGTCTGAATTTGATTTTAATGGTGATGTCCCAATTAAATTAGCTCCAACCGTCAAATCAGCATGGATCATCCCCCGCCGGTTCGCCAGCTCAACCTCAACCCCTTCACCACTCCCTTCCCGCTCAGCAACAACCGTAGCCAATATCCCGTCAACCCCCTCTGCACCCGGTTTGCCGACCGTCATGGCGATTCTGACCGCAGCGCCGTCAGCTGAGTCAACCCACGGATGGTCAGGGATGGCAAAGGCCAGTGACAGCGGCGGCGCAGCTGCCAGCTGCTGCTGAATCACCCGCCGGTTGAAGGTCTGGGTGATGGAGTTGGTGGTGATGAAACCAAAACGCTGTAGCTTCCCTTTTCTGGTCAATTCGGCAGCCTGCTGCCACCAGAACATGACGAAGTCGGCGGAGTCGGGCACCTCCTGCCACGCACTGCGAAGCGCCTCCACATAGCCGTCGCCAAGGGCGCGGCGCATGGTGGCTGCGCCGATAAACGGGGGATTGCCCACCACGTAATCAGCCTCCGGCCATTCGGCCCGGCGCGGGTTGATATAGCGAAGAACGCCTGTTTGAGAGGCTTCATCGGGAACCTGTTCGCCGGTAACCGGATGGGTCTTGAAGGTACGGCCATCCCAGCGGCTAACCGGCTGGCCATCGGCAGCCAGCAGCGGCTCGCACCGGTCACTGGCAAGCACCGCATCACGGCACTCTATGTTGCGAAAGCGCTTGATGACCGGCTCCGGCGGCATGATTTCGCCACGGGTGCGGAAGTGCCACTGGAGATAGCCGATCCAGAGCACCATGTCGGTAATGGCGGCGGCTCGCGGGTTTATTTCGATGCCGAGGAGCTGATGCGGATCGACAGTCAATCCGGCCAGCTCAAGACTTGACTGTTCTTCGCCGAAGCCTTCCAGGGCGTTGAGAACCTCACCTTCCAGCCTTTTGAGATGTTCAAAGGTGACATAGAGAAAGTTGCCGCTGCCGCAGGCCGGGTCGAGAATTCTGATGGTGCAGAGTTTATGGTGAAACTCTTTGACGAGCTGAATCGCGCCGGCGCTGCTGCCCTGCCTAGCCAGGATGAACGCGGCGGCAAGCACCGCCTCCCACTCATTTCTAAGCGGCTCGATGACCGTCGGCATGACCAGCCGCTCCACGTATTCACGGGGGGTGTAGTGAGCGCCCAGGTTGTGGCGTTCATGGGGGTCAAGGGCCCGCTCCAGCAGCGTGCCGAAGATGGCGGGCTCAACGTCGCGCCAGTCGGCCTTTGAGGCCTGAAGCAGCAGGGCAAGCTGCTCTTCGCCCACGGGGAGCGCTTCTGCTTCCGCGAAGAGACCACCATTGAAACGAAGGATCTTTTCCCGGAGAATTGGCGAGAAACCGCCGTCTTTCATGGTGAGCCAGAGCGATTCCATCATCGGGGCGAATTTGTCGGCAGAGCCTTTGAGGCTGGAGAGCAGCTCGGTGAAGCAGTTGTGCGGCAGTAGGCCCACATCTTCGGCAAACATGGTGAAGAGGCAGCGTTTGAGGAAGTTGCCGACTGTTTCCGGGCTATGGCCACTGCTTTCAAACGACTTGGCCAGGAGAGCCAGCCGGTCGGCAATCTGCCGGGTGACACGGGCGCTCTGGCGGGTCGGGTCGAGGGCAAGCGGTTCGCTCCAGACCCGGCGCAGCCGCTCTCTGACTGCTTCGTCAAGCAGATCGGCCAGGGCGATGCGGTGGGAACGGGGATCAGGGAAGGGGAGATAGCTTTTGCCGCTACAGGAGAATTCGCTGTACAGCTCGATAGCATGACCGACATCAACAATCACCAGAAACGGCGGCCACCCCTCGTGGGCAGGGAGGGCGCGGGCGTACTGCTCGGCCTGCCCCTTGGCCTTGAGCATGGCGATGTCCCAACCGGGAGTGCCGCGAACGGCGGTGCCGCGTTTGCCGGCTGACCAGCGAACGCCGTCTTCCTTGACAGCAAGTGGCGATTCGCCTGTCTTGTCGCTCCCCTGCTTGGCTTCGCAGACGAAGTGCCTCTGCTTGTACAGGTCGATTCGGCCGCTGCTGGTGCTGCCGTCGCCGTGGCGGAAGGTGACGCTCCGTTCGAAAACGTAGGCGTTGTCCTTGTCGTCAGGTTTTGTCGGCGTCGGCCTTTCCACCCCCAAAAGATCGCAGAGTTCTGAAAGAAATAACTGATAGTTGGCCCGTTCGACAGCGCCGGAAACCTCCCAGCGGCGGATGAAATCGGTGATTTTGGCGGCAGCTGTTTCGGGCATGGCATCTCCGGGAGCATATGAAAAACTGTCTGCGGGAGATTACACTGTTTTAAGGGTGTTGTCGAGGAGAGGTGGCGCCAGACCTTCAGAGCAGATAACGACAAAAAAGAGAGTAAAGCTGTCCCGCCGGATGCAGCGTGGTTCTACAGGCTATTTAGAGAATCATGTAGTTACGGGGTTTTCTCCGTGCAGCCACAGGTTCCGCAGCTGCAGATCCTCAAACCGCAGACCTGGCAGGCCGGATTCATCGGGTCGCGCCCGTCCACTGTTTTGCCGCAGGCTGGGCACTCATAGCGATACCAGCTGAAGCCGCAGTTGCGGCAGGTAAGCATACCCGTTTCGCCAGCCTTCGGAACGATGTGGACCGAGCCGCAGATCAGGCAGATGGAGGCCATCTCAGCGCTGTTTCTGATGCCGTCACGGTGTTTGCGGTAGTGATCGAAAAGTTTCTTTGCGGTATCCTTGTCGAGTGGTTCCATAGTATCTCTCCTGATCCTCCAATCGTTTGCAACTTTACTGCCGTTCTGGCGAAAATTATAACTGACCGCTTTCACAATGGCCATTCTTTGCGGTTGCTGCCCCAGAGGCAGTTTAATGGTTATTAAAAGGGCATAGTTTCATGCGTACGCAAGAAGATAAAGCATCAGGCCGGGAGAATTTATGTGTGGAAGCGTTAACTAGCCGTAATTACAGTAGTTAATGCAGTGTAGACTTCGGCATGTGTTGTGTAAGGTCAGATATAGCCCTGCTGCTATGGAGGTTAATGATGGCCTATATAACTTTTTACACTAAGCCTGGCTGTGCAACTGCTGCCAAACAGCTGGAACTGCTGCGACGATCAGGGCACTCGGTTGAAGTGCACGACCTGATAACCCACCCTTGGGCGGCAGTCGAACTAATGTCTTATTTTGGCGAAATGCCGGTGGATCTGTGGTTCAACCCCAATTCACCGCGGGTAAAATCGGGCGAAATAGATCCGCTCTGCTACGATACGAGTACTGCGCTCAAACTTATGCAGGAAGATCACCTGCTGATCCGCAGGCCGCTGATGGAATCCCGTGGGATGCGGCTTTGCGGCTTTGATCCTGCAAAAGTTCATACCATGGTCGGATTGATATTTCCGGCTGAAGCTGTTGCGATGAGTGCGGATTTTCAGACATGTTCGCAGCCAGCAGCAAGCACCGGGTCGGCAACTTGCCTGTGAAGTTGCTGTGCACACCGGCAGCTTTCCACTTCGATCCTTTCCAGCAGCTGTAACGCAGTCTGATGGTCATGCTGTTCGAACAGCTCCATCAAGTTATTTACGTTACAGTGAAGTTCAGGGGATAGAGCGATGATAATTACAAGGCAAACCACGGCGAGTTTTGACGTGGATGCACAAAAAGGTTTTACTCCGCTCTGCCCGGAGGAGTTGCCGGTTACCGGCGGGGAGACTCTGGCGGCGGTACTCAACCGCCAGGCCGGCCTGGCCCGGCTGAGAATCGGTTCCAAGGATGCCCATCCAGTAACAGCGGTGTGGCGTGCGGTAACAGGGGCGCCGCAGTTTTCAAAGGTAGCGGGGAAGAACGTAGATATTCGCTGGAATCTACACTGTGTGCCGGGGACGCTGGGGCATGAGCTCATCGACGGCTTGCCTCACCCGGCGGACTACGACTTTTTCGTGCAGAAGGGAATCGAACCGGATATGCACCCCTACGGCGCCTGTTATCACGACCTGGCAGAGCGACAGAGCACCGGCGTTATCGAGTTTTTGCAATACAACAGTATTAAAACAGTGCTTGTCGGCGGCCTGGCTACCGACTACTGTGTGAAAACCACGGCACTGCAGCTTCGCCGGGGAGGGTTGGAGGTTATTGTTAATCTGGCCGCCTGTCGGGGGATCTCCGCTGACACCGTTTTGATGGCGGTGGATGAGCTGGCTGCGGCCGGCATTATTGTGGTAGAGGCCCTCTGAAAGCGGGAAAGGGATTATTATGAAGCAGGACAAACCGATAATCCGGACTTTGATGGATACGGATCGCTATAAGTTTTCCATGCAGAAAGTCTTCCTCCACCATTACCCGGCAGCCCGGGCCCGTTACCGGTTGCACTGCCGCACTGGAGGGGCGAACCTGGGCAGGTATGCTGACGAGATCCGTGAACAGGTGCGCCACCTGGATTCGCTCACTTTCAGCCGGGAAGAGCTTGACTATCTCGGCAGCATTCCGTCACTTGCCGGTGATTATATCGACTTCCTGAGAGTTTTTCGGCTGGACAGCAGCAGCGTCAGGATTGAAGCCCGGGGCGATGAACTGATCATCGAAGCCCAGGGGCCGATGGTCTATGTCATGCCGTTCGAGCTGTATATCCTGCCGATTGTGCAGGAGGTTTACACGCGCCGGACGTACCCCGGCGAAAACTATGCTGAGGCGGAGCGCCGTCTTGACGAAAAGATCGCCTATGTTAAAAACTCCGACATGGCTGGTGATTTCCGCTATGCGGATTTTGGCAGTCGCCGCCGGGAGAGCCGGGAGTGGCACGATGTTACCGTCAGGCGGCAGGCCGAAGCGCTGCCGGACAACTTTATCGGCACGAGCAATATGTGGCTGGCGATGAAATACGGCCTGACGCCGGTCGGCACCATGGCCCACGAATATCTGCAGGCATTCCAGGCGCTCGGCCCCCGGCTGGTGGACAGCCAGAAGGCCGCGCTGGAAACCTGGGTACGGGAGTTTCGCGGTGACCTGGGGATTGCGCTCACAGATGTGGTGGGGATGGATGCGTTTCTACGCGATCTTGATCTCTACTTTGCCAAGCTCCTCGACGGCTTCCGCCAGGATTCCGGTCAGCCGGTCAAGTGGACCTGGAAACTGGTTCAGCGGCTCCGTGAGCTTCACCTCGACCCCTTGACAAAAAGTGCCGTCTACAGCGACGGCCTGACCCTGATTACGGCCATCTCCCTCCATCGCCTTGTGCGCCATTCGATCCGGCCGGTGTTCGGCATCGGCACCCATCTGACCAATGACTTCGGCCGACCGCCGCTGAACCTGGTGATGAAGATGGTCGAGTGCAATGGCCAGCCCGTGGCTAAAATTTCCGATTCCCCCGGCAAAGGGCTCTGTGATAATGAAAACTTCATGCGCTACCTTAAACAGGTGTTCCGGATCCCTGCGGATACGATCGATTGACAGGAGCCCCCCCCTGACTACTTCCCGTGCATCAGGATAAAATCTGCTGAAAGTTGCAGCAGAACAAAGGCCCTCTGATTACTGATTAGTTGTAACTGGCTGAAACTACAGTTTATATTTTTTTAAAAATATTGGCATGCGTTATGTAGTGTTGACTATAGCGATATGCCTTCTAATTTTTTAAATATCAGGCTTTACATGTCGTTATGTATATTTATTTATAACGATACTGTATTTTGATCGGAGTTATTCACCATGAGGGGAACTGAAACAAAAGCTCATTACATAGGGGGATGGAGATGAAAAAGGTTTTGGTAGCTGTGGGCATAATAGCGGCAAGAACGCCACTGACGATAATCAGATCAGGTTACTAGGTACAGATGCTCTTATAAAGTCTGAAGTTTCAGCGGTATACGAACAATGACAATGCTAAAGATAGTGTTGCTTCCAACTCTGTTCGGAGTAAACTTAAATGACTATAGCGAGATTTAAAGCATCTGCTTCGCGGAGAGTAAGAGCATGAAGTGCAGCAATAATACTCTGGGTCTTAGCGGTAACCTCTGGTTCAATCAGGCAGAAAACAAGTTTCTTGGTGGTGACCGGATCAGTCTGCTGGAGAGAATCGACGAGCTTGGCTCCATCACCAGAGCAGCCAAAGCTGTCGGCATCAGCTACAAAACCGCCTGGGATATAGTCAACCTTATCAACAACCTGGCGGAACAGCCGCTGGTTGACCGCTCGGCAGGCGGCAAGGGTGGCGGCGGTACGAGTCTGACCGATGCCGGGAAGAAGGTCGTCACCCAGTATAAAACCATCCAGGAAGAGCACCGCAAATTCCTGGATAATCTGGAAAACAGGCTCGGTGACACCGATGGCCTGTACCAATTCTTAAGGAGGATTTCCATGAAAGTCAGCGCACGTAACACATTTGCCGGATCAGTTAGCAATATCACCAAAGGGGCCGTTAACGCCGAGGTAACCTTAAGTCTCAAAGGCGGTGTCCCGCTCGTGGCAGTTGTCACCAACGGCGCCATCGACAACCTGGGGCTGAAATCCGGTGCTGAGGCCTACGCCATCGTTAAGGCAAGCTCGGTCATCATCGGCACTGATCTCCACGATGCCAAAGTCAGCGCCCGCAACATTTTCTGCGGCACGGTTGCCAAAATCATCGAAGGGCCGGTCAACACCGAGGTCGACATTGAAATCGGCGGCGGTAACACTGTCAGTGCCGTTATCACCCATGAAAGCAGTACTCGGCTGGAGCTCAAGGTTGGCGGTCACGCCTGTGCCCTCTTCAAAGCATCCAGCGTTATCATCGGCGTCAGCTGATAAGATTTTAAGGGACACCAACGGCGCTGTCCCTTTTTTGTGGCATAACGTTGTATGCTTTTAACTATAACGAGCCAATTTGATCTTGGTTTCCGAGGCACCAACAACCCGTTTGGAGGTTCATTTCATGACAGATGTTTTAAAAATGGTAGCAGCCTTGTTTTGCCTGATTCTTGTGGCTACTCCGGTGCTTGCCGCTGATGTCAATCTTTCCGTTGCCGCCAGCCTGAAAGATGTCATCAACGAGCTTGCTGATGGCTATGCCAAAAAACATCCCGGCGTGAAGTTAGTCAAGAACTACGGAGCATCAGGGGCGCTGGCGAAACAGGTTGAAAATGGAGCTCCTGCCGATATCTTTATTGCCGCTAACCTGGAGTGGCTGGACTACCTGAAGACCAGGAAGCTGGTTTATCCTGCCAGTATCGGTACCTTTACCACCAACACCCTTGTCTTTGCCGGTGCGCCCGGCAAGGCGGCTTCGCTGCAGGATTTGCTCAAGCTGGAGAGAATTGCTATCGGTAGTCCCAAAAGTGTCCCGGCCGGTGAGTATGCCATGGAAGCCTTCAAGAAGGCCGGTATCGATAAGCAATTGGAAAAGAAGCTGGTCATGGCCAGGGATGTGCGCGAATGCCTGATGTATGCCGAGCGTGGTGAAGTTGATGGCGCTTTTGTTTATAAAACAGATGCAATGCAGGCGAAACAGGCAAAAATACTGTTTACGGTCCCGCAGAATCTTTATTCACGGATTATCTACCCGCTATCATTGACAGTCTCCGGGGCGCAGAACAAAGACGCTGTGGCATTCTTTGCTTTTTTGCATGGTGATGAGGCAAAGACGGCACTGGTGAAGTACGGCTTTACTGCCCGATAACACACAAGGTAATTTATGATCTCTTTAGCTGCCACAGATTACGCTGCCATCCGGCTCTCCCTGCAGGTCTCGCTTGCTGCTACCCTGCTGTCACTGCCATTCGGTTTTGCCTTTGCCTACCTGATCACCTTTGTCAGATTTCGCGGCAAGGTTTTGCTGGAGGTGCTGGTCAATCTGCCCTTGACCCTGCCGCCGGTAGTTGTCGGTTATTTTCTGCTGCTGCTGCTGGGGAAGCATGGCTGGCTCGGTTCGCTTTTGAACGAAGCGGGCATCCGCATAATATTTACCCTCAAGGCGGCGGTCATCGCCTCGGCTGTAGTCGGTTTTCCCCTGCTGGTTCGTTCGCTGCGCATCGGCATGGAGGGGATTGATCCACAACTGATCAACGCGTCCCGAACCCTGGGAGCACGGTGGTATGATACCCTGCTGACCATAATTCTGCCTCTCTCCGGTCCCGGACTGATTGCCGGTTCGTCGCTGATGTTCGCTCGCAGCCTCGGTGAATTCGGCGCGACAATTATTGTCGCCGGCAATATTCCCGGTGTTACCCAGACCATTCCGCTGGCTATTTACGAGTATGCCGGTTCTCCCACCAGCGAAAATATGGCTTTGTCGCTTTGCCTGGTTTCGGTGGCCATTTCTGTTGTTGTGCTGTTTCTCCACGAAACGGTGGTAAAGAAAATAGCCCGGAGGGATTGATATGCAGCTCAGCATGACAACAGCAAAACATTTCAGCGCTTTTACCCTTGCCACAGACTTTACCGTTAGTGGCGACAGGATCGGCGTTTTCGGTGCGTCCGGCAGCGGCAAGTCGACTCTGGTAAGCATGTTGGCAGGTCTGCTGGAACCGGATAGTGGCGAGATAATTCTTGATGAGGACTGTCTTTTCAGCTCTGCAAGAGGGATCAACCTCCGTCCCGAGCAGCGGCGCATTGCCATGGTCTTTCAGCAGCACTGCCTGTTTCCCCACCTGAATGTCAGGAACAACCTGCTTTATGGCTTCAGACGCTGCCCGCAGGAACACCGCACCATCGACTTCAACGCCCTGATTGAGGTGCTGCAGCTGGCAGAACTCCTTGATCGCGGCGTCACCAAACTCTCTGGCGGTGAAAAGCAGCGCGTCGCCCTGGGGCGTGCCATCCTGGCCAATCCCCGCCTGCTGCTGATGGACGAGCCGCTCTCGGCACTGGACGATACGCTGCGCTTCCAGATCATCCCCTATTTAAAAAGCGTCAGCCTGCAGTTTGGCATCCCCTATCTGTTCATCTCCCATTCACTGGTTGAAATGCGCCTCATGACCGATACGGTACTGGCGTTTGAGAAAGGTGCGCTGGTTGCGCAGACTTCCGCCGAACAGTTGGCCCGCAGTACCATGGGGCAAAGTTCAGTCGGGTATATCAACCTGTTGCAACTCGGGCGGCCATCTCCGGTCGCCGGGCTTTTTGCCTATCCCTGGGGCGCTTCCCGGCTACTGCTCTCGCCCGGATCGGACAGTGACCGGTCTCTGGCAGAACTCTCCTCAAAAGACATCATCCTCTTCAAGCAGCACCCTGAAGCTATCAGCGCCCGTAATCTCCTCCAGTGCAGTGTGCGCAGTCTGTTCAGCTCCGGCCGGAAAATCGGCGTGGAGCTGGACTGTGCCGGCAACACACTGATTGCCGAGGTCGTCCAGGATGCGGTCAACGAATTGGGCATAACTGCCGGCCGCACTATTTACGCCGCTATCAAAGCCTCTGCTTTTAGAATGCTACCCAGCTGATTAATTGTGCGGCAGTTGCCTGCTTCGTTGGCGCATCCCCCCTTGTAAATCGACCTTTGTAAACCCCTCTTCTTATCTCATTAATATGTAACTATCAGATATTACGCTATTATTTAAAGTTGGCACGGCAAATGCTTTAATTAGAATCAAACAGTACGTGCCACGATTTATACAAGACACGTTTTGTTCTGGCAAAGGCGCCAACCATTTCAAGTGAATGGGGCGCCTTTTTTGTTGCCCCACAAAATCAACGGTGGTCCACAGATTAGTGGCCGCAAAAAGGAGAATCATATGAGACAGATCGCAATTTACGGTAAAGGCGGCATCGGCAAATCAACCACAACCCAGAACACGGTGGCAGGTCTGGCCTACCTCGGCAAGAAGGTCATGATTGTCGGCTGCGACCCCAAGGCTGACTCAACCCGTCTGATCCTTCACGCCAAGGCTCAGAATACGGTTATGGATCTGGTGCGGGAGATGGGAACAGTTGAGGATCTTGAGCTGGAAGATGTCATGAAGATCGGCTATGGCGACACCAAGTGTGTCGAGTCAGGCGGTCCGGAGCCGGGTGTCGGCTGCGCCGGTCGTGGCGTCATCACTGCCATCAACTTCCTTGAAGAGAACGGTGCTTATACCGATGATCTTGATTTCGTTTTTTACGACGTTCTCGGCGACGTTGTCTGCGGCGGCTTCGCCATGCCGATTCGTGAAGGCAAGGCCGAAGAGATCTATATCGTCTGTTCCGGCGAGATGATGGCCATGTACGCCGCCAACAACATTGCCAAAGGTATCCTCAAGTATGCCACTTCCGGTAAGGTCCGTCTGGCCGGTCTGATCTGCAACGCCCGTAAGACCGACAAGGAGTTTGAACTGGTCAGTGCCCTGGCAGCAAAGCTCGGCACCCAGATGATCCACTTTGTCCCCCGTGACAACCAGGTTCAGCGTGCCGAGATGCGCCGCATGACCGTTATCGAATACTCTCCCGAGCATCCCCAGGCACAGGAGTATCGCAATCTGGCAGAGAAGATTCTCAACAACAAGATGCTGGTAATTCCGACCCCGCTGGAAATGGAAGAGCTGGAAGACCTGCTGATGGAATTCGGTATTATGGAAGCTGAGGACGAGTCGGTTGTTGGTGTGGTTGAGGCGGCAACAAAATAAATTCAGGGAAAGGTAAAGGCAGAGGTAAAGAAAAAGTAAATTCTGAATTTAACATTACCTCTACCTTTACCTCCAACTGCGACTGATAAGGAGCGAATTATGTCACATCCAATTAAAACATTACCCGGCATCACCAAAGAATCGACCGAGGAATTGATTGCCAAAACTCTTGAGGGTTATCCAGAGAAAGCAAAGAAGAAGCGTGCGCCCCATCTGGGCGCTAACGATCAGGGCTCCGGTTGCGCTGCGGTCAAGTCCAACAAGAAGACCGTCCCCGGTGTCATGAGCGCCCGCGGCTGTGCTTATGCCGGCGCCAAAGGGGTTGTCTGGGGACCGATCCGCGATATGGTCCATGTATCCCACGGCCCGGTCGGTTGTGGCTGGTACTCCTGGGGCACCCGCCGTAACCTGATGAGCGGCAAGCTGGGGGTTGATCAGTTCGGCATGCAGTTCACCTCGGATTTTCAGGAAAAGGACATTGTCTATGGTGGCGACAAGAAGCTGAAGCAGCTGCTGGTTGAGGCGAAAGAGCTGTTCCCGCTGGCTAAAGGGATCTCGGTTTTGTCCGAGTGTCCGGTCGGGCTTATCGGCGACGATATCAACTCTACCGCCCGTCAATCGGCCAAAGAGCTGGATATGCCGATTATCCCCTGCAACTGCGAAGGGTTCCGCGGCGTTTCCCAGTCGCTCGGGCATCACATCTCCAACGACTCCATCCGTGATTACATCATCGGTACCCGCGAGTTTGTCGAGCCGGCGAGCCCATATGATATTTCCCTTATCGGTGACTATAACATCGGCGGCGATGTCTGGTCGGCCAAGGCGCTGCTTGAGGAGATCGGCCTCAATGTCAAATCGGTCTGGACCGGCGATGGTGAACTGGAAAAAATTGCCGCCACCCATACGGTCAAGCTGAACCTGATTCACTGCTATCGTTCCATGAACTACATGTGCAAGGTTATGGAAGAGAAATACGGCATCCCCTGGCTGGAATTCAACTTCTTCGGCCCGACCAAGATCCGTGAAAGCCTGCGCGCCATCGGCGAGCGCTTTGACCAGAACATTCAGGACAAGGTTGAGCAGGTTATTGCCAAGTACGATCCGATCATGCAGGCGATTGTGGATGAGTACCGCCCCCGCCTGGAAGGGAAGAAAGTGATGTTGCTGGTTGGTGGCCTCCGTCCACGCCACACCATCGGCGCCTATGAAGATCTGGGTATGGAATGTGTCGGTGCCGGCTACGAATTCGCCCATTCGGATGACTATGACCGGACTGCTCCGGAAATGCCCAATGCAACCGTCGTTTATGACGATCCGTCCGAGTACGAATTTGAGAAGTTTGCCGATGCCCTGAAACCGGACTTGATCGGCTCCGGCATCAAGGAAAAGTATGTTTTTCAGAAAATGGGGATTCCGTTCCGGCAGATGCACAGCTGGGATTACTCCGGTCCGTACCACGCTTATCAGGGGTTCTCGGTGTTTGCCAGAGACATCGATATGGCGGTCAACAGCCCGACCTGGAATCTGGTGAAAAGTCCTTTTTAACACGCTGTAGGGGCCCAGCAAACAGCGCCCTTACAAAAAAATCTACCGTGATACAGATTGGTATCCGGAGAGGAGTCTACAATGAGCGCAGAAGCCGCTGTCAAATATGTAACTGAAACTACCGAAGCTGAAAAAGAGCGGGTCGCTGAATGGATCAATACCGAGGAGTACAAGGATCTCAACTTCAAGCGTGAGGCGCTGGTTATAGCACCACCGCACGCCTGTCAGCCGCTGGGCGCCGAGCTGGTGGCCCATGCTTTTGAGGGTTCGCTCCCCTTTGTGCATGGTTCTCAAGGGTGCGCCTCCTACTACCGCTCCACCCTTAACCGTCACTTCCGTGAGCCGGCACCGGCGGTGTCCGACTCCATGACCGAAGACGGCGCGGTGTTCGGCGGCCAGAACAACCTGCATGAAGGTCTGGAAAACGCCATTGCCATTTACAAGCCGAAGATGGTTTCCATCTTTACCTCCTGTATGCCGGAGATCATCGGCGACGACCTGGTCGCTTTCCTCAAAAATGCCCGCAACAAGGGGATCATACCGGAGGGGATGCCGGTACCGTTCGCCAATACTCCCAGCTTTAACGGCTCCCACATCCACGGCTACGATGCCATGCTGAATGCTATTCTCCATACCCTGACCGAAGGGAAAAAGGTGGAAGGGCGCTGTACCGGCAAGATTAACCTCATTCCCGGCTTTGACGCCAACACCGGTAACTTCCGTGAATACAAGCGGCTCTTCGCTGAATTCGGTGTGCCCCTTACCATTCTGGGAGATATTTCCGATGTCTTCGATGCCCCCTGCGACGGCACCTACCACACCTATCCCGGCGGCACCAAGCTGGACGACGCTGCCGACTCTATCAACGGCAAGGCAACCCTCAGCGTTGGCCCCTACTCGGCAGCCAAGACCTTTGCCTGGCTGAAGGATAATTTCTCCGGCAAACACTCCGCCATTCCCATGCCGATCGGTATTGCCAAGACTGACGAGCTGATCAAAAAGATTGCCGATCTTTCCGGCAAGCCGATTCCCGAGTCGATCAAGAACGAGCGGGGCAGGGCGGTAGACGCCATGACCGACTCCCACCAGTACATGCATGGCAAAAAGTTTGCCCTTTACGGCGATCCGGATCAGCTGATCGGTTATGTCTCCTTCCTCTTGGAGATGGGGGCGATCCCGTATCACATTCTCTGCAGCAAGGGGAGTAAAAAAGTCGAGAAAGAGATTCAGGCGCTGCTCGATGCCTCGCTCTACGGCAAAGGGTGCAAAATTTATATGGGCAAGGATCTGTGGCACATGCGCAGCCTGGTCATGACCGATCCGGTTGATGCCATGATCGGCGACACCCACGGCAAGTTCGCCTGCCGTGACGCCGGTATACCCCTGTTCCGCTTCGGCTTCCCGATTTTCGACCGGGTCAACAAGCACCGCTACCCGATCATCGGCTACCAGGGTGCGATCAATATGGTCACCGAGATCTGCAACAAGTTTATTGATATCAAGGATGAAACCTGTGAGGATCGGTTTTTCGAGATGATGCGCTAGGAGAGTTATGTTCTCTTGATCTGACGAAAAATTCTTCTTGCAGCGATTTAAATAACATAAGGGCACTCCGGAAACGGGGTGCCCTTATGTTATGGTTGTAAAAGAGCAACTTCTTGACTCAATTTGTTATATATGCGAAAAATGTAGAACTTTTTCATGATGAAATGAAATTGTCGAGTCTTTGATGTGAAGATTATTTCGTCGGAGTGAACTATGCTGATTACACGTATAAAATTAAAAAACTGGCGGAATTTCAAGAAAGTGGATGTGAATCTGCGCGACCGAGTCTATGTCATTGGCCCGAATGCTGCCGGGAAGTCAAACTTTCTTGATGTAATGCGTTTTCTGCGAGATATCGCAAACCCAACTGGAGGCGGTTTGCAAAAAGCCGTGCTGGATCGGGGCGGAATAACCAAATTACGCTGTCTGCTGGCTCGCAATGACCCGAAAGTCTCTATCGAAGTCGAACTATCTGAAAAAGTAGATACTGATCCTCTTTGGCGGTATACTCTTGCATTTCGCAGTGAAGGTAAAGGACAGCAGCGGCTCTTAGTGAGTCAGGAGATGGTCATTAATCTGAAGACCAATGCTGTTCTGTTGGACCGCCCTGACGATAACGATAAGCTGGATATTGATCGTCTGACTCAAACTCACCTTGAGCAAATCAACACAAATAGAGAATTTCGTGAAATATCTGAATTTTTTGCCAATGTGACTTATCTGCATCTGGTTCCGCAGTTGCTCAAACATGCTGACCAACTGGGGGGGTATCGCATTGAAAACGATCCTTTCGGGCAGGCTTTTCTTGAAAGGATTGCAAAAACACAAGATAAGGCACAAACCTCCCGCCTTGCTAAAATCGGCGATGTATTGAAGATTTGCGTGCCGAATATGCGAAATCTACGGTTTAAGCGCGACGAAGTAACCGGTACCCCTCATCTTGAAGCCATGTATGAACACTGGCGGCCCGATGCCGGCTGGCAGAGAGAGGACCAGTTTTCCGATGGCACACTTCGCCTTCTCGGAATAATGTGGAGTCTGCTGGAGGGCGATTCTCTTTTATTGCTCGAAGAGCCGGAGCTATCTCTTAATGAGGATATTGTTCGCCAGATTCATAAAATGATATGGAACATGCAGCGTCAGGCGAAGTACCGCCGTCAGGTGTTCATCACTACTCACAGCGAGGCGCTTCTTCAAGATGAGAGCATCGATGCCCGAGAAGTGATCCGCCTCGAACCAACAAAGGATGGAACAGTTGCACAGGAAACGTCTACTGAAGACCTGGCCCTTGTCGCGGCCGGTTATACAGTTGCGGAAGTATTGCTACCCAAGACCAGACCGTCACATGTTAATCAGCTTTCCCTGTTCAAACCATGACTATTACACCCTCTATTGTAATTGCCGTTGAAGACGAATTAAGCGGAGCGGTGATGTGCAGGCTGATTTTATTTTCAGGGCGTAATTTTACCATCAACCGTGTTTTCAACGCTCGTGGCAATGTTCGTTTGAAGTCCGGAATGAACAAATTCCGTGAGGCCAGTCGGGTGCTTCCTCATATTGTCTTGACCGATCTGGACAGTTGCCCTTGTCCGCCGGAACTAATTGAAAAATGGAACGCCAAACAGTTGCCGTCGCAGTTGCTTTTCAGAATTGCGGTAAGAGAAGTTGAAGCCTGGCTGATGGCCGATAGAGCTGGAATCGCGGAGTTTCTGCACATAGCTGCCAGTAAGGTTCCTCAGGCGCCAGAGACAGAGGCAGATCCAAAGAGGACATTGATCAATCTTGCCAGGAAAAGCAGAAAGCGGCGACTGGCTCAAGAGATTGTTCCGGAAGTCGGTTCTTCAGCTAAAATCGGCCCACTTTACAATTCTCATTTTGTCAATTTCGTTAACACTTGCTGGAACATAGAGCAAGCTCGCTTATGTGCGCCAAGTCTGGACCGAGCGCTAGCCCGCATCGTTACCTTTTTGGCTGAGTAATCAACGGAGAAAGTACTAGAAGGCCTCCGGACGATATCGGGTTCGAGTCTGTACGCAGCAACAAACTTGCCGGCCATCAAATTTAACCCATTCTGCCTTCACCCACCCCATATTTCACCCCCCTACTTGAAGTCACAGCATAATCATAACAGTTGCTAACTATTGTCAGGTGAACCCTCTGGATTAAATGCTCGCGCTAATAACAAAGGGGAGTGCAAATGACAAACTCTTCTTTCCCCTGTAATACCGGTCGAAATATTAAAGTCCGGAAGTGACTTCGCTTTAGTTATCGTTACAGTTTTAGATCGGCACTGTTTCGAGTCAAACATTATTTTTAATTTGACATAAACTTGCAAATATATCTTGATTTAATTTTTTCAGATGGATATTATAAAACAAAAGCAGAACATCGTTATCCTCCTAATTAAACCATAGATGGCTGAAAATATTATAATTTAAAGGACAGCTAATTATAAGTAACATTCCAAGTGATGTTTAAAATAACAGTTTTATTACTGTTTTGACGATAATACTAAACCATTCGCGAGAATGGGGCGGAAAGCCTAATGGGTCTCAAGGAGACAGCCGGGTTGCCGAATCGAACATGATATCGGCCCCGGCTTTTTTGCGGGCTAAATTCAGGGAAAGGGGGTGAGATTGGCTACGTATGGCTATACAAATAAAGCTCGGATTTTTGGAATGGAGTAGCGGTAGTACAACCCTGAAGTGATAGCCGATAATACTAAACCATCTGCAAGGATGGGGCGGAAAGCCCACAGGGCCTCAAGCAGGCAGCCGGGTTGCCGAAATATCACCTAAACTGTCACCCGATATCGGGGGAAGGAAAGGTGAATGACTATGGAAACCAAATTAGTTGGATCAACGGAAAGTGGACTTAAAATCAGAATTTACACCGTGCTGGCGGCAGTCTGCCTGCTGGTGCTGGCGACAGCGGGACTCGCCCGGGCAGTAACCCCCTGGTACGCTTCAATGGGTACCCATATTATCGTCATGAAGCCGGATGGTACGGTCTGGACTGTGGGCAATAACCAATACGGGCAGCTGGGCATGGGCAGCAGTATTGAGGAGAGTAATGAACCCGGCCAGGTACCAGGTATCTACAACGTCGTCGCTGTTGCTGCCGGTCGGATGCATTCCGTGGCGCTGCGGCAGGATGGCACGGTCTGGGCCTGGGGTAATAATAAGTACGGCCAGTTGGGGGACGGTACCATTACGGACAGCTCAACTCCGGTGCAGGTCTTCGGGCTCAAGGATGTGATTGCAATTACCGCCGGCTATCGTCATGTGGCGGCGCTTAAAAAAGATGGCACTGTCTGGGCCTGGGGGAGTAATCACTCCGGTCAACTGGGGCAAGAGGGGAGCAGGTCTTTTCTTACACCGATTCAGGTCACGGAGTTAAAGGGGGTCACTGCTATCAGTGCCGGGTCGTTCCAGACGGCAGCTTTGAAGAGTGATGGTAGCGTCTGGACCTGGGGTTTCAACGGCTCCGGTCAACTTGGTAGCGCCAACAGGGAAAGCAGCTACAATGTGCCGGGAAAAGTGGCTGAACTGGGCAATATCATTGCCATTACTGCCGGCAATAATCATATGGCGGCACTAAAAAATGACGGTACCATCTGGGCCTGGGGGAGCAATATTGCCAGTCAGCTCGGTAATGACTCTGTCTATGAAGGCAGCCTGCATCCGATGAAGGTAAGCGGACTGACGGGTGTCAAGGATATTACCGCTAAAGTCAATCATACTTTTGCGTTGATGCAGGACGGTACGGTCATGGCCTGGGGCGATAGCAGCAGTGGTCAATGGGGGAACGGGATCGCGATGAATGGCAGTGCCGTCCCGGTGCAGATGCGCGGTGTCAGCGGTCTGATAGCTGTTGCGGCTATCGGCAATCCAATGACGCTGGTTAAAAACGCAGAGGTTGCAGTTAGTGATGACCTCTCCAGAGCAGAAAATCTCCTGACCAAGGCAACCTGGTAATCCCTGCAGCCGGGGTACCAGCCAAAAAAGGATCGAATTATGAAAATATTTATGGCGATTATTCTCTGCGCGCTCTTTACCGGCAGTGCTATGGCGGCTGATGTTTTTACCCTGCCCGCGTCAAAGGGGCAAGTCACCTTCCCTCACAAGAAGCATCAGGAGATGCTGAAAGATTGCATCAAGTGTCACGAAAAGGGCCCAGGTAAAATTGCGGAATTGGGGAAAACCTGGGCCCACAAGGTCTGCGTCGGCTGCCATAAAAGTACCAATAAAGGGCCGGTGCGCTGCGCAGATTGTCATATGGAACATAATTAGGTCTGCTTTGTTTAGCGCTAATAATCCGTGTCCAGTGGGCACGGATTATTAGCGCAGTAAACGTCACCGCTTGAGCAACCCCGTCACCAAAACTGCCTAAAAGTAAAGCGCCCTGCCTTTTCTTCGCCAGTCCGAACAGATTAATTGCCAGTAAAACATTGTAAAATCAGCTGGTTATGGCTTGGCACGGCCGCTGCATCTCCTTTCATTAACAACAATGTTACGAAAAAGGCGGTGACTGTTATGGCCAGACCAGATTATTACGATGCCCCGGAATGTGATATTGATCAGGCAAAAGGCGCCCCGAAGTTCTGCAAGAAATCAGAGCCGGGGGAAGGTACCGAACGCTCCTGCGCCTATGACGGCGCCCGGGTCGTGTTGATGCCGATAACTGATGTCATCCATCTCGTTCATGGGCCGATTGCCTGTGCCGGTAACTCCTGGGATAATCGAGGGGCCCGCTCCAGCGGCGCGCAGCTCTACCGCCGTGGCTTCACCACCGAGATGCTCCAGAACGATGTCATCTTCGGCGGTGAAAAAAAGCTCTACAAAGCGATTCAGGAGCTCGCAGGCCGTTATCCCGAGGCCAAGGCGATTTTTGTTTATGCCACCTGTGTAACCGCCATGACCGGTGATGATATCGAAACTGTCTGCAAGGCTGCCGCGGAAAAGGTTGCTATCCCGGTTATTCCGGTCAATACCCCCGGTTTCATCGGTGACAAGAATATCGGCAACCGCCTCGCCGGTGAGATTCTTTTCAAGTATGTCATCGGCACGGCCGAGCCGGAGTCACTCGGGGAGTATCCCATAAACCTCATCGGCGAGTACAATATCGCCGGTGATCTCTGGGGGATGCTGCCGCTCTTTGACCGTCTGGGAATCCAGGTGCTGTCCTGTTTCAGCGGTGACGCCAGGTTTGAGGAGCTCCGTTATGCCCACCGGGCAAAACTCAACGTCATTATCTGTTCCAAGTCCCTGACCAATCTTGCCAAAAAGATGCAGAAGAGCTACGGCATGCCTTATATCGAAGAGTCGTTCTACGGTCTGACCGACACCGCCAAGGCGCTACGGGACATCGCCCGCGAGCTGGACGACGCGGTCAACGGCCTGGAAAAGCGGACGATGCAGGATCGGGTTGAGCGGCTTATAGCCGAGGAAGAAGAGAAATGCCGGGTTGCCATCGCCCCCTATCGGGCCAGGCTGACCGGTAAAAGGTCGGTGCTGTTTACCGGCGGCGTCAAGACCTGGTCCATGGTCAATGCCCTGCGCGAACTGGGGGTGGAGATTCTGGCTGCCGGGACTCAGAATTCAACTCTCGAAGATTTTTACCGGATGAAAGCGCTGATGCACGCGGACGCCAAAATTATCGACGACACCAGCACCGCCGGTCTGCTGGCGGTTATGTACGAAAAGATGCCTGATCTGATCGTTGCCGGTGGCAAAACCAAATTTCTTGCCCTGAAGACCAAGACTCCGTTTCTCGACATCAATCATGGCCGTTCCCACCCGTATGCCGGTTATGACGGCATGGTGGCTTTTGCCCGGCAGCTTGACCTGACAGTCAATAATCCGATCTGGCCGGTTCTGAACGGTAAGGCTCCCTGGGAGAAGTCTGCCGCTGAAGTGACTGCCGATCTGGCTTTTGCGAAAGCCCATGCTGAAAGACTTGAAGCGCAAGAGATGAAAGAGTCGCGGGTCAAAGTGCCGTTGAAAAGCGCCACCGTTAATCCGCAGAAGAACTCTCCCGCTCTTGGCGCCACCCTGGCCTATCTGGGGATCGACCAGATGCTGGGACTGCTCCATGGGGCGCAAGGGTGCTCCACTTTTATAAGGTTGCAGCTATCGCGCCACTTTAAAGAGTCCATCGCTCTCAATTCCACCAGTATGAGCGAAGATACCGCCATTTTTGGTGGCTGGGAGAACCTGAAAAAAGGGCTGGGGCGAGTGATGGAAAAGTTTCATCCGGGGGTGGTCGGCGTCATGACCTCCGGCCTGACCGAGACCATGGGGGATGATGTCCAAAGCGCCATTGTCCAGTTCCGCCGGGAAAACCCCCAGTATGACGAAATTCCGGTGGTCTGGTCCTCAACTCCCGATTACTGCGGCTCCATGCAGGAAGGGTATGGGGCGACGGTGAAAGCGATTGTGGCAACTATTCCGGAAGGGGGGGAGCCGCTTGCCGGGCAGATCAACCTGTTGCCAGGTTGTCAATTGACTCCGGCGGAAGTGGAGGAGCTGAAAGAGATCTGCACCGCTTTCGGCCTTGAGCCGATCGTTATTCCTGATATCTCCTGCGCCCTCGACGGCCATATTGATGCAACCGTTTCGGCGCTTTCTGTCGGTGGCATAACGGTTGAGCGGCTTAAATCCGCCGGGCGGAGCGTCGCCACCCTCTACGTCGGTGATTCTCTGGCTGATGCGGCGAAGCTCCTGGAGGAAAAGTTCGCGATTCCGGCTTACGGCTTTACCTCTGTCACCGGTCTGGCCGAGTCTGATCTGTTTATGGCAACCCTGGCTGAAATCTCCGGAATGCCGGTGCCGCTGAAATTGCGCCGCTGGCGCAGCCGTCTCATGGATGCCATGGTGGATAGTCACTATCAATTCGGTCTGAAGAAGGTGGCTCTGGCGCTGGAAGCTGATCACCTCAAGGGGATGACCCGCTTTCTGGCCTCCATGGGGTGCGAAATTCAGGCAGCCGTTGCCGCCACCCGTACCAGGGGACTTGACGGGCTACCGTGTGATAATGTCTTTGTCGGTGATCTGGAAGATCTTGAAACTGCCGCTGCCGGAGCTGATCTGCTGGTGGCCAACTCAAATGGTCGCCAGGCAGCAGCAAAGCTGAAAATCGGCGCCCACCTCCGCACCGGCCTGCCGGTATTCGACCGGCTTGGCGCCCACCAGAAGATGTGGGTCGGCTATCAGGGGACGCTGAATCTGGTCTTTGAAGTGGCGAACCTGTTCCAGGCCAACGCCAAAGAGGCCCAGAAGCTGGCGCATAATTAAAGGGTGGAAATTCTCTTGACCTGCTTCAGTTGACGCCGGCAGCTACCGGTATCAGGATTTCATTGCGCCGCATGAACCAGAGGGTGAAGGGGGGATTGTAACGGGCCCAGACCGGTTCACCGCTAACGGTAAAGCGGTTATCTTTAACCCATTTTTCCAGCTTTTCTTTGTGGAGCAGATACTTCTCTTCACTCCAGGAGCCGGAATAGCGAACAACAGCCACCCGGCGGGCAGGAACCTGCCGCAGACTTATGTCCGGGTTATCAGGAGTCGGCAGAGTTTCCAGGGTGGATAATGCCGGCATCATGAAGCTGACCGCCCACTTTCCCTGTATTCTCTGCTGGCTGACCGGAGCGGTCATGGATATTTTCTCCCCCTGTTGTTCCTGGGATACAGGAGCTGTCATAGCGATCTTGCCGCGTGCTTTGTTGTCACCGGAGATGTAGCGAAACAGGGGCCTGAACGCCTTGTTGCCGGCACCCTCCAGATCTCCGTCAACAATGATTTCAGCAAGAATCACCGCTGGGTACTCACGCAACTCGAAAGGCTCGTCGGTTCTTAAAACTTTGTAAGGGGCTTCTTCTGTTGACATGACAGGTATCGCTCCTATGAGGATGAGAGAGGTTATCGCTATGACCAATCGTAGCAGTTTCATTTGCAACCACCAGAAACCTTTCCGGGCAGATAGTGCCCGACGAACCATTCATTGCCGTTATTATAGTTAAACAGTTCAGCGTCGGCCATTCCCCTCATAATCCCTCCCGTTTCTGTTAATTATAGCAGGTTATGATATAGTTCCTGAAATTTCATTAAGGATGCGGGTTAACCCGTTTCGCCTTGTCGTTTACTGCGTCTAAAACGTACTACGGAAAAAGGAGCAACAGCTATGAATCTTTACGAACTGTTTACCCATCCCGGACTGGGAGTTATGTCCACCTCCTCGCCGGATGGCAAAGTCAACAGTGCGGTCTATGCCCGGCCGCATGTCATCGATGAAACCACACTGGTCTGGGGTATGACCGATAAGCGCAGCTATCAGAACCTGACCCGCAACCGGCAGGCAGCTTACCTGTTCAAGACCAGCGGCCCCGGTTTCAGCGGGGTGCGCCTGGGATTGGAGTTGATCAAGACCGAGGAGGCGGGTGAGCTGCTGCTGACCATCAAGGCAAACACCGATGAAATTGTCGGCCCGGGTGCCGGTGCCGCCGTGACCCATGCGGTCTGGTTTCGGATCACAGAGCTCCGGCCACTGATCTGACCCGGGGGATCGTATGAATATGCACATCAAAACCCTTATCGCCGGAGATATCGTTAGCAGCAATAAGCGTAAGCTGAAATTCACTGCTCTTGGTTTTGCTCTGTTTGCGATCACCTGTATTTCCTGGTCGTCGCATGTAGAAGCAGCTGAGCTGATAATCAGCATTGATAATCCACCGAACAGCGGGGCAGTGATTGCGATGCTGTTCAACTCCAAAAGTACGTTTGTCGATCTTCGTGATCCATTTAAGACCATCACTCTTCCGTCAGGGGGAACTAATCCCGGACGAATAAAGGATCTGATAGCCGGCGAATATGCGCTGGTCGTTTACCACGATGAGAATGGCAATGGCCGCTTGGACGAGAACTTCATTGGTATCCCGAGTGAGCCCCTTGGTTTCTCGAACCGCTACTGGCCACAGGGGCCGCCCACATTTGCCAATGCCGCGTTCAGGCTCGAAGCCGATGAAACTAAATCTATCAATGTCAAACTGCAGTCCGTATTTGGAAAGTCAGGCATACTTAGCTTGGGAGTAGGTGTAATCTCGAATACGAGTCCATACCGTGATGCAAAAAGCTGGAATGTTATGCCCATTCCGGCGATCAGTTACATCGGTGACCGAATACAGGTTCTTGGTCTGACTACCAACTGCAAAATCTTGGAGTGGAGTGATTTTTCACTGGCAGCGACTGCAAGCTACCGGTTTGGGGCCTATCGCGAGAAAGACAGCTCCTACCTGCAGGGTATGGGAAATCGCAAAGACACCATTTTGGGAGGGCTGGCATTGCGGTATAAATTGCCCGAGGGTTTCAAGCTTTCTGCAGGTTATGAGCATGATATACTTGATCGAACAGGCGGCGGGATAGGGCTCTTAGGTTTGGAAAAGGCCTTTCAGCAGAACTTGCTGACGATTTCACCGAAAATTTCACTTAACTGGCTTACCGATAAACTTGCTGACTACGAATACGGAGTGTCTGTTGCTCAAGCCCGTACGGACAGACCGGCATATCATCCAGGTGATGCAGTTAATCTCGAAGTCGGAGTTACCCTGTTTCGGGAACTTTATGAAAATTGGCAAATTATGCTTGGAAGCAGTGTTGTTTTCTTGTCCTCGAATCTAAAGGCCAGTCCGATTGTGGACCAGTCGCAACTACTCAATTTCTTTACAGCAGTCATTCGAAGGTTCTGAAGTGGTGACAAGATAATGAACGCTAAATTGTCACCGGCATAACAGGAGCGTCATGACACTTCACGAGTCACTGCTGACGCAGTTGCGGCCGGACAGTTTGCTGCGGTACATCAGCGCGTCGACCCGCTTGATGAGGGATTCGACGGTATCGTCTGTCACTGCTTCGGTGGCGCCGACGGAGACGGTTATCTTTATGCGCTCTCCGTCTATATTCAGGGTTGAATGCTCGATGACCTGGCGGAAACGTTCGGCCGTGGTGCAGATATCCTCTTTGCCGACATTCATGATGATGGCAACGAACTCCTCGCCACCCCAGCGGCCGACCATATCGAATACCCGGCAGCATCCGGCCATGGACTTGGCCACCATCTTCAGCGCTGCGTCACCGGTTTCATGGCCGTAATGATCGTTGATCTCCTTGAAGTGGTCGATATCGATGAAAAGCACACCGAACCCCCATTCGAAGCGCGCCAGCTCTTCAAGCCGGGAGCGGAGTGTTACTTCCAGATAGCGGCGATTGGCGAGCTCGGTCAGGGGATCGAGGAACACCAGCTGCTGCAATTCTTCAATCTTCTCCTGGTCGGAACTTCGCCGGGAGTTGTCGCTGAAAATCTCCACTGCGCCGATGATCTTCTCCTGCTGGTCTCGAATTGGCGCAACCTTGACCTGAACCGGGACCCGGTGGCCGTCCCGATGGTGCAGATATACTTCGGCCTGCCGCTCCTCGCCGTCCAGCAGGGTTGCCGCCAATGGACAGCCTTCAAGGCAGAGTAGTTTCCCTTTGGCATCGACATGACAGAGGATATTGTCCCTGCAGCTGCTCCCAATGACGTCGGTGGCAGAGAAGCCGCTCAGTCGCTCCGCCCCTCTGTTCCAGTAGGTTATAATCCGGTCATGGTCGACAAAGTAGACGCCGTCATACAGATTGTCGAGGAGTTTGCGGAAAAAACTCTGATTATGCCACATAGTCCCTCCCGGTGGCTGTTCAACTACACATCCTTGATTTTAACGCTTCTCCACCATAATTGAAATAGACTATATCGGGACAGTTGAAGCTATATTTGAGGCTGTTTGACATCTCTCTTGATACTTTCTTGACATCAATCCCGTCCATCTTGACACCCTTTTGACATGAATTCGTCTACCGTAGAAGCGTAGACAAGTCATGCCTGAGGGGAATATGGACAATCAATCACCACAAGGATCGGTATCGCTGCTGCAGAAGATAGTCCGTGCCGTGATGGGCGCACCCAAGCATCTCAAGGATCCCCAGCTGTTTCACAAAATCTCGCTGATCCCGATCCTGGCCTGGATCGGTCTTGGCGCCGACGGCCTGTCATCCTCGGCCTACGGCCCGGAAGAAGCTTTCCGCGCCTTGGGAGAGCACACTTATCTGGCGGTTTTTCTCGGTCTGGCCACTGCTCTGACCGTCTTTATCATCTCCTATGCCTACTCGCGCATCATTGAGCATTTCCCCCATGGCGGCGGCGGTTACGTCGTCGCCACTCACATGCTGGGAGAAAAGGCCGGGGTGGTCTCCGGCAGCGCCCTGCTGGTGGACTATGTGATGACCATAACCATCTCCATTGCCTCCTGCTGCGACGCGATCTTCAGTTACATACCCCAGGGGTATCACCATTACAAGGTACCAGTGGCCTGTTTCCTGACTGTGGTCCTGATCATTCTCAACATCCGCGGGGTCAAGGAGTCGATCACTGTCATGGCCCCCATCTTCATGATCTTCGTCTCGACCCACCTGCTGATGCTGGTCTACGGGGTTTTCACCCATACCGACAAGTGCGGACCGCTGGTCTGCGATGTCCAGGCCGGCTTCAGCCACGATCTCTCCAGCATCGGCATCTTCGGAATTCTGCTTCTTTTTGTACGGGCCTACTCCCTTGGGGGCGGTACCTATACCGGTATCGAGGCGGTCTCCAACGGCCTGCAGATCATGCGCGAACCGAGAGTGCAGACCGGCAAACGGACCATGCTCTACATGGCCACCTCCCTGGCGTTCACCGCCGGGGTGCTGTTTCTCTGCTATGCACTGGTGGGGGTCAAGCCGGTGGAGGGGAAGACGCTTAACGCCGTCCTGGCCGACGGGCTGTTCAGCTCCTGGCCGATGGGAAACTGGATTTCCTTCATCACCATCTTCTCGGAAGGCGCCCTGCTGCTGGTGGCGGCCCAGGCCGGCTTCGTCGATGGACCGCGGGTCATGGCCAACATGGCCACAGATTCCTGGTTCCCGCACCGCTTTGCCGCCCTGTCGGTCCGCCTCACCATGCGCAATGGTATTCTCCTCATGGGAATCGCCGCTATTGCCCTGTTGTTCTACACCCACGGCTCGGTCTCGGCCTTGGTGGTCATGTACTCCATCAATGTCTTTATCACTTTCTCCCTATCCCAGCTGGGGATGTCGAAGTTTTTCATCCAGCGCCGAAAGGAAGATCCCCAGTGGGTTCGTCATCTCGGCGTCCACCTGTTGGGACTGGTACTCTGTGTTACCATTCTGACCATTACC
Source organism: uncultured delta proteobacterium (assembly GCA_963787125.1). Taxonomy (GTDB): domain Bacteria; phylum Desulfobacterota; class Desulfuromonadia; order Geobacterales; family DSM-12255; genus VEOV01. The sequence goes on from CAWBBV010000023.1 coordinate 83,869, forward strand.
GTGCTGGAAAAGTTCATGGAAGGGGGCTGGCTGACCCTGGTGATCACCTCGGTGGTGATAGGCCTCTGTTATCTTATCAAGGGTCATTATACAAGGGTCCGCGAGGGCTTTGCCGATCTGGACAATACACTGCTTGATGTGCCGATCAGCGACCATGGCGAGCCTCCCCCCATTGATCGCAATGCGGCGACCGCCATTCAGCTGGTCTCCGGCTACAGCGGCTTTGGCGTTCATACCCTCTTTTCGATCCTGACCACTTTTCCCAAGACCTATAAAAACATTATCTTCGTTTCGGTGGCAGTGATCGACTCCGGCTCCTTCAAGGGGGCCGAAGAGATCGATGCCCTAGAGGAATCGATTAAGTCGGGTCTGGAAAAGTATGTGGCCCTGGCCCGCAAGCTCGGCTTTGCTGCTGACTACCGCATGGAGCTGGCCACCGATGTGGTTGAAAGCATCATCGAAGTTTGCAAGGATGTGGCCGTCACCTACCCCCGCTCCACCGTCTTCACCGGTCAGCTCACCTTTCGCCTGGAGAAGTTCTATCACCGCCTGCTCCACAACGAGACCGCCTTCGCCATCCAGCGCCGCCTGCAGTGGGACGGTCTGACCACAGTGATCATGCCGATCCGGGTGAGGACGTAGCAGTTTTGTTTAGTCCAAACCTCCGGGGTTTTTGAAACCTTGGAGGTTTGCCACACCAATTTTGATACGGATTGTGGGTTAAGCCTGAAGTGATCTGTGTCTAGCTGCTGCGTCTGTCCAGAACCTCGCGCACCCTCTTTAGCAGCTCTCGAGGCGAGACGGGTTTCGTGATGAGATCCACTCTTTCATCTTGTCTTGATATGTTCGGCTGATAACCGCTCATGAACAGCACCTTCATGCCCGGACGTACTCTTTTAATTTCCTGGTAGGTCTCAATACCGCTTCTCTTTGGCATGATGACGTCAAACAGGCAGAGCTTTATTTCATCCGGCCGCTCAGCAAATTTAGACATGGCTTCTTCTCCGTTCTCTGCCTCGATGACAGTGTAGCCACATTCAGTGAGGATGCTGGTGGCGAGGGCTCGCAGTGATCTGTCGTCCTCCGCCAGGAGGATGGTCTCGGTGCCGTTTTCGGGGATATCAGACTCTTTTACGCTCTCGACCAGCGCTGATGACCTGCTTAAGGGGAGGTAGATGCGGAAGGTCGTGCCTCTGCCCGGCTCACTGGCGCAGAGGATGTAGCCGTTATGCTGCTTGATGATGCCGTAACAGACTGAAAGTCCCAGCCCTGTCCCTTTGCCTACCTCCTTGGTGGTGAAAAACGGCTCGAAGATCTTTTGCCGGACACACTCTTCCATCCCTTTGCCGCTATCGGCAAAGGTGATGAGGACATACCAGCCGGGTTCTCCGTAACCATGGTCTTTACTGAACGTAGCGTCCAGCTCCGTCAGTTCAGTTGTTATGGTGATGCTCCCCCTTTCCGGGATGGAATCCTTTGCATTCGTGGTCAGATTGAGCAGTACCTGTTCGAGTTGGCCTGCATCAGCCAGGACCGTCACTTCGTCCTCTGTCAGGCAGAGCCGCAGTTCGATGTCCTCCCGGATGAGCCGGCGGAGCATCTTCTCCAGGCCGGAAATGAGCTCGTTCAGCTTGAGAGGTTTTATCTCCATAGTCTGCTTTCTGCTGAAGGCAAGCATCGACCTGGTCAGGTTTGCGGCCCGGTCAGCTGCGACGAGGATCTGGGCCACGTTATCGTGCAGCGGATCGTCCTTGGCCATCTTCATATCAAGAATGCTGCCGAAGCCGATGATCACCGAGAGGATGTTATTAAAGTCATGGGCGATGCCACCTGCCAGGGTGCCGACAGCCTCTATCTTCTGCACCTGACGGAGCTGGTTTTCCAGACTGCGTTGCTCGGTGATGTCGCGAGCCGTGGCATAGGTCACGCCATCCTTGCTGTCAAAGTAGGCGTTCCAGGAGAGGAGCAGTGTCGAGCCGTCCTTGTGCAGATAGCGGTTTTCGAAGTTCAGTGACGAGCGGGTTGAAACCTGAAGCTCCATTTCAGCTGCTGTCCGCTGGCGATCTTCAGGTGCGACAAATTCGAGGAACGGCTTTGAGAGAACTTCGTTCTTGGAATAGCCGGTCATCTGCAGAAGCGTCGGGTTAACGCTCTTGAAGCAGCCGAAAGGATCGGCTATGCACATCGCATCATTGGAAAGCATGAAAAACTTTTTATACTGCTCTTTTTCCTGCTCCGATTGCCGTGCTGTGCGCTCAGCCTCATTCCGTGCCTCAATCTCCCTTTCCAGATTTTTCACAGAAGTGAACGAATTTTGCAATGTTGCGGCCATTTCATTCGTCATTAAGGCGAGCTCGGTTAACTCGTCGTCTCCACTTGCCGTCAGGCGATGGTCAAGATTACCATTGCCGATGATGACGGTGCCCTCCCGAAGTTCCTCAAGGCGCCGTGACAACGTCCGGTTGATGAGTGCGGAATTTCCGACAGTCACGATAAAGCCCATGGCGATAAATAGAACCAGAAGGCGAATCGTTCTCTTGCGCGCGTCTTCCGAAATCTTTCCGAGGGTTTCCACAAGTTTGCCCAAGTCAGTCGTCAAACTGGAGGCCGCGAGCTTCAGCTGGTCGACCTGATTCCTTTTTCCCGGTGGTAAGATCCCTCTCGACCGCTCCTCCATGATTCTGGAAAAGATAACGAAGGTGGTTTCAAAGTTCCGCCCGATTTCCTCCAGCGGTTCTTTTTCCTGGCGGAACGCGAGCCTCTCGCCGGCCTGCTTCAACAGGGCGCGGAATCTGTTGGTCTTTGAGACCCATTCAAACCTGATGCGCTCATCTCCGAAGAGGAGATACTCATCCCGCAGCACCTGCCTTTCCAGGGCAATCTTGCGCATCTCGATCACCTGGTGCTGGTTCCGATCGGCCTGTGACATTTCCCTGTATGACCAGACAAGCGGAAGGGCTACTACGATAGCAGCGGCTATGCCGATCAGGGCATTCAGCCTCAATCTCGTCTTTATTTTCATTTGGCACTCCCGGCGGATTAGCCATCTGGCCGTCCACCACCCGGCAACCTATCACTCATCATCAGGTGCAATCGCCCCGCCACATGCAACCTTCCTGCCCGCACCGTGCCGCTTTGCCGCTGTCGAAGCAGGGCTCGTTCCCTTCGGCCTGCTGAACAGCCCGTACCAGTTCGGATTTTTTTGCTTTGCCTGGCTTGATTCCGTGCTTTTTGGCTATTTCCCTGATCTCTTCAAGTTTCATCTCTTCGCTCTCCTTAAAATCCGGTTAAAATTGATAATGATTAATATTATAGCGCATTCCGGATCTCTTTCAATCGAGCCAATTAAAATCATGTCAGAAATATTGATACTTTCTTGACTTTATCACTCCCTATTTTGACACCTTATTTACCTCCTCCCTGCTACCCTGAAATCATCGAAGGTATATTGAGCAGCAGGGAGAGCAGTTATGAAAGTCTATCTGTACGATCTGAAAACAGGCGTGTATGAGGGTGAAACTTTCGAAGAAGCTGATATGCTTCAGTATGAGGACGGTTTAACAGCCACCTCTCCGCCCGACTGTGAACATGGACAGGTGCCTGTCTATGACCGGCAGAAAAATTCATGGACCGTCATCCCGGTCAGCATTGCCCGGCAGCTGTTGAATATCAGTCCGTTGAGTTCCATGGAGAGTAAAGTATGAACACGTTTGAATGGCTGCAAACAGGCATATTCTTCGCCTTATTGCTGGCCCTGGTCAAGCCGCTGGGCAGCTTCATGACCAAGGTGTTTCAGGGGGAGCGGAACTTTCTGTCACCCGTCCTGGCCCCCTGCGAAAAGGTGATCTACCGCATCAGTGGTGTGAGGCCGGAAGATGAGATGGGGTGGCAGCGCTATGCCGTTTCCATGCTGCTTTTCAACCTGGTCCTTTTCGCGGCACTCTTCGCCATGCTTCTTCTGCAGCATCTGTTGCCGCTCAATCCGCAGAAGGTCCCGGCTTTCAGCTGGCAACTGGCGCTGAACACGGCGGTCAGCTTCACAACCAACACCAACTGGCAGGCCTACGCCGGTGAGCAGACGGCCAGCTACTTCACCCAGATGGTGGGGCTGGCGGTGCATAACTTTATCTCCGCCGCCACCGGCATTGCCATAGCTATTGCCGTGATTCGCGGCTTTGTACGGCGCAAGACCTCGCTGCTGGGCAACTTCTGGGTCGATATGACCCGCTGCACGCTCTATGTCCTGCTCCCTATCTCGATCATTGCCGCTACCCTGCTGGTTTCCCAGGGGGCGATCCAGAACGTAAGCGCCTACAAAACGGTGTCTTTGATCCAGTCCACGAACTACGACAAACCCAAAATAGACGACAAGGGTAACCCCCTCAAGGATGCCAAGGGCAACCCGGTAGTCGAAAATGTGATTGTCAAGGAAGTCCTGATCCCCATGGGGCCGGTCGCCTCCCAGGAGGCGATCAAGGAGCTTGGGACCAATGGCGGCGGCTTCTTCAACGCTAACTCGGCCCACCCTTTTGAAAATCCGACGCCACTCTCCAACTTTATCGAGATACTCCTGATTCTGCTGATACCCGCCGCCCTGACCTACACCTTCGGAGTTATGGTGGGGAACACCCGCCAGGGGTGGACGCTGTTGGGGGTGATGCTCTTCATCCTGATTGCCGCCTTCGGCGTTCTGCAGTGGGCGGAGAGCAGCGGTAATCCGCTCGTGGCCAGGCTGGGGGTTCAGAGCATCAACATGGAAGGCAAGGAACTCCGCTTCGGCCTGGCCGGGAGCAACCTCTTCACCGTGGCCACCACCGGCACCTCCTGCGGCGCGGTCAATACCATGCACGACTCCCTTACCCCCATCGGCGGCATGATACCGCTCTCCCTGATTCTTCTCGGTGAAATCATCTTCGGCGGGGTCGGTTCCGGTCTCTACACCATGCTGGCTTTTGCAATCATTGCAGTGTTCGTCTCCGGACTGATGATCGGCCGGACGCCAGAGTATCTGGGGAAAAAGATCGAAGTGAAAGAAATGTGGATGTCGATCCTGACCATTTTAACCGCCGGGGTTGTGGTCCTGATAACGTCGGGAATCGCCATGATCACCCCGGCTGCAGTGGCCTCCATGGCCAACCCAGGCGCCCACGGTCTCTCCGAGGTACTCTATGCTGTGGCCTCCATGGCGAACAACAATGGCAGCGCCTTTGCCGGTCTGAATGCCAACGTCAATTTTTTCAACTTGTTCGGTTCCCTGGCCATGACCCTTGGTCGCTATGTCCCGGCAGTCGCCGTGCTGGCTATGGCCGGTTCTCTTGCGGAGAAAAAATATGTTCCTCCCAGTCTTGGAACCCTGCCCACCGACAAAGCGCCTTTTGCCATTTGGCTGACGTTGGTAATCCTGATTGTCGGAGCGCTCACCTTTTTCCCGGCGCTCTCTCTGGGGCCGATTGTTGAACAGCTGACCATGCTGGGAGGTGTTTAACGTCATGTCGAAACATACATCACAACCTCAATCGGTATTCGATGCAGCGCTTTTGCAGGGCGCGCTGCAGGGCTCCTTCAAGAAGCTCGATCCCCGCACTCTCTGGCGCAACCCGGTCATGTTGTGCGTCGAGGTCGCCAGCGTCATCACCCTGATCACCTTTATCATGTCGCTCACCGGTGCCAATTCGGAGCCGGTCTGGTTCACCGGCACTGTCTCAATCTGGCTCTGGCTGACGGTCATCTTCTCTACTTTTGCCGAAGCGTTGGCGGAAGGGAGGGGCAAGGCCCGTGCAGCCAGTTTGCGCAAGAGTCGCACCGACATAACTGCCAAACATCTGGATAAGCCGGAATTCGGTGGCAACTACGCCACCGTCGGTGCCAGCCAGCTCCGCAAGGGAGATCTGATCCTGGTTGAAGGTGGTGATATGATCGCCGGTGACGGCGACGTCGTTGCCGGGGCGGCCCTGGTCAACGAGTCTGCAGTGACCGGCGAATCTGCCCCGGTAATCCGTGAATCCGGCGGCGACCGCAGCGCCGTCACCGGCGGCACCACGGTCATTTCCAGTAGCATTATTGTCAGGATTACCGCCAATCCGGGTGAAACCTTCCTGGATAAGATGATCGGTCTGATCGAAGGGGCCAAACGGCGCAAAACCCCGAACGAAGTTGCCCTGGAAGTGCTGCTGATCGCCCTGACAGTGGTCTTTCTACTGGTCTGCATCAACATCAGCCCCCTCTCGATCTATAGCGTGAAAACTGCCGGGCAGGGGACTCCGGTTTCGTTGACGGTCCTGGTGGCGCTGTTCGTCTGTCTGGCGCCGACGACCATTGCCGCCCTTTTGCCCGCCATCGGTATCGCCGGCATGGACCGGCTCTTCCAGAAGAACGTCATCGCTCTTTCCGGTCGGGCTATAGAGGCTGCAGGCGACGTCAATGTGCTGCTGCTGGACAAGACCGGCACCATCACCCTTGGTAACCGGCAGGCAGTGGCCTTTGTCCCGGTCGGGGGGCGTACTGAAAACGAGCTGGCCGAAGCCGCCCTGATGGCGTCACTGGGGGATGAAACTCCGGAAGGGCGCAGTGTGGTGATATTGGCAAAAGAGAAGTACAGTCTGAGCAGGGAGACACCTCAGGATGCCGAGGTCGTGGATTTCAGCGCCGACACGCGCCTCTCCGGAGTCAACACCGGCGGGGAGCAGTACCGCAAAGGTGCCTCGGACTCGACTATTGCCTTTGTAAAAAAGATGGGTTGCTCCGTTATCCCGAGCGATCTGGCTGACGTAGTCGACAAGATTGCCCGCGGCGGTGCTACGCCGCTGGTGGTCTGCAAGGGGTGCGAAATTCTCGGGGTGATCAACCTGAAAGACATCGTCAAGGCCGGTATCCAGGAACGCTTCCTCCAACTGCGCAGCATGGGGATCAAGACCGTGATGATCACCGGCGACAACCCGCTGACTGCCGCGGCCATTGCCGCCGAGGCCCAGGTGGACGATTTCCTCGCCCAGGCCAAACCGGAAGAGAAGCTGCGCCTGATCCGCGAGTACCAGGATCAGGGCTTCATGGTGGCCATGACCGGCGATGGCACCAACGATGCCCCGGCCCTGGCCCAGGCAGATGTGGCCGTGGCCATGAACACCGGCACCCAGCCGGCCCGCGAGGCAGCCAACATCATTGACCTGGATTCGAACCCCACCAAACTGCTCGATATCGTCGAGGTTGGTAAGCAGATTCTCATGACCCGTGGCAACCTGACCACCTTCAGTATCTCCAATGATATTGCCAAGTATTTTGCCATTATCCCGGCGATGCTGCTCTCCATCTACCCGCAGCTGAACGTCCTGAACGTCATGCAGCTGGCGAATCCGATGAGCGCGATCCTGTCGGCGGTCATCTTCAATGCGCTCATCATTCCAATGCTGGTGCCGTTGGCACTGAAAGGGACCAAGTTTCGTCCCATGCCTGCCGAGAAGCTGCTGATTCATAATCTGCTGCTCTACGGTGTCGGCGGGATCATCGCCCCGTTTGTCGGGATCAAGGCCATTGATTTTATTATCGGACTGATGGTGTGATCGGACCAGTCGGACAGGTCTGAATGGTCCGATGCAAAACAGGAGAACAGAACCATGAAAGAAATACGTCCGGCAATTCTGCTTTTAATAATCTTCACTATCATCTGCGGTGGCATCTATCCGGCGGTTGTTACCGGAGTGGCTTCTGTAGTCTTCCCGAACCAGGCCAAGGGGAGCTTCATCAACGACAGCCGTGGCAGGGAGATCGCTTCGTCGCTGATCGGCCAGCCCTTTACCGACCCGAAATATTTTTGGCCGCGCCCGTCAGCTACAATGGATTTCGGTTATAATCCCATGGCTTCGGGCGGATCCAATGCCGGGCCGACCAATCCCGACTACCTTAAGACGGTCGAAGGTCGGGTCAAGGCGCTCCGCGACAGCGGCGTCAGCGGCAACATTCCGGCCGAACTGGTTCAGGCTTCGGCCAGCGGCCTCGATCCGCACATCTCACCGCAAGCTGCGCTGCTGCAGGCACCGCGGGTCGCCAAGGCACGCGGTGTCAGTGTCGAGTCGCTGCGGAAAGTGGTTGCATCTCGTGTCGAAGATCGTCAGTTCGGGTTTTTAGGGGAGCAACGGGTGAATGTGCTGGCAGTAAATCTGGAATTGGATAGAATGTAGCCATGACCAACTCCGACGATATCCGTCCCTCTCCGGAGGCGATGCTGAAGCTGGCCCAGGCCGAGGAAGTCACCGCCGAGCTGGGGAGGCTGAAGATCTTTCTCGGCTACGCCGCCGGAGTCGGCAAGACTTACGCCATGCTGGAGGCAGCCCGGCAGCGAAAGCATGATGGTCGCGACGTTGTCGCCGGTTATGTGGAATCCCATGGCCGCGCCGAGACTGACGCTTTGCTGGACGGGTTGGAAGTGCTGCCGCGCCGGGAAGTCACTTACATGGGGGTCGTGCTCCATGAGATGGACCTGGATGCGATCCTGGCACGCCGGCCGCAGATCGTCCTGGTGGACGAACTGGCCCACAGTAACGCCCCCGGATCGCGCCACGAGAAACGCTGGCAGGACGTGGAGGAGATCCTTGAGGCCGGGATCGACGTCTACACTACGGTCAATATCCAGCATTTCGAGAGCCTCAACGATGTGGTGGCCCAGATTACCGGGATCGTCGTCCGTGAAACCGTGCCGGACCGCCTGCTTGATCTGGCTTTCGAGATCAAATTGATCGACATCTCACCGGAAGACCTGATCCAGCGACTGCACGAAGGGAAAGTCTATATTTCCGATCAGGCTGCAAAGGCCATCGAGAAATTTTTCCGTCCCGGCAACCTGATGGCCTTGCGGGAGTTATCGCTGCGCCGCACCGCCGCCCGGGTGGACGACCAGATGCGGGCCTACATGGAGACTCAGTCGATCTCCGGGCCATGGCCGACTGCGGAACGGCTCCTGGTTTGCGTCAGCGGCGGCCCTTCCAGCGAAAAGCTGATCCGGGCGACCTGCCGACTGGCCGAAGAGCTGAAGGCGCAGTGGTTCACCGTCTATATCGAAATCCCCGACGGCAATCGTCATGTTGAGGAGAACCGGGAACATATCTGGCGCGATCTTCGTCTGGCCGAGGGGCTCGGCGCCCAGGTCGCTACGGTGACCGCCACTGACATTACCGATGCGGTTATGGAGTATGCCGGGCGGCACAACATCACCAAGATCGTCATGGGGAAGCCGAATAAGCCCCGCTGGCGCGAAATCCTCCAGCCACCTGTCGTTGACCGGATCATCCGCCGGAGCGGGGCAGTTGATGTCATCATTGTCAGCTTCGATCAGGAAAAATCAGCGAAGCCCGCTGTAGCGAAACAGCATCACCATCCGTTCGAGCTGCGCGGGCACCTGGCCAGTCTCAGCCTTGTTATCGCAGCCACGCTGCTCTGCGAACTGCTTCGCCCCTTTTTCGCGCCGACCAATATGGTCATGATTTACCTGCTGGCCGTAGTGGTCGCCTCGGTGCGTCTTGGCCGCAAACCGGCCATAGCAACCGCTTTTCTCGGTGTGCTCGCCTTCGACTTTTTTTTCGTGCCGCCGCGGCTGACTCTGGCTGTGGCCGATACCCAGTACCTGATGACCTTTATCGGCCTCTTTGTGGTCGGGATAGTGATCAGTACTCTGGTGGCACGCTCCAAAGAGCGGGCCGAGGTGATGCGGACCCGTGAAGTGCAGACCGCCAGCCTTTACTACCTCAGTCGGGACCTTGCCGCTTCGGCTGATATCTCCGCTGTGCTGAAAGCGGTGGTGAGAAATGTGGAAGAGGCGCTTATGGCCCGGGTGGTGATCCTGCTGCCGGAAGGGGAGCGACTCGATATCATGGCCGTCAGCGACGGGCTGGTGCTGGACATCAAGGAGCAGGCCGTCGCTGACTGGGCCTTCCGCAACAACCATCCAGCCGGACGGGCCACTGATACGCTGGTGTCAGCCGGGCTGATCTATCTCCCCCTGCAGACGCCGGCCAGCATGTTGGGGGTGATGGGAGTCAAGCTGGAGAACGAGCCTGCCTATCACAGTCAGGATAATCGCCGCCTGCTGGATGCTTTTGCTACCCAGGCGGCCATGGCCATGGAGCGGATCCGCTTCTCCCGTCAGGCTGAGCAGACCCAGATCCTTCAGGCACGGGAAAATCTCGAACGGGCGCTACTGAACTCCATTTCCCACGATCTGCGCACACCGCTCTCCTCCGTCACCGGTGTTCTGACCAGTCTGCGGGAAGAGGGGGCGCATCTCAATGATCACGCCCGCCGGGAACTGCTCGACACTGCCTGCAGCGAGGCCGAACGCTTGAACCGCTTTGTCGGCAACCTGCTGGATATGACCCGCATTGAAGCCGGGGCGGTGAGGTTGAAACTGGAGCCGTGCGATGTGCAGGACCTTGTCGGCTGCGCCCTGGCTGCGCTGGAGCCGCGTATCGGCCTCAGGGAGATCAGCTTCAAGATGCAGCCGGTCATGCCGCTGGTACAGATGGACATGGTACTGATGACCCAGGTGCTGGTAAACCTGCTGGATAATGCTCACAAGTACTCGCCCGTGGAAAGTGTCATCGAAGTGATTGCCCAGCTGGAAAAAAAGTGGCTGATCGTAGAGGTTGATGATCGGGGGCCCGGAGTGCCGGAACATGATCTGAAGCGGGTCTTCGACAAATTCTACCGGATTCCGGTGCCTGAAGGTGCCGGCGGCACCGGCCTTGGTCTCTCCATCTGCAAGGGGATCGTTGAAGCCCACGGCGGCTTGATCAGCGCCGGAAACCGTGTCGGCGGGGGGTTGAGGGTCGAGATCAGGCTGCCGCTATCAGCAGGAGAGGGGATGAAAAATGACGCCTGAACGAACTACGGATAATCTGCCGCGTATTCTGGTAATAGATGATGAGGTCGCTATCAGGCGTTTTCTGCATACAATCCTTTCTGCCGAGGAGTTTTTTCTGCATGAGGCTGCCGACGGCCATGCCGGGCTGGCAGCTGCCGCAGCTTTCCGGCCTGATGTGGTTTTACTCGATCTGGGGCTGCCGGATATTGATGGTATCGAGGTTATCCGCCGGATCCGGGAATGGTCGCCGGTACCGATAATCGTCCTTTCGGTGCGAGAGCACGAGGATGACAAGGTTCGGGCCCTTGATGCCGGCGCCGATGACTATCTGACCAAACCTTTCGGTGTCGGTGAGCTGCTGGCGCGGATCAGGGCGGCCCTGCGCCGCTCCCTGCAGCAGGTGCCCGAGCCTGTCTTCACCAGCGGTGAGCTGCAGATGGATCTGAACCTGCGCCGGGTAACGGTGGAGGGGAGTGAAGTGCAGTTGACTCCCACCGAGTATGATATTCTTCGTCTGTTCGTATCACATGCCGGCAAGGTTCTTACTCACGGCATGATCCTGAAGCAGGTCTGGGGTATCGCCTATCTTGAACAGCCCCATGTGCTGCGGGTCAATATCAGCAATTTGCGCCGCAAGATTGAGGCTGATCCGTCTCGTCCCCGTTATATAGTTACCGAGCCGGGGGTGGGGTACCGCCTCAGGGCGTAGTTGCCGCTTTATTGGGCAGGTTGATGATCTTTTCCCCTCTTTGTGCCGGTTCAAAATTACATGAATCGTAATATCAGCTACTTATAGAATTGGCATACCATGTGCTAATTAAAGTCATGACTACACCTCTCGTTGCGGAGAGCTGGACGCTATGGCAAAGACGCCGTGCACCCATAGGGTGGCGGCGTTTTTTTGTTTCAGAAAGGAGAGAGTTATGAAAGTTGCCTTTACCAGCAGTAGCGGCGAAATGATCGACCAGCATTTCGGCCAGTGTCAGAATTTTTATGTTTGGGAAATCGGACCCGACGAGGCGCATCTCCATACCACCATCAACGGTATTTCAACTGACGGTGACGAAGAGGATCGGATTACCGCCCGCGGCAATGCTCTGGCCGAGTGTGACATCGTCTACACCATGCAGATCGGTGGCCCGGCGGCGGCCAAACTGGTGGCACGGAAAATTCATCCGATGAAGACCAATGAAGAGGTGCCGGTAGCGGAGATTGTCGGCAAACTGCAGGAGGTGCTGCGGGGAAATCCTCCTCCTTGGTTAAAAAAAGCGCTTAATAAGGATAAGGCCGGATCATTTCTGGACGATTAAAGGAAAGAAACCTAATAAAAGGAGGAAGAAAACAATGGCATTAATTACCGGAACGACTAAAGACGGACGTGAGTGGACGCCACAATTCATTACAGCGATTGACAAGGAAACCTGCATCGGTTGCGGACGGTGCTACAAGGTGTGTGCTATGGATGTTCTGGCATACGAAGAGGTGGATACCGAGGAGACGGCAAAAGCGTACATGATGGTTGCTAATGCAGGAAATTGTATCGGTTGTCAGGCCTGCGGGCGGACCTGTTCGAAGAAGTGTTTCACATTCGCACCGGTAGAAGCTCATCCCTACGGTTATACCACCTAGAATCTGATCGAGACTGAATATGCTTCACATTTGAGCTGGAGTTGTTCTGGCGAGAGGAGGCCGTTATGTTAATTGCCGTTGCTACAAAAGATGGCACAAATATCAATCAGCATTTTGGCCATGCTGTCCGCTTTCTTATTTATGATGTGGAAGGGACAACGGTGAAGCTGATCGATGAGAAAACGGTTGAAAAATACTGTTCATATGATGAGGCCCACCCCTTGCGAGGTCATGTGCTGCGGGGGATTGCTGAAGCTCTGCAAGGGTGCCGGGCAATTGTCTGCTCGCAGATAGGACAGGCCCCCCAGGAAGAGATGGGGCGGCTCGGATTTGATGTTTACACGCTTGAGGGTGAAATAAATACTGCATTGACAGAGCTGGCAAAAATTCTCTGAAGATTGAGTAAATTCCCTTCGACTCCGCCCAGGGAACGAACGGGCGCTGAGCGGAGTCGAAGCAAAATCACAAAGAGGTGATGATCCATGTCAGGACAAGGTTTTAATCTCTGCAACCTCCCTCCATGGGTCATTGCCTCGCGCCATTTCAATGAAAATCCTCAACCGCTGGAGCTTCAGGGGGTGAGGATTGCCAATCGCAACTTCTTTGCCAGGTTGGACTCCCTGGAAAGCCCTGTCGAGAGAGCGACTGTTTTTAACGATTACATGTCCGTGAAGTATCAGCTCCATCACTGGCAGAGTCAGACAGATGCCGCCCGCAAGAGTCTCAAAAACAGCTATCTCCGCTTTCTGCGCGGCTGGATGATGGATTCCAATTCAGTGGAGGGGGCGGTACTGAAAGGGTGGGTGGAGAGCCGCATGGGGATCCCCCCCACTTTTCACAAGATCCGTATCTCCGGCATTCATGCTGAAGAGTATATGACCTATGCCATGGATCGCACCAAGGGGAGCGCCCGCACCAATGCCATCAATGCCCAGCTAGACCTGCTGTACGAATATTGCCAATATGAGCTGGCGCAGAGAAAACCCTCAGGGACCCACCTTGTCTTATACCGCGGAACCAATGATGCCAATGATCACGATCTGATCCAGCAGATCGGCAAAAGGGAACAGATCGTCCGGCTGAACAATCTTGTCTCCTTTACTGACAATGAAGAGCGGGCCTGGGAATTCGGTGATACGGTCTGGGAGATTCAGGCCCCCTTGGCAAAGATATTTTTCTTCGCGGATCTGCTGCCGAACAGCATCATGAAAGGCGAGGGTGAGTATCTGGTTATCGGCGGCGAATATCGGGTCAGGCGGGTCATGTGTACGGCGTGATGAGAGAATGTGAGCCTGTAATGCTTGTTTGCGGATAAGCTCTGAGTCTTAAAAAATAGAATTAATGAAGTTGGAGACCACTCCCCCTTTTTTCTTCGTTCTGGACGGGAGCGGGCTTTTTTCCGCAGTAAGAATATTTCTGCTGAATACGATACGCCAATTGCCGTCTTCTTTAACCAGTTCCAGATTGAGCGTTTCATGGCCGTAAAGTCTGAAGGGGCTTGAAACGGTTGCCAACGCTTTTCTGCCGTCAAATTTATTGAACGTCACCTGCTCAATGGTGAACTCCTGGATTTTTATGCGATTACTGGTGTGGTCGGCGGTGAAATCGGCCAAAGAGTACCCCTGTCGGGATGCATTTGACAGGTGCGCATAGGCGTCTTCATAATCACCCGACTTTATTCCGCTCAGAAATGTCGTCGTGCTGGCAATGATTGCGGTTGTTTTCCGCATCGGTTCAGTGACAAAAACAGACCCGGCAAGAAATATGATTCCCAGCACTGCATAAGCTGCAAGAGCGTATTTTCGCTGTTTCCTGAAGATGTTTTCTCCCAGCCAGGCCCGCTCGATATAGATAATGGTGCCGATGACAAGTGAACCAATCACCCAGACAATGAGAGCGTTATCTTTTAGAAGAAGAGAAGCGACCAGACCGATAAAGGTGTTGATCATGGTGATATAGATGCCTTGTTTGTTCACTGGAGCGCCTTTATGATGGTATCATGCTGAAGAATGTGCTACTGCGCTGCATTGTGCGCCCGGTTGATTGTACCCTTCGGATAAAAAAAGTCACGTGGCAATAAGCCACGTGACCTGATTCCCGGTGTTTAAGCGGATATCATATTATGCACCACCAACGCGTGCCCTGTCCAATTCATTTTTCTCTGCGTCAAGCTGATTGCGCAGGATGTTCAGTTCCTCGTTGGTGTATCCAGCCAAACCCTTATTGATCTCGGTTTGAAGCATGTCAATCCTGTGCTGGATTGATTGTGCCCGGTCACCACAGTTCATTGCCATGATCAGGCACTGTTCTTTACCACCCTGAAGCTGTTCCGAACCTCTCGGTTGAACTACGGATGAATCGTCTGACAGAACCGGCACCACCATTATCATCAGAGTGGCGACTGTTAAAGCTATTTTTTTTAGAAGATTTCTCATGGCCTACTCCTTTTTTAGTTTTCAGTCCTTCTATGATTTTACTGTGCACTTTGCTGGCGAATATTGCAAGTGAAAATCATTATCAATTAGTTTTTAGGCAAGTAAAGAGGCCGCTGTCAATAAACTGCGGGGAAAGACCCATTACCCGGCTACCCGATTGGACACTACTTGCCGAGCGTTAAAAGGGGAGGGCTGAATCCAGTCATTCCGTCCTCATCATCACAGTTTAGGCGTTATCCATGATGTCGCGGTCGCAAGCCGAATGCCGTCTTCCAATGTCGCCTGACTCAGGCTACCTGCCTCAGTCTGGATACAGATGAAGTACAAATCCTCATCTCCTGCCTTAAAGGCTCTCTCTCCGGCAGGCGCAACCCGGATCACGCTCCCTTCCTGAACCTCGAATTCATCGCCATCGACAAAAAAAACGCCGGAGCCCCGCAAGACGATGTACAGTTCCTCGTTCTTTTTGTGGGCATGCACAAACGGTATCCCTTTGCCGGCCGGGAGGCGGTTGAGTGATACCTCGGAGCCGGTCAGTCCGAGTTCTTTTCCGATAAAGTATTTACCGTGAAAACCCATGAAATCGTGTTGCAGAAGGTTTTCAAACGGGCCGATGTGTTCTGCCGAGTAGTTGCTTTTCTGAATGATCATGCTCATGCTCCTTTCGTTTGTTAATGGGTTTTTTCTCGTGTCGAGGTAACTGGGTTGAGTTGCAGCGGGGTTAACTGCTGCCGCCGATGGTTGGCGTTACAGCTGTCTTTCCCTTAGCCGCAATATTTGCTTAACGTTCCATGAAGTTGTTCTTCTTGCCGTTTAAATTTTAGCATGATATTGTACAATATCTTGTCATTATGGAGGTCGTTATGCAGGCAATTTCATACAGCGAAGCACGCCATGATCTTAAGAATGTTATGGACGATGCTTGCAGCAATCACGAACCGATCCTGATCACTCGTCGAAAGGGTGAAAGCGTGGTTCTCGTAAGTTTGGAAGACTATGAGTCTATTATGGAGAGCGAATATTTGCTCTCCAGTCCTGCCAATGCTTCACGACTACTGCAATCACTTAAAGAGGCACGGTCTGGAAAGCGAACCCCCATGGATGCTCTTGGGTTATGAACGTCACTTTCACGCCGACTGCTCTCGACGATCTGCGTTATTGGCTAAAGACTGATAAACGTCAGGCCGAACGGGTCTTGGCGTTTCTTGAAGAAATTCGGCGAACCCCTTTTGAGGGCACAGGAAAACCGGAACCTCTCCGTTTTCAGCTAGCCGGTTGCTGGTCGCGCCGGATTAACCGGGAACATCGGCTTGTCTACCAAGTAGAGGAAACAGAGATCGTCATTATCGCCTGTCGCTATCACTACTGATTTCATTTTCCGGTACCCGATTAAAAATCCTCAATTCACTTTACCGTTGACTCGGTGTGTATCAGTGTGTATAAATTATTTATGACCAGCAGAGATATCATCAAGCGACTTGAAAACGAGGGTTGGTATTGTGTCGGCGGCAAAGGCGACCACCAGAAATACAAGCACCCGTCAAAAGCTTGTCATGTTGTAGTGCCACATCCACGTAAAGACATGCCAACCGGAACTTTGCGGAACATTTTCCGTCAAGCAGGTTGGGAATGGAGGTAAAATGTTATACCCCGCATATGTTCACATTGGAGACGATAAAAACGCCCACGGCGTAACTATCCCCGACTTTCCCGGCTGTTTCTCTGCCGCCGACGAGTGGGAGGATTTACCACACATGATCCAGGAGGCAGCAGAAGTCTATTTTGAAGGCGAAGATATACCTGTGCCGGCGCCAACATCATTAGAACAATTGGCTACTAACCCCGAATACCAAGGGGGGGTCTGGCTCTTGGTAGATATTGACCTTGCCAAACTCAAAGTTAAAGCGAAGCGAGTAAATATCACCATGCCGGAAAATCTTCTACATGAGATCGACCGTTATGCCGAGCAATACCATATGACTCGTTCCGGCCTATTGGCCCAGGCTGCGGATCAATATATTCACCGCAAACAATTAGCTTAACTATTACCAGTGTGCTCCGGATTTTGCATATTACCTTTGTTTTCCGAGGTTTCCTGATTTAACGGGATAACAATGGGACGCCCTTCGTATATTCACATACATAGGCTTACCGTGAAAAAGCGGTCAAATATGAATATGTGAAGGGCGTCCCCCGAAGGCTCCTCCTTCCCCTGCGCTACTCGACTGGGGGCTGGGGGGAGAAAAACCCCCGGCTACCCGATTGGACATTTCTCTCTTATGGAAGTGCCGTGATAATTTGCCGGTACTCGCCGATACCATTTTTGTAAATCTCTTCAAATCGGTCGAACTGTTCCACAAATGCCCTCATTGCTGGATTTACCCATGTTATGGCCTCCAAAATCTCTGTATGTTGATTTTGGAGATCGCGCCAATGCCAGATTGGTTCATGATGAAATATGCGGTTTCTGAGTGTTCGGACTCGGTTGAGTCGTTTGGAAAGATTCTTTCTGATTCTGATGTGGCGGGGCATATTGGGGACAACTGGCTTCAGTAACCACGGCCAGAGTATTTTTTCGTATCGTACGTCGAACAGGCTTGTCCAAAAACCGAAGGTCAGTTCCGGGATTATCCTCCCTGCGTCGAGCGGCTTCTTGCCTTTGATAAGAGTGTTTTTAGCTTCTTGTACTTTGTTGATTTCCTGCGGGGAGAGTAGTCCGGGTAGGTCAAACCATGTACCTGTTTTGAATTGTGTCGTTGCAGCATCGTGAATTCCATTTCTGAGGCTGACTTCCAAGCATTGAAGCGGGGTGTAAAGGCTTTCCGATAACGCCATGTTCCAAGCGTAATGGGCAAACAGCTCCGTGTCGTCATTGCTGGTGCCGCGCTGACGGTAGGCGTCGAGGCGTTCATGCGAGATTGCTCGGCGAAGTTGATCAGAAAAATTTGCTTGCATGTATCACCCGCAATGGCTATTATTTGTATGCAGCCCCCGGAGAAATCCTCTCCCGACCTTGAGTCGGTGACGATCCCGGGGTTTTTTATTGCCCAAAATATACTGCCTGAATTTCAAAGACAACGACAAAGTAGCATAACGGGGAACCGCCTTTTTCAGTGGTTCCCCGTTTTATTGTTAAAGCTTCTAAAAATTGGGAAGCGTCCCGCTTCCCCCGCTGATAGGGCTATTCATTTACCTTCAGACCACAATGTACACAGGTCCGGCATAAAGGGACGTTGTTTGCTGGCTTGCTACCCACCAAACACCTCCCTCATAATCGACTGATTCTCCAGCACAATCCTTTCACCACGTCTCACGGCCAAACAGACTCCTGATCTTTTCATGTTAAGCAGTGCTCCTACCGCCACTCCGCTCTGCTCAAGCTCTCGAACCGCAAGATAACAAACTACCCCCCTTGCTTCTACAACTTCAAATATGCGGCCACCTCGTTGCAATGCTTCTGCTGCAACATTAAAATATCCCGCTACCCGCTTCAGTAGCTCAGTCAGGGACATTCGCCTTGTCAATTTATCTGCCATGTTGTGTTCGCTCCGCAGATAGTCGACAAACTCACCACTGCCAAGCACCCGCTGGTCATAGCTCTCTATCCTGCGACCGTCGGTAATTTCACCTTGACTGCGACGCAGACCGCCGCCAATCAGGTCATTACGACGCCCTTGCTTGGCCCCGTCTTCCACAAACTGGCGATAGTTATTGATGGCACTATTCTTTCGCTTGCCGAAATGGCTCAGTATTTCTCCAGCTGACAGACCTTCATGTTGATGTTTTCCCAGGATGACGGCGTGGCCGCTCCAGGGGTAGATGTCAAGTTCCGCCATGCTCTTGACGACTCTGGCACGGAGCGGGTTCAGGTGGATGTAGCGCACAAGCTCTAACAGGTAAGGCTCTTCTTCACAGACGATTGATCTGTAGCGGTTTTGGAAAAGGTGGCCGACTCGTTTGTGCCGATGATTGAAATTGATGGCATACCCGGTAAGCAGCCGTCTCATGAAGCTTGCAAGCCCACCGCTGCCGGAGCGGATTAAGAGGTGAAAGTGGTTTGGGATGAGCGCCCACGCGAGACACTGGGTGCCGGTGGAGGCGAGCAATTCGGCAAGTCGCTTGACGAACTGCTCGCGATCAGTGTCATCGAGGAAAATCTTACGTTTCTCGATTCCTCGCACGATTATATGCTGTAATATTCCTGGGGAATCCAGTCTTGATTGTCTTGGCATGGGGTGGTTTTAGCATAGTTCGGAAAGCCCGTCAACTAACAAGCAAGCAAACAACGTCCCCCTAGCCCGTCGAAAGTTAGCTAATTAGCTAGCAATGTCCCCCTAGGCGTCCCCTTTGCGGCCAATCGGGTAGGAGGCGGGGTCTCCCCCGCCGTCCTCCCACACCACCGTACGTACGGTTCCGTATACGGCGGTTCATGATACGCGCTGAAGCCGGTCGTACTGGTTCAGAAGCGATATCAGACCAAGGTTCTCGAAGTAGGAATTCGGAAGGACACGGTGCATGACGTTTGTACCGGCGTGCCACCAAGGGCCACGCTGGTTTCTTGCCAAACGCCATGATGCATCCCTCGACAATCCCAGTTTGATCAGGTTCTTTGCTCGGGTGTAGGAGCGCTTCCACTGCCGCCATAGAATGCAGCGCAGTTTCCGCCGAAGCCAGCCGTCCAGTTCCTCAAAGAGGCTTTTCGCCTCTGCGTAACGGAAGTAGTTCAACCACCCCCGCAGTTTCGGATTCACCTCTGTTATGGTCTGGCGCAGGCTTCTTCCTTTACCCCGCCGACAGATTTCCTTCAGGGTTCGCTTTCAGCCTCGTCGGCACTTTACCCCCCACTCTCAGGCGGGGTTTGTGGTGCCAAGTCATGCTGTAACCCAGAAAGGTTCTCTGCCATGGACGATCAACCGCGCTTTTGGCTTGGTTGACCGTGAGCTTGAGCCGCTCTGACAGGAATGTGGTGATTGAGGCCATGACCCGTTCGCCGCTGGCTTTGGTGGCAACGTAGATGTTGCAATCATCAGCAAAACGGCAAAAGGTGTGACCACGGTTTTCCAGTTCCTTGTCGAGTTCGTCCAGTAGGATGTTTGACAGAAACGGCGAGAGTGGCCCACCTTGCGGTGTTCCTTCTTGCCGGGGTGACGTGATGCCACCCTCAAACATTCCCGCCTTCAGGTAGCTGTCTATCAGCTTCAGCACCTGCTTGTCCTTGACTTTGCGTTTTACCAGCGACATGAGGATGTCGTGGTTGACGCGGTCAAAGAATTTCTCCAGGTCGATATCGACCACCCACCGTTTGCCGCTCTCAACATATTGACGAGCGGCTTTGATTGCCTGGTGGGCGCTCTTTCCGGGACGAAACCCGTAGGAGTGGCTGGAGAAGTCAGGATCGAACATCGGTCTCATTGCCTGATGTACTGCCTGCTGGATGAGACGGTCAAGTACGGTGGGGATTCCCAGCATTCTTGTGCCGCCTCCCGGTTTCGGTATTTCTACCTTCAGCACCGGTAACGGGGTGTACTTCCCCGCCAGCAGTTCTTCTTTGATGCGCGGCCAGTGTTCTTGCAAGTACTCTTTCAGGGCCGTTACCGGCATGTCGTCCACGCCGGGGGCTCCCTTGTTGCGCATTACACGAGTGATAGGCCGCCATCATGTTGCCTCGGCTGACGATTGCTTCCATCAGTCCGTCCGTCTTCGGAGCAGAGTTGTCCCGCATTCCCGTGACGTTTGCCGCACCATTACCGGCCACCTGCGGTTTCCGACCGCCCAACTCCGGTATGGCGCCGGGTATCTCAATCCGGCCTTCTGCTGCTACTGTCGTCATCGAAATTCAGGATTCCTTTCCGTCGTTTCATGTTCCGCCCTTCATCGACTGGTCAGGCCGACTACTATGGCTTCTGCTGACTTCTGCCGAACATGAGGGAATTGCTTTTCAATTCCCCTGCACCCGGATTTCGCCCGGTGCGGGACAGCAGACCTCCCCAGGTAATTCGCGTGACCTTCATCCCATATACCCGCCGCATTTACAGCCACACCCTCTGGATGGTTTAGGGCTTTGAAGTTACGTGCCTTCTCGCCCGAATGTGACTGCCTCATATGCGATTTCTGTTCGTCGGGCCGGGATTTTGCCTGCGGCTTCCTTCAGATTCCGCCTCGCGACGGACACCCTTGCCGTCCGGCTAACGGTTCCCACCATCAGGGTCCATAGAGGACTTTCACCTCCAAGTCACTGCTTGACCACCACAGTCAAGCAGATGGCGCTTACGCGCCACGCGCCATGCTGGGCGCACACGGTTCGGGAGAACACCGGCAGTTTTTGGCCGGTGCTTCTGCCTGGTTGGCCCTTCGCTCTTTACTTTTGTCCAGTGTCAATGGCAGACCGTACTGATTTCTCGCAACCAAATTCAGGAGTTTTTCGTTTAAATTTTGCAACAACAAACTTGATGACAAGCACTAAGGTAACCCACCAAAGAGTTCCACTTACAAAGTATAAAGAAAATCGAATAGAATTCTGAAGACCAAATGTCTCAATTGAAAAACGATTGATTATCGACAGAATTGCATCCTCTATTACAAATGAGACAGGAATATTAATTATAAAAGCAAAAAACCAAGACCAGCACTCTGATCCACTTAATCCTTGCGAGTGACAATTGATGGCGCTGTACGCCTCGCTGAAACAAAGTATTGCCTGTATAAATACGACAAAGTAGATGACTATTTTAGATTTCATAAAGATAAATACACATATTTACGTTCAGTCACAAAACCTCCTACAGTCCTTTTGAATCTTCTATTGATTTGTCGGCCAACTCGTTAATCACCGGTTAGAACCGGGTTTCTATATGTAGAAATAAGTTTATAGATGTAGAAACTTGTTTCTACATCTATAAACCATAAAAGTTTCTATATCTATAAACAATTCCCTTTTTTAGTTGTAATCAATGTTTCTATATCTATAAACATTACGGTTTTTTACCGCTATCCAAAGTTTCTATATGTATAAACTTTTCAAGTTTCGTACCGGCTATGCAGCCGTAAGGCACTATCCAGAGTTTCTTGTCTTTGTCCCACCGACCACCGACAGCTCTTACTTGCTCCTGAGCAGCCATCTCTCTGACACCGATTTTGAGTGATACCATTGTGCTATCTGGATATTTTGCTGGTGGCGGAGTCCAGTCACTTTCACTGACGATTATTTCGACAGTTTTGTACTGCTTATGATTTACGGAATCATAGCGGTAGCGGACGCATACCAGGGCATCGCCATACTTCTTGACAATTTCCTTTGTTCCATTTTGCCCCGGTTTTAATCGTGCCCGTGTTTTCATTGATATTCCAATATGAAAATTATTTGTGGATTTAATTAGCATAGTTGCAGGGGATTACAAAGTGTATTATTAGTTTTGTACAGTTGATTGGCGCTAATTTGAACGCTAACAGCGATATTACATGAATGGTTGTTGAAAGGAGTGTTCACTTAATGATCCCAGTACCTAATATCGTTATGAATGATTATATCGCACTGCTAAAACGTCGAGAGATTGCGCCTGACCACTTTGAGTATTTTAAGAAATGGCTGCGCTATTTTTATGACTTTTCCGCAAAGTATCTGGATACGGCTGATAAGCCTGAGATGGTGAAACAATTTCTGGAGAAATTAAGGAGTAAAAATCAGAGTCCTTTCCAATGCCAGCAGGCTGCCCATGCGGTTTCGCTTTATTTTGAGATGCAAAATATGGCTTTGCAGCAGTTAACGGTTCCTGAAATAACACCAGAGGAGTCGTCCACGAATAAAGTGTTTTCGCCATCTGTACCGATATCACCTGCACAGTCCATATTCCTGCCAGCTAACAGTCATCGCCAGTCGCAATACTGTGTCGCTGGCTATGAAGAAAAATCCGACTCTCCGGAATGGGACGACCTTATCAGCAAGCTGGCCGATGAAATCAAGGTTCGCCACTACTCACGAAAAACTCTGAAGACCTATGCCCACTGGTCTCGCCAGTTTCAGCGGTTTTTGAAAAACAAGTCGCCGCAGGAGCTTTCTCCCGCAGATGTCAAGGCGTACCTCACCTATCTTGCCGTCAAATGCGAAGTTGCTGCGTCTACCCAGAATCAGGCGTTTAACTCGCTGCTATTTCTCTACCGCCATGCCTTGAAAATTGACTTCGGATTTCACAAGGATATTCCACGGGCAAAGAAATCCCTGTATATTCCGCAGGTGCTTTCCATGGATCAGATCAATGCAATTTTGAAGGAACTATATTCACCGTATAGCCTTTTCGTGAAAATCCTGTTCGGCTGCGGTCTGAGGATGTTTGAATGTCAACGGATTACGGTGGGAGATTTTAACTTTGCTACTGGCAAGCTTTTGGTACATGGCAAAAACAAGAAAGACAGGACTGTTCCTATTCCTGAGGCGATTTTGCCTGAGTTGCAGGCTCGGTATGAGTGGGTGTCAAGGCTCCATGATAAGGATCTTGCCGATGGGTATGACGGGGTGTTTATGGATGTGGATATTGAGAAAAAGTATCCGAAAGCGCCGAAAGAGTTTGCTTTCCAGTGGTTCTTTCCCCAAAGGTCACTGACGACTGTTGAGGCTAACGGTCAGAGGCGTCGTTATCATCTTCATGAAACCCAGTTGCAAAGGGCGCTTTATGTTGCTGTCCGTAAGGCCAAAATCCCCAAGAAAGTAACTGCCCACACTTTCCGCCACTCCTTCGCCACCCACCTACTTCAGGCTGGTTATGACATACGGGTGATTCAAACGCTGCTGGGTCATTCCAGCCTGAAAACCACCATGATCTACACCCACTGTGTGCCGGTGCGGACGATCAAGGAGCCGAAGAGTCCGCTGGATTTCTGAGAAACTGGTAGATGCTGGCAGACAACTTTATGAATGATGGTTTCTGGCTCTGAAGTTCACTAGCTTAAGTAGGCGTGCGGCGGGAGTGCGAAAGGTTCAACAGGTTTTTGGCAAGTTCACTCAGTTCATTAACATAGCGCTTTTCCAATTTTTTCAGCCATCGCTGCGGAATCTCCTCCAGGCCGTAATATGCCCCTGCCAGGCCGCCAATTATTGCGCCGGTGGTGTCGGCATCCCCCCCTTGATTGACGGTTGAAACCACGCACTCCTCAAAAGAGCGACTGCGGAAAAAATGATGAAAGACGGTCTGGAGAGTATCGACGACATAGCCGGTCGCCAGGCCGGGGTAGGGGGTGAATCTGAAGGTGGGATACTCAGCGACAAGCCGGTCTGCTTCGCGGCGCAGGCTGCTCTTTTCGGCGCCGCGCAGTGCCAGTTGGATCATCCGGCCGTAGGTAATGCAGGCGGCGTCGGAAAGGGGGTGGTTGTGGGTCAGGTGCCCCTGTTCAAGGGTGTACTGCTGCAACAGCTCTTCGCTGCCAAGGGTGTAGAGTGCTACCGGTGTTGTGCGCATCAGCGCGCCGTTGCCGGCATCCCACTGGTTGGGCGGTGATTCCAGTATACCCTTGAGCATGAAGTTGCGGATGCCGCGGCGGCAGGTGTCGCCAACGTCTATCGGTTTTGATTTGAGCCAGGCGGCAAATTCGCCGGCAATTGTGCTAAGATCCCACTCTCCCGACTTGATGATCCCCCGGGCGACACAGAGCGTCATCTCCGTGTCATCTGTCACTTGGCCCGCTTTAAGCCGCAACCAGCCGCCGCCGACCATTTCGCTCAGCCTGCCATGCTTTGCCGCAATTTCACCGGGGGTCATGAACTCGACCGGGGCGCCAAGCGCGTCCCCGACTGCAACGCCGAGCAGCACGCTCCGGCTGCGGCTCAAGAGTTCATCTGGCCCCGTCACCTGCCCCCCAGCATCTCACCCGTACAGCCGACCAGAAAGTCAAAAACATCCTCACGACTCTCCAAAAAACGCGGCAGTTCTCGAATCATGATCTCTTCGGCAATCTGGAGAACCCGCTGCTCGTCAGTGCCAAGGGTATCCATAACAGTGCCGAGCATAGGGAGAACCTCGTAGAGGTCATCACGGTTGAAGCGGTTTTTATCCGGCTTGCCGGTGAATTTGGCCAGATGCCGGGTGGTTGTCTCTTTCGGGTACCGGTAGTAAAGATCTGAAGCCTTGATCGTAATACCCATAACATGGTCCCTCGCTTGTGGAGTTTATTTGCAGCCGCAGCCACCGGAGTTGCAGTAGCTGGCGCAGCCGTTTGCTGTCTTCATGTCGATGCCATGGGATTTGCAACAGGCGAGTGAATCTGCCTCAACAAGCCATTCTCCTGCAATCTCCTGACCTTTGAGCTCGCCGCTTTTAAGCAGCATCAGAATTTTAGTCGGCGTTGTTGCCAGCGTTTCGGCAGATTCTTCTACGGTTACCATTGAAGCCATGATGATTTCCTCCTTATCTTTGGATGTTTGCAAGTTATGTTCACTTAGCGTGCCATGAAGGGAACGCCCGTTTAATGGCCTTTCATGGGTTGCCTGTCTTGAACCGGCCTGAAAATCTGCTTAATGAGTAACCATCCCTGCCACAGCTCTGACCACAAAGTGACTTGACATGGGAAACCATTCTCTGGAGTTGCTGATGTAACCTGCTTAAATGTTGATGTTTTCAGTTTTTGGCACAGTTAAGGCAGAACAGATCATGACATGAAGGCTAAAAATGAGATTTATCGGGCAATGGAGCCCTGTAGAGTTTTGCTCTGCAGGGCTCTGTTTTTTTTTAGTAAGTTTGAAGTGATTTTCTGCACATTTTCAGTCAGAAAATTACTTCTTTAACGCACTTATCCTGTTTGTCAGGATTAAGGGGGTAAACAAAATGGGAAATGCATGCAACGGCAGAAAAAACATTCAGGGACATCCATGTTTTGGCGGTAATCACCACAAAAACGGCAGAATGCATCTGGCGGTGGCGCCGAAGTGCAACATCAAGTGCGGCTACTGCAGCCGACGCCACGACTGCGCCAATGAATCCCGTCCCGGTGTGACGAGCAGGATATTGACTCCTTTTGAGGCTCTGGAGAAAGTTCGCGAGGTCATGGCAAGCCCGGTGCTGGGGCCGATCATCAAGGTTATCGGCATTGCCGGCCCTGGGGACCCTTTGGCAAATGAAGAGACGTTTGAAACATTCCGGCTTATCGGCGCAGAGTTTCCGCACCTGATCAAATGCATGAGCACCAACGGTCTGCTTTTGCCGGAGCGGATCGATGAACTGGAAGCGCTTGATCTCCACAGCCTCACTGTGACGATCAATGCGCTGGATCCGGTTGTCGGGGCAAAAATATATAGCTTTATAAACTATCACGGCAAACGTTACAGCGGCGAAGAAGCTGCTGAAATCCTGATTGCCAATCAGCTTGCCGGCCTCAAAAAGGCCGCTGATTACGGCATGACCATCAAGGTCAACACTGTTCTTATTCCCGGTGTGAATGATGACCAGATTCCGCTGATTGCGGCAAAGGTCAAGTCTATCGGTGCTTTTGTCATGAACGTCATGCCGATCATTCCCCAGTCTGATTTTGCCGGAATTACGCCGCCGACACCGGAGGCTATTCTTGCAGTGCAGGCGGCCAATGAAAAAATCATCGGCCAGTTCAAGCACTGTCGCCAGTGCCGGGCCGATGCGGTCGGCCTGATTGGTCAGGATATGCAGTTTGCCGCAGCAGCCTGCTCCGGCGCCTAACGCATGGAGATTGTTCCATTCAACTATACCCACTTTGATTGTTTTCTCAGCAGCGCAAAAGGGGAAGGGTGGATTACTGCTGCAAGGGAGTTGGATTTTCTCCTCAGAAATTATCCTGAAGGGTGTCTGGCTGTTCTTGACGCAGGTCAACCAACTGCGTTCATAACGGCGATAAGATATCTGAACTCTGCCTGGATCGGCAATCTGCTGGTGTTGCCGGCTTACCGGCAACGCGGCCTCGGCAGATCTTTAATGGAGAGAGTGCTGCGCCATCTGGAGCTCTCCGGGTGCGAAACTGTCTGGCTGACAGCTTCTGCTGCCGGCGCTCACCTGTATCGTTCTCTCGGTTTCCGGCAGATTGACAGCATCCGGCGCTGGCGGGGCTTGGGGGGCACGGCTTGTGGCCGCGCCAGGTTTACGTATCATCAGGTGGCGGCTCTTGATTTCCTGGGGTGGGGTGACGACAGGCGGAGCATTTTCGCAGCTCTGGCGGAGAACTCCAGCCAGATTAGCTTGCCAGATGGGTTCCTGGCATGCTCTGTTTCGGGTGACGGGCAGCAGCTCGGTCCCTGGGGGGCGGTTTCCAAGGATGCTGCGGCGAAGCTTCTTGACGCAGCCATCGGCGGCGCTGATCCCATAGTTGAGCTGGTTCTGGATTCCCCGGAAAACAATCAGGCTGCCGCCGAGCTCCTTGCGACAAGGGGCTTTGCTATTGTTGGCAGCACTCTGCTGATGTATAAGGGGAAAAAGCCGGAGTACCGGGCGGAGTATATCTATGCACTGGCAAGTATGGGGAGTTACGGGTAAAAAACAGTTGCTTTTTGCCCGAAAGCTGTCTTATTATCTAATTACGCTTTACGTAAGGGTAAAGATATTTCAGCCATAGTAAAACTGCATTGATTAAAATTTAGGCATCAATGGGGTTGTCAATCACCTGGTTATCAATTACTATTTATCAATAAATTCTGAACCGAGGTTTATTTATGCAGATAGTCGCCTGTATCAAGCAGGTTCCGGATACAACCCAGGTCCAGATCGATCCGGTTACCAATACGCTGGTTCGTGAAGGGATCCCGTTCATTGTCAACCCCTATGACACCCATGCGTTGGAAGAGTCACTGCGGATGAAGGACAGCTCCGGGTTCAGTGTCACCGCTATCTCCATGGGACCCCCCAATGCCGAGGCGACTTTGCGCAAAGCACTGGCGCTGGGCGTAGACCGGGCGATTCTCCTCTCGGACAGAGTTTTTGGCGGCGCGGACACTCTTGCCACCAGCAATGTGCTTAGTGAAGCGATCCGTAAGCTGAACGAAACGGAAGAGGTGGGGATCATCTTTTGCGGCAAGCAGACCATTGACGGTGATACTGCCCAGGTCGGCCCCGGAATAGCCACCCGCCTCGGCTGCACCCAGCTGACCCTGGTGGATAAAATTCTGGAACTTGACCTGAAGAAACGAAAAATAAAAGTCAGTCGTAAACTGGAAGGGCGGCACGAGATCGTCGAAGCGCCTCTGCCGGTGATGATAACCGTTGTCCGGGAGCTGAACCGCCCCCGCTATCCAACCGTGCCGAAGCGTCTCGCCTCTTTTGCCCGCGAAGTTGAACTCTGGAATAATCAGACACTAAAACTTGATGAACAGCAGATCGGTCTGAAAGGCTCCCCCACCTGGGTCAGCAAGATTTTCTCACCGGAGCGTGACAAGGGTGAAATGATCGGTGACGGCGTCAATGACCCGATCGGTACTGCCCAGCTACTGATAGACAAGCTGCTTGGCAAGGATCTGTTGTCGGTTTAGAGGCGGGTAAAGGTAAAGGTAAAGGTAAAGGGTTTTCTTAATCTTTACCTCTACCTTTACCTGTTTTTCCCTGTTTCCCCCATGGAGTACAGCAAACGAAAACCTGAGGATAACCCATGACTGAAGTAAAAAAACCGCTCAAAAAACCTCGCGGCAGAGCCCAGCTGATCGAAAACAAATGCATTGCCTGCGGCGCCAGATGTGAAAGTGTCTGCCCGGTAAACTGTGTTTCCATGAACGATGCCGGTGAACCGATCATTGAGCAGCAAAAATGTATCGGCTGCCTCAAGTGCGTCAAGATCTGTCCTGCACAGGCGCTGGAGATGGTCTTTACAGCGGAAGAGCAAAAGATTCTTGCCGAGCTTGGCGGAGAGGTCGATGCCCCTGAGGAGCCGGATGCGGAAGCCGCAGAGCTGATAAAAAAGCTGGCTGCCTACAAAGGTGTCTGGGTTTTCGTCGAACAGACCGAAGGTGAGGCTGCCAAAGTCTCCTGGGAGCTGCTCGGCAAAGGGCGCGAGCTTGCCGATACTCTCAAAGTCCCGCTCTCTGCTGTTGTTATCGGTGACGGAGTTGAACATCTCTGCTCAGAAGCATTTGCCTATGGAGCTGATCAGGTCTATCTGATTGATGCTCCGGTATTTCGGCACTACCGGACAGAGAGCTATTTTAAGGCCATCTGCCAGCTGGTAGCAAAATACAAACCTGAAGTCATCCTTATGGGAGCAACAGGTCTTGGCCGTGATCTGGCCGGCGCGGTGGCAACAGAGGTGAAGACCGGGCTGACAGCCGATTGCACCGGCCTCTCGATTGATGACAAGCGTAATCTGATGCAGACCCGGCCTGCTTTTGGCGGCAACATTATGGCGACGATCATGTGTGACAAATTCCGTCCGCAGATGGCAACGGTCAGGCCTCATGTCATGCCGATGTCTGAGCGGGAGCCGGGCCGCACCGGTGTTATTATCCGGGAGAGCTGCCCGATCAGTGAAGATGATATTCTTGTCAAAGTTCTGGAGATCATCAGCGACAAAAAGCAGGACCATGTGGATGTGGCTGGTGCCGAGTTCATTGTCTCCGGCGGCCGGGGGATGATGGGTAAAGAGAATTTCGCCATGCTCAAAGAACTCGCTGATGAGCTTGGTGGAGTAGTCGGCGCTTCAAGAAGTGCTGTAGACGCAGGCTGGATGCCGCAAGACCGGCAGGTCGGCCAGACCGGCAAGACGGTTCGGCCCAAAATCTATGTAGCCTGTGGCATCTCCGGCGCAATCCAGCACCTTGTCGGTATGCAGGACTCGGACGTCGTCATCGCAATCAATCGGGATAAAGACGCCCCTATCTTCCAGGTAGCCACTTACGGCATCGTCGGCGACCTCTTCCAGATCATTCCGGCCATCACCAACCGCCTGCGAGAAGTCAAAGCTGCCAGGGGGCAAAAATGAACCAGAGCGCCATTTTCACCATTCTTTTTGTCGCCGCTGCAGTGGTTTTTTGCGGAATTGCCTGGAAACGGCTTTCCCTCATTCGTCTCGGACAACCGGAAGACAGAACTGATAACATCCCCGCCCGGATAAAAGAGATGCTCCTCTTTGCTTTCGGTCAGAAAAAAGTCCTGGCCCGACCCTTCGGCATCAATCATTTCATTATCTTCTGGTCTTTTTTGATCCTTGTCGCCGCCAACGCCGACTTCATTATCAGCGGCCTCTTCCCGGCCATCTCATTGCGTCTGCTCCACCCGGCGCTGCGCGGACCGCTGCTGTTCATGTTTGACATTGTCTCGCTCTTGGCTCTGATTGCTGTCCTGGTCGCCAGCTGTCGCCGCTTCTTCTTTAAACTTGATACCGCCTATGTCAAGCGCCTCAGTTTCGAAGGGCTTTTGATTCTCACCTTCATTGCTCTCTTGATGGTCGCCTACTTCGGCCTCCATGGCGCCGAGATTGCCCTTGGTCATGAGCCGCTGGCCGGCTGGATGCCCGTATCGTCCCTGGTTGCCGGCTGTTTCGGTTGCGGTGGCGGCTGCGCCAGTTGCGGTGTGCTTCCGTACCTTAACTTCTACTGGTGGCTGCACGCTCTGGTGTTGCTCGCCTTCATGATCTTCCTCCCCATCTCCAAGCATATGCATATTCTCACCGCCATCCCCAACTGTTTCTTCGGCGCCCTGGAAATCCCCAATACTCAGCCGCGGGAAGAGTTCGTCGTCGGCAACAGCTACGGTGTGGAAAAAGTAACCGATTTCAGTTGGAAAGATCTGCTCGACTCCTTCTCTTGCACCGAGTGCGGCCGTTGCCAGGAGGCATGCCCGGCCAACGCCACCAACAAGCCGCTTAACCCGCGTCAGGTTATCCATACGCTCAAGACCAATCTGCTGGCAAATGCAGCTGAGCTGAAAAGCGGCAGCAGTCCGAAAGTGCCACTCATAGGGGCAGAGGGTGAGGGGACAAATACTGAAGAAGCCATCTGGGCCTGCACCACCTGCGGTGCCTGCATGGAAGCCTGTCCTGTCCTCATCGAACAGATGCCGAAGATTATCAAGCTGCGCCGCTACCTGGTGGAGATGAAAAGCGAGTTTCCTGAGGAGCTCCTTAATCTTTTCGAGAATATGGAGCAGCGCTCCAACCCCTGGGGGATAGCCCCGACCGAGCGGACCAAATGGTCCACCACCATGGAGGTGAAACCGTATCAGCCAGGGGAAACCGAATATCTCTTTTATATAGGCTGTGCCGGTACGTTTGATTCAAGGCAGAAGCATGTCACCGTCGCTTTGGCGACGGTCCTTGATGCTGCCGGCATCAGCTGGGGAGTTCTCGGCAAGGATGAGAAATGCTGCGGCGACAGTGCCCGCAGACTTGGCAATGAATACCTCTTTGACAAAATGGCCAAAGAGAACGTCGAACTGTTCAAGGCAAGAGGGGTTACCAAGATTATTACCCAGTGTCCCCACTGCTTCAGCACGCTCAAGAATGATTACCGTCAGTACGGTTTGGAAATTGAAGTCATTCACCACGCCCAACTGCTTAAAAAACTGCTGCTTGATGGCAGAATCAAGCCAAACAGGGCAGTAAAAGAGCTCGGAAGCGTCATTTTTCATGACTCTTGCTACCTTGGCCGCCACAACGGCATCTACGATCAGCCGCGGGAGATCATTGCTGCTGTTACAGGAGAACAGCCGCAAGAGTTTGGCCGCAATCGTGAAAATGCTTTTTGCTGCGGCGCCGGTGGTGGCCGGATGTGGATGGAGGAGCATACCGGTGAGCGGATCAATATTGCCAGGGTAACTGAAGCTCTGGAGAAAAAGCCGGACACGATCTGTGTTGCCTGCCCTTACTGCATGACCATGTTTGAAGACGGGGTCAAAGATAAGGGGGCGGCAAATGTGCGAATCAGGGATATCGCCGAGGTTGTGGCTGAGGGACTGAAGCCGGTGTAGTGATGGTATGACAGAGCATAAAAAAGGCGGACCGCTTTGAGGTCCGCCTTTTTTTATCTGCTGATGCGAGTCAGCCGGTAAAGTTGTGCCTGGTTTGTCTGCTTGTTAAAAAACTTTTTTGAACAACGAATCGTTACACATGATTGCGCAGCATCAGCTCTGCCGGATGCGGTGACAGATAGACCTGGCCCTGGAGATACTGCTGATTGTATTTTTTGACGTAGTGCCGCAGCAGGGTTAACGGCACAATCAGCGGCACCAGGTGGTCGTGATAACTGGTAATGATCTCAAGCAGTTCTGCCTTTTCAGGAGCAGTAAGCTCTTTCTTGAAATAGCCCATGATATGCTGTAGCACGTTGGTGTTTTTCCTGGCAGTGGCAGGTAGCGCCAGACCGGTCATGTACAGCTCCTCGTAACGGCCGAAAAGTTCCTGGCTGCCGAGCTCTTTGCCGTGTGCAACCAGAACCCCCATTTCACGATAGTGCTTCGGACTGTGAGCCATCAGCAGAAGTTTCTGACTGGTGTGAAAAACCACCAAGCGGCCAAGATCGGGTGCATCGCTCATAAAATTCTGCCAGCGACGGTAGCTGAAGACTCGTTCGATAAAGTTTTCTCGTAAGGCCGCATCAAACAGTCGCCCCTCCTCTTCCACCGGCAGGAGCGGAAAGCGCCGGGCAAAGACGTGGGCAAAAAGACCGCTGCCGGTTTTCTTCGGCACGCCGTTTTCATCATAGACCTTCACCCTGAAAAGCCCGGAGCTGGGAGAGTCTTTTTTGAAGATAAAGCCGCAGAGTCCGGCCTGTTCCAGGTCAGCCAGCTTTGTGCGGCAAAATGAGAGCATCTGCTCGGTTTTGTCGATCCGGGTCAGGCGGGTCATCAGCCGTGGGGAGGTCGGATCGCCTTCAAGCCGCATCGCTTCCCGGGGTGTCGGCATGCCGGATTCAACCTCAGGGCAGACCGGCACGAACGTGAAGAATCTGCCGAGGGTGTCGGTGATATAATGGTCGTGTTTATGCCCGCCGTCATAGCGGACTTTTTCTCCCAGAAGGCAGGCACTGACTCCAACTTTTATGATTTCGTTCATGAATCTCCCGATGAAAATAAAAACAATTACTACAATAAATACCATGGTCTGCTATAAATACAACTATCAACAACGTCAGTTGTACCGGAGTCTGCCCGTATGCGCATCAAGGCTGAGAAATTAATTATTGGGGGAGCTTTGTCCTCCCTGCTGGTAGCCTGTGCCGGTGATCGGCCCAATAATCTCGGCGCGAAAAACGGCCTTTTGGCGCTCTGTCCGGCATCTCCAAACTGCGTATCCAGTCAGGTCAGGGAGGAACGACACGCCATCGTCCCTTTTGTCTGCAACGGTGACCCTGTTAACGCTTTTGCCCGTCTGGGGCAGATGCTCAAGAGTCGGCGAGATACAAAGGTCGTCGAAGAGTCCAGCGGTTATCTGCGGGTCGAGTTCCATACGACCCTGTTTGTTGATGACGGCGAGTTTTTGCTTGATCGTGAACATAACGTCATTCATATCCGCTCCGCTTCGAGACTCGGTTATTCGGATCTGGGCAAGAACAGAAGCCGGCTGGAAGAGATTCGCCTTGAGTTCGCAAAAAAAGGGGGGTAGGGATGCTCAAACTGACTTTGCCGGTAGTGATTGTTATTTCTCTTGGGCTGGCAGCCAGCTTGTGCCGGCCTGTTGCTGCTGCGTCGGCTACTCCAGTGGTGCAGACGGCTCCCACGGTCGATTTGGGAAAATATATGGGTTCCTGGTATGAAATTTCCCGTCTGGAACACCATTTTCAGAAGAACTGTGTTGGCAGCAGCGCCGAATATAAGTTGCGCAGTGATGGCGAGGTTGACGTCATCAATAGCTGTATTGATGAAAAAACCGGCAGCAAGCGAGAAGCTAAGGGGCGCGCCTGGTCGATTGATCCGGTCAATAACGCCAGGCTCAAGGTTTCGTTTTTCTGGCCGTTCCGGGGTGATTACTGGATCATTGAACTCGGTGAAAACTACGAATACAGTGTTGTCGGCTCCCCTGATCGCACATATCTCTGGATTCTTGGCCGCGAGCCTTTTATGGCAGAGTCCGTCTACAGGAGTATAATCGAGCGTCTGGATCGCCAGGGATTTCCCGTTGAAAACCTTGTCCGCCGCCCGCTGAAGAAGAGTGAAGGCTAACTGTTGCTTTACAGGTAAAAAAATCGTAAAGGGAATTATGCGTTTCGGCCTTTGCTGTCTATTCAAAAACGAGCCGGTCACTTTCCGCACCACGACCGCAAAAGCCCTCTCCACCATCCGGCGTAGCGAGCAGTTAGTCAAGCTCTCCGGAATATGTGTTCACAACGCCGCCAATCTGCTGCTGGCTCTTGAGACGGTTAACCGTCTGGGAATCGGCGCTTTCCGCATCATGTCGCCGCTTTTTCCGCGGATGACCCACCCTGATGTCGGCTATCAGCTGACTGAGCTTCCGGACGGCGCGCATATAACAGCGCTGCTGGAGTCGATCCGCACCTTTGCATTGCAGCAGAATATTCGCCTCAGTTTTCACCCTGATCAGTTCGTTGTCCTCTCTTCGCCCCATGCCCATGTGGTGGAGAACTCTATCAGGGAGCTGGAATATCAGGGGATGCTGGCCGAAGCTGTCGGCGCCGAAGTTATCAATGTTCATGGCGGGGGAGTCTATGGCGACAAGCAGGCCGCGCTGGAGCGTTTTTGCGGCGTCTGGCCGCATCTGCCGGTTGCTGTTCGCCAAAAGCTGACACTTGAAAATGATGATGTCAGTTATACGGTCAGGGATCTGCTCCCGGTGTGTGAAAAGTTGACAATCCCGCTGGTTTACGATGTCCACCACCATCGCTGTCTGCCGGACGGATTGAGCGAAGTTGAGGCGACTCGATTGGCAGGGGACAGTTGGCGGGCTGTTGGCAGGGAACAGTATTGCCACCTGTCGTCTCCCAGAAATGGCTGGGGGAGCAGTGATCCGAAGCCTCATGCTGATTATATCGACCGGGCGGATTTGCCGGACTGCTGGCTCGGACAGGTTATGACCGTCGATCTGGAGGCCAAGGCCAAGGAGCTTGCTGTGTTAAAACTGATGCATTGTCTGCAGGTAAACCCGGTGTAAGTTCTAAGTATCCTGCCCTTTTCTGACTGCAATCCTGACTACACCTTTCTTCAGACTCACTCCGGCACTCTTCTGGTAGACGCTTGCAAGAAAACTGATCGTGACTATTTTGTGAAGATATGCCTGGGTGAGCCGATAGAGCCACTTTCGAAAGAGTGACGGCTGACTGTTCCCCAGAAGGAGCGGACAGTAGTCGGATAGTTTCAGTGTTACCCTGCAGCCGGTTTCAACCGTTTCGACCATGAAATCCAGCTGCCCCCGGTTACACTCTTGCGGCTGCACCAGAAATCCTCCCGAAATCAGGAGTGATGTCTTTTCGCCATTATCAGTTTCTGCGGTAACGGGGGGTAAAAACTTAATGAGTGAGATAGAGCTCCCTGCAAGGCGGAATTCGAGACCGGCAGCATTTTCTACTGATCGGAACAGTCCGAAAGTGAGCCGCTGGATGTAATCGAGGTAAAGCTGCAGCAGCCTTGCAGAGTTCAGTCCATGCGGTATTCCGGGAGGGATGACTATCCACTGGATGGAAAATACGGAATGATCTTTCTCCAGGATCTGCTGGCAGGCAATTCGGTCAGTATCTATTGCAGGGATTGTGTCTGGGGCCATTTTCTAATTCTACCACCGATTGGCCGTTATGTCGTGCAGCTTGTAACTTGCCTGATTTTTGCTACTATAGACTCTGGCTATCCAAAGGAGAAATCATGGCGGGAAAGGTTCTGATAACTGGCGCATCTGGTTTTATCGGCCAGAGACTGACAAAGGCTCTCCTTGCCGACGGGGCGGATGTCCGCTGTCTCATGAGGCGTTCTGCTCCGCTGCCGGCAGGAGCGGAGGCGATCAGCGGCGATCTGCTGGCGCCTGATACTCTCCCGGCGGCGATGGCAGGGGTTGATACGGCATACTACCTTGTTCACTCCATGGCTGGCGGTCGGGCAGGTTTTGAAGCCAGAGATCGTGCCGCGGCCGTTAACTTTTCCAGGGCCGCCGCAACTGCCGGAGTGAGGCGGGTTATCTATCTTGGCGGTCTTGGTGAGACCGGTGGCGAGCTGTCCGAGCACCTTAAAAGTCGGCTTGAAGTCGGCGCCATCCTCAGTGCAGCCCCCTTTGCCACCACTTTTTTGCGGGCGGCAGTGATTTTCGGTGCCGGCGGCGCATCTTACGAAATGATTCATGCCCTGGTAAAGCATCTGCCGATTATGATCACTCCCAGGTGGGTCAGTACCAAGTGCCAGCCCATTGCTGTCGGCGATGTTATCAACTACCTGGTCGGTTGCCTCCATGAAGAGCGCACCGCTGGCGGGACGTTCGATATCGGCGGTCCGGAAATCCTGACCTACCGGGAGATGATGGAGCGGTTTGCCGCCACTGAAGGGAGAAAACTTTTTATTATTCCGGTGCCGGTTTTGACACCGAAACTCTCATCTTACTGGGTCGGATTTATTACCCCTATAAAACCCTCCATCGCCATGCCCCTCATCGAAGGGCTGGCCAATGAGGTAATTTGCCAGAATTCAAGTATCCGTGAACTGTTGCCGTTTCGACTGACCCCCTATGATGAGGCGGTAAGAATAGCTCTGACTGAAGAGAAAGAACTCAAACGGAGGTAATATTCATGTCTACCCGGAAAATAGCTAAAGTATTTAAGAGTGTGCCGACAATAGAAGGGGCCGGGGTTCACCTCAAGCGGGGTTTCGGCTATCATCAGCTTCCCCTTTTTGACCCATTCCTGATGCTTGATGATTTTCATACCTCAAAACCTGAAGAGTATCTGGCCGGTTTTCCCTGGCATCCCCACCGGGGGATCGAGACCATTACCTATATTCTTGAAGGGAAGGTTGAGCATGGCGACAGTATGGGCAACAAAGGGGTTATCGGTGCCGGCGATGTGCAGTGGATGACTGCCGGCAGCGGCATTATCCATCAGGAGATGCCGCAGATCAGCCCCAGCGGGACAATGTGGGGCTTTCAGTTCTGGGCCAATCTGCCTGCCGGCCAGAAGATGATGCCGCCTCGCTACCGTGATCTGCCGGCAGCCTCTATTCCGGAAGTCATTCTGGCTTCCGGGGCGAAGGTGAAACTGGTCAGTGGCACGCTTAACGGAGTGACCGGACCGGTGAGAGACATAGTCATTGAGCCTGAATTGATGGACGTTACCGTCCCTGCCGGAACTGTTTTTGAGCACAGGATCAGTCATGGCCACACGGCAATCACCTATGTCCTGTCCGGTTGCGGTCGGTTCGACGAAAGCCATGATCCGTACTCCTACGATTACTCCGGTTCCGGTTGGATGGATCTTGATAGAAACTGCTCATTTGGTCCGGAAACGGTTGTGCTTTATGAACGGGATGGGGAGATTATCAGGGTGACTGCCGGAGGTGACGGGGTACGTTTTCTGCTTCTGGCCGGAAAACCTTTGGGCGAGCCAATAGCCTGGCAGGGACCGATTGTCATGAACAGCCGCGAAGAGTTGCGGGTTGCTTTTGAAGAGTACAACAACGGGACATTTATCAAGGCGTAACTGTCGTTCAAGGATTTTAAAAATGGCAAAATTGCATCGTTTTTCCCGTACCGAAATTCTTATCGGCTCCGCTGGTCTGGAACTTCTCAAAAACTCAGCTGTGGCGATCATCGGTCTTGGCGGAGTCGGCGCTTATGCGGCTGAAGCCCTCTGCCGTGCCGGTATCGGCAGACTGGGGCTGGTTGATTTCGATGATATCTGCCTCACCAATGTTAACCGTCAGCTGCATGCCATGGACGGCACCGTCGGCAAGGTCAAAGTGAACGTCATGGCGGAGCGGCTGAACCTGATCAATCCCGCCGCCGAAATCGTCCCTTACAAGGATTTCTATGCAGCGGAGAACAGCGATTTTCTCCTCTCGCAGGGGTACGATTACGTGGTTGACGCCATCGATCATTTCACCAGTAAACTCCATCTTATCAGCAGTTGCCGGGAACGGCAGCTGCCGATCATCGCCAGCATGGGGGCGGCGGCCAAGCTGGATCCGACTCAAATCCAGGTGGCGGACATTTCTGCCACTCATGGCTGCCGGATGGCGCGCTCAATGCGTAAACTGCTGAAAAAAAGGGGGATTATTTCCGGGGTGAAAGTGGTCTTTTCCACCGAAGGGTTTCGGGAACCGGCAATGAAGGACGCAGGTTGCAAAGGTGACTGCATCTGCCCCAATAAAGACGAGCAGCAGTTTTCCTGTGAACACCGGCGGGTAATTCTTGGGAGTATCTCCTACCTTCCCGGTATCTTCGGGCTCACCATGGCTGGAGTAGTGGTAAATGATCTGTTGGATGCGCGAGCGGTTGTTTAGGCTGGACCGCTGCCCAGAAGCCTAAGGATGGCCTCTCTCCGGAAGGTAAAAATTTTCTCAAGCTGTCGTCGCACCAGCGGATATGCAAACTCTCCCAGCGGCTGTGACGGCAGAGAATAGGTGACGTCGTCATCGATGACGGTCTGCCCTTCACCAACGGTTCTAAACGTGTGTCGATGGATCCATTCCGCGTATGGCCCCTCTATCTGCCGGTCAACAAACATATGTGGCGGTTGCCAGGCGGAAATTTCTGTTTTCCAGGTAAAGGGGACGCCAAAGAGGCTCAAACTGAAGTCTATAGTCGTCCCCGTGTTCATCTCGATCGGCAGGGGCGTGAGAATGGCAAAATTCAACTCAGGCGGCGTTATCTGCTGCAGGTGCCCGACATCGGCAAAGAAGTTGAAAACGTCCTGTTGCGGCAGCGGCATTTCTACGGAATAGTGCAGGTTGTGCTTCAAAGTAAAGCTCCTTTGAGGCTATGATACTTACTCCAATTACCTCACCTCATGAGGCCTGACGGTCCAGACCTTTATCCCTTCCTGCCCGGCAACCGTCCGTAATCTCTTGGCAAAACGTTCATCCCCTTTTTCCCGCATGATCAGGACGATGCCCGGTTTCTTGCCGGTCATTTTGGCATAGAAGAGTGACTGACCGATAGCTTCGGCCCATTTATGGGCGTATTCAACTTCCACGGCGTATTCACTTGTCAGACAGTCCACTCTGGTGCCGTCGCTGAGGCGATATTCAAGTTCCCCATTATGCTTATCACACCAGTAGCGCTGATAATCTTTTTCGTGAAGCTGCTTATTGCCGAAACAGCCGGAAATAAGAGCCATTGCAATGAGAAGCAGGAAGAGTTTCACGCTTTATCTACAGCACATATGCCGTTTACCGGGCAGAGATTGCAGCGCTGGGAATGGACACCGCTGCACCCCTCCGAAATGCCGAGATGACAGATTGAAAAGTCGTATCTGACCGGATCTTCAGGGGATAGATTCCTAAGCGCTGCAGTTATCTCACAGGCCATCTTCCAGTCTGCGTGCTTTCTGGCAGTGAAACCCAGAAGTCCGCAGATGCGCTGAATATGAGCATCAACAGGAATTACCAGCCTGGAAGAAGGTATCTGCTGCCAGATGCCCAGATCGATGCCGTCTTGAGGGCGCACCATCCAGCGAAGGTACATGCAGAGCCGTTTACAGGCGCTTCCCGAGGCGGGGGAGGGGAAGAGAAAGCTGAAGTATGAATTTTCCGGCGGGGACGGACTTCCGAAAACAGGGGTGTAATCGAACGCCAGCACTGCTGCGGTAAACTTTGCCAGCGCACCGCTGACATCATTTTCCTGAGAATCGTAGCCGTTGCTGAAGAAGCTCTCAATCGAGCCCGCCTCCCTGAGCATCAGGCTGATTGCATAGAACAGGGCACAGAGGTCACGACCATCGTTGAAGCGATGCTTGAAGCCGGCGAAGAGTTTCAAGCCGTTGTCCGGATCAAAGCCTGCTGCAAAGGCGCGGGGCGAGGCATCCATAAGACTGAAAATGCTTTCCAGGTTGCGAAGGATGATCTTTACATTGCCGTAGGCAAATGAGGAGGCGATGAGCCCCGCAATCTCCTGATCTTCCGGGTTCTTAAAGCGGTGGCAAAATGATAGGGGGTCGTTGGCCAGATGGGATTGAGAGCGTGTTTCGTAGAGTCTGTCCAGCGTGACTTTCAGGTTATTACTGATTCCTGACTCCTGATCCCTGATCACTGTTTTACGCCTTTGCGGCTTTCCAGTATAAACGTTACCGGCCCATCGTTGGTCAGGCTCACTTTCATGTCAGCCTGAAAAATGCCGGTGGCAACCGGCACGTCCAGTTCTCTGAGCTGATTTACAAACTCTTCATAAAGTCTCTTGCCTTCGTCCGGAGTTGCTGCGGCGGTAAAAGAGGGCCGCCGTCCCTTTTCACAGCTGCCGGCAAGGGTAAACTGGGAGATGGCGAGGATGCTGCCGCTGATCTCCTTTAGGGAAAGATTCATCTTCCCGCCGCTGTCCTCAAACATCCGCAGTTCGACGATCTTTTTGGCCAGCCACGTGGCATCAGTCTCGGTGTCGCCTTTCTCAACGGCCAGCAGCACCAGCGTCCCGGCACTGATTTCACCGACCGTGACTGAGTCAACAACGACACTTGCTGCACTGACCCGCTGAATAACAGCTTTCATTTGCCGCCTTTCAGAGCATTCAGGCGTTCCTGAGCTACCTTTGCGTTTGGCGAACCGGGATATTTGCTGAGGATCTCTTCGTAAAGCTTGACCGCATGTTCCTTATTATTCTGCTTCTCTTCAAACTGAGCTGTTTCCAGCTGTTGTGCACCTTTATCTGCGTTGCAACCGGAAGCATAAAGCGACAGAGCGGCTATCAGAACTAATAAAATCTTCTTCATACGATCAAACCCCGCAGTAATTCAAGATTTACACCGTCCATCTCGTCATTATCACCTTTTGGTGTCTCGAGTATCTTCGGAACAGCCATGAAGCGGGAATCATTGAGTAGCATCCGGAACGGCTCAAGGCCGAGAGTCCCCTGGCCGATATGCTCATGGCGGTCGACACGGGATTCAAATTCCTTTTTGGAGTCGTTCATATGGAAGCAGGCGAGCCGCGCCAGCCCAATTTCCCGGTCAAATTCGTCAAAAGTAGCCGCATACCCGGCAGCTGTTTTCAGATCATAACCGGCGGCAAAGGAGTGGCAGGTATCGAGGCAGACGCCGAAACGGTCAGGATAGTCCGAAGCTTCGATGATGGCTTTCAAGTGGCTGAAACGGAAGCCCAGATTTGTCCCTTGGCCGGCTGTATTTTCAAGGAGGACTTTGCCGGTAAATTCGGGGGTTGACGAAAAGAGCAGATTGAATGAGTCGCTGATTCTTTTTAGACCGGTAGCTTCGCCTTCGCCAAGGTGCGAGCCGGGGTGCATGACGATCTTGTCGATGCCGAGGCGCGAGCAGCGCTGCATCTCCTCCTGAAAGGCGATCATGCTTTTGTCGCGCACCTCCCCCGGAGCCGAGGCGAGATTGACGAGATAGATGTCGTGTGAAACTACGTCCAGAATCCCGCTCGCTTCCCGGTTTTCCCGGAACAGCGTTGCCTCCGAATCGGTCGGCATCTTGCCCCGCCACTGGTTGGCGTTCTGGGTGAATATCTGGATAACGCTGCAGCCGGCAGCCCTGCCACGCTCCGGTGCGAGGTGAATTCCCCCGCTGATGGACATGTGTGCGCCGAGAAAATCCTTCATGGGGTCTCCAGTTCATTTCTTATCAGTGCTATTCGTGCTGCGTATTCGGCGGCCATAAGCTCCAGCGGCTCATGTGCTTCGCTCCAGACAGGACGGGGCCATAAAGGGTCGGTGGCAAAACGGGGGATAATGTGCCAGTGCAGGTGCGGCACCATGTTGCCAAGCAGTTCGTAGTTGATCTTTGTCGGGTTGAAGGCTCGAAAGGTAGCGGCAGCAACGGCGTTCATCTCCTCGACGATGCCGCTTCTTGTTTCAAGGTCGAGGTGAAACAGTTCGGTAACGTGATTTTTGGCAAAGACAAAACAGTAGCCACGGAAAAACTGGTCTCGGTTCAGCATGACATAGCAGTGATCGAGTTCCGCGATTTGCAGAGCCGGTTCATTATGCCATTTTGCACACATCGGACAGTCGGTCATTAAAGGTCAATCTCCCCGGAAAACACCTCGGTCGCTGGCCCGGTCATGTACAGATTGCCATCACCTGCCCACTCCAGCTCCAGGTCGCCACCGGAAAGATGGTTCAGTATCCTGTTCTCGGTAAGTCCGTTCAGAACTCCGGCTACACAGACTGCGCTGGCACCGGTGCCGCAGGCCAGGGTTTCACCCGCGCCGCGCTCCCAGGTTCGCTGACGCACCTCTGTAGGAGAGATGATCTGAACGAACTCGACGTTTGTGCGTCTTGGGAAGATATCGTGGTTCTCAATGAGCTGGCCGTACTTTTCGACCTGAAAGTTTTCCACATCATTCAGGAAAATTACACAGTGTGGATTCCCCATGGAAACAGTGGTGATATGAAACACCGTGTGGAGGATGTTGAGCGGCTGATTGACTGTCTGGTCAGCTGCCGGTTCGCCGAGCATGGGGATTTCCGCTTTTGTCAGGCGTGGTCTGCCCATGTTGACACGGACACGATCGACTTTATTGTCAGTACCGGTGAAAAGCTGGAGAGTCAGGACCCCGGCTCCGGTTTCAGCGGAGATCTCTTTTTTGGAGACGATGCCATGATCAAAAGCGTATTTTGCTACGCAACGGATGCCGTTACCGCACATCTCCGATTCAGACCCGTCCGAATTGAACATTCTCATCCGCACATCAGCTTTATCAGAAGGCATTATCAGGATAAGTCCGTCCGAGCCGATGCCGAAATTGCGGTTTGATACCTTTATGGCGACCTCAGCAGGATTTTCAACAGACTCTTCAAAACAGTTCACATAAACGTAATCATTGCCTGCGCCGTGCATTTTCGTGAATTTCATAGATATTACCACCTCTTTCGTATTGATTGGCTACCCTCATTGATAGCAAAAATGGTTAGCGTCAACAAGTAAAAACGGGCAGGGCTTGACCTCATCGGTTATTTATGTCAAAAATTTACAGATCAAAAGGAGGCTTTTAAAATGGAATTGAAAACTCGGATTTGGATGACCGGAAGTCTTGACTGGATGGCGTTAATTGACGGCAAGGAAACCTGGCTCGGCAAGCGGGATGTCCCTGCGCCTCTGGGCGAAGGTGATGCCTGGATTAACCAGTTAGGCGATTCCTTTAAGGTTATTGATGGCGAGATTATCCTGCTTGGACGGGTGGATCCGCCGGAGATAACCTGGTAGTATATTCTTGACAATAATGCTGCATGAATATAAAACCTGATTGTACAGTCAGGAGGTAAAATATGCGTCTATCAACCAAGAGCAGGTACGGCCTGCGGGCGATGTTTGATATAGCCTATAACTGCGGAGCCGGATCGACCCAGATCCAGGATATTTCGCGGCGGCAGCACATCTCGCAGCGCTACCTTGAGCAGATATTCCAGTCCCTGAAAAAGGCGGGAATTCTTACGAGCAAGAGGGGCCCGCAGGGTGGCTACATGCTTGCCCGCAAGCAGGAGGAGATTACTCTTGCCGAGATAATAAGAGCTACCGAAGGTGATCTGAAACTGGTCGAGTGTGCCCTGTCAGCGCGGCGCAAGGAAAAGTGCGAGTTCGATGAGGAGTGTGTTACTCAGACGATCTGGCAGGGGGCGGAACTGCTTTTGACTGATTATCTGGCTGGAATGACCCTCCAGACTCTTTGTGATCGCGGCAAGGATATAGGGATACGCAAAGAAGGGGATGAGCTCTTTGCCTACTCTATCTGAGCCACTATACGCTTTAAATATGTTGCTGGTGATCTGGAAGGGTGCTGCACCGACAACATGAATTGATTTTGCAAGCATATATTTCCACAACAAGCCGGGTGATTTGTTCATCCGGCTATTTTTATGGGTGCAGGTGTGATAAAAATCACACAGCAATTCGACCTTTTGGAGACCCATTCATGCCAGATCTAAATATTCCCCGGACCCCATCTGCTTATGATTATCCGCTGCTGATCAAAAACATGCTGTTCTGCCCGGCAGTTGATGCGCCGGAGCAGGAGATTGTCTACCGTGGCACGCTGCGCTTCAGCTATCGGCAGTTGAAAGAGCGGATCAGGCGGCTTGCCAACACTCTTGTTGATCTGGGTGTCAAGCCGGGTGATACGGTTGCGGTCATGGACTGGGACTCACACCGCTACCTTGAATGTTTCTTTGCAGTGCCGATGATCGGCGCGGTGCTGCACACGATTAACGTCCGGCTCTCACCCGAACAGATTCTGTACACAATCGATCATGCCGAAGACGATCTTCTCCTGGTAAACAGCGAATTTCTGCCGATTCTGGAACAGATCCGCGGACGGCTCGATACGGTCAAAAACTTCGTGCTTCTCAATGACGAACCAGTTACTCCGCACACAACCATTACCTTTGCCGGTGACTATGAGGAACTGCTTGCCAAGGCGGCGGTTGAATTCGAATTTCAGGACTTTAACGAGAATATCCGGGCAACGACATTCTATACCACCGGCACGACCGGCATGCCGAAAGGGGTCTACTTCAGTCAGCGGCAGCTGGTCCTTCATACAATGAGCGTTCTCGGGATGCTGGCATCAGCGGTTGGTCAGGGCAGTTTCAATTGCCATGACGTGTACATGCCGATCACGCCGATGTTTCACGTGCACGCCTGGGGTCTGCCCTATGTGGCCACAATGCTGGGGGTAAAGCAGGTTTATCCGGGTCGCTACGTCCCAGACACGCTCCTTGAGCTGATTGAAAAAGAGGGTGTGACCTTTTCCCATTGTGTACCGACCATCCTCCATAT
Source organism: uncultured delta proteobacterium (assembly GCA_963787125.1). Lineage (GTDB taxonomy): Bacteria > Desulfobacterota > Desulfuromonadia > Geobacterales > DSM-12255 > VEOV01. The sequence goes on from CAWBBV010000023.1 coordinate 128,579, forward strand.
GTTGCTGAAACATCCCCATGCGCAGCGGATCGACCTCTCCCGCTGGAAGCTGATTATCGGTGGTGCTGCCATGTCCCGAACTCTCTGTCTTGACGCAATCAGCCGGGGGATCGATGTCTTTACCGGTTATGGCATGTCCGAGACCTGTCCCATCCTGACGCTTTCACATTTGACACCTGAAATGCTGGCGCTCCCGGCGGAAGAACAGTCAATTATTCGCTGCAAAACCGGCAGGGCTATCCCCTTTGTTGAACTCAAGGTTGCCGGTGACGGACTGGCAGAACAGCCATGGGACGGCGTAAGTGTCGGAGAGATTGTTGTCCGTGCCCCCTGGCTTACGCAAGGGTATCTCAAGGATGTCAAGGCCTCGGAACGTCTCTGGGAAGGTGGTTATCTGCATACCGGTGACGTGGCGACCCGTGATGAACTCGGTTTCGTAAAGATCATTGACCGGACCAAGGATGTCATCAAGGTTGCCGGAGAGTGGGTTTCGTCGCTGGAGCTGGAGGATATAATCGCCCATCACCCGGCGGTTGCCGAAGTAGCGGTTATCGGTATTCCTGATGAGAAATGGGGAGAGCGGCCGTTAGCGCTCGTTGTACCTAAAGCAGAGGTCAGCAGTTCGGTGAAAGAAATTGCAGCTTATGTAAAGGGGTATGCTGACAAAGGGTTGGTGAGTAAGCAGGTTTTGCTGCTAAAGGTTCGTTTTGTGGAGCATATCGATAAGACCAGCGTCGGCAAGGTCAGTAAGGTGGTCTTGCGGGAGAAGTATTCGTGCTAAGGGAGACATCTTAACCATTATCACTCGTCATTAGCTGATGATTTCCTGAGTCTCTTGCCGGCTTTGACAGGTTTTATCGGTGCCTCAACCGGCTTGGTTATGGTTGGAACATCGTTTTTCATTGCCTGATTTGCCGACGGCTGAGTTGCATCAGGCGGCTTGAGCACAGATCTTGGCTGCTCAGGCTGAGGTGGCGTTGCATCGGTTGCGTCGGGGTACAAGGCCGTTGTTTTACTTTTATAGCGGGCCGGGACCTCATAATCTTTATTGGTGTAATGAATATTCCCGCTGGAATCTGTCCATCTGTATACCATTGCCACTGCTGGTGATGCAAACAACATCCCCAGCAGTAGCACCAGCGCATAAATCTGTTTTCTTAGCTCAATTCTCATCAATCCAATATCCTTAACAGCATTAGACGCTCAATAATATGAGACGACCTCAAAATCCTTATCGACAATTTTGTCATAGCCTTTGCCGGCAAACCAGAAGGAATTTATTGCCCGATCATTTAATGAATAAATTGTCTGCAGCAGCTGAATGTTCATAACCTTAACCTGCCTGCCGGTTTTGTCACTCAACGCTTCCTTCTGATTGCTATAGGTAACTGTTGCTGTCTGGTTTAAACGCTTGATTCCGGCGGTTACTCCGAGGTTTTCTGTTTTTGTAATCTGGAAAGTGGCGGATTTGGGGAACAGTTGGCGGAGTTTTCCGCCGAAATAGTCAATCTGTCCCGAAATGCGCAATATCTCTTCACTGGCTTTGCGCTCTGCGTCGGCCTGATTATATTTTGCATTATGTATGAGTTTCTCTCTGCTGTCAGTCACCAGCGCTGTAGTCAGGTTGGAAGCAGCGTACATGGCTTCCTTGTCACCGTTTTGAGCCCCCTGCAGGAACTTGAGCGCAAGCTCTTTATCCTTGGTCGTATCATTCAAAGTACTTTTGGTGCCTGTCTTGTCAGGCTGAACGGGCTGATTGCTTCCAGAACCGTTACAGCCGGCAATGGCGAACCCGAGCGCAATGATTGCAGTTAGCCAGACTTTTTTTGTCATAGAATCTCCTGACTGGTTTTGGATTACTAAATTAAAATAATCCGGAGGCTGCATCACCCCCGGATTATTTGTTCTGTTTAGACTCTTTACCTGTAGCGCGGCCAGCCGCGCTACAGGTAAAGCTGTTGTGAATCGGAGAGGGAAGGCGTTCGCCACCCCATCGTTTTCAGTTTACCACCAACGGTGAACTGCCTTGATGTTAGGTACAGTGGAGTTGAGGTTGTTGTTGGATATTCCGTGGCAAACTACACAGAGCTCTTGCTTGCCAAGAGCCGTGCTGCGCGGTTCTGAGATCGAACCACCATTTGTTGCCATGTGACCCCTGGCATACTTCGTGTCGTGGCAGGCGGCACAGGCCGCTGCAATCGGTGAATTCACAAGGGTAGTGGTTTCAGCCTGGAATGTCCCTTGTGGTGGCAGCGTAACTTTTGTCCCATCAGCTTTGGTGATGGTTGAGTTCGGCATGCCTGGAGCGCCGGAGTTAAAGGCGAATGTAGCACCGTATTTAGTGCCTGCAGTCACGAACGGTGAGTAGTAGGTGCCTGGAATCGGTTCATTACCGGTTATGACAACACTGATTGGACTTGGTATATTACCTGAGGCTACGGTCGTATACAGCATGCTGTCAAATATTCCATTATTGTTTGCTGTGTAGACACTGTTACTGAAGTCATACATGCCGGCGACATGGCACTCTTCACAGTTTCTGAGAAGACCAGGGTAGGTAACCTGCCAGTATGCGGCACCTGCGGAGGACTCCCAACTGAACTTGTTCACACGCTTGCCTGCGCCATGGATAGAGTGGATGATATCCTTGGAGTTGACGGCCCAGCCGCTGTTGGTGCGGTTGACGTTGTGACAGAAGGTGCAGGTCGGGGCGTCATTGCGTTGGCCAGCATGGAAAGTCGGGTTGACGCCGAGCCTGCCGTGGCAGGCATTACATTTGGCATTATCAACAATCACACGACGAGCTGTGTAACCTGTGGCTAATTTCCATTTATTATCGGACGGAACACTGAATCCGCCTTCACCGATTGGCAGGGTTACGCCATTTTTGGTCACTACGTAGGGGTAAGCCGCCAGGTCGGTCTGGGTAAGCGGCTGGGTAGTTGTGATGAACGGAACATATGGTGCGGTGCCGGCATACGAGCCTTTGGAATATGATCCAAGTCCGTAAGTATAGCCGATACCACCGGTCATCATGACCGCGTTGTCAGGAACATTGACGTTCGTCAGGGTTACTGTGTAGTAGCCGCTGACAGGACCAGTGAGTGTGCCTGCCTGGGTTGGCTGATTAACGCTGGTTGCAGTGCCGTTCCAGAGGCGTTTCAGATAGGCGCTGGCAGTTGCATTGTAGTCAACCGGTGCGGTAATGCCGTCCTGTGGAACAGCAAACGCAAAGTAGATACTTGGTGAGCCGACAAAACCGGCCAACAGTTCTGGACTCAGTGCCGGATCGTTGAAGGCGATATCAACCGGAGCACCAAGAACGCCATTGGCATCCGCGGTGGCTACCTGGAACTTGAACTCCATGACCGGCTGTTTGCTGGTGTTTCTGGAAACACTCTTGATGACATAGCTTATGGCCTTGGCACCGGCAGGCAATCTGCTGAGGCTGGCAGCTGCGGTATAAGAAGCGTTGGTATTGCTGTTGATCGTCACCCCTTGCGCGGTAGCATTACTGTAACCGGCGAAGGCCCTGGAGACTGCGTTATCAGTAGCCGGAGGGGCGATAGGGAGATGCTTCAGGGAGACTATTGCGCTGCCATGGCAGGAAGAGCAGAGCTGATCGTTTGCCTGACCACCCTGGTGGGTTGCGAAGTCGGTCGCATTGTGGCAGGAACCGCAGGATTTACGGCTCGGCTTGGTCATCCAGTTGGATACATCCTTGCCTTGATGACAGAGGGTGCAGTTCCTGATGTCCTGTGGATAGGTCTGCTCGCCGTAGGTAACCAGACCCTTAGGGATCGGTTTGAAGGATCCGCCATCATTGAGTGTTTCACCCATATGGATGCGGTGGATAAAAGTTACAAATTCACCTTCGCCACCGGAGATCTGGTTGGTGTGACACATTACACAGAGTCTTGAATCGGTTCGTGAGCCGGTGTGGCCGGAGAGGAAGTTGTTCGGGACTGCCAGAGCAAGCTTGTAGTGACACTGGCCGCAGGCGCCGGCGGTAACGATGTCACGGGCAAAAGCCTGTTTGCCGGTGGTTGCATCGGTCAGCATCAAGCCTGTTGAGGGTGTGAAATCATAGAAAATGTTAGCAACATTGGGGCTTGTGAATACTGCCTGTACAGCCCCGGTAAGCGGGTTGATCGGTCCGGCGTAACCGCCGGGAACGTTGACGTTACGGATTGAAATGCCAAGGCGATGGGTCAGGGTTGCATCGTAGGCAATATTGACGTTGGCTGTAATATCAGCGCCAAAAGTTGCGGTATACGAGCCATCACCGTGATCGATGATTTTGTAGCCGTCAGCGGTTTTCACGCCATTTACGTAGAGGTCAGCAGAATCAGCCGATGGATTGGTTAATGCGGACGTACCCCTGGCAGGTATTGCCGATAGCGGCAGGCCGGCGCTGATGTAGTTCTGCCAGAAGGAGTTGCTGCCGTTAACTTCAGGCATGAGCTTGGCGATATGGAGAGCAAAGGTTCTCAAGCCGGTTATGCCCTTGCCCGTGGCTTTGTTGACGACCGTAAAGTTGACGATCGGTTTCTTGGCGGGGATAAAGACACTCTGTATCTGGCCGTCAAGGGTAATGTTGTTCAGATCATTTACCGAGAACGTGCTTGCGTCAACCGCAGGAAGAAGGGCTCCGTTGGTGAGCGAGCCGGTCAGAGTAAGGCCACTGGTGTTGTAAGCCAGAACCTGGCCGCCGTTGGCTACAACCTGTGCTGCTGCATCTGCATAGGTCTTGTTGACAGAATTAAGCGTCTGGCCGGTATCACCAAGGATGCCGGTCAAGCCGAGCATTGTTGAAACAGTGATGGCAATATTGGTTGTGTCCTGACTGATGTTGATATTAACGCTGTTGCTGGCGCTGATGCCAGGCGCAGGCGGCGTGCTAAGGTCAATGGGGACGATATTCCTGAAAGGGGTACCTGCAAGACTGACATCAGCCTTGAATACCAGGGTTGCTTTGGCTGTCGGCAGCGTGAGGCTGACGCTTTTGAAAGCACCGTTTGCGTCTATGGGGCCGCTCCCCAGTACTGTTCCGTCCTGACCATTAATGACGGTGATTGTCCCCAGGTCAGGTGCCGCTGCAAAAAGAGTTTTCAGCAGGGATTTTCCACCTTCGACTTTGCCGGATACGGAGACCGTGTAGCCTTTCTGACTGACTGCGTTGTTGCTGCTTCCGCCGCCGCTACAGCCGGCGATGGACAGCATGGTTAATGCAATTAGCGACAAAAAATAACTGAGCTTTCTACTTAACATGATTTCCTCCTGTTTAGAAATTTACTGCGCTGGTTAACTGGTTTCAAGTAAATGAATCTTCAACAGTATTTGAACTCCTCCTTTAAAATAAATTTTACAGCTTAATCATGGGGTGAGCTGACCACTTACAATTATGCCAAGAGCTGAAGCAGGTGGCGTTACCGATAGAGTGCTGCTCTGTGCTGAGATGTTACCGGCAGCGTCGGAGGCTTTAACGTAGTAGGTGTAGGTAGTCGTTGGTGTGACCGGTGTGTCAGTCAGTGAAAGTGTTGCTGTTGTGGCGATTTTAACTCCATTGCGGTAGATGTCATAAGTGGTTACGCCAATGTTATCGGTTGCGCCGCTCCAGGAAAGATTTACCGAGCTCTGGGTGGCGGTCAAAGCTGTTGTGGTCGCTGTTAATGTTGCCGGAGCGGTCGGAGCGGTTATATCCTGGCTTGGCGGTGTAATTACACCAACATTGACCTGCCCGTTGACGGTTATCTGCAAAGAGCTTTGCGATACCGGCACCTGCAACTGACTGCTGGCTACGGAGCGATTACCGGCGGCGTCAAGAGCAACAATATAATAGGTGTAGAGGGTATTCGTCAGCAGCGGCGAATCAGTGTAACTTTGAGTGGCAACAGTCGCAATTTTACTGCCGTTTCTGTAAATCTCATAGGCCGTTACAGCAATATTGTCGGTTGCGCCACTCCAGCTGACAAGAATTGATCTTTGCGTTGCCGTAAGAATGGTTGTTGCTGCCGCCAGGTTTGTCGGTGCAGTTGGTGCGGTTATATCCTGACTTGGCGGGGTGATAATTCCGGTATTTACTTGACCGCTGACGGTTATCTGCAGTGAAGCCTGGGAAGCAGGAACCTGGAGCTGACTGCTGGCAGGTGACCTGTTTCCGGCAGCATCAAGTGCAATAATGGAATACGTGTACTGTGTGTTCAGCAGGAGCGGTGAATCGGTAAAGCTTTCGGTTGTAACAGTCGCAATTTTACTGCCGTCTCTGTATACCTCATAAGCTGTCACAGCAATATTGTCTGTTGCTCCACTCCAGCTCACCAGGATAGATCTTTGTGTCGGCGTAAGAGTGGTTGTCGTTGCTGCCAGATTCAGCGGTGGCGTCGGGGCGGTAATATCTTTGGTCGGAGAGATGAGTATCCCTGTCGAAAGCTGGCCCCCTGCCGTGATGTTCAGGTTTACCGGTGTTGGTGTCACACTGACACTACTGCTGGCAACAGAACGATTGCCCGCACCGTCCAGGGCGCGTACATAGTAGGTATAGGTGCTGCCCGGAACCAGGGAGATATCTTTGTAACTGAGAGTGGTGACCGTGACTGTTTTGCTGCCGTCGCGGTAAATTTCGTAGCCGGTCACGGCAGTATTGTCGGTTGATGCTTTCCAGGAAAGATCAGCCGAGGCGTTGGTTGTAGTGAGGGTGGCCGTAGTGACGGTAAATCCTGACGGAGCTGTTGGCGGCGTTGTATCACTGAAGTCCGGATTCGGCGGTGGCGTTGCAGATTTGGTCAAAAGTGCTTGTACTGCTGCGGCCAGAGGAGGGGTAATATCAATTCTTGCCAGAACCTGGTTGCCGGCGGTATTAAGCGCAAAAAGGTAGGTTTGGTACTCCGGGCTGGTCACATCAGACACCGCCTGACCGATGAGGCTGGTCACCGCGAGGGTCGTGCCGGTATTCGAGTTGACTATCATCTGATCAATGACCGTCAGGGCGGCCAGGTTAGCCAGATTAGCTGCAACTCCAGGGTTAGCCAGCAGGTCGGTAACATTGAAAATTGCCGCGACATAACTGTTGCCGGCTTCAACTGTCTTGGCATCAGCAATCAGCAGCGGATCAGCAGTCAGAATCTGCTGCAGTTTCTGGTAGCCGGCTTCGGAGATCGGTGTTACGGCGATGACCTGACCGGTTGACAGTTTGTCCACAACAGCATTGAAGGCTTCCGTTGCCGTGAAATTAACCGGAGTCGTGGATGTTGTGGTGGTGTAAGTTGCTCCGGGCTGGCCGGTGACTCTGATGAGGAGCGGTGGCGTTGCTTTGGCAACCGGGATGTCAATTGCGTACGAACCATCACCAAGTGATGTTCCGGTCCCTAAAAGTTCACCCGGACTGCCGTTTGAGTTCAACTGAAAGATTTCTACACGGGCCGCCTTGATCGGTCCTTGAATAGTGGCAATGCCGGAGATTGTTGTCAGGGGGCCGGGTGCAACGCCTCCTTCTCCACCATTACCACCACCGCACGCAGTAACAACAAGAGGCAGGCAGGCAATTAATCCCCATGCTAAAAACCTCTTAAGTGTCATATACATTAGTTCCTCCTTCTGCACAGGTAAACTGTTTTAACCGCTGATGCCGGCAACTTTCCAGGCTGAGTTCAGTTCTTGTCGCCTGCGTGGCAAGAGCTGGCTCCACAGGTTTTATCCACTTTGACTTGGCCGGGTTTTGTCGCATCATTGAACGTCCCATGACACGCTGCGATGTCGCATTTCGCCCTTGTTTGGGCATTTGTTAATCCTGTCAGCGTATAACCCTTGTGATCGGCATCTCTCCATGAACCGGCTGTGGCTGGATGTACCGCACTGACGCCACCGAGATGACACTGGTAGCAGGAAGGACCACTCAGAAAAACTCCAGTGGAAGCTGTGCCATGGCAAACGCTGGTGCTGCATTTGGCAATGCCGTTAGCACTGGCATAGTTGGCATGGCTGGAGTAAAACGCCCAGGTTCCAGCATGCTTTGCTGCAGGTCCGCCGAGGTGACACGCCGTTGCACAGGAACTGCCGCTACCGGGAACTCCGGTTAGGGCTGCACCGTGGCAGGCGCTATTGGCACAGCTCGTAGTGCCGTTCGTTGCCACGTATCCCTTATGGCGGGCATAAGCGTATTGACCCCACTGAAGCGGGTGAACGGCTTCAGCACTGCCAAGATGACAAGTGGTGCAGGATACTTTTGAGATGCCCCCGTCAAGGTTCTCCCCATGGCATTCAAAACAGGTTTCCTGATCAGCCTTGGCCGAGCCTTGATGGTTTATTGCCCAACCCGGCAAGTGTTTACCGCTATCGGGACTGAATACTACCTTGGAATTAGTGTCACCACAGCCGCTTAAGGAGAGGGACAATGCTAAAGCAGTCAGGCAAATTGTAGTTTTTATTTGTGACATGATGCGCACCTCTGATTGTTCTGGCGTCCATGACACTTGGCACATGAGGTCGGGTCTACCCTGCCGTCAATTTTGTGCTGACCAAGATAGTCGCCACGGTGTGGCAGCGTCCGCTCAGGTGAGTCTGCAAATTTGTCGCTGGGTTTGATTTCATCCTTGTTTGCGTGGCAATCAATACAGAAAGCTTCTTGATGGCAGGCAGTGCAGGTTTGCCGGGAGGAACCGGCATAAAAGCCGTGCTTTTTGTAAAAGTCGAGCGCCTTGTGGTTCATGGCGCTGTAGGAGTCGGTATGGCATTCGGTGCAGTCAGGCACTCCTTTGACTGCCTCAGGGTGGATTACGGCTACGCTTTTGGTGTTGGCGCAGGCATAGAGAAGAAATAGGATTATCGGCATGAACATTATTATGAGGATTCTATTTTTCACTCTTGCCTCCTCCTTCGCTATGTTTTGTATCGAACAGATATGTCAGTTTCATGAGACCTCGTACTTCCCGATCGAAATCAGGATTTCTTGAATACTCCAGATCGGCGCCTATTTTCAGCTGTTCGTTGATTTCATAGCCGGCCGACCCTGTTAAGGCAAAACTGTCTGTGACGCCGTTGATGCTTTTATCGTAGCGGATATCGATAAAATCGGCCGACACTTCCATGTGACCGAGTTTTCTCAGAGCGTAGAGGCGATATTCGTCATAACGCAGCCTGTTATTGGCTCCCTCCATGCGATGATAGGCAAGGCCGGCGGTAATGATTTCCGGTGAAGAGTACGCCAGTTTGCCGCCAAAATAGTCGGCGCTGCCGGCGATATCATAACTGTAGTTTTTGTAGTCTGCTGAAACAGTATAGTCCTTCAGGAAAGTGTAGGAGGCCCCGGCTCCAAGAGCGATAAACGCCTCGCCAGGGGTCAGGATCCCGTTGGTCAGGCTTAGTGCCGGTGTGGTCATGTTGTAAAAAAAGTCGGTATAATTGATATTGGTTACACTGGCGCTTATTTTGAGATTTGTTAAAGGGGAGAGCGTCAGGGTATAGGCATGTTCCATCCAGCCATTGGTAATAGAGTTATAGGAAGATCGACCGGTGAGGTCGACCATCTGCACGGGGTGGACCCAGAGGTCGATCCCCTCCTCTTCACGATATCTGGAGTTTTTCTCGGCTTCGCTTTTCAGGGCACTGATGCCGAGAGTGTACAGTTTAGGCATGCTGTGACTGACGCGGGCGCCGTAGACCAGGTTGGCATTCTTGTTGGACGGGGTGTTGGGCATGTCGGTGGTGACCGGTTGACCGATAAAAGCAGCTGCACCGATGCCGGCGGTAAAGTCACTGCGCGCATAAAGTCCGTCAATCTTCTCCGAGGCAACTCCTTCGGTAACAAACTGCCGTCCCAGGTTAACAACGGCATTGTTTGTTGCCGCCCGGTAGCTGAGATAAAAATATTGCAGATCGGTGTCGGAATGGACCCTGTCGGTGGTTTTGTCGGCAAAGTCAACCCTGCCCCAGCCGCCCATATACAGCCCAAGGGTAGAGCCGTCTGAGAGTTTACTGGATGTGCTCAGTCGTAAATATTCGTAAGCTGGATACAGATCCTTGTTGTCGGTGGTTGTTCGCATTCGCACTATTGTAGTTGATTCTCCCGAAACTGAAAAATCTGCTGCAAAGAGCGGAGATGACAAGGTCAGGAATGTCAAAACAGTTACACCAATAGACGTATTAATGTTAAAAAGTGCGCCATGCTTCGTTTGTATTAGCTGAAAAATATTCAAAATGCCCTCCTTTCTAAGAAATTCGGTTGTCTGACTAACTCTCTGATATTACTCTGTTTAACCTCCGGTCGGATGATATTCGCACGAAGCGGTTATTGAATAAAGCGAAGCTACGGTTAATGTAAATAAGCAAATTTAGTACCGTAAAATAAAATAAAAACTATTAATTTTTATAAATCATAACAGGGGAAAGTTATCTGTCTAGGAACTGGAAGAATTTTTATCATTTATTTTTTTTAAAGGGAGAAGGAGCTTCGAGTTATTCGTGGGAAGAGGCGTTTTTTAGAGAGAGTGAAATGGCGTAAATTTCACTTTTGGGGATTCCGCTTTCAGCGGAAGCACGGGCGGCAGTGTCTTTTACAGAAAGACACTCTTCAAAAAGATAGCGGCGAAGATTGGATTCAAGGTCGTAACTTGTCAAATCAGCCGCAGCACTGGCAGGCGCAAGCAGGATAACCAATTCACCCTTGACGGACTGCTTCGAGTAATGCTCAAGGAGTTCGGCAGAGGTGCCGCGCCTGAACTCTTCATGTATTTTTGTCAGTTCCCGGGCGATAACAAGCTCGCGACTGCCAAGAATTTCCGCCATATCTGACAGCGTAGCCGTCAAACGGTGGGGGGCTTCGTAAAAAATGATGACCCTGCCATCATCCTGGAGCTCAAGCAGACGGTTCCTGCGCTTCCCCTGTTTTGGAGGAAGAAAACCTTCAAAGGCGAAGCGGTCGGAGGGGAGTCCTGATGCAGAGAGCGCGGCAGCTATGGCGGATGCTCCGGGAATCGGGACGGTCTTTATCCCCTTTTCAGCAGCAGCTTTGGCTATGCGGTAGCCTGGATCGGCTATGCATGGGGTGCCGGCGTCGGTAATGATGGCAATATTCTGTCCTTCGAGAAGTTTTTCCAGCAGATAATCGGTCTTGAGCTGTTCGTTATGGTCGTGATAGGGTGTCATCCGGGTTGAGATCCCGTAATGATTCAGGAGTTTGCGGGAGTGACGGGTGTCCTCGGCAGCAATCAGATCGACCTCTTTCAGTATCCTGACCGCTCTGAAGGTCATGTCTTCGAGGTTGCCGATCGGTGTTGCGACTATGTAAAGAGTGCCGGAAACAGTTTCCTGCATTGAAAGACCCCGCTTTAAACAAGGAGATTTTATGCCATTCGGGCGAATTTTTACCCCGTTTCAACTGGGGAAGTTTACCATTATCCCCGAAGGTGAACCGCTTCCGGATAAAGGCGGGATACCGCTTTATCTCAGCAAGAAGGGCGCCTTCGGTTCAGGAGAGCATGAAACAACAGCCGCTTGTCTTGGTCAACTGGAAAAAATTGCGACTTTGCAAGGTTACAGAGCGCTTGATCTTGGCAGTGGTACCGGCATCCTGGCCATTGCCGCGCTGCTCCTGGGTGCAGAATCAGCTCTGGCGGTTGATATCGAGTGGCCGGCAGCCTTATCCTGCAGCTTGAATGCAGCTCTCAACGGGGTTCAGGATTGCCTGCTGACGGTCTGCGGCGAGCTTGGTTCGCTCTCTGCCAGCGGTTTTAACCTGGTCATGGCAAACATCTATGCCGACATTCTGCTGCCGCTGGCTGACCAGCTTGTTGACCTGACGCTCCCCGGAGGATTTATCCTATTGTCCGGCATTCCACTCCAGGATAAGTACGATGTCTGGCGGCGCTATACCGGTCTCGGTTGCAGGGAGGTTGATGCTGTAATCGGTGAAGAGTTTGTCACCTATCTGCTGCAAAAGTGACCATCAGGTCAGGTTCCAGATCGCCATCTCCAGCATATCCTTCCAGCTTTTCGCTATTTCATTTACCACTGTAGGCTCAAAGCCGCAGTGCATCATGCACTGGCTGCATCTTTCGTCGCGGCCGACTCCGTAGCGCAGCCACTCGGTTTTTTCCATCATCTCCCGGTAAGTCGGGTAGTGGGCATCAGTGATCAGATAACAGGGCGCTTTCCAGCCAAGCGGATTTCGGGTCGGATTTCCCCAGGGGGTGCACTGCAGGCTCTTCTCGCCTTTGAGAAAGCGGAGATACATCGGCGTCGACCAGAAATGGAACCGGCGCCTCATTTTATAGATCTCCTGAAACTTCAGCTCTATCTCCCTTCTGACAAGGAACAACTCTTCACCGACGGCTTCGTAGTCAAAACCGGGGGCCACAAGAAGGCCGTCAACTCCGAGCTCGGAGAGCTTTGAGAAAAGCAGCTCTATTTCCATCAGGTCGGTATCTCTGAAAATGGTGGTGTTCGTGCAGACCCTGAAGCCAAGGCGTTTTGCCTCGATGATTGCCTCGATGGCAATTTTGAAAGACCCTTTGCGTTCCAGAATCCGGTCATGAGTTATCTCAAGGCCGTCAAGATGGATGTTGAGAGTGAGATTGTTGTGCCGGGGGAGCCGTGGCAGATACTCTTTGAGCAGGATGGCATTGGTGCAAAATTGAATATGCTTCCCCCGGTCCAGTACGCCGGCAACCAGTTCTATAATGTCAGGGTAGAGAAGCGGTTCCCCGCCGGTAATAGTGACTATGGGCGCCGGACATTCATCCACTGAACTGAGGCACTCTGCCAGTGGCATCATCTGGCTGATTGTGTCGGCATACTCCCGGATACGGCCGCAGCCCGAACAGGCAAGATTGCAGAGATGAGTCGGTTCAAGCATCAGGACAAGGGGGAATTTATCTATTTTTTTCAGCCTGTTGCCTGCTATGTAACGCGACAGATCGAAGGTAAGGCGTAGTGGGAAGCGCATCGTTGTTCAGTATTCCTTTTCAAGAAAAGTTTTCACATTCATGGCTATGCCGTCAGCATCCAGTCCCAGCATTTTACGTAGCTCTGACTGGGTGCCGTGCTCAATGAAACGATCCGGAACACCCAGCCGCTTCAGTTTCAGGCCGGCAATTTTTTCATCAGCAAGAAGTTCCAGCACGGCGCTGCCGAAGCCCCCCTGGAGGGCATTCTCTTCCACCGTTACAACTATGCCGCACTCCCTGGCAACGGAGAGTATCAGTTCGCGGTCGAGCGGTTTTACGAATCTTGCGTTTACTACAGACGCCCTGATCCCTTCCTTTGCAAGTATTGCCGCTGCCTCAAGAGCCGGATAGACGGTAGAGCCGATAGCCAGGATCGCCACGTCCCGTCCGTCAGCCAGCTTCTCACCGACGCCGATGGTTATGGTCTCTATGTCCTTGTCCAGAGTGACGCCGTAGCCTGCCCCTCGGGGATAGCGCAAGGATATAGGGCTCCCGAAGTTGACCGCGGTTTTCAGCATCCGCCGCAATTCGTTTTCATCTTTTGGCGCCATGACTGTCAGCTGCGGCAGGTGGCGGGTGAAGGAAAGGTCAAAGACGCCGTGATGGGTCGGGCCGTCGTCGCCCACGAGGCCGGCCCGATCCATGGCCAGGGTTACCGGCAGTTTTTGCAGGCAGATGTCGTGGAAAAGCTGATCATAGGCCCGTTGGGCGAAGGTCGAATAAATCGCGGCAACCGGCTTGAAACCTTCTACTGCAAGGCCGGCAGCAAAGGTGAGGGCGTGCTGTTCGGCAATGCCGACATCGAAGAACCGCTCCGGGAATGCTTTTGAAAAAGGTGTCAGCCCGGTGCCGTCGGGCATGGCAGCTGTTATGGCGACGATCTTTTTATCGTCTTGGGCAAGCTGGACAAGCGTCTCACCGAAAACAGTCGTGTAAGAAGGGTGAGCAGCTGTAGAAGCGGTTGCTTTGCCGGTCTGCAGATCAAATCTGCCGACGCCGTGAAACTTGCCAGGCTCTTTTTCAGCCGGAGGGTAGCCACACCCCTTTTTTGTCATGACATGGACAAGCACCGGCCCTTCGACGTTTTTCAGGTTGGCGAAGATCTCGATCAGCTGCCCCAGATCATGGCCGGGAAGAGGACCGAGATACTCAAAACCGAGCGCTTCGAAGAGCGCTGCCGGGGTAAGAAAGCCTTTGAGGGAGTGTTCGGCACGCCTGGCGAACTGGAGGATATTGCGCCCGAAAGCAGGGATGCTGGCGAGAAGGCCGGCCATCTCCTTGCGCAGTTCGCGGTAGTAGCTGCTGGTCATCTTGCGGGAAATGAAGGTCGAGAAAGCGCCGACATTTTCCGAAATAGACATCTCATTGTCATTGAGCACGACGATCAGATTCTGCTTGAGATGTCCCGCCTGATTGAGCGCTTCAAACGACATGCCGCCGGTCAGAGAGCCGTCGCCGATAACCGCAATGACACGGTTGTTATCTCCCTTGAGCCCGCTTGCTATGGCCATTCCCAGACCTGCCGAGATCGAGGTAGAAGAGTGACCGGCGCCGAAAGCGTCGTGGGGTGATTCGCACCGCTTCGGAAAACCGGAGAGTCCGCCCAGCTGGCGCTGGGTGTGAAAGCGGTCACGCCGTCCGGTAATGATCTTGTGGGTATATGCCTGATGTCCCACGTCCCAGACGAAGCGGTCTGTGGGAGAGTTGAAGCAGTAGTGGAGGGCAAGGGTCAGTTCGACCGCCCCGAAGTTGGACGCAAGATGGCCGCCGGTTTTCGAGAGGTTTTCAAGGAGAAACCCTCTCACTTCAGTGGCAAGGGTTTCGAGCCCTTTGATGGAAAGTCGCTTCAGGTCAGCCGGATCGTTGATTGTTGCAAGGATAGTATTCATTTCAACCTTAAAGTCATTATTCCTGAACATAATTATTCGTCTGAAACCATGCTACAGCTCTCTCAAGTGCATCATAAACAGAAGTCGGCGCAAAACCGAGCTCCATCTTCGCCTTTTTCGAGGAGAAATACATCAGTTTTTTTGCCATCTGTACCCCTGCCAGCGGAATGAGCGGCTCTTTGCCGGTCATCAGGGAGAGCGCTTCATTGATATACGCGGCAGCCAGTATGGGCAAATACGGGAGACAGAGGCGTGGAGCAGGTTTGCCTGAGATTTCGGCCAGCATACCGAGTATTGCGGCAAGGCTTGTGTCTTCGCCGCCAAGAATATATTTCTCTCCGACCCGCCCCCTCTTTGCCGCCAGGAGATGACCTTTGGCGCAATCTTCCACGGGAACCAGGTTGAGGCCGGTGTTCAGGTAAGCCGGCATCCTGCCCGAGAGAAAATCTACAATAATTTTTCCGGTCGGTGTCGGTCTGATATCCAGCGGCCCGACCGGAGTCGACGGGTTGACGATTACCAGCGGCAGACCTTTAGCAAAAAACTTTTCAGCCTGGCCCTCGGCGAGAAACTTGCTCTTTTTGTAATCCCCGCACATGTCGGCACATGTTACCGGAGTGTTTTCATCACCCGGGGTACCGTCGCCACGGTTACCGAGCGTCCCTACCGAACTGGTGTAGACCACCTTTTCCAGGCCGGCAGTAAGAGCCTCCTGGAGGATGTTTTCCGTCCCGTCAACATTGGCGGCGTACATGGCGGCACGATTTTTAGTCCAGAGACGGTAGTCGGCAGCGGCATGAAAAAGGGTATCGCAATCCTTGAGAGCTGCTGCCAGAGACTGTCTGTCGAGAAGATCACCCGTCACTATCTCGGCGTCAATCCCGGCAAGATTCCTCCGGTCACTCCCCTGGCGAACCAGTACCCGGACGGAAGCGCCGTCTTTCAGGAGCTCACGGACGATATGTGCGCCGAGAAAACCGGTTGCGCCTGTTACAAGAGCTTTCACGAATCACCTTACGATAAAAAAAAGACAGACCGACAATAACTGATCATGCCCTCAGGAGCGTGCCCACACGTTTCAAAACCGTCAGAACCAGGTCGTTTGGCATATTGCAGATGAATTCCGCTTGACGCACCCGCCAATCAAGGCTTTTCAGCTGGTCGGATAGAACCACACCGCTCACTGCCGCCCCTTGAGGAAGCGAAACTTCAAAAGGGTACCCCTTGACCTGGCTGGTTATTGGACAAAAGAGTGCCAAACCTGTTTTGTTGTTGTACGCCACCGGCGACACCACCAGCGCCGGACGTCGGCCCGCTTGTTCATGGACTGCCTGAGGATTAATGGCGAGCCAGACGATATCACCCTGACTGGGCACATAGGGCGCGCTTACCATGCTTCATTGCCAACGACTGCGCCAGTGGCCTGTTCCTGATGCAGGTTCTCGGGCGTAATCCCGGCAAGCAGCATCTCCAGGGTCGGCTCGTCAGGTTCGAGCGGTGTTATAACAAGTTTGCCCTTGACCTCGGCAATATCAACTCTGCTTCCCGGCTGGATACAGGCATGTTTGGCAAAGGCGCTGGGGATGCGCAACGCCAGACTATGGCCCCACTTTTGAACTCGTGCTTCCATAAGTTCCCCCTTCACATGTAGATACATTGAAGATACAAGCTGCGCTTCGGCAAAGCAATCTAAAAAGAGCCGGGTCGTGGCCATTAGTCCTTCTCCCTGGAGGACCCTTTGGGGCCTAAAGGAGAAGGTGGCCGCCCTGCAGTTAACTGTCGATAAATCTCTTCGAGAATGGTATCCGTATTATTCAAGAATTCATGATTCCAGAATCTGATAATCCTGATGCCGGAGCCATTCAGAATTTTTTCTCGCGCTTTGTCATATGCAATCTGTTCATCCTCAGCATGACCACCGCCATCTAGTTCAATCGCAAGATTAACTTCGTCGCAGAAGAAATCAATGATATAGCCTGCAATCGGAAACTGCCGCCGGAATTTGAAACCGCAGAAATTGCGATTACGCAGTAGCTGCCACATAAGCTGCTCGGCGTCAGTCTGCTCCTTGCGCATCTTTCTGGCAAATTGAAGTAACGGTGGTGGCAGTGCCACGGTTTCACCTCGCATTCCCCCTCACCCCGACCCTCTCCCTTCAGGGAGAGGGAGCTTTCAACCCTCGGCTTTCCTGGGTGGTGCGCCATTAGTCCTTCTCCCTGGAGGGAGAAGGTGGCCGAAGGCCGGATGAGGGGGTCTGTCTTGCAGTAAACTAAAAAGAGTCAAAAAGTCAAAGGCTCAATACTGTCCTGACCTGACCGGCCACAAATACTGGCTGCGGTACTCATTGCCGTAGTCCACATTACCATCTATCATATCCACGTACCAGACGTAGTCATAGTCATTGAAGTGATTCATGTAGGTAGTAGCGGACCAGTACCTCCTCGCTTGAACCAGAGAAAAACCATTAGAGTTGAAATGTTCTGCCGGACGAGAACCGCCTTGTTTAGCAAATGCTGCCAATTCATCTTTGGTTGGCAGGCGCCAGTCACTGTAATCGCCATAGGTAAGCTTGGCCGTCCAGTCCATTGCCCTCTGCCAGGTCATCTCTTTGCCGGCAAGATTACCGTTGCGCACCCACTGCAGGCCGGTAGATTGATCGGTGTAAATTAACCGGTCCCTTTCTTTTGCAACCAGCCCAACATTGATTTTCCTCTCCGCCGCTGTCATAAACTCGCCGTTTTCCAACGTCAGCATACTTTTGTCAGCATCACTCAATAAAGCCACCTGCACCGCTTCACCACTGCCGGTCTTCACCACTACAGCTGGACGAATCGCCCCGGCCTGGTACTGCTGCTTGAAGCTTTTCGCCTTGTCTTTGGGAAGCGGAACCGTGCCGTTTATGGCCAGTTTGACCAGTACACTCTTACTCTTCAGGGTGACCGGGAAACTCAGCTTGTCGGCGTCATACTGCCCCAGCTCCAGTGAGATGGTTTCAGCGCCTAATTTAAATTCTTTCTCCGATAACTTCCTGATAGCCTCTTTCAGCGGCGCTGTTTCCGCTGCCGCTGCATTTTGCGGGGTGAGCGCCGCCAGTTCGGCTTTCTGCTGGCTGCTCAGCTGCGTTTCTTCTTTACTAATTCGCTCCTTGAATTCCCTACTGCTTTCAAATTCATCTTTTGTCTGCTTTGCCAGCGCTGCCAGTTTGCCGGCATAGCGGCTTTCGATCTTCAGGCGGCTGTCAGCCAGCTCCTTTTCAAAAGTGCCTTCAATCTCGGCAATCCGGGCGTTAAGCCGCTTGATCTCCGCCACGGCCGCTTCAAGGGTGTCAGTCTTGGCACTGCTCTGCACCTGCTGGCGCCTCTTGGCAACATCATCTTTCAATTTGGCAAGCTTCTGCTCGTCTTCGCCTTTCAAACGCGCCAGCTTATGACGGTCTTGCTCATCTTCTAGCCGCTTCTGCGCTTCCAGCGCCAGTTGCTGATCCCTCAGTTGAGCGGCTTTCAGCTTGGCTTCGCCGCTTTTTCTGGCCAGAGCCGCCTCCTGAAGTTTGCTGGCATCATTAGCCTTGATGGCAGCGGCTTCACTGGCTTCCAGTTCACTCTGTTCCTTCTCCAGCTTTGCTATGTCGGCTTTGGTGTCGGCTGCCTGCTGTTGTATATTGGGAATAAAAACAAAATCACCGCTGCCGTAGAGAGTGCCGTAGCCGGGGGTCTGTTCGTGACCTCTGGCACGGGCGTCCTGATAAACCCGCTCTTTGAGGATCGCCTGGATTTCATTGGCAGTGATGTAGTCGCCAGCGGCTTCCAGCGCTTCAATCAGCCTGCCGGTAAAGACGGAATGGCCCCGAGGGCCGCCGTCAAGGGCTTCCTGGCCCTTGCTGCCGGCGGTCAGTACCTGGCGGACGCGCTCTTTAGTGATCTCTTTCAGGTAGGCCAGGTCGCGGTTAACTTTCTTGTCAACCGCCCGACTGGTCAAGAGGCCGGAATAGCAGGCATCAAAAGCGTAGAAGACATGCTTGGCGGGGATGGCTTTGGAAATGTCGTTTTTGAGCTGATCCATGGTGACATTGCCGTAGATACCGTCGGCATTGCCGTCATGGGGGATAAGGTAGCCGAGTTCCCCTTCGTCGGTCTTCTCCTGGTTGCCGTGCCCGGCCCAGAAGATGAACAGGGCGTCTTCTTTGCCGATAGTTTTTGGCAGTTCCTTGGTGAGGAGGCGCATGATCTGGTCGCGGCTGGCATCGCTATCAAAGAGGGTGTAGATCTTGTCAAAGCGGTAGTTGCGCTTGAGGGTTGCCTCTATCCCTTTGGCGTCACGCACGGCGTAGGCGAGTTGCCGGTCAGGAGGGAGGTTCTGGTAGCGGTCAATGCCGATAATAACGGCGTAACTTTTGTTGTAAAGCTTGACTTCACCTGTCTGGTTGGTAGCGCTCTCTCTGGCAACAACTGTCAGCCCGCGTGTTTCGGCGGCTTGCAGGGGGAGGGCGGAGAGGGAGAAAAGGAGTGTGACGATTGCACTAAAGAGTAGCCGCATGAAAATCTCCGGGTTTAGAATTTTTCTAGCAGGGATCAGGCAAAAACAGTAACTTCAACCGGACGTTTTACCGCAAAACTGTGCCGGTGCATCTTGATTCTCTCAATTTCGTGGAGTGTTTCCGCCTTGATATAGGTCTCACCACACGCTGGGCACGATTGAACCGGAATATCCTCAATGATTAGCAGATCCTTTTTCTTCCCGAAACTTCTGGTCACCTGTTTGGTATGCACTCCATCTTTTCCACAAAAATCGCAAATCATGGCCGCCCTCCATTTTTCATGATGCATAAACTGTAACCTGATTAGCGCCAATCTTCAGCTAAAGACATAATAAAGTCCCCTCTCCCTGAGGGAGAGGGTTAGGGTGAGGGGGAACCGACTGAATATATTAAGATTTTACTCCCCCTCATCCGGCCTTCGGCCACCTTCTCCCTCAGGGAGAAGGGACTAGCAGAAAATGATGGATAATCAGGAACAGTGATAATAACCATCTTGCTGGTAACACTTATCCAGTCTGACGGCTTCTTTGAATTGCTTTAAGATGCGAGAATACATGCAAGTCTCCTGACCTACGAGTTCGATTCCGAGTGGGCAATGGAATATTTCATTCGCCGGTACGTCCCCAGCGCCGAAAGCGGAAAACAGTTCCGGTAGATGTGATACCTGATCATGAAGTATTTCGGGAAACCGGTGCCGGTAAACTGCTCTTCATCCCAGGTGCCGTCAAATTTCTGGGTTGTCAGGAGATAATCGATCCCGCGCCTCACAGCAGGCGATTCAACTTCATTGACCGCCATGAGCGCCAGCAGCGCCCAGCCGGTCTGGGACGGAGTGCTGACGCCTATCCCGGCCAGAGATGGATTATGGTAGGATTCACAGCTCTCGCCCCAGCCACCGTCCAGATTCTGCTTCGACTTGAGCCAGTTGACAGCGTGCTGGATATAGGGCTGCGACAGATCCTCTCCGATGGAAGCCAAGCCGCACAGCACAGACCAGGTGCCGTAGAGATAGTTGACCCCCCAGCGTCCCCACCATGGGCCGCTTTTGTCCTGCTCTTTCTTGATGAAAGCGAGGCCACGGGCTGCGGCCGGGTGACTCTTTTCATAGCCGAAACTCCCCATCAGTTCCAGCATCCGTCCGGTCAGGTCGGCTGTCGGCGGGTCTATGAGCGCTTCGAGATCGGCAAAGGGAATTTTGTTTAAGAGATGCTTGGTGTTGTCCCGGTCAAATGCCCCCCAGCCGCCGTTTTTGCTCTGCATGCCGAGGCACCAGGCAAGTCCGCGCTTGATCGCCGCATCACGGGTTTTCGGGGTTTTCACGGCAATATTTTTTATCGCCATCATGACAAAAGCGGAATCATCTACATCCGGATACCAGTCGTTCTGGAATTCAAAGGCCCAGCCACCGGGAGAGAGTTCAGCCGCCTTGATCTTCCAGTCGCCGTTTTTCGTGACTTCCCGCTCCAGAAGCCACTCCGCACCTTTTGACAAAGCTCTGTGCGTGGGCGGCAGACCGGAGTCCGAGAGCGCTTTCAGTGCCAGCGCCGTATCCCAGACTGGTGAAACACACGACTGGAGCAGCAGGGTGTCGTCAGTCTCGATGGTGAAGTTATTTAATGCTTCCAGCCCTTTGACGATTGCCGGGTGTTCGTTGGCATAGCCGAGACAGTGCAGCGCCAGAATCGAATTGAGCATTGCCGGCTGGATGCCTCCCCAGTCGCCTGACTGCTCCTGATGCTCAAGTATCCAGCGCTCGGCAGCGGCAACTCCCCGTTGTCTCAAGGGCCGGACAGGGCTTTTTTCGTAAACTTTGAGAAAGTGATCGACGCCAATAAAGAAATTCTTCCAGGTTAAAAGGCCGTCTTCCTTGGTAAAGGTGTAATCGGTAGGTCTGGGCGGGCGGACATAAAGTTCGCTGACCGTACCATTGCCGGGAAAAGGTTTAACCGGCCTCGCATCCATGACGACTGACAGCGGGATGATTGTGGCGCGTGACCAGCTGGACAGCTCGTACATGTTGAAGTATGCCCAGTCCGGGAGGAGCATCAGCTCTATCGGCATGGACGGGACACCGAACCAGGCGAACTGACCAAAGAGTGCCAGGAATATCTTGGTAAAGACCCGGCATTTTATGATGCCGCCCTTTGCCAGAATAAAGGCGCGTGCCTTTGTCATGGCCGGATTGTCCGCCGACAGCCCGGCAAGCTTCAGGGCGAAGTAAGCTTCCACTGTTGTCGAGAGATCACCCGGGCCGCCGAAGTAAATGCACCAAAAGCCATCTTTTGTCTGCTTGGAAAGGAGGTATGTGGCCAGCTTTTGCTCTCTGTCCTTGTCGACCATGCCGAGCAGGTGAAACAGCAGCAGGTATTCGGCTGTTATGGTGACATTGGATTCAAGCTCTGCCCACCAGTAGCCCTGTGGCAGTTGCTGGCGCAAAAAGAACTCCTGACTCTTTTTGACAGCAAGGTCGAGCGGTGAGGCAGGTTCATCCTTCATCTTGCTACTGGGGTGAAGGTAGTGAATCTTCTCACTTTGCCTGGTCGGTGGCGCTAACTCCGGAAAAGAGGTCAGTCCGGATGAAATGGATTTTATGGATGACATAACTTGAATCTATTAGCATAATTGGCTGAAAAGAGATAGGGATTTGAAACTGTTAAAGGAGTAGCGATGAACCTTTCGGGATTGTCCGGCGCTGTGCCGCTGGCGCACAGTTTTCTGCGGGAGCGGCTCAAGCCGGGTGACAAGGCTGTTGATGCGACCTGTGGCAACGGTCAGGATACGCTGCTTTTGGCTGAAATTGTTGGCAGTCAGGGTAAAGTCTGGGCTTTTGATATTCAGGGTAGTGCCCTTGCCAATAGCAGAGCCAGGCTTGCAGCTGCAGATCTTGACAGCAGTGTGACGTTTGTTCATGCCGGTCATGAGCGGCTGGCAGAGTTTGTCAGTGAAGAGGTAAAGGCAATAGTTTTTAATCTCGGTTATCTACCGACGGGCGACCGGGAAATCAAGACAACTGCCGCAACAACCGTGGCGGCGCTGGAACAGTCAACCGGGCTGCTGCTCCCGGCAGGACTGATCGTCATTGCGATTTATACCGGTCATGGCGGCGGCGGGGAGGAGTGGCTGGCTGTGAAAGAGTGGGCCGAAAGGCTCCATCCCCATAAATTCAATGTCTGGCAGTCAAGGCAGTTGAACCGGAGTGATAAGGCGCCATTTCTGGTGGTAGTGGAAAAAATGCTGCTCAGCCAAACTTGATCAGAAACGCCCCGACAAGAATGAGGGCGGCTGAGGCAAGGCGTATCCTGCCGTAGGACTCTTTCAGAAAGATCATGCCGAGCAGCACCCCGAAGAGGATGCTTACCTGCCTGACCGGTACGGCATAACTGACCGGCGCCATTTTCAGCCCGTAGCGAAAGGCGATGAAGGAGGCCATCAGTACCGGGCCGCTGATCAGAATCAGCCGCCAGTTGGTGTGCCATTCGGCTCTGACCTTGTTTTTGTAGCGGCTGCGGAGCAGGTTCAGCGACATCAGGACAAACATCACCAGCACCATCATCCAGGTGAAGTAGAGCGGCGAATACTGCTGCACTCCGGCTTTGTCGAACATGACGCCGAACGAATAGACAAAACCGGCGGCCAGCGCGAATCTGACCGTCGGTTCACCCAGATTGCGAAACGGCCGCATAAGTTCATCAAGGCTGAATTTATGCAGCTGCACCGAATAAGCCCCCAGAAGGACCAGCGCAATGCCGCTTCCCCCCAGGATAGAGAAACTTTCACCCATGATGATCATCCCCCAGAGCGGGACGTACAGCATCGAAGTCTGACACAAAGGGTAGGTAAGGGAGATGTCGCCGGAGCTGTATGATCTGCCGGTCAGGAGGTGGTAGAGTGTGAAGCAGCTGCCGCCGCCAAGCGCCATCAGCATGACCCTGCAGTCAGGGATTGGCAGCGGCTGCCGGATCAGGAGCAGCAGCAGGGTGAACATCAGGCCGGAGCTGACGAACATCCACCAGATAAAGACAGTCTTCTGGCTGCTCTTCTTGACGAGAAGATTCCAGATGGCGTGCATGATCGAGGAGAAAATGATAAGGGTGAAAGCGAGGTTGCTCATGGAGTAAAGTATAACCAAGCGGTAAAATTTTAGCGAGAATAAAAAACTGCTTCCACTTGGTTCAGGACGTGATTAATGCTATGGTGATGATTATCATTAATGCCATGAAACACTGGAACAGCACTCATGCCCGAAACAGCCCACCCTTTTCAGACCTTGACCCCCAGCTTTATCATGGATGCTGTCGAAAGCCAGGGATTTACCTGCGATTGCCGCACCTTTGCCCTCAACAGCTACGAAAACAGAGTCTATCAGGTCGGTATTGACGATGGACTGCCGCTGATAGTGAAGTTCTACCGTCCCAGCCGCTGGAGTGATGAGCAGATACTTGAGGAGCACCGCTTCTGTTTCGAGCTGCAGGATAATGAGCTGCCGGTGGTGGCTCCACTGGTTAATAGTGCCGGAGAGAGCCTTCTCCACTACGGTATTTTCAGTTTTGCCATTTATCCGCGTCAGGGGGGGCATGCTCCGGAGTTTGACAATCTGGACAATCTGCTGATCCTTGGCCGGATGCTGGGCCGGATTCATGCTCTCGGCGCTGTTCGGCCATTTTCCCACCGTCCGACACTTGATGCGCAGAATTTCGGCTACGCCAGCGTCGCCCTGATCAAGGAGCGCTTTATCCCGGCAGAGTACAAGGAGAGCTACACCGCTCTCACCGACCAGCTGCTGACCGCCATCGATACCATCCTGGCCGGTGCCGGGCCGATCCGTTACCTCCGCGCTCATGGCGACTGTCACGCCGGCAACATCCTCTGGCGGGACGGTGCGCCTCACTTCGTCGATTTCGACGACGCCCGCATGGCCCCGGCAGTGCAGGATCTCTGGATGATGCTCTCCGGCGAAAGGCCGCGCCAGACTGCCCAGCTTGCCGAACTGATCGAAGGATATAACGAGTTTTTTGATTTCAACCCCCGCGAGCTCCAGCTGGTCGGCGCTCTGCGCGCTTTGCGGATGCTGCACTACAGCGCCTGGCTGGCCCGCCGTTGGGAAGACCCGATCTTCCCGCGTACCTTCCCCTGGTTCAACACCGTCCGTTACTGGGGCGAGCAGATTCTGGAGCTGCGCGAGCAGCTGGCAGCGTTGAGCGAACCGCCGCTGGAGCTGCCGTAAACCTCGCACCGGCAGCTGGGGGCAACACCCGTTTCAGGACGATTTCCCTTCGTCTGCATTCCCCAATTCAAACAGATACAACTCCTCA
This sequence comes from uncultured delta proteobacterium, assembly GCA_963787125.1. GTDB lineage: Bacteria > Desulfobacterota > Desulfuromonadia > Geobacterales > DSM-12255 > VEOV01. The sequence continues at coordinate 153,255 of CAWBBV010000023.1, forward strand.
ACCTTCTTCCGCGCCCAGGGGGTGCGGCGGAGGAATTTGAGACTGGACTGCATGTCCGGGTTGGTGGTGAAGCATTTGATATCAATGGCCATCCCCATCCGTTCCCAGCCGTAATGCTCCACCAGCCTGGTGAGGATATTAACCAGCGTCAGGCCATGGAGCGGATCGCTGCTTTTCTTTTCGGTCATTTCCCCATCCTTTTATAGTCGGCGATTTCAATACTGCTTTCCGGATAAAGCGGCCCGGCCAGCTCCAGCTGGGTCAGGTAGACGCGGGCATCAAACTCCAGCTGATGGTAAGCCGGCTCCATATGTTCACAGAGTCGGTAAAAGGCTTTGTCATGCTCCCGCTCTTTGAGGTGAGCCAGTTCGTGGACGACAATCATTTTTAGGAACTGCAGTGGTGCTTGGCGGAAAACCGCGCCGATTTTGATTTCATTCTTGGCCTTGAGTTTGCCCCCCTGCACTCTGGAGATAAAAGTATGCAGGCCGAGGGCGTTATTGAGGATATTGATCTTGCCGTCATAGGCAACCTTGCTTAAGGGCTGGGTATTACGGAGAAATTCGTTCTTGATCGCCACCGTATAATCGTAAAGCGCCCGGTCGGTCTTGATGTCATGAGTTACCGGATATTTGCCCAGAAGAAAGTCGGCCAGCCTGTTTTCAGTGGCCATTTGCCTTACCTGACCGGTCAGTTGGTCAGAATAGCCTGCCAGATATTTCATTTCGTGCATGGTACATCCTCTGCTGATTTTACCTGCTTGCTGATGGCGTCTGCCTGGTAATTAATAGCATATTTTACTAACTGATGCACGCAGTGAGACGGGCAGGTGTGTAACTAAACGCACACCATTTAGCCTATTCCTTTATTTAAACCACCAATGGCTATAACTCACAGATTATTATTTGCATTGCATAAAATAATCTACATGTTATTATAATCACATAGTAAAATAATTCATAGGTTATTTATATGCGCTCAAAATATAATCTCATAGCCCGTCAACAGCTCGACAGCACACTATCTGGCTATGCCACCTTGAAACAGAACTCACTTCCGGTTAAAGGCTGGATACGCGCCATCCGTGAAGCGCTCGGCATGTCTGGCAAGCAGCTGGCAAACCGCCTGAACGTCAGCCAGCCGCGTATCCCAAGGCTGGAGCAGGATGAGCTGTCAGGAGTCGTCTCGCTGAAAACCATGCGCCAGGCTGCTGAAGCGATGGACTGCGTATTTGTCTACGCCATTGTTCCCCGCTCAACGCTGGAGGAAACCGTCAGGACACAGGCTCGCAAGGTTGCCGAATCCAGAATGCAGAGGGTGTCACACACCATGATGCTGGAAGCGCAAAATCTGTCAAACGAGGCACAACGGGCATCTATTGAAGCTGCTGTTGATGAGCTGGTGACAGAGATTCCGAAAGATCTTTGGGAACGGACTCCATATCTTCGACTATTCTGACGGGGCGACACCACTTGACGCCGATGAAGCGCAGGGGCTGCTTCTTTCCCATATCACCAGTCGGGGCGAGCTTGATCGCTTTGAACAGGAAAATATCAGCGAAGCGGAAGCGTGGGCATTTAGGCGCAAGCCGAAAGATATTCTTACGGTTGGCTTTATCAAGCGAGCGCACAAAAGGATGTTTGGTCATATCTGGCGCTGGGCAGGAGAGAGGCGCAACAGCGGCAAGAATATTGGTGTCGCAACATGGCAGATAGAGGGCGATTTGCAGAATCTCTGCGCCGATTGCGCTGCCTGGATCGAATACCGCAGCTATCCGCCGGATGAGATTGCGGTACGTTTTCATCACCGACTTACCGCAATTCACCCATTTCCCAACGGCAACGGACGACATGCGAGGCTGATGACTGATATATTGTTGGTTCATCTGCTTGGGCAGACACGCTTTACCTGGGGGAGTGAAAACCTGGTTAATGCCGGTGACTGTCGGCAACAGTATATCAACGCACTCCGCGCTGCCGACCGCCACGATTACAGCCTGCTGCTGGCATTTGTCCGGTCTTGAATTTAGACGGGATGTTAATTTGAAGCAAATGGATAGTACCTTGACCCTCACCCACCAAACCCTCGAATTTCTTCGCCAAAACCACCCAGCCTGGCGGCTTATTTGCGCCGGTCATACGCCGCTGATTGCCAGCTTTTAGCACCCGGCTTTGGGCGGTAGACGGGGAGATATGGCAGGCAGCATTGTTAATAAGGACATGACGCCGGTGTAGGGAGACATTGCTTAATTCCGCTGAAAAGTGTTAAGGTTATCAGGCTGGGGTAGGGTGGGATAACCGGCCGGATGGGCTGAGAAAACGAATGAAACGATTGCTGTTCACCATAGCCATGCTTGCGTCCATTGCCTGGCGCTCTGAGAGCCGGGCGGATATTTACCGTTTTGACGGCGATGATGAGGTTGTCTATTTTTCCGACTCACCCAATGACAAGCGCTACCAGCTGGTTATGAAAGAGCCGCAGAACCGCGCTGCCGTGAGCGGCAAGGGGAAGTCCCACCCTGTTGCGAAGCAGCCTGAAGCGCCACCAGTCCCGTCTGACAGCGACAGCTCCGCCAGGATCCTGCCGATAGACGGGGTCATAACATCAAGAACCGGTCTCAGGACAGACCCTTTCAACGGCAGGCTGACACATCATAACGGCCTGGATATTGCCGCTCCAAGCGGCACGCCGGTAAAACCGGTGGCGGCAGGGACGGTTATTTTCAGCGGCTGGAAAGGCGGTTATGGTAATACGGTTATTCTGGATCATCATGACGGCATGGTAACCGTTTATGCGCACCATTCCAGTAACAGTGTCAGTGAGGGCGACAGCGTTGATGTGAACAGTGTCATTGCTCTGACCGGCTCTACCGGTCGTTCAACCGGCCCGCATCTGCATTTTGAGGCCTGGCAGAAGGGCAACAATATTACCGCTGATTTTATGCCGGGCGGCTTCTCGGGGAGTTCCGAAACCACGCTTGCCAAAGCTCCCATCCGTCGGCTGCTTCAGGATGACGGCACCCTTCTTTTTACCAATCTGCGCTGAGTTTTTTCAACAAATCAAGGTCTGATCTCCGGAGGCGGCCCGTCTACGTCCGCTGACGGCACAATCTCCGGCAGTGGCTGCAAGGGCGCTCCCCCATGCTGGGGGCAACTGCTGGTCGGCTCGGTCCCTTTAAGGTAGAATTCATCTACTTTCTCCGGGCAGTCGGCGTTCGCTCTCAGGCCGCTAGCCGGGTCGATAGTGATCTTGACAACCGTCTCCGGCTGAGGGAAGTCGAGAGCCGCTCTGGCGGCCAGTGCCGGTCGCATGAACTTCTCCCAGATCGGCGCAGCGACTCCGCCGCCGGTAAAGCCTTTGCCCCCGGGCTTTGGCTGGTCATAGCCCACCCAGATGCCGGTCACCACTTGCGGTGTATAGCCGATGAACCAGGCGTCGCGGTACTCATCGGTCGTGCCGGTCTTCCCGGCTGCGGGGCGTTCACTGCTGAACTTTCTGAGCGATTTTGCTGTACCGTAGGTCATGACATCTTTGAGAATACTGGTGGTGATAAAGGCGGTTGCGGGCGAGAGCGCCGGGTTCACCATCGGTGGATTTTCTGCTGATGTCCGCCGGTTGCGGTCGTAGATGCGGATTATGAGCCGGGCTTCAGACCTTAGTCCGCCATTGGCCAGCGGGGTGTAGGCCTGCACCAGTTCCTGCAGGGTCACTTCTGCCGTCCCGAGTGCCAGGGAAAGATCATTTCTGGCCGTCAGGTTCAGCCCTGTTTTGGCGGCAAATTCAGTAAAATAGGGGATGCCGATGGTCTCCAGCAGTTTCACGGTAATCACATTGTTTGACAGGGCAAGAGCCCGTCTCAGGGTAAGGCTGCCGTACTGCTCGCGACCGTAATTCATGGGCGTCCATGAACTGCCGGTGCCGCTGCTGTAAGTGATCGGCGCATCATTCCAGACGCTGGCGGCACTGATCCCTTTGTCCACTGCTGCGGCATAGATAAGTGGTTTGATAGCGGAACCGGGTTGACGCTTTGCGTATAGCGCCCGGTTATAGCTGTTTTTGCCGGAATCAGTCCCGCCGACAAAAGCCAGCAGGTCACCGCTTGCCGTATCAAGGCATACGAGCGCACCCTGCAGCTTCGGCGATACCTTTTTAACCCCGTCACGCAGGGTGCGTTCTGCCAGTGTCTGCAGATTAAGATCCATCCCGGTGGCAATATCAAGCCCGCCGATTTCAATGATATCCTTGCCGAAGCGTTCGATCAGTTTGAGTTTGACATGGTTCAGATATTCCGGTGCCTGACCGGGCTGCATAAAGGTAACCCGCTGCGCCCGGAGCTGCTCTTTGTAGAGCGGGTTGATGGCATTGGTCTCTACCATTCGCTTCAGGACAACATCCCGCCGTAGAACAACTTTTTTCGACTCACCTAGTGGATTATAACGACCCGGATTTTTCGGGATTCCTGCCAGCAGGGCGGACTCGGCGTCGCTTAGTTCATCGGGGTTTTTGTCAAAATAGATTCTGGCGGCCTGAGCTATCCCCCAGGCACCATTGCCGTAGTAAATTTCATTAAAGTACATCTCCAGAATCTGCCTCTTGGTGTACTTTTGCTCGAATTCGACCGCCATCACCGCTTCATTGATTTTCCGGTCTATGGATTTCTCAGCGGTCAGGTATCTGTTTTTTATCAGCTGCTGGGTGATGGTCGAACCCCCTTCAGCCATTCGCCCTTTGACCACATTTTTTACCATTGCCCTGGCTATGCCGCGCACATCGATGCCGCCATGCTCATAAAAACGGGCATCCTCCACCGCCACCAGCGCCTTCTGGAGAAAGACCGGAATCCGTTCAAGCGGCGTCCAGTAACGCACCTCCGGCATGATCCGACCCACATAGCGTCCTTCCCGGTCAAAGACTTTGATGGAGGAGTAGGCAGGGGGGAGGATAGGGTAGGTGGCGATTGCCTCAAGTGCCAGAGCTTTCGGGGCGAAACCGGTGATCAGGAGGAAGAAAAACAGAACTGAAAAAGAAAACTGTTTTCGAAAAATGGATGAAAAATGGACGATCAAATTATCGATACTCCCTTTTTGCAGTGACTAAAAAAATGATACTACCGTGCTGATTATTGGTGAATGTCCCTGAGCTGCTTCGTTACCTTTTCAACAATATAGGCGCTAATAGGAATGGCCGAAGTGGCCGCCGGTGACGGTGCATTGCAGACCGCCAGGGTGCGGCGGGTGTTGACAAAGAGGAAATCATGCACCATTTCGCCACTTCTGGTGACTGCCTGGGCGCGAATCCCTGCCGGGTAATCATGCAGATCGGCGACGGTCAGTTTTGGGCAGTATTTGCGCACCAGTTCCAGGTAGCCATTTTTGTCCAGGCTGTTCTTCAACTCTGTCAGGCTGACTTTGAAATAGGTAAGCAGCACCTTGATGAGCCCGGGATAGGTAAGTATTTCCAGGCTGTCCCGCAGGCTGAAATCCAGTCTGCCGTACCCCTCCCGCTTGAAGGCCAGCACAGCATTGGGGCCGACAGTTACGCTGCCGTCAATCATCCGGGTAAGATGAACGCCGAGAAAGGGGAGTTCCGGGTCGGGAATCGGGTAGATCAGGTGATTGACGATATTGTTGTGCTTCTCACCGAGGAGAAAGTAGTCGCCGCGGAAGGGTGCGATGATGAAGTCGGGTTCAATTCCCAGCATTCGTACTAAACGGTCAGCCATAACCCCGGCACAGGCCACCAGGAACCGGCCTTCAAAGCTGCCGCCAGAGGTTCGCACGGTGATACTTTCCGGCTGCTCCTTGATCCCGCTGACTTCGTAGTTAAAGCGAATTTCTCCCCCGGCCTGCACCAGCTGTTCAGCCATTTTCACCGTGATTTCCGTATAACTGACAATGCCAGTCGACGGCACCAGCAGAGCGCCGAGTCCGGTGATATTCGGCTCGGCAGAGCGCAGCTCTTCGGCCGTCAGTACCTTTACGGGGATCTGATTCTCCCGGCAACGAATGATCAGCGCCTCCATCCGCGCCAGTTCCGCCTTGTCTGTCGCCACCAGCAACTTGCCACATTCAGCAAATTTGATCCCGTGCTCACGGCAAAAAGCTTTGGTTGCCAGGTTCCCTTCCCGGCAGAATTGTGCCTTCAGGCTCCCCGGCGCATAATAGACACCGGCATGAATCACCCCGGAGTTGCGCCCGGTTTGATGACAGGCAGGCCGATTCTCCTTTTCCAGTACCAGTACCGAGTGCCCTGGAAATTCCTGCTGCAGTTTCCGGGCAGTGGCGATACCGATAATGCCGGCACCGATGACAATAAAATCGAAGGTCATGGTATGGATCCTCTTCACCTGATAATGCTCTTGACCGTTAAATTACAGGGTGCTGACTTTGTAGCCGTTTTTGCCGCCGGCATCATGCTCACTTCCTGCCAAGAAATCTTGCTTCGATGAAGCTTGCAACCATATCCGGTGAATTCAGGTCGAGAACCGGCACGTCAAGCTGTAGTGCCTCATCACTGGCAACGGCAATCAGGGTCGGATCGTGATTCTCCCCGCGGCAAAGCAACGTTTCACTCCGCTCTTTGCGATGCACCTCTATCTTTGGCAGGTCGCTCTGTTTAAAACCTTCGGTCAGAACCATATCCACATCGGTGAAGTAGGTTGCAAGCAGCTCTCGTATCGGGGGGGCGGCCTGATGCTTCTTGACCAGGGCGAGTTTTTCCGGCGAAGTGATCAGCATGGTGTCGGCGCCGGCAGCAGTGAGGCGATGTGAATCTTTCCCCGGATGGTCGATATCAAAGGCGTGGGCATCATGCTTGATGACGCCGATTTTCCAGCCCCGCTCCTTCAGGATGGTGATTACCTTTTCCAGCAGCGTTGTCTTGCCGGTGCCGGACTTGGCGACAAAGGAGACTGCCGGTAGCGACTGCAGCTTTTTTGCAGGTGAAACGGCACAATCGTCCGGATCACCTTTCATCTTGGCCACACCATGAGGTATGGCCGCCCAGATGGCGGCCAGGTTTTCAATCGCCCCTTTCGGGCTGCCGGGGAGGTTGATGATCAGCGTTTCATTCCTGATGCCGGCGATTGCCCGTGACAGGTGCGCATTGGGGGTGATGGCGGCGCTTGAGCGGCGCATCTCTTCCCCCAGGCCCGGAATCTCCCGGTCAAGCACCTTTCTGGTGGCGTCCGGGGTCACATCCCGGGGGGATACGCCGGTGCCGCCGCAGGTGATGATAAGGTCGAACCTGCCTGAATCAGACCATTCCTTCAGGGTCGCCTCGATCTGGAGCGCTTCATCGGGGATCATGGCGGAATGAACAACCTGGGCCTCTTTTCCTGCCAGCCAGATGGTAAGAGCCGGGCCGCTTGTGTCAACCCGTTCACCTCTTGAGCCTTTGTCGCTCAGTATCAGCAGTGCAGTTTTCATTGCTCTTCTCCCCGTCGGTAAATGCCGGATTTGCCCCCCTCTTTGAAGAGGAGCTTGATCTCGCCGATAGTTATACTTTTGTCAGCCCCTTTGCACATGTCGTAGATCGTCAGGGCGGTCACGCTGGCTGCGGTCATCGCCTCCATTTCCACCCCGGTTCGCTCAAAGGCCCTGACTGTCGCTGTCGCTTCTATGCAACCGGCGTCAGCGTCAACAGTGAAGTCGATGGCTACGTGATGGATTGCCAGCGGGTGGGAAAGGGGGATCAGCTCAGAGGTTTTTTTTACTGCGGCAATGCCGGCAATTCTGGCAACGCCAAGTACATCCCCTTTAGTGGTTACCCCGGCAACGATATTTCTGATGATTTCCGGCGCAATTATAACCCTGGCTGCTGCAATTGCCGTCCTCATGGTCGGCTCTTTCTGGCTGACATCGACCATGATTGCCTGGCCAGCGGCGTCAAAGTGATTGAAACTCATCCTGGTTTCTCCTATTCAAGTTTATCGGTCTGGCGTAAAGCTTCATACAGGACTATTCCGGCGGCAGTGGAAAGGTTGAGGCTGCGCACTTTGCCGGCCATGGGGATACGGATACTCGTGCCCGGATTGGCATCGATCAGTTCGTCGGGGAGTCCCTTGGTCTCTTTGCCAAAGACAATAAAATCGCCCTCAATGAACCGGAAAAATACGTGTGGCAGCGCTGCTTTCTTGCTGGTGTAGATCAGGCGTGCGCCCGGATAGGCGACCTGGAGAGATTCAAGGTCAGGCCAGTAGTTGATATCCACTTCGCTCCAGTAATCGAGCCCGGCTCTTTTAAGCTGCCGGTCGTCAGTTGAGAAGCCGAGTTTGCCGACCAGATGGAGGACCGTGCCGGTGGCTCCGCAGAGACGGGCGATATTGCCGGTATTCGGCGGAATCTCCGGTTCAATAAGGACAATATGAAAGGGGCGTGAAATGGTCATTGAGCTCCGAAAGGAGACTGTCCGGCTTAAATTCCCTAAGTCCGATAGTCACCTGGTATTGCAATTTTTGACTTGGGGGGCTATTATGCAATTTTTTCAAACGGAAGACAAGGAGAGCATATATGAAGGTTATTGTTACTGATGAGGTTGCTGCTGAAGGGCTGGCACTTCTTGAGCAGGATCCTCGCATAGAGATGGATGTGAAACTTGGTCTCTCCAAGGAAGAGCTGCTGGCGGTCATAGGTAATTACGAAGTTATCATTACCCGTAGCGGCACCAATGTGGACAAGGATGTTCTCGACGCCGGTACCAGACTGAAACTCGTTGCCCGGGCCGGGGTCGGTATTGATAATGTTGATGTGGATTATGCCAGCAGTCGTGGTGTGATAGTTGTCAATGCGCCGTTCGGCAATACCAATAGTGCTGCCGAGCATACCATGGCGCTGCTGCTCTCTGCCTGCCGCAATGTCACCAAGGCTAATGCCAGTCTTAAAAACGGTGAATGGAAGCGCGCTCCCTTTACCGGTGTTGAACTGAAAGGGAAAACTGCCGGCGTCATCGGTCTTGGCAAGGTCGGCGGGCGTGTGGCTACCCGCCTGAAAGCCTTTGAATGCGAGGTTCTCGCCTGCGATCCCTACATTGCCGTCAAAAGAGCCCATGATCTGGGCGTCAAGCTGGTTTCACACGAGGAAATTTATAAGAACTGCGACATCATCACCGTTCACACCCCGCTCAATGATGAAACCCGCAACATGATCGGCATGCGTGAGTTTGCCATGATGCAGGACGGCGTTATTGTTCTCAACGTCGCCCGCGGCGGTGTTATTAATGAAGAGGCGCTGCTGGAGAACCTGAAAAACGGCAAGATCGGCCTCTCGGCAATCGATGTCTACAGCGTCGAACCGCCTAAATCAGACGTTCTCAAGGAGCTGATTGCCCAGGAAAAACTGGTTGTTACTCCCCATCTCGGCGCAAATACCCATGAAGCGCAGATTAATGTTGCGGTTGATGTGTCACGGGAGATTCTCAATTACCTCGATGAACAGCCGTTGGAAAATGCCGTCAATATCCCGCGCTTTGATATGGCGCTGATGGATCAGATGCGCCCATTTATGAATCTTATCCGCGTCATGTGTGATTTCGGTATCCAGCTGGTTGAAAGCAACCCGGCCAAAGTTACTTTCGGCTATACCGGTCAGATTGCTCATTATGACTGCTCGCCCCTGACAGTATTCGGCCTGTCCGCACTTCTTAACCGCATGGTTGATCAGGATGTTAACATGGTCAATGCTTCGCTGATTGCCGAGCAGATGGGGATCGTCGTTGACGAAAGCAAGTCGACCCACTCCGATGCTTTTTCCAATCTTGTCACACTGGTAATTGAGGGGGCTGACGGGAAGAGGAGGCTGATAGCCGGGACACTTTTCGAAGGGGCTCCACGGATCGTTCGCCTCCGCGACTACTCCATGGATTTCACCCCGGCCGAGCATATGCTGCTCCTGCACTACGGCGACAGACCGGGCATGATCGGCAAGATCGGGACGATCATCGGCAAGCATGAAATCAATATTGCCGCCATGAACCTGGGCAGAAGCGAGAAAAAAGGTGAGGCGATGGTTATACTTTCCCTTGATTCAGCTGTGCCACAGGAAGTTCTGACCGAGGTCGGTCAGGCTACCGAAGCATCTTTTATCAAGGCGATCCATTTGCCGGGGAAATGATCTTTACGGTTTTTCGGAAATGGAGGGAAAGGGGGTACAGCTGGCGGGCGGCAGTAGCTGGGTTCAGCGAGCAACTTTCAAACTATACTCCGATAAAAAAATTTAAAACAGACTGTTTTTTTGGTTTTAGGGTGGTAATATTTAATCAGAAGCAACGGAGTTCAATCTGCAAAAAAGGAGGGTTACACTATAGAGGACACTCCACCATGCAGGTTTCATACAGTTGACTGAAGTACCACTCTGGAGGTAGCAAGAGCCAGAACAGACCTTGAAAAGGGTAGACGGTAAGATAAATAAAGAAGCCCACCGAACATTTGGTGGGCTTTTCATTTTCCTACCAGTGCCAACCTGAAAACCAACCCGGGCAATCATTCCCCTCCCAGGTGCCATAAATAATCCTGCCGTTTCTGTCCGCTTCCAACAGGCGGATACAATATTTATCTTCAGGCTTGAGCGCCGGTCTTTTAGCGTTCGGCTGCGCAAGGACGCCATCAAAGCTGTTCCAGAGCAGAATATGCTTCCCCTCCAGTTTCAACTCCTCGGAAGGCTTGCCCCATGAAGCTATTACTGCAGTTACTTGCCGGTTCTGCCGGGATGAAATGGCATAATTCATGGCTTGGGGAGCACAGCCGGCTAAAGTGCTTAGTAGAAAGGTCGGCAGTATCAGAATTAATAAGCGCATGGTTCTCCTTCCCATAATCAAGAGAAAATCAGCAGATGCATAATGCCGCGCAGGAGTATCCCGATTGCGGCTCCGGCAATTGCCGGACGGGCTATTGAGGCGCAGCGGCTCCCTGCTGAGATCAACACCGCAACTCCGACCAGGTCGCAGGGGTTGGTTATGAAGCCGGCCATCCGGTTCAGCTCCTGGACTGTAATGGCGCCCTCTTTCAGCAGGTTGATGGTGACGCCCATCATGGCAGTGCCGCCAGCCAGGTATTTGGTGGCAAGCGGCAGCACGGCTACGGTCGGAAAGCCGAGGAGTTTGAACAGCGGCGCCAGGATTATCTCCAGCTGACCGATAGCGCCGATTGCCTTGAGAATGTTTACCAGAAAAATTGCCAGAATCAGCAGCGGAATCGTACCGAGAATGACTTGGACAGCTTCCTGGCCGCCGACAATCATCAGGTTGAGAATCGTGGTTTTTCGTCCATTTGGCACTGCTGGAATAAAAGCGGTTTCATGAGAGGGGGTGGCGTCAGCCGATCTGGCAAACAGGTAGTAGGTGAGGGCTGCTGCGGCCAGTCCGCCGCTGATGGAGGTGAGCATGATTACCCCGAGGTTCAGGCCGACAGAGACCATGGGGAACACAACGTTTGCCTGGGAAAGGGTCAGGATCATAGCGAGGGTGGCGGCAATCTGCCGTTTGGAGGTGCCGTCTTTTTCCATAATTGTCAAGGTGGCGAGGGGAGCGGCAAAGCTGACCAAAAGCATCTGGACAATGGCAAAAGCTCCGGCGCCGGGGATGCCGAATAACCGCAAAAGCGGCTGCAGCAGCCGCGCCACGAAAGCCAGAAACCCGCGAGCCTCTGCGACCTTCATCAGGGCCATCATGACCACCAGTACCGGCAGCAGTACATATAAAGCCAGATCCAGACCGGCTTTGCCTGACTGGAGGATAATTTTTACCAGCTCTTCCATGTTTATGAATCACCTTGTCAGGCAAATTGTTTTGGATTAGTGCTTTGGAATAGACAGTCGGCAATCTGAGCCGTTTAAATTTGTTTTTGTTTTGCGGGTAAATTTACTTCTGATGAAAGTATCAGTTGAGGCGGAAGTCCTTCTGCACCAAGAATCTTTACCAACTCTTCCAATCCATCAGTTACTCTTGAAAGTCTTTCTTCTGAGAGCCCCTCAAGTCCTTTGACCAACAACCCCTGAGGAACCTCTGGAGCTGAGAACAAAAGCTCTTTCCCTTTATCGGACAATGATATCTCAACCACTCTTCTGTCTTCTTCAGAGCGATCACGTGTGACTAAACCTCTCTTAACCAGGCGATCAATCAAGCCGACTACTGTAGCTGGGTGTAGGTACATGCGTCGTGCAAGTTCGGAAGGATTTATCAATTGAGCTTCAGCTATAACCTTAATAGCCCAGAGCTGGGGCCCGGTAAGACCGGTAATTCTTTCAACGCTCTTGGAATGCTCGTTAACAACTTGGAAAAAGCGTCTTATATTGTCAATGATACTTGCTAACTGCTCAGGATTTGATGCCATTAGAACTCCTGTATATTCTGATATGGCTCAGATTAGCGGATGATTTCAAGCCTTTAATGGAGAACATTACCATAGAACCATTTAATGCCAAAATAGAAAGAAGTGGTCCAGCTTCGAAAGCTCAAAAAACAAACTACTGATTAATTCTCCTTTTGATTTTGAATGCGTAGCTTCACAAATAATTCCGATTGTTTGCAATGAATCAATAAAATCAACATTATTGATTATTATAGTTGAATAATATGAGGCTGTTACCTGAAATTTATGACCATTAAAAAATGTGTTGCTCTATGAATCAAAAGTTGTTATATATTTAGTTAGGTAATGCAAACTATATTTATAGCAAAACAATGTTTATATGTTAAATATATGTCATCTAAAAGTAAAACGGAAACCGCTATGAACAGGAAGCTAATTTTAAGTGCCATCTTCATAGCATCTTTTTTTCTTGTTTTTCTAGGTATGCGTAACCCGGACCTTTCCGGAGGCAGCGCGCCAAAACAGCGTCCACGGGCCGTAGTAGAAAACTCTACAAGCAAATCTGTGGATTTCGTTAAGCAGTTAAATTTTGATATCGCTTGTGCGCTACCGACCGCCGGAATAATTCCGAAACTGTGCGTCTTACCTTTAGAGGTTTCACCAAACGTTTTTAGCTACTCTTCCATTCCGCCTGCAGGCTTCACCGCCCGCGCCCCACCCGAATTTTATTCTTAAATAAACCTGATTAACACATCCCTTCCAAAATATTTTTATTGAGTAACTCCTCGTTATCCTCAGTCACAATGGTTACGAGGCTAAACGGGAAGCAGATGAGGTCTCATAATGAAAAATGAAAATAGTGCAGATAACTCTGTGCGTTCGGTTGATAACGTCATTGATACCCTGGAATTGATTATTGCCTCAAATACAACACAGATTACGGCTACTCATCTCTGTGTATCATTGGGCGTCAGCAGAAACAGGGCATATCGCCTTCTAGCAACCCTTGAAAAACGAGGTATTGTCGAAAGAGACGCCCAAAGCGGTAATTACCAACTTGGAGTCAGCGCAGTAGGACTTTCTCAGAAAATACTTAATAGCACCAACCTCATAAAGCACTCTCATCCGGTCATTCAAGAATTGGCAAGGAAGCACGATGAAGCTGTCTACATGACAGTTCTTAAGGATGATGAAGTTTTATTTCTGGACATGGTCGACTGTGATCAAAGAGTCAAGGCGGAAACATTCATCGGCAGAAGTTTCCCTTTTTTCAGTAATGCTGCGGGCAAAATGATCAAGGCCGTTGAGTCAAGAGAAGTTGAGAAAATATTTAGACAGCGAAAATGTAGAAAATCACCATGTGATTTGAATTTGCTGGAGTCAGAGTTGGACGCCATCAGGAAAAAAGGGGTTGCTGTTGATTTTAACGGCTTGGGTGATGGTGTTATCAGTGTGGCTGTAGCTGTCAAAGATTACGCCGGCAAGGTCGTCGGAGCTATAACAATGCTGGGCCCCTCATTCAGGATGCTATCTGAAAGGCTTGAAAACGAGATCATTCCTTCTCTAATTGAGGGAGCAGACATGCTTTCCTTGAAATTCGGTTACGCGAAGTATTAACACTGAGCGGCGTATTAATGTGAGGTAACTAAATAAAGGAGGTTCATAAATCAGTATAATCCGAAGGTAGCGGGACGCCGTTACCCAGTGCTGTTAAAATCCAAATGAAAGGAGTACCAACCATGGCAGAACAGCAGTATGACTGGAAAGCAATAGCCCAGAACCCAAAGTTTAAAGAGTTGCATCACAAGAAAAGCGCGTTTCTCTTCGGCTGGTGGATCTTCTCCACCGCCTATTACTTCCTCCTCCCTATCGGTGCAGCTTATGCTCCGGGTCTTTTCAAGATCAAGGTTATCAGCGTAATAAATTTTGGATACGTTTTTGCTCTTTCCCAGTTTTTTGTGTCCTGGGGACTTGCCGGTTACTATGCACACGTCGCTAACAAGGACTTTGACAGAATGACCAAGGCTCTGATTGACGAACTACATCTTTAGAAAAGGAGGATAAGAGACATGACATTCAAGCAGATAATTATCGCCGCATCCCTGACACTTACCTTTGCCTCAGCCGCCTTTGCTGAAGAGCCCAAGAAGGAAATGACCGCTCCAGGAACAGCCCCAGCTGCCACAGCGCCAGCAATGGCGGCCCCCGGCGCACAGTCAGCAGCTCCCGTAGCAGCCCCTGCACCAGCTGCTCCGGTCAAGAGAGAACTGAAGGCCAACAAGGCCATTACCCTGTCCATGTTTGCCGTCATCATCGGCATCACGATGGCTGTTGTTGTCAAGGCTGCCAGCAAAACCAAGACTGCCGCAGACTTTTACGCTGCCGGTGGCGGTATTACCGGCACCCAGAACGGCTGGGCGATTGCTGGCGACTATATGTCGGCCGCATCGTTCCTCGGAATTTCCGGCCTGATTTCGCTGTACGGGTATGACGGGTTCATGTACTCGGTCGGCTGGCTGGTTGCCTATATCACGGTTCTTCTGATTGTTGCCGAGCCGTGCCGTAATGCCGGCAAGTACACCCTCGGCGACATACTCTCCTTCCGTACCGACCCCAAGCCGGTTCGCGCGATTGCCGCGATTGCTACAGTTTCCGTATCGACTTTCTATCTCACTGCCCAGATGGTCGGTGCCGGTAAACTGATGGCTCTCCTTGTCGGCGTGCCGTACAAGGCAGCTATCATCGGCGTAGGCATCCTCATGGTCGGCTATGTAGTTTTCGGTGGCATGACAGCAACTACCTGGGTGCAGATCATCAAGGCCGGCCTGCTCATGTCAGGTGCATTACTCCTTTCCGTACTGGTGCTTATGAAGGCTAACTTCAATCCAATTCAGTTCTTTGAAATGATCGTTAATAGCCCTGACATCCAGGATCACGTTTCCAAACTGGTACTGAGAGACGGAATCGTCCTGTCAGGAACAGAAGCAGGTCAGCGCTTTCTTGAGCCGGGCCTGTTCCTCAAGAACCCGCTTGATCAGATATCCCTCGGTATGGCTCTGGTCCTCGGTACCGCCGGTATGCCGCACATCCTTATGCGTTTCTTCACCGTGCCAACTGCTCAGGCCGCCCGTAAGTCTGTTATCATCGCCATGTGGATAATCGGTGGTTTCTACGTTCTGACAACCCTCCTTGGATTCGGGGCAGCGATCAACCTAACTCCACAGGGGATTATTTCGGTTGACCCTGGTGGTAACATGGCAACCCTGCTTCTTGCCCAGACTCTTGGTGCTGAAATTGCGCCGGTCATCGGCGACATCTTCCTTGCATTCCTTTGCTCGGTTGCCTTTGCTACCATCCTGGCGGTTGTTTCCGGTCTGGTTCTGGCATCTTCAGCGGCTATTGCTCATGATATCTATGTTAACGTCATCAAGGACGGTCATGCCGACCAGCACGAACAGGTAATGGCAGCTCGAATTACTTCACTTGTTGTCGGCGCTGTCGGCATTATGATTGGTATTCTTGCTGAAAAGGCTAACGTTGCCCACCTTGTTGCGCTTGCTTTCGCAGTTGCCTCCTCCGGTAACCTGCCGGTTGTTGTGCTTTCACTCTTTTGGCGCAAGATGAATACTGCCGGTGTCATTGGTGGTCTTGTCGTCGGCACCATAGCATCAATTGGCCTGGTTATGGTTTCGCCGAACATGACCTACCCGAAAGTGGTTGCCAAGGGTGCTGAGAAGGTTATTGCTGCCATGGAGAAGAAGCAGGCTGCTCTTGCTCCTGGTGCGGTGCTTGACGCAAAAGACATCAAAGCCCTCGAAAAGGCTCAAAAAGACGTGCTTAACAAAGACGGCAAGTCAATGATGGGTCTCAGTGAACCGATTATCAAACTGAAAAACCCTGGTATTTTCTCTATTCCTATCGGGTTTGCTGCTGCAATTTTCGGTGCGTTGCTCTTCCCGAGCAAACGTTCCGAGGATATGTTCGACGAAGTCTATGTCCGCCAGAACACCGGTCTTGGCATGGCTAAAGCGATCGATCACTAAAGTTCGCCGCGAGCGAATGTTATGATATGCAGGGAGGCGCTAAGAGCCTCCCTTTTTTTTATTTTTTAAATAGGGGATGTAAACCCTAACCAGCGAAAATTTCAGAATGCTTGCAAGCCACCAGTCAATCTCCTACAAAATGCCGAACTCGACCGGGTTAGGGTTTACAACCCCAAGTAGCAACAAATTCATGTTGCCGTAAATTCCGACTGTGGTGAAAAGCAGAACAGATCTAATTCTTGGGATATGAGGAAAAAAAGAGAGTACATGAGCCTTGATCTGGAAAAGTGGTTTGCCGTCAATCAGAACCATTGCTTCAACCGGTAGTTTGGCAGCAGATTTTTTCATGAGCGCTCCAGAAAATTCTTGACTTTATATTCTTGCAGTGCAAATAATTTGTTACACCAAATAATATTGCATTGTTGTATGCTAGTCAAGCACTGATACTTTTTTTGCGACATTGCACGTCAAACACAACAACAGGGGGAACTATGGCAGGGGGAATTATGAAAAGGCGAACGTGGTTCTTAATGGTCTTGGGTAGTGTGCTTCTGTTTGCAAGTGGCTGTTCCAAGACAGCGAGTGTCAAAAATGACGAAGGGATTGTGCCTGTCGCGGCAAATGCAGGTAAGCAGTTGGTCAAGCCGGATGCTATCAAAGGACTATTTGCCGGGGGCGAAGCTGACAGAAATCGTTAGCTCAGGCTGATGCGGCCAAGCAGCAGGCGGCCAAACAGCAGGCGGCCAAAGAAGCTTTGGCAAAAGATGCCATGGCCAAGCAGGCAGCCAGGCAAATCGAACTGGAGTCTATTGCAAACGCCGGAGAGCTGAAAATTATATTGGAAAATATCTATTTTGACTTTGACTCCCCAACGCTGTCTCGGGATGCCCGTAAAACTCTTGCAAATAATGCAGAGAGACTAAAAAAGGCCTCGAATGTCATGGTGAGAATTGAAGGCAATTGCGACGAGCGGGGCTCGGACGAATACAACCTTGCTCTGGGTGAACGGCGCGCCAAGTCGGCTTTACAGTACTTGGCAGCGCTGGGTGTTCCGGAAAAGCGCTTATCTGCTGTCAGCTATGGTAAGGAAAAACCTGTTGCCGTGATGCACGATGAAGCCTCATGGACCAAGAACCGCCGCGATGAATTTGTCATTACTAAGCAGTAGTTTTGTTTCTAACCGCCACCATTATTTGATGTACGCATTTAATGGTGGCGGAATTTTATTGGGGCACTGTGCGGAGAAAACTCGTAGAACAACTTACACTGCTGGCCAGTGTTATAAAATGGACTTGCTACGCCTCTATTGTCGGTGCTCTAGTTGGCTGCGGCACAGCCGCATTCCTCCGGACGCTTGGCTGGGCATCTGCTCTGTTTGCAAGGTATCCGGATTATTATCTGTTTCTTCCAGTAACTCTTGTCGTCTGCAGTCTTTTGGTTTTATGGCTTGCTCCGGAAGCAGCGGGGCATGGAACCGAGAAAGTCATTGAGGCTGTCCACAAGCGAATGGGCAAGATTCCTCTCATGGTAGTGCCGGTAAAGCTGGTGGCAACCGTCATTACTCTTGCGGGCGGCGGCTCTGCCGGCAAGGAGGGGCCCTGCGCTCAAATCGGCGCAGGGCTGGCCTCCTCGTTTGCCAGCCTGCTCAGACTGGAAGGGGTTGACCGGCGCAAGCTTGTTATCTGCGGGATCAGCGCCGGCTTTGCCACAGTGTTCGGAACTCCGATAGCTGGAGCTCTTTTCGGTGTTGAGGTGCTGGTACTGGGTCATATGTTTTATGACGTCCTGTTCCCTTCCTTCGTTGCCGGGATTATCGGTTTTCATGTGGCTACACAGCTCGGGGTTACATACCCCGGCCTGGCAACAAAGATATTGCCAGCAGTAAGCAGCTGGAGTTTTGTGGAGATGATCATGCTCGGGATATGGTGTGGCCTGATAGCATTGATATTTATTGAGCTGATGCATTTGAGCGAGCGGCTGTTCGCCAGGATTCCGTGGCCTGCATACGCCAAGGCACTTCTCGGCGGTGTGATGCTGGTAATTGTTGGCAGGGTGATTTCAACGCGCTATCTGGGGCTTGGCCTTGAGTCAATCGAAGCAGGGCTGAACGGAGAGGTATTGCCTGTTGGAGCAGCGCTGATAAAGTCCGTTACCACAGCCATAACCCTCGGTTGCGGCGGCAGCGGCGGAGTAGTGACCCCGATTTTCTTTATCGGTACCGCCGCTGGTAATCTGTTTGCGTACCTTTTTCATGAACCTTTGGTAGCAACTTTTTCTGCTATCGGCATGGTAGCGCTGCTGGCAGGCGCGGCAAACACACCGATTGCGGCGTCAGTTATGGCAATGGAACTTTTTGGCGCAGGTATCGCCCCTCACGCAGCCGTTGCCTGCATGGTCAGCTTTCTGATTGTCGGCTATCGCAGTATATATCCGAGCCAACTGTTGGGCATGCAGAAGAGTACTTCATTGAAAGTGAAAACCGGCAAACCGCTTTGCGAATACGAACCTGCGGCAGTTAATCACCGGGGGACATCTCTCTATGGTGTCCTGGCGAAAGGGGTTAAGCGTGTGCGGAGAGTCAGGAAGGATTATTCTGGTGAAAGGTAAGAGCCGTCAGTTCCATTGTCAGCCCAAGATTCTCGTGCGCAAGATCTCGATACTGCTATTGGGACTTATGTTCAGCGCAGTGGTTTTAATCTAACTCTGAAACAGATATATTGTGTAACCTGTGACCAGTGGTAGCCTCGCTACAACTCAGCTCTCTTCTTGCATTGCTGTTGCGAAAGCCCGCATGCTTTTGGCTTTTTTAAGCTCTTTTAGCATCTTTTCCAGCTCTGGATCAGCTACCTGGGAAACGATCGCCTTCAGTTTTCCCAGGACCTGCATGTCCCCGCAAAACAGTTCTCTATAACGAACTATCATCTTCTGCAAATAGCTGCCGAGTTCAGCTCTGCGCTCTGAAGCCACAGGCGACGGTTTTGCCCGTTCTCGCAGGCGCTCAAACAGAAGCGGATCGGCAATTGCCCCCCGTCCCAGCATCAGTCCGGCAGCGCCGGTTTCCTGGAGCAGCCGCTGACCATCAGCAACAGTTCTGATATCGCCGTTGGCAATTACCGGGAGACATGTTTCCCGCACAACTCTGGTTGTCAGCATGTGGTCGGCACTTCCGCTGTACTCCTGTACGACGGTCCGCGGGTGGAGGATGAGAAAGTCGACTCCGGCCGATTCAAAGAGCGGCAAGAGCGTGAGAATCTGCTCAGGATCGTCATAGCCGGCGCGGATCTTGACAGAAAATGAGCCACGGACTGAATCTCTCAGCGGCCTGATAATTTCGGCAATACCTTCCGGCCGTTTCAGCATGCCGCCACCTGTCAGGCCGCTTGTCATCCGGCCATAGGGGCAGCCCATGTTCAGGTTGAGGTGTACTGCACCGGCTTTTTGAGCTTCCAGAGAGGCTGTTACCAGCGCTTCGCGGCCATGCCCCACCAGTTGGACGACAAGCGGCACACCCGCTTCCGCTGCGGCCATTTCCCGCAGGTCTGCTTTAGAGAGTTTCTTTACCTCTGCGGCCGCATTGACCCGCATGAATTCGGTAAAAACAACATCAGGGCGGACTTTTTCGATGAAATAGGCGCGCAGGGCTCGATTGGTCAAGCCCTGCATTGGTGCCAGCATTAATGGGGGGGAGTCCTGTTGCCAGGGGAGTTTAACCGGCTTTTTCAGGGGGGGACTAGCCGACAAGCTGCGACTTTGTGAAGATTGCTTTGAGCCAGTAACCTTCGGCTTCGATATTCTCCCGGCCCCCTTCTTCACGATCAACCAGGGAAACGATGCCAAGGACGTCAAGTCCTTCCTCTTTAGCCCGCTCGACAGCCTTCATTGATGAACCGCCGGTGGTGACAACATCTTCAACAATGACAACTTTAGTCCCTGGGGGTAGATTTTTCCGCCCCTCCAGCCACTGACCGGTGCCGTGACCCTTCGGTTCTTTCCTGATAATAAAGGCGTGCAGCGGCTGCCCGGCCAGATAGGCGGCGATGGATGTTGCTGTTGCTATCGGATCGGCGCCGAGGGTGATTCCGCCGACTGCCTGAACACCGGGGACATCCTTGACAGCTTCGTAAAAGAGTCTGCCGACCAGCAGCCCCCCCTCAGCATGGAGAGTCGTCTGTTTGCCGTCGAAATAGAAGTCGCTCTGCCGCCCCGAAGCAAGGGTCACCAGCCGTTTTTCGTAGGAGAGTTCCAGAATGATTTCTTTAAGTTTGTCGCGATCGGTCATTTTACATACTCCTTGTCAAATAGGTCCATCTGGGAGTCTCGCCCCATGTTTTGAAAGCTTATCGGATATTCGCCGGTAAAACAGGCGGAACAGGCGGTGCTGTTTTCAGCGCCGACCGAGTTTTTCAGCCCTTCCCGGGAAAGGTAACCGAGAGTGTCGGCGGTTATGTATTTCCTGATCTCATCAATGGTGTGGGAAGCGGAGATCAGCTCCTTGCGGTTGGGGGTGTCGATGCCGTAGTAACAGGGGTAGCTGGTTGGTGGCGATGATATCCGCATATGAATTTCACTGGCGCCGGCATTTCTGACCATCTTGACAATTTTGCGTGAGGTTGTGCCCCGGACAATGGAGTCATCAATGATTACGACACGTTTCCCCTGAAGGATCTCCCTGACCGGATTCAGCTTTATCTTGACGCCAAAGTGGCGGATGGACTGCTGTGGTTCGATGAAGGTCCTGCCAACGTAATGGTTGCGGATCAGGCCGAGCTCGAACGGCAGGCCGGCCTCTTCCGCATACCCCATGGCAGCCGGAACGCCCGAATCTGGGACGGCAATAACAATGTCAGCTTCAACTCCGTGTTCCCGAGCCAGTTGTCGTCCCATCTCTTTTCTGACCATGTAGACATTCTTGCCGAAAATTAACGAATCGGGGCGGGCAAAATAAACGAACTCGAAGATGCACGGTTTAGGGGTTACTTTTTTCCACGGGGAGCAGCTGGTTATGCCGTTTTTATCGATGATTATCATCTCGCCCGGCTCGATCTCCCGGATGAATTCTGCTTCTATCAGGTCCAGGGCGCAGCTCTCCGAGGCAACAACATAGGAGCCCCCCTGTTTGCCGAGGCAAAGGGGACGGAAACCGTGAGGATCTCTGACCGCAATCATTCTGCTCTCTGTCAAAAAGAGAAGGCAGTAGGCGCCTTCAACCCGCTCCAGTGCCGAGGTTATCCTTTCGACCAGCGAGTCGTCCCGGGTCGTTGCCAGCAGATGAACGATAATCTCGGTGTCCATGGAGGTCTGGAAAATGGAACCGTAAGCTTCCAGTTCGGAGCGGATCAGCTGGGCATTGACGATGTTGCCGTTGTGCGCGACTGCAATCGAGCCTCTGGAGTACTCAACCATTATCGGCTGGGTGTTTTTTATGTCCGAAGAGCCGGCAGTCGAATAGCGCACATGGCCGATAGCCGCATTGCCGGGGAGTTTGCTGAAGGTCTGCTGGTTGCCAAAGACATCAGCCACAAGGCCCATCGCCTTATGGGCATGGAGGTTACGACCGTCGGAAGAGACGATGCCGCACGCCTCCTGTCCCCGGTGTTGCAGGGCGTACAGGCCGAGATAGGTAAGGTTTGATGCTTCCGGATGGTTGAAAATTCCGAAAATGCCACACTCTTCTTCAGGACGGTTGAAATTCATTTAAGCTCCATTTTGAGCCACGGATATATTGGATATCGCGGCAATCTGAAATGCTTGGGCTGATACTGACTAAAGTAGATGGGTTTTTACAAATTCGGCTGCGTTTTTGTACAGAATCAGGCCGTCCCCCGTTTCAGGAAGGGTCTCTCTTGTCCAGCGCGGGTGTTGAGTATAGTGGACAAAAGCTTCAGGGTGAGGCATCAGCCCCATGAGTCTGCCGGTGGGGTCACAGAGGGCGGCGATGGCGTTAATGGAGCCGTTGGGGTTTTCCGGAAAATCCAGGGTTGCTGCAGAGTAATCCTTGCCGGAGTATTTAAGGACGGCAAGATGGGCGGCTTCGATCCGTGCCAGAGTGCTGTCGCTGTCGCAGACGAACTTTCCTTCGCCATGCCTTACCGGCAGATAAATCCCTTGCTCAATCCCTTTCGTATAAATGCAGGGGGATGCAGGGTCGGCTTTAAGGTAGCACCAGCGATCCTGAAAACGACCGCAGTCGTTATGCATTAGCGTCACACTCTGGTTCAGGTAGTTGCCGTCAAGGCCGGGGAGCATCCCCATTTTCACCATCAACTGAAAACCGTTACAAACACCGAGAATCAGTTTGCCGGCTGCTATAAAACGGCTGAACTGTTCGACCAGTTTTTCGCCGCTGCCGCTGACAGTGGCATGCTTGAGCCGGTTTGCCTGGGCTTTGGCGCTACCCAGGTCATCGCCATCAAGGAAACCGCCGGTTAGATTAAGGAAGTGAAAATCATCCAACCGGATTTCGCCGGAAAGAATTTCGGCGATATGGGCGATGACTGCTTCGTTAAATCCGCCGAGACGGCAGGCATGGGCCGCCTCCATCTCACAGTTGGTGCCGTTGCCGGTTATTACAATCGCGCGTGATTTTGCCATCTATATCGAATCTCCTTGTCTTTGGGAAACGAGACATATTACTACAAATATATGGAGTCTGTCCTTTAGAATTTATTTATTTTGTTCCGATTTGAAAATCCATCCCCATTAGAGTTTTTTGCGGTATTTGCTCGTAGCCCCATTTACTGTAGGTAATCTTTGGGAGCAACTCTTCCACAAAACTTGCAATGCCGTTAATAGTTATGCTGCCGTTCTTGTCTGCCGCTTTACCCTTGAGCCCTTCCATGAGAGCCCAGGTAAATACTCCATGCCCTTCGTATCCTTCAAGTGCCACCTGATTCTTGCTGCTGGCAACAATGGTAGCCCGGCCCACGGCGCGGGAGAGTTTGGTAATAGCGGTTTTTTCGATCATTCCCCGGCTGGCGATTGCCTCGGCAAAGGAACCGCTATTGCAAGTATCAAGCAGCAGCAGGGACTTCATTGCCTGAATGTTGGCAAGGTTGCGCTTGAAATCATCCATAGAGATGCCTTGGCTCACAATTGCATTCTCACCAGTGTAACGGAAGTCAACCGGGAGGAAGTAATACCCGCCATCTTTATCGTGCGTAATACCATGCCCGGCGACAAAGAGGATAAATACATCTTCCCGCTTTGTCTGCTTGCCGATGGTTTCAAAAGCGTTGGCGAGTTCAACTTTGGTCACGTTTTCATTATAAATCCGGTGCAGACGGACATTGCCGAAAAGGTTACCGGCTGATTTTTACAGAGACGCAATCAGCTCTTCGGCATCACCTTTGGCATACTTCAGCCGCAAATCGCCGTCGCTGTAACTGTCCACGGCAACAGCCAGGATGTGCAGATCAGGTTTTTCTTTTGCGGTACAGCCTGTTCAGAAAAAAATAGGGGTCAATGCTCCACTCTCTCCATCCACTGTCAGCCCCCGTTGCATCCGGGCGAGCTACCGGCTCGCCCCTGCCCATCTAATACAAAAAACCGAACAGCCAAAGCGGAATCTTGTTTCTGAAGCCAACCTCGATGTCATCGGCCACAACAAAAGCCTCCGCCACCCCGTCGATCTGCTTGAAACCTTTCTTCTTGCCGCCGACTTCAAAAGTGTACCGCCCATTGACAATAAAATCACCGCTGGCGGCAAGCTCAACGGTACTTTCAAGCAACTGGGGGTGAATGCTGTGGGCATTACGTAACTGATTGACGAAAAACAACTCCCGTAACGCCCCGATGTTTACCTCGTCGTTAATGGCATACATCAGGTTGCTGTTCTCCAGCAGAATCTTTTCCGGTCGGGTCAGCACCTCGTAACCTCTCCCCTGGCTCCGCACCAGATTAAGCAGCTTTGCATTCTGCAAATTTTCCAGATATTCGTACAGGCGCGGGCGGGATATGTCTGTCGCTTCGGCCAGTTTGGCGATATTCGGCACAAATGGCACACCGGTTGCCAGCAGATAAAGCAGCTTTTTTATCTTCGATACCTGCCTCGGCTCGATACGGTTGACAAACGGAAGATCCACCTCAAGGATGTGGTTGATAACCTCACGCAGCTTGAATTTGTAGAGCGCCGCCCCCTCAAGAAAAAACGGATAATAGCCGCTCTGCAAATAGTCACGGAACTCCTTCAGAGGCTTGAACTCGCGGCAGAGGTCAGCGGCAAGCTGCTGGTGATCGCTGAGGATCGTCTCCAGAGGGTATACCGGCTGCTCTTTCTGCTGACTGAAGTTGATATACTCCCGCAAGGAAAGTCCATGCAGGTTGTAGATGATGGCCCGACGACTGAGATCACCCTTCTGTTTGGCAATCTGCAACAAGCTTGAGCCGGAAAAGACGATCTTCAGATCCGGAAGGGAATCGTAGACCGATTTCAGATGCACCGACCAGTCTGGATACTTGTGGATTTCATCAAGGAAAAGGGCTGTGCCGCCAATCTGGTGAAACTCCCTGGCGAATTCAAACAGGTTGTGAGCCTGAAAGTAGGGGCTGTCAACCGAGACATACAGAGCCTTGTTGCCGGAACCATAGGTCGCCTTGATATGCTGCAGCATCAGGGTTGTCTTGCCAGTGCCCCGTGCTCCCAGAATGCCAATGCAGCGCTCGTTCCACTCAATCCGGCTGTAGAGATACCGTCTTGTCGGGGTTACGGCATCGACCAGTCGCTGCTGTTCACGAAAAATGTGTTCCAATGTCTAACCTCGCTATTTTGTAAATCTCATTTTACATTATAATAAGTAAAATGCAAATAGCGTTTTACATGTTCAGGTTATCGCCTGTTCCACGCGCCGCGCACCAATCTGAGCTCTTCGTAACTTATGGAGTCCGGCAGACCTTCCTTTAATAGTGACAAGTTTGCCGTGCCATCTTTCTCCAGTCTGGCCTGAATTAAAAGTACCTTGTCAGCATCAACAAACTGCAGCAGGTCGACATCAGCCCCTTTCTCCAGCAGCTCTTCAAGATGGGCGGAGATGGTTGATCCTTTCAAGCCGCGTCGGGCGCAGATCTCCTGAAAATCAAGCCCTTCCCTGTAGAGCCGGAGTGTCTCCAGCTGCGTATCACTCATGGCCAGACGCAGGTCATTGTCCGTAAGTTTCAAAACGGTGGAGCCTGAATTCCCTCCATACGCTGCAATCGCCTCCAGAAAGGGTTGGCCGTACTGGCGCAGTTTGTGTTCGCCGACACCGGTAATCTGACGGAACTCGTACGTGTCGCGGGGCATATTTCTGGCCATTTCCGCCAGGGTTGCATCGGAGAAGACCACGAACGGCGGGACTGAGGCGGCGTCGGCAAGTTTTTTCCGCAGCGCCCGGAGAGTGTCGAAGAGCGCCTGATCGTAATCTTTCTTGCCCCCGGTTTTTTTCTTCCCTTTTTCAACCGTCTCCACCGGGTTACGTGGCCGCCCGAGAATCACCTCAAGCTCTCCTTTGAGTACCGGTCGGGCAGTCGCAGAGAGACGCAAGGCGCCGAAACGGCTGAAATCCTGAACAAGATAGCCCAGGTGAATCAGCTGGCGAAAGATATTCTCCCACTCCACAGCCGGGATGTCACTGCCGATGCCGTAGGTGGAGAGCTGGTTATGGTGCAGCTCCATGAGGCGCTGGCTCTTGCTGCCGCGCAGTACTTCAATGAGATGCATCATGCCGAAACGCTCGCCGACCCGGTATACACAGGAGAGGGCCTTTTGCGCCGCAATGGTGGCATCAAAGCGCTCCGGCGGGTCGGTGCAGATGTCACAGTTGTCGCATTTGTGCTCGTCCAGGTCGCCAAAATAGGCCAGGAGCGCCCGCCGCCTGCAGGTGAGAGCCTCGGCGTACGCCACCATGGCGCTTAGCTTCTGAATCTCGATCCGGATCCGTTCGGCATTGTCGCTGTTTTCAATCAGCTTGCGCGCGGTCATGACATCTCCCATGCCAAAAAGCATCAGCGCTTCGGACGGCAGGCCGTCACGCCCGGCACGACCGGTTTCCTGATAATAACTTTCGACGCTTTTGGGCATGTCGTAATGCACCACAAAACGGACGTTGGGCTTGTCAATTCCCATGCCGAAGGCGACGGTGGCCACGACGATGCGAATGTCGTCCCGCTGGAAGGCATTCTGCACCCGTTGCCGCTCGGCATCCGGCAGGCCGGCATGATAAGCTGCCGCTGAAAACCCTTCCAGCTGCAGCCGCTCGGCAACCTGCTCCACCCGTTTACGACTGAGAGCGTAGACAATACCGGCTTCATCACGACGACCGCCCAGAAAGTTTTCCAGCTGAGTAAAAGGCTTCTGTTTGGGAATAACGGTATAGGTGATGTTGGGCCGGTCAAAGCCGGCAACAAAAACAGTCGCCTGCTGGATACCGAGCTGCTTGATAATGTCGGTGCGGGTCTCGGGATCCGCAGTGGCGGTCATGGCAATGACGGGAACCGCGGGGAAGCTCTGCCGCAAGCGCCCAAGCCGGGTGTATTCCGGCCTGAAGTCATGACCCCACTGGGAGATGCAGTGGGCTTCGTCAATAGCGAACATGGCAACTTTGATGGTAGCGAGTTTTGCCAGAAACTCCGCCATCATCAGTCGCTCCGGGGCAACGTAGAGCAGATCCAGGTCGCCCCGATCAATCTTCTGGAAAACCAGGCGGGCTTCCCCTGTAGTAAGTGAGGAGTTTAACAGGGCAGCGCGTACGCCGTTGGCAACAAGGGCGTCGACCTGATCTTTCATCAGTGAGATGAGCGGCGAGACCACAATCGCCAGGCCATCCCGGTGCAGTGCCGGCACCTGGTAGCAGAGTGACTTTCCTCCGCCGGTCGGCATGACGAGAAAGACATCTTCGCCGGCAACGACCCGTTCGATAACCTCCTGCTGTGGAGGGCGGAACTGGTGAAAACCGAAGACCGCTGCGAGTGTTTTGTGGATGGTTTTTGTCATGTGAAGGGAACACTTGGATAGAGTCTGTTGCTAAAGCCCATAAAGCCTGCTTTGAAGGAATTTCCCGCAAGCTACCATAATGGCGAGTTCAATGCAATGTTGCCAAGGAGGGTAGAGCCGTCATTGGGCGGCAGAATGAGAGAGCCGGCAGCGGTTACGAAAGCCCTACTGTTGCAGGAGCGTGGCTGAAAGCAGCAGTCGGAAGAATCCGACTGCTGTTCTGTTTTTGGCGGCAGTGATCACCGCATTGGCATTGCCGGTAGTTCAAGTCCTGCCATTTTCTGCACCATTCGCACTACCTGACAGCTGTAACCGAATTCGTTATCATACCAGACGTAGATGACGCAGCGGTTACCTTCGGCAATTGTTGCCAGCGAGTCAATCACCCCGGCATGGCGTGAGCCGACAAAGTCGCTGGAGACCACTTCCGGAGAGTTTGTGTAGTCGATCTGGTTTTGCAGGGGTGAATTGAGTGAAATACTGCGCAGATAACCGTTTAGTTCGGCAACAGTAACTTTTTGTGCCAGTTCCAGATTGAGAATCGCCAGCGATACGTTCGGTGTCGGCACACGGATAGCGTTGCCGGTCAGCTTGCCACTTAAGTCGGGGATAACCTTGGCAACGGCCTTGGCAGCACCGGTTTCGGTGATGACCATATTCAACGGGGCGCTGCGACCGCGTCTTGAGGCTTCATGGTAGTTATCGATGAGATTCTGGTCGTTGGTGTAGGAGTGGCAGGTCTCCATATGCCCATGAACAATGCCGAAGTGGTCGTTGATTGCCTTCATTACCGGCACGATGGCATTGGTGGTACAACTTGCCGCCGAGAAAATCTGCTCATTTTCAATAATCAGTTCATTGTTAACACCGGCAACCACGTTGGGGATATCACCTTTACCCGGTGCGGTGAGGATCACCTTGGTGATCCCTTTTGCCTTGAGATGCCTGCCAAGTCCGTCACGGTCGCGCCACTTGCCGGTGTTGTCAATGAGGATTGCGTTGTGAATGCCGTACTGTTCATAGTCAACATTTTCAGGGGCATCGGAGTAGATGATGCGGATCATGTTGCCATTGGCGATAATGGCATTTTCCTCTTCATCCACGGTAATAATGCCGTCAAACTGTCCGTGGACAGAGTCGCGGCGGAGCAGACTGGCTCTTTTTATCAGATCGTCAGCACCACCTTTACGCACAACAGCAGCTCTCAGACGGAACTTCTCGCCACTGCCGGCCTTTTCAATGAGGATTCGCGCCAATAGCCGACCGATGCGACCAAAACCGTAGAGAACTATATCCTGCGGTTCGGCGAGGAGCGGGGTGCGTCCGGTCATGATGTCTGCCAGTTCTGTGCGGATAAAGTCTTCGACAGAACTGCCGTTAACATTTGCCTGATAAAGAGTTGTCAGCCTCCCCAGGTCGATACGCGCCGGAGCCAGATTGAGCTTGCTGATAACCTCAAGTAGCGGAAAGGTTTCCTCCACCGTCAATTCGTGGTCAAGAATCTGCCGGGCAAATCGGTGCGCTTTGAGAATGTTGATCACGGTGTTATGTACCAGCGAGCGACCGTAGACAGTCACGACTACGTTGTTATCTCTGTAGAGTCGCCCGATCTTTGGCAGCATTCGTTCCGCCAGCTCCTCCTGATATTGCCACCCTTTTAAATGCTGATCAGCTTTGTTCTGGTTCATTTTTACTCCTTTCTTGCAGTTTAATAGCTAAGCTCAAAAGCGTTTTTGATATGTTCGATCTGGTGTTGATAGCTGCCATTTAAAAGGATTGCTATGACATCAAAACGAGCCGGGGTGTCGTGCAGACGGTTTCGACTAAGCCTGGTGAGGGCGTCGACCTGATCCTTGCGATTTGCCGCCGCCGGTCTGCATGACCAGAAAGACATCTTCGCCGGCAACGACCCGTTCGATAACCTCCTGCTGTGGAGGGCGGAACTGGTGAAAGCCGAAGACCGCTGCGAGTGTTTTGTGGATGGTTTTTGACATGGGAGAAGCGTATTGAAATTTACTGAACTGTTAAAGTTCATAAAGCCTGCTTTGAAGGAATTTCCCGCAAATTACCATAATGATGAGTTCAATGCAATTTTCATCGCCCCTGGAATTTCTCAATACGGGATAATTCTATTGGAAGAAGTCTGCAAAAAAAAGATAGGTACTGCTACGGTTCTACCTGCAAAACAGTTATTACTGACCTCCCTTTGCTGATCATCCCCTCTTTCTGCGTTACTTCCAGCGTCATCAGCTCATTTGTTGCCGGATCATAACTGTAGTCTGCCAGATAGCCGGGGCGCTGCTCGCTTTTGAGCTGCTCCTTGAACTGGGAACCGTTCCATTTGAGGCGGTGGAGGGAGTGTTTGTCGTATGATCTCATGGTGCCTACCACGAGGGAACCCATATTGCGCGGCAGAATGAGAGAGCCGTCAGCGGTTGCAATCATTCTCTGCTGCACAAAGACCCGGCGGTAATCTTCACCCAGGTTACTGCGCTGTTCACCGGTTTCACGTTTGAACCAGGTTTCAGAACCGCCAAAGCGGTCGACGCTCTGCCAGACAGTATCCCCCTTGCCAGATTTTACGGCCAGATAACCGGCACTGTTTATCACTGCGCAGAGATTGCCGGGTGCATCAGGCTTAAAATGATTGAAGTTGTAGATAGTGCCCGGTTCAGGAAGCTTCTGCGGGTTTTTTGTGCTGAATTTAACCCCGTTTTTGACCAGTTCGAAAATGTCACCGTAAAAGTCGGTATTCATCCCCATCTCCTGAGCAAAGATCTGCTGTGCGCCTGTGCCTAATCTGATTCCGCGGAAAAAATAGGGGAGATCCGTGGCAATCTTCTCCAGTGTTCCGTCTTTTGGGACTAATACCATGGATGCCACTGTTTCGCGGTCAACAGCAGTCAGGTAGATTTCAGGGGTTCCGTCGCCGTCCAGGTCGGCAGTGTCGATAGCGAGAATCTTGAAGCTTTTAGGGAGATCGATTTTTGCCACCATGGTCAGGCTGCTTCCCAGGCGGTAATATGAGATACTCTGTTCTCCGGCGATAAAAACTTCCCGTTCACCCGAAGCAAGTTTACGGCCCGGGGCGAGTGCGACCATGGCGCCGTCAAGCGGTTGGCTACTCCAGACTTCACGGAAAGTCCCGTTAACTGCAGCTGCTGCCTGGGCAACTATTGCCGGAGCGGCGGCAGTCGTTGGCGGCAGAGGCGCTGTAGTCGGCAGTTGCAGTTTTTCCCCAATGGTTGTCTTAGCCACAGCCGCTGCTATTTTCTCTGCCAGTCTGTCCAGCGCCGCCGGAACAGTGTCGTCTTTATCTCCCTGCTCCAAAAGTTTTATGAAGAGCTGATCGTCGAAGCTTTTGACGGTTGCATCCAGAGTAAAAATTTTACCAAAAACGACATAACTCCCGGATATCTCAACTTCGGCCTGCTCTTTCTTTGCAACCGGAGTGAATAGCTCGGCTTTAAGTTTTGCGGCGAGAAGTGACGGCAGGATCGAGCCTAGTTCATTGCCGTTCGGGGCGCCGACAACTTTAAAATCGCTGACAAAAGTCCTGAGCGGTTCCGGCGCAGCATAGGCTACGGCGGTAATTGCCATCAGGATAACGGTTTTCACGAAAATACGCATTGGTCACCTCTGGTGTTATTTTGCAGCATGCTGCTGCAAACTTCAACCTGATCCTGGAAACTATTTAAAACCCAGTCGGTTCGATATCTCGGCAGCACCACTCTTTACCAGCGGCAGCAATTCATCATTTATCCGTGAGTCAGATAGCCGCGTCACCGGGCCGGAGATGCTTATCGCACCGACAACTGAGCCTATAGCATCGCGAACCGGTGCACTGATACTTCTTACTCCCGGGTCAAATTCCTCATTGTCACAGGCGTACCCCTGTTCGGCCACCAGTTTGAGATGCTGCTGGAGTTCGCCTCTGTCTGTGATCGTGTTTGGAGTGTAACGGTGATACTTGCCGACCGGGAGATGTAGCAGCTGTTCCTTGCGAGCCATGAATGCCAGCTGCACCTTGCCGGTCGCAGTGCAGTATGTCGGGAATCTGACTCCGAGGCGCGGTACGACCCGCACCATGAGATCTGACTCGACTGAATCAAGGTAGATACTGTAACGGTCTTTCATGACGGCAACGTAGGTGGTCTCTTTATGCCGGGCTGTCTGGGATTCCAATACCGGTCGTGACTGGCGCAGCAGCTCCATCTGTCTGAAGGCTGATTGGCGCAAATCGAGATTTTTGATGCCGAGCCTGTAGTTGCCGGTGCTGTTGTCCTGTTGAAGGTAATTCCTTGACTCCAGTGTTGCCAGCAGGCGAAAGACGTAATTCTTGCCCAACTGTAATCTGTCACAGAGCTCGGTAAAACTCAGTTCGGCAGTCTCTTCGCTGAACATCTCCAGCAGTTCAAATGCTCTTGAAACTGACTGGATGCTGTAAGTTGCTTTATCCTGTTTCACGATAAAACCTCGGCAGACAAAGGTTGGTGATGGTGCCGTGTGCAGTGCTAGTCTGCACACGGCTGCGGTTCTTGATGACGATTAGAATGTCAGATTTAGGATAACCTGGGTTTTCCATGGATTATCAGGGGTTTCTATGCCGCCGGTTGCCGTGTTTTTAACGGTATCCTTGTAATAGTCGCCAAGCATTACATAGCCGCCGACAACGCTGGCAGTGAGGTTGGAGGAGATTTTGTAGCCGATCTCAGCGTTGACCTCAGTGCCGACATACTTGCCGTTGGAATAGTCATTTTTGGCAAGATTTTTTGGTTTGAAGGTGTTGTTGTTCTCAGCTACTCCGGCCATGCCGAGGTTTGTCTTGATGAAGGTCTTGTCGATATCCATGTCGTAACCGATAAATGCGCCCATCATCCCCTGGTTGTAGTTAGTGACAGTGTTGATAAGGGCACGGTCGGTGTTGGCCGCATACTTGGTGTTGGTCATCAGCATTGTCATCTGTGCTGAGGAGTAGGTCGAAGTGGCATTACCGTCACCCAGCTGGTTCACACATTGGAATGCTCCTACAGAGCCTTTGCCGTCATCACCGGACGCATAAAGAAGAGATGAGCGAAGCGTTCCAGGGCCGGCTTTCAGCTTGGCAGCAAGATTGGCGGCGTAGGCGGATACGGACTGCCCTACCTGTCCGAAGTCATTGGTCGGGTTTTCGCCTGACTGAACAAGGAGGAAGCCGTCAATAGTGCCACTGCCGAAGTTGTAGGCAGCATTGACACCAAATGTGCTGAGAATATTGAAACCGGTTTTCTCCAGGTTGGAGTAGGTCAGGTAATAGGAGCCACCGACGGTCAACTCTTTACTGAGCGCAAACTTTGCTTCAAGGATGCCGAGATCAAGAGAGTAGCGCCCCGGATTGACTGTGCCGCTTAACGATCCGGTGCCGGTAGGTGCTGGATTTACAGCCGGGATTGTCCCGTCAGCGCCGTTAAAATTCAGGTTGTCGTAGCCTCGGAGCCAACCGGCATTAACCGTAAGCCTGTCAAATTTGCTGGTTGTCATTACCCCGGCGATGTCCGTTGCCAGAAAGACACCTTTGTAGGCGTCGTCAAACGGCATGAGTCCTGCTTTTACTTTTGTCGGCAGGTTAGGTGCCTTGAATTCCATATAAACGTTTTTTGTTTCAAGATTCACCTGGTCAGTCTCCATGGCTCCACCCTGGTTGCGGGTTGAGTTCTGGCTGGCCTTGCCCTGCGATGTATCGCCCCAACGTGAGTCGATCTCGAACTGGGTAATGATCTTTACCTCGTCCATCAGGGTGCCGGTGTACTTGAGGCGTGCTCTCTGCTCGGAATAAAAGAAGCTTTGGGCAGGATTTGTCCGGTAAAGCGGTCTTTTGCCGCTGGCGTCATTGCCGCCTGCCTGATCATAATTGGTCATATCCCCTTTGATAAGGAGCCTGCCGTTGAACTCGTGTTCCATGGCTGAGGCGCTGCCGGCCATACACCCGACTGCCGCTGCCACTACCGCTGCTTCTTTTAAACGTAATCGCTTCATACCCACCTCCGTTTTAATTTACGCCTGCTCAAAGGCATGGCGACCTAATCAGAATATCCAGAGACTCGATGCCGGAATCTCGACCCACTGTTCGCCCGGCGGCAACGGCAGGGAACCGTAGCCCCGGATGAGAGTCCCTTTGAGGTCAAAGACGTACTCCCAGGTGCTGCCCAGGTACATGCAGGTCACCAACGGCAGGCGGAGCCTGTTTTCGCCAGGTCCTGCGGCGATTGCCAGTCGTTCTGTCCGGATGACGCCGATGGCATCTTCCCGGTTCTTGTGTGGCTGGCAGAGAATCCCTTTCAGCGCCCAGCCTTCACCGGCCAGCATTGCCATATTGCCGACAGCTGTTTCTATCTTGCCGTGCAGTTTGTTGTTCGTCCCCATGAACTCGGCAACAAAGAGCGAGCGAGGCTTTTCGTACATCTCCTGGGGCGTCCCTGCCTGCTCGATGACCCCGTTTTGCAGCAGGACGATATGGTCGGACATTGCCATTGCTTCTGCCTGGTCGTGAGTCACGCAGAGGGCTGAGAGGTTGAGCTCGATGATGAGCTGCCGCAGCCAGATACGAGCCTCTTCCCGTAGTTTTGCATCCAGATTGGAGAGCGGTTCGTCCAGCAGGATGACCCGCGGTTTGTAGACCAGTGCCCTGGCAAGAGCGACCCGCTGCTGCTGGCCGCCGGAGAGCTGGTGGGGGTGGCGATTCCCCAGATCACCCAGCCCCAGGTTACCGAGCACTTCCTTTACCAGGACAGCTATCTCTGTATCCGGAGTTTTTCTCAGCTTGAGCCCATAAGCGACGTTTTCAAAAACCGTGCGGTGGGGCCAGAGGGCGTAGGACTGAAAGACGAAGCCGAGCGCTCTTTTTTCAACAGGTATTTCCAGTTTCAGGGCACCGTCATAAACCACCTGATCGGCAATGGTGATGTTGCCGGCGCTGGGGTATTCAAGCCCTGCCACCGCCCTGAGCAGTGTTGTCTTGCCGCTCCCGGAAGGGCCGAGCAGTGCAACAATTTCGCCTCTTTTAAGCTCTAGTGAGGCGCCTTTGAGGATGTGATTGTTCCCCAGGGTTACGTGGAGATCTTTTACCGTAAGTTCAGTCATGCAGTTTAACTCCATAGCGCAGGGCGATACCCATCCCGACGCTTACCAGTAGGATATTTATTACCGACAAAGACGATACCAGTTCGATTGCGCCTGCCCCCCAGAGGGAGACCAGCAGCGAGCCGATTACCTCGGTTCCGGGACCGAGGAGGTAGACACCTGTCGAATATTCACGTTCAAAAATCATGAAGATCATCAGCCAGCTGGCCATGAGGCCGAATTTGATGAGCGGCACCGTAACGTGCCGGTCTACCTGCCCCGGTGTGGCTCCGGTGACCCGGGCGCACTCTTCAAGTTCAGGGGCTACCTGCAGCAGTGAGCTTGATATCAGCCGCATCCCGTAGGCCATCCAGACGACTGAATAGGCGAGCCAGAGACTGAAGAGGGTTTTTCTCAAAGGGGCAAGCGGCGGGAAGAAGAGAAAAACCCAGAGGAACGCCAGACCGGCCAGCAGGCCGGGAACTGCGCGGGGGATCATGACCGAGTAATCAAAGAGTCGTGTCCAGCCGTTGTTTTTCCTGTGGGTTGCAAGTCCCATCAGGGTGTAACAGATGACCGAGAGGCCACCGCCGACCACACCGATAAGAACTGTGTTCAAAATGCCGCGCATCAGGTTGCTCTGTTCAAAAACAGAGGTGTAGTTCCCCAGGGTGAATGCTTCGGCCAGGGTTACCCCTTCGCCCCAGTGGGTCACAAAGGAGCGGAAGATGACCCCGGTTATGGGGAGAAATACCGTCACTGCCAGCCAGACGAACACCGCTCCCGCAGCAATCCAGCGCCAGAAGCCGAGCGGCAGGGTTGCCTGGCGGGCGCCTTTCCCCTTGAGGGTGATGTATTTGCTGGCATTTCTTAAGAGGTAGCGCTGCATCAGCACCATCGGCAGGGTGAGGGTGACAATGCACATGGCGACCGCCGCCATCAGGTGATACGAGGGGGTGCCGAGTTTATTGGTCAGCTTGTAAAGATAGGTCGGCAGAACCAGATGCCCTTCAGGATCGCCGAGGATAAGTGCCAGACCGAACACTTGAAAGCCGAGAAAAAAGACCAGCATGGCGCTGTAGAGAACCGCCGGCATCACCATCGGCATGCTGACAGTCATGGCGACCCGCAAAGGTCCGGCTCCGGCAACCCGCGCCGCTTCCTCAACGTCCGAGCCGAGGCTTTTCAGTGCCGAGGATGAGTAAAGGTAGACATGTGGCACATGTGTCAGACCGGCAATAATGATGATGCTGACCATGGAATAGATGTTCCAGGGGATTGTGCCGATCAGTTTCTGCACCCAGAGTGAGAAGAAACCGACCGGGCCGACTGAAACAACGTAGCCGAAGCAGAGCACCATTGGGGAGACAAAAACCGGTATGAGCAGTACCGGCTCAAGCCATTTCCTCCCCGGCAGATCGGTACGGATCATCAAAAAGGCGAGGATTGTTCCCAGCGGCACGGAGATTATCCCCATGCCGCAGGCGATATACAGCGAATTCAGTGATGCCTTTTTAAAGTCCGGATCGGCGAAGATGAAGCGGTACGCATCCAGCCCGAGACTCTTTTCAAGCTGGAAGAACGGCGCGTTCAAAAAACTCTGGTAACAGAGCAGGCCGATAGGGAGGAAGATGGCAATCACCGTTAGGACAATCACCAGCTTCTGAGTCAAAGACATGGTTTTCATTTTTTTGCTGTCCCCATGGCGCCTTGCCACTTGTTAAGGAAGTCGAGTCGCTTCTTCTGGTCCAGGTATTCAATGGTCTCTTTGCCGATGGGGATCGGCTTGGCTGCTTTGCCGAGCTGCTTGGAGAGGGTCGCCATGGTTGTCTCACCCTTGATGTCGCTCCGGATGGAGAAGAGGTCGGCCTTGTCGGAAATTACCTGCTGGCCGCGGGCTGAGAGGATATAGTCGGCCCAGAGTTTGGCGGCACTCGGATGCTTTGCCTGCTTGGAGATGAACATGATTCGCGACATGACCACAGTGTAGTCCGATGGATAGACATAACCGATGGACGGGTCCTTCTTGGCTTTCATGAAGGCGTAGGAGCCGATGATGTTGTAGCCGAGGAGCGCTTCGCCGGAGCTGATTTTTTCCATCATGGCGCCGGTACTGGTGTAGACTTTCATCCCCGCCGCACCCATTGCATTTGCCATAGGCCAGAAATCCTTGAAGTGCTTCATGTCCTGGGTGATGTACATGAAACCGACGCCGCTGCGCTCAGGATCGTAGGAGACCATTTTCCCTTTGAATTTGGGATTGGCGAGAATCTTTGCGATGTCAGCGTGGGTTTTGGGTACTTCACCCGCTGCCACCAGCCTTTTGTTGTAGATAAAGGAGATCGGCTCGTAGGTCGTGCCATAGGCCATATCTTTCCAGTTTGCCCATTTTGGCAGGTTTGCAGTCTCAGGCGATTTGTAGGCAAGGGCGTTGCCGTCGTTAACCAGCTTGATGGAGAGGTCGGCGGCTGAACTCCAGGTAATGTCACAGGTGCCGGAACCGGCGGCCACCTCACTAATGAAGCGATTGTAGAGCTCGGTGCTGTTCAGGTCGTTGTACTCAACTTTGATGCCGGGGTAGAGCGCCTCAAAGTCTTTTAAGAGGGGGTCTACCGCTTTGGTGTCAGTCGTGCCGTAAATGACGACCTGCCCCTCTTTCTTGCCGGCATCGATCAGCTTCTGGTAGCCGGCCGGATAACCGGCAGGCGCTGCCGCTGCCGCCAACGGCAGCAGTGCTGCCAGCATTGTTGCGGCAATAGTTGCAAACCTGCGTTTTGTCTTTGTCTGCAGCATACATCCTCCTTGAATGGTTTTTGTCTGTCAGATGGATCTCTGAAATCAGAATATATAATGAGGTGTTAGCAACTGACGCGCCAAGTTTAATGAATGATATAACTGCCTGTAAAAATTCAGCTTAATGCGTGTAAGGGCGATATTTTAGAATGGAAAGGGGATAACCTGAGTTATGGTAAAAGGCCGGTCAGATGGCAAAACAGCCTATAAAACATATGGTTATCCTTTTGATAACCATATGCATTGCTATAACCAAGGTTATGGGGTTTGCGGTTTTGGTAGGGAGCTGGAGCGGGAGCAGTGAAAAAAATAGAAAATTGTTTTGAAAATATGACGATATGCGTAAGTTGATGCTGCAAGGTTCGAAACTTGATTGCCGAGCCGTTCTGCTAGGTTATAACATTTGCGAACTGAAGTGGTACAGACTACTTCAGCCCCTTCATTCGCTTGCTCAGCGCCGGTTGCGAGATTCCAAGGAGCCGCGCTGCTATGGTTTGATTGCCGCTGGCCCGCTTCATTGCTTCCACAACCAACAGTTCGGCAATTTCAGTAAAGGTCGGCAGCCGATCAAGGGCTGCAAAGATGCCGCCAACTTCGGTGCTACGCTCCAGCTTTGGAACAGCTGCCTTACCCATAGTTGCAACAAATGTTTCGGTGGAGAGTTTCCGGTCAAGGTGGACGCTGACGGCGTTGTAGACCATGGCCCTAAGTTCCCGCACGTTGCCGGGGAAGTCATAAGTAAGGAGGAGCTGAGCAAGTTCCGGCGGCGGGGTCGGCTTACGCTTGCCAAGGGATTTGGCGGATTCCGCCAGAAAGTGGTCCAGCAGTATCGGAATATCGTCCTTGCGTTCCCGTAAGGGGGGGATGTCGAGGTGATGGATTTTGAGGCGATAAAAAAGATCGCGCCTGAATTCGCCGCTGGCAACTTTACTGGAAAGGTCGCGATGGGTGGCAACTATGATACGGGCTTTGAGACGCTTCGGGCGGTCGCTGCCAAGCGGAAAGTATTCACCTTCCTGGAGGAGGCGCAGCAGTTTGACCTGGGAGGCGATACTGAGATCGCCGATTTCGTCAAGAAAGAGAGTCCCTTCAGCAGCCTCTTCCACCATCCCGCGCCGAATCTGGTCGGCTCCGGTGAAGGCGCCCTTCATGTGGCCGAAGAGGGTGTCTGAAAAGACCATATCATCAAGACCGGCAACGTTCACTGCCACGAGCTGACCTTTGCAGCCGCTCAGCGTGTGGGCCGAGCGGGCAAACAGCTCCTTGCCGACACCGCTTTCACCGGTGATCAAGAGCGGCTGGGGGCTTGTCGCTACCGCCTCGATATAAGCAAAAATGGAGCGCATTGAGCGCTCGTTGGTTACTATGGCTGAGAACGCTTCGGGGTGCCGCAGCTTTCTGGAAAAGAAGCGGCTGGCAACTTCACGGTTTTCCCTTTCCAGCTCAAGCATTCTGATGGCGCGCATGACCCCGCCGACCAGTCGCTCCTCTTCAACGGTCTTGACAAAATAATCAAACGCCCCCTGTTTGACACAGCGAACCGCGGCATCAACCTGATTGAGACCGCTGATGATGATAACGGCGATCTCCGGTGATGTCTCGCTGATCCGCTCCAACAGCTCTTCTCCCCCCATATAAGGCATGGTGAGATCGAGGAGAATCAGCCCGACCTTTTCTTTGGCAAGAAGCGGGATCACTTCACGACTATCCTGGCAGGTGATGATGTTGGTTATGCCTGCGGAGCGCTCCAGGGTAAGAGAGAGTGAGCGGAGCCAGGCAGGTTCGTCGTCAACCAGCAGAACTGAAAATTGGGGGTAAAGCCGGTTTTCCATTATGTCTCCATATTTGCCGGCAGGGTCAGTGTTACGGTGGTGCCGACGCCGACGATTGAATCAAACTTCATGATACCGCCAAGCTCTTTAACAATTCCGGCCGAAATGGAGAGCCCAAGGCCGGTGCCGCCACTTTCGCGATTTGTGGTAAAAAAAGGGTCGGTTATTTTTGAAAGATTTTCCAGGGGGATGCCGACCCCCTCATCCGTAAGTTGCAATACAATGGTGTGCTGTCTACTTTCCTGCCGTGTTGTCAGAGTTATCCCTTTAGCTCTGTCCGGCAGTGCCCGGCAGGCATTGACAATCAGGTTGATGATCACCTGTTCAATTCGCTGGGCAGAGCCGCGTACATAAGGCAGATCATCAGCCAGCTCCATGGTGAATCTGTTGGTGGCATTTTTAATCGACGGCTCGACCAGGCGCACTGCTGCCCTGACCACTTCATTGAAGTCGATCTTGCCGACAACTTCGCCCAGATCCAGCCGGGCAAAATCTTTAAGATCCTCGACTATTCGTTTTATCCGTTTTGCCCCTTCTACCGTTTCGTCGATGATGTGGGGGATCTCTTCCCGCATCCGCGAAAAAGGGAGGCCGCCAAGGGTGAAGTCGCCATCCTTTTGGTAGATTTCGTCCAGATAGTGAAACGACTCTTCCCAGGCCTGCTTCAGTATTGGCACATTCAGCAGAATCAGAGCGTTGGGATTGTTTATCTCGTGAGCTACACCGGAAACCAGCACCCCCAGGGATGCCATCTTATCCGCCTGAATAAGTTTGTCCTGATGTTTTCTGAGTTCTTCCAGCGCTTTCTTCTTCTCGCCGATCTCCCTGGCCAGTTCGGCAGTACGCTGATCGACACGTTTTTTGAGCGATCTGGACAGGAATATGTAGCCGGATAACAGCAGTAGCAGCGGCATCAGGGTAGCGGCGCCATACTTTATCAGCTTTTCGCGGGAGATTTGCAGCGGCTCAAGAACTCCCAGCCATTTTTCGTAGATCTCCTGATATTTGCCGGTTTTTTTAAGTATTGCCAGACCTTCATTCAGTTGAGCCTGGAGTTGGGTGTCACCTTCCCTGACGGCAAAGGAGAACTTGAACGACATGACATCACGGGCCACCGGCAGCAGATTGGTCAGCTTGTACTCCCGAATGATATACATGCCGGGGAGCAGCGCCACAACCGCATACTCCTCTTCTCCTGAGGCCAGCAGGCGCAGGCCGTCGGCCGGGGTTTCGACAAAAACCAGCTCCTTTGCAAAGCCCTTTTTGAGGAGTTGTTGATGCATTGCCCCGTTTTTATGGACGATGACCCGCTTGCCGCGCAGCTCTTCGAGCGAGCTGACCGGCGGAGTCTCTTTCCGGGCAAAGATGGCATGCTGAACAATGGTGTGGGGGGAGGGGAAGTCGAATACCTTTTCTCTTTCCGGCGATTGCGACATGCCGAGAGTCATGTCTATCCGCCCTGAAATCAGATCGTCATGGACTTTCGCCCATTCACCGAGGCGGATGTCAAGCTTCATCCCCATGACCTCGGCAATGGCCTGCAGCAGGTCGACGGTGAAGCCGGCGGGCTTTCCCTTGTCGTCTATGAATTCGTAAGGGGGGTAGCCACTGTTGCCGCCGACGATTACGGCTTTCTGAGGTGACTTTTCACCGCCGACACTGACCCCTTCACCAAGACCCGACTGCTCAGCGGCAGCTGCAAGTGAGCACAAGCAGAGCAGGGTGGCAGCGAGAACTGTAAAAAAAAGGAGAATAGTGCGAGGGTAGAGTTTCATTAATAACTCAGTACTCCAGATCAAAAGCGTTTTTGATATGTTCGATCTGGTGTTGATAGCTGCCATTTAAAAGGATTGCTATGACATCAAAACGAGCCGGGGTGTCGTGCAGACGGTTTCTGACTAAGCCAGGTGAGGGCGGCCTTGCTGATCTGCCGCTGTTTGAAGGGGGTTACGGCGAGCTGCGGAACGCCGAAGGCCAGGGTTTTACGGCTCTTAACCTCGATAAAAACAAGAGTCTTGCCGTCCCTGGCGACAATATCAATTTCGCCCCCCTTGCAGCGATAATTACGCTCGACAATTTTCCAGCCGTTGCGCTCCAGGAAGGCGACGGCAAGTTCTTCGCCGTGTTTGCCGATCCCTGCATTCTGGTGGCCTTTACCTTCCGGAGTCGGCGAAAGATTCTTCCCGGAGTCGCTATTTGCCCCAGTCACGTGAGTACCTGAAATCCCTGTCGATTGTGCGGTTGGATACTTTGGCAATAATCGGCAGTCTACGCTTGAAATGGGAATTCATGATCCTCACCCGGATCTTGTTGATAAAGTCAGCGGCGAAGCCATCTTTGAGGAGCTCTGCATCGGTCATGCGGAGATCTACCATCCGGTACATAAGTTCATCAACGGCGCGATAGGTGAAACCGAGTTCCTGTTCGTCGGTCTGGCCGGCCCAGAGGTCGGCAGAAGGCTTCTTGTCGATGACCTCCCGGGGGATTCCAAGCTCTTCCGAGAGTTGCCATACCTGACTTTTATAAAGGTCGCCGATGGGGTTAAGGGCGCTGGCCATGTCACCGTAGAGAGTTCCGTAACCAAGGAGCAGCTCCGTCTTGTTGCTGGTGCCAAGAACCAGGGCGTCATTAAGCGCCGAGTGGTCAAAGAGAATCGTCATCCGCTCCCTGGCCATCTTGTTGCCGCGGCGCATATTGTCAGCATCGGGAAACTGGTCAAAATAGGCATCGACCATCGGCGTTATGGGAATGACCGAGAAGTTCACCCCGCAGGCGTCGGCCACAAGTTTTGCGTGGGCCTCACTCTCCGGGTTGCTGGTGCGGTACGGCATGCAGATGGCATGGACGTTTTTTGCCCCGAGAGCTTCTGCGGCCAGAAAGACGACCAGGGCAGAGTCTATCCCGCCGGAAAGACCGAGTATGCCGTTGTGAAGCCCGGTTTTGCAGATCTCTTCACGGATGAAGTTGACGAGGATTTTACGCAGCAGTTTCGTGTTAACCGAGAGACAGCTCATCAGATCACCCCCCTGGTTTCGATATGCTGCAGTTCGCGGATTGTCAGGGCCAGGTTCTCATCACGCATCAGCGGTGAGAGAATCCGCTCGCGGCGGAGCTCTCCTTCGTTGATGGTTGCAAACACAAGATCTTCCTCCATCAGCTTGCCGCGGGCGATTGACGTTCCGCAGGGCGCGACCGCCTCAGAGCCACCCCAGAAGTTGATGCCGTCTTCATAACCGACCCGGTTGCAGTACAGTACCCGCGCATTGAGAAAGGTCGCGGTAGTGGCGGTGAGCCTCTGCCAGGCTATGGTTGAGCCGAGGCGCTCATCGTCTGTCAGCCCCCGTCCAGGGCTGCTTGACAGGCAGATGATGGTGGTAGCGCCGTCCATGGCGAGGATATACGGAGCAGACAGATGCCAGATGTCTTCGCAGATCAGCATGCCGATGCGGCCAAAGCGGCTGTCAAAGGCGCGGAAACGGTCACCCTTGGCAAGGTAACGCAGTTCGTCGAAAAGCCCGTATGTCGGCAGGTAGACCTTTCTGTGGACATGGACAATCTCACCCCTGTCGAGAAAGATGGCGCTGTTGAAGAAGCGGTAGTCAGAAGTCGCCTCAACAAAACCGATGGCAATGGCGATATCCCTGGAGAGCTCTTTCAGACGGGCGATCTCCGGCGAATCAAGAGAGATGGCAACATCAGGCACCAGGTCTTTAAGAAAATAGCCGGTCAGGGCAAGTTCCGGAAAGACGATCAGCTCTGCCTTGTCATGAACGGCCTGAGCGATCTTAGCTTCAATAATGGCGAGGTTATCCGCAACGCAGCCGAGTTTCGGTTTTATCTGGGCAAGTGCAACTTTAAAGTCCATAAGACCGTCCTTGAAGGGATTTTTTGCAAATTACCACAGAAGGAGAAGGTAATGCAATTTTCACGGTGGAAAGTTTGTTGTTTTGCTTGTTGTGAGCATTATGAATCTATACGGTCTTAAATTCAAAGATGATGGTGGCCATTTTTCTCAGCCTTCCTCCATGTTGTAGCTGCGCTACTGCTGACTCACACTTATAAAAGCTTTTTACAACCCCATTGCGCCGTCAGGCTTGTGATGGTAAGCTGCGCCGGTCATGACAAGAGCCATTATCCCCTTTATTTTCATTCTCCCTTC
This sequence comes from uncultured delta proteobacterium, assembly GCA_963787125.1. Lineage (GTDB taxonomy): Bacteria > Desulfobacterota > Desulfuromonadia > Geobacterales > DSM-12255 > VEOV01. The sequence goes on from CAWBBV010000023.1 coordinate 196,450, forward strand.
CCTTGCCTACTCACTTTTAGCCCTCTTATCTCTGCGCGCTTTTTTCAAAAGAGAACCGCCGGGTGGCACGTTCACTCCCGCTGTTTCCATAATCAAGCCAATCAAGGGGCTTGACACCGGTACTCGGCAAAGCCTTGAATCATTCTGTCTGCAGAAATATCCCCTATATCAGATCGTTTTCGCTCTGCAGTCGCTTGAAGATCAATGTGTTCCGGTTATCCGCCAGCTGATGGCCGATTACCCGGAAATAGATAGCGAACTTGTTATTAATGCTGCTGTGCATGGCGCCAACGGCAAGGTCAGTAATCTGATCAATGCTTTCCCGCTGGTAAAGCACGACATAATTATCATTGCCGACAGTGACATCAGGGTTGAAGTGGACTATCTGGCGAAATTAGCCGGACATTTTTCTGCAGCGCACGTCGGTCTGGTCACCTCGCTTTACCGGGGGGCGAATGTCTTTGGCGCTGCAGCTGCTCTTGAAGCTCTTGGTTTCACTGCCGAGATGATGCCTAACGTTATTGTCGCCGAGAGACTGGAGGGGTTAAGCTTTGCGCTGGGGGCTTCCATGGCTGTCAGACGCGAAGCGCTTGAGGCGATTGGCGGTTTCAGCGCGCTGGCCGATTATCTGGCCGATGATTATCAGCTTGGCAACATGATCCACAAGGCCGGGTGGCAATTGGCACTATCCGGAGATTTTGTCGAGAGCGTTATGCAGCGGGAGAGCCTTGCCATGGTTGTTTCCCGGCAGCTGCGCTGGTGCCGGACAATGCGCGTTTCACGCCCCTTTGGCTACCTGGCTTCCGGTATTACCCAGCCTGTTCTGGGGATTCTGGCAGTTTCAGCTTTTGCCGGATTTACCTGCACTGCCTTGGTCGCGGCCACGATCCTCTATGTTGTGCGGGGGGGGCGAGTTCGTGCGCATGGGCCGGGTGGACACGGTAAGGCTGCGGCAGAAGGGGTGGTCGTTCGAGCTGCGCGAGACGCTGGGCGTCGCCTCCTCAGGACCGCAGCCGGTCTACGGCCAGCTCTTCCTCGAGCTGATGTGGTTCAAGCTGCTGGGCGAGCGCTTCAACGTCGCGGTGCGGGTGCAGGGCGGCCTCTCCACCGACGCGCCCGCGGAGCTGCGGTACTACCTGGGCGGGCTCAATCTCATCCGCGGCTACGCGGACAGCCTGGTGCGCACGGAACGCTTCGTGCTCACCAACCTGGAGCTGAGGGGGACGGTCTTCGATTCGACCTGGTTCGCCATCGTCGCGGCGGCCTTCGTCGATGGAGCGCTGGCGGACGATGGCGCGCATCTCCAACCGCTGCTCTCCGCGGGTGGCGGCTTGCGCCTGCTCATCCCGCGGCTGGTGAAGACCGGCGTGCGCGCCGACGTGGCCGTGACGCTGGTAGGCCGCCCGACGCCCGGCTTCAGCTTCGGCGTGTACCAATTCTTCTAACTGCCTCCCTCTCCCCCGCGGGGGGAGAGGGTCGGGGAGAGGGGATTCACAACAGTCGCAGAGCGTCGGAATCGAGCACCTCGAACCGGGCGCGCGGATGCTTCACCCCGAGCTGCGTCTTCCGGAACCGCGCCTCGAGCGCGACGCCGGCCGCCTTCCGCTCCGCCTTGTTCATCGCGGCCCACTTCACCTCGCTCACCACGAGCCCTTCCGGTTCCTCGCGAACGAGGTCGAGCTCCACGTCGGCCTCCCAGTACCGTGCAGCTCCCCGGCCACCGGGCGCGGAGCTGGTCCTCGAACACGGTCGACGCGTGGTCCTCGAGCAGCTTCTGCTTCTCGGCGGTCGAATACGTGCGCCACCGCGAGCGGTGCGGCGAGTACACGCGAAACCAGAACCGCATGGTCGGATCTGCCAGCCGGTACAGCGTGCGCTTGGTGGTGCGAACGGACTCCCCGAAGGGCAACTCGCGCTCGAGCAGCTTCGAGTCGAGCAGCACCTGGAACAGCCGTCCCAGGTTCGTCTGCGGAGTCCCCAGGCGGGCGGCGATCTCCGAGGGCTTGTGCGCTCCGCGGCCGACGGCCTCGAGCACCGCGGGCGCGGTCAGCCCCACCACGCCTTCATCCTTGAGCAGCCGCGAAGGCTCGAACTCCAGCGCGGGGGATGAACCGAAGAACAGCTCCTCCGCCAGGACGATCGAGGTCTGGCTGCGGCGCACCAACTCCCAGTACTTCGGCACGCCCCCCACCAGCGAGAACCGCACGAACGCCTCCTTCGATGCCGGGTTCTGGCCGCACGCCTTGCAGAACGCGCGGTAGCTCATCGGCGCCACCTCGAGGATCTTCCGGGCGCGGCCGAAGAGCGGCGCGCTGCGGTTGAGGAAGAGGTCGTTCATCATGCGCGTGCTGGAGCCGGCCAGGATCAGCGGCTCTTCTTTCGCCTTCGGTGGTCGATCCACCGCTGCAGCACGCTGGGCAGTGACGGGTCGGCCGCCACCAGGTACGGCAGTTCATCGAGGCAGAGCACGAAGTCTTTCGGCTGCAGGTCGAGCAGTTCGAGCAGTTCCCCGAAGGACTTCGGCACGATGCTCGAGACGAACTGCGGTCGGAGGTCGTCGAAGATCTGCTGCAGCTGCTGCTCTTTCGAGGCTTCGATGGCCTGGCTGTAGAGGCCGGCGCGGCGCCGGAGCCAGTGCGTCAGCAGTCGCGTCTTGCCCACGCGACGGCGCCCGAAGAGGACCAGCAAGCCCCCGGCCCGCGCGTGCTCGTCGAGTTGGCCCAGTTCTTCAGTGCGGTTGACGAAGTCCAGCTCCATGCCAGAGATGATGCTTCACGGACATTATGTTCGTCAAACATCATTGATGCGACGGCTCGATCACCACCTCGATCGGAGCGTCGTCGAGGCGCACCAGCACCTGGTGCGCGGTCCGCCAGCCCCCGCCGACCGTCACCAGCCAAGTCGGGTCGTCGCAGGCTGCCGCGGTGAGGCTGAACTCACCGGTGAGGCCGCTGACACTCGAGGCTGCGGGCCGGGGGCTGGGCGGCCACGCGATGCCTCCATCTGGAAGCATGGCGGCGCTGGTGGGGTCCACTGCGCCCACGTTGACGGGCACGCCGGGAACGGGCCACCCCGAGGTGTTGACCAGCCGTCCCTGGATCGGCTGTATCGGCTTGAGGCGCACGAGGGCCTCACCGCCTTCAACCTCAGCCGGCGTCGCCTCGGCGCGGCCAGAGTACCCACGGCTCAGGGCGCTGCGCATTGCGAGGATTTCCACCGAGCCCTCCGGCACTTCGATGGGTCTGTCTGACGCGCCTGCCGATACGAACTCGCCCCGCCGGGTCACTCGCAGGCACGCTGGCGCGTTGCCCGGGCCGACGACCTTGACGCGCAGGAGTGTCCACGGCTCGAGCACCAGCGTCCGCTCCCCCGGGGCACTCACGGCGCGGGGCACCGAGCGCGAGCTGCCAGACCGCGCCTGGATCACCACGCTCTCGGAGTCTGCTTCGAACTCGAAGCGCCCCTGCCCGTCGGTGGAGGCGACCGTGCCCCGCAGCTCGATGACGAGGTCCAGGTCTCTGGCGTGGGGCGCTTCGCGGATCAGCTCGATGGCTGCGCTGGAGACGGGCCTGCCCTTCACGTCGAGCACCTGTCCGCGGACGACGCGCCGAGGCGCGAGGTCGACGCGGAGCCGAGTCAGCGGCGCTCGCACCTCGAACAGCGTGGAGTACGCCAGGTCTGCGTCGTTGGCCCAGTCGCTGCGGCTTCCTCCGTCGTAGCGGGGGAGCACGACGTTGCGCCGCGCCGGTGACGTGACGCGCCACGCCCCTTCCTCCAGCGTGAAGCGCGCCACGCCCATGATGTCGATCGGCCTGCCCTCGCGCCGGCCTCCGGCGTCCTCGAGTTCGACGCGAATGCCGACCTGCCGCACCCCATCGTCGTACACCTCGATCTCCACGTCGGCGAGGCGCCCGGCATCGACCGGACCCGCCGACGCGCCCGCAGCGACAGGTTGGGGGCTCGGCGTGGGCTCGGGCACCGCTGCGATCACGACTGACGGCGGGGGCACCACCGGCGCGACGACTACGGGAACCGGCAGAGGCGCTGCGACTTCAGCGCTCAGCCACCACGCCCCCGCCCCGATCGCCAACACGACTGCGCTGACCCAGGCCAGCGCTCGCCGTTTCATCTCATCAGCCCTCGAACACCGCGTCGGTGATCTCGAGCCCGCGGTCGATGATGGCGAAGCCTTCCTTCAGCTGCGCCTCGGTGATGGTCAGCGGCGGGTTGCAGGTGAAGTTGTTCCAGCGCGTGAAGGTGAACAGCCCGTTGTCGCGGAAGAACGTGGCCAGCTTGCCCATCGCCGGGTGCGAGCCGTTGTACGGCGCGAGCGGCTCGTTCTTGCGAGTTCTTGCGCAGGTCGATCATGCCGAAGAGGCCGATGTTGCGGCCCTCGAGCATCGACACGTGCTTCTTCTGCAGCCGGTCCATCTCGCTGCGCATCACCGCGCCGAGCTTCGCGGAGTTCTCCACCAGCTTCTCGTCGATGGTCACGCGCAGCACGGCCTCGGCCGTGGCCAGGCCCACCGGGTGCGAGTTGTAGGTCAGGCCGCCCCAGTACACGTTCTTCTGGAAGTGCTCGTGGATGGCCTTCTTCATGCCCACCGCGCCGAGCGGGAAGTACGAGGAGGTCAGGCCCTTGGCCATGGTGACCAGGTCGGGCACCACGTCGAAGTGCTCGTAGGCCATCATCTTGCCGGTGCGGCCGATGCCCGCCATCACCTCGTCGCAGATGAGCAGGATGCCGTACTTGTCGAGCAGCGCGCGCAGGCCCTTGAACCAGCCCTTGGGCGGCACGAGCACGCCGTTGGTGCCGGTGACCGTCTCGACGATCATCGCCGCGATGTTCTGGCCGCCTTCGTACTTGATGGTCTCTTCGAGGTAGGTGAGGTGGTTCTTGCAGCGCTCTTCGTCGGTGGTCGCCGAAGCTGAACTCGTAAGGCGTCGGGATCCATCACGTGGATGATGCCGGGCGAGGCGGGCTCGCTGGCCCAGCGCCGCGGGTCACCGGTGAGCGACATCGTGAGGTTGGTGCCGCCGTGGTAGCTGCGGTAGCGCGCGAGGATCTTGTGCCGGCCGGTGTAGAGCCGCGCCATCTTCATCGCGTTCTCGTTGGCCTCGGCGCCGCCGAGCGTGAAGAAGAAGCGTCGACATGCCGGGGATGATCTCGCTGAGCAGCTTGCCCAGGCGCGCGCGCACCTGGGTGGCGGTCTGCGGGTAGACGAAGATCAGCTCGTCGATCTGCCGCTTCATCGCCGCGATCACGCGCGGGTGCGCGTGGCCGACCAGCACGCTCATCAGCTGCGCGTTGAAGTCGAGGATCTTCTGGCCCTCGGGCGTCGTACAGGTACACGCCCTCGGCGCGCGCGATGGGCAGCGGGTTGACCGTGTTGCCGGCCGACCAGGTGTAGAGCGTGTGCTCCTTGCAGAGGTCGACCATCTGCTGGGTCGGCATCGGCTCTTGCGGCGAACTCGTTGGGGTATCCAATGAACTGGCTGGTCATGCGTACTCCTCGAATAAGAAAGTGAAGTTCCCCTCTCCCCGAGGCGGGGAGAGGGTCAGGGTGAGGGCAGACGCCTCTCTCAGCTCATCCAGCTCGCGTCGCTGGCGGCGGCCCACTTCTCGGTGACCTTCTTGGGGCGGCTCCAGAAGCGGAAGCCGTCCCAGCCGGTGATGTCGCCGTGGCCGAACTTGCTGACGAATTGAAGCCGCCGAACGAGAACGGCTCACGCGGCACCGGCACGCCGACGTTGATGCCGACCATGCCGGCCTCGAGCCGGTCCGCCGCGGTGCGCGCCACCGCGCCCGAGGTGGTGAAGATGGCCGCGCCGTTCGCAGTACAGGCTCTTGTGCTGGAGGTTGATCGCCTCGTCGAGCGTCTTGGTGTGCACGATGCTCAACACCGGCCCGAAGATCTCCTCGCAGCCCGCGGGCATGTCGATGGTGACGTTGTCCAGCACGGTGGGGCCGATCCAGTGGCCCTCGGCGCCCGGCGACGCTTCTGGCCGCGGCCGTCGACCAGCACCTTGGCGCCCGCCTTCTCGGCCGCTCTCGATGTACTTGAGGATCCGCTCGCGCGACGCGGCCGTGATGATCGAGCCCATGTCTTCGCCCAGGCGGATCTTCCGCACGTGCGTCGGCGATGCCGTCGATGATCTTCTGCACGTCACCGACCGCCACCATCAGCGAGCTGGCCATGCAGCGCTGCCCGGCGCAGCCGTAGCTCGAGGCCACGATGTTCGACGAGGTGAGCGCGACGTCGGCGTCGGGCACCACCACCACGTGGTTCTTCGCCGAGCCCAGGCAGAGCATGCGCTTGCCGACGCGCCGCGCCGCGCGCGTAGAGGATCTGCGCGACCTTGGTGGAGCCGACGAAGCCGACCGCCTTGATCTCCGGGTGATCGACGATCGCCTCGACCGTCTCGCGCTGGCCGTTGACGACCTTGAAGATGCCGTCGGGCAGCCCGGCCTCCTGCCACAGCGAGGCCAGCTTCATCGCGCCGTAGGGGACGACCTCGGACGGCTTGAGGATGAACGCGTTGCCGGCCATGATCGCGTTGGGCGCCATCCACAGCGGCACCATCACGGGGAAGTTGAAGGGCACGATGCCCGCGACCACGCCGAGCGGCTCGTGCGTCACGCGGCAGTTCACGCCGCGGCTCACGTCGAGCTGGCCGCCGTCGGCCATCATGTGCAGCGAGGCGGCGAACTCCACGCACTCGATGCCCTTCTCGACGTCGCCCTTGCCCTCGGCGTAGGTCTTGCCGTTCTCGTGGCTGACCAGCCAGCACATCTCGTCGAGGTCGCGCTCCATCAGCGCCTTGAGGCGGTAGAGCACCTGGGCGCGCTCACGCATGGGGGTCGCCCGCCACGCGGGGAACGCCTTCTTGCCGGCCTCGACGGCGGCCTCGACGTCCTTCGCGGTGGAGAGGGTCATCTTGCCCATCGTCTTGCCGTGGCGCGGGTTCTCGATGTCGAGCCAGTTGCCCGACGCGCCTTCGCGCCAGTTGCCGCCGATCCAGTTCTTGATGTTGACGTACTCGGTGCCTGGACCTGGAGGCCACGCACCACATCCACTGCGGCCAGACCGAAGACCACCGCGAAGCCACACGCGCCTTCGTCGACAAACGTGAACCGGTGTTCAAGGGGCGCTGAACCACATGACACGCGACCAAGCCATCGCGGTGGCCACCGCGGCCGGGCAGCCGCACGAGCTGGTCGACCAGCTGATCGACGGCCGCGCGCTGCGTGTGTTCAAGCAGGCGCCGGCGTCGCTGCGCGCGCTGTTCGAAGCCACGGCCAGCGACCTGCCGTTCCTGGGCTACGAGGACGAGCGCTACAGCTTCGCGCAGGCCTGGCAGCAGGCTTCGCGCATCGGCCGGGTGCTGGTGCGATCACTGCGGCGTGCGCAAGGGCGACCGCGTGGCGCATGTCCTTGCGCAACTACCCGGAATGGATGTTCGCCTTCAACGCGATCACCGCATCGGCGCGGTGGCGGTGGCGATGAACGCGCATTGGGCAGGCCGACGAGATGGCCTATGCGCCTGGCCGACAGCGGCGCCAAGGTGCTGCTGGCCGACAGCGAACGCCTGCAACGCTGGGCCCAGGGCCCGGCCGCGCCGGGCTTGCAGGTGCTGGCGGTGCGTGCCGGCGACCGCCGGCCGGCGCCGTGCAGCCTGGCCGCACTGACCGAACGTGCGGCCCGGTCGGCGGTGGCCGATGCCGCCGGCCGACATCGCGCCCGACGACCTGGCGACCATGCTCTACACCTCGGGCTCGACCGGCCACCCCAAGGGCGTGCCGTCCAGCCACCGCAACATCCTCTCGGCGCTGCTGTCCTGGGAGCTGGACGCGCCGTGGGCGAGCTGGCTGCCGGGCATCGCGCCCGAGCCGCCGCGCGCTGCAGCCCGGCACGCTGCTGGCGGTGCCGCTGTTCCATGTCACCGGGCTGCATGCGTCGTACCTGGCCAGCTACCGGCCGCAGCGGCCGCGTGGTCTGCATGTACCGCTGGGACGCCGAGGCGGCGGCGGCGCTGATCGACCGCGACAAGCTGAGCTCGGTGGTGGCGCCGGCGGCGATGACCGGCGACCTGGTGCGCGTGGCCCAGGCCGGCGGCCACGACCTGAGCAGCCTGCTGACGGTGGGCGGCGGCGGCGCGCCGCGGGCGCCCGAGCAGGTGCGCCAGATCGCGCGCCAGCTTCGGCCAACGCGCATGCCCAACACCGGCTGGGGCATGACCGAGACCAACGCCATCGGCACCGGCATCGGCGGCGAGGACTACCTGGCGCGGCCGGCCAGCTCGGGCCGCTGCTCGCTGGTGCTGCAGCTGAAGGTGGTCGACGAGACCGGCCAGCCGCTGCCGGCCGGCCAGCGCGGCGAACTGCTGGTGCGCGGCACCTCGGTCTTTCAGCGGCTACTGGAAGCGGCCCGAGGCCAACGCGCAGGCCTTCGTCGACGGCGACTGGTTCCGCACCGGCGACGTGGCCACCATCGACGACGAGGGCTTCCTGTTCATCGTCGACCGCATCAAGGACCTGATCATCCGCGGCGGCGAGAACATCGGCTGCGGCCAGGTCGAGGCCGCGCTGCTGATGCACCCCGACGTGCAGGAGGCGGCGGTCTACGCCGTGCCCGACGAGCGCCTGGGCGAGGAGGTGGGCGCCACCGTCTACGGCAGCCCGGCGCTCGACCTGGAGGCGCTGCGCGGCTTCCTGGGCCAGCACCTGGCGCGCTTCGAGCTGCCGCGCTATATCGTGCGTGGCCGACGCAGCCGCTGCCGCGCACGCCGTCGGGCAAGATCCTCAAGCGCCAGATCCGCGGCGCTGCGCTGGCGCAGCTGCTGCCCACCGAACAACCGCCAGGAACCGCTTCATGAGCACCGATTTCGCCACCTGCGACCTCTGCGACGCCCACAAGAACGACAGCGACGGCGCGTTCCGCGTGCTGCCGCCGGTGTTTCGCGACTTCGGCGGCCGTGCGCGCGTTTTGCCGGGCCCGATCAGCACCGTCAAGTGCTTCGAGGACAACTCGCTGGTCAAGGCCGCGCTGCGACAGCCCGGGCAGGGCCGGGTGCTGGTGGTCGACGGCGGCGCTTCGCTGCGCCGGGCGCTGGTGGGCGGCAACCTGGCTGCGGCCGCGGCGCGCAACGGCTGGGCCGGTGTGCTGGTCGACGGCGCGGTGCGTGACCTGGCCGAACTGGCGCGCCTGCGACGTCGGCATCCGCGCCCTGGCGCTGATGCCGCTGCCCACCGAGAAGCGCAACCAGGGCCAGGCCGACGTGCCCGTGCTGATCCAGGGGGTGATCGTGCGGCCGGGCGAATGGCTGTACGCTGACGACGACGGCATCGTCGTGATGCCGCAGCCTGCCTGAGCAAGGACCGACGATGAGCGCTGCATCGCACCGCCACCCCCGACTGGGAAGTGCTGCCGCCGCTGGGCCACGACCCGCAGGCCGTGGCGCAGCGCTGCCGCCAGATGGTGCACCGCCGCGCGCTGGTGGCCGCCGGCGTGGCCATGGTGCCGGTGCCGGGGCTGGACTGGCTGACCGACGTCGGCATGCTGGTCGACCTGCTGCCGCGCATCAACGCCGCGTTCGGGCTGGCGCCCGAGCAGATCGAGCGCCTGGCGCCCGACCGGCGCCTCGTCGTCTACAAGGCCATCAGCACCGGCGGCGGGCTGCTGATCGGCAAGGTGGTCACGCGCGACCTGGTGCTGTGGATGCTCAAGCTGGTGGGCGTGCGCCTGACCACGCAGCAGGCCGCCAAGTTCGTGCCCATCGCCGGCCAGGCGGTGTCGGCGGCGCTGACCTATTCGGCGCTGCGCTACGTCTGCGAGCAGCACATCCAGCAATGCATGGCGGTGACGCGCCAGCTGGCCCTGCCGGCCCCCGCCGCGGCGGCCTGAGCCGGCCTCGTACAATGCGCCGCTTCGGGGTGTAGCGCAGCCTGGTAGCGCAACTGGTTTGGGACCAGTGGGTCGAAGGTTCGAATCCTTTCACCCCGACCAATTGAAATCAAGCTGAGTCGGGCGCTGCCGGCGCTTTTTGCCGGCGCTTGTGCCGGCCCGCCGTCGCGCCAAGCTTGCGCTGGCTCAGTCGAGCTTGACGCCCAGGTCCACCGCCAGCTTCACCCACACCGGCACTTCGCGCGCGAAATGTGCCCTTGTGCCTTCCAGGTTCTGCGGCTTGTTCGGGATGCCGAAGTTCTCGCGCAGCTCGGCCGCGCCGGGCGCTTCGGCGCCGGTCACGGCCACGTCGGCCAGCGCTTGCAGCACCGGCTCGGGCGTGCCGGCCGCGCGCCATCAGCGGCAGGCCGCCTTCGAGCGTGACCAGTGCGCCGTCGACGCCCTGCTCGACCAGCGTGGGCACGTCGGGCAGCTTGGGCGAGCGGTACGATGCCGGTGACGCCGATGGCGCGCGACGCCGCGCGTCGACACCGTGTTGAAGGCCTGGTAGCTGCCGATCGCCACGTGCAGCTGGCCCGAGGCCACGTCGACCCACATCGGCGACTCGCCCTTGTACTGGATCGCCAGGATCTTGCGTGCCGTCGTTGCGGTTGATCTGGTCGGCCACCATGTGCGGGTAGGAGCCCGGGCGCGTAACAGCCCATGTTGGTCGGGTTGGCCTTGGCGTAGGCGATGAACTCCTTCATCGTCGACAGCCGGCAGCTTCTCGGGCACGCCCACCACCAGCGGGCCCGACGGGAACAGCGTGATCGGCGTGACGTCCTTGTCCAGGTTGTAGGGCAGCTTGGTGTAGAGCACGCGGTTCTGCCAGACCGTGCCGGAGGTGGTCATCAGCAGCGTGTGGCCGTCGGGGGGCGACTTGGCCAGCGCGTCGATGGCGATCACCGCGCCAGCGCCGGGCTTGTTCTCGACCACCGCCGGCTGCTTGACGCGCGCGGCCAGTTGTTCGGCGTACAGCCGCGCATAGGCGTCGGTCAGGCCGCCGGGCGGAAAGGCCACGAGGATGCGGATGGGTTTGCTCGGCCAGCCGGCCGGCTGGGCCTGTGCGATGGGCAGGGCGGCGAAGGCGCCGGCGGCCAGAAGAAGGTCGCGGCGGGTGGGGCGGGCGATGGAGGTCATGGGCGCTCGGACCGGGGGTGGGGATGCTGCGATGCTAGGCCCGCACAAGGCCTGCGCCTGCTGGGCAAAACCCGGCGCGCCGCACTGGGA
>CAWBBV010000024.1:0-174113 GCA_963787125.1 uncultured delta proteobacterium
AGCCGGAGCTCTGGACCGAGGAGGTGGCAAAGGACTTTGCCCTGACTGAAAAAATCAGTGAATTGAATGAAGATCACTGGAAGCTGATCAATTTTGTGCGTTGGTATTTCATCCAGTACGGCATTGCCCCGATGGTGCGCAAGGTTGTCAAAGAGACCGGTTTCGAGCTGCAGAAGATTTATGAAATGTTCCCTTCCGGCCCGGCTAAAGGTGTCTGCAAGGTTGCCGGATTGCCGAAACCGACCGGTTGCGTCTAAAATCAAGATGAGCTGCTCCGATACAGTCCTGCAAGAGTGGTTTTCCCGGGTGATGGCGACCTATTCCGCTGAAAACCACTGTTTCCTCACCGGTGAGGAGGATCGTTTCCGCAATCCGGTCGGTCACATTATGAGGGAAAACCTGGCCTTGTTGCTGGGTGAGCTGTTTGGGGCAATGGATGCTGGCCGCACCAGGGCTGCTCTGGCATCAATTGTGCGGATCAGGACAGTCCAGAATCTCCACGATACAGAGACAGACGGTTTTTTGGCGCTTCTCAGGGGTATTGTCACAGAAAAGCTCCCTTTGGCAGATCTGGCCGGAATCAATCTGAAAATTGACGCACTTTTTCTGCAGGTTAGTGAAGAGTCTGCCCGTTGTCGTGAATATCTGGATAGTATCCGGGAAAATGAACGCCTTCGGGCCATGGCAGTGCTGGCGATGCTGCAAGCGAGGGGAAGGTAGTGGCGCTGCTCTATCCATCCATAACCATTGTTGTCCTGTCGATAGTTGCCTTTCTTTTAAGCAGTGTCGAAAGCGGTCGCTTCCTGATCGCCATTCTGGTCCCTTATGCCGCTCTGGCGATTTTTATTGGCGGCTTCTGCTGGCGGGTTGCCATCTGGGCTGCTTCACCTGTCCCTTTCCGTATTCCGACGACCTGCGGTCAGCAGAAATCACTCCCCTGGATCAAAAGCGCTTCCCTGGATAATCCCGCTTCAACTCTGGGCGTTGTCGGGCGGATGACACTGGAAATCCTCCTCTTTCGTTCGCTGTTCCGGAATAACCGGGCCGAGATGCATGAAAAACGCTACCATTTCGGCGAGAGCAAACTGCTCTGGCTGGGAGCACTGGCGTTCCATTTTTCCCTGTTGATAATCCTGCTGCGCCATCTGCGGCTAATGGTGGAGCCTGTGCCGGGATTTATCGTCCAGCTTGGCAGCATCGACAGCTTCTTCCAGATTGGTCTGCCGCCGCTCTATATCACCGACCTGCTGGTGGTGGCGGCGCTGGGTTATCTGTTGCTGCGGCGGCTGGCAAATCCGCTGCTCCGCTATATCTCCCAATTCAGCGATTACTTTGCGCCGCTGCTGCTGCTGGGGATTGCCGTAACCGGTGGCCTGATGCGTTATGTCACCAGGGTCGATGTTGTCGGCGTAAAACGCCTGGCACTCGGTCTGGCGACCCTGCACCCGGTCCTGCCTGAAGGCGTCAGCAGCATATTCTTCGTCCATCTGCTGCTGGTAAGCTGTCTGGCCGCTTATTTCCCTTTCAGCAAATTGATGCATTTGGGCGGGGCGTTCCTCAGCCCGACCCGTAATCTGGCTAACAACAGCCGCAGGCAGCGGCATATCAATCCGTGGAACTATCCGGTAAAAACCCACCCCTATCCGGAGTGGGAAGCGGAGTTCCACGACAAGCTCAAGATGGCGGGAATTCCCCTCGATGAGGCAGAGAATGGCCGATAAACAGCTCCAGATTGAACCGGCAGCTCCCGCATCGGACTGGCGGGATCCAAAGGTCGAGTTCCGCAAAGGGACCTATTGCCATAGCGCGGCGCCGAAAAATATGGAGGCTCTCGGTCTGGCAAATCCCCGCGATTGGCAACCGACCCAGGATGACTGGCAGCTGCCGCCGGACTGGAAAGAGATCATCCTTGCCGGCATGAAGGAGCGGCTGGATAAATACCGTTCCTTCCGGATCTTCATGGACAGCTGTGTCCGCTGCGGCGCCTGCGCTGACAAATGCCACTTTTATCTCGGTTCCAGCGATCCGAAGAACATGCCGATGGTCCGGGCCGAACTGGTCCGCTCGGTCTATCGGCGCTACTTTACCCCCGCAGGGCGATTGCTCGGCTCTCTTGCCGGCGGCCGCGAACTGACCGTTGAGGTGATCAAGGAGTGGTTCTACTACTTCTACCAGTGCAGTGAATGCCGCCGCTGTTCAGTGTTCTGTCCCTTCGGCATCGATACGGCAGAGATCACCATGATCGTGCGGGAACTTTTAAACCTGATCGGCTGCAATATCCACTGGATTACCAAACCGGCGGCAGACTGTTTCCGGGTCGGCAACCATCTGGGTATTCAACCCCATGCTCTCAAAGACAGTCTTGAATTTGCCTCTGATGAGCTGGAAGATGTTACCGGCATCAGGGTGGATATACCGCTCAACAAAAAAGGGGCGGAAGTTCTCTTTATCATGCCGTCGGCCGACTATTTCGCCACGCCGCACTATTATACCCTCCTCGGTTACATGTCGATTTTCCACGAAATCGGCCTTGATTACACCTGCAGCGCCTACGCTTCGGAAGGGGGCAACTTCGGCATGTTCACCTCCCATGAAATGATGAAGCGCCTTAATGCCAAGATCTACGAAGAGGCGAAGCGTTTGGGGGTGAAGTGGATTCTGGGTGGCGAGTGCGGCCATATGTGGCGGGTGCTTCATCAGTACATGGATACCATGAACGGCCCGGCTGATTTTCTGGAGCCGCCGGTATCGCCAATTACCGGTACCAGGTTCGAAAACGCCAGTTCCACGCGAATGGTGCATATCTGCGAGTTTACCGCTGATCTTCTATATCACAACAAGCTGAAACTGGCTCCCGAGCGCAATGACAATCGCATTGTCACTTTTCACGACTCGTGCAATACCTCCCGCGGCATGGGACTCCTGGAAGAACCTCGCTATGTACTGCAGCGCGCCTGCAATAATTTCCATGAAATGCCGGCCAACACGATCCGTGAGCAGACTTTCTGCTGCGGCAGCGGCTCCGGTCTCGGCACTGAAGAGAACCTGGAGATGCGGCTGCGCGGCGGTTTTCCCCGGGCGAATGCCGTCAAATATGTGCAGGAGAAGTACGGCGTCAACATGCTGGCCTGCATTTGCGCTATTGATAAAGCCACTATGCCGACCCTGCTGGATTACTGGACGCCGGGCGTGGAAGTTGCCGGAGTTCATGAGCTTTTAGGGAACGCTCTGGTCATGACCGGTGAGAAGGTCCGCACTTCCAATCTGCGTGGCGAGCCGCTGCCTGTTATTGCGACCGAAGATTCCGGAGCAGAGGTGTCGGAATGAGTGACCGGAAGCTGATATATGCCGGGCTTGCTCTTTTTATGGGAGCGGTCACCTATCCTCTCTGGCATGGTATCCTTTGGAAAAGTTCCACGGCTGAGCCGGATATCAGGAAGATTTCAGGTGAGAAGTCCTGCGTGGCTTCCAGGAGGCAGATGCGCGAGTCTCATATGGAGCTGCTGCAGGGGTGGCGCGATGGCAAGGTTCGTGAGGGGAGGCGTACTTTCAGCTCCCAAGATGGTGTGCAGTACAATGTCAGCCTCTCCGGCACCTGTCTGACCCGGTGTCACGGCAGTGCCGAGGAGTTCTGTATCCGCTGCCATGCATACGCTGGTGTGCCGGCCCTCAACTGCTGGCAGTGCCACACTTCGCCGCCAAAAGGGTCGCCCGTGGCTGCCGGAGGGAGGGTTAGATGAAAGTGACACGAAAACAGTTCCTCCAGCTTATTGCCGGTTCGGCGCTGGTAGCCGGAGCCGGGAAACTGGTGCATGCTGTCAGTGGCAGCGAAACGGTCAAGCCGGTTGCGGCTGCCGGCAGGAAACGCCGGGGAATGGCGATCGACCGGCAGCGTTGCCGGAAGGAAAAGGGGTGCAGTCTCTGCAAAAATGCCTGCCATGCTGCCCATAATGTCCCTGCTATCCCTGACGCGGCTCATGAAGTTAAGTGGATCTGGCCGGAGCCGCTCGCCAGCATTTTTCCGTATCAGCAGACCCCCTATGGAGAACAGTATGGCACCGATACGCTGCCGGTTCTCTGTAATCACTGCACCGAGCCGGCCTGTGTGCGCGTCTGTCCCACCAAGGCGACCTGGAAACGGGACGACGGCATTGTCATGATGGACTACCATCGCTGTATCGGCTGCCGTTACTGCATGGCGGCCTGTCCCTATGGTTCGCGCAGCTTCAACTACAAGGATCCAAAACCGTATCTGCAGGCAATCACCCCGGATTTCCCCACCCGCACTGCAGGGGTGGTGGAAAAGTGCAATTTTTGCGAGGAGCGGCTGGCAAACGGACTGCTCCCGGCATGCGTCGCGGCCTGCCCGCAGCAGGCGCTCATCTTCGGCGACTTGAATGATGAAGATTCAGCGCTGCGGCAGCTGCTTAAGAGTCGCTACGGGGTGCAGCGTCAACCCGAACTGGGCTGCGGACCGTCAACTTTCTATCTTATTTAGGCGGACATAATCATGCTCGAAAAAGCGTTCAGCGGCAGTCGTATCTACTGGAGCTGGCTTGGTCTGCTCTTGTTGCTGGTGGCAACAGGTTTTGGCTGTTATCTCCGCCAGCTGGAGACCGGTCTTGCCATAACCGGACTGAGCCGTGATGTCAGCTGGGGCATTTATATTGCCCAGTTTACCTTTTTTGTCGGGGTGGCCGCTTCAGCGGTCATGGTTGTCCTGCCCTATTATCTCCACGATCTGCGCGTATTCGGCCGCCTTACCCTGTTGGGTGAACTGCTTGCCGTGGCGGCAGTGATCATGTGCATGCTTTTCATCTTTGTCGATATGGGGCAGCCGGGAAGGGTGCTGAATGTACTCCTTTATCCCTCCCCGACCTCCTTGATGTTCTGGGATATGCTCTCTTTGTCCGGCTATCTGCTGCTGAATGCGGTCATCGCTTATGTAATGCTGAGCGCCGAGTATAAGAAAATGCCGCCACCCGGCTGGATCAAGCCGGTGATTATCATCTCCATACCCTGGGCAGTCAGTATTCACACGGTTACAGCCTTTCTCTACAGCGGTCTGCCGGGGCGCTCGCTCTGGTTTTCGGCCATTCTTGCCCCGCGCTTTCTGGCGTCAGCCTTTGCCTCCGGTCCGGCCCTCCTGATTCTCCTCTGCCTGCTGCTGCGGCGCGTGAGTTCCTTTGATGCCGGTCAGGCGGCGATCCGCAAGCTCTCGGTAGTTGTCGCCTATGCCATGACCGCTAATATCTTCTTTTTGCTGGTAGAGCTCTTTACCGCTCTCTACAGCAAAAAGCCGGAGCATATGGAACCGTTTAAATATCTCTATTTCGGTCTTGAAGGAAATGCTACTCTCGTGCCGGTCATGTGGCTTGCTGCCGCTCTGGCAGTTTTTGCCCTGGTAGCCCTGTTGACGCCGGTTTTGCGGACTGACGACACTGTTCTGGCGCTGGCCTCAGTAGCTGTTTTCCTGTCGCTCTGGCTGGAAAAAGGCCTGGGACTCATCGTCGCCGGCTTCATCCCTTCACCACTGGGCAGGGTGGTGAAGTATCTCCCCACAGCCCCGGAAATGGCCATTGTGGTCGGTATCTGGGCTTTAGGCGCACTACTGGTGACCCTTTTCTACAAGGTCATGGTAGCAGTGCGTGAGGAGAACTGATTATGGCTGGAATCGTGCACAGCAAAGATCTCATCTATTTTGACAACGCCGCCACCTCCTGGCCGAAACCGGAACATGTCTACAGCTACATGATGGAGTTTTATCGCGCCACCGGAGTCAATCCCGGCCGCAGCGGCTTTGATCTTGCCATCGAGGCCGGTTCCCTCCTTGATCAACTCCGCCTTCGTTTAACCCGTTTTTTCGGCGGTGACGAAGATGCCCCAGAGAGGCTCTGTTTCGGTTACAACGCTACCGACGCCCTCAATCTGCTTATCTGCGGAACCCTTGCGAGCGGCGATCATGTCATTACCACCAATCTGGAACATAATTCGGTTATCCGGCCGATTAATCATCTAGTGCGTGATAACGGCGTGGAAGCGACTTTTCTCCCTTTCAACAGTGCCGGCGTTATCAATCCTGATGAGGTGAAAAAGGCCATCCGCCCCAACACTAAACTGGTGATCATCAACCATGGCTCCAACGTCATCGGCACTATTCAGCCGGTGACTGAAATCGGCCGGATCTGCCGGGAGCATAATCTTCTTTTTGCCATTGACACCACCCAGACCGCCGGAATTATTGCCATCAATATGCAGGCGATGAACATCGATATGCTGGCTTTCACCGGTCACAAGGGGCTCATGGGGACAACCGGCATTGGCGGTCTCTGTGTCAGGAAGCATGTGAACCTGCGCCAGACCCGCTTCGGCGGTACCGGCGTCGATTCTATCTATCCGTATCATCTGGAGGAGTATCCCTGGCGTATGGAGTTCGGTACCCCGAACATGCTTGGTGTCGCTTCTCTCTGGGCCGGTCAGGACTGGCTGGACGAGCAGGGGTTGGATAATATTTACGCCCATGAGCTGCGCCTGGCCCAGCGACTGGTCAACGGCCTGCGGCAGGTTGAGAACGTGCGTCTTTACTGCTGTGATTCCCTGGAAAATCACCTCTCCACCGTTATGCTCAATATCGATGGTCTTGATGCCGCTGATGTGGGGACCATGCTGGATGTGAACAGTAATATTGCCACCCGTACCGGTCTGCATTGTGCGCCGCTCGTCCATACCCAGCTCGGCACCACCCGGATTCATGGTGGTGTGCGTTTTTCAATCGGGGCTTTTAATACGCAAGAACAGGTTGATATTGCTGTGGCCGCGGTAACAGAAATAGCGCGCTGGGACAAGGCGCGCAAGCAGTTGCCTTCGCATCCGTAAGTCGTTTAATAATATAAAAAATCTTGACAGCGGCAGCATTTATTCGCTATCATAGCCTGCAGTATGACATTATAATATTGAGTAAGAAGATATAAGACATGGAAATCCAATCCGTAAAGCGGGCCACAGATATTATTTCACTCTTTTCAGTGTCGCAATCTGATCTGGGTGTTACGCAAATTGCTACTCTGTTAGGCTTGAACAAGGCGACTGCCTGGGGACTGGTGACGACGCTGGAGAAGCAGGGCTTTCTGCAGCAGGATCCGGAAACCCTCAAGTACAGCATCGGTTCAAAACTGTTTGAACTGGGAATGGTCTATTTTGGTGGTATCAAGATCAATACGATAGCGTCCAGGCCGGCCCATGAACTGGCCAGTCGAACCGGACTTATTGCCAGGGTAGGCATATGGGATCGAAATTCGGTACTGATCACGCTGCTGGCAATGCCTAAATCTGAAGATTCGCTGTCGCACCAGATCGGTCCGCGCATCCCGGCCTACTGTTCCGGGATCGGCAAAGCGCTACTCGCCTTTCTCGATGACGATTCGCTTCAGGCCTATCTGCGTGACACTGCCTTGGTCCCCCATACCAACTCGACAATAATTTCAAAGGAAAAGCTGCTGAGCGATCTGGAGAAGACCCGGAAGCTCGGCTACTCCATCTCTCGCGAAGAGATGATTCCGGGTTTGATTGCGCTCGGTGCGCCGGTTTATGGTAAGGGGCGAAAACTTGCCGGGGCTATCAGTGTCGGTGGCGCTCCTGCCTCCATTACTGCCAGGCAGATCAGCAAACTTGGCGAAGAGTTACTTCGTGCCGCCAGTGATGCCTCTCAGGCAATGGGATGCTATTTGACCTAGAGTGTGCTGGTCGGATTCAGGGTGAGTATTTTATCAAGCATGATTACATGTAAAAATGAATGTAATTGTAGGTTTGCCAACAGCTGAACAATCGATAACGAAGGAGGTTCGCAGTATGGGAGACGAACAGAACACTAGGGGCGACAAGACCGTATTCAGGGCTCTTGGACTCGGCGGCTTTTATGGCGGCGGAGCTGAGGGGATGATCGATGTCAAGGACGGGAAAATTTTGCGGGTAAGACCGTTCCGCTTTGACCACAAGTACAAGCGTGAAGAGGTTCGTACCTGGAAATTTGAAAAGAACGGTAAGACACTTGAGCCGACCTGGAAGTCGATGCCGTCGCCATTTTCCCTTTCCTACAAGAAGCGGGTCTACTCGCCCAACCGGATCAAATACCCTCTCATCAGGGTTGACTGGGATCCAAACGGTGAGCGCAATCCGCAGAATCGCGGCAAGAGCAAGTATCGAAGAATTTCCTGGGATGAAGTTACCGACATCATTGCCAGTGAAATCAAGAGAGTCCATGCAACCTATGGCGTCAACGCCATTCTGATGCAGGGTGACGGTCACGGCGAGTGCAAAACCATTAATACACCCCATGGTCAGCCCGGTATCCTTCTGGATCATATGGGCGGCTTTACCCTCCAGGTTCGCAATGCCGACAGCTGGGAAGGGTGGTACTGGGGCGCCAAGCACGTCTGGGGGCAGGGTGTCCAGGGGATGTACTGGCCCGCTCACAACATCGTCAAGGACTCCACCGATCATTCGGAGATGGTGCTTTTCTGGGGTTGCGATCCGGAAACAACCCCCTGGGGCTTTACCGGCCAGTTCTGCAGCAAGCTGATGTATTTCTGGAAAGATATCGGTATCAAGCAGGTCTACATCTGTCCGGATCTCAACTACGGCGCGGCCATTCATGCCGACAAGTGGATTCCGGTTCTCCCCAATACTGATGCGGCGCTGCAGCTGGCGATCGCCTGGCTCTGGATCAAGGAAGGGACCTACGACAAGGAGTATGTGGAGACCCATGTCGTCGGCTTTGACAAGTTTTCCGATTACGTCATGGGGCAGGAGGATGGTATCCCCAAGACTCCGGAATGGGCCGCGACCAAGTGCGGTGTGCCCGAGTGGACCATCAAGGCTTTGGCCCGTGAGTTTGCCCGTAAGGTGACTTCAATTGCCCACTATTTCGGCGGCGGTTATATCCGTGGCCCCTGGTCCCATGAACCGGCTCGTCTGGAGGTCTGCCTACTCGGTATGCAGGGACTGGGCAAGCCTGGCGTTCATCAGCATCAGCTTTCCTATTTCGGCATGCCGCGGATGGAAGGGCTCACCGGCACCTCCTTCTGGAACCCGGAGATCATGGAGCGGTTGGCGCTGCCGGTGCTCTCCTCGGTCGCCAACTGGCAGGAGTCGTGTCTCCCCAAAACCCTGGTGCATAAAGCGCTCGTCTCCGAAGTGCCGTTGAAATTCATGGGAACCGGCGCTATTGAAGGCTCGGTTGCTTCCCAGTTCAAAGAGCATACATTCCCGCTGCAGACCAAGGAAGGTGCCCGGATCCGGATGATCTGGACTGATACCCCCTGCCGCACGACCTGCTGGAACGGCGGCAATGAAACCGAAGAGGCGCTCCTCAGTCCGGAAGTGGAGTTCATCCTTGCCCAGCACCCCTGGCTGGAGAATGACTGTCTCTTCTCGGATATTATCCTGCCGGCCAACACCCATATGGAGGTGGAGGATATCGTCACCAACATCCGTCAGGGTGGCCAGTTTGCCGACGTCATGCTTTGTCACCAGGCGATTGAGCCGGTTGGCGAATCCAAGAGCGATTTCGAAGTCGTCCTGGAGATCGCCAAGAAGCTCGGTTATGGTGATCTGGTTTCTGAAGGGGGGGTCACTACCGAGGAGATTCAGAAGAAAGTCTTCGAGTACATGAATCTGGACAAGATGACGACCTGGGAGGATTTCAAGGAGAAAGGGTACTACCTTTACCAGGCGGCCGAAGACTGGGAGACTGATCCTGCAGGCTTCAGCCGTTTTGCGGACAACCCGGAAAAGAGTCCGCTGGGGACCCCGTCACGCAAGCTGGAATTTTATTCGGAACGGTTGGCCAAGCACTTCCCGGACGACAAGGAAAGGCCGCCAAGTCCCCAGTGGATCGAAAAAAGCGAGATGCACGACGAGCGTCTTTCCAGCGTCAGAACCAAGGATTTTCCGCTGCTGCTCATGTCCAATCATGGCAGATGGCGGGTTCACTCCCAGTGCGACGATATAACCTGGACACGGGAAACCCCGACCATGAAGGTGACCGGTCACGACGGCTACAAATACGAGCCGATCTGGCTTCATACCTCCGAGGCGGAAAAGCGCGGCATCAAGTCCGGCGATATCATCAAGATCTTCAATGAGCGCGGTATTGTTCTCGGCGGCGCCTACGTCACCGAGCGGCTGCGGCCGGGGGTCGCCTACATCGACCACGGGGCGCGTATCGATCCGATTATCCCTGGGAAAGTTGACCGTGGCGGGGCTATCAATACCATCTCCCCTGACGGGGTTACTTCCAAGAATGCGGTCGGCCAGGCTACCAGCGGTTATCTGGTTGAGGTCGGCAAAGTGACGGCGCATGAATGGGAAGAGTGGCGTAATGAAAATCCGGCGGCCTTCGAGCGGCCGTATGATTCAGATGCAGGCCTGCGTTTTGATGCGTGGGTCGTTAAGGAGGAGAAGAAATGAAAGCATTTATCGTAGATCTTTCCGTCTGTAACGGCTGTTACTGTTGTCAGATTGCCTGCAAGGACGAGCATGTGGCCAATGACTGGATGCCCTATGCCAAGCCTCAGCCCGATACCGGCCAGTTCTGGATCAAGATGGAGGAGCGGACGCGTGGTAGTGTGCCTAAGGTTATGGTCTCCTATGAGCCGAAGTTCTGTCTCCATTGCGATGATGCCGAATGCATGAAAGTCTGTAAATCGAAAGCGATTACCAGACGCGAAGATGGTCTGATCCTGATTGATCCGGCCAAATGTACCGGCTGCAAACTCTGTGCGGATTACTGCCCCCACGACAGGATCTTCTTTAACGAAGATCTCAATATGGCGCAGAAGTGCACCGGCTGTGCTCACTTGATCGATGATGGCTGGGATATGCCACGCTGTGTCGACAACTGCCCGACTGGTGCCCTTAAGTTTGGTGAGGAGGCCAATTTCAAAGAAGAGATCGCCAAGGCCGAGTACAGTGCTGACAACTGCAAAGGGCGGGTCTATTATCTCAACAAGCCGAAGAAATTTGTAGCCGGCACAGTGTACGATCCGACCGAAAAAGAGGTGGTGATCGGCGCTACCTGCACCCTGAAGGACCGTTACAGCGATTGCACCCTTACCGCTGAGACCGACAACTTCGGTGATTTCTGGTTCAAAGGGGTGCCGGAAGGTGAATTCAACTGTTCGCTGACCATCGAAAAAGATGGGGTGAAGAAGGAAATAGAGCGGATTGATGCGGAAAAAGATGTTAATCTGGGCGACATAGCGATGCGGTTGGTTAGGTAGAAGGCTGAAGACTGAAGGCTGATGGTTTTACTGATAACCTTCAGCCTTCAGTCTAACAGCTGTTTTTTAGAGGAGTTTCTCATGGCACATCATGACGTGATAATCCTTCACCCCCCGGCACTTTATGATTTCCGCACAATGCCGTTATTCCCGGGTGCGCTGGGCGCTTCTCCCGAACAGGTACAGTTCAATAAAGTACCTATCGGTTCCCTGAGTATCGCAGAATATCTGGATCGCCACGGTTACCGGGTCATCGTCGATAATCTCTGTGACCGGATGGTGACCAGTCCGACGTTCGCTGCCGACGAGCATCTGCAGAATCTGTCGGCAGCGGTTTTTGCCATCGGCCTTCATTTCCAGCAGCATGCCCAGGGGGCACTTGAAGTTGCCCGGCTTTGTAAGCACTATCATCCTGGTTCTCTGGTTGTCATGGGCGGTCTGACTGCCACCTGTTTTGCCGATGAAATTATCCGGGAGTATGATTTCATTGATGCCGTCATTCGTGCCGAAGCTGAAAAACCGCTGCTGCAGCTGGTGCAGGCGCTGGAAAAAAACGGCAAGCTTACCGATACCCCGAATTTGACCTACCGTACCAGGGAGGGTGAGATTCGCACTACCCCCCTTATGCCTGCCAGCACTGATCTTGACGAATTTGAATTCACCCGTTTTGATCTGATTGAACCCAAGACCTCCATTTTCCCCGTGAACGCACCGCCACGCTGGAGTCTGACCGTCTGCCGCGGCTGCAGCTATAACTGTTCCATTTGCGGTGGTTCAGCCTACACCTACAAAAAATACCTGGGAATGGCCAAACCCGCCTTTCGCAGTCCGGCCAAGATTATCTCTGATATCAGGAAGATGAACGAACAGGGGATAACCTGCCTTGGCCTCTATCAGGATGCCCGCATGGGGGGACGCAAGTATTGGCAGGAGCTGTTCGCCGGTCTTGCCAGTGCAGAAATACAGATTGAACGACTGTCTCTGGATCTATTGGTGCCGGCCGATGAAGAGTTTATCCGGGCTGCGGCGCAGATTGGCAGGCAGCTTTTCATGCATATCTGTCCTGATACCGGCTGTGATGAAGTCCGCCGTCAACTGGGGCGAAATTACACGAACGAGGACCTTCTTAATACTGTTGCCATCTGCCATAAATATGGCCTGCCGGTAACCACTTTCTTCTCGGTCGGGCTGGCGGGGGAGACTGCTGAGAATGTCAGGGAAACCTGGGATATCTGGGGGAAATTGAGCAAAATGGATCGCGCCGCCCATGCAGCCGGTAAATTCGCCGCCCCCTGTGGCGGGCCGATTGTTGGGCCGATTGTGCTCGATCCAGGTTCACAGGCCTTTGATCAGCCTGAAGCGTACGGTTACCGGCTCAAATACAAAAATCTCAAGGAGTACGTTGCCGGACTAACGCAGCCGTCCTGGCACCAATGGCTCAATTACGACACCCCCCAACTCGACAACACGGCGATGGTTGATCAGATCCACTCTACCATGCAATTCGCTGTGGAACAGCGCTACAGTACCGGTTTTTACGATGATGCCGAAGCCATAGCCGAAAGTGCGCGCACAGCTCTTGACCGGCAGGTGGTGCTGGAAGTCAACAGTATTACAGCTGTTGATGACAAGCCTAGGCGTGATGCTCTCCTGGCGGCTTTGAAGAAAAAACATGATCAGTTTTTGAATAAGCCGATAGAATCTTTTGTCAGCTAAATTATATTGACTTACAGTAAATTCAACCTATAATTGCATGTAATATTGCATGCAAGATTTATTGCGTGAGTTTCTGCAAAGCCGAAGCTGGTAGGAGAGGGGAATGAAGTTTAACGTCGAAAGTGCAGGCTTTACCGCTCTATTGGGGGCCATAACCGCTCTGGCAGCCCTCTCGGTAGACTTGAGCCTGCCAGTTTTGCCGACCATGACGAATGATTTGTCTGCCGGCAAAGCGGCAGCGCACCTGACAATATCGCTTTTTGTGCTAGGTTTCGCCGGAGGTCAGATCTTCCTCGGGCCACTCTCAGATCGTGTTGGCCGCAGACCGGTGCTGTTGTGCGGATTAATAGCGTATATAATTGCTGGAATCGGTTGTGCACTGGCACCAACAGTCATGGTGCTGGTCGCTATGCGTTTTTTGCAGGGGATCAGTGCTTGCGCGGGGGCGGTTGTTTCCCGGGCGATTATCCGTGATGTCTTTGATCGACCATCGGCAGCTGCAAAGCAGTCGATGTTGACCGTAGTGACAACTTTGGCAATGCTGATAGCGCCGATTGTGGGTGCTTGGCTGCTGGGAATAACCGGCTGGCGCGGCGTGTTTTCTCTGCTGCCTCTCGCGGGAGTTGTTATTCTGATCCTGACGTTGCTGATGATTCCTGAGACCCGCCCTGAAACGGTCGGCCTGAGGATGGGAGTGCTGCAGGCCTACCTCCTGGTGGTGCGCGAGCCGCTTACTATCGGCAACGCTCTTGTGGCCGCCTTCATTTTTGCAGGATTGTTTGTCTTCATCGCCGATTCATCAACGGTCTTTATTCGCACACTGGGAGTTACCCCGCAAGCTTACAGCTGGATGTTCGCTATTGTCGCTTTCGGCCAGCTCTGCGGTTCACTCCTCAACAGGATGCTGGCAATGCGTATTGCGCCAATCCGCTTGATGAGGGTAGGGGGTGGATTGACGGTACTGGCGACTGCACTGATTGCTATTTTCGCCCTTTGGCCAGTAAATACCTATGTTTTTGTCCTGGCGATTGCCCTTTACACCTTTGCTTTGGGGATGACTAATCCTAACGCCATTGTTGCTGCCATGATGCCGTTTCCTCAGTATGCAGGGGCTGCTTCGGCTGTTATCGGCTTTCTCTATTTTCTCATGGCCAGTATCGGCTCTTCTCTGTCCGGTTATCTGATGCCGGGCACTGTCAAGGGGATGCTGGGGATCATGGCAGGATTTGGAGTCGCCGGACTTACTGTTTTTGTTGCCCTTGAGATATATCAGTACAAGCTGCAAAAGAGATGAGGCCTGACCTGACTCATAAACAGCTGAATAAATTTCCCGATAAGTCCCAATGGGGTAAAACGTGAATCATTTTTTTCACCAGATGATCATCACCTTTCATCACATCATAAGTGAGCAGTCCGGTAATGATGTCACTATTGCCCGCGCTAAAACAATGGTCGCGCTGGTAAGCCTGACCTGGCCGGAGAAGGGGATCGTCGTAAGCCATCAGACTACCGGTCAGGGGCGGATCATCTGGAAGTCTGAAGACTTTGAAGCTCTGAGTATGGGTGGGTCATTCCGCCGCGATCCGGTTGGTGACGATGCGTCGCTGGTTATCGATGAGGACGAAGTGTGGGAAAAGGTAATGCTTGCTGAAATGAGTGAGTGTGCTGAGTTTATCCCTCTCTTTGGCAGGCAACGTCTGGAGCGCTTCAATCGTGCTTTAGCCGAACTGCACAACTATAGAAGCAGAAAGGCTTCACTCCCCCTGCCTGAAAGCGACACCTGCCCGGAAAATCTCAATTCTGACGAGTATCAACAGCTATATGACTGGCTCCTGCGGCATGAGACGATAACTGTTGATGGCGAGTGGAAGTGTCCGGTTTAGTAGTTTTCGTGCAACTTCCTGCCGCTACTCAAAATAGATATCCTCGATTGTCTTTTAGTGCGGGCAGATTACTTCAACACAAAGGAGCCGACAGTTAAGTCTGGCCCCTTTGCGTTGCACTAAGATTCTCTTGTTTTACCTGCAAACCTTTCTTATTTACCAAAAGCAGAAAGCAGTTGCTGTAACATCTGAGGGGCGTTGGACTTGATCGACCCGCCCATGAAGTCCATGATCCCTGGTCGGTAGCCTTCGTTACAGATCCTGTTAAACATCTTTGCGTCTGTTTTGCAGATGCAATCCGCTTCTTCCACTGTCTTGCCATCCTCGACTTTACAGCTATCGACGTCAAGAGTAAGGGTCTTCTTGACGTCATCTATCGAGAAATAAAAAGTTGTCGGAATGGTGAAAACTCCGCTCTGGTAGCTGCCCAGCAAGTTGCTGAAGGTTTCTTCTGTCATTTACGTCTCCTTGTTCCAAATATTGTCCCGCTCAATGTTAAGGCGGAGCCGGAGCTCCGCCTTAGGTGTATGAAGTTATGAATAGTAAGCTTTAGTAACCGAGGATATTAATTACTTTCGGGAGAAGAATCTCTCTTGTCAGCCCTGCCGGTACTGCAGCTAAAGATTTCGGCAGAGTTGAAGTCGGACTTGTAGGATCTGCTACGATTCCGGCTAAAAGGAAATAGACCATCTGTTTCTGGCCCATGCCGGTCGACGTTGCAGAGCCGGTAGGGTCAAGCAGGAAACCGTGAGAAATGCCGGTTTGATCGAACTGGAAGTACCCTTGTGTTGGTGTTGTAGCTGTCGCAGCTGACGCCGCAAAGTCTACTTTTGGTGCAAGTGCACCACTTAGTATGGTGTACATGAAGTTTGCCGGTATGCGTGGTAAAGCAGCACCATTGTAGCCAAGTTGCTTGAACCCTGGGCCAACCGCTGAGCCTGCGGCTCCCAAGACTTCTCTGCCGCCTAGAGCATTTCCGAAGTAACGGGTGTAGGGATTTGTTATGACCAGGTCGCCGTTAGTAGGTGTTACACCATCAGCAGCAAATGTAGTGCTGGTCGCTTCCTGAATTGCCAAGCGTCCGGAAAGCCTTGACGGCAGGCCTGTTGCCAGAGGGGTAGTCATAGTTGCCGGGTCAATTGGGTCAACTACAGATTGAGTGACCTGGAAGAAGTTGTGATAAGTCGGGGAGTCGGTAACAATTCCCTTTGCAGCAAGACCGGCATTAACACTTGGTCCGAACGAAGGGCTGTTCTGAATCAGGTAGGCGGTTCGACCACCTGGAACACTGAGGAAGCCTTTCATGTCGTTATTAAGTGATGCCTGGGTGTATGGAGCAACCGGAGCAGCTGGCGGCACGGTTGCTGGTGTCAGGGTTGTATTGCCAGCCAGATAGTAAGCGCCAACTATGGAGCCGAGACTGACACCAACAAACTTGGTCTCCGTCGGAGGGGCTGCGCCGATTCCGGCCAAGGCAAACCCGCCGGTTTTAAGAGTAAATTCAAGCCGATTGAGGTTAAATGCTGCCTGCTGGACGTTGGAGCGTGTTGCCAGCGGTGCGCCGATGGCCATAAAGTCCTGACCCCAGAGAGCTCCGGATGTATGACCTGGAACAGCCAGAGCACCGTGCAATGGCAGATCAATGGCAACAACTGCATAACCTTGTCCTGTGAGCGCCCCGGCTACTGCCAGAACATCTTCTTTCTGGCGGGTGATTCCGTGCTGGAAAATAATAATTTTTCCGTTAGGTGTTGTTGGCGTCAAGTAGATGAAAGGTACCGTTCTGGTAACGTGATAGAAACCGGTTAAAGCGGCTCCATTGCGGAAGCTCTGTACTACACCGGCAGCAGGGTTGTAGGCACCGGTGACAGAAGTAAGATCTATAGAAGCTGCATTTGCTGTTGCTTTGGCCACAACTGGATCTATGGAGAGTTCTGCACTGTTGATGGAACCGGTTACAACGCTGCTGAGTGTAGTTGGAGCTGTTCCTGGAGCGCCAGCCGCAGCCCAGTAGGTAGCGCCGGGGATGGTTGTGGCGCCGGTAACTGCATTTGTCCAGGTTTTTCCTGAAAGCCCACCTGGAAGTCCACCAGCTGCAAAGGCTCGGAGAGCGGATTCCATCGGAATGCGGGAAGTGGTCTGAGTGGTTGAGTTGGTAGCATCTGTAGGGATGTAGCCGGCGCCGGTGGTGATGAAGCGCCCGAGAAGAGCGATCTCATCGCGACTTGTAATGGTTGTAGTGGTTGACTTGGTAATCAGATCATCCATAACTTTTGCATAGCCAGAAAGGAGAATGTTGCCACCACTTGTGACGTTGGCACGGATTGGTTCCAGCGCCGCAAAAGGGCCGACAAGCGGGAATGTTGATTTAAGCATGTCAAAATAGGAAGAGCTGACAACCGGATAGCCGGTGGCGGCGTCCTTCACCCGATTGCTGACTACGTAAAGATAGCGGAGACCAGGAGTCATCGGGAAGTTGGGGAACATAAAAAGATCAGTACTACCGGCGCTATACTTGAGTGTGAACATTCCGGTTACATCAGTAAAATCGAGAATGCCGTTTTCTGTGCCGGCACTGTCCGGCGTCAACTGAAATACTTTGACGTTGGCAGCGGTTACCGTTGCAGCGTCAACCGGGGTTGAGAATCTGATGTAAACAGGTGCATTCAGACCGGCAACTGCATTGGTGGAGCCTACTTCATACTTGTTGACATACGCCAGCGCTTCCGGAGGTGTCATGGGAGTGTTGGCTGGACGGGCAACAGTAGCCCCTGTTGAGTCTACGTACTGTGTCAGCGGATCTTTGGCAGTTGCTGTTGCAAGAATGTTGGGTAACGGGATTGCACCGGTAGTCGGGTTGAAGATGACCTGATTGCCGGTAACGTTAGCGGGGCTATCGGTGCCTGACGGATCTGAACTGGAACAGCCTGTCACCAGTATAAAGCCGACATATATCATAAAGCGCAGAATATGTGTTTTCATTGGACTCCCTCTCATAGTTTATGGATTATTTGCTTTTTTTAGACATAAAATCTGTAATTAAAATTTCATGGTTACAGATGCTCCGAAGAGATGGACGTCACTTTTGTACGTGCCATTGGCTCCGGTCAGTGCTGTCATGTCTTGATTGTTGACGGTTCGATCGACAAAGTGTGTCCACATGTAGGCAAGGTCAAGGGAGAATCTTTCATTGTGGAATCCCTGGCCAATACTGAAACTATGGCGGTCCGAATCAGGGAGTACCGGTCCCAGGGTCGAGTCGGGAACCGGATTGCTGTCAAACATATATCCTGCCCGCAGGTCGATATTAGGGGTTATCGCATATTGACTACCAAATTTGTAACACCAGACATCCTTCCACTTTAAAGGCTTCGGCTTATTGTTGAAATTGGCGAACTGTGGCCCGTCAAAGCTGAACTCCAGTTTTTCCATTGTACTCCATTCGGTCCACTCGGCATCAAACTCCAGAGTGGTCTTGTCGTTCGGCTTCCACGCAACGCCGGTGCCGAAACTGCTGGGAAGAGTAACCGTTGTTGAAACACCTGAAGTGACGCGTGAGCGGGAGTAAGGGGACGTTGCCGCTGTGGTCATGCCGATCATATTGAAGCCGGCGGGTGTCGTTGCCAGAAAGTCGGCATTCCCCTCGACTTTAAGATCTATCTTGCTGCGGTAGGCAGCGCCAAAAGAAAGGTTTTCAAGAGCATTCCACTTGAGGCCAAGGTTGTAACCGACATCAGTGGCTGTTCCGTCAAGCCCCAGGTTGCCGAGTTCATAGGCAGAATTAGGGATGGATGGATTCGGTGCGTAGGCCATTTTCTGCATTGATACCTGTGCATAGGTTACGTCCAGGCCGGCTGCTACGGCAAGGTTCCAGTTATCAAAACGATAGGCTACCGTCGGCTGAAAGTTGATCGGCTTTACCGAAATATTAGTTACTTCTGCCCGAAAGGCACTACTTGCGTCCCATTTTTTAGCCAACGGATAGATGGCGTTGATCGCAAGTCCGACAGATAGCGGCACGCCTTCAAATGTGTGAGTAGCATAGACGGATGGCGGATTGAAAACATCCTGTTTGGCGTTTTCAGATACTGTTGTGGTGCCGACATTTGTCGGTGCGGTGCCGCTTAAAGGAGCTGTGCCGCTAAACTCGGTAGAAGGTACAAATATCGTGGTTGAACCGATGTTGGCCTGTGTCCCCTTGAGAAAGGCAATGCCGGCCGGGTTGTGGAAGAGGGCGGAAGGATCATCTGCCTGGGCGGCAAAGGCATTTCCCATGGCCATGGCTTTTGCTCCCTGTTCATTAACTCTCAGTCCTGCCGCCGAAGCCAGGGTGGCCGTTCCTGCAAGGGTAGCCGTAACAACAGCAAGTAACACTTTCTTTTTCATCATAGGGCTCCTTTCAATACTCGTTGGTTGTTTAAAATCCGGTCATCATTTTACTACAGAAATTGACTTTAAAACACGTTTATATGTTTTTACAGTATACTTAACGTTTGTGTCAAGGTATAAATTGACCAGATAACGCAAATAACTTTTAAAGAAATAATATTATGCCATAATGATTTATGCGCTGATTAAATAAGAAGATGGTTTGCAGAATTAAACGCATAAAATCAGAGTGTTATGAGTATTAGTGGTGTTGGTTTGTATTTAGGTAAGTGCTTATCTTTTAATCTTGGGGTGCGCCAAAATGGGGTTAGTTCTATGTGTGCGTATTCTGATATGTAGTTCTGAAAAATAGTTTATGAGTGGAGTGTAGCGATATTATATTGACTCTAAAAAAACTAAAAAATACCAAAAAGAAAAAAATATTATACTTGACATGTGCGTCAAGGTTACGTATGTTGAAGTCAAATAATATTTTACTGGCGGTGATTGTATGAGCGAGCGTCCTTTCGAATCCATCCCTGATATGTTGCGTAAAAACGCCGCCTTATTTGAGAGTCGTTTTGCTCTGAAATATCGCAAGCATGGTAACTATGTAACTCTGACTTATGGACAGCTATATGATAGGGCGTTGATGGTCGCCCGGGGATTGAAGAAGCTCAAAGTCAAGCCTGGTGACCGGATTGCCATTCTTTCGGAAAACCGTGCCGGCTGGGTTATTGCCGATCTCGGGATACTCTGCGCTGGTGCAGTAACAGTTCCAATTTACCCTACCAATACTCCCGAGCAGATTGAGTACATGCTTAATCATTCAGGTGCAAAAATAATTTTTGTTTCAGGAAAATTCCAGTACGACAAACTGCTCATGGTAAAAGAGGCTATCCCAGGGCTTGAATTGGTGGTTTCCTTTGAACGATTCCTCGGTGATCCTTCTTTTCAGGCCTGCACCTTTTACCAAATGTCGGAGATCGATAGTCCTATTACTGTCGAGGAAAAAAGGCTCATAGAGGCCGGTATTGATGGCATAAAGCCGAGTGACTTGCTGACATTGATTTATACATCAGGAACTACTGGCGTGCCGAAAGGCGTTATGCTCTCACACAATAATATTCTTACGAACACTCAATATGTTACGGAACAGAGCGGGGTTGTAACTGACAATGATGTTCTGCTCAGTTTCCTGCCGCTAAGCCATGTTCTCGAAAGGACTGCCGGTTATTATTTGACTATTCGTAATGGTGCTTTAATGGCTTTTGCGGACAGTATTGAAAAAATTGCCGAGAACATGATGGAGGTGCAGCCGACTGTTATGGTGAGTGTTCCCCGACTGTTTGAGAAAATATATCACCGTATTTTTGAAAACATTCATCAGATGCCGGCTGCGAAGAAAAAGCTGTTTCACTGGGCCCTTGAAGTTGGCAAGAAATACGTTGAGGCAAAGTATATCCATAAGCAGTCTTCCGCAACTCTCGGGGCCAAGTTTGCTGTTGCAGACCGTCTCGTCTTCAGTAAATTGCGGGAAAGATTCGGGGGCAGAATGAAAATGTTCTGTTGTGGTGGTGCACCACTGGATAAAACGATTAATGAATTCTTCTGGGTAATAGGTATACCTATTTTTGAAGGTTATGGCCTTACCGAGACAAGCCCTGCCGTCTCTTTTAACAGTTTCGAAAACATTCGCTTTGGTTCTGTCGGAGTCTTGTTGGCAGAAACGGAGGTCAAGATTGCCGGCGATGGTGAAATTCTGGTTAAAGGGCCGCAAGTGATGCTTGGTTATTACAATGATTCGGTTGCAACAGCCGAAACCATGGAGGATGGCTGGTTCAAAACCGGTGATATCGGCAAATTGGAGAAAGGTTTTCTGTATATAACTGACCGGAAAAAAGAGCTGATTATTACTGCCGGTGGCAAGAATATTGCGCCGCAACCGATAGAAAATGAATTAAAGATGGATAAATATCTTTCGTCAGCTTTTGTCTATGGCGACCGGAAACCTTATCTTACTGCCCTGCTGGTGCCTAACCTGGAGCGATTGCTGGAATTTGCCAAGGAACACCATGTTGACTATTTCGACATGGACGACCTGGTTATGTGTGAACCGGTACAAAAACTTTTCGGTCAGAGAGTCGCCGAGATCAACAGTCACCTCC
Organism: uncultured delta proteobacterium; assembly: GCA_963787125.1. Classification (GTDB taxonomy): domain Bacteria; phylum Desulfobacterota; class Desulfuromonadia; order Geobacterales; family DSM-12255; genus VEOV01. Next base: position 21,415 of record CAWBBV010000024.1, read on the forward strand.
CTCAGTATGAAACAATTAAAAAGTTTGCACTGCTTCCCCACGATTTTTCCATTGAAAATGGCGAGTTGACCCCGACCATGAAGTTGAGACGGAAGGTTATTTATGAAAAACACAAGCAGAAGATAGAAGACATGTATACGGACCACAGTAACTGAAACTGAAATAAAATTTGTCATCACAGACACGGAGGAAAACAATGAAACAGGTCAATAAGGTGGCTGTTCTCGGGGCAGGGGTGATGGGGGCTACAATTGCCGCACACCTGGCCAATGCGGGTATTCAGGTGCTCTTGCTGGATATCGTTCCAAGAGAGCCTAATGAAGCTGAGAAAGCGGCTGGTCTTACCATCAGTCATCCCAAGGTGCGTAATCGCATCGCTGCAGCCGGTCTCGAAGGACTGAAGAAGATGAAGCCGGCTGCCTTCTTTCTGCCTAGTTACGCCGCAAACTTCGAGGTTGGTAACTTTGAAGACGATTTGGGCAAACTGCGCGAGTGCGACTGGGTAATTGAGGTTGTCATCGAGAACATGGCGATCAAAAAGCAGCTCTTCACCGAGAAGATCGTCCCTAACCTCAAAGAGGGGGCGATCCTCTCCACCAACACCAGCGGTCTCTCTGTCAACGAAATGGCAGAATGTCTGCCGGACAGTGTCCGTAAAAACTTCCTGGTAACTCATTTCTTCAATCCGCCCCGTTATATGCGTCTTCTGGAGATCGTCTCCTGCAAATATACCGATCCGGCAACTACCGCCTTTATGGCAGATTTCATCTCCAAACGTCTTGGTAAAGGAATTGTCTATGCCAAGGACACCCCAAACTTCATTGCCAACCGTATCGGCGTCTACGCCATCTGCAACTGTGTTCGCACCATGATGGCTATGGGGATGACTGTTGAAGAGGTTGATGCCATTGCCGGACCGGCAACCGCCCGTCCGAAAAGCGCCGCTTTCCGCACTTCCGACCTTGTCGGCCTTGATACGCTTCAGCATGTGGCAGGCAACTCCTACGATCTGCTGGTAAATGATGAGCAGCGGGACATCTTCAAGTTCCCGGACTTTGTCAAAGAGATGGTGGCCAAGGGACTGCTCGGAAACAAAAGTAAACAAGGTTTTTTCAAGAAAGTAAAAGGGGAGAAGGGACAGGAATTCTTCTATTACGACTACACAACCGGTGAATATGTTCCGGCAAAGCGGCCAAAGTTTGCTTCCATCGATGCAGCCAAGTCCATAGATGATCCTGCCAAGCGGGTGCAGGCGCTGATCAACTCCAATGACAAGGCAGCTCAATTCGCCTGGATAAACCTGCGCGACACCCTCATCTACACTTTCAACCGGATTCCTGAGATCGCAGACGATATCGTCAATATTGATAACGCCATGAAGTGGGGGTTCAATTGGGAAATCGGCCCATTCGAGATGATGGATGCCATTGGGGTGGCGTATTTTGTTGAGCGGGCAGAGAAGGATGGCGTCAAGGTTCCGGCAGCTCTCAAGACAATCGACTGTTTCTACAAGTTTGAAAACGGTAAAAACCATTACTACAGCGTGCTTGATGGCAAGTATCTTGAAGTTCCGCAGAAACCGGGCCATATCAGCCTGACTATTCTCAAGAAAAACAACAAGGTTGTGGAAAAGAATAGCGGTGCATCTGTGATTGACCTTGGCGATGGTGTTTTCGGTCTTGAGTTCCATACCAAGATGAACGCCATCGGCGGCGAAATTCTTGCCATGACCCACAAGGCGATCAAGCGCACCGAAGAGGAAGGGGTCGGCCTGGTTATCGCCAATGAAGGGACCATGTTCTCTGCCGGCGCGAATCTGATGCTGCTTGTCATGGCCGTCGCAGAAGGGGCTTATGACGAAATCGCCATGACGGTCAAAGGTTTCCAGAAGGCGATGATGGCGATCAAATACTCCAAGATTCCGGTCGTAGCTGCGCCGCACAGCCTCGTTATGGGTGGCGGTTGTGAAACCTGTCTCCATGCTGATGCCATGATTCCCCACGCAGAAACCTACATGGGTCTGGTTGAGATAGGCGTCGGTCTGCTTCCTGGTGGCGGCGGCACCAAGGAGATGGCGATACGTGCCATAAAGCTGGCCGAGGAAAATGATATTGACGCTACACCGTTCATCTTCAAAAACTTCATGAATATTGCCATGGCCAAAGTGAGTATGTCTGCCGCGGAACTCGGCCCGATGGGCTTCATGCGCCAGGGCGATGCCATTACCATGGATATCGATAAGCGGATCCACGATGCCAAACTGAAGGCGATTGCCATGGCTGCCAACTATCGCCCCGGTCGTCCGTTGATCGATCTGAAGGCCCCAGGGCGCAGCATGGCTGCGACGATAAAATCCCAACTCTGGAATATGCAAAAAGGCGGCTTTATTTCCGAGTATGACCAGTTTCTTGCCGGGACGATTGCCGATGTTATAACCGGTGGCGACGTTCCTGCCGGCACCCTGATTACTGAGGAATATCTGCTGGATCTGGAGCGTGAAGCCTTTGTCCGTCTCTGTGGCCAGAAGAAGACTCTTGAGCGAATTCAGCATATGTTGAAAAAGGGAAAGCCGCTCAGAAACTAGTTGGTTAGGTAAAAGTAGGGGTTAAGAAAACCTTTACTTTTACCTTTACCTTTACCTTAAAGCTTATCTTTATCTTAATCTGGAGGTTTTAAATGAGAAACGCATATATTCTGGCAGCCTACCGCACCCCTGGCTGCAAGGCAAAAAGAGGTAAACTGAAGGATGTGCGCCCGGACGATCTGGCTGCTGCTGCTATCAAAGGGTTGCTGGAGAAAACCGGCATTAATCCTATGGACGTTGAGGATGTAATAATCGGTTGTGCTTTCCCGGAAGGTGAGCAGGGGATGAATTTTGCCAGAATTGCCGCCATGAAGGCAGGTGTGCCGATGGAAGTTCCCGCCCAGACCGTCAATCGTTTCTGTTCATCAGGGTTGCAGACAATTGCTACAGCCGCTGAGCGGATCATGGCAGGTTTTGCCGACTGCATTATAGCCGGTGGTGCCGAGAGCATGAGCATGATTCCTATGGGGGGTGCCAAGTACAGCGCCAATCCGTCGCTCATGGCCAGCTGGCCGGAATCGTTCGCTTCAATGGGAATTACGGCAGAACTTGTTGCTGAAAAGTACGGGATTACACGTGCGGAGCAGGATGCCTTTGCTGCGGCCAGTCATGTCAAAGCTGCTGCTGCCATAGCTGCAGGTAAATTCAAAGATGAGATTGTCCCGGTGGAAATAGAGAACTGTACTCTGGTGAACGGCAAAATTAAAAGAAGTAAAGAGATCGTCGATACCGATGACGGCGTCCGCGGTGATACGACCGCAGCCGGTTTGGGGAAACTGAAGACCGCCTTTAAAGCAAACGGCACAGTGACTGCCGGTAATGCTTCCCAGATGACTGACGGCGGCGCAGCAGTACTGGTTGTCTCTGAGGACTATCTCAAGAAAATCGGTAAAAAAGCGCTGGCTCGTTTTGTCTCTTTTGCCGTGAAAGGTGTGCCCCCGGAATTGATGGGAATCGGACCGGTGGCCGCAATACCGGCAGCACTGAAACTTGGAGGTCTCACTCTGGACGATATCGGTCTTATCGAACTGAATGAAGCCTTTGCTGCTCAGTCTCTCGCTTGTGTCAAGGATCTGGGGATCGATCCGGCCAGGGTTAACGTTAATGGTGGCGCCATTGCTCTCGGCCATCCGCTCGGTTGTACCGGTGCCAAGTTGACAGCCAGCATTCTCCATGAGATGCAGCGCACTGATACCCGCTACGGCATGGTCTCCATGTGCATCGGTGGTGGCATGGGCGCAGCGGGTATTTTTGAGAAAATGTAAAATTTAGGGGCAGGTCTTGTGCCTGCCCTTGCTGGATCCGGCAACCAACGTCAAAAACGGGCGACCACAAGGGTTCGCCCCTACAAATACATTTAACGAGGTGATAACATGGCAAAACTATTTAAAGGCGCTGAATATCTGATTACAGAAGTTAGCAAGAATGACGTTTTTACCCCTGAAGATTTCAGCGATGAGCAGCGGCAGATCGGCGATACCACTGAGCAGTTTGTCGTTAACGAAGTTTTCCCGCATCGTGCGGAGATCGAGCATCAGGACCTTCCCCTCACTGTTGAACTGATGAAAAAATGCGGTGAGCTCGGCCTTCTCATGATCGATGCGCCGGAAGAGTACGGCGGACTTGAACTCGATAAAGCTACCAGCATGCTGGCCGCCGAGAAACTGGCTCAAGCCGGTTCGTTTTCGGTAACCTACTCGGCCCATACCGGTATCGGCACACTGCCGCTGGTCTATTACGGCACCCCGGAGCAGAAAGAGAAGTACCTCGGCAAGATCATCTCCGGTGAGTGGATTGCCGCCTACTGTCTTACTGAGCCGGGTTCCGGTAGCGACGCCCTTGGCGCTGCAGCAACCGCCACGCTCTCTGCTGACGGCAAGCATTATATACTCAACGGCACCAAGCAGTTCATCACCAACGGTGCAATTGCCAATCTCTATACTGTCTTTGCCAAAATTGACAAGCAGCACTTCACCGGCTTTCTGGTAGAAAGGACGACCCCTGGTTTGAGTGTCGGTCCGGAAGAGAACAAGCTCGGCGTCAAAGGGTCATCCACGACCCAGATTATTTTGGAAGATGCCATGGTTCCGGTCGAAAACCTCCTCGGTGAAGTTGGCAAAGGCCACAAGATCGCCTTTAACGTTCTCAACGTCGGCCGTTTCAAACTCGGTGCCGGCGCGACCGGTGCCGGTAAATATGCCATCACCGTCGGTGTCCGTTATGCCAATGAGCGCAAGGCTTTCGGCGTTACCATCGGAACTTTCGGTGCCATTCAGGAAAAGATCGCCGACATGACCGCTGCCTGTTTCGCCTCTGAATCGGTTGTTTACAGGCTGGCAGGGATGATCGACGATCGTCTTGCTACCATCCCCAAAGATACCCCCAACTACTACGAAGCCTATCAGGAGGCTATTGAGGAGTATTCTGTCGAGTGCGCCATAATAAAGGTTTTCTGTAGCGAGATGCTGGCGTTTGTTGCTGACGAAGTGCTGCAGATCCATGGTGGTTACGGTTTTACCCAGGAATATCCTGCTGAAGGTTTTTATCGTGACGAAAGAATCAACCGGATATGGGAAGGTACCAACGAAATCAACCGTCTCCTGATTCCCGGCATTATTTTAAAGCGTGCCATGAAAGGTGAGATTCCACTGCAGAAAGAGGCGATGAAGGCATTTGAATCGCTGATGTCTCCAAGTTTTGACGAACTTGATGATTCCGTACCGTTCGCCGCTGAGAAAGCACTCCTTGCCAATCTGAAACAGGCTTTCCTGGTTCTTGCCGGCACCGGTGTGCAGAAGTTCATGGCGACAATCAAGGACGAGCAGGAAATCCTGATGGCTGTGGCTGATGTGGCTATCAACATCTTTGCGATCGAAAGCGTGATTCTCAGAGCAGAGAAGATTCTGCCTGGCTTGAGCGACAGCAAAAAAGCTTCTATCGAAGCTGCTGTTAAAGTGTTTACCTTTAACGGCAGTGAAAATGCGGCAACTGCTGCCCGTCGCGCTGCCTATTTCATTGAAGAGGGTGACAATCTGACCATGCTGCTGGCCGGCATCAGAAGGTTCACCAAGTACGATGCAACAGGACTCTTGAAGGCCAAGCGTCAGCTCGCCGCTGCATCCATCGAAGCCGATAAGTATATTTTCTAGGCTGTTACGGCCACTAAGCCCCCTCTTTCATTAAAGATTGAGGGGGCTTTCCCGAATTTTCAGGAGCAGTATGAAACAGTTCACAGTTCAGACACCATATATGGTAGGAGAGGTTCACTTCTATACCGCTGAACTGGATTCCGGTCTGGCACTTTTTGATACCGGCCCTCCGCTCCCTGCTGCAGAAGCCAGTCTGCTGGCAAATGTTGACATGAGCCGCCTGAAATACCTTTTTATAACCCATTGTCACGTTGATCATTACGGTTTAACTAATTTCGTTCTGGAAAACAGCAGCGCCGAGGTGTTCATCGGTCGCACCGATGCCATCAAGTTCGTGCGTCATGAAGAACGACTTGCCTCCATGGCTTCTCTGCTGGGCCAGTACGGTTTTGGTGAAGATTTTCTTCAGAAACTGAGGGACTCTTTTACCCGCTACAATATTTTTCCGAAAATTCCAGAGAGATACCGGATAGTCGAAGATTCACCCGAAATTGCTAAGCAGGGGGTTAACTGGCTCTCCTGTCCCGGTCACTCCCAGAGTGATATTGTCTACCTGTGCGGTGACTATGCTGTTAGCGGCGACATTCTTTTGAGGAGTATTTTTCAGGCTCCCTTGCTGGACATCAATCTGGAGACTTTCGAGGGGCGTTTTCGCAATTACGACGCCTATTGCGCAACCATTTTGAAGCTGGCTCAGTTGCGCGATTACCGGATAATGCCGGGACACCGTCACTACGTTGAGAGTCTCGATGATTCAATTCTTTTTTACGTGACAACCCTGCTTGAGCGGGCTGTGCAGCTGCTGCCGCTCCGGCAGCTTTCTTTGACTGAAATTATTGATCGAATTTTTCAAGGAAGACTCTCTGATCCTTTCATCGTTTATCTGAAAGTCTCGGAGGTTGTCTTCATGCTTGATTTTATCGAGAATCCGCTACTTCTGAAGACATCACTTGAGCAGATCGGGCTTTTTGACAAAGTTAGTGAACTTTATATGGCGGTATCCAAATGTTAACCAGAGCGGAGAGCGCAATGATAGATCTACTTTTTTTACCCATAACCATCAACAAGATGGAAGTTAAGAACCGCATCTTCATGCCGGCAATGCATATGAATATGGCTGGTAATTATGCGGTCAATGACCGCCTGGTTGACTTCTATGCCGAGCGCGCCCGTGGTGGTGCCGGGATGATTACGGTTGGTTACGCCACTGTTGATGAGCTTTCCGGCAATCCGGGCAATATCGGCGCACACAAAGATGCTTACATACCGGGCTTGACCAGACTGGCAAGCGCCATTCGCGATAATGGCGCCCGTGCTTCGGTGCAGCTGAACCACGCCGGTCGTTACAATCATACGATGCTTATGGGCGGAAAACAGCCGGTGGCCCCATCGGCAATTGCCTCGCGTCTTACCCGAGAAACCCCCCATGAGTTGACTGTTGCGGAAATAGAACAGATTATTCTCCGCTTTGCTCAGGCTGCCGGGCGAGTCAAACAGGCAGGTTTTGATGCCGTCGAGATTCTCTCCGGCACCGGTTATCTGATCAGTGAGTTTCTCTCTCCGCTCACTAATCACCGCAGCGACGAGTACGGCGGCTCCTTTGAAAACCGCACCCGTTTTGGCCTTGAAGTAATGAAGGCGGTTCGTTCGGCAGTCGGCAGCGATTTCCCGCTCCTGGTCAGATTGAACGGTAATGAATTCATGAAAGGTGGCTCCACCAGGGAAGAGCTGCAGGAATATGCAGTTTTGTTGGAAGGTGTCGGAGTTGATGCACTCTGTGTCAATGTAGGGTGGCATGAAGCCATGGTACCGCAGATTGTCACTGAAGTGCCACGCGGAGTCTTTGGCTATCTGGCGCGCGGTATCAAGGAGCGTGTTACTATTCCCGTTATTGCCAGTCACCGCATTAACGATCCTGACGTCGCCAGGGAGATGATTGCTGACGGGCAGTGCGATATGGTAGCGGTTGGGCGGGCATTGATTGCTGATCCGTTTTTTCCTGAAAAAGCCCGCTCCGGACATGAAGCTGACATAGTTCACTGCGTTGCCTGCGGACAGGGATGTTTCGATAATCTTTTCAAAATGAAAGCAGTCGAATGTCTCTGTAATCCCAAAGCCGGTTATGAAAAATCCAGAAATGCCGGGAAAACAGATAAACCTCTTAAGGTTATGGTTGTTGGAGGCGGCGCTGCCGGAATGAGCGCTGCCATAGCGGCGGCTGCGCGTGGTCATCAGGTTCAGCTGCATGAGCAGAAAGATCACCTCGGCGGACAGTTGCTCCTGGCTGGTGCCCCCCCGGGCAGAGAAGAGTTTCTGGAGCTGGCCAAAGATCTGGCGCGGCAGGTAGAACTATCCGGAGCTAAAGTTGTTTTTAATTCCACGGTCAATGAAGCAGTTTTAACTGAAGCTGCTCCTGAGGCTGTCATCCTGGCAACCGGCGGAGTGCCGCTGAGCCCACCGATTCCAGGCGCTGATCTGGCTCATGTTGTTCAGGCCTGGGATGTTCTGGAAGGGACCGCCCTGACAGGCAAAAGGGTTGTCGTGATCGGCGGTGGCGCTGTCGGCATTGAAACCGCACTGCTCCTTGCTGAGAAAGGGACTGTCAGTGGCGAAGCGCTGAAGTTCCTGTTGGTGCATGGCGCCGAGTCGCCGGAAAATCTCTACAAACTGGCGACCCAGGGGAGCAAGCAGGTAACCGTAATCGAAATGCTCGAAGATATGGGGAAAAATTTTGGCAGGAGTACCCGCTGGGGGATGATGCAGGATGTTGAGCGCTACGGCGTCAAGACCCGTACCAGCGCCAAGGTACTCAAGATCTCAGCCGACTCCGTCACTGTCGAAGCAGACGGTAAGGTGGAAGATATACCTGCAGACAGTGTGGTTCTGGCAGCCGGCACAAGGCCGTCTATTCAGCTTCTGGAGGCAACCGTTGCGAAGGGGGTTGCTTTCAGGGTTGTCGGCGACGCTGTTCGGCCGGCTATGGTTTTTGACGCCATTCATGATGGTTACACGGCCGGTTGTGAGATCGGTTGATATTGGACAAAAAAGGAGATGGATTTATGAAAAAAGTTTTTGTTGCCCTGTTGTTGACCATGTTTCTGGCAGGAACCGCCGCAGCCGTCGAAGTTGCCGGTGTCAATCTCGAACCTTCTGTAACAGTCAACAGCCAGTCGTTAAAGCTCAACGGCTACGGACTGCGGAAAAAGTTCTTTGTTAAAGTTTATATCGGTTCCTTGTATGCAACCAAAACTTTCACCACTGCTCAGGCAGCGCTTAGTGACACTGGTGACAAGGTAATCCGGATGAATTTCCTGCACTCAAAGGTAGACAAGGAAAAGATCATAGATGCCTTCAAAGAAGGCTTTGCCAATAACTCGCCTGATATGGCCGGTTCTGCGGAGGTAAAGAAATTTCTGGCTCTTTTCACGGCTGATTTTGTCAAAGGTGATGTTGTCGACCTGACTCTCAGGACTGATGGTAACGTCTCTGCCAGTCATAATAGTAAACAGCTTGGCACTGTTTCCTCTGCAAAGCTCGGCAGAGCAGTGCTTGCCATCTATTTGGGCGACAAGCCTGCTGACGACTCCCTGAAAAAAGGGATGCTCGGCGGCAAGGATTAAAAGGGCGCTTATGTCTCCGCTCATCAAGGAACAATCAATATCTGTGCCTTTGGCGTCCGGGGATATTCTCAACCTCCAGAGGTTTACTGCAGCAGCATCTGGGCCGCCGGTCCTGATGCTGCACGGTGCCATCGAGAACGGCCGCATCTTTTACTCAGGTTCAGGCAAAGGGCTGGCCCCCTTCCTGGCGAGAAACGGTTTTGATGTTTATGTGGCTGATCTGCGCGGTCGGGGCAAAAGTAACCCCCCGATTGACAGTAGTTCATCCTTTGGTCAAACCGAGGCAATAACAGAAGACATCCCGGCGTTTGTTAAGGCAATCAGGAAAATCCGCGGTCCAATCCCGCAGCAGTGGATAGCACATTCCTGGGGAGGGGTGCTGTTCTCATCTTTTCTGGCACGCTTTCCCGAATACGCCGAGCAGGTCAGTTCCATGGTTTATTTCGGCAGCAAACGTACCGTCAGGGTCTGGAATATCCACCGGCTACTCAAGGTGGAAGTCGCCTGGAATATGGTTTGTCCCCTTGCCTGCCGCATAGCCGGTTTTCTTCCCGCGCGCCAACTGCGCATCGGCTCGGACAGCGAAACTGTCAGATCGTATCATGAGAGCGCTGACTGGGTGAGAAACGATGCCTGGATTGATGCTGACGGTTTTGACTACGGCGCTGCCATCAAAAAAATAGTTCTACCGCCGATCTGGTATCTGGCCGCCGTTAATGATCATGCCTTGGGGCATCCCAGTGATGTCTGGAATTTTATGGACTCTGCCGGTATTCAGAAGAGCCGTTTCACGGTGCTTTCCAGAAAGAAGGGGAACCTTCATGACTACGATCATATTAATATGTTGACCCATCCGGGTGCTGTCAACGACCATTTTCCCCAAGTACTTGAGTGGCTCAGGGCGCATGACTAATGTAGGAAGGAGCTTAACCGTGCCACAAAAACATTCTACCACCATTGAGCTGAGGTTCTCGGATCTTGACGCCTATGGTCATGTTAACAGTGCTGTCTATTTCACTTACCTGGAAACTGCCCGGGTCAAACTTTTCAATGATTTTTTTAAAGAGATCACAGCCCAGGGAATTTTTACCGTAGTTGCCCGGGCGGAATGTGATTTCAAAATGCCGATCATGCTTGAGGATAAGGTTGTCGTGACTCTCTGGGTAGCTAAAATCGGCCGCTCAAGCTTTGATATCGAATACCGGCTGCATAACGATAAAGAGACAACCTTTGCCACGGCTAGAACCACCATGGTCTGTTTTGACAATATCAAAAAGTCGACTGTCCCGATACCCGATAGCATCAAGGCTATGGCATCAACAGAAACAGCTTCAGCTTTGCCGTTGACAGCTGAAACTAGAGAAGCTGCGGTATGAACAAAAATCTGTTGCCAAGAAGTAGAGTAACACCGGCATTTTTGGCGGAATTGGCAGAGATTAGCTGCAGGAGGGGGCAAGCCAGAGATAAAATCAGTGTGACTGCGCCGTTTAGCGGTGAAGTCCTAGGCACTATTTTGGCTTGTACGGAAGAGGATATCCTCTCCGCAGTCAGCAGGGCGAGAAGCGCCCAGGCAGCCTGGGCGGACAGATCCTACGCCTCACGACGGGAGATCTTTCTTCTTTTTCACGATCTGGTACTGAAGCATCAGGATGAACTGCTCGACATAATCCAGTTGGAAACAGGCAAGGCTCGTCTGCATGCCCTGGAAGAAATTCTCGATGTGGCGATTTGCAGCAGATACTATGCGATTCACGGTTGTCAGCACCTTAAGCCGAAACGTCGCCGGGGAGCTCTGCCGCTACTAACCCGGACCATCGAACATCATCATCCAGTCGGAGTGGCTGGAATCATCTCTCCCTGGAACTACCCGTTTTCCCTGGCCATCACTGATGCCATTCCAGCCTTGCTGGCCGGTAATTGCGTAATTCTCAAGCCGGATCATCAGACCTCATTCACCGCTCTTTTCGGTTTGAAACTGCTGCGGGAGGCAGGCCTGCCTGCTGACGTCATGGCGATTATAACCGGCGATGGCAGGATTATCGGCACACCACTGCTTAACGCAGTAGATGTCATCTCCTTTACCGGCAGTACTGCCACCGGTCGTCATATTGCCGAACAGGCGGGACGACGTCTGGTCAAATGCTCGCTGGAGCTCGGTGGAAAAAACCCTTTAGTGATCTTGAACGATGCAAATCTTGAGCGAGCCGTCAACGGGTCGATTCAGGGGTGCTTTGCCAATTGCGGCCAGCTCTGCATGTCTTTTGAACGGGTTTATGTGCAAAACGAAATATACGACCGCTTTGTTGCGGCTTTCGTAAAGAAAACTGCCGCTATCAGGCTCGGCAGCAGTCTTGATTATCAGGCTGACATTGGGTCACTTACCTCTGAGCGCCAACTGGCAACAGTGCAAGCCCATCTGCAGGATGCCCTGTCAAAAGGGGCACGTCTGCTTAGCGGCGGGAAGCACCGGCCCGATATCGGCCCGTTCTTTTTTGAGCCGACCATCCTCAGCGGCGTAACGGCCGAAATGATGATGTTCAGCCAGGAGACTTTTGGCCCGTTAGTGGCTCTCTATCGTTTTAACACTCCCGATGAAGCCATAACAGCTGCGAACGCTTCTGCCTACGGGCTGAACGGGTCAATTTGGACCGGTGATGTCCGGAGAGGGCAAGAACTTGCTACCAGATTAATGTGTGGCACGGTAAATATTAATGAAGGCTACGCTGCTGCCTGGGGCTCTGTTGATGCGCCAATGGGTGGAATGAAGGATTCAGGTCTTGGCAGAAGGCACGGTGCTGAAGGAATTCTCAAGTATACCGAATCCCAGACTGTGGCCGTCCAAAGACTCTTTCAGATTGGGCCAATGCCGGGTATGTCCGGAGATGCATATGCCCGGCTTATGACAAGATTGCTCTCTCTGGTGCGCCGGTTGCCGGGGTTGAGATAAGGCTAAGAGCTCAGTGGTAATTAGCCAAAAGATTACCTTCAGATATTTAGAGTTACAGATTTAGGGGAGATTTATGCCGGAACAATTAGATTTCGATTTCATTGTCATCGGCTCCGGTTTTGGCGGCAGTGTTTCAACGCACCGCCTGACTGAAAAAGGTTACCGGGTCGGGGTGATGGAGATGGGCAAGCGCTGGCGTAGCGAGGACTTTCCGGAAAGCAACTGGCGGTCATGGTGTTACTTCTGGCTCCCGGCGCTGCGCTGTTTTGGTTCATTCCGGATGACCCTCTTTCGCCACGCTTTTGTTCTGAGCGGTGCCGGAGTAGGTGGCGGCTCACTCAATTATGCCAATGTTCTGCTGGTCCCGGGGAAAAACGTCTGGCAAGACCCGCTCTGGGGTGGGCTAAAGGATTGGGCAGCGATCATGCCCGAGCATTACGCTACCGCTAAAAAAATGCTCGGTGTGACAACCAACCCGGTTTATTGCTCCTCTGATAATGTCCTTCGGGATGCCGCCGCGGCACAGGGGGTTGGCGATACCTTTTATCCGACAGATGTGGCGATCTATTTCGGAGAAAACGGCAAGACGGTGCCGGACCCCTTTTTTGACGGCAAGGGTCCCCAGCGAACCGGGTGCGAGCTTTGCGGCGGTTGCATGGTCGGCTGTCGTCATGGCGGCAAGAATACTCTCGACAAGAACTATTTGTACCTGGCGGAAAAGGCCGGCGCAAAGATTTTTCCCGAGACTCTGGTTACAGATGTCAAACCGATCAATGGCAGGTCAGACGGCAGTGACGGATACGAAATTCATACGGAATCATCCACTAATCTGCTTTTTAAAAAGAAACGAATTTACCGCGCCCGGGGGGTTGTCTTCTCCGGCGGGGTCCTTGGTACAGTCAAGTTGCTGATGGATTTGAAACGGCGGCGGTCACTGCCGTTGTTGAGCGAGCAGCTCGGACAGGTGGTAAGAACCAACTCGGAGTCGATCATTGGAGTGCGTTTCCCCCAGGCGACCGGTGATATGAGTGAAGGGGTTGCCATCGGCTCGGGAATCTGGGTCGATGAGCACACACATATAGAAGCAACCCGTTATTCAGCCGGTTCAGACGCTCTTGGCCTCCTCCTCAGCATCCTTCCCAAGAGTGCGCCCGGCGCCAGTCGCATCTTGTCCTGGGCAGGGTCAATACTGAGGCACCCACTCCGTTTTCTGAAAGTGCTTAACCCGATCGGTATGGCTAAAAGTACTACTATTCTGCTGGTCATGCAGGATTACGACAGTCGGATCAAACTTCGACTGAAACGATCGCTCCTGTCACCTTTCAAGCAAAAACTGGCAACCAGCGGTGATCCGATTCCAGCGTGCATACCCCAGGCAAACGACTTTGCCGAAAAAATGGCGACGCAGTTTGGCGGCACAGCGGTAACCTCCATCACCGAGATTCTCTTCAATGTGCCGACCACAGCCCACATTCTTGGCGGAGCAACAATGGGGGAGAATCCAGCTGCCGGAGTCATTGATGGCGAGAATCGGGTTTTCAATTACAAAAATATGTACGTCTGCGACGGGAGCATGATCAGCGCCAATCTGGCGGTCAATCCGAGTCTTACCATCACCGCTCTCACCGAACAGGCCATGAGTCACATTAAACCGGCAAACCTGACCGATTGGAACGAAACCGGCCGTAGCATGAAAGCTGCGTAAACAAATCTGAAGGAGTATTCAAAATGAGCAACAGCGATCTGATTCAGAGTGAACTTTCCGAGGGGATTCTCACGCTCTGCATGAACCGACCGGATAAAAAAAATGCCCTGAACATGGCAATGTATCAGGCTTTGGCTGACGGCATCAGGGGGGCGGACAGTGACGATGCTGTCAGAGTTATCCTTTTGAGCGGCAATGGCGACTGTTTCACCAGCGGTAATGATCTGGCGGATTTTCTTGGCGGGCCGCAAAACCCCAAAGAGAGCCCGGTTATGCAGTTTTTGTTCGCTATCAGTGAAGCGCGCAAGCCTTTAGTTGCAGCGGTCAACGGTCTGGCCGTCGGGGTGGGGGTGACCATGCTGCTTCATTGCGACCTGGTTTATGCCGCCAGGAGCGCTACCTTCCAGATGCCGTTTGTTAATCTCGGCCTTTGCCCTGAAGCCGGGTCAACTCTGCTTCTGCCACAGATTATGGGGCATCAGCGGGCCGCCGAACTGCTGCTTTTGGGTGATGTTTTCACTTCGGACAAAGCCTTTAGCCTCGGTATCATAACGGAGCTCTGTCCTGACGGTGATCTGCTTGCAACTGCGCGCAAGAAAGCGCTCCAGGTTGCGGCGCAGCCGGCTGCAGCAGTGCGGCTTGCCAAGAGTCTGCTCAAACGGGATTACGCTCCTCAGCTTAAGGAAACCATTCTCGAAGAAGGGACACAGTTCATGGCGCGACTCAAGTCTCCAGAAGCGGGTGAAGCGTTGCAGGCTTTCATGCAGCGCCGCAAGCCTGACTTTACCAAGTTCAGCTAGTCAGGGAGGATGCGCAATGGGACATCATTTAGGCTCAAAAAGCAGTGTAGTGCCACTCATAGACCGGCTCAACAAGTATCCGATAGGTCTTGTTGACAGCGAAAAATTGCGTGAAATTCTGGCGCTTTTGTTTGAAGAGCGCGAAGCGTTTGTTGCCTCACGTTTCCCACTGGAGGAAGCAACTCTGCCCGAATTGGTGCGCTTGACAAAAATCCCGCCAGAGGAGCTGCTGCCGCTGCTTGACAGAATGGCAGACAAAGGGCTGGTGATGGACATGGAGTACAGCGGCGAGGTCTATTACCTGCTGATGCCAGGTCTGATTGGGTTCTTCGAGTTCACCTTCATGAAAAACCGGACCGACCTCCCGCTGGAGAAGATCGCCCGGTTGATGACCGAATACATGCATGAAACAGCTGGCGGGAAAGGCCAGGCGGCAGAAGTCTTCGGTTCCAAAACCCAGCTCACCCGGTCTCTGGTGTATGAGGAACATATTCCGGTTACATCCGAGATAACAACCTACGAAAACGCCCGGGAGATTATCAAGGGGGCAGGGTACGGTGCGGTGGGGCTCTGCTTCTGTCGCCACAAGAAGGAACATCTGGGGGAAACCTGCAGCAAGGGCGCGCCGCTGGAAGATATCTGCATCTCCCTCGGTGCCGCCGCCAGGTTTTTCACCCGGCGCGGCTTCGCCAAGGAAAAAAGTGTCGATGAACTGCTGGCGGTGCTGGACCGGGCACGGGAATTCAACCTGACCTTTGTGACTGATAATATCAGGCAGAAGCCATCGTTTATCTGCTGCTGCTGCCGCTGCTGCTGCGAGCTGATGGCCGGTGTACAGCACGGCTTCCATGAAGGTATTGCCAAGACCGGCTTTACTGCGGTGATCGACCCTGAGAAGTGCGACTACTGCGGTAACTGCTTCAAGGCGTGCAACGTCAAGGGGATCGGCCTGCCGAAAGGGGTTACTTTTGCAGCGCGGAGTGAACGCTATGCAGCTGTCGATGCGAAGATCTGTCTCGGTTGCGGCGCCTGTGTCTCGGCCTGCAGCAAGGGGGCGCTGACTATGGTCAAGGCTGACAACCGCCGTTTGCCACCATTGAAAAGAAACGACCTCTACAAGCAGATCCTTAAAGAAAAAGGGCGATTGACCCCTTATGTCATTAGCGGGATCAAGAAAAAAATCATCAGTCTGCTCCCCGGAACGGGCGCAAAAAGGAGATAACTTATGCTGTTGCTCAATCCAAAACAGTTCGCCGAGAGTCATCCGGATCCAAAACTTAACGAGATCCTCCGCAAAACTATTAATTTTTTCGAGACAAAAGGGAAGAAGAGCCTCAAAGAGGACGATCTTAACCGGGTCTGGTATACGGATTTTCTTGAATTCATCAAACGTGAAAAGATCTTTGCAACCCTGCTGACGCCTGAAGGTTACGGCGACGCCGACTGCCGCTGGGACACCTCTCGGCTCTGTGCTTTCAATGAACTGCTCGGTTTTTACGGCCTTTGCTACTGGTACGCCTGGCAGGTTACCATTCTTGGGCTCGGGCCGATCTGGATGAGCAGCAACGAAGCGCTCAAGCGCAGGGCGGCACAGCTTCTGGATGAGGGGGCGATCTTTGCTTTTGGCCTGTCGGAAAAAGAGCATGGTGCTGACATTTATGCCAGTGACATGCTGCTCATCCCGGCAGGGGAGGGTGGATATGTCGCCAGGGGAGATAAATATTATATCGGCAACGGCAATGAAGCCGGCATGGTCTCAACTTTCGGACGGCTTCCGGATGGCGGGGATTATGTTTTCTTCGTTGTCAACAGCAAGCATGAAAAATACGAATTGGTGAAAAATATCACAGCCACCCAATCGTATGTGGCCGAGTTTATCCTGAATGACTATCCGGTTACAGAAGAAGATATCCTTTCCCGTGGCGATGAAGCCTGGAATGCGACCCTTAATACGGTCAATATCGGCAAGTACAATCTGGGCTGGGCGTCCATCGGCATCTGCACCCATGCATTTTATGAAGCCATCAACCACGCCTCCGGGCGCAGTCTCTATGGGATGCATGTCACTGATTTCCCCCATGTAAAGCAGATGTTTGTCGACGCTTTTGCCCGCCTTGCGGCCATGAAGCTCTTTGCGTTACGAGCTGCGGATTATTTCCGCTGTGCATCAGCAGAAGATCGTCGTTATCTCCTTTATAACCCGGTAGTGAAAATGAAGGTTACTACCCAGGGTGAAGAGGTTATCAACCTCCTTTGGGATGTTATTGCCGCCAAGGGCTTCGAAAAGGATATGTATTTCGATACGGCAGCCCGTGATATCCGGGGTCTGCCAAAGCTGGAAGGGACTGTCCATGTTAACATCGCCCTGATCGTAAAGTTTATGCAAAACTATTTCTTTAGCCCGGCTGACTATCCAGCTGTCCCTCGCCGGGATGATGCGAAGAATGACGATTTTCTCTTTGATCAAGGGGCGACAAAAGGGCTGGGCAAGATCCGTTTTCACGATTACCGCCCTGTTTATGCAGGCAGCAGTCTGCCGAATGTGCAGAAATTTGCCGGGCAGATTGAACTGTTTCGCGAGTTTTTACTCAAAGCTACACCCGATTCAGCCCAGCAGAAGGATATTGATTTTCTGCTCACCGTTGGCGAGATCTTTACCCTGGTCGTTTATGGTCAGTTGATTCTTGAAAGCGCGGCGATTCAGTGTATCGAAGATGATGTTGTCGATCAGATCTTTGACTTCATGGTACGGGATTTCTCCAAATTCTCGTTGCAGCTTTATTCCAAAACTTCCACTACTGACTTACAGATGAAGTTGGCTATGGGTATGATTGAGAAACCACACGTCGATCTAGAGCGCTATCAGCGTGTTCTCGACAGTTACGTCTACTCCCTGCAAGGGGCCTATATAATGGCTGATTAATTCAGCGGAAAAGGAGTTGCAAGATGAAAACAAGTGAAGTGATGGCCAGATCAAAATTCATAAAGCATCGAGACAAGATGATCCTTAATTTTGATTTTTCCGGTCTTGATATTGAAGACACCAGACAGGTCGGCGAATATGTGAAGGGTTTGATCTGCCGGATGCCGAAGGGTTCAGTATTGACGCTTGTGAATGTCACCAACATGAAATTCGACTCTGCTTTCAAGGACTTTTCTAATGATCTGGCCGCGCACAATAAGCCTTATGTACTGGCCGGGGCAGTTATCGGGGTTGAAGGGTGGAAAAAACTGGTTCTATGGGTGGCCATGAAGTTATCCGGCCGTACTAACCTGAAAACGTTTGATGATGTTGAGGAGGCGAAGGAGTGGCTGGTAAGCTATAATCCCAAATAGATTTTCATACTAAAACCTCAGGACTTACTTGCAAATTTTGCTGGATTTGGGCGCGATTAAATATTCAAATGCTGAGCAACTGCGCTGCCAGTCTGTTTTTGATACTAACGGCTACTCCCTGAAAGGGGTTTACAGTATGGCTGAATAATACTGCTGAAAAGGAGTCAAGAGATGAAAACAAGTGAAGTGATGACCCGCGGAAAGTTTTACAAGCATGCAGAAAAGATGATACTGAATCTGGATTTCTCTGATCTTGACCATGGTGATGCTGTTCAGCTGTGCGAGTACACAAAGGGGATTATAGCCCGGATGCCGCCAACCTCTTTGCTGACGCTGGTCAACGTGACTAATACTACTTATAACCAGGCGTTCAGTGAGATGTTCCGCGATTTTGCCCAGCACAATAAACCCTATGTACTGGCTGGTGCGGTTGTGGGTGTTTCTGGCTGGAGAAAGCTGATACTCTGGACAACAATAAAACTGACCGGCAGGGCGAATCTTAAAGCGGTCGATACGGTTGAGGAGGCTCAAGAATGGCTTGTGAACTATAAACCGAAATAGTTTCTATAGTTACAACCACTTGTTACTTTGTTTTTCCGGTAGATTTCAATCGCAATTATGAAATCTATTTTCTCAAATTAAATTCATCGGTAATTCTCTGTTTATAAGCAGTGATATCTCTTTCAAGGGACAGAAGGGTAGAAACCTTCTGTTTGATGCTGTTCAGATGGGTATCGAGCAGCTCTATCAGCCTTGGCATGATTTTGTCAGGTACCTTCTGTTCCTTGTCAAAGAGATCGGCAAGTTCCTTCATCTCCTCCAGCGAAAGCCCCAGCGCTTTTACCTTCAGTACAAACTTGAATCTTTTGACATCTGCCTTCTCATAGTAACGAACTTTTCCGCCGGTTCTTTTGGGGAGATCTACCAATCCCATGGTCTCGTAGAGTCGAATGGTACGGGTGGTGATACCCAGTTTTTCGGCAAGGTCGCTAATCTGCATGTGGTCTTCATTACTTAATCGCATACTTCACCTCAATGTTAATGATTGATTTATCGTTGATACATTAGTCATTGTCAAGATCTTTTACAGATATATCTGAGAACTGATACATTTTAAAAGCAGTTGCGCAATCTTGAAGATAATCGTATTGTTTCTGCCATTCTAACAGTTGGAGCTGCTGCTCATTACGGCAGTCAGTTAAGCGATTTGCAGGAGTTGCTATGGGTATGGACACAACTTGCAGTTCTAACGATCTTCCGGCGGATTTTTTCCGGACTGAATTTGACAGATTCATGCAGATCTGTAGTGAAGCTCCGTTCGGTCTCGGGGTACTTGACCGTTATCTTCGCTACGTCATCCTCAATGATGGTATGGCGGCAATCTATGGGAAAAAGGTAGAAGATTGCATCGGTAAGACCTTGCTAGAGGTTGATTCACACGTAGCAACCGTTCTTGAGCCCATATCCCGCCATGCCCTAGATGATGGCATGGCTCTTAAGGAGGTGGAGTCTCGTCTGAGCGGGGAACCTGAGGATGATGACGCTGTTGCTCGCTATTGGCGGATCAGCTGCTATCCGTTGCCGGCGGCTGACGGCGGCATTCAGGGCGCCTGTCTGGTAATTCGTGATATTACCGAGCAGAAAGTGCGGGAGATGGCCCAGGAAGAGCGACTGAAATTTGAAGCGCTTCTCTCGGCATTATCTGCCGAGTTTATCAACATGGATGTCAGCGAAGTTGATACCCGGGTAGTGCAGGGGTTGAAGCGGGTCCATGAGTTTCTGGGCTATGACCGGGTCACCATCTGGCAGTTTTCTCCCGTTGACGGCCGCTGCAATCTGACTCATTCCCACTCTCTGCCGGACATTAAACAGCCGCCTCCAATTATCGATGATATCATCCCTGTCTGGGTAAACATTGCACGTCAGGGCGAAACGTTTATGGTCGATGATGTGGAGGATCTTCCAGATACCTTCTGGCGGGAGAAAAAATACAGTAAGGACCAGGGGGGTATCAAGTCGATGTTCTATATCCCCTTGAGAACGGGTGCGGATGTGCATGGGCTTATTTCCGTTGTTTCCTATCGCCGCAAGCGAGCCTGGATAGATGTTTTCATTCAGCGGTTCCGCCTGTTGGGCGAAATCTTTGCCAATGCCCTGGAGCGAAAGCGCAGTAACCAGAAAATGCAGCAGGCTTTTGCTGAGATTGAACAGTTGCGAGACCGGCTGCAGGCTGAAAATCTCTTCCTCCGTGATCAGATTGATATTGAACTCAGGCATGAAGAGATTATCGGTGAGTCGGAAGCGGTCAGGAAAGTCCTGCTGAAGGCCAGACAGGTTGCCACAACCGGATCGACGGTTCTCATTCTGGGGGAGACCGGCACCGGCAAGGAGCTGTTGGCGCGTGCTATACACACCCAGAGTGCTCGCAAGGATCGGCCGATGATCAAGCTTAACTGTGCCGCTCTCCCGGCGACTTTGATCGAAGCCGAGCTGTTTGGCCGGGAAAAGGGGGCTTACACTGGAGCCACCACGCGGCAGATCGGGCGCTTTGAAGCTGCCAACGGCTCTACCATCTTTCTCGACGAAATCGGTGAACTCCCTCTGGAGCTGCAGTCAAAACTTCTGCGTGTGCTTCAGGAAGGGCAGTTCGAAAGACTGGGCAGCAACGATCCGGTAAAGGTCGACGTGCGCGTGATTGCTGCAACCAATCGCGACCTTGCCCAATTTGTCAAGGATGGCCGCTTTCGGGAAGACCTTTACTATCGCTTGAACGTCTTTCCAATTTCATTGCCGCCATTGCGGGAAAGAAAAGAGGATATTCCACTTCTGGTCCGGGCGATGGTCAAAGAGCTGGAAATGGTGTTTGGCAAGTCCATCGAGAGCATTCCGAAGAAAAATATGGATGCCCTGGAATGCTATTCCTGGCCCGGGAATATCAGGGAACTTCGCAATGCCATTGAACGGGCGATGATCCTGAATGATGGGCCGACCCTGGTAGTTGAGGTTTCCGCCAGCGGCGCAGGAATAACGCCACTTTCATATTCGCTTAAAAGTGTTGAGCGGACACATATCATTTCAACGTTGGAAAAAACCGGTTGGCGCGTTCGCGGCAAGAACGGCGCAGCAGCCCTGCTTGAACTCCCTCCTTCAACCCTTGAATCAAAGATGAAAAAGCTGATTATCAAGCGCAAACCCCAAGCGCACGATATATAGTGGTTAGCACGATATGTCGTGCGTTACGGATTAATCAAGTCAGAATACTGCAAACCCCTTCCCTGTAAGCTAGTTACCTCTCCCCGTGCTCTCGGTTTTATTATGCCCAGTAACACGATATTTCGTGTTACTGGGAGCGGCTTACCGTATTTAGAATATTATCTCAAGTTAATAAAAGAATAATATCAGCATCTTATATGTCAATTTGCTTTGGTATAATGTTTTGGCACAACTGCTGCAAAACATTGTTGTATAAAAGCGTAAACAAAAAAATAATGTAATTTCGGAATGTTAAGGCTGATATGAATGGACTAATACAGTTCCGGGCAGTAGCCAATGCTCTCAAGGTTGCATTCGTCGAATTAAAAACGCTATTTCGAGTAACACCATTATAGAAAAATCGAGCGTCAATAAAGACCACACTGTCTTAACAAAAACGGAGGGAATCGATGAATTTCGAACTAAGCCAGGACCACAAAGTACTACAGGATGCAGTCCGTGATTTCGTCAATAAAGAGATCAAACCGATAGCCATGAAGATCGACGAAGACCATGCCATCCCCGATGAACTGGTCAAAAAGATGGCCGACATGGGCTTTCTCGGCAGCTACCTGCCCGAAGAGTACGGCGGCGCCGGACTCGACATGCTTGCCTACGCCATCGTTGTCGAAGAAGTCTCCAAAGCCTGCGGTTCCAGCGGCGTCCTCATCTCCGCCCACACCTCCCTCTGCTCCGGTCCCATCTACACCTTCGGCACCCCCGAGCAGAAGAAGAAATGGCTGCCGGCCTTGAACAGCGGCGAGAAAATCGGCTGTTTCCTCCTCACCGAACCGGATGCAGGTAGTGACGCCGGCGGCACCGCCACCACCTACACCCGTGACGGCGATCACTTCGTCATCAACGGCAGCAAAACCTTTATCACCAACGGCGGCTACCTGGGCACCGGCGTCCTTCTGGCCTCCTTTGACAAAAGCCTCAAGCACAAAGGTATCTCCGCCTTCATCGTCGACCTCTCCTCACCCGGAGTTACCATACTTAAAAACGAAAACAAAATGGGCATTCGCGGCAGCTACACCACCGCCTTTGCCTTTGACAACCTGCGCGTCCCGGTAGAGAACCTCCTCGGCCAGGAAGGCAAAGGCTTCAACATCGCCATGGACACTCTCAACGGCGGCCGGATCGGCATCGCCTCCCAAGCGCTCGGCATCGCTGAAGGGGCCTTCGAGCGGGCCCTTGCCTACTCCAAAGAGCGCAAACAGTTCGGTCAGGCCATCTGCGAATTCCAGGCGATCCAGTTCAAACTGGCTGACATGTGGACCCGGATCGAAACCAGCAAACTGCTCACCTACAAAGCCGCCTGCCTCAAAGACGCCAAAAAGAGCTACACCATGGAATCGGCCATGTGCAAGATGCACGCCTCTGAAACCGCCACCTTTGTCACCAAAGAAGCGATTCAGGTTCATGGCGGCTACGGCTACATCGTCGACTACGAAGTGGAGCGGATGTACCGCGACGCCAAGATCACCGAGATCTATGAAGGGACCAATGAAGTGCAAAGGGTAGTCATTTCGAAACTGTTGTTGTCATAAGGGGAATCTATTTATGTCAGGTATCTGGAAAAGTCAGTATCGCAAAAAACTGAGAAGCGCCGATGATGCTGTTGGCATGGTCAAATCAGGCGATGTCATTTTCATGGGTGAATTCGCCCAGAACATCGAGGCACTGGATGCAGCCCTGGCCAGGAGAAAGCATGAGCTGGCGGACATCATCCTGGAAACCACTACCCGGACCAGACCGCTTAAATGTGTTGAGGTCGATCCAAAGAGGGAGGTCTTTACCTGGGGTGATTGGCACTTTTCCGGGGTAGGGCGGAAATTCTCCGAACAGGGACTCGCGAGCTACATCCCCTTTACCTATCATCAAGGTCCGGGGGCGGTTACCAAATACAACAAGGTCGATGTGGCTTTTGTCCAGGTAGCACCCATGGATGACAAAGGTTTCTTTAATTTCTCCACCTCCTGCTCCCTGACTCCTGCTTATTGTCATAAGGCAAAAACGGTCATCGTCGAAGTGAACAGCAACTGCCCGCGCTGTTATGGCGGCAACAGCGAGGGAATCCATGTCTCCGAAGTCGATTTCGTGGTGGAGGGGCCGAACAACCCGCTCCTGGAACTTCCTGCAGCCGCGGCCAGCGAAGCGGACCGGGGGATAGCCGCCCATGTCATGGAGCTGATGGAAGACGGCGCCACCATCCAGCTTGGGATTGGCGGTCTTCCCAATGTGGTCGGTTCCATGATTGCCCAGAGCGACTTGAAAGATATCGGCGTTCACACCGAGATGCTGGCCGACTCCTACGTGGAGATGTACGAAGCGGGGAGGGTGACCGGCAAACGGAAGAATATCGACAAAGGGAAGATGGTCTACACCTTTGCCATGGGGTCGCGCAAACTGTACGACTTTCTCGACAACAACCCTATGTGCGCCTCCTATCCGGTCAATTACACCAATGACCCGGAAAATATCTGCAAGAACGACAAGGTGATTGCCATCAATAATGCCCTGGAAGTGGATCTCTTTTCCCAGGTCGCGTCCGAATCCAGCGGCGCCCGGCAGATATCCGGAACCGGCGGCCAGCTTGACTTCATCTTCGGCGCCTTTAAGTCCGAGGGTGGCAAGGGGCTGATCTGTATCAGCTCCACCTTCAAGAAAAAAGACGGCACCATCGGCTCCCGCATCGTCCCGACCCTTTCTCCTGGGACGATTGTTACCTGTCCGCGCTCCATTGTTCATTATGTGGTAACCGAGTTCGGCTATGCCCAGTTAAAAGGGAAATCCACCTGGCAGCGGGCCGAAGCGCTGATCAATATCGCCCACCCCGATTTTCGGGATGAACTGGTCAAGCAGGCGCAGGAACTGAATATCTGGCGGCACAGCAACAAGATTGTTTGATCGGGCTAACCGCACGTGAAGACGAATAATTTACTAAAAGGAGATGGCAGCTATGGCAAAAGATTACAACTGGGACGCAATTGCACAAAGCCCGAAATTCCGGGAACTTCATCGGCGGAAAAAAAACTTTCTCTTCGGCTGGTGGGCCTTCGCATCGGTTTTTTACCTCCTCCTGCTCCTCGGCGTTGGCTACGCCCCCGATCTGTTCAAGATAAAAGTGATCGGCAATATTAATGTCTGTTATCTGTTCGCGCTGCTCCAGTTTGTGTCTTCCTGGGGGATTGCTATCTATTACGCCCATGTGGCTAACAAAGATTTCGACCGGATGACGACAGAACTTCTCAACGAAATCGGATAAGGGAGAATTTACGATGACACGTGCGATGATTATACTGACTCTGCTGCTGACCCTGGGAACGACAGCTTTTGCTGTTGAGACGTCAGGTAAAGCGTTACCTGCGGCATCTCCGGCTGTTGCCGCGCCGGTTGCACAATCAGCGGCGCTACCGGGATCAACTACTGCAACTGCACCGAATCCGGCTGCTCAACCGGCAGTGAATGCCGCTGCGCCTGCCGCCGCCCCGAAGCTCAAAACCAACCGGATGATTACTATGAGCATGTTTCTGGTCATCATCGCTTTCACTATGGGGATAGTCGTCTGGGCTGCCAGGCAGACCAAAACAGCTGCCGACTTCTATACGGCCGGCGGCGGGATAACCGGTTTCCAGAACGGCTGGGCCATCGCCGGTGACTACCTCTCCGCCGCCACCTTCCTCGGCATCACCGGCCTGATCTCCATTGCCGGTATGGACGGCTTCATGTATGCGGTCGGGCCGATGGTTACCTTTGTCACCATCCTCCTGGTCATTGCCGAGCCGTGCCGCAACGCCGGTAAATACACCATGGGAGACATTCTTGCCTTTCGCTCCTCGCCCAAAGTAGTACGCGGTTTTGCCGCCCTTTCCACAGTAACGGTCTCCATATTCTACCTTCTGGCCCAGATGGTCGGCGCCGGCAAACTGATGCAGGTACTGCTTGATATCCCCTTCAAGACTTCTGTAGTCGGGGTCGGTTTGCTGATTATTGTCTATGTTGGATTTGGCGGTATGAAGGCGACCACCTGGGTGCAGATTATCAAGGCCGGTCTGCTGATGGCCTGCGGCGTCTTTATGTCCGGGATGATCATGATCAAGATGGGGCTGAGTCCGGTTCGCTTCTTCGCGGAAATCGCTGCCAGTGTCCCGATTCAGGATTATGTCAGGGGTATTTTGAAACATCCACTTGCCGAGCAGGGATTTGATTACGGTCAGCGTTTTCTCGAGCCCGGACTGTTCCTCAAGAACCCGATCGACCAGATCTCCCTTGGTCTTGCCTGGCTTTTGGGTGCAGCCGGTCTGCCGCATATCATGATGCGTTTTTTCACCGTCCCCAACGCCAAGGCCGCCCGCACCAGCGTTATCGTCGCCATGTTTCTGATCGGTTTCTTCTTTATCATGACGACAATTCTTGGCTTTGGCGCCTCAATCTATCTGACTCCACAGCTGCTCACGGCTGTTGACAAGGGTGGCAATATGTCAGCGCTACTGCTGGCCCAGTTTCTCGGTGGCGGCGCCGGTACCATCGGCGGCGACATGTTTCTTGCATTTGTCTGCGCAGTGGCTTTCACTACTATTCTCGCTGTGGTATCCGGACTGGTGCTGGCCTCCTCTGCGGCAATTTCCCACGATGTCTATGTCAACATCATCAAGGACGGAAAGGCTGATCAGAAGTCTCAGGTTAGAGTTGCCCGGATAACCTCTTTGGTTGTCGGTATCATCGCTATTATTCTTGGCATTGCCGCCGAGAAGCAAAACATCGTTCATCTGGTCGCTCTTGCCTTTGCCGTTGCTGCTTCAGGGAATTTTCCGGTTATTATTCTTTCTCTTTTCTGGAAACGCTTTAATACCGCCGGCATTATCTCCGGTCTGACTGTCGGCGCTGTCACTGCCATCGGCCTGGTTATGGTTTCACCGAATATGACCTATCCCAAAAAGGTCGCCGCAGATGCCCAGAAAATTGTAACGGTTCTGGAAAAGAAGCAAGCCGAAGGTGTTGTGCTGGCGGAAAAAGATCTGAAAACTCTGGACAAGGCACGTGGCGACTATGAGAAGAACAAAAACGGTACTTCCATGCTCGGCCTTGATGCGCCACTCTTTGCCCTTAAAAACCCTGGCATCATTTCCGTACCGATGGGTTTTCTGGCAGCAATATTCGGTTGCCTCCTTTTCCGTGATCGCCGTGCTGAAGATATGTTCAACGAGATTTATGTCCGCCAGAATACCGGTCTCGGCATTGCCGAGGCAACTGATCATTGAAAAGTAGTGGCTTGTTAAAGCTAAGGTTTACCTGTGAAAATCAGTCTAATTGTCTGCTGCTATGTCTCCTTTCTTGATTTTGTCAGGGCCAACCGACGGGTTGGCCCGGTTTTTTTAACCCAAAAATCTGCTCTACGAAAACTCATATCTTTCCTCACGTGGCGGTGAATATAGAGAATGTTGCAAGAGCAATATCTTTGCTGGAAAGAAGCATAAATTTTTTCCTCATTTTTGTAGAATGTTGTTATTTTATTACTTGACATGGACGTTAAGAAGAAGTAAAAATGTTTTCAAGCATAAATATCGTGAGGAGAAACAACCATGGAAGCAACGCGAGAAATCTACTGGAACGTCGGTCACGGGGTAGTCTGGGTTATGTACCTCTCCGCATTCGCTGCCATGGGTATCTGCGGCTGGGGGTTCTGGAAACGGCTGCCGGTATACCGTCTTGGCAAACCTCTTTCACGTTTTGACCGGATGCCTGAAAGAGTGGTGCTGATGCTTAAAAACATCCTCGGCCAAACCAAGGTTCTGCGGGTGCTGGATCCGGGCTTTCTTCACGGCCTGTTTTTCTGGGGTTTCGGACTGCTCTTTATCGGTACGCTACTAATTATGGCTCAGGCCGATTTTACCGCTCCGGTTCTCGGGATAAAATTCTTGAGCGGCACTTTCTATAAACTGTTTTCACTGGTTCTGGACCTGGCCGGTCTGGTCGTCCTCCTGATGCTGTGTGGTCTTTTCGTGCGGCGTTTTGCCGTCAAGCCGGAAGGGCTCGAGACAATCCGTGACGATTACGTCATGCATGGTCTCCTGTTTGCCATTATTATTACCGGGTTTTTGGCTGAAGGTGTCAGGATGGCAGCTACGGAGCTGGTGCAAAACCCTGAATTGGCAAGATTCTCACCTGTTGGCAAGCTGGTGGGACAACTCTTCCTCGGTCAATCGGCAGCGTCCTTGAGTCTGACCCATAAAATCCTTTGGTGGGTGCATCTCTTTCTTGCCATGGGCTTTATCGCAATCATCCCCTTTACCAAGCTGCGCCATATCTTTACTACCAGTGCCAACTACCTTTTCGCTGATCTCGGTCCAAAGGGCGCCATTGCCACGATCAATATGGAAGATGAGACCATCGAGCAGTTTGGCGCTGCCCATGTGGCTGATCTGACCTGGAAAGATATTTTTGATGCTGATGCCTGCACCAGCTGCAAGCGTTGTCAGGACCGCTGTCCCGCCCACGCTACCGGCAAGCCGCTGTCGCCAATGAAGCTGGTGCAGCAGGTTGGTGATATCGCCCGCACAGCTCCTGAAACTGCATTGTGCGAAAAGGTCAGTGAGGACGTGCTCTGGTCCTGTACTACCTGCCGCGCCTGCCAGGATATCTGTCCGGCAAGCGTTGAGCATGTCAATAAAATCATCGAGATGCGCAGAAATCTCTCGCTTATGGAAGGTTCATTCCCCGGGGATGAAGTTCGCACCGCTATCGGCAATATCGAAGTGAACGGTAACCCTTTCGGTCTGGCATACGCTGCCCGGGGCGAGTGGGCAAGCGATCTGCCGGTCACCGTCATGGAGAGCGGCGCGGAGGTCGACATTCTTTATTTTGTCGGCTGCTATGCTTCCTTTGACAAGCGTAATCAGGCAATAGCCAAGAACTTTATCACCATTTGTGCAGCTGCCGGAATCAGAGTCGGTATTCTCGGTAAAGAAGAAAAATGCTGCGGCGAGCCGGCCAGAAAACTCGGCAATGAATACCTTTACCAGACCATGGCCCAGGAAAACATCGAGCTTATCAAAGGCTACGGCGTCAAAAAGATCGTCACTACCTGTCCCCACTGCTTCAACACTCTTGGGCGCGACTATCAGGATCTCGGGCTGGAGTTGCCGGTCGAGCACTACACTACCTATATAAATAATCTCATCAATGACGGCAGGCTGAAGCTGACTGCAGAGCCATTTGATTATACCTATCATGACTCCTGTTATCTTGGCCGCTACATGGACATTATTGACGAACCTCGCAATGTCCTCAATACAGCCGGTGGTCGCCTCACAGAAATGGACCGCTCCCGCTATGACAGTTTCTGTTGCAGTGCCGGTGGCGGCCGTATTCTGGCTGAAGAGAAAATCGGCACAAAGATCAGTGAAGTACGGGTCAAAATGGCCCAGGAAACCGGGGCGCCGCTCCTGGTATCAAACTGCCCGTTCTGTCTCACCATGTTTGAAGACGGTATCAAGACCGGTGGCGCTGAAGGCGAACTTAGAGTCAGAGATCTGGCAGAAATCGTCGCAGAGCGCATTTCCGCCTAACAATGAGGAGGTAATAGATGAAACTGCTGGTATGTATCAAACAGGTTCCTGATCTGGAATCACGCTTTAAACCGAACGCAGAAGGAGTCTGGTACAACGAAACTGATCTTGCCTGGCGTATGAATGAATATGACGAATACGCAGTGGAGCAGGCTGTGCAGTTGCGGGAAAAACTGGGTGACAGTTGTGAACTGACCGTTCTCTCAATCGGCCCTGATCGTGTTGTCGAAGCGATTAAAAAGGCGCTTGCCATGGGAGCTGACAAAGCGGTGCACGTCCAGGACCCTGCAGCAGCTGCTAAAGATCCGTGGCAGATTGCTTCGATTATCGCCACTTATGCCAAAGGTCAGAGTTTTGACATCATCTTCACCGGCATGCAGTCCCAGGATCGCGGCTCAGCACAGGTTGGAGTGGCTGTCGCCGAAATACTCGGCTTTGCCTCCAGCACGACTCTGGTCGGCTTTGCATACGACAACGGCGTCATAACCGCAAAGCGTGAACTAGAAGGTGGCATCAAGGGTGTCGTCAAGATGAGTACGCCCGCCCTGGTTACCTGTCAACTGGGACTTAACGTGCCGCGTTACCCGACTCTGCCCAATATTATGAAAGCCAAAAAGAAAGAGATCATTGCTGTTCCCGTGGCAGACCTGCTTACGGAAGCAACAATTGCTACTACGGTCAGCTTCCATCCGCCGGCTAAAAAGGGTGGCGGGATTGTACTTGAGGGTGAGGTAGGCAGTCTTGTTGACCAACTGCTGGGGATTCTGAAAGAAAAGACCGCGGTATTGAGATAGGAGATCCATATGAAAGCGCTATTGATAGGGGAATATAGAGAAGGCAAGCTGCTGGATTCGACCAGTGAGCTGTTCGGTTTTGCAAAACAGTTGGGCGCCGAAACCGCCATGCTGCTGGTGGGGAGCGCTGCTCAGCTGCCGGCATATTCAGGAACAGTCTACCTGGCTGATGCGACTGTCTGCGGAGAGTACAATCCTGACCTGCACAAACAGCTGATCCTCGAAGCAATCACCCAGGAGAACCCTGATTATGTCGTATTTCTGCACACTTCCTACGGTTGGGATCTTGCGCCGCGGGTTGCTGTAGCGCTGAAGAGCGCTCAAGTGTCAGAGGTTACCGGAATCGTCGCTGGCGGTTTCGAGGTCGGCTGCTGCAATGCCAAGATGCGCCGAACCGTTAAACCTGCCACTGCAAAAGCAGTATTAACCATCCAGGCCGGTGCGTTTCCTGCGGAACTCCCTGGCGGTTCTCCACAAGTCAAACCGTTGGCAGTAGCTGCGAGTGGCAAGCTGGAGTTTCTTGGCTACGAGCCTGCTGAAAAGAAAGACGTTGACCTGACAAAAGCCGAAATAATTGTTTCTGCCGGGCGCGGTATCGGCAAAAAAGACAATGTCGGACTCATTCAGGCACTGGCAAAAGCCCTTGGCGGCGAACTGGGGGCCAGTCGCCCGGTTGTCGATGCCGGCTGGGTCGAGCATAGCCATCAGGTCGGCACCACCGGTCAGACTGTCTCACCCAAACTGTATGTCGCCTGCGGCATCAGCGGCGCCATTCAGCACCTGGCAGGGATGAAAAAAGCCGACTTTATTGTTGCCATCAACAAGGACAAGGATGCGCCGATCGGCGAGATTGCGGATGTATTGGTCGTTGCCGACGTATTGCAGTTTGTCCCGGCTTTCACCGCAAAAATTCAAAAGTAGAGAACAGCAGCCAGCAGATACCAGACAGTTTAAGGAGCCTTAGATGAACATCCACGAATACCAGGCAAAAGCGATTTTGCGTAAATTCGGCGTCAGTGTACCGGACGGTCACGTCTGCTACAACGGCGCCAGCGCCCGGGAATGGGCCAAACGTCTCGGGGACGGCCCCTGGGTCGTAAAAGCCCAGATCCACGCCGGCGGCCGCGGCAAAGGTGGCGGGGTCAAACTGGCCCGCACCCCGGAAGAAGTCCGCAACATCGCCCGGGAAATCCTCGGCATGACCCTGCGTACCCACCAGACCGGCCCGGAAGGCAAACTCGTCACCCGCGTCCTCATCGAAAACGGCTGCAACATCGCCCGTGAACTCTACGTCAGCCTCGTCGTCGACCGCGCCACCTCCAAAGTAGCCGTCATGGCCTCAACAGAAGGCGGCATGGACATCGAAGAAGTCGCCGCCAGCACCCCCGAAAAGATCTTCACCGAAGTCATCGACCCGTTAGTCGGCCTCACCTCCTTCCAGTGCCGCAACATCGCCTTCAGTCTTGGCCTCAGCGGTAAAACCATCACCAAAGCCGTCACCCTCCTCCAAGGTCTGTACACCACCTTCATCGCCTGTGACTGCTCCATGCTGGAAATCAACCCCCTCGTCGTCACCAAAGAAAACGACCTCCTCGCCCTTGATGCAAAGTTTGGCTTTGACGACAACGCCCTCTTTCGCCACCACAAAATCGGCGACATGCGCGACTTCGACGAAGAAGACCCCAACGAAATAGAAGCAAGCCAGCACGACCTCTCCTACATTTCCCTAAGCGGCAACATCGGCTGCCTCGTCAACGGCGCCGGACTCGCCATGGCCACCATGGACATCGTCAAACACTACGGCGGCGACCCGGCCAACTTTCTGGACGTCGGGGGTGGGGCCACCATAGAAAGAGTCACCGAAGCCTTCAAACTCATCCTCAGTGACAAAAACGTCAAAGGCATCCTCGTCAACATCTTCGGCGGCATCATGAAATGCGACATCATCGCCACCGGCGTCATCGAAGCCGCCAAACAGGTCTCCCTAAGCGTCCCTCTCGTCGTCCGTTTAGAGGGGACCAACGTCGAAATCGGCAAAAGAATGCTCGCCGAAAGCGGTCTCGACATCGTCGCCGCCGACGGCATGGCCGACGCCGCCCAGAAAATAGTAGCCGCAGTAAAGGGAGGCAGATAATGAGCATCCTCGTCAACAAAAACACCCGCGTCATCACCCAGGGGATAACCGGCGCCACCGGCCTCTTTCATGCCCAGGGAGCCCGTGACTACGGCACCCTCATGGTCGGCGGCGTCACCCCCGGCAAAGGCGGCACGGTCATAGACGGCTTCCCCGTCTTTGACACCGTCAGAGACGCAGTCAGACAGACCGGCGCCACCGCCAGCGTCATCTACGTACCGCCCCCCTTCGCCGCCGACTCCATCATGGAAGCCGTCGACGCCGGCATCGAACTCGTCTGCTGCATCACCGAAGGGATCCCCGTCCTCGACATGGTCAAAGTCAAACAGTACATCCAGGGGAAGAACACCAGACTCGTCGGACCCAACTGTCCCGGCGTCATCACCCCCGGCGAATGCAAAATCGGCATCATGCCCGGCTACATCCACAAACCGGGCAAAGTCGGCGTCGTCTCCCGGAGCGGCACCTTAACCTACGAAGCCGTCTGGCAGCTCACCTGCTTAGGTCTTGGACAATCCACTTGCGTCGGCATCGGCGGTGACCCGGTCAACGGCACCAACCACCTCGACGTCCTCAAAATGTTTGAAGAAGACCCGAACACCGAAGCCGTCATCATGATCGGCGAAATCGGTGGCACCTCCGAAGAAGAAGGGGCGTACTTCGTCAAAGAACACATGACCAAACCGGTAGCCGCCTACATCGCCGGCCGCACCGCCCCCCCCGGCAAAAGAATGGGTCATGCCGGCGCCATCATCTCCGGCGGCAAAGGGACAGCGGCAGAAAAAGTCGCCATCCTGGAAGAGTGCGGTATCAGTGTTGCTGCTTCTCCGGCGGATATGGCCCAGGCGCTGATGAAGATCTATAAACCGTAAATGCAGAAAAACAGCAGTCAGTAGTCAGGGTCAAATGCCTGCAACTGATTACTGACTGCTAAATAATTAACAGCTAAAAGTTAAATGAGGACAGGACGATGGGCAAATACAAAGAACATCCCAAGTACAACGTGGTGTCGATCAGGATCAGTGATGAAGAGAAAGAGATCCTTGACGAAATGAGCAAACAGGACCGTATCAGCATTACCAGCCTGATGAGGATGGCTATAAGCAACTATACATCCTTTAGAGCGGTCAGCGCCAATCATGCTAATGCTTCGATCTTATAAGAGTTGCTGAGTACATACTGCCATGTGTACTCCTTTCAAAGCCGGGGGAGCCGTCCCCCGGTAGTTTTGCAGACGCTTGAAAATGTCAGGGAGAAGCTTTCATGCTTGTCATATCGTGCATCAAACAGGTACCGGATACGACCCAGGTCAAGATTGATCCGGTCACTAATACTCTTATCCGGGACGGGATTCCGTTTATCATCAATCCCTATGACTCTCACGCTCTCGAAGAGAGTCTGCGGCTTAAAGACCGCTATAACGTCCGGACAGTCGCCCTGTCCATGGGGCCTCCCAACACCGTGGCCACTTTGAAAAAAGCCTGTGCCCTCGGTGTCGATGAGGCCATTCTTCTCTCAGATCGCTGTTTTGGCGGTGCTGATACCCTGGCGACCAGTAAGGTTCTTTCAGCAGCCATTGAACGTCTCAATAAAGAGGAACAGGTCGGCATTGTCTTCTGCGGTAAACAGACTATTGATGGCGACACCGCTCAGGTCGGTCCCGGCATCGCTTCGCGTCTCGGTTTCAGCCAGCTGACCCTGGTTGATAAAATCGAATCGATTGATTTCATCCGTAAATCCATCAGGGTTCGCCGTAAGCTCGAAGGACGCCACGAGATAGTCGAGGCGCCGCTGCCGGTCATGATAACCGTGGTACGTGAGCTCAATCGTCCCCGTTATCCGGTTGTTGAGAAACGGCTGGAAGCGCAGGATATGGAGATTAAAGTATGGGACAATTCCGTGCTCAATCTGGATGTGGAGACCATCGGCCTGAAAGGTTCGCCTACCTGGGTCAGCAAGATATTTTCTCCCGAACGTGATCAGGGGGAAATTATCGGCGACGGTCTGCATGACCCTGACGGCACAGTTGGCCTGCTCCTGGATAAACTCACGGCAAAAGACCTGTTGACAGTGTGACACTAACCTTAATCTGAGGATGCTGCCCCATGACTGAAGAAAAGAGACCGATTAAAAAGCCCCGTGGTAAAGCCATGTTACTCGCAGGCAAATGTATTGCCTGTGGCGCCCGCTGCCAGAGCTCCTGTCCGGTCAACTGTATCGAGATGACTGATAGTGGTGAGCCAATTGTTGAAGCTGCCAAGTGTATCGGCTGCCTCAAATGCGTCAAGGTCTGCCCTGCCCAGGCGATTGAGATGCAGTTCACCCCTGAAGAACAGAAGATCCTTGCCGAACTTGCCCTTATCTCCGGCGGTGAAGCGGTGGAAGAGCTGGACGAAGAGGGACGGCAGCTGAGGGAGATGCTGGCAAAATACCGCGGAGTCTGGGTCGTAATCGAACAGTTCGAGGGCGTTGTTGCCAAAGTTTCCTGGGAGCTGCTCGGCACCGGGGCTGATCTGGCAAAAACCCTCGGGGTCGAGCTGACTGCCGTAATTATCGGCTATAACGTCAATCATCTTTGTAGCGAAGCTTTCGAGCATGGCGCTGACAAAAGTATTCTTCTTGATGCGCAGGTTTATACCAATTACCGCACCCAGCCCTTTTCCGACGCCATCTGCCACCTGATCGAAAAGCATAAACCTGAAGTCATCCTCATGGGGGCGACAGCTCAAGGCAGAGATCTTGCCGGAGCAGTGGCAACCGTCGTCAAGACAGGGCTGACAGCCGACTGCACCGGACTTGGCATCGACGCCGGCCGCAACCTGATGCAGACCCGCCCGGCCTTTGGCGGCAATATCATGGCAACCATCATGTGCGACAAATATCGTCCCCAGATGGCCACTGTCAGGCCCCATGTCATGCATATGCCCGAACTGCAGCCGGGGCGCAGCGGTGAAATTATTCGCGATGCTTTTGCGCCGCTGGAGAAGAGTGTCCTGGTGAAAGTTCTGGAGGTGATCAGCGACCGTGACGGCAAGGACCAGGTTGATGTGGCCGCTGCCGAGGTGATCGTCTCCGGTGGTCGCGGCATGATGAACAAAGAGAATTTCGCCCTGTTACAGGAGCTGGCAGACGAGCTGGATGGAGTGGTCGGAGCGTCGCGCAGCGCCGTTGATGCCGGCTGGATCTCCCATAGTCGTCAGGTCGGTCAGACCGGCAAGACAGTCAGACCCAAGATCTACATCGCCTGCGGTATCTCCGGCGCCATTCAGCATATGGTCGGGATGCAGGATTCGGATGTTGTTATTGCCATCAACCGTGACCCTGAAGCGCCGATCTTTCAGATCGCTACCTATGGGATTGTCGGTGATCTCTTTCAGGTAATACCGTCCCTCATTCGCCAGATCCGCGAACGCAAAGGTAGCAGCGCTGCTCAAGAGCAGAGAAAAGCCGCCTGATCTGATTAAGTAACCAGGATTTAAGCCAGCGAGGTAAGCATGTCGCTTCATCAAACTGTATTCATGACCATCTTTACTGTTTCCGTAGTATCTTTTCTTTTCAGCTGTTACCAGCGTCTGCAGCTGGTCTCTGTCGGAGCGCCGGAGAATCGTTTCGATAACCCGGGACAACGGCTGGCAGGGATGTTTACCTACGCTTTTGCCCAGAAACGAGTGCTGGCGAGGCCATACGGCGTCAATCACTTTTTCCTCTTCTGGGCGTTTCTCTTCCTCCTTCTGGCCAATGGCGAGTTTCTGCTGGAAGGACTGCTTCCCGGCATCACTCTGGCAAACTTTCTGCCGGCAGCAATCTATCAGCCGTTAAAGCTTGTCTTTGATACTGTTTCCCTTGTTGCCCTCGTCTCGGTGCTGCTCGCCTTTGCCCGCCGGCTGCTTTTTCCCCCTGACTATCTGGGTAACGACTATACAAAGCCGGCCAGTGGTGAAGCCTTACTGATTCTGGCAATGATTGCCTCCCTGATGATCGCCTTCTTTGCCCTTAACGCCGCCCATATAGCCCTGGGTCAGCCAGACGCCTGGCGACCGGTATCAGCAGCAATCGCCGGCCTTTTGCAGGGTCTCCCGAAAGCCACTCTTCAGACTCTGGGGGATGTGTCCTGGTGGCTGCATGCGCTGGTACTGCTGCTGTTTATGAACTTTTTACCCCGCAGCAAGCATATGCATATTCTCACCGCTATCCCCAACTGTTACTTCCAGAGCCTGGAAAAGCCGAACACCCAGCCATTGGAGAACTTTAAAAGAGGGGCTCATTACGGCGTCAGCAGTGTTGATCAGTACAGCTGGAAAGATCTTTTTGATTCTCTCACCTGTACCGAATGCGGCCGCTGCCAGGATCTCTGCCCGGCTCACAACACCGGCAAACCGCTCAACCCGCGTAAAATAGTTCACGACATCAAGTTGAATCTTTTTGCCAACGGCCCGGAGATCAAAAATGGCAAAAAGGGTAATCTGCCGTTGATCGGCGCAGCAGGGGAGGGCACTGTCTGCGAAGAGGCTATCTGGTCGTGCACTACCTGTGGCGCCTGTACCTCGGTCTGCCCGGTACTGATCGAGCAGATGCCGAAGATTGTCAAACTGAGGCGAAGTCTCGTGCAGGAGAAGGCTCAGTTTCCCGAAGAGCTGCTCAACCTCTTTGAGAATATGGAGCAGCGCAGCAACCCTTGGGGGATTGCCCCGTCCGAGCGGATCAAATGGAGTACCCTCCTTGGCGACCGCACTTTTATACCGGGAAAAACAGAATATCTCTTTTTTGTCGGCTGCGCCGGCGCCTTTGACAGCCGTAACAAGCACGTTACCGTCGCCCTGGCCACCATCATGGATGCTGCCGGAATCTCCTGGGGGTTATTGGGGAAAGACGAGCAGTGCTGCGGTGACAGCGTCCGCCGGTTGGGGAATGAGTTTGTCTTTGATAAAATGGCCCGGGAAAACGTGGCCATGTTCAAGGAAAAAGGGATAACAAAGATTGTAACCCAGTGTCCTCACTGCTTCAGTGCCGTCAAGAACGATTACAAACAGTACGGCCTTGATATCGAAGTTATCCACCACTCCCAACTGATAGCCGATCTCCAGAAGAGCGGCAGACTGAAAATGCCGAAAAAGAGCGACCAGGGGAAAGTCATCTTCCATGACTCCTGTTATCTCGGCCGTCATAATGACACCTATGAAGCCCCCAGA
Source organism: uncultured delta proteobacterium (assembly GCA_963787125.1). GTDB lineage: Bacteria > Desulfobacterota > Desulfuromonadia > Geobacterales > DSM-12255 > VEOV01. The sequence goes on from CAWBBV010000024.1 coordinate 58,496, forward strand.
ACTGTCATTGCCAACGCCACCGGTAAAGCCCCTAATGAATTTGAGCGGAGCAGAGAGAAGGCTTTTTGTTGCGGTGCCGGCGGTGGCAGGATGTGGATGGAAGAGCAGACCGGCAGCAGAATCAATCTGGAAAGGGTTAAGGAAGCGATGAAGCAACAGCCCGATACCCTCTGCGTCAGCTGCCCCTACTGCATGACCATGATGGAGGACGGTCTGAAGGATCTCGGCCTTGGCGACAAGGTCAGGGTCAGAGATATTGCCGAGGTGACGGCTGAAGCGCTGCGATGATTGCTAAGGTAGTACAATGAGACAGTGTTAAAGTTGACGCCATGTATCAGCCAGTGTATTGAATTGACAGAAATTTTGTGATGTTCTGGAGCTGAGGATGATATTAACGATAAAAGAATAACTCAAAAGCCGCTTTACCGGAAATACCGGTGGAGCGGTTTTTTTTGTTTCTGTTGGTGCTTCATATATCCAGAATAAACATTTATCCACGGATTACACAGATGAACTCGGATGAAATCAAGCATAGCTGATATATTTTTCATGGTTGTATCCGTGTTCATCCGTGACATCCGTTGCCAATGCTTTTATCTTTACATCATTAGAATCATGGACAAAAGCGCTGTGAGCGCAACAAAGGAGACTTTATGGCTACAACCTACGAAAAAGGCAAACTGTAACAATTGAGCATAGCCAAGTTGATTCCCGATCCCGAACAGCCACGTAAATTCTTTGATGAGCAGGCGCTGGGTGAGTTGCAAGCGTCCATCGCCAGCCACGGGATACTGCAGCCGATTCTGGTACGGGAAGGGGAGGCCGGGAAATTTATCATCGTCTCCGGTGAGCGGCGCTATCAGGCTGCCCGCAATGCCGGACTGGAGAACGTCCCGGTGATACTCACCGATGGTGAACCGGCGGAGATTGCCATTATCGAGAATCTGCTGCGGGAGAATCTGACGGCCATTGAAGAAGCGGAGGCGATAGAGCGGCTGCGGGCGGTGCATGATTATGGCCAGGTGGAAGTAGCTGCCGTGCTCGGTAAATCCGAATCAGCCATATCTGAAATTTTGTCACTGAACCGATTACCGCAGGCAGTGAAGGACGATTGTCGCAATGATCCAAGAGTTTCCCGGAAAGTTATGGCAGTGGTATCCATGCAAAAGACGCCGGAGAAAATGGTTGCCCTCTACACAAAATACAAGGCAAGTGGCCTCACCCGTAGTGAAATTATCCCTAAGGTGGCAAAACCGAAAGCTCCGCGAGCACCGCTAGCGCCGGAAGATCTGGCTGCCATTTCCGAGCGGATCGATGTTCTGATTGCTGCCGATCTGACCGCTGAACAGAAAGCGGCGTTCATAGTAGAGATGACCAAGTTGCGGGGTGTGACCTATCAGAAGATCAAGCTGTTTAAGGTCTAGATTAGTGGTTTCATGAGAGAGATGGTCGATAACCTTCAAATATTTGAGATGAAAAGTTAATTATATCAGCCAAGTAATAAAAGTTCGCCGCGGCGAACTTTTGGATTATTTAATCTTTGTGGGTGTGATACAACTGATTGCCGAGTGATTTTGAGTGAGGGATGATGAATCTTAATTGATTAGCTGGCAACGACCACCATATGGGTAAAAAAGTGATCAGGAACTGCGAATAATGTTGATGGAAGCGGATGGTTAGTTGATTAGAAAGCAACGTTATATATGACTGAGAGCTACAGATTTTTCCCCGGAAATTATAGATAAAATAATAAGTTACCAGTCTTGTAGTTCTATTGTCAGCCTGTTATTGAATAGCCATTTATTCAACATACCAGGAGGACAGAATGGAAGCTGTAATGGATAGTCTGGCGTTGTTCAGACAGATGAAGGCATCAGTCAGGGGCTCGGAAAAACATCTGCTAGTCGGCATCGATGTTGCCAAGAACAAGCACCATGCTTTCTTTGGAACACCCAATGGCAGAACGCTACGCAAGAACATGATCTTTGACAACAGCTTTCAAGGATTCGAGAATCTGCGCAGTTTAGCCGGAGATCTCAAGAATCAACATGGCCTGGTCGAGGTTGTGTATGGACTTGAGCCTACAGCCTCCTACCACAAGCCCTTAGCCGAATATCTGCTGCGACAGAAGGAGCAGGTTGTCTATGTATCCAATGTGGCCGTGGCAAAGAATCGAGCGCTACTGGATGGCCGTTGGGACAAGAACGACAAGAAGGATGCCGCCAATGTTGCCGATCTGGTGGGCCAGAGCCGCTGCCTCTTCTATGAGCTACCGCAAGAGAACCTGCGTGAATTACGCAGCCTGATTGGTTTCAGGATCAGGCTGAAGAAGGAAGAGCACGCACTGAAAATGCGGCTGAGAAATAATGTTCTTGCCCAGTTCTTTCCCGAACTGGACCAGCTCTACATCAAAGCAGGGCAACCGGACGACCTGATTCTTTCAATTGCCGAACATTGTCTGGACCCGAGGGAAATTGCCGGGATGGAGTTCGACGCCTTCCTGAAGCTCATTACAAAACGCAAGATCAGGATAGAACAGGAAAGACGTCTGCGCGAGCTTTGGGAGACTGCCGGAGAGTCCGTTGGTTGCCTTGTTCATGACGCCGCCAGATGGGAGGCCAAGAGTCTCGTCTGCCAGCTGAAGTCGGTTCGTGAAACGGTCAAGGGTAATGAGCAGTTGATGGCAAAAGCAGCAAAGCAGTTTTCTGAATATGAGTGCCTTCTGTCTATTCCCGGATTCGGTCCGATTATTTCGGCCATGGTTCTTGCCGCCATCGGCAATCCTGTCCGGTTTCAGAATCAGGGACAGGTAGTGCGTCTGGCCGGACTGGACTTAAGTGCCGAGCGGAGCGGCAAGAACAGCAACAGTGCCAAGCCGGTGATCTCCAAGCAAGGGAAAGCGGCACTGCGTTACGCCCTGGTGCAAGCGGCAATGGTTGCCTCCACAGCGAATCCGGTTATCAGGACTTACTTTAGCAAATTAATCAGAGGTCGCGAGCTTGAGCGCGGCATCAACCTGAAGATGAAAGTCAAGCTGGCGGCAAAGCTTTTGGTTGTGGCCTGGACACTTATGAAGAAGAGAGAACCATTTAATCCTTCCTGCTTCACGGGATAACCACCCTAGAGGCAGGCAGTAGGCGAGATAAGCCCGTTTAACAACGTAGAGGCAGCAATGACCTCGGGAGGGACAATACCGGGCATCTCACTAAAATCTTGGAGCTTTGATAAGGAATGATAGACAACCCAGTTCCCGATGCGGGCGGGGGATGTCGGATACAAGTAACGATTAAGCTCAAGGTTTGCCGTAAGTGAGAGACTCGCCATTTCACCAAAGCAAGGGATAGCTGCGCCCGCAATCCGCAAAGATGACTAACTATTTGATTTTAAAAGAGCGATATTTTCAGTTGACAGGTGGACTATAGAATGTCCCCTTTGGCTCCCACAGGTGATCCGGGCTTACGGGACTTGAGCCGTGAAGGGAAACTTTCATGTACGGTTGGGGATAGACTTACTAACTTAATGTTCATCCGGAAACTCACTAAGAAATGAATTTACCTTCTGAATGACTGAAGGTATAATATCTATACCATGATATTCGAGTTCGATTCTGAAAAAAGTGTTACCAACAAACTGAAGCACGGAATCGATTTCCGTGAGGCACAGGAGTTGTGGGACGACCTTGACTACATAGAGATCCCGGTAACTGCGGTCGATGAGCCTCGGTATCTGGTAATAGGGAAAATCAGCGGCAAGCACTGGTCAGGAGTGGTAACGTATAGAGGTGAGAGTGTCAGAATTATCTCGGTACGCAGATCTCGGAAGGAGGAGGTCAATATCTATGAAAGCTAGGGAATTTGATGAAAAATTCGATGACAACGAGGATATTTCCGACTTTCTCGATGTCTCCAAGGCCCATCGCCCCGAACAGGAGCAGAAGCGGGTGAATGTCGATTTCCCGCTCTGGATGATTCACCAGCTGGACAGGGAAGCAAAGCGCCTCGGGGTACCCCGGCAGTCCATCATTAAAGTCTGGGTGTCTGAACGGCTCAAAAAAGTGGCCTGATCCTGTCCACTCTAAATAAACCCCGCTTTTAGCGATGATTTCCTAAAAACCCGGCCAGACTCCGGGTTTTTTTGTGTGCAGGGCTGACCCCAGGCCGGAGCCGGCTGAAGTCACGCTAAGGCCCTGCACGTGAGGACCTTAGCGTGAATCTGGCACTTGGTTAGATCAGTCCATGAGCGACCATGGCATTGGCAACTTTGATAAAACCGCAGATATTGGCGCCCAGTACATAGTTGCCCGGAGCACCATATTCATCGGCTGTTTCAAAGCAGTTTTTATGAATATTTACCATTATATCTTCGAGCTTTTTCTCGGTGTACTCGAATGACCATGAATCACGGCCGGCGTTCTGCTGCATCTCAAGGGCGGATGTTGCAACACCGCCCGCATTGGCAGCTTTGCCAGGACCATAAGCAATCTTGGCATCCAGGAACACCTTTGACCTTACCCCCGAAAACTGAGCCATTGCAAAGTTAGTGATTTCGGTCTAGAACCTCAAAAGGAGTCTAGACATGAAACCGAAGCGATTTACCGAGCGGGCTTTGAGCATCTCGTTGACAAAGAAGGTCGCCCCGTAACCGGTTGCTTCGGTACGTACCAGTGAGCCGCCCCAGGTCAGGCCTTTGCCGGTGAGCACACCCGGCTCGTAACGATTGGTGATGCGCTTGTACTGGCCGAACATGTAGCCGATCTCGCGGCCACCGACGCCGATGTCGCCGGCAGGCACATCGGTGTGCTCGCCAAGATGGCGATAGAGCTCAGTCATGAAGCTCTGGCAAAAACGCATGACTTCATCGTCTGATTTGCCTTTTGGGTCAAAGTCGGATCCTCCTTTGCCACCGCCGATTGGCAGACCGGTAAGGGAATTCTTGAAAATCTGCTCGAAGCCGAGAAACTTGATGATGCCGAGGTAAACGGAAGGGTGGAAACGGAGCCCTCCCTTGTAGGGTCCGAGAGAGCTATTGAACTCGACCCGGAACCCGCGGTTGATATGGACTTTGCCTTTGTCATCCTGCCATGGCACCCGGAAGATAATCTGGCGTTCCGGTTCACAAATACGCTCGATGATCTTACGTTCAAGGTATTGAGGGTTTTTGACTACAACCGGTCCGAGAGATTCCAGGACCTCGAGAACGGCCTGATGGAACTCGGTCTCACCCGGGTTGCGTTTCAGAACATCCTGATAGATCCCATCAATTTTTTCATCCAGCTTTGCCATTGAGTGCCTCCTTGATGGTTAAAATATGAGCACTTAATACTTGAATAACTTAAATATTGCAAATATTTTAATCTGGTGTGTTCAATTAATGCAAAAATAAAAAGCACAAGCGTGTATGTGTAGCCTTAATAAATCCTTGTATGGCTAAATTATAGGCAACATTATCGACTAAAATGTGTTGGAGTCATAAAATGCGCCTAAACTTGAAGCACATTAGTTGATGGCAAATGCTAAGAAGTTTCCATCCGGAAAGATAACCGGATGAAATTGTTAAGATATTTTGCATAAAGTGGTTCAGTTTTATCTCGTTTTATGCTATCCTGCAAACCATAACAAGCTGTAAACATTACACATTATGGTTTCAGGGGTACTCCGGATGCGACAAAAACTGACACGACAGATGAGCCTTTTCTCTGTCACCATGCGTCACGATATTGGTAAAGAGTTGGCAGCAATTTCTTCAATTCTCGACGCCACTCCCCAGATGCTTGATCTGGTGTTCTCCGACCTGACAAGAGAGTCTCGTCAGGATACCGGCCGGGAGGGACTGACCGCAGAACAGGTGCTGCGCTGCGTTGTCCTGAAACAGTTTCGCAGCCTCTCTTATGAAGAGCTCGCGTTTCATCTTGAAGATTCCAAATCCTTTCGTGCCTTTGCCCGACTGGAGATGGGACAGTATCCGTCGTCATCGACTCTTCAGGAAAACATCAAGCCGCTTTCCGAAGAGACCTGGGAGGCAGTTCATATCTGCCTCATGCAGTATGCCATGGAAGCCGGCATAGAAACCGGTCGTAAAGTCAGGATTGACTCGACCGTTGTCGAAAGTAACATTCATGATCCCTCTGATTCCACCTTGCTCTGGGATGGGATCAGGGTCATCACCCGTTGGCTTGAGGAGGGTCATGCCCTTACTCCCCGTCCTGACTACAGCTATTGCGACCATTGCCGTGTTGTCAAGAAACGGCTTATGGTGATTCTCAACGCCAAGAAACAAGAGGATAGAGTCTCGGCCTATCGTGACATGACGCACTACGCGGGCAAGGTTGTCGGCTATGCCAATAAAGCGATTCCGGCTCTGCAGGCGTACCAGGCAAACGGTCTTGGTGACATGCTTGCAGCCATGAATCTTGCCGCACAGCTGAAACGGGCAGTGGGTCTACTGGAAAAGGTTATCAGTCAGACCGAACGACGGGTATTCCATAACGAGAAGGTGCCGGCATCAGATAAAGTGACATCCTTCTTTGAGGACCACACCGACATCATCGTCAAGAAGAGGCGTGAGACCCACTTCGGCCACAAGATATTTCTGACCGGCGGCAAGTCCAACCTGATCCTTGACTGCCTGATTGCCAAAGGCAACCCGGCTGACTCGGATCAATACATCCCTATGCTGGAGCGGTACAAAGGGGTCTTCCGCAGGGTGCCGCGCCAGGTAAGTGCTGATGGTGGCTTTGCATCGAAGGATAACCTGACGGAAGCAAAAGGCCTTGGCGTAAAAGACGCTGTTTTTGCCAAGAAGCGCGGGTTATCGGTAATCGACATGGCCAAGAGTTCCTGGGTGTACAAGAAGTTGCGGAACTTCCGTGCCGGTATCGAAGCCAACATCTCCACACTCAAGAGAGCTTTCGGGCTTGACCGCTGCACCTGGAAAGGTTGGGAAGGATTCAGACGTTATGTCTGGAGTTCGATCTTTGCCTACAACCTTCAGGTCATAGCCCGGATCAAGCTGGAAGCGGCTTAAAAAGGCAAAAGCAGCAGCGAAAAGCATCTCGACGGGTGTAGTGCGTCATTAAATTGAGAAAGAGCAGATAAAACTGGTTACGTGGTAGTCAAAATCTTCCGAAGCAGAGACTGCCAACAGCGACCGGAGGTCCAGTACGTCTTAAACTGGGGTTTCCGGATGGACACTAAGAAATAATTAAGGGGCAACTCTCCATTCCACATTTATTACCTGAGAAGATGGAAGCGGGAGCCATTTGGAGTACATTCTATAGTTCACCTGTTAACTGAAAATGTTGCTCTTTTAAATCAGATGCTTAGTCATTCATTTATGGTTGCGGGCGCAGTTGCCCGCTGCTCTCAATAGTGCTGATGGCAGATTCACGCTTCTGTGCTATTGTTATCTTCGTGCTGTTTTTGTGTGAAAAGGAGGCTGTTGTGAGAAAGCTCGGAGCAGTAGTTATGCAGGTTCTGTTGGTCGCAATTCTTGGCGGCTGTGCCTTTGTCAATGTGCCGCTTTTGCCGCAGCCCATGCCCCTGGAGGAACAGGTGCTTGAAGGCGACGGCACCGGGAAGATTCTGCTGGTCGATATCAGCGGCACCATCTCCGAGCAGGAAACGTCCGCTGGCCTGCTGGGGCAGGCGGGACCGTCGATGGTGTCAACGCTTCACGAGGCACTCCAGAAGGCTGAAAAGGACAAACGGATCGTTGGTCTGATTCTGCGCATCAACTCCCCGGGCGGCACGGTTACTGCCAGCGATGTCATTCATCACGACATCATTAATTTCAAAAAACGCAAACAGGTTCCGGTGGTTGCCTGCATTATGGGGGTTGGCGCTTCAGGCGGGTATTATATCGCTGCGGCTGCGGATGAGATCGTTGCCCACCCTACGGCTATTACCGGCAGTATCGGCGTGATCATGATGAAGTTTAATGTGGAAGGGTTGATGGGCCGGATCGGCGTTGAAGAGCAGACCGTCAAGTCGGGTGACAAGAAGGACATTATGTCCCCTTTCCGCCGGGCAACTCCGGAGGAGGTCAAGTTGGGGCAGGAGATTATAGATCAACTGTATGCCCGCTTCCTGGACGTGATCATGGCCCGACCGGGCAACAGCCTGTCACGGGAAGAGCTGCGCAGGCTGGCAGACGGTCGTATCTATACCGCCGCCCAGGCGCTGGAAGGGAAGCTGATCGACAGGGTCGGCTATCTGGACGACGTCATCGCTTCGGTCAGAAAAACGGCTGGAGACGACAACGCCCGGGTGATTGGTTACTACCGTCCCGGTACCTACAAGGGGAGTATTTATGCCGATGCCGGCGAGAAGGGGGGAGCACTGAAGCTGTTTAGCGGGCTGGACGCTTTTGCTGCCGGGAGTTTCATGTATCTGTGGCAGCCTTAAATTCGCCCAGATAGTGGCGCCAGTTATTTTCACTCATAACCTCGGGCGAATTGATTTATAGTTACCGGTTAAATGAAAGGAATGATCTTTTTAGATTCAACGATGTGAGCATTGCTACCGGAGGTTGGATATGGTATTGAATTGACAAAATTTTTGCCCTTTTGTGGAGAATGTGATGTCGTTGTTAATAACGTTGTGAACTTGTAAGCATGCCGCTCTGCCAGGAATTCCGGTGGGGCGGTTTTTTTCAGTAAGCGCAGCAGTCTAAAAAAGGGGAGTATGTTGTCAGGTTTGTTGCGCAGATAGGGCCTTTTTAACTGGAGGTGGTATGTTGTTACTCTGGAAAATATTTATTCTTTATACTCGTGTCGCCCTGTTTTCCTGGGGTGGCGGACCCGCGTCGCTTGCTCTTATGCAGCGTGAAACTACTGCGGCTCTCTGGGTTCCGCCCGGAGCAATAGAAGCGGTGCCCTGGGTTACCCCCCTTGAATTCTCTGATGCTGTTGCGCTGGGAAATGCCTTGCCCGGACCGGTTGCTCCGCAGGTGTCGGCTTATGTGGGGTACAAACTGGCAGGTGTGCCCGGTGCTGTTGCGGCCGCAACCGGCACAGTGCTCCCCACTACCGTGCTGATGCTGATCATGATTGTCTATTTCTTTAAAATCAAGGACAGCATCCTGATCCAATCAATGCTGCGGGCCGTGCGACCAGTAGTGGTAGGCCTGTTGCTCTGGACAGCCTACGATATGGCTTATACGGTTTTCGGGGTCAATAAATTTGGATTTTCCGGCTCCATGACAATGGGTTGGGATAAGCTTCTCTTTGTTCTGGTCGCATTCGTTTTGCTAACCATGACCAGAATCAATCCGGCTTTTGTCATCTTTGGCGCAGCGGCGCTGGGTGGAGTGATTTATCGCTAGCTTTGTAACGATAGAGGCGGTCAAGGTTAAAACGAATCGCCCGGAGCATTAAAATGCTACCGGGCGGTTTTTGTATTAGATTGTGTTGTTTCAGTGTTCAAGTTGAAAGTTGTCAGTGCAATGCGATGTCGGATATGTACTGCCTGTACATTGATATTTGTTTCGCTGCACGGTGAAACCGTATTTTTTTGCTATGTCTACCTCTGTCCAGATGCCATAGCCGCAAAGAAAGACTCTTGCCTCGCCACCACTGCCATCTTTTCTGGTTATTGTCCGCATCCCGTCGGAGGATCGTGGTTTGGAACAGCCAGCATATCCCAGTTGTTTCTCCAGAGTATCATCAGATAAGATTGTATCCTGACCCGGACCATCACAGCGCCAGTGATCTTTATTGCGTTTACCCTGCCAGCAGATAGCAATCGCTTCAATCTGTTCCGGGCCGTATATCACTTTTTTCTTTTTTGTTTCGGCGTTTTTTTCTTTCACCGGTTCTCTTTTGGTTCCACCCGCTTCCGGGGAGTCGTAGCCTGTAGCAATTTTTCTGGTCAGTTTATCACGTTGAGGTTGATTTTTAGCTTGTTGATTCACCTTTCGTTGCAACTCTTCTTCTTGTTTCTGTTGAGTCCGCTGTTTTGCTGCTAATTGCGCCTTTGCTTCCTGGCGTTTTTTTTCCTGATTTTCCGCTGTAACCTCTGCTTGTGCCTGTTTTGCCTGAGTTTTTTTAGCTTGTTGTTCTTGCGCGGCCTGCAGTGCCTGCCGATTGCGTTCCTCCTGCTGGGCGCGTCGATTTGCCGCAGCCTGTTCAAGAGCACGATTTTTCCTGTCTTGGGCTGCTTGTTCATCACGGGCTTTTTGTGCCCGAATTTCCTCCAGCTTGACTTTCTGCTCTTGCCTCCGCTCGGCAATAACCTGGTCTGTTGTAGCTTGCATAGCGCTGGCGTCATTGTTATAGACGCTTCTCATTGCCGAGTCCATCACCCTGGTTTGCTGCTCCGCGCTGTATCCTCTGGTTGCGTATCCTGCATAAGCACCGGCGCCGACGGTGGCGGCGGCTCTGATAAAGTCCCCAAAACCAGAACCTGAACTGCTTTGCGCTCGGGATTCGCGTGCCTGTTGCTCCTGCTCTGCCTGTACCCGTTGCTGCTCAGCCTGTATTTGCCGCTCTTGTTCGGCCTGGGCCTGCCGTTCGATGCGAGCAGCCTCTGCCAGTTCTATCTGCAACTGCTGCTCGATACGGGCGGTTTCTGCCAGCTCTTCCTGGACGGCTTTGCGTTCTTCCGCAAGACTCTGTTTAATCAGTCGCAGAGATTGTTTATCCTTTGAAGTGACAACGTATTTGGCCGCCTTGGCAATTTTCTTTTCTGCGCAGGCAAAATCGCGAGTTTGGATGCAAACGTTTGCTTTTTCATACTCTTCGATAAAATCCAGGTGATCCAGTTGATCGAGCTGATCAATCATTTTCTTCTGCTGCACCGTCATGGCCAGCGTCGGCAGCGAACTGAATACAATTAAACTGACAATCAAAATGAGTCGTAACGACTTATTGAAATTCATCGGTTTCCCCCCGGCATTGAATAAATTGACCTTTCATCACAGCTGTTTTAATAAATCCAGGTTGACGATACTCTCTTCCCAATAGTGAGAGAACTCATTCATCTTTTCCCACTGTGCGGATTTTGCGTCCTTAATGCCGGCAATCGCTTCGTGGAGGAGATTCCTGCTCCGGGGCGAGTTACATGTCGATACCTGAACAGGGGGGGCAGGTACTTCGTTGTTGCCCGGAATGCCCATTAGTCGCTGCAGGGGACTGGCGTGCTGCCGAATGGGCGTAAGCAGGCAGTCATCAAATATTTTGGCATGTTCACTGTCCAGTTGGGTGTGAATACTGTCTGTTTTAGCCAGAAAATCCTGCTGCTCAAAATATTTAGCCCCTTCGATCATCGTCATTCGCTCGCTACGCAAAACGGCGTACTCTTCCAGCATGATTTGCGCTTCACGCAAGTGCTTATCAGCTGCAAGTCGGAGTAAATACTGATCGTCAGCGGCCCGATCCTGACGACGCTTGACTGGATTTATTTGCAGATAATTGTCCAGATCTTTGAACAGCGGCGACTTCATCGCTGCGCTGACTTCAGTTATGGCGCGATCATAAAATTGCCTGGTGCTGGAGAAATAATAGCCTTCGCGTTCGGCAATAGCCGGTTAACGCTACCGCATATGCTTGCTGCAGTTGCAGATTTTCACCGTTGACGGCGTTGTGCAACTTTTCAAATTCTGTATCTGCCAGCAAGGCCGGATTGATGTTTTTAGTCAGGATATCGAAAAGTATCGTTTTGGGCTCTTGCGGTTCTGAGTGATTTGGCAATTCTGTTTGATCAGCATGGTCCACCCGTGCTTCTCCTGCCTGCTTGATTGCACTCTGCAGTTCGCTCGGTGCATCTCGTAAGACGCTCTGCAACTGTTGCCAGTTTTGCATCGAGATCGGTGCTGGCGTTTTTTGCATGTTTTGCCAGGAAGTTGTTGCGCAGCCGCCTGTCAATAGTGCCATTAACACAATTACAAGACGACTCATTTAGTGGCGACAATCAGCAGGGGGGCTTCCGTAGTTAACTCTTTTTCCGTATGGCGCCGCGTTGCATGGGCGATCATGGAATCAGGGTTGCCCCAGGTGGAAGGGCGAAAGGCTGCTTCGTTTCTGATCTGATCTAACTCGGAAGATCTTTTTGGCAGGGAGAGAATGTCAGAGGCCAAAGCCATGGGTAAGGAAGCCAGCGCAGTAATAATATTTTCTCTCTTGAACAGGTGATCCGTGTTTTCAAAGTAGGTGAAATTATAAATTTTCATCTGCCTGGCTTGTGCTTTTGCCTGTTGAGCTTGTTGGTTTTCAGCAAGTTTTTTTGCATAATCCCGCCACTCTTGAGCTTTAGTCGGATCTTTGTTCAACCCTTGTCCCGTGTCATAACGTACGGCAACGTTTTCTATTGCCTCAAAATTGCCTGTTTTGGCAACACTAATTTGCTCTTGTGCAATTATTGCTTCAGCTTTGTTCCGCCATTCCTTTGCTTGGGAGGGGTCTTTGACCACTCCTTGTCCGGTATCATACCGTACGGCAATGTTCTTCATTGCTTCAAAGTTACCTGCATTGGCCGCACGCAGCTGTTCCTGCGCAGTGCTCGCCTCGACTTTATTACGCCATGTTGCGGCTTTAGCAGGACTCTTTTTCACGCCTATCCCGTCCTCATAATAGCCAATCATCTTTTTCATGGCTTCTACATCGCCGGCTTCGGCAGCACTAAGTTGCGTGGCAGCCTCTGTCGCTTCATTTTTAAGTTTGATCTTGGCCTCTTCTTTTTTAAGTCTGGCTTCGGCGATGGCAGCATCTTTTTTAAGCCTGACTTCGTCCGCTTCAGCTTTTTGTCTGGCTTCAACTGATACCTGAGGCGCAGACAGAGTAATGTCTATCCGTTGAACAACATCATCAACTACTCTTAGATCTTTCTCAAAGATTTGTTCGTAGCCGTTCTGGACGGTTTTACGCGCAAGCAGTTTTGCTTTGCCGGCTTTTACTGGAACATCGCAAGGGCATTCGCCCACAAACTTGCCATTAATAAATACTTCAGTACCGCTGTCCTGATCTTCACATTTGATGCGCACCATGCTGCTGGCGTAGGCTGAAACAGTTGTGATCAACACAAGTAGTCCGCTAATGAAAAGGCTTTTTTTCATTACTCCTCCTTTGAAGTGAATTCATACAAATCGTGAATGTGAACATTGGATGGGAATCTGTCGAATTATGCCCATAGACCTGTCGATATTTAAAAGTGTATACAGTATATATTTTAGAAATGGCAATAAGTAAACAGTGTTTTATCTCTGCGTTATTAGTTTTTTTAAACAGGCTGGACAGTTAAGTGATACTTTTTAAGCTCGCGGGTTGTCAGTGTCAATATTCGACTCAACAACTTGTGGAGCTTCAGGGATTTAATGTTCTTTGCTGGTTGTCTTAGTACAGCTAACATGCTAATAACACAAGATCCGAAGACTTAGAAGTATTGCCCCGTATTAGTGAGAGGAAGCATAGCCGGCAGACTCTGATTGTGACAGATAATACTTTTGCTTTATAAAGCTCTTATATTGAGGCGTGGAATGGTTGACAGACTAAAGGAAGCGATAAAGCTGCACTACCCCGTTGTTTTTCCGCTGCTACTCTCTGCAATTGTGCTCTGGCGCAGCTACAGGATTCCGGGGCTCACAGCTGATTCAATCACCTATTTTCAGATTTCCAGGAATATTCTCTATGCCGGCAAATTAGGCTGGGAGGCGCTGTGGGCGACCCCTTTTCATTCTATTATAATTGCTGTAGTCGCATATCTTAGCGGGATACACGATCTCTTGACCGTGGCGTCTCTAGTCTCTCCGCTGTTAGCTTTTCTGTTAGTGCCGACAGTTTATTCACTCGCCGTTCAGATCTTTGACCGTCGTTGCGCTCTGCTGGCGGCAGCGCTGGTGGCGATTTTCCCTCACCTGAACAGTATTGCCTATTCCGCGGAACCTGAAGTTACCTATACCTTTTTCCTGCTACTGGCCCTGACAATCTGTACGGCTGCAGTCAAACGCAATTCCCTGCTGTTGTCTGCCATAACCGGCATCACGTTTTCACTCGCCTATCTTTCCAGATCAGAAGGCTTTGTGGTGATGTCGCTGCTCTTCACCGTTTTGACGGCCGTCCAGGGGGTACGTTTTTATCGTTCGTCAGTATTCAAACTCTGCATTATCGCTACAATCATGTTTTTTATTGTCTCATCACCGTATCTGTTTTTTCTGAAGCAACATTATGGCGCGTTCGTCATCAGCCCCAAGGCCTCGTATGTATTGACCTGGATGAAAAACGCCGTTTATAGAGACAGTGATATAAGTGAAAGAGATAATGTTGAATTGTGGGGGTTGAATCATCAGGGCAAGCTCCGGTGGCAGGAACCTAAAGGCATGAAAGATCTGCTTTCTTACCTTTTGTCGCAGCCCGCTAAAAGCCTGTCCGTTTATCTCACTAATCTATCCCACGAAATCCCCGGAAGAATTCCGAACAACAGCGGCATGGAATATTTTCCCCAGCTTTTTCCGGTTTATCTCTCGCTGGCGGCGCTTGTTAGTCTCTTCGGACGCTGGCAACCTTTTGCCAGGGAGAAAAGGGCGATTCTCCTTGCTCCGCTGTTGATTTTTTTTGTACTGCCGATCTTCACCGACGGCTGGTGGAAGTATCTGGTTCCCTATCTCCCTTTGATGCTGATCATGGCAGCGCAGGGGATTTTCATGCTGGCGGCGCTTATGGCCGATAAAGTATCCTCGACAGGTAAAAAGCCGGTAGCCGGCGCGATCGTTGTGGTTGTTGCCGCTATTATTGGCGTCCGTTTTTATCTGTCATTTCATCCGCTTGACCGTCAGGAGGGTAAGAGGGCAAGCAAAGATATCGTTAGACGGGCTCAAAACGCCGAGGTTTGTAAGGATCTCGGGGTACTGGCCTATCAGCGGTTGGGCGCCGGAAACAACTATCTGGCCAATTGGAGCAAGCTTGTATACCATCTTGACGGGATCTGGACAGCAATGCCGCTGGCAACAGGTGAGGAGTTACACAAATATGCTCTGGCCAATAAGGTCGATTATTTAGTTATAGAAGCGCATTCACCGGAAGAGATTAAAACCTTGATTGAACAGGTTGACCCGGTGGGATTCAAGCTTGAAGGGATTCTTAAATCGGTGGCATATATTTATGCCATAGGTTTTTATCGGGTTCAATAGTTACCATGCCAATGTTTCAACTGATATTTACGGCGGAAACTGTTCATTGTAGTCGGTAAATTCCCGCAGGGCGCGCTCTTCCAAATGGATGCGCTGACGCACAATGAGGAGATTGGCCGGGAAGAAAAGCGCCAGGGTGTACGGCGCGCGCATGAGCAGAGGCAGCAGGAGGAACTCAAGTGTCACCACCAGATAGTTCGGATGGGAAAGCAGGCGATAGGGACCCGCTTTTTTAACCTTCCCCCCGGAACCAGTACGATCCGGGTATTCCAGCATTCACCGAGACTGATGATACACCAGTAGCGCACTCCCTGAAGCAGGATGACAAGAGTGAGCAGGGTGAAGCTGAACAGTCCGGTGGGGACGAGCCAGGGGTAGGACTCGCCGAACAGGGCCAGTAGAAACAGGCTGTGCAGGGCGACCATGCGGGGAAAGGTTTCAGGATAGAACTCCCTACCGCCACGGGCCGTCAGGGTCAGGCAGTGTCTGCGGGAAAGCTGGAGCTCAAAGAAACGCTCCAACAGCAGGTATGCAAAGAGCGGCAGCAGTGACATGTTACACCTTGAACAGCAGCAGTTCGGCTGAAAATCCCGGACCGAACGCCGATAGCAGGCCGTGCCCTGCAGTTGCCATCCCCCCGGCAGCAAGCCACTGCTCCAGTACTACCAGTACCGAGACTGACGACATGTTGCCATGGTTGCGCAGCAGATCTTCGGTTTGGCGCAGATCATCCCCGGAAAGCTGCAACGCCGCTCGATAGGCGTCCACGACCCGGGCGCCGCCGGGATGGGTGACGAAGTGAACAAGGTCGTTGCGCGTCATTTCATGTTCGGCAAGAAAAGCCTTTACCAGCGGCGGTAACTCCTGCCTGATAACCAGCGGCAGCCTTGGTGACAGGACCAGCTGCATCCCTTCATTTTGAAAATCCCACCCCATAATATGGTAACTGTCCGGGAAGAGATGCGAACGGGTAGCAACTATAGCCGGACCGTCACAGTCTGACAGATCCCCGCCGATCAGCGCTGCCGCTGCACCGTCGGCGAAGATGGAGGTGGCTACCAGGTTCTTTTTACTTACATCCCCGGCCATAAAGGTCAGGCTGCAGCATTCCAGCGCGACCAGCAGCACCCTGTGGCCAGGGTAGGCCAGACAGTGTTCATGAGCACGGGAAAGACCGACAGCTCCGCCTGCACAACCAAGTCCCCAGAGCGGCAACCGTGAAGTGGCTGGCTTCATCCCCAGGCGGTTAATGAGATGAGCGTCCAGAGTCGGGGTCGCATGACCGGTGGAAGAGACAAAAATCACTTGGTCGACCTGATCCGGACGGCAACCGGCCCTGTCAAGACAGACTGCTGCGGCGTCTTCGAGGAGTGCAAGACCCTGTTGCTGGTAGACACGGGTGCGCTCAAGCTGAGTGCGCGGCTCCAGATACCATTCCAGCGGCATCATGAACTGGCGGTTATCGATGCGTGCATTATCAAAGACAGTCAGCAGTCGCTCCAGTTCGGTCACGCTGTCGGCAAAAACCCGCCGGACGATCTCCTTGACTGCCTGTTGGGAAACGCCATGAGGCGGGAAGGCATGGGCAGCGGCGATAATCCGGGGCATAAAAGCTCCTTGGAAGACAAACTGAGGATATTGCATAGGGATAAACGCTTCGAGAAACCATACCACCCGGAAGTGGCAGCGTCAAAGCAATAGCCGTAACAAGAGCTTTGCATCAACTTGATCTGCACTGAAGCGACGCTTTAATCCAGCATGATTTGTGAGCTGACAGCAAACATTTTTATCAGGAATGCTTATTGACAACGGGTATTATTGCATGTAAGATTGCATGTAAAAAAAGGGGGACACGTGAGCGAAGTCATATTAGAATATCCGGCTGATGGGGTAGCTTTGGTCAGACTGAATCGCCCCGAAGCGAAAAATGCCCTGAATCTCCCCCTGCGGCAGCTGTTGGCCGAATATTTCCGGGCTTTAAGCGTGGATCAGGCGGTGCGCTGTATCGTCTTGACCGGTGGCAGTGAATGCTTTGCTGCCGGAGCTGATATTAAGGATATGGTCGATAAAGGCGCCATCGAGATGATGTTGCGCAATATCCACCTTCTCTGGCAGGCGATTGCGGTCTGTCCCAAGCCGGTTATTGCGGCGGTTAACGGCTATGCCTGGGGGGGCGGTTGCGAGCTGGCCATGCATGCAGATATCATTATCGCCGGCGAGAACGCTTCTTTCTGTCAACCGGAGATCAAGGTCGGCATTATGCCCGGGGCCGGGGGGACACAGCGTCTTACCAGAGCGGTCGGCAAGTTTCAGGCCATGAAGATGATTCTCACCGGCAGGCCGGTTTCAGGAAAAGAAGCCTTTACCATGGGGCTTTGCAGTGAAGTGCTGCCCGACGCCGAAGTTCAGGCCGCCGCTCTGAAAATGGCTTCTCAAATCGCTGCCATGCCGCCGCTGGCCGTTGCCCAGATCAAGGAGGTTGTTCTGGCCGGTCAGGATATGTCTCTGGATGCGGCCATCATGCTGGAACGCAAGGCATTTCAGCTTCTGTTCGCGACCGGTGATCAGAAGGAGGGGATGAATGCCTTCATCGAAAAGCGCAAGCCGGTCTATAAAGGGAGGTAGTTGATGAGCCTTGATGTAAATAAAAGTGAGCTGGTGCTGGGGGTTGTCGGCGCCGGGGTGATGGGGCGGGGCATTGCCCAGATTGCGGCCCAGGCCGGGATAGCGGTGCTTATCCACGATGCCAGGCCCGGGGCAGCCGCTGATGCGGTTGATTCCATCCGGAGCGCTTTGACCAGACTGGCGGAGAAAGGGAAGATAACAACCGCGGTTGCCGAGGCTGCGGTTGCCCGGATTGCCATAATAGAAACCCTGGCCGGCTTTGCTCCGGCGGACGTGGTTGTTGAAGCGATTGTTGAGAATATTCAGGCCAAGCATCTATTACTACAGGAGTTGGAAGATGTTGTCAGTCAGGCTGCCATACTGGCAACCAATACTTCCTCGCTGTCGGTGACCGAGATTGCTGCCGGCTGCAAGCTTCCGGGTCGCGTTGGCGGGTTTCACTTTTTCAATCCAGTGCCGCTAATGAAAATCATCGAAGTCATCGACGGAGTGTTGACGGAAAAATGGGTGGGCGAAGCGCTTGTGGCCCTAACGGCGCGGCTGGGACACGCTCCGGTAAGGGCGAAAGATACTCCCGGCTTTATCGTCAATCATGCCGGTCGCGGCTATGTCACCGAGGCGCTGCGCATCCTCGGTGAAGGGGTGGCTGAGCATCAGGTGGTTGACGCAATTCTCCGCCAGGGCGCCGGTTTTCGCATGGGGCCCTTTGAGCTGCTGGATCTGACCGCGCTTGATGTATCCCATCCGGCCATGGAAGCGATCTATAACCAGTATTATCAGGAGCCGCGCCTGCGACCGTCACCCATTGCCAGACAGCGTCTCATGGCAGGTCTTTTGGGACGCAAGGTCGGCAGAGGTTTCTACAGTTACACCGCTGCCGGTGTTGAATCTGTTCCCGGAATAGAGATCCCGGCGGTACAGCCTTCTTCCGTATGGGTAAGTCGGGCCCGTCCGGAGGCTTATGCCCTGATTACTGCGCTCCTGCATAAACTTGGCGCCACCGTTGATAGCGGCGCAGTCCCCTCTCTGGATTCGATCTGTCTGGTCATGCCGCTCGGAAGCGATGCCACAACCGCCTGTCTGGCGGAGAACCTCGATCCGACCCGGACTGTGGCTATTGATACGCTCTTCGGCATGGAGTGTCACCGCACCCTGATGACAACTCCGTTGACTGCTCACGGCGTTTCCTGTGCCGCCCATGGCCTGTTCGCCGGTGACGGGGTGCCGGTATCGGTGATTCATGACAGCGCCGGCTTTGTTGCCCAGCGGGTGCTGGCTATGGTTGTCAATATCTCTTGCGATATTGTTCAGCAGCGGATTACTTCACCTGAAGATCTGGATAGAGCAGTAACTCTCGGCCTTGGTTATCCCCAAGGGCCGCTTGCCTGGGGTGATGCCATCGGCGCCGTCAAGCTGCTGACCATTCTCCAGGAGATGAGCACGTTTTATGGTGATCCACGCTACCGCCCCAGTCCCTGGCTCACCCGTCGGGCAAGACTTGGTGTATCGTTGCTGACGCCGGAAAATTAACAGTTAAAGGAGTTTTTTATGATGGATGCCTATATTTATGACGGACTGCGTACCCCTTTTGGTCGCCATGCAGGCAGCCTCGCTCCTGTAAGACCGGATACTCTTGTGGCAGGGGTCATTACGGCTCTGATGGAAAAGCATGCTTTTCTGGCCGGGTCAGTGGAGGATGTGATTATCGGCTGCACCAACCAGGCCGGTGAGGATAGCCGCAATCTGGCCAGGCATGCGGTCCTCCTTTCCGGCTTGCCGGTGTCAGTGCCGGGACAGACTGTTAATCGCCTCTGTTCCAGCGGCCTTGCCGCAGTTATTGATGCGGCGCGGGCGATTACCTGCAATGAAGGTGAGCTTTATCTGGCCGGTGGCGTGGAGAGCATGAGCCGGGCCCCGTTTGTCATGGCCAAGTCAGAGTCTGCCTACAGTCGTGATTTCTGTATGTTCGATTCAACCATCGGGGCCCGTTTTCCCCATCCGGCTATCATCAAGCAGTTTGGCGGCGACACCATGCCGGAGACCGCCGATAATGTAGCCCGGGATTTCGGCATCAGCCGGGAGGATTCAGATATCTTTGCCGCCGGCTCCCAGGCCAAGTATGCCAGGGCTTTGCAGGACGGATTTTTTGGCGGTGAAATAGTTCCGGTAAGCGTTCCGCAAGGGGGGAAAAAACCGCCTTTGATCGTCACCGGCGATGAGCATCCCCGCGCTGAATCCGATTTTGTTTCACTTGCCAAACTTAAACCTTTAATTGAAGGAGGCGTTGTAACCGCCGGAAATGCATCGGGAGTCAATGATGGTGCCGGTATGCTGCTGGTAGGGAGTCGCGCCTTTAGTGAGAAAAAAGGTCTCAGGCCGCTGGCCAGAGTACTATCATCAGCTGCTGCCGGTATTGAGCCGCGGATTATGGGGGTTGGCCCGGTAGAGGCGGTAAAGAAGGCGCTGGACCGGGCAGGGCTGACACTTGCCGATATGGACATAATCGAAGTAAATGAGGCTTTTGCCTGCCAGGTTCTTGGCTGTCTTAAACTGCTGGGGATTCCGTTTACCGATAGCCGGGTTAATCCCAACGGCGGCGCCATCGCTGTCGGTCATCCTCTCGGAGCATCCGGCGCCAGACTCGCCCTGACAGTT
Organism: uncultured delta proteobacterium; assembly: GCA_963787125.1. Classification (GTDB taxonomy): domain Bacteria; phylum Desulfobacterota; class Desulfuromonadia; order Geobacterales; family DSM-12255; genus VEOV01. The sequence goes on from CAWBBV010000024.1 coordinate 78,893, forward strand.
GCCCGCCAGCTGCATCGGACTAATTGCCGCTATGCGGTTATCAGTCTCTGTATCGGTATGGGACAGGGTTTGGCGGTTGTTCTGGAAAACAGTGCAATGAGATAAAGTTTACGGGAGAAGTGAAATGATCAAAGATGAAGCCACACTGAATGTAATTCTTGAAACGGTCTCCAAGTTTGTCAAAGAGCGTCTCATCCCCATTGAAGAGCAGTGCGCTGAAAATGATGCGATCCCTGACGAAATTATCGATGAAATGAGAGAGTTGGGTCTGTTCGGGTTGTCAATTCCGGAAGAGTACGACGGCCTTGGTCTTACTCTTGAAGAGGAGATAAGGGTGGTCTTTGAACTCTGCAAAGCGGCACCTATATTCCGCTCGGTCATCGGCACCAATGTCGGTATCGGTGCTCTGGGGATAGTTTTTGACGGCACTGAAGAGCAGAAAAAGTATTATCTTCCCCGTTTGGCAAGTGGCGAGCTGATTGCTTCGTTTGCTCTCACCGAGCCTGATGCCGGGTCTGATGCGGCGTCACTGAGAACCTCAGCGGTCAGAGACGGCGATTTTTACGTGCTTAACGGTACCAAAAGATTTATCACCAATGCACCTGAAGCCGGAGTATTTACCGTCTTTGCCAGAACCAATCCCGAGATCAAAGGGGCCGGCGGGGTGTCGGCTTTTCTGGTCGAGAAAGGGACTCCCGGACTCTCTTTCGGGAAAAATGAAAAGAAGATGGGGCAGTGGGGTGGCCATGTCTGTGATGTGATTTTTGAAGATTGCCGTGTGCCGGCCAGTGCCATTATTGGTGGCAAGGAAGGGGTCGGTTTCAAGACTGCCATGAAAGTACTGGAAAAATCACGGACCCATATAGCTGCAGTCTGCGTCGGCTCTGCCGAGCGGATTCTGGAAGAGGCACTCCGTTATGCCGTTGACCGCAAGCAGTTCAATAAACCGATTGCGGATTTCCAGCTGATACAGGGGATGCTGGCCGACAGCAAGGCGGAGATATTCGCGGCCCGAAGCATGGTGCTGGAGACAACCCGCAGATATGATCTGAAGAAAAGTATCAGCACCGAATCATCCTGCAGCAAGCTCTTCGCTGCGGAAATGGTTTGCAAGGTTGCTGATCGAGCCGTGCAGATTCTTGGCGGGTCCGGTTACATCCGTGAGTATGCTGTGGAGCGCTTTTATCGCGATGTCCGTCTTTTCCGTCTTTATGAGGGCACCAGCCAGATTCAGCAGCTGATAATCGCCAAGAACATGATCAAAGAAGTTAGTTGATTATTTTATCCTGTTGCCAGGGGAGGGTGATGCTGCGAAGTAAATACGCCGCTATTCCAATTTTGTTTATTGGGAGAGCGGCGTTTTCTTTTAGTTAAGTAAAAAGCTATTTGTATGCGCTGTTCTGGCAGAAAATAACTTCGTTAACTCACTTATCCTGTTTGTCAGGGTTTGGCTAACGTACCTTGCCGGTAATACGAGTGTTAATGAAGGTGACTTATTTTCAATTGGTGCTGAACGATGCAAAATAACTCGAATTTGATTGAAAAATCCGGTCGCCTGATGTATAGAATTAGCGCTTTAATAGAAATTATTTCCGGACAAATCAAGAGGCTTTGGGGATATCCCCCCGCAAAGCCTCTTGTCGCTTGTAATATTGGATAGTTATATATTTTAAGGAGGTCTTGTAAATGATAGAGTTTCTTGGAGATTGGAAAAGAAGTCACTACTGCGGTGAGTTGCGGGCGACAGACATCGGTTCCAGCGTGACCCTGATGGGGTGGTCTCATCGGCGCCGTGATCATGGCGGACTGATTTTTATTGATTTGCGCGACCGGGAAGGTCTTACCCAGATTGTCTTCGATCCTGCAGTCAATCAGGCGACTCATGGTAAAGCTGAGTCAATCAGGAGTGAGTTCGTTGTTGCTATAAAGGGTAAGGTTATCCCCCGGCCTGAAGGGACCGTTAATCCGAATCTGAAAACAGGCGAGGTTGAAATCCTTGTTGAAGAGTGCAAGATCCTCAATCCGTCAAAGGCTCTTCCCTTTACTCTCGACGAACATGTCGATGTTGCCGAAAATCTTCGTCTCAAATATCGCTATCTTGATCTGCGCAGAAACCAGCTTCAGGATAACATTATCCTCCGCTCCAAGGTTGCCCAGACAACCCGCCGATACTTAAGTGACAACGGTTTTCTGGAGATTGAGACCCCTTTCCTGACAAAATCGACCCCTGAAGGCGCCCGTGACTTCCTGGTCCCTTCCAGGATTAATCATGGTCAGTTCTATGCGCTGCCCCAGTCGCCGCAGATTTTCAAGCAGATTCTGATGATCTCCGGTTATGACCGCTACTTCCAGGTAGTGCGCTGTTTCCGTGACGAGGATCTCAGGGCGGATCGCCAGCCTGAGTTTACCCAGATTGATTGTGAAATGTCTTTTATAGACCGTGATGACATCATCAAGGTTATGGAAGGTCTTATCGCGACGGTTTTCAAGGAGGCCAAGGGGGTTGATATTCAGCTCCCTATCCCGAGAATTACTTACCATGAGGCGATCAGTCGCTTCGGTGTTGATAATCCAGACCTTCGTTTCGGGCTGGAACTGACTGAACTGACTGAAATCGTCAAAGGTGCCGGCTTCAAGGTTTTTGCCGATGTAGCTGCTTCGGGTGGCATAATTAAAGGTCTGAACGCCAAAGGGTGTGCCGGATTCTCCCGCAAGGAGATTGATGACCTGACCGAGTTTGTCAAGATTTACGGCGCCAAAGGTCTGGCCTATGTGAAAATCGAAAATGGCGAGTGGCATTCGCCCATTGCCAAGTTCTTTACTCCTGAGGAGATTGTTGCCATGAATGCCGCTTTCGGCGCCGAGGAAGGCGACCTGCTGCTCTTCGTGGCTGACAAGCCGAAGGTTGTTAATGATGCACTCGGCAAACTCCGTAACAAGATTGCCGCTTCACTCGGACTCCTGGATAAGGAGAACTTCGTTTTTGTCTGGATAACAGACTTCCCGCTGCTTGAGTGGGACGAAGACGCCAAGCGCTGGTGTGCAGTGCATCATCCCTTCACTGCTCCCATGGATGAGGATGTTGATTATGTTGAGAGCGATCCGGGGCGTTGTCGTGCCAAGGCTTACGATCTGGTTCTGAACGGCAATGAAATAGGGGGCGGCTCTATCAGGATTCATCAGGAAGTTATTCAGTCGCTGATGTTCAAGATGCTCGGTCATTCAGAAGAAGACAAGCGCGCCAAGTTCGGCTTTCTGCTGGATGCGCTCGAATATGGAACTCCACCCCACGGCGGTATTGCCTTCGGACTTGACAGGCTGGTAATGCTGCTGACCGGCAGTGATTCTATCCGTGACGTTATAGCTTTTCCAAAGACCCAGAGGGGCACTTGTCTCATGTCTGAAGCGCCATCGCCGGTTGACGACAAGCAACTCAGGGAGTTGGGAGTCAAGACTCTCGGTAAATAGGTAACTTATTGAAGCAATTCCAGGCATTATATTTGAGCTGCTTGCTCCTGATAGCTGTTACTGCCTGTGCAGCACCGGTCTCCAGGTATCAGGTTGACGCAGCAATGGCGGTTGAAAGGGTAAGAGTTTCCGGAATGGAAACTCTTTTCCCTTTTGAGGCAAGAGATTTATTCAATGCCGTCAACCTTGGCGACCTTGAACATGCAAAAGGTGAGATTCCGCAAGCTGATGCCTATTATAACCTGGCTCTGGGCAAAGCTGAAATGCTTGCAGCTCTCTACGCTAATGAGCTGAAAAAAAGAGAAGAGGCTGTCCGTCTGGATATTGAGGCAAAGCGCCAGGCAGAAGCTGCATTGGAACTGCGGAAGATTGAGGAACGGCACAAAGCCGCCGAACTTGCCAAAGAAACAGCTGCCAGGGCCAGGCAGCTTGAAGCGGAAAAAGCAGAAAAAGCTGAAAACCGTCACAGAGCTGAAAGGAGCAGGCAGGAGAAAGAGTTGCCGCTTGTTGCAAAATATACTGTCAAGCGAGGCGAGACTCTTCCGCAGATCGCAGCCATGCAGGATGTTTACGGAGATTCTTCTCTTTGGCCTCTTATTTACAAGGCAAATCGCGATCAGATCGGTAATCCGGCTGTCCTCTGGCCAGGTCAAGTTCTTCGTATCCCCCGCAACTCGGACAAAAATGATATGAGTGAAGCAAGGCGTTTTGCTGCGGAGCGTTCGCTGCGGTAAGATTACTTATAATTCATGAAATTGCCTTCTTCAGCGCCCTGATTTTTCCTTGACAGCAACTACCTCTTTGTATACTGTATACAAGATTTTCCCCGCCATTAATGAAAGTAAATCTCTTTTTAGTCTGAATAAATGCAGTATCCTAACTAAAGCCTCGGGCAATATCGGCATACAAGAACAAGGAGAGAATATGACAACACAAGCATCAAAAATCATCTGGTCTAAAATCGATGAAGCACCCGCACTGGCAACCTACTCTTTGCTACCGATCGTCAATGCATTCACAAAAGCAGCCGGCGTTGTCGTTGAAACAAGGGATATTTCAGTTGCCGGCCGAATTATCGCCAACTTTCCTGAAAACCTGACAGAAAGCCAGAGGATGCCCGATTACCTGGCAGAGCTTGGTGAGCTTACCCAGAAACCGGAAGCCAATATCATCAAACTGCCGAATGTCAGTGCTTCAATTCCACAGCTTAAAGCTGCCATCAAGGAGTTGCAGGAGCAGGGTTACAATATCCCTGATTATCCCGAAGAGCCGAAAACCGACGCTGAAAAGGCGATTAATGCACGCTATGCAAAATGTCTGGGGAGTGCCGTAAATCCGGTTCTGAGAGAAGGGAATTCCGACAGGCGATCTGCGCGGGCAGTTAAAGAATATGCAAAAAAATATCCGCACAAAATGGGTGCCTGGAAACCAGAGTCAAAGACCCATGTTTCCCATATGACTGCCGGTGATTTCTACCACAGTGAAAAATCGGTTACTATGGCGAAGGCTCAAAACGTCCGCATCGAACTTGTTGATCAGGCCGGTAAAATCACAGTTTTGAAAGACAAACTCTCCCTGCAGGCGGGTGAAGTTCTTGACGGCGCCTTCATGAGCGCAAAAGCTCTGCGTGCTTTCATTGCCGAGCAGATCGAAGATGCCAAGGCCAAGGGTGTTTTGTTCTCGGTACATCTTAAAGCCACTATGATGAAGATCTCTGACCCGATCATGTTCGGTCATTTCGTTTCGGTATTCTACAAGGATGTCTTTGAAAAACATGCTGCGACCTTCACTGAACTGGGCGTCAATCCGGATCTTGGCATGGGCGATCTGTATGTAAAAATGCAGAAATTGCCGGCAGCAAAACAGGCCGAGATCGAAGCAGATATCCAGGCAGTTTACAAAAAACAGCCGCCGCTGGCGATGGTTGATTCCGATAAGGGTATTACCAACCTTCATGCAAGTAACGACATCATTATCGATGCATCAATGCCGGTTGTAATTCGCGATTCCGGCGGGATGTGGGGTCCTGATGGCAAGCTGCATGATGTTAAATGCGTTATTCCGGACACTTCTTACTCGGAGTGGTACCAGGAGTGTATCGATTTCTGTAAGAAAAACGGTCAGTTTGATCCAACCACCATGGGCAGCGTTGCCAACGTCGGTCTTATGGCACAGAAGGCTGAAGAGTACGGTTCCCACGACAAGACTTTCAAGATTGCTGCAAACGGTACCGTGCGTGTTGTTGACGAATCCGGCGCCGTGCTGATCGAGCATGCGGTCGAAGCCGGCGATATCTGGCGCGGTTGCCAGGCAAAAGACCTGCCAATCCAGGACTGGGTAAAGCTGGCAGTTCGCAGGGCGCGGGCAACCGGTGCACCGGCAGTATTCTGGCTTGACAAAAACAGAGCGCACGATGCCCAGATGATCGAAAAAGTGACTAAATACCTGAAAGATCATGACACCACTGGTCTTGAAATTCATATCATGTCTCCGGTTGAGGCAATGCGATTTACCCTACCACGGGCAAAAGCAGGTCTTGATACGATTTCAGTCTCTGGCAATGCGCTGAGGGATTACCTGACAGACCTGTTCCCGATTCTCGAGCTGGGTACCAGTGCCAAAATGCTTTCCATCGTGCCGCTTCTGGCCGGTGGCGGACTTTTTGAGACAGGTGCCGGTGGTTCTGCTCCCAAGCATGTGCAGCAGTTTGTTCAGGAAGGGTACCTTCGCTGGGATTCGCTTGGTGAATTTCTGGCGCTGGGAGTTTCTCTGGAGCATCTGGCTGCTACTTTCAAGAATGAGAAAGCCCAGCTCCTGGCTGATACGCTTGATCAGGCCAATACCAAATTTCTGGATAACAACAAGAATCCAGCCCGTAAAGTCGGTCAGATAGATAACCGGGGTAGTCATTTCTACCTGGCAATGTACTGGGCTGAGGCGCTTGCTGCCCAGACCAAGGACAAGGAACTGGCAGAGCGTTTTACAAAAGTTGCCAAGCAGCTGCAGGACAATGAAGAGAAAATCAATGCCGAGCTGATCGGCGCTCAGGGGAAGCCACAGGATATCGGTGGCTATTATCAGCCAGATCCGGCAAAGACGGAAAAAGCCATGCGTCCAAGTGCAACATTGAATGCAATAGTGGATGCTATCTGATATAAGTCGTATCAAGTGCAGTAAATCTTAACCAAAAACAAGGAGGAAGGTAAAAAATGGCACGTAAAAAGATTGCTCTTATTGGTGGTGGTCAGATTGGTGGTGTTCTTGCTCAGCTTTGTGCTCTTCGTGAGCTTGGTGACGTTGTGCTTTTCGACATCGTTGAAGGTCTTCCCCAGGGGAAAATGCTCGACATTGCTGAAGTTGGTTCTGTAGATGGTTTTGATGTCAGCCTTAAAGGTACAAACAGCTACGAAGATATCGCCGGCTCCGACGTTGTTATCGTTACAGCTGGTCTGCCACGTAAGCCGGGTATGAGCCGTGACGACCTGATTGCAACCAACGCCAAGATCATGAAGTCTGTTGCTGAAGGGATCAAGGCTAATGCACCAAATGCATTTGTAATCGTTATTTCAAATCCGCTTGATGCCATGGTAACACTCTGTCAGAAAGTCACCGGCTTCCCACACAGCAGGGTTATTGGTCAGGCGGGTGTTCTTGATTCAGCCCGTTTCATTACCTTCATCGCCTGGGAACTCGGTGTTTCTGTAAAGGATGTTAACGCAATGACTCTTGGTGGTCACGGCGACGACATGGTACCTCTTGTTCGTTATGCAAGCGTGAACGGTATTCCGGTAATGGAGCTTCTTGAGCGTAAGTACAAAGACAAAGCCAAAGCAAAAGAAGTTATGGAAGCTATGGTCAAGCGTACCCGTGGTGCAGGTGGCGAAGTTGTTGCCCTCCTCAAAACCGGTTCAGCTTTCTACAGCCCGGCATCGTCCGCAATCGCTATGGCTGAGTCGATCCTCAAGGACCAGAAGCGTGTTCTGCCTACTTGCGCATACCTGAACGGCGAGTTTGGTGTCAAAGGTCTTTATGTTGGTGTTCCCTGCGTTCTCGGTGAAAATGGCGTTGAGCAGATTCTTGAGTTCGCTCTTGACGCTGAAGAGCAGGCAATGATGGACAAGTCGGTTGCTGCTGTAACTGACCTGATTGCTGCTATGGACAAAATGGATCTTTAATCCGTTGGCAACTTGATGTTTGCGCGAGAGAAGAAGGGCAGTTGCCCTTCTTCTTTTTTCTACTAGTTGATTTATACTATTAACTGTGCTAAGTTCACACGTTTTTTGCCTGTGGGCGCACTTTTTTTACAAGGGGTGAAAGTAGATGGAAAACAAACTTCCGACTATCGAAATTATCGAGAAGTACTGCAAGGGATGCCACATCTGTGTGGAGTTTTGTCCCAAGCAGGTGCTTGAAATGAAAGGATTCGTTGTCTCTGTTAAGAACCTCGAAGCCTGTATCAAGTGCATGCAGTGCGAGCTCCGTTGTCCGGACTTCGCTATCAAAGTTACGGCTTAACATTCTAACAGGAGGTATTTACCGTGGCAAAGAAAGTAGCATTTCTTCAGGGTAACGAGGCAGCAGCTCAAGGCGCACTCTACGCCGGCTGCAAGTTTTTCGCCGGATACCCGATTACACCCTCTACCGAGGTAGCTGAAGTAATGTCAGTCGAGCTTCCCAAGATCGGCGGCAAGTTCATTCAGATGGAAGACGAGATCGGCGCAATGGCAGCTCTTCTGGGCGGCGCACTGACCGGTGCCAAGGCACTGACATCGACCTCCGGACCGGGTCTCTCCCTTAAACAGGAGCTGATCGGTTACGGCTGTATCGCCGAGATCCCCTGCGTTATTTACAACGTAATGCGTGGCGGACCTTCTACCGGCATGCCGACCGGTCCTTCACAGTCCGACATCATGTGCGCCAAATGGGGTACACACGGTGACCACCCGGCAATCTGTCTGGTTCCTGCTTCAGTTCAGGAGCTTTTTGAAGAGACAGTCCGTGGATTTAATCTCGCCGAGAAATACCGTACACCAGTTATGATCATGCCTGACGAAATCATTGCTCATATGCGTGAGCGGATTGTATTCCCTGAACCGGGCGAACTGGAAGTAATCAATCGTACCGAACCTTCTGTTTCACCAGATAAGTACAAGCCTTATGATACATCCTTCGGTGATGTTCCTCCTCTTGCTGCTTTTGGTTCAGGTTACAAGTTTCACGTCACCGGTCTGAACAAGATGCAGGACGGCTTTCCAACAACCAAGGCTGAAATTGTTCAGGCTGAAGAAGAGCGTCAGGTTCGTAAGGTTGAGGGTAACAGAGCAGATATCATGAAGTGGGAAGAGTATCAGTGTGACGATGCCGAAATCATCATTGTCGCTTTCGGTTCTACCTCCCGTTCAGCCCGTTATGCTGTCGATCAGGCTCGCAAAGAGGGGATCAAGGCAGGCCTGTTCCGTCTCATCACCTTCTGGCCATTTCCGGAAGAGCGTCTGCTCGAACTTTCCAAGAAAGTAAAAGCATTCATTACTCCGGAGATGAATCTCGGTATGAGCCATGGCGTAGTCAAGGCTGCGATCGAAGGGAACGCGCCTGTTCTCGGCATTTTCAGAGTAGACGGAGAACCGATCAATCCTGATCAGATCCTCGATAAGATGAAGGAGGTCAAGTAACATGGCATTCGATTACGATAAGTATTTGCGTCCCGGTAAACTCCCGCATATTTGGTGTCCAGGTTGCGGTCACGGGATTGTCATGAAAGGCCTCATACGGGCGATTGATACCTGTGGGCTCAAGAAAGAGGAGACAGCCATTGTTTCCGGTATCGGCTGTGCTTCACGTCTGCCTGGCTATCTTGACTTCTGTACCCTGCATACTGCCCACGGTCGTGCCGCAGCTTTTGCAACCGGTGTAAAAATGGCCCGTCCGGAGATGAATGTCATCCTTGTCGGTGGTGATGGCGACGGTACTGCCATTGGCGGCAATCACTTCATTCATGCCTGTAGGCGTAACATCAACATGACCTACATTATTATGAATAACAAGATTTACGGTATGACAGGCGGCCAGTTCTCACCTGCCACTCCGACCGGCGATAAGGCTTCTACAACTCCTTACGGCAATCCGGATCCTCCTTTTGATATTGCCAAGCTTGCAATCGGTGCCGGGGCAACTTTCGTTGCTCGTGGAACAGCTTTCCATGCCAACCAGATCGACAAGTTGATCACTGAAGCTATTCAGCACAAGGGATTTTCAGTAGTTGAAATTCTTGATGACTGTCCGACAACCTATGGGCGTCGTAACAAGTTCAAATCTGTTATCGAGATGATGAATCATCTGAAAGATACCACCGTGCCGGTTAAAGCAGCAGAGAAGATGAGTCCCGAGCAGCTGAAGGGGAAAGTCCTGACAGGTGTTCTTTATAAAGAGGAAAAGCCTGAGTACTGTGAAGAGTACGCCAAGGTTATTCAACGGGCCCAGGCCGCCAAGTAATTAATAAAGGAAAAGGAGCGATAAAGATGTCACGTTATGAACTCAGATTTTCCGGCGCGGGCGGACAGGGTTTGATAACCGCCGGGATCATCATGGCCAAGGCTGCTTCCATCTATGAAGGGAAACAGGCTGTTCAATCACAAAGCTACGGTCCTGAGGCCCGTGGTGGTGCTTCCAAATCAGAAGTAATAATTTCTGATGACGTAATCGATTACCCGAAGGTCACCAAGTGTGACGCTCTTCTGGCAATGACCCAGGAAGCCTGTAACAAGTACAGTGATGATCTTAAAGAAGGTGGAGTACTTCTTTATGATTCAGACCTGATTACAAAACTTCCGGAAGGTAACTTCAAAAAGGTTGGTTTTAATATCATCAATACTGCCAAGAATGACGTCGGTCGTGAGATCGTTGCCAACATAGTAGCTCTTGGCGCTATGGTTGCGTTAACTGGTCAGGTTAGCCGCGAGAATGCTGAAAAGGCGGTTCTTTCCAGCGTTCCGGAAGCATTCATTGAGCTGAACAAGAAAGCCTTTAACATGGGCTTTGAAAGAGCGTTGGCTGCATGCAAATAAGTGCAGGTTTATAGATGTAAAGAAAAGCCCGACTCAGAAGAGTCGGGCTTTTTTAATATACTTGAAAAGCTGATGGCTTTGATTTATAAAAACTTATATATTTTATTGTAATCTCAGGCGGAATTTATATGAAAAAACAGTTGTTTCTGCTCCCGGTATTCACCGTCCTCTTATTATTTCCAGTCAATCTTCTGGCTCTTTCATCTGTAAATATCCCTTTAGGCTCGCCAATTTACTCCTATATCGACAAAATAGCTGCTCTCGGGCTTATATCGTCTGATTTCAAGGGGATCCGGCCCCTGACAAAGAGCGAGGCTGCCAGGCTTGTCAGGGAGGCGGAAAATAGCTCTTCCGATGCTGCGAACTCACCTTTTGGCAAGGAACTTCTCGGGGAGCTCAAATTTTACCTGCGGCGGGAACTTTCTCTTTATGATGTGCCGGCGCAGTCACCATCTTTTGACTTCAAACCGTTGTCCGATTTATCGCTCCGCTATGCCTATCTGGATGGAATGCCGAGAAACTACGTCCGTAATGTTAATGACCCTGGCGGTGACGGAGTCTTTGGGATAGGCGCCGGGCTTAGACCTGATAATCCGTATCCGACAATCGTTGAACAGCGCGGCACTGAAGGGACTCCGCTCATTGCGAACAACGAAGGTGTGCGCTATCAGGATGGTAGTAACCTTGATTTACGCTTCAGTAGTGAGGCGAATCTTTCAGAATCAGTTTCCCTGCTGGTTGAGCCTCAATTCTACTCTACTTCAGGTGTTCTTCAGGGTCGAATCAACAAAGGCTATGTCAAGCTTGGCGGCGGTGGGCTCGAACTGGAAGTTGGCCGTGATTCCAACTGGCTCGGTTTTGGCGAGCGCGGAGCGCTTACTCTTTCGAATAATGCCAGAAATTTTGACCTGCTAAAGCTTTCCAGCCCGGAACCACTTGATGTGGGGATGTTCGGCAAGTTAAAATACGCGCTCATTTTATCCCGTTTTGACAAGGTCATGACTGCCAACGGCGATCGACAACCATGGTTTTATGCCATTAAAGTATCGCTTAAGCCGGTTCCCGAATTCGAGATCGGCATAAACCTGGGCAGGCAACAGGGTGGGCCCGGCGTTGATAACAGTCTCAAGGATAACTTGCAAGGACTTGTTGGTGGCACCAGTCACGACAATTCCAACAGCCTTGGCGGTGTAGAGCTGCGCTGGCGAATGCCTTTTCTTAGAAACAGCGAGGCATATGTCGAGTTTTCCGGCGAAGATGCCGCTAAATTCTGGCCGATTGTGGAAAGTTACCTTGCCGGGATTTACATCCCAAGATTGACTGACGATGGTAAGAATGATTTTCGTTTCGAGTATTTTCTCGGCAACAATATCCTTTATAGTCACTCTCAATTCACTGAGGGTTATATCTATAAAGGTATGCCGATCGGCCATGCAGAGGGCGGCGCAACCCAGGATTTTTTCTTTAGCTACAGTCACTGGTTTTCAGTCCGCGACCGTGCCGGCCTGGATTATAGCCATACAACCCGAGGCAATACGGGCCGGCTTATCGGCCAGGCTCTGGAACGTAAAGACGCCTTGCGGGCTTTCTGGACGCTGCCGCTGGCTGATCATCTTGATATGAAACTTGTTTATGGCATCGAGCGGGTCGATAATCTGAACCTCCAGAGTGATGTTTCGCAAACCAACAATCTTGCTGTGGCTGAACTTTTGTATCGCTTTTAGCGAGCGAACTGATTTACAGGGAGTAAAATGGTAGCAGATCTTGGTCGGAGCGCCTTAGCAGCCTATACCACCCTTGCTGAGCTGATTACACTGCTTGTCGGGGTTGCCAAGAGTCTTGTAGTTACTATTCTTCGGCGCCGACGCCCTGTTATACAGGTCTGTTTTCGCCAGATCTTCTTTACCGGCAACGAGGCTTTCAAGGTTGTTTTTGTCATTTCAATGGCTGTCGGTGTGGCAATCATTTCGCAGATGTCAAACGTTACAGACGCCGGCAGAGGTTCACTGATCGGCAAGGTGTTTGTCTGGGTCGTAATCCGGGAGATTGCGCCGCTGATAACCGCGCTGGTCGTCATCGCCCGCAGCGGTTCAGCAATAGCCATTGAGATGGGACAGATGAAGCTGAAAGGGGAGATAGAGTATCTTGAGGCTCTTGGTATTCCTGGTGAACAGTATCTGCTCATGCCAAGGGTTCTGGGTGTCGGGATTGCTCTTCTGGTACTCAATATCTATTTTAACCTTATTGCTGTGACCTCGGGGCTACTGGTCTCATGGCTCGGCTGGCAGATCCCGCTTACGCAGATAAAACAGGGGATTGTCACGGTCCTTACACTCAACGAAATACTGATAACGTCTTTCAAGAGCCTCCTCTTCGGTGTTGTGATTGCCGGAGTCGGCTGTAATGCCGGGCTGCGGGTCGGCGATAGTATTACCCAGATTCCCCAGGCCGGCACAAAATCTGTTATTAACAGCATGATCATTATTTTTGTTGCCGATGTATTGATCTCCTTTACCTTTCTTTTCTGATGCGGGAGAGCCTATGATCTGTTTTTCAGAAGTTATTGCTGCCGGTATCGATGCCCCGATCGACTTCATCCTCCCTGCTGGAGGGTCTGCAGCGATCATAACGTCAAGAGAGATCGAGAATGATGCGATTGTAAGGATCATTCTTGGCTTCCAGCAAACAGTTTCCGGTGTTTTCAGTCTTTATGACGATCAACCTGCCGTTTTGAATGAGAATGAAATAGCTACGTTCAGGAAAAAGATCGGGGTAATTTACCAGGATGGTGGTCTTATATCAAACCTCAATCTTTGGGAAAACCTGACTTTGCAAATCGCCTTTGAAGGCCTTTTTGGGAAAAAAGAGATAGAAACGCTGGGGATGGCTGCACTTGACAAGGCCGGTTATAGTGGCCCTGCTGCAGTCCTTGTGAGTCGGCTTTCCCTGTTTCAGCGCAGACAGGTTGCCTTTGCCCGCGCTTTTATTACAAGCCCGAACCTGATGATATATCACTCGACTTTTGAAGGCTTAAGCCGCCCCGAGCAGAAGCAGCTTGCCGATCTTGCCTGGGAATATCACAATAACTCGAATACGACATCGCTATTTCTGACATCCTATCCTGAATCCCTCAAAGGGATGGAGTTTGACCTTAGATACACGACAGGAGGTACCAACTCACTATGATATCCGGTACCGATAACAGATTTAAAAACCTAGAAAGAAAGGTCGGGTTATTCCTTCTTGTTGCCATGCTTGCAGTAATTGGTGTTGTTCTCTTTATTGCAATCGAAAATAACCTTTTTACGTCAACGTTTAACGTCAGGTTGACTGCGCCCAAAGGTACCGGATTTTCTCAAGGGATGCCGATAAAGCTTTCCGGTTTTAGAATCGGCCGGGTAAAGTCAATAACTCTGAATGATTCTGCCGCTGTTGACGTTTTGTTGCAGATTGACAAAAAATACAAGAAGTGGATGCGCAAGGATTCTGTTGCCAGATTAATAAAAGAGGGGATGATTGGTGATTATATCATTGAGATAAACAGTGGAACATCACCTGAACTGATAGCTGAAAACGGGCTGATGTCTCTGGGGAAAAGCAAGGCATTTGACGAGATTGCCGAAGATATAGCTGAAAAGGTAAAACCTGTACTTATGGATATCAGGGATATTATTTCTTACATAAACAGTGAAGATGGTGATGTTAAAAAGACTCTCAGAAACGTCAATACCTTCACTGGTAATCTTGAGCTTAGCCGCAAAAAGGCTGACCTGATTCTTGACAGCGGCAGACAGACAGCCGATGCCTCCGGCAAGCGCTTTGATCTGATTCTGACCAAGGCAGAGAGCCGTATTGACCAGGTTCAACCGATTTTGGGAAAGGTTGACAGTTCCCTGCAGGTTGTTGATAAAAAACTACCACTGTTACTGGAAAAGATCGAGTTGACCTTAAGTCATATAGAAGCTATTTCAAAAGATCTCGAAGTGGTTTCAGCAGAGACCCTTCCCCAGGTTCCAAAGCTTGTAAATAAGACAGAAGGGCTAATGGATCAGAGTGGGGAGATAATGGATGGAGTGAAAGGTGTCTGGCCGCTCAAAGGTTTCCTGTCATCACCTGAACAGAAAGATCTGATCCGGAGGGACAGTAATGAATAAGCGCTCCAGCTTCTTTCTGTCCCTGGCTTTTGTGGCTCTGCTACTGATGACAGCTTGCGCTCAGACCAAGGCAAAACTGCCGACTTTGCTGCAACAGGCAGAGAGGCATAATGTAACCGGTGTTGCCGCTGAATCAAAACAGAAGTTTCTGGCCGCTGAGTCTGAATTTGCTGAGGCTTACCGGCTTTTCAGCTCGGTTGAAAACTATTCAGGGATGGTTACTGCGCTTATAAACAGTTCCCGTTTATATCGGCGTCTGGGTGATTCGGGGAGAACCGATTTTGTCCTCAAACAAGCTGTTAACCTGATTCCACAGACACCTGAACTCGAAGCTGAAATTTGTTTTGAAAACAGTAAACTTGCTACCCTTAAAGGGGACAGTAACGAAGCGCTGCTTTGGGCAGAGCGAGCGGTTAACAGCAGTAAAGATAGTGATAGATCGAGAATGCTCAATCTGGTTGCTTTATTGCTCCTGCAGAAGAGTGATCTCCCAAAGGCTACGGAGGCTGGTGAAGCTGCCCTTAAGTTCAGTCGAAGCACTGCTGACAGGCGCGAGGAGGCAAATGCATGCCGCCTTCTGGGAGAGATCGCCTTACTTGAAAAGCGCTACCCGGCTGCCCTCCAGTTTTTTGAAGCTGCGCTATTGATAGATAAAGAGCTTGCCCTCCCCGGGAGGGTTATAGCCGATCTGACCGCTCTCTCCCGTACTTTTGAAGCTCAAGGTGATATCACCAACGGCGCTCACTACCTGCAAAGAGCCGTTGATGCCGAGCTGAGTGATAAAAACAGTCCGGCTGCTGCCGGAAAACTGGATAAGCTGATAAAGCTTTACGAGCGGACCGGTAACGATCAGGCCGCTGCCAAAGCAAGAAAACTCAAAAATTCCCTGCAGTCAATGAAGGCGGAGTAAGTATGTCGGTAATAAAGTACCGCCAGAAAATCCTGGTCGTCGATGATGATACCGATCTCCTTCATCAGCTGACCAGAACACTTGTGTCAAACGGCATTGGCGAGGCAGAGCCGCTCTCGTCACCTTTTCAGGTTATGGAAAGGCTGGCAACCGGGGATATTTCGGTGGTGCTGCTCGACCTTGTCATGCCAGGCATGTCAGGCATGTCAGGTGCAGACTTGCTTTCAAAGGTAAATCAGCATTTTCCGCACATCCCGGTAATAATGATGACTGCCGTAGCAGACGTAAGCACTGCCGTGCACTGCATCAAAACCGGCGCTTTTGACTATCTGACTAAACCACTCGACACGGCCAGGCTTTATGCGACTGTCAGCAAAGCTTTGGATTTTAGTGAACTTACCCGCCAGAACCGTCATCTGCAGGATTTTTTGCTGGGGGAACCTCTTGCCAGAAGTGAGATATTTTCCGGCATCATCACCGCCGATCCTAAAATGACCGCGATCTTCAAGCTGGTAGAAACTGTTGCACCGACGCTTCACCCGATTCTTATCAGCGGCGAAACCGGGGTGGGCAAGGAGCTGATTGCCCGTGCCGTTCATGATGCCAGTGGCCTGGCCGGTGAGTTTGTCCCGGTCAATGTTGCCGGGCTGGATGAAATCATGTTTCCGGATATGATCTTTGGTCATAAACGCGGTGCCTATACCGGTGCCAGTGAACAGCGTGACGGGCTCATAAGAAAAGCTGCCGGCGGGACGCTTTTTCTTGATGAAATCGGTGATATGAAACCGGAATCTCAGAAGATGCTCCTACGCCTTCTGCAGGAGAAAGAGTACTATCGCCTCGGTTCTGATGTACTTTATCAAAGCAGTGCCAGAATAGTTGCGGCTTCCAACAGGGATTTCAAAGCGATGATTGCAGCCGGGACCTTCAGGCAGGATCTATATCACCGCTTGACGATTCATCAAATACTGATTCCAGCTTTGCGTGAGAGACCTGGAGATATCCCGCTACTGGCCGAGCAGTTCGCTCATGAAGCCGCCACTGCTCTTGGCAAGGAGCCGCCTGAATTATCGGTTGAGCTAAAATTCGCGCTTTCCGGCTATGATTTCCCCGGTAATGTCCGTGAACTGATCAATATGATGCGAAATGCTGTTGCCTGTCACCGGAGCGGTACTCTGACAAGGAAGGATTTTCCGGATCTGGCAGCAGTTGCAGTCAGTCGCAAAAAAGGTGTGGTGCGGGTTTCTAACGAAGGCGGGTTTACTTTTTATACTGCTTTTGAAAAATTCCCGACTATTGATGAGGTTGAAGAACTGCTCGTCAGGGAAGCCATGAAAGCTAGTGCCGGGAACAAGGGGGTTGCTATTGAACTTCTGGGGATTAGTCGACCGACACTCAACAAGAAGCTGCTGGCTATGGGGCTGTCTGAGGAGTGACACTCGGTTTTGCAGCTGGAAGCCTGATCACTGCCCTGCAGCCACCACTCTCATCATTGAACAGTTCAAGCGTGCCGTTTTGCTCTTCAACGATAAAACTCGCTATGTAAAGCCCCAGACCACTCCCCCCCTGATCAATCCGGGTTGAAAAGAACGGCTCGAATATGTGGCGCATGTTTTCTGCGCTTATTCCTGTCCCGCTATCCTTTACAATGAGAAGAACTCCCTTGTTATCACTGTCAGGTTTCGTCGAGAGGGTGATCAGATTACCTCCGTTCTTCGCCATAGACTGAATAGCGTTCATCAGCAGATTTATAATAACCTGCTCAAGCTGAAACGGATTACCGTTTACTGCCGGGATAGCCGCTGTTAACGCGGTGTTGATAACAATGCTTTTCATGTTGCCGTGGGCTCTTATAATCGATATCGAGTTTTCTGCAACTCTGTTGAGGTCAAAGTTTATATTATGGTTCTCCCTGTCGCCAAGGCTGTAAGTTCTCAGGTTATGAACCACTCGTTCGATCCTGAAACTACTTCTCGAGATGGCCTCGACAGCTTTTTCAATGTCCTCCATGGCCTCAGAGCAAGGCATGCCGCAGATTTTTATATCACTTTCATTTTCGGCGACTTCAGTAAGCACTGGCTGAATATCTTTCCAGGCTCGCTCCAGGATTTCGGCAGCCAGCCTTATTGCGCCGTTCGGATTGTTGATTTCGTGAGCCATACTTGAAACAAGCAGACCAAGAGAGGTCATTCGGTTGGTCTGAATGAGCTTGGCCATATGTTTGGTCTTCTCTTCATGTATCTGCAGGTGCAGGCCTTGAACAATTTCGGCCTGAAGTCTCTGATTTTCTTCATTTTGACTCCGGAGTGCCACTGCCAAGCTGTTGATGGCGGCAAGAGCTCTTCCCGGTTCATCATCCGTATCAACGGGGATCCTTGTGTCAAGATCACCAGCTTCAATTCTTTTGACTCCTGACATCAGCAGTTGAAAGGTTTTGGTCAATTTCTGCACAAGGAAAAAAGTGATCCCGGTAACCGTAACCCAGAAAAGCAGAGCCAGCAGCGCTGAGATGAGAATAAGCTTTCTTAAGAGTATTTTTAGGTTACTGGTATCCATCTCCAGTTCGATCTTCCCGTTCAGCTGTTCAGGGGGGGCATCTCCCTGCAACAATGCTTCGGGAGAGTACTGGACTGAATTTGACAGCAGCAGTTTCATCACTGTCACACCACTGCGGTCAGCTTGATTATGATCTTTGACTGCGTAGAGAACCTGCTTTTGTCTACTGTCGATTATTCTTATACTGTAGATATCCCCATGGCTGAAGATCGTGGCGGCATCCATGGCAACCTCTTCGTCGTTGCCTGCATAAAGAGGTATCTGGATGGAGTTTGCGAGGACTGCCGCAAGCAGCTGCCCTTTGTTTTGAAGCCTTTTAATCTGTTCATGACGTTCGTAGGAGATGAAATAAGAGGTAAAGGCGATGGTAAGAACTGCTGTCAGGAGCGTAATCAGCAAGGTGATTCTGAAGCGCAGGCTCCGATTATTCAATGTCTTCAGGAGACTTAAAGACATCGGTTATTTCCTGTCTGGGGGGAATAGTTTGTCTGCTCCGGCGACTGAAAGATTGAGTTTCATCGCAACAGCATCGTTTGTGTAGAGCGAGGCTTCTGCAATATCTGTAACCGGGATATCTGCCGGTTTTGTTCCGGCAAGTAGCTGTCTGACACTGTTGCAGAGCTGGTCGTTCATCTTGCTGCGAGATGCTTCAACTGCCGCCAGTGCCCCTTTTTCCAGGTAACTCCTCGAAAAACTGATGATAGGCAGATTGGCACTCTGGCCATGCAGAAAGTAAGAGTTGACGCTTTCCGCAGTCACAGCGGTTGTATCAGGTATCATCCAGATTGAGTCTATGCCACTCCCTGACAGCCTGGCGAGAGCCGCAGCAACCTCTTGCGGCGATTTTACCTGTATTGTCACAAGCTCGACACCGTAGCCTGGAGCGACGCTCTTTGTCCGCTCGATATAGGCGCCGCTTTTTGCTTTACTGTAGATGATGCCGACCCGGCGCAGTTTCAGCTTTTGGAGGAGTTTCAGGTAGTGCTCCGGGGCTGCGTGCATACTGATACCGGTTATGTTGTTGCGTAGTGTCTCTTCATTGGCGGTCAGCGCCATGGTGTAAAGAACTTGGGTGCCGCGAAGTTTCTGGGACTCTTTCAGCGGTTTGTCGCCAACCGCAATAACAACTCGCGGCTGCTCTTCACGCACGATCCGCCCAAGATCGAATTCGGCATAATCGCCCATGATGTAGGTCTGATTTTTCTTGGCGCAGCTGTTTTGAAGCAGCCTGACAGTCTGATCGTACTGCTGATTGCTGTGACTCTGGATGATGAGCAGCTCCGCAGCGTTTGCCGGCAGGGCCAGGAGAAGCGCCAGTATGGGGAGGAGGAGGTACCTCAAAAGCTGAACCTCACTCCGCCCTCAAGCCAGCGAGGGGTGTTTTTGTAAACTGAATATTGTTTATCGGTTTGATATTGAGCGCCGTTAAAGAGGTTGCGGACTGAAAAGAAGATCTCAGGCGCCAGGCTGCTGTTGCTGAAGAGACGCTGAGTCAGGAACAGGTCCGTGATAGTAGCGCTGTAACGGGGGGCGTTGCCGACTGTCGGTGCATTCCAGTCGACGTAGTTGGTAGTCAGGATTCCCTTGAGGCCGATGTTATTTTCTTCATATTTCAGGGAGGCTTTAACCTGCTTGGTCGGTACGCTTTGCAGTTTGCTGCCGCTTTCTTTGTCACGGGCATCGATGTAGGTGTAGCCTCCGGCCAGGCTGACGCCGTGAAACGAAGTGGTGCGGGCTTCCAGTTCGAATCCTTGCTTGATCTGCTCCCGGTTCGTGGCTCCAGGGCTGTTAAGGTCGAAGTCGGTCACCGTGGCATTCCAGATATCGTTGTAAAAGAAGGTTCCTTTCAGCCAGAGATACGAAATTGCACCTGATTCTACACCAGCCTGTGCAGTCCAGACCCGCTGCGGGCCATTATTATAGACCAATAAGGGGAGGCCGAAGCCGTTGGCAAAATAACCGCGCAGCAGGGTCTTCACTCCAAGGTTATAGGTGCCCCCGAGGGAGTAACTGAGACAATCATCGCCAAAGCCGGTATGATCATAACGGATACCGGGGAGAAGAGTCAGTTCGCCGTAGCTGAGCGTGCCGTTGGCGTAGGCAGCATAGGCGTCTTTAAGCCGATCAAGCAGAAGCGGGGAGGCAGTATTTGCGTTAACGGACTCTGATTGCTGAATTTTCCCATGGTCATATTCCACGCCGCTGATCAGGCTGTTGCGGTTGTTACCCCAGCGTAGGTTGGTGCCCAAACTGCGAGTGCTCTCGTGGAGGTGAAAGTCCAGAAAGGGTGTAACGACCCCCTGGTTGTTGTCTCCCAGTTTCGTTTCGCCATTATAGTTGCTGGCCTTGCCAGTCAATTCGAGGGTCAGCAATTCGGCCAGGGGGTAGTTGAAATTGAGAAAGGTATAAAAATCGGTGCCCGTACCATTGTCATGTACCAAGGCATTCTCATCCAGGCCGTGGGCAGAATCAGAATAACTGAGTCCGGAGGTGAGAGTACCCTTGCCAGGCAACTCGTAGGTGATTTTGGCGTAGCCATTGTTATTATTGACGCCGTTATTGGGGCGTAGACCCCCGGAATGGAGGCTGCCACCGGAAAGGTAGTAGCCGAAGCGGTCGAATGTGCCGCTTACCTCGCCACGGTTATCACGGGTGCCGCGTTCGCCCAGGGAGGTACTGCCGACTCCGCCGAAAAGACGCGCACTGTTGGGTGTCTTTGTGACGATATTGATGACACCGCCCAAGGCCTGGCCCCAACTGCCCGATGC
Source organism: uncultured delta proteobacterium (assembly GCA_963787125.1). Taxonomy (GTDB): domain Bacteria; phylum Desulfobacterota; class Desulfuromonadia; order Geobacterales; family DSM-12255; genus VEOV01. The sequence continues at coordinate 99,813 of CAWBBV010000024.1, forward strand.
CGCCCCCTTGATTATTTCCACCCGTTCAATCTGCTGTATCGAGATCTGTCCGGGGCTGGCCATCCCTTGAAGTTGGTTATTTTGTTTTACACCATCGATCAGTACCAGTACATGGGAAAAGCCTGTTTCAGCCCCTTGAATGCTGAAGTCGGTAAAACTTCCGGGTGTTTGTACATAGGTAAGCTGCACGCCGGGGATGGTCTGCAGGACATCGGCTAGGGTGTGGGCGTTAAGAAGGGCGATCTGCTCGGCGGTAATGACGGTGGCATTCTCGGCGATAGATGAGATGGGACGGGTGTAGCGAGGGGAGACGGCTGCCGGTTGCTCTTCGGTCGATAGATCAAAAAACATCGACCCTTCATTCTCCTGCTCTGCCTGAACGTGTGAAACCAACCCGATGAAAAGGGTCAGCAGGGCGAGAATGAATGTAACTGGCCGGTTTGAGCTCAAAGGAACTATCCTTGCATTAATTAAAATATATATGTTGCAATGATAATGAAAATATGCAAAATCATGCCCGCATGACTAGCAGCTATGGGGCTGATTGTCCAGTAAATTTTGGGCAACTTTCGAGAGCACCATCCTTCGGGATGTATTTCAACACGAGGAGGAAGCAGCCATGAAAACGGAACAGCTGGAACTGGAAATCCTTGATGAAGGCCGTGAAAACACGGAAGAAGTAAATGCCTGCTGTAGCGGCAGTCAAGGCAGGGCATAGGTCGTTTAAGGCAGTTAACAACCGGGGGAGCGCTGCTCCCCCTTTTTTTTGGAGTCTGCCATGTACCTGTCCCGCTACCTGAAGATCTACCAAGACCCGGAACGCCAGGGAGCACTTCTCATCTACTCCACAAAAAAGGGGTCGCTGCTGCGTGCTTCAACGGATCTGCTCGCCGCTATTCAAGCGGATACCCTGACTGATGCGGAACAAACTATCCTGTTTCGTATGGAAATCATCATTAAAGACCCGCAGGCCGAACGGGAAGAGATGCATTCGCTTGTTACCAGGACCAACCAGCGCAGCAATAAGTTCAGCGCCACGGTGGTGCTCAATCTGGACTGCAATCTGGCCTGCCCTTACTGCTACGAGGATCATTTCCGGGGGAAGTATTACATGACCCCTGCCACTGCCCGTATTCTGGTGGAGAAAATCATCAGTGAACAGATCAGCCGCGGTCGCAATGTCAAGCTACAGTTCTACGGCGGTGAGCCGCTCCTCTCCCTGCCGCTGATACACACCATTGCCACACCGCTCCAGGCGGCGGCGCAGGCAAAAGGGTGCGGATTTGCCTTTACCCTGACAACCAATGGTACGCTCCTCACTCGCAAGGTGGTGGAAGAGCTGCTTCCTCTGGGGCTGACCGGAGCTGTCCTTACTCTGGACGGTCCGGCCGAGATTCACGATCGGCAGCGCCCCTTTGTTTCCGGCAAGGGGAGCTTTGCCACCATTGTCGCCAACATCAAGGAGACTTTCGACCTTCTCAATCTGCAGATTGGCGGCAACTTCGCCAAGGATAACTACCAACAGTTTCCCCTGATGCTGGATCACCTGCTGGCCGAAGGGCTTGCGCCAGACAAACTTGGCATAGTGCAGTTTGCGCCCGTCACCCCCAAGTCGGGGAGAGTCTCCGGTCAGGACAGCCACAGCGGCTGCATCTCCGGATCTGAGCCGTGGGTCACGGAAGCGGCTATATTCTTGCGGGGCGAAACCCTCAGGCGGGGGTTTGTTTCCTTCAAGCCGACTATGGCCGCTTGTGTCATCGAGTTTGAAAGCAATCTGGTGGTAAATTACGACGGCTCCCTCTACAAATGCCCCGCCTTCATGGGGTGGCCGGAGCTCTCCGTCGGCACTCTGGAGGACGGCATCAAGGATTACTCCGTCTCCCACAATCTGACCCTCTGGCAGAATGACGCATGCCTCGACTGCGCCTATCTCCCCTTATGTTTCGGCGGCTGCCGCCTCAATCCCCTCTTGAAAAACGGTGTCATCAACGCAGTTGACTGCCGCCGCGAGTTTTACGATATCGCTCTGGAGCAGTTTATTCTTCAGGATATCGGGACTAATGTGACTAACAACCTGCCTTAAAAATAACTTTACATCCCCTGTAACATCAAGTTCAGAGCGGCTTGACAGGGTTATGTAAAGTTCCTTTACGTTTTTGTAACCTGCCGTAATCATGAAATTAATTTGCGAATTGAAAGTTTCTTTACACCGATCTACGTCTTCAAATTTTACCCATCCGGCTTAAAAATGCCACTGAAGCTTATAACTAGCCTAAATTATTTAATATAATGCGTTGGCACAGTATCTGTATCGGGGCTATTGATGATTAAGTGTTGAGGAGGCTATCTATGAACTATGATTTTGCAATTGGCGTAAAACCCCTCCCATTAAAAATTGATACTGTTTCTGTCCCGTCTCTTTCCGGACAGATTGGCATATCTTCATGCCCAGGCATGAAGGAGTTCAGCACACTCGACCTTTATGAAGACCGTGTTGATAACGATCTGCAGAATATTTGCAGTTGGGGGGCAACGGTCATCGTTACTCTGCTTGAAGCACGCGAGATCAGCATCCTCGGGATTGCTGACCTTCCGGAAAAAGCCCTGGCAAAAAATATCCTCTGGCTGCACCTCCCGATGAATAATATTGGTCTGCCTGACAGAGAGTTTGAGGAGATGTGGAAGTGGGCAGGATCGAGACTTCTTAATTTTCTTCAGGAGGGACAAAGTATCCTGATTCACTGTAAAGAAGGGATTGGCCGCTCCGGCATTATTGCTGCCAGGCTGTTGATAGAGTCCGGGATTGAACCGGACAGCGCTATAAAGTCGGTCAGAAAAGCCAGGCCGGGCAGTCTGATGCTTTATTCCCAGGAAAAGTATTGCTGTTCTCTTAAACCCATTGTTGCTTCTAAAGAGGGCGCAGCAGCAAAGATATTTTCTGCAAGGGCTTAAACATTCTCGTCAGTTTGAGTCGCTTCTCCTTATTTCAAACCCCGCCCCTTTCCCTTTCCCTTGCATCATTCCTGATATTCGATTATTCTTCAAAAGATAAAAATCCGCACTTATGGAAACTGCCTTGAAAATTACAGTTGTCATACCGACTTACAATGAACGTGAAAATGTCGAGAAGCTCTCGTCACTGATTCTTGCCCAGGACGAAAGGATTGATATCCTTTTTGTTGATGACAATTCTCCTGACGGTACTGGCGAAATTATTGACCGTCTTGCCTCCCAAAGTACGCGTGTCAAGGTTCTGCACAGGGCAGGCAAGCTTGGCCTTGGTTCTGCTTATCGTGAAGGCTTCAAAATCGCCATTGAAGATAAGGCCGATTATATTATCGAAATGGATGCTGACTTCTCTCATGACCCGGCCATGCTGCCGCTGTTTATCGAGAAGATGGCACAAGCCGATGTTGTTATCGGTTCCAGATACATAAACGGTGTCAGTGTTGTTAACTGGCCGATAAGACGTCTTATCCTCAGCTACTTTGCCAGTGTTTATACCCGGATGATAACCGGATTGCATCTTTCTGACTGTACGGGTGGTTTCAAATGTTTCCGCAGAAATGTACTCGAATCCATCGATCTTGCTTCTGTCAGATCCGATGGCTACTCTTTTCAGATAGAGATGAACTACAGGTGTAATGAGCGTGGCTTCAGGATCAGCGAGATACCCATCATCTTTGTTGACAGGCATGCAGGCACTTCAAAGATGTCAAAGCAGATAGTCAGGGAGGCTGTTTTTATGGTCTGGAAACTTAAACTGGGGAGCGTCAGTCGAGCTCTTTTCGGAAAGAGGCTGAAGTGATGAACGAATATTGGGGGCTACTTTCCCAGTTGGGATTATGGGGATGGATAGTAACGATTCTTTTTTTCATCCACTATTCATTTCCACATCAGGATAAATTTGTTTTCAAAGCAGCTTTAAAGTGGGGAGCCATTTCTCTCGGTTTTTTTTCTTTCTGGATCGCCGGAATGCTGTTGGCTTGATAGGAGCTTATTTGCCGCGCTTATTGCTCTGTATCACGACATGTTTGTTGCTGTTTGCAGGTTGCTCGCACAAAGGGGCAAAGAGCGAGTTCTTGAAGGACTCAACTCTCTCTGTAGTTTGGCCGTCGCCCCCGCAGCAGCCAAGGGTGAAGCTTCTCAAGGTTTTTACCGGTCCGGAGGAGTTTGCGGTTCCTAAAACTGCTCTCCATTCTCTTTTTGAGGCGATAACCGGTGAGCATCCCCAGGCTGTCGGATTAATGACCCCTGCCGGCATAGTATCTGACGGAGACCGGTATATCTACATTGCCGACCCTTCAGCACGGCTTGTGCACAAAATCGATTTCATCGACAATGAAGTTTCCTATCTGACCCACTCCGGCACCGAGCCGCTTGCCAGCCCTGTAGGGGTAGCACTTGACAGTTTCGGCAACTGTTATGTGACTGATTCGGTAAAAGCCAAAGTCTATAAGTACAACAGCAAAGGTGAATACGTCGGAATGATTGGCGAAAGTGCCATTGAGTTTCAAAGGCCGGCCGGAATTGCTATCGGCAAAAACGACTATAAGTATGTTGCTGACGTGCTGCTGAACAAGATCTACGTTTTTGATAGCAAGGACAAATTCCTGAAAGATTTTCCCGACCCTGAATATGCAAAAGATCTGAACAAACCGGTAAACCTGGCAGTCGATCCTGCGGGTAATGTTTATGTGACGGATGCCTTTAATTTTTCGGTCAAGATCTTCGATCCGGCTGGAAAACTTATCAGAACCATCGGTTCAGTCGGTGACGGTCCAGGCACTTTTGCCAGGCCTAAGGGAATTGCTCTTGACAGCGAATCCCATATTTACATCATTGATGCAAATTTTGACAACTACCAGATATTCAATCAATCCGGACAGTTGCTTCTTTATGTTGGGACTACCGGCAAGAAACCGGGTCAATTCTTTATGCCCAACGGCATATTCATAGATTCTGAAGACAGAATCTATATTTCTGATTCATACAATCAACGTGTTCAGATTTTTCAGTACCTTAAAGAAGAGAAGTCGAAATAGATGCGAGATTTATTCCTTACAGCTGTTTTCGTTTTATTTGCTTTGTCAGGGGCATCTGAAGGTGCAGGTAAAAAAATATCCGAAATGGGCAATAAACATAATTTCTCCTATGGAAATATCTCAGCCAACTTCCGCGCTATTCCCGGTGATTCTCTGACGAGATATGACAGAAGCTCGCAGATTTGCGTTTTCTGTCACACTCCACACCGGTCGAGCAGTGAAGGGCCTCTCTGGAATAGAGCTGCATCCAGCCGGACTTTCAAACACTTTTCATCCTCAACCCTTGCCATTGATGACGCTGCTGTCAAGGGGGCAAGTGACTACGGTCAGCCCAACGGTTCATCACGGCTCTGCCTTAGCTGCCATGACGGCGTGACAGCGCTTGGCGCGGTGTTTACTACTCCAGGTAGAGCGACTTCCGAGCCTATTCATTTCATTAATCAGAGAACCGGTCAAACCGGTCCTAATGTAGCTATCGGCTATGAGACTTTTTCGAGTCATCATCCGGTCTCATTCAAGTATGATGCTACAGTGAGAAATCTTCTCAGAAGTCCACCTTACAATAAATCAGAATACTGGTGGAGTCCCACATCTAATGATGTCAAGCTCGACAAGCAGGAGCGGATGCAGTGCAAGACCTGTCATGACCCTCATCAGGACAGATCGGATGTCCCAAGTCCAATGAATCCTTTATGGACCGCCAAGACTTACGCTGAAGTCTGTCTGACATGTCATAACGTAATACCTACAGTCATTCCATGGTAGCGTTGATTATGAAATTTACACTTTACTTCAATTTGCTGATTGTCCTTTTACAGATTTTTTCAGGAAATGCTTTGGCCGGGGCTCATCTTGATAAGCTGAAGCTGCCCGCAGGCTGTGCAACTTGTCACTATAAGGCAAGTCTCAAGGGTGGTGGCGGTTCTGCCGGGTGCGTTGTTTGTCACGGTAATCCGCAACGAAGGGCTCAAAGCGCAAAAGTTCCCATGGTGAATGCGCTAAATATTGGTGATCTCAAGAATATCGAGGCTGAATTTTTCAAGACTTTCAGGCATCCGGTTTTTGATACACCCGGTATCCACAGGACTAACGAAATCCTCCCTGAAGTAGATACAAAGGCTTTGAGGCATGCGGATTGTGTTGACTGTCATCACCCTCATTACGTTTCAAAAGAGAACATGTATGCTGGTCTTAAAGGGAAAAAAGTGGTAAGCCAGTTTACGGAGTCTGTCAGAGAAGCTGAACTCTGCTACCTTTGTCATGGTGATTCTGCCAACCTCCCCGGTAAATATGCCAATAAGAGGATTGAGTTTCAACTTACTAATCCGTCTTATCATCCAGTGCAGGGTGAAGGAAAGAGCTCGACTGTTATAAGTCTCATCCGTCCTTATAAAGAGAAAAAAATAGCCGCTACTGATGTATCGGTTATTTCATGTTCCGATTGCCACGGTAACGATGACAGCAACGGGCCTAAAGGCGTGCATGGTTCGCGTAACCGGTTCATTCTCAAAGATAATTTCGACGCTTCCGACAATATTGTAGAGGGTACCCAGACGTATGCGCTCTGTTATCGTTGCCACAGTCGTTCCAGTATTCTTGCAAACGAGAGCTTCAGGTTTCATTCCATGCACATCCAGGGTAAGTCTGTTTCCAAGCCAGGGACGTCGTGTTATACCTGCCACAATTCTCACGGCAGTGTTGAGTTTAAATATTTATTAATGTTTAACAAGTCTGTGGTTTCACCAACTTCCAAAGGATTGCTGAAGTTTGTTGAGAAAGGAACAGCAAAGTTCAGTGGCGAATGTTATCTTACTTGTCATGGAGTTGAACATAACCCTAAATCGTATTGATAAAGTTAGAACTTATACTGATTATCAGGGTTAGATTTCAGAAGTATGCCCCTCTTTGGGTTGTTTATAATTCTATTTTCAAAGTACAACTGACTTAACTATGCCACTATACACATGTAAAATAGGCTCTGCTGACGGCAAAATCATCGAGAAGGAGTTTGAGGCCGTCAGTGCGGATATCCTCAAGCAAAACCTGACTTCCCAGGGTTTTTTCGTTTTCAGTGTCAGTAAGAAGCCTTTTCAGTTTATCTGGAAAAAAGGTGCTTTACGTAAAAAAATCGACACCAAGGGTCTGATAACCTTCAATCAGGAACTGCTTGTGCTCATCAAGTCCGGTCTGCCGATTATGCATGCTCTCGATACCATCCTTGAGAGGATTGAAAAAGGGCGACTTGCCGAGGTTCTGGAGACCATCCGTGACGACATAAAGGGGGGGAGTTCGCTGTCTGATGCCTTTGAGCGCCATCCAAGCGCATTTGCCCCTCTCTACATCGCCTCTATCCGCGCCGGCGAACGCACCGGCGACCTTCCGCAGACGATAAAACGTTATATAACTTTTCTGAAAAAAACTGAGGGTTTCAGGAAAAAAGTCATAACAGCCTTATTTTATCCGGCTATACTGTTATCAGTTGCTTTTGTAGCGATAACACTGCTGCTGGTTTATGTCGTGCCGACCTTCAGTCAGGTTTATGCAGACGCAGGCTCCAAGCTGCCAACGCCTACACTTATACTTATCGGTTTTACTTCAGTGCTGAAAAAGATTTTCCCGTTTTTAATTGGGGCACTCTTTTTGGGCGTGTATCTTTTTAAAAAATGGATTAATACAGACTCTGGCAGAATCACTGTTGACAGGTTTCTGCTGAGGATTCCAGTGCTCGGAGATATCTTCTCAAAGTATTCTATTGTCAGTTTTACCAGAACACTTGCCACTATTATTGAGAGCGGTATCCCGATAGTCGAGTCTCTTAAGATGTCGGTTGGAACCCTTAACAACAAGATTCTTGAAGGGCGGCTGATATCCGCCATCAGGCGTGTTGAAGAGGGTGTCTCCTTGAGTGTCGCCATTGACGGGGCAAAGCTGATGCCCACCCTGGCTTTGCGTATGCTCAGTGTCGGGGAGTCGTCCGGTTCGCTTGAAGAGATGCTGGAAGGGATCTCAGACTACTTTGAGGAAGAGCTTGATCAGCGGCTTCATCTGTTGAGCACAGCTATAGAGCCGGCAATAATGGTTGTTATGGGAGTTGTCATCGGGACAATTATCGTTACCATGTATCTGCCGGTATTCAAGATTGCCGGGACAGTCGGATAATTTATGAGTATTGCTTTTAGCAGAAAAAAAATCGGTGAGATTCTTGCGGAGCACGGTGATATAACCGTCGGCCAGCTGGCTTATGTTGTCGAAAAGCTCAAGAGCAGCTCTTTACGTTTCGGTGATCTCTGCATTCAGGAAGGGCTGGTTTCGGAGGATCTCCTTTACAAGGCGCTTGCAGCGCAGTTTTCCCTTGAGTTTGTCGATCTTTCTGAATTCAGACTTGATGAGCAGGTGCTTGCGCTCTTCCCGGCTGACATAATCTATCGGTACACTTTCGTTCCTTTGGAGATTGTCGGGGAAGCCATTGCGATTGCTATCTCCGATCCTACTGACGTGGTGAAACTTGACGATCTCGAGCTTTTGCTCGACAGGCAGCTAATTCTCAAGATTGCCACCCCATCAAGCATTCAGTTGCTGCTGAAAAAAGGTGATGGTACCAGCCGGGTTCTGAAAGAAGTCTCTGAAGATTTCATGCTGCAGCTCGTCACTGAGACTGAAAAAGGCGAGGAGGTTCTCTCTGTTGAGGGGATATCTGCCGATACAAGTCCGATCATAAAGCTGCTTAATTCAACGATTATGGATGCACTCTCCCGCAGAGCCAGCGATATTCATATCGAGACTGCCATGGAGGGTGTTGTCATCAAGTACAGGATTGACGGCGTTCTTTACAAAGCTACCGACGTGATAGACATGCATTTCCAGGGGCCGATAATTTCTCGTCTCAAAGTCATGAGCGAGCTGGACATCTCGGAGCGCAGGGTTCCGCAGGATGGCCGTTTCAAGCTGCGTATCGGCAGCAAGTCCATTGACTTCCGGGTCTCCATAATGCCCAGCGCTTTCGGCGAAGACGCAGTTATTCGTATTCTTGACAAAGAAAGTATTGCCAGTGATCTTAAAGGGCTGACTCTGAACGTTCTTGGCATAACAGAGCATGAGATCAAAAGGCTCAGAAAGATGGTGCGTGAACCCTATGGAATGGTGCTGGTCACCGGTCCGACAGGCTCAGGCAAAACAACCACGCTTTATGCCGCTCTGACTGAAATTCATACAGGTGAAGAAAAAATTATAACCATTGAGGATCCTGTTGAATATCTGCTTAAAGGGATCGTCCAGATACCTGTTAATGAAAAGAAGGGCCTGACCTTTGCCAAGGGGCTCCGCTCCATCTTGAGGCATGACCCTGACAAGATCATGGTCGGTGAAATTCGTGACTCTGAGACAGCACAGATCGCCGTTCAGTCAGCACTTACCGGACACCTGGTCTTTACTACCGTTCACGCCAACAATGCTTTTGATGTTATCGGCCGTTTCATTCATATGGGTATTGATCCTTACAATTTTGTTTCCTGTTTGAATTGCGTCATGGCGCAACGGCTGGTGCGAAAAGTTTGTCCCAAATGCAAACAGCCGGTCAAGTATAGTGATGAGCAGCTGCTTGAATCAGCCATAAATCCTGAGTTATGCAGGGATGTGGTCTTTTACGAAGCAAAAGGGTGCGAAGATTGCAACAATACGGGTTATCGCGGTCGCTCAGCTATTGTCGAACTGCTCGATCTTACCGATGAGCTGCGAGAGCTGATTGTCTCAAAGGCTCCTGCCGCGGTTCTCAAAAAAGCTGCCCGTGAAGCTGGGACCATGTTTCTCAGGGAGTCGGCAGTGGAAAAGGTTTTTTGCGGTGAGACCACTATCAAAGAAATCAACCGGGTCACTTTCGTGGAGTAATAATGATTTTTCAAGGTAGATCCCTTGGGCTTGAAATACATCAATACGGCTACTCATGGGTACTTGCAACCGGTTCCCAAGACTCGCCAGTCATTGAACGCTACGAAGTCTCAAGTTTTTCTGATGAGATTCTCAAGCCATCTATAAAAGAGCCTAACATCATAAAGCCGGCGTCTTTAGGTGCGTTGCTTGCCGAATCCTATCAAAAGCTGGCTATGGATATAAAAAGAGTCTCTTTATCAATCCCGGACACCTCCGGGAAAGTAATGATTATTGAGATGGATGCGCCGATAAAAAATAAGGAAGAGGGGGTTGATCAGGTTAAGTGGAAACTTAAAAAAAGTTTTCCGGTAGACTTAAGTGAACTTCATCTTGATTATCACCTATTAAAGGTGGATGACACCGGCAATTCAACACTTCTCGTCGCTCTGGCTTCACGGAAAATTATTAATGAATATGAAGAGCTGCTGCTCTCCATATCCCTGGAACCTTCAAAAATAGACTTTGCCACTTTCAATCAGTACCGGCTTTTTGCGAGTCGACTTGAGATTGATCAACATCTGGCCTTTATTGTCTGTTTTAGAGGGTCGCTGACCGTAATGATTTTTCAGGATGGGACCCTTGACTTTTTCAGGAGCAAATTTATTAGTACCGCAGTAAACGATCCGGTGAGACTCTATCGTGAGGTAAACAGCTCCCTTCTTGTCTACTCTGATTCCAAAGGTGGCTTGAAACCGCAACGACTGTTTTATTATGCTTCTCCGGCAGAGAGAGCACTTCTTAGGAGCGTGATTTTTGAGGCTACTGGAGCGGAGCCGGCTCTTGTGGATACTGACGCCATGATCAGCGCAGCAAAACAGAAAATCGACAGAGCTATCCTGCCAGAGGTTCTAAGTGCACTGGGAGCAGCATCAAGGAGTCAGAGATGAATTTCAACATTAACCTTGCTACGAAGGTTTATGTCGATTTCAGAAAGGTCAATATCTGTTTTGCGATAGCAGGAGTTGTCGTCGCTTTCTGGTTGATGCTCTCGATCTATACTGCCGTTAATTATGCTGCTGAGATGCAGAAGCTCACCGACTACAAAGCAAAACTGAGCCATGGCACTAATGCAAGAAAAGTTTCAGAAAAGGAGTACACTGCCTTTCTTGCCAATCTGAAAAACGTAAATTCTATTCTTTATAAACGCTCTTTTGACTGGCTTTTACTGTTTGCCAATCTTGAACAGCTTGTTCCGGAGGGTGTCGCTTTAAGAGAGGTTGTGCCTGCTGATAAAGGTGCGGTTGTCAGGCTTTCCGGTAGCGCCAGAAGCTTTTCAGCGGTGCGCAGGTTCATAGAGAACCTGGAGAGCTCGAAGACATTCGGCGATATTTATCTGACCAGTCATACAGCTCTTAAAGACGGGCCTCAGAAAGGGATAACTTTCAGTGTTACCTGTAAGGCAATGCTCCTATGAATATATCTATTCTGAAGCAGATTCTGTTACTGAGGAAGCGGACGCTGATTTGTCTCGCCGTTCTTTTTGCCTTTGCCATTGCTCTGCAACTTTTTATCAATCAGTATCAGGTTCCAAGGGTCGAAAAACTCCAGGGTGAGTGGACAAAGCTGCGTGAGCAGGAAGGTCGAGGGGCTGCGCTCCAGGACAGGGACACCATTTACCGAAACGGTATTGCTGATTTGGCAAAATTTCGTGAAAGGGTCTACCCGAAAATCCAGTTTGCCAGATTCATTAGTGATCTGTATGAAGTTGCAGCCAAAAACGGTCTCGATCTTGTCGCAATCACCTATAAACCGACTCTCAGTACGGAAGAACAGCTATTGAGTTATGCTCTTACGCTATCAGTCAATGGTAACTATCCTCAGCTGAAAAGATTTATTTATGATCTGGGCTCCGGGGGGGGGAATATCCTGACGATTGACTCCGTCTCGATTACAGCAAGTGGAGTTGCAGCCGAAACTGTTCAGCTACAACTGCAGTTAACTTCATATTTCAGGATGGAGGCGCCATGAACAGGCAGAGGGCCATCCTTGCGGTGCTAATCGCTGTTTTTGCCTGTTCGCTTGTTTACAGTTTTATTCGTATGCCGCGGCAAAAGAGAGTTGACAAGCTTACCTATCAACCGGGAATGACTGCGCAGCCGGTTAAACCGGTGCTTAATAAGGATGTTGATTCGGTCAGAGTCAGACTTGATCTCCTTGAGAGGACTAAAGGTTTTGGGCCGACAGGGGGGAAAAACGTCTTCTTGCCGCTCTTCGAAACTGGAATTAAAAAATCATCTGTTCCATTGCCACCGCCGCCACCACCACCAGTAAAGAATGTTGCACCACCACCTTCTCTGCAGGTGCAGGCGCCACCGCCACAAACTATTGAGCCGACACCTTTGCAGCGCGATCTGGCGACATTTACCTTTCTCGGGTTTTTGAAGAAGGAGAATAGAAAGACGATCTTTCTATCCAACGGTAAGGAGATTTTCGTCGTTAAGCAGGGGGATAAGATTGCCGGAAAATATGATGTGTCTGCCCTTACTGATGAAGCGCTTACAATCACGAGCCTTCAGGATGGTGGTGAGATCGTTATCCCGCTTGTAGAAAACAGACCGCTTGCAGCACCGAAAAGATGACCCGCTTATTTTAGGAGACTGACGATGAAAATCGTAATGAAAATAGCCTTTTTGACAGTTATTGCAGCACTGACTGCCTGCACTGCAGGGCGCACATCATTTGACAAAGGACAGGACCTCGAGCACAACGGAAAGTATGATGCGGCGGTGCTGAAGTATGCTGAGGCCGTCTCCATTAATCCTGACCTGAGCGAATACAGGCTCGCATTTCTCAGGGCAAGCGAAGCGGCAGCAAAGCTACACCTTAAGTCCGGTGATGAACTCTTTGCAGCAAAGCGCTATGATGAGGCGTATACCGCCTATGAAAGCGCCATGGTTATGGACCCTTCGCAAAGTCGTTCCAAGCAGCAGATGGAGCTGATAACCAAGTTTAGAAAATCTCAGCAGCTCTTTAATGAGGGAGCTGCCTATGAGAAAGAGAATAAAAATAAGGAGGCAGTGCGTTCCTACCAAAAGTCCCTAAACTTCAATCCGAGTAACAGGGCGTCGGCTGAAGCTGTCGAACGCCTGCTGAAAACAAGGAAAGTGAGGACTGAGGGGTTTGAACTGAACCTTAAATCAACAAAACCGATTACCCTTAAGTTCAAGGATGCCAAGATAAAGGATGTCTTCAATATTATAGCGCAACTTTCCGGGATTAATTTCATTTTTGACGAAGGGGTTAAAGAGGCAAATGTTACGGTTTATCTTGAAAATGCGACCTTTCAGCAAGCTCTGGATATCATCTGTGGTATGCATAAGCTGAACAGAAAAGCGCTTAATGAGAGCACCGTTATCGTTTACCCACGGACTCCGGATAAAAACAAGCAGTATGAGGAATTATACGTCCAGACATTCTTTCTTAACAAACTCGACGCAAAGAAAGCGGTTAATCTGATCCGGACGATGTTGCAGGTTAAAAAAATATATGTGAACGAAGAGATGAATACCCTCGTTTTACGAGACTCAGCCGATGTAATTGAGGTGGCAAGACGAATACTGGAAGCCAATGATGTGCCTGACGCAGAAGTCGTGCTTGAAGTTGAGGTGATTGAAGTTGCCAAAAAGAATGCCGAGAGCTTCGGTCTTGCTTTAAGTCGGTATGCTGTCGATTTACATGCTACCGGGCCTGCCGGGAAATTCCTGAATTCTAACTTCGTTTCAACCGATACTGTTGCAGCTGCAAGCAACAACCTTACGACAGCGGCCGGTAATTCCGTTTCAGCGGCAACAACTCTTACCAGGTCTGACACGAGTCAGCTTGTTAATCTTTTCAGATGGGGTGATTACAACGGTTACATCACTGTGCCGAGTGCTACGTTCAATTTTGGAAAGACCCTTGGCAATGCCGAGACACTTTCGAATCCGAAGATTCGCGTCAAAAACAGAGAGAAGGCGAAGTTTAACGTCGGTACAAGAGTTCCGATTACAACAACTTCAAGTAACGGAGTCGGCAATTACAACGTTAATGTTCAGTACGTTGATGTCGGCGTAAAGATAAATGCCGAGCCTACCATTCAACTTAACAATGATGTCAATATAAAGCTTGGCCTTGAGGTCAGCTCAATTCTTTCCAAGGAGAAAGTTGGCTCTGATGGCAATACAACTGTCGCAACCATAGGCACAAGGAACATGGACACCGTCCTTTCACTCAGGGATGGCGAAACAAGTGTTATCGGTGGACTAATCCAGGACACTAAAAACTTTAATACTCAAAAAGTGTCTATCCTTGGAGATATTCCAATAATCGGCAATCTTTTTTCCAATAAGGAAAATGCAACAGACAAGACTGAGCTGATTCTGGCAATAACTCCGAGAATTGTTCGTGGCATAACTGTTTCTGATCCTGAAATCGCTTCATTCTGGTCTGGTCTGGAGGATGATCCTTCAATAGCGAAACGATATGAGTCGTTTACCCCGGAGCCAGAGTTTTCTGTTCAGGCTAAAGTATCTGGCCCACAGACAACTGACCAGGCGTCTCAGCAGAGCTTTGCTCAACCTCAACCTGTAAAACCACAAATTCCGCAGACACCACCGACTATCTCTGTTGTCGAGCCTAAACCCGTTGTTGACAAACCCTCAGGCTGTTACGAGTGCTCCTGCGGCTGTTCCTGTCTCTAACCTTAACGAGAAACTTCCCTTGATTGTCAGTCAGCCAAAACAGCCGGTTTCAGAGCCTGTCGCAGCACTTCCTCCTCCTCAGGTAAAGAGGATTGCTGTCAGAATTTCGGCGCCGGCCGTTGTGAAGCAAAACCAGTCGTTTACAGCCGATATCATTGCTTCTGAGGCTGACAATCTCATTTCTGCCCCTTTAACACTGGTTTTTGATCCGGCGATTCTTGAGGTTGTCACTGTTGCCGAAGGTGATCTTTTCAAAAAAGATGGTAAAGCAGCTCAATTTACCAATAAAGTGGATAATCAAGGCGGCCAGATTATTGTCAAACTCTCAAGAGATGCCGAATCCGGCGGGATCTCGGGTGGCGGCAAACTCTTTTCAGTGAGCTTTATGGCAAAGAATAAAGGACCTGCCAGTATCGGTTTTGTTGGGGTCAAGCTGGTTGGTCAGTCAGGCAAGACGATAGATTCGACACTTTACAACACAGTTGTTGAGGTAAAACAGCCTTGAATGGAGTTGCTTTTGGCAGAAAGGCTGGCTTAAGTCTGGTTGAGCTGATCATGACTCTCACGATACTTTCCATTCTGGCCTCCCTGATTATCCCCTCTGCCCAGATGATTTCCAAGCGGAACAAGGAGATTGAATTAAGGAGAAATCTGAGAGTTATCAGGAATGCTATTGATGATTTCAAGAAGACTTACGAAAAAGGTGTAGATGATAAAAAAATAATCCCTAGTCTGAACAAAAGCGGTTATCCCGAGTCGCTGGATATTTTAGTGGAAGGTCATGATTTTGGCGGTTTACTGAAAGAGAAGAAAAAATTTCTTCGTCGGGTACCTTGTGACCCCTTTAGTAGCGACAGACAGAGATCATGCAAAGAGAGTTGGGGCGTAAGATCCTACACTGACAAGGAATGTTCGGATAAACTGGGAGATGATCTCTATGATGTCTGTTCAATGAGCGATGCAACAGCCATTGACGGGACAAAGTACAAGGACTGGTAAGAAATGAGATTTTTCAAAAGATTCAACAGAACCGGATTTACGCTTATAGAGCTGATGATAGTCATGTCCATAGTCGGAATTCTTGCCGCTATTTCAGCGCCGAATTATCGCTGGGGGCTTATTAAGGCGAGGGAATCAGTTCTGCGCGAGCATTTGTATACATTTCGTTCAACGATAGATCAGTTTTATGCCGATAACGGCAAGTATCCTGACAGTCTCGAGGAGTTAATTAAGAGAGAGAAGCAGTATCTGCCGGCAATACCGACAGATCCTTTTACCGGGAAAGCTGATTGGATTCCAATTGGTCCTGCCGCACCGGCTGATGGGAGCAAGGTCGAAGGTTCTGTATCTGAAGTGCACAGCGCTTCAACCCTCGTCGGATCTAATAATGTCCCATACAATGAATGGAAGTGACTGAGAGATGATAGAGCTGCATAACACGACCGTCCAGTATCAAACAGATTCTCCGGCGCTTTCGGGTATCAATCTCAGTATTACCAAAGGGGAGTTTGTTTTCCTGACTGGTTCATCAGGTGCGGGAAAATCTACCCTGCTTAAGTTAGTATACGGGGCTGTTGAGCCGATTCGCGGACATATAGTTGTCGATGGCCAGAATCTGTCCAGAATGCCAAGAAAAAATCTGCCGCTGCTTAGACGCAATATCGGTGTGGTTTTTCAAGATTTCAAGCTGCTAAATAACCGGTCGGTTTTTGATAATGTTGCGTTGACTCTCGAAGTACTCGGCTGGGAGAGTAAAGATATCGGCAAGAAAGTCTACCATGTTTTGAAACGCCTGGGTATTGAACACAAAATGGATGCGGCGCCGCTGCGTCTTTCCGGTGGCGAACAGCAGCGTGTAGCTCTTGCCAGAGCTCTTGTCAATGAACCACGGATCCTTCTGGCAGATGAACCGACAGGAAATCTTGATGAGAGTAACAAATCCCAGATTTTGCAGATTTTCAAAGAGGCTAATATTCGCGGTACTACAGTGTTGATCGCTACTCATGATAAAAGAGTTTTCAGTACAGTTCATTCCAGAGTTGTGCATCTGGTAAAAGGGGTTTTGCAGGAGGCCGATGATGTCACGCCAGCGGCATAACGTCAGACCTCAGGCTGCGTCCCTTGGCGGGGGAGGGCAACTTCGCTACTTTACTTCAAAGGCGCTCACCAACCTTCGCGGCAACCGTCTGGTCACCCTGATTACTGTCAGTACCATCACCCTCGCGCTCTTGATAATTTCTCTGTTCATGCTGATTTACGTCAACTTGGAAGGGACGATCGATCAGTGGAGCAAAAAAGTTGTTGTGACCGTATATTTTGACAAGGATCCTTTGCCACAGGATTTAGCCGTACTCAAGAGCCGGATTAATGGTCTTCCCGGAACTGAAACAGTTCAGTATGTCTCCAGGGATGAAGCAATGAAAAAATTCCGCTCCCGTCTTAAAGGCCAGGAGTCACTCCTAGAGGGAGTCTCGGCAGATATTTTACCGGCGTCATTCGAGATTACCCTTAAAAAACAGTTTCGTGCTTCTGACGATGTAGCCCTTTATGTCAACAGACTCAAGCATGTTCAAGGTGTCGGTGAGGTGCAGTATGGTGAAGAGTGGGTAAAGAAATTTCTGACCTTTTTTCAGTTTATCCGGATTCTAGGCCTGATGATCGCTATTTTTCTTATACTTGCAGTGCTCTTTATTGTTTCAAATACAATAAAACTGACTGTGCTCGCTCGTCATGATGAGTTGGAGATTCTTGCGCTTGTGGGGGCAACGCCGTTTTTTATAAAGGCTCCTTTTCTGATAGAAGGGATGTTGCAAGGGGCGGTCGGAGCGTTAGCTGCAGTTGCAATTCTTACCGCAGGTTATTACGCGCTGCTTGCCAATGCCGTTAACTTTCTTTCGTTCAATCCGGCCGATGCCGGGCTGATGTTTCTGCCGCTTTCATACCTGGCTGCTCTCTTTACCGGTGGTGTCTTCCTTGGCTTTATCGGCAGTCTTGTGTCGCTCAAGAAGTTGATAGCCATTTGAGCGCCATGCTTGTCAGAATACTGATACAGGCGGTCGTTATTCTGCTTTATAGCGCAGTCATTCATGCTGATGTGCACGATGATCTCAAAGGTATCAATAGCCAGATAAAGGAGAAGCAGCAGCTTCTTAAACAGACCAAGAAGATTGAAATAAAGGTCTCATCCGAGCTTGTGCTTATCGAAAAGAATCTTAAGGAAAAAGAATCAAATCTGAGCCATTTGAACAGTGAAATGAAAGTTGTCGAGTCTGGGGTTGCCAATACTCATAAGCAAATGCAGTTGACCCTGGCTGAGATTGATAGTAAAAAAGCGCAGATTTCAAGGCGGATCTCTTCTCTTTATAAGGCTGGTGAAATGGGGAATGTGCGGATGTTTTTCTCCTCTGGCTCAATCCCCCAGGCCCTTGAAAATCATCGCTATATGAAATCAGTACTTGAAACTGACAGGCGACTTTTTCTGGATTACCAGAACAGATTGCTGCAACTAAAAGTTCTGAAAGAAGCTCTTGAGAAAGAAGCCGAAAAAAAAGAGAAACTTTCCCAGCGCATCAAAGGTAAAAAACTCGAAATAGAGAGTGAAAAAACTAAAAAATCTGTGCTTCTCACGCAAGTCAGGCAGGAGAAAAAGGAGTATCAGAGCTCTCTCAAAGAGCTGCAGGCAAATGCCCGTAGATTGCAGTCAATGGTTGAAAGGCTTGAAGCCAGAAGCAGAAAGAGCTATAGTCAAAAGGATGAGAGAAAGAAGTTAGTTCCTGGAGATCATCCGCAACCTCCTGTCAGTGATAAAGGGTTTGGCGCTCAACGAGGCAAACTTTCTCTGCCGGCAGCAGGCGAGATCATAAGCCGTTTTGGCAAGCATAAGCACCCGGAGTTCAATTCGTTTACCTTCAACAATGGTATTACAGTCGCGGCTGCTATGAATGCCGACATCAAAGCTGTTTTTGACGGCGAGGTCATTTTTGCAGACAAGTTCAAAGGTTATGGCAATATGCTGATAATCGATCATGGCGGCGGTTATTTCACTCTTTATGCCCACGCAGCCAGAATTGACAGAAAAGTAGGTGCAGTAGTCCATAAAAACGAAGTTGTTGCCCATGTTGGTGATACTGATTCTTCCAGTGGATCCCAACTTTATTTTGAAATCCGCTATCAGGGTAAGCCGATTGATCCAGGTCCTTGGCTTAGATGAGGATCAGTTAGATGCAACACATAAAATAAACCATGTCAGAAAACCATATCTCAAGTTTTAGTTGGAGGATTAATGCTTAGTAATAACCGGGTTCGCAGGTATTTCCTTGTTTCTCTTATAACAGTTCTCGTCACACTTGTCTCAGTGACTGCATATCGCAGTGCTACTGCGGCTGGCACCGATTATGAGTCTATTGAGCTTTTTACTGATGTTCTGGCGATTGTCAAGAAGAGCTATGTTGAAGAGGTTGATACAAAAAAGCTGATCTACGGCGCGATCAACGGCATGCTTACAGCACTTGATCCGCACAGCTCCTTCATGCCGCCTGAAACTTACAAGGAACTGAAAATTGATACAAAAGGGGAGTTTGGCGGTCTTGGCATCGAAATATCCATCAAGGACGGGGTGCTCACGGTTATCTCTCCAATTGAAGATACTCCGGCCTTTCGCGCCGGCGTAAAGTCAGGAGACCAGATTCTCAAGATCGATGACAAATTCACCAAAGACCTCTCTATCATGGATGCAGTCAAACGAATGCGCGGCAACAAGGGGAGCAAGGTTACCCTTACCCTTATGCGCGAAGGTTTTGACAAGCCTAAAGAGTTTCCGCTTGTCAGGGACGTAATTCAGGTTAAGAGTGTCAAGTTCAAGATGCTTGATGATGGCTACGGTTATGTGCGCATTGCCCAATTCCAGGAGAAAACTTCTGACGATCTGCAAAAAGCCCTTGCCAGTCTGAATGAAACCAGCAAGGGAAAGCTGAAAGGACTTGTCCTTGATCTCCGCAATGATCCCGGCGGGCTTCTGGATCAGGCGGTCAAAGTATCGGAAACATTCCTCAATGAAGGTCAGCTGATTGTTTATACGGAAGGGCGGGAAAAAGATGCCCAGATGAAATTCTCTTCCCGAAAAGGCGACAAACAGCCGAATTATCCGATAGTTGCTCTTATCAACAGCGGGAGTGCCAGCGCTTCCGAGATTGTTGCCGGCGCACTTCAGGATCACAAACGTGCAGTAGTCATGGGTGTACAGAGTTTTGGCAAAGGTTCTGTGCAAACAATCATTCCACTCTCCGACAATTCCGGTCTCAGACTGACAACTGCAAAATATTTCACCCCTAGTGGCAGGTCGATTCAAGCCAAAGGGATAACACCAGACATCGTGGTGGAGAGGATTGAATTAGCATCTACTGAAAAGAAAGAGTCGATGCATCTGCGGGAAAAAGATCTGGATAATCACTTTGAAAATGACAAAAAAGAGCAGCCCTCAGTGCAGAAGGAGACTCTTCCGCTCTACAAGACCGATGAGCAGGTGAAGAATGACTATCAGTTGCTGCGAGCGCTTGATCTTCTCAAAGGGTGGGAGATTCTCAAGAAGGTCATGGTTACATCTTCGTAATTCTGCAGTATCCAAGAGGAATTTATGCGAAAGATTTTTTTAGCAGCAGCCATGATGATGTTTCTCCAGTTAACAGTTAAAGCCGACGCTGCATCTATTTTTGTAGTGCCTGGCGGGAACGGTGTTTATTATGTGAGAGGCGTTGATTTCAATGAAATCGGTGGTGTTGAAGTAGAGATCCAGTATGACACTGCCACTCTCTCCAATCCCAGGATTACTCAGGGGGCAATGCTTGCATCAACAATGTTTATCCCGAACACTAAGTTCAGCGCATCCTCAGTCAAGATTGCAGCAATGTCACTATCTGCTATCAAAGGCAGCGGTGATCTGGCAGTTTTAAACTTTGACCTTAAGGGTGGCGCACCTGGTTCTGTTTCAATTATTAGATCAAAGCTTGCTGCTGCGACAGGTACAGCTGTCAAGCATGACACACCGACAGCCCCTGTTAATACACCTAATGACCCAGGGGCAACACAAGCTGGTTACACCCCCACAACTGGCCAATCAAGCGGCTCCGCTACTGCAGGCGCCGCCTCTGGTGGAGTGTCTGGCGGAGTGTCTGGCAGTCCGTCAATAGGCACAATAACTCTGCCGCAGGACCAGCTTGCCTCAACAGACAAAAAGACCGAGTATCAACCTCTGGTGACTGACCTGCGCAAAGATATGACTATACCGCTTGGGGGGGCTGAGGCAGGACAGAGCAGTGTTGGTAAGCAGAAGGATAACAAGGGGAAAGAAGAGGAAAAGAAATTTGTCTCCTATAAAAGCGTGCAGCAGTTTTTCAAGGAGTTCAAGGGCGAAAAAACACCAAAGGATCTGATTGCCATCTTTGCAGATGCCCAGATACCAGGGTTCACTCAAGAACCACCAATCGCCTTTACTGACGGTAAAACTCCGTTACGGCTCACTTTGGTGCTGAAGCAGAGCGGCAGCGAAGCCCCTAAATTCATCATGCAAGGGGCAAATATAAAGCAGTTGAGCGAGGAAGGTGAGGAGCTAATAACCTGGAATATAGACGCTATTCCCAGGAAAGACGCTGCAGAGGCAACGCTGACGATTATCGATGGTCAAATTATCATGGAGATTCCTCTGACGGTCACTGCCAAGATTGATCCTCTCCTGACAAAGGGTAAGGCACTTTCAGAAGCTGATTTTGCCCTCTATCTTAGTAAGCCGGCCAAGTTTGATCTTAATAAAGATGAGAAATTTGATGCGCAGGATGATTTTATTTACACGGCAAACTATATCAGCGCCATGAAGATCAAACCGGAAAAACTGAGGAAAGAAGAGAAAAAAGAGCAGTCAAAGCCGGAAGTGAAAAGTGAGAAAACAACAGAACCTGCCAAGGCAAAGGATGAGAAGGGTAAAAGTGCAGATAAGCCTACTCTAAAGCCTTAAATACAATTTGCCTCAAAGTTGGGAATTAAAGACCTCCGGAGGATCAAAATCCCGGAGGTCTTTTTTGTTCAAGAGCTGCAAGTATCTCAGAGGTAACCTGAAGGTTGCCACGTCCTTTGCCCATGAATAAACCTTCTTCAGTCCCGTGAAAATCGGAGCCTCCGGTTACTACAAGTCCCATAGAGTCAGCAAGATGGCGCAAGAATCCTTCATCGCCGTCAAATCCCATGGTGTTGAACGCTTCTATGCCGCCAAGACCTCTTAAGCACATATCCCTGATGATCATCAAAAGCTCTTCCCGGCTGCGGGACATGCTCTGGGGGTGGGCGAGTACCGGCACTCCGCCGATCCGTCTGATCTCTTTCACCGCTTCATCGAAGGCCAGATATTCTTTCGGCACATTGCACGGTACAAGGTAATTATTGAAAGCATCCTGCATATTGGCTGCATAACCTTTTGCAATGAGTATCCTGGCGATATGAGGTCTTCCGAGAGATCCTTCTGCAAGCGCCATTACCTCACTGCTTTCTATCGGCTGCCTCCCTTCTGAATCAAGCTTGCTGTTTATCCTTTCAATTACGTGCAACCCCCTGCTTTCCCGTTTTTCACGGAAATGTGTCAGCAGGTCTACAAAGGCTTGATCTGAATGATCAATCCAGTAGCCGAGGATGTGGACATCGTGGTATTTTTCATATTCAACAGAGAGCTCTACTGCCGGAATTACTTTGATAGCGAATCTTGCCGCCGCGCTGATCGCTTCATCTATTCCGTCGATCGAGTCATGATCGGCAATTGCAATAGCCGATAATTTAGCATCAGCAGCCATCCTTATCAGTTCTGCCGGTTTAAATACGCCGTCAGATGAGGTTGAGTGTATATGCAAGTCTACAAGTTGTGCCATTTATAATTCCTTATGTTTGCAGAAGGTTATGGAGATCGGGATGAAATTTGATATTGATGCTGTAATTGCAATTCTAGAAGATGCAGTTGTTGTCTGGGACACTCCGGCAGTAACCATAATATCCCAACGGGATGGCGACCCGTTCAAGGTGCTGATCTCCTGTATCCTGTCGTTAAGGACAAAAGATACAACGACCGGACCAGCATCACTGAGACTTTTCAATCTTGCCGACACTCCGCAAAAGATGCTGCAGCTCGATCAGCTGAATATTGAAGAGGCAATCTACCCGGTGGGTTTCTTCAGGAACAAGAGTGCGCAGATTTTGGAAATATGCCGATTGCTGCTAGAAAAATATGCCGGATGCGTTCCGGAGTCAATAGAAGAACTGCTCACATTCAAAGGGGTCGGTAGAAAAACTGCCAATCTTGTGGTTACGCTCGGCTTTAATAAACCAGGAATATGCGTTGATACCCATGTACACAGGATCTGTAATCATTGGGGCTACGTAAAGACTAAAACGCCGGAAGAGACCGAATTCAGGCTGCGAGAGATTCTTCCGGAACGATACTGGTTACGAATAAATGACTTGCTGGTGACATTCGGCCAGAATCTCTGCAAACCGGTTTCACCACTATGTTCACAGTGCCCGCTCTATATTTTCTGTGAGCGAAACAAT
Source organism: uncultured delta proteobacterium (assembly GCA_963787125.1). Lineage (GTDB taxonomy): Bacteria > Desulfobacterota > Desulfuromonadia > Geobacterales > DSM-12255 > VEOV01. The sequence continues at coordinate 123,046 of CAWBBV010000024.1, forward strand.
GTTACAAAAAATAGGTGAGCCAATATTGCATTCTTCTATTAAATCTGTATAGTAACGGATCAGTTTATAATGCTTTTAATCAATCTCTTCTTGGAGGTCGGTCATGTTGAAAAAAGTTGGATTTCTTGGTCTGGGAACTGTCGGCAAGCATATGGCAATCAATCTTCTCAAAGGCAATTACGACCTGACAGTCTATGATTCTGACAGGTCAGTCGCAGCCGAACTTGTAGTCCTTGGCGCGAAGCTTGCTAATACCCCGCGTGAGGCTGCCAAAGGGATGGACATAGTTCTTCATATCCGCCCGGAGAAAGAGCGGCTTAGGCCAGATATCTACGGCGATGACGGTATTTTTGCAGGCATTGATCCTGGTACAATTCTGGTGGATATGGGAACCCATTCGCTGGAAAGCACTCTTGAGATCGCCGATGAAGCTGCCAAACATCGCGTTCAGTTTCTGGATGCACCGGTCTGGGGAACAAAGGAGCATGCTGCCAACGGGCTGATTACCATACTGGCAGGGGGCGATTTGTCAACTATTGGCCGTTGTCGGGAACTTTTTTCTCACTTTGGACTCAGCATTATTCATGTCGGCGCGGTTGGCGATGGAACCAGGATGAAGTTTATAGTCAATCTGGTTCAAGCCGAGCTGCTTCAGGCTCTTTCTGAAGGACTGGTCTTTGGAGAGAAAATGGGTTTCTCAGCGGATAAGATTCTCGAAGTGCTTGATTCTGGCGGAGTTGCTTCACCACTTTTCCATTCAAAGGGGCGAACAATGGCTAGAGGCGATTTTACCCGTAATCTTGCCCTCAAATATGTCCATCAGCAGCTTGAACTGGTTCTTGATCAGGCCAAGAAGCTTGAGCTTGATCTTCCCGGCGCAGCCTGTGCCTGTAGCCTCTACGAGCAGGCCGATAAGGATGGCAGAGGCGAAGAGGATTTTTCTGCTGTTATCAAGGTTCTCAGGAAATAGCGATTCGAAGTCAGCTTATACAAAAGGACAGTCTAAAGCGACTGTCCTTTTTTTCGTAACTGGTCTCAGATAAATTATGAAGGAGATTTGCAAACAATGAGTATAGATCCGAACAAAGTAATTTACTCAATGATGAGGGTTTCAAAGTTTTACGACAAAAAACCGGTCATTAAGGACATTTCCCTTTCCTATTTCTATGGGGCTAAAATAGGTGTCCTTGGTCTGAACGGCTCAGGTAAAAGCTCTCTTTTGCGAATAATGGCCGGAGTTGACAACGACTATAACGGCAAGGCTGTCCTGTCCCAAGGCTACTCTGTCGGCTTTCTTGAGCAGGAGCCAAAGCTTGATGAAGCTAAAAACGTCAGGCAGATTGTGGAAGAGGGGTGTCAGGAGACCGTTGATCTACTGGCAGAGTTCAACGCCATCACTGACAAGTTTTCCGAGCCGGATGCTGATTTTGAAAAACTCTGTGATCGTCAGGCTGTACTTCAGGATAAACTTGACCATTTGGATGCCTGGGATCTTGATGCAAGGCTTGAAATGGCGATGGATGCTCTCCGTTGCCCAGATGGTGATGCTTCTGTGAAAATCCTGTCAGGCGGGGAGAAAAGACGTGTTGCTCTCTGCCGCCTTTTGTTGCAAAAACCTGATATTCTCCTGCTTGATGAGCCTACCAATCATCTTGACGCCGAAACTGTGGCCTGGCTTGAGCAGCATCTACAGAGGTATGAAGGGACTGTCATTGCTGTTACTCATGATCGTTACTTTCTTGACAATGTTGCCGGTTGGATCCTTGAGCTTGACAGAGGCGAGGGAATCCCCTGGAAAGGAAATTATTCATCATGGCTGGAGCAGAAACAGAACCGGCTTGCCACAGAAGAGAAACAGGAGAGCGATCGTCAGAAAACTCTGCAAAGAGAGCTTGAATGGATAAGGATGTCACCAAAAGGGCGTCATGCCAAGTCACAGGCGCGTATTACAGCTTACGACCAGCTGGTCTCGCAGGAAACTGACAAGTTGGCCAAAGATCTGGAGATTTATATTCCATCAGGTCCGCGGCTCGGTGATGTCGTCATAGAGGCTGATTCAGTCTCAAAAGCCTTTGGTGATCGGCTCCTCTTTGACTCCCTCTCGTTCAGGCTCCCAAAAGGTGGCATCGTCGGCGTAATAGGGCCAAACGGTGCAGGAAAAACTACCCTTTTCAGGATGATAACAGGTCAGGAAGTCGCTGACAGTGGCACTTTCAAGGTTGGTGAGACCGTGAAAGTTGGATATGTGGATCAGAGTCGGGATTCGCTTGATGCAGAAAAAAATATCTGGGAGGAGATTTCGGAAGGTGCTGAGCAGATTCAGCTGGGTAAGATATCCGTCAACTCAAGAGCTTATGTGTCCAGATTTAATTTTTCCGGCGCTGATCAGCAGAAAAAGGTCGGAATGATTTCCGGAGGGGAAAGGAACAGGGTTCATCTCGCTAAAATTCTAAAAGAGGGGGCAAATGTGCTGCTTCTTGACGAACCAACCAACGATCTTGATGTCAATACCATGAGAGCTCTTGAAGAGGCATTGGAGAACTTTACCGGCTGTGCCGTGGTCATCAGTCACGACAGGTGGTTCCTTGACAGGATAGCTACCCATATTCTTGCTTTTGAAGGTGAGAGTTCTGTGGTCTGGTTTGAAGGTAATTTCTCAGAGTATGAAGAAGATAGAAAAAGACGACTTGGTGCTGCGGCTGACCAACCCCACCGGATCAGATACCGCTCTCTGACAAGATAGCAACAGTGAGGTTATAGTGGCTGGAAAACCTAATAAGTTAAAGCAGTCTCGCAGCTCAGGGTCAACTTTCAGGTGGTGGCACCTGGTTATACTCATTGTTTTGATTACAGCCCTGTTCCTTTTTCTTGAACGACTTAAATCAGCTTATCAGAAAGGGGCAGGGCAGAAGCCATCGGTCGAAAGTACAGGGCCACTGGTAATAGTTACTCCTGACCATCAACAGAAAAGCTATACAACCGTTTATCCAGCTACCAAAATGCCGGCTGCTCCAGCAGCTCGCCATCTTTCGGGCACTATGGCTATAATTGTAGATGATATGGGGAGCAGTCTCAAAGAAGCAACTGAGCTGCTTGCCATTGATATTCCGTTAACCTTTTCAATAATACCTGGGCTGGCCAAGGTTAAAATTGTTGCTGAGGCGATAAAGTCTGCTGGCCGCGACATTATGGTGCATATTCCCATGGAGCCACAAGGGTACCCGCAGCAGAGGCTGGAGGCAAATGGTCTTCTGGTTTCTCTTTCTGATGAGGAGATCACTTCAAGAACAGTGTCAATGCTAAACGCTCTACCAGATGCTGTCGGCGCCAATAATCACATGGGGTCACGTTTTACAGAGCATAAAGAGAAGATGTTGCCAGTGCTGCAGGTGTTGAAGGGCAGGGGACTGTTTTTTATAGACAGTCGGACTACCCCTAAGTCTACAGGTTATGCCGAGGCTGGGCGTATGGGGTTAAAGTCTGCCACGAGAAATGTATTTCTGGATAATAAGCAGGATGTTGCAGCGATAAAGAAACAACTTTACGTTGCCGCAGAGATGGCGAAGAAGAGTGGTGGGGTGATTGCGATCTGTCATCCCCATCCTGCAACTATTGCGGCTCTCAAAGAGGCGCTGCCTGAACTGCAGAGAGCCGGGGTGAAATTTGTTGCTGCAAGTGAACTTGTCAGGTAAAAGATGCCGCAGCTTTTGCTTTCATAGCGACAAAACTTCTGTACTGATCTTTCTGTAGGATCTCCTCAGGAAACTCTGGACTCACCGGTTGAACCAGAACAAAAGCATCCCTGAAACTGTTGCCGTATCCTGCAAGTGTTGCTGACATAAGTGTGTAGAGTGGGCATTTTTCATCATGAAACATGCCGCCGGCGTGCTCCCTAAAGTTAAGGACTCTGCTGGTAAGAACTTTGCCACTGTTGTCCAGTCGTCTGAACTCAACCAGATTTCCACCGCTAGTCTCAATTACTCTGAAAGCGAAGAATGACTTTCTTGCCGATTCTATAAGCAGCAAGAATGTTGGATCATCATGATTTATCTCTCCCTTCATATTGAAAACAGAAGATGCCAGCAGCCGCAAAAAACAGTCATTTTCAAGGAATCCAGACTCGCTATTGTCTGAAGTTTCAAAGAAGTAGCCGGTATTTGCTGTCGTATCATTCAGAATATCTTTACCACAGAAAAGACACTCTTTTTTTACTCCACCCATCTTTGCGATAAAAGCATCTTTCTCCCGCTGGTTTTCTGACGACATCCACTGATTAAAGAGAAGTGACCGCGGTTCTCCGGTTTTACTGTAATCTTCAAGGATCTCCCGTGCCAGAGCGGCAAACTGGCCGTGAACGTCAGTCCCCTTGCCGTGAGTAAGAATAGGGTAAATCTTGCCGTCAGGGTTTGTATTGAGACTCTCGACTTTGGGGCTTTTTGAGATATAGACATCGTGACAGCGATAACCTCTGTTAATGGCAAACGCCCGGAGCAGGGTTTTCTGGTCGGCGAACATACCGTCAAACTTTATCCTCTCATCAATAAGGCACGGTACAAGGACCAGGCTCTTTTTATCAAGTCCGCGCTTGTCGAAAAGTGAAAAGATGTTCTTGCAGTTCTCAAGGCTCGGCATATCCTTAACCGGGATTAGTACCCTGTCTGCAGCATAGAGAGCATTTTCTGTTAGTGTTTCAAGGTCAGGCCTTGTGTCAATAATGAGAATTCCGGGAATATCCGAGACAGCAAGATGTCTTGCTATGTCCATCGGACTTTTTATCTGGCTTTTTTCTTTTGTCAGGTTAGCGGATGACGATATGAAATTAACCCCATACTGGCCTGTCTGGAGAAGATCCGCACCTTTCTCACCGGTTATGAAATCTGCAACTGTCTTGGAGGGAAGTAACTGCCTGATAGTAAACATCTTGTCAATAGTGAAGTGGTTATCGAAAGATAGGATAGTTACGGGGATGTTTTCATTGAGTGCTTTCAGGAAAATAGCGAGATTAGTCGCGAGTGTAGTTTTACCAACCCCACCTTTTTCCGAGGATACTGTTATGACGTAAGGGAAATTTTTAGGTTGGATATTTTGATCTTCCATCTGAGCCGCCGATAAACCGCCATATTCCATGAATAAAAACAGCCATTCAGATAGTTATCTAAATGGCTGCTATTATTAGTGGTGCCGAAGACTGGACTCGAACCAGCACACCCTTGCGAGCACAAGAACCTGAATCTTGCGTGTCTACCAATTCCACCACTTCGGCGCGGAAATATTATCTATCATGAAGAGCACTCATCCTGCAAGAACTTTTTCATTTATTGAGGGGTCGTTTGCGGAATGGGGCAGGTCTTGAGGGTTGCTCAGGATGCAGTACCGTGTTAATACCAACAAGCATTTTAGCTTCCGCAGGCTCAAGGAGCCTGTATTCGCCGGTTTTTAACTCTCCGAGGAGGATGTTCCCATAGCGTACTCTTTTGAGCTTGACGAGGGGGAGATCTACAGCTTCACACATTCTTCTAACTTGCCTGTAACGGCCTTCATGAATAGTCATGGTAAACCAGACATTTTTTTCAAGAACTCTGACAATTTCGATTTTGGCAGGAGCTGTCAATCCGTCTTCAAGCTTTACCCCACTGGTGAGAAGGGTAATTTTGTCACTACTAAGGGCACCGCGAATCTTTATAAGGTATTCTTTTTCGACTTCATGGCTTGGGTGAGCCAGGCGATTGGCCCACTCACCGTCATTTGTCAGCAGCAGCAGTCCTTCAGTATTAAAGTCAAGTCGGCCGACCGGGAAGAGTCTCTCAGGGATACCTTTCAAAAGTTCTGTAACCACAGGACGTCCGCTAGGGTCAGCCATCGTAGTCACATAGCCGGCAGGTTTGTTCAAGAGCAAGTAAATCCTCTTTTTGGGGACAGAGATCGGTTTTCCGTCAACGGTAATCTTGTCAGTTTCAGGGTCAGCCTTGCTGCCGAGTTCAGTAACAATCTGTCCATTGACTGACACTCGGCCGGCAGTGATCATGACTTCTGCTGAACGTCTTGATGTTATTCCTGCGCTGGAGATTATTTTCTGCAATCTTTCTTGCATGAGTTAAGTATCCTTGAAAATAAGAAAGGCTCAGTTCACTCTGCCCGGATTGGAACTGAGATGAAAAGAGCCTGTTCTAATTGGTGGCGGTGCAGGGACTTGAACCCCGGACCTAGCGAATATGAGTCGCTTGCTCTAGCCAGCTGAGCTACACCGCCGAAATTTTAAAATGGGGTGGCCAGAGGGGATCGAACCCTCGAATGTACGAGTCACAGTCGTAAGTGTTAACCGCTTCACCATGGCCACCATAAGTTGAATTTGTCAAAGGTCTTTGCTAGCGCCAATTGCGCTGCGAAATAAACAAGAAATCCTTATATCCAAGAATAGGCTTTTTGTCAATCCAATATTTTGATTTTATGTGAATGTTTTATTTCATGCTGAGTCAGAAATTGCTACTCTACAATGATTGTTCTTGCAAAACCCAGACTAATAGTTTAATAGAATCCACGGTATTGAGGGATATTAATAGCATGCATTCTCTGTTTGCGGTTGACAAATCCAGCCGTTTAATTATACTACACGTTTAAAATAACCTGGATAGGAAACTGAATTGAAGATTCGGGTCGCTGACATATCGGATAAGGAGAAATCTCTAGTAGCAGTTGAGGCCATAACTTTTTATCCCACGCTGGTGCAAGCTCAGGACGCTGGCGAGTGTCAGTTTCTTTCGCCAATAAACACCTCATTGTCAGTTGTGCGTGAGTTTGATCATATTCGTCTTCACGGGTCTGTTGCCACAACTGTCAGTCTGACATGTTCAAGATGTCTGGCTGAGTACACACCTGATATATCTTCAGTGTTTACTATTTTTTATAGTAAATCTACTACTGCGCAGCCAGAGGTTGAAGTTGAACTGGGCGAACAGGATCTTGTTTCAGTAACATATTCAGGTGACGAGATAGATTTTTCCAATGAAGTTGCCGAGCAGATACTGCTTGAGCTACCCTACAAACCATTATGCTCCGAAGAGTGTAAGGGTTTGTGTCCTTCATGTGGAACCGATCTTAATATTTCAGACTGCAAATGCAGCAAAAAAGCAGTCTCTATGGCATTCAGCTCTCTAAATGAGTTGAAGGTAAAACATTAAAGGAGAAAATTTATGGCAGTACCCAAGAAAAAGACATCCAAGTCGCGCAAAAATATGAGAAGGGCTCACGATTTTCTGACCCCTCAGTCTGTTTCAACCTGTCCGCAGTGCAAATCTGCCAAGCTGCCCCACCGTGTATGCCCAACTTGTGGCACATATAAAGGCAAAGAAGTAATTAAAACCGAAGAAGTTTAATCCCATCTCTGCACAGCATATATGCATATGAGAATCGCTGTAGATGCCATGGGTGGCGATAATGCGCCAAAGGTCGAAGTTGAGGGTGCTGTGGCTGCCGCTCGTCTATTTTCGATCCCTGTCACTTTGGTTGGTGACAAAGATCTTCTGACAACAGAGTTGTCACGGCATAATACTAACGGTCTTGACATCATGATTCATCATGCCAGTGAAGTTATAGGGATGCATGATTCAGCATCTGATGCCATTAGAAAGAAAAAGGACTCGTCAATAAGGGTTGCTTTCGACCTTGTCAAGTCAGGTCAAGCTGTAGCTGTTGTCAGTGCGGGTAATTCCGGTGCCACTATGGCTGCCGGCATGTTTGTGCTGAAAAGGCTGAACGGTATAGACCGACCGGCGATAGCACAGGTTTTTCCAACCCTTCGCGGTCATACCCTTGTTCTTGATATTGGTGGTAATGTTGACTGCAAACCCCTTCACCTTGTTCAGTTTGCGATTATGGGTGAAGTTTATGCGCGTCACATTCTCGGTATTCCCAAGCCGAAAGTCGGGCTTCTTTCCAACGGTGAAGAGGACTCCAAGGGTAACGATCTTACCAGAGAAACGAACCAGATTCTGAAAGAGATTGCTTTCGAATATGAGGGTTATATAGAGGGCAGAGATATCTTTGCAGATAAAGTCGATGTTGTTGTCTGCGACGGTTTTGTAGGCAATATTGTACTGAAGCTTTCTGAGGGGCTTGCCGAGGCAGTTGGTGCGATGTTGCGTGAAGAGATCAAAAAGAGTTTAATTTGTAAAATTGGATACCTCCTTTCCCGCCCAGCTTTTGCAAGATTCAAAAAGAAGGTTGACTATGCTGAATACGGCGGAGCCCCCCTTCTCGGTATTAACGGTGTCGGCATGATCTGCCACGGTGGATCTAATGTGAAAGCTATCAAGAATGCCATAAAGTTTGCTGCAGATTATGCTGAAAAGGGTGTAAACCAGCGGATGGCGGAGAAAATACAGGAAAACTTCACTATTTACTCGCAACAACGCGAAATTGTCAAAGAATCACCTACATTCTGAAAGAGGTTTCTGATGCGTTGCAGGGTGGTCGGTACAGGTTCGGCAGTGCCGGACAAAGTCCTTACTAATCATGATCTTGAAAGGATGGTGGACACTACCGACGAATGGATAACTACCCGCACCGGCATTAAAGAGCGGCGGATAGCTTCTGCCGACGAGTTTACCTCAACGCTTGCAACCAGTGCAGCATTGAATGCGTTACTGATGGCAAACGTTTCGCCGCTTGAGCTAGATATGATCATTGTTGCCACTGTTACTCCAGATTATGCGTTTCCATCTACTGCGGTTCTTCTGCAGAACAACCTCAAGGCAGTCAATGCCACGGCATTTGATATCTCGGCGGCCTGTTCAGGTTTCATTTATGCACTCACGATTATAGAGAAGTTTATCCTTTCCGGTTCTGTGAAAAGAGCTCTCGTTGTTGGGGCAGAAGTTCTCTCCAGAATTGTTGACTGGACAGATCGGAACAGTTGTGTTCTTTTTGGCGATGGTGCAGGTGCAGTTGTTGTGCAGGCTGATACCGGTCGTGCTGGCATTTTGGATACGTTTATGATGAGCGATGGCTCACACTGGGATCTTCTTTTTCAGCCTGCGCCAGGGAACCGTAACCCTGTTAGCCACATGGTTGTTGATGAACGATTGGCTTTTATCCGGATGCAAGGGAACGAGGTATTTAAATTTGCTGTTAGGGCGATGGAAGATGCAGCAATCAAGGTGCTCTCTGCAGGTGAGATGACCGCTGTAGATGTTGACCTTTTTATACCTCATCAGGCAAACAAACGCATAATTGATGCAATCGGCAAGCGGATTGGAGTTCCTGAAGATAAAGTTTACACGAATATTGATCGTTTCGGTAACACGTCTTCTGCTTCAATTCCCCTGGCACTGGACGAAGTGAACCGGAAAGGTTCGCTCAACCCGGATGATATTATTCTGCTCGATGCCTTTGGTGGCGGTCTGACTTGGGGTGCGGTTACTATTCGGTGGTAACATTTACTTAGAGCTAAGAGAGGAATTCAATGTCAAAAATAGCTTTCATATTCCCCGGTCAGGGTTCTCAATATGCCGGCATGGGAAAAGATCTAGTCGATAACTTCAGAATTGCAAAAGATACTTTTGCCGAAGCTGACGATGCTCTTGGGTTTAAGCTGTCAGCACTCTGTTTTAACGGTCCAGAAGAAGATCTGAAACTTACTATGAACACCCAGCCGGCGATTCTGGCCGTCAGTGTTGCCGCTCTCCGAGTTTTACAAGCGGAAAGTGATATAAAAGCTGACTTTCTTGCCGGTCATTCGCTCGGGGAGTATTCAGCCCTGGTCGCTGCAGGGGCATTCACTCTTTTTGATGCTCTGCGGACAGTCCGTTTGCGCGGTAAATTCATGCAGGAGGCTGTCCCTGTTGGGGTTGGTGCCATGGCTGCGATACTCTCTGTTGAGGAGGATATTCTTGCTGAAATCTGCCAAGAGGCTGCTCAGGGCGAGATCGTTGCACCGGCAAACTTCAACTCTCCCGGCCAGATTGTTATTGCCGGTCATGCAACGGCAGTGAACCGGGCGATCGAAATTGCCAAGGCACGTGGTTTCAGGAAGGCCATGCTTCTTCCGGTAAGTGCGCCGTTTCACTCTGCGCTAATGATTCCCGCAGGCGAGCGTCTTGCCGAGGTGCTCCAGCAGGCTGAGATTACGGCGATGCAGATTCCGGTTATCTCTAATGTTGAGGCAACAGCGAATCAGGATTTTGCCCGAATCAGAGACCTTCTTGTAGCCCAGGTCAGTGCACCGGTAAAGTGGGATTCATCAGTGCGGGAAATGGTCGGTTTAGGTGTCTCATCCTTTATTGAAATCGGTCCAGGTAAAGTACTGTCAGGTCTTATGAAGCGTATTGATAAACAGGTAGTAACAGCTAACATTGAAGACTCTGCCAGCCTGAAGGCTCAGCTGAGTTAACCCGGAGGTACTATGCTTGATGTAAATGAGATAATGAAGCTTCTCCCGCACCGCTATCCTTTTTTGTTGGTTGATAGAGTTATTGAGATCGATCCCGGGAAAAAAATTGTCGGTCTCAAAAATGTTACCATGAACGAGCCTTTTTTCCCCGGTCATTTCCCTGGTCATCCGGTCATGCCTGGGGTCTTGATTGTTGAAGCAATGGCACAGGTCGCTGCTATTCTTGTTTACAGCTCCTCCGAAGAAAACAAAGATAAGATTACCTATTTCGTCGGCATAGATAATACTAAGTTCCGCAAACCTGTTGTGCCTGGAGATCAGATCCGTCTGGAACTTGAGGTGATAGGTTGCCGTCGCGGAATATGGAGTTTTGCCGGCAAGGCCTTTGTTGATGGCAAACTGGTGACTGAATCTGAGCTCCGCGCTACGTTTGCTGATAAATAGAGCTTCTAACTGACAAAGGAGATACTTTAACATGCCTACAGGGAAGATTGCTGTTATTACAGGTGCATCAAGAGGGATAGGTAGGAGCATTTCACTGGCTCTTTCTGCTGCCGGCGCAACAATTGTTGCCATGGACATGGATCAGGCCGCAACGGATGCGGTCGTTGCCGAACTGAAAGCGGCGGGGGGGAATGCCATTGCCGTAGTCGGAAATGTTACTGTTCCTGATGATGCCGAGAGAATGATTGATGCTGCTGTCAAAGAGTTCGGCAGAGTTGATATCCTCGTTAACAATGCAGGGATAACCCGTGACGGAATTTTCCTCCGGATGAAAGAAGAAGACTGGGATGCCGTCCTGAGTGTCAACCTCAAGGGTGCTTTCCTCTGCAGTCGTGCTGCATCCAAGGTTATGGCCAAACAAAGATCAGGCCGGATAATTAATATTGCATCAATTGTCGGTCAGATGGGGAATGCCGGGCAGGCAAATTACTGCGCCAGCAAAGCAGGCCTGATAGGTTTAACAAAATCAAATGCCCGTGAACTCGCCAAAAGAAATATTACGGTCAATGCTGTTGCTCCCGGCTTTATCGCAACTGCCATGACCGATGCTCTTCCCGAAAAAGTAAAGGCTGATCTCACAGCCCAGATACCCATGGAGCGTCTTGGTAGTGCAGATGATATTGCCAATGCGGTTCTATTTCTTGCTTCAGAGGCTGCCGGGTATATTACCGGACATGTGTTGGCTGTAAATGGCGGCATGTACATGTAATCCCTAGTAATATTTAATAGCTGGTGAAAACTAGTTGTTTTTAATGGCAGAAAAATATATTGCTTTTTCCGCTAATCATGATAAGAAGCAAGTCGGCTTTATCAAAAACTCAAACATCCTCACAAGGGAAACTACAAAACGGAGGTAACAGTAATGTCGGTAGAGAAAAGGATCAAAGAGATCGTTGCAGAGCAGCTTGGTGTTGAAGAATCACAAGTAACCAACGAAGCCTCCTTCATGGACGATCTCGGTGCAGACTCACTCGATACTGTAGAGCTTGTAATGGCTCTTGAAGAGGAGTTTGACATCGAAATCTCCGACGAGAATGCAGAGAAAATTCAAACTGTTCAGGATGCTATTGATTACATCACCGAGCACACCTAGACAATCCCGACGGCCTTACAAAAAGTCCATCTGCTCATAAAGGCGAAACATTAACACCGGAACCTAAATTCGCTCTGGTTGCATTTTGCTGACTGTTTGCAGTTGGAACTTTTTGTTTGCCGCTGTGTTGTTTGTTTGGAAACGAGTCAAATAAAAAGGTTATCCGAATACAGTTCTGAGCCGGGATTATAAGTTGAAATCACGCAGGGACAGTATTCCAGGAGCATCATATTATGAGAAGAGTTGTAATTACCGGCGTCGGGGTAGTTTCCCCGCTCGGGATCGGAAATTCTGAGAACTGGGCAAATGTTACTGCCGGGAAATCTGGTATTGCTCATATCACCCGCTTTGATACGACCGATTTTCCGGTGAAGATTGCCGGAGAAGTTAAGAACTTTGACCCGGATCAGTTCATCGATAAAAAAGAGGTTAAAAAGATGGACCTCTTTATCCAGTATTCACTAGCAGCTGCACATTTCGCGATGGAAGATTCTGGTTTGGTTATTGATGAGTCGAATGCCGAACGTGTCGGTGTTCTTGTCGGCGCCGGACTTGGCGGCCTTCCGTCTATCGAGAAATATCATGACGCAGTGAGAGAAGGCGGCTACAAGAAAATATCGCCGTTTTTTATACCAATGCTGATTATTAATCTTGCTCCGGGGCATATTTCGATCAAATACGGTGCTAAAGGGCCGAATGTCTCCTCAGTTACTGCCTGTGCTACCGGCACTCACTCGATTGGCGATGCTTTCCATATGATCAAACGCGGTGACGCTGACGCAATGATTGCCGGTGGTACCGAGTCAGTTGTTTCTCCTCTGGCAATAGGCGGCTTTGCTGTGATGAAGGCTCTTTCGACAAATAATGATAACCCTGAAGGGGCTTCCAGGCCTTTTGAGAAAAGTCGTGACGGTTTCATTCTTGCTGAAGGTGCCGGAATTGTTGTCCTTGAAGAGTATGAATCAGCGAAGAAACGTGGTGCCAAGATTTACGCAGAAGTTGTCGGTTACGGACTGACTGGCGACGCCCATCACCTGACTGCACCGGCACCCGGTGGCGAGGGTGCTGCCCGTTGTATGAAAATGGCTCTAAAGGGTGCCGGTGTAAATCCTGAAGAAGTCACTTACATTAACGCTCACGGTACATCTACACATTTCAATGATCTTTACGAAACTATGGCCATCAAATCAGTGTTCGGTGATCATGCCAAGAAGCTTATGGTCTCTTCTACAAAGTCGATGACAGGGCATCTCCTGGGGGCTGCAGGCGGAGTGGAAGCAGCATTCTGCGCTTTAGCGATGACAGAGGGAGTTGTTCCACCTACCATTAATTATCAGGAGCAGGACCCTGAATGTGACCTTGATTATGTTCCGAATACTGCGCGTCAGGTTGATGTGAAGTATGCCATGAGCAATTCTTTTGGTTTTGGCGGCACAAATGCCACCCTGTTGTTTAAAAAGCTATGATGTATATCGGTTCTGACCATGGTGGTCTGGAATTGAAAGAGTCAATTGCCGCGTTTCTCAAGGAACGCGGCATCGATTTTAAGGATTGCGGGCCTTTTGATGGAACTTCAGTTGATTATCCTGATTATGCTGAGAAAGTTGCCGGTGCAGTTTCGACTGGCGAAGCAGAATCCGGTATACTTATTTGCGGGACAGGCATCGGCATCTCCATAGCTGCCAATAAGTTTCCGCAAGTGCGTGCAGCTCTCACCACTGACGCGTTTATGGCGCGAATGGCCAAAGAGCATAACAATGCTAATATACTTGTTCTGGGAGGAAGGATTACCTCTCCTCAGAAAGGACGGGAGATTGTGACCGCATGGCTTGATGCGAAATTTGAAGGTGGGCGCCATCAAGGTCGTCTTGATAAGATAACAGCAATTGAAAAGCGCTTCAGCAGCTAAATAATGTGGATTTAATATTAAATTATAAGATGTTTACGGGACTCTCAATAGTCCCGTTTCCATTTTATCCAGTAGAAGGAGAATTTATGTCAATACTCGAATCATTTGACCCGGAAGTAGCAACGTCCATCCGTCTTGAAACTGAGCGGCAGGAGTATAATCTGGAGCTGATAGCGTCAGAGAACTTCGTTTCTGAGGCGGTTCTGGAGGCACAAGGATCAATCCTTACCAACAAGTATGCCGAAGGATATCCAGGCAAGAGATATTACGGTGGCTGTCACCAGGTAGATGTTGTCGAGCAGCTAGCTATTGATCGTGCTAAAGAGCTGTTTGGCGCCGAACACGCTAATGTTCAACCTCATTCAGGTTCGCAGGCGAACATGGCCGTCTACTTTGCTGCCTGCAAACCCGGTGATACTATTCTCGGAATGAATCTTGCTCATGGCGGCCATCTGACTCACGGCAGCCCTGTCAACTTTTCAGGTAAACTTTTTAATATTGTTCCTTACGGTGTTTCACCAGAGACCGAGACAATTGATTATGAAGAGGTAGAACGTTTAGCCGTTACGCATAAACCGAAAATGATTGTTGTCGGCGCCAGTGCTTATCCGCGAATAATCGATTTCCCCGCCTTCAGAACAATTGCTGACAAGGTTGGAGCAGTCATTATGGTCGATATGGCTCATTTTGCAGGTCTGGTTGCTGCCGGGGTTCACCCAAGTCCCATTCCTTATGCCGAATTCGTCACTACCACCACTCATAAAACTCTGCGTGGTCCCCGTGGCGGTATGATTCTTTGCAGGGAAGAGTTTGCCAAGACCCTTAATTCCCAAATCTTTCCCGGTATACAGGGCGGTCCACTCATGCATGTAATCGCTGCCAAGGCTGTTGCCTTCAAGGAAGCGTTGCAACCTGAGTTTAAGGTTTATCAGCAGCAGATAGTTAAAAATGCAAAGGCTCTTGCTGAAGCATTGATGGCGAGAGGTTTCAAGCTTACCAGTAACGGTACCGACAATCACCTGATGCTGATTAACTTCACTGGCACCGATATTACCGGTAAGGCTGCTGAAGAAGCTCTAGACAAAGCCGGCATAACAGTCAATAAAAACACGGTTCCTTTTGAAACCCGTTCACCTTTTGTCACCTCAGGGATACGCATCGGAACTCCGGCAGCAACTTCCCATGGTCTGAAAGAGGCCGAGATGGCAGTTGTCGCAGGATTTATCGCCGAAGCCATTGCCAATATGGCGGATGATAACAAACTGTTGCTGATTAAATCATCCGTGAATGAGCTTATGAAGCGTTTTCCACTCTATGCGAGCCGCCTTAAATAGCATTTCTGTTATTTATACTGTTTAAACCATAAGGGCGCTTGTTTGCGCCCTTTTTAAATTACGGCTATTCCCCGTAATTGCCTGCCTGCAGGCTGGAATTATATGACTGGAAGGGAGTCTTAAGTGTCAAAAAAAAGGATAAGATTCACGATAACCAGTGGTAATCTTGAAACAGCGCACAACTGTGACTGTTATAAATGGATCCGTCATCTGGCACTGAACAGAGTGAAAACCGATGACTTGCAAACATTACTGAGTGGCAGGTTCCCTTCAGGGAAAATGTTTGTGCTTGATATGCTGGAGTTCTTAAGAAAAACCGATGATCATCTCGACCGCTTCCTGACTGGAAGGCGCGGAATTCAAACGGATGACCTATTGTCTATCGAAAATGATGCAGTACGCCAGCTTTTGAATAGGGACTTCCCTGAATTGGTGGCTGAATTAGCTAACTCTGAATCGGTAAAAAGGGTAATCAAGCGCCGTCCAGGACAAGTTGATCTTTCCGTATTGGTTGATATGGGTAAAAAACCCTGATGCAGTTAAGCACTTGGCTTGCCTGAATTAGCAACTACTCGTATGGCTGTTTATCTGTAGTAATTTTATCTTTCTTTAGTGCCGTGTATCAAGCCTGCTGGTCTCTTGAGGGGAAAATGAAAAGATTCAAAATGTACTGTTTGTCAATTATCATAATCACAGTATCGGTCTTTTCTTCAATTGTGGGTATTTGTGAAAATATAGCTGAAAATAAAAACACTACATCGCTGAATATTAAGCAGATAACAGACGGACTTGTGGTTATTGTCAACAGTAATCAGAAAAAATTAGACAATATCCATTTTGATTGCGCTGAGGAAACCAATGAAATAATCGTCGACTTACCTGCAGATAGTGAAATTCCCCGGTTAGAAACCCTGCAAAACAACCCTAATATTATTAAAAACGGTGTGTCTACTTCAACTTTGCCGAAAGATGAGATGCAACGGCTCAAAATTGTTCCGAAATTGAAGCTTTACTGCTCCGGCTTTAAGATGGTCAATAAATTCCAAAGGTATATTACCTATTTTTATCCCGCGGGTCATAATTTAAAACTGACTGCGGTAAATATGAAAGGTTTTGATTTTGATGAAAAAAATCCGAAGGTGCAAGTTAGCGGTTCATTCATACTGACATTCAATGAATCTCTGGGTAATGTTGATCTTACTGATGCAATCAGTGTCGTTGAAAACCGGTTGACAGTCAGATTGAATCCGAGAGATTTTGTTAATCAGGAGCTGATTTCGTCAAATTTTCCGCTAACAAACCTTGTAGTTGCTAAAACTTCAAATGATTTACCTGGAGTGCACAACTTTACTTTTCAGACTGTTAATGATGCCGAGATCTCTAAAGTAACGGCAAAAATGATCAAGTCTCAAAGCAGTAGCGAGTTACGTATAGACATTAACCTTACTGTCTCTCTTTACGATACCGGACGTAAATTCTATGAAAAGGGTGATTCTCGCCGGGCTCTCTGGTATCTGGATGCCGTGAAGAGTGATCCTGCATTTGCACTTGTTTCAAGGATGTCAATCGGCACTATTTTCTGGAATGAGGATAACTATTCCGAGGCATACAAAAGCTTCAAAGAGTTGATCGATCTTGATAGGTCCTGGGAGTTTCCGGAAGCCAGGTACTTTGCGACAAAAGCATATTATCTGACAAATAAGACTTTGAGCTTTGAGCTGTCAGGACGATTAAAAGAGTATTTACGACGCTGTGACCGCATGAAGTATCCAAGTTGCAGCGAGGCAAGGGAATTATCTGATCAGGTGAATGAACCAGCATTAAAATTGAACCTTGCCACCAAGCCCGAAATGAAAAAACTTGTTGCCAGGTTGTCTGACCCAATGCTCAACTTTAGTGAAGTCCAGAAAAACGTATTTCATTACTGGGCTACGTGGTGTCCGTTATGTTTGGAAGAGATGCCTAAAATCATGAAGTATGCTGTAGCTAATCCAAATATATCAATCTATATAGTTGCAAAAAATGATAGCCAGAAGAATATTTTCAGCTCCTTATTAAAAGCAGGAGCAATCCGACGGAAAAACATCTTCTATTATATTGACACAAAAGACGATATCATGCTGCGGCAGATGGTTCCGCTTATTCTGGCAAATAAGGAACCCGTAACCCCATTGCCCATATCGGTTTTTCTTCAGAGGGAAGCACCTTTCTATCTTACGGATAAAATGAACTGGACAGAAGCAGAGCTTTCCCAAATATGGAAACTAAAGTATAAAGATTAGCTTTTAAACTGCATTTTATCAATTTTCTGGAGGCGTAAAACGATGAGCGGATTTACCAGGATTTCAACTAGTCTATTAATAATGTCAATAACAGTGTGTACCAGTGGTTTTGCTGCTAATTATAACGTTATTGCCCCTAAAAATCAAAAAAACAGTGAAATTAAGCCGATTGTTGGGACGGATCTGCCGGTTGGCAGAAATATTCCGGCAATTCAGCCCGACGCCACTTTGTCAAATCCTTGTCCAAACGAGACAGACTGGTTACTGTCAACTGTGCCATTAACAAGCAGTGAAAAAAATGGTGATGACGTCTCCAGAAGTCCTGGCAGTACTTTCCTGCCTGAAAATATGCAAAAAGAGTTGCTGGATATTGCTGCGAAAGAAAATATTTCCATGCAGGAACTGTGCAGTAAATTGAATAAATACAAGAGCAGGCTTGAAGAGTATGCCGGTGATCCTCAGGAATATAACAGGCAACGTATGTTGATTTTAGAGGAAATGCTCGATTGCAGAAAAAGTTGCGGTAAAATATTGAATAAATTCGCTGGATTGTACACTGAAAGCTCTAGGATGTATTTTGCCGGGATAGTCAGGTTCAATGTTGGTTCAAAAAAAGTGGAGAATGTCTTCAAGGGGGATAAGTCACAAGGATATCTTAAAATTAATAATGAAGAGCACCTGAAAGCTGCTTTATCTCGCTGGCAGAAAGATCAGAGCCAAAGGGTTCAGCTTGACGCAAGAGCCTCAATTCCAGGCTCTACCGATATTAATGACCGTATCTCAAAAACCAGAGCTGAGTCGGTTCTGAGCTGGTTAACAGAACGCGGTGTCCCGGCTTCACAGATCAGCATCAGGTGGCTGGGCAAATATGGGCCGTTGATTAACAGGTCAGTGGCACGCGCCTATAGGATCGAAGATATTTTTGAAGAATATCAGAAGCATAAAGCTAAACAGTCCACCAGTCTGGTCGGCTCTCAGGGGATCGAATCATTTTTTGACGGTTTAAATCAGAGTGTCTGCATTTTTGTACTTCCATAGAGCTAATTACGGAGATTAAGCCTTGAACCTGAACTATTTAAAGATAGGTCTTTTATTTGTCGCCACTATTTTTGTTATAGCGGTAGCAGCACCAGAGGCGTATTCCGGGGAAAAAATATTCAAATATGACGATCAGTATGTCCGGATTGAGGCTGGGATGATTAGCGGTGGGAGCAAGGGCACTGCTGGAATAGAGGTGCTGATGACGCCAATGTCTGGTTGGAAACTCCTCGCAGACAACTCTTCCAGCATCAAGCCGCTACGCCTTAAGTTGCTGTCGTCGAAATGTCTGCAATTGAAAGACGCAACGCAATTTTCACCACCGGACCTTTCCGGAACGGATGACAGTGGTGTCTATTCGGAGTACTTTACAAAAACAGCAACTCTCAGGCAGGAGTTCTCGCTGCTGAAGTGTCTGCCAAAGAGCGGCTTAGTCAGTTCCGCTACCTTAACCTACCTGCTCTGTCAGAACAATAAATGCGTCGGTCCCTTTTCCAGAGAAATCAAATTTAAGGTGTCTGGCCAGAAATAAAACCGCTATAAAACTGACACAAGCAATCTGAACTTTGCCTGTTTTATTATTCAACCTTTCGCATAACAAGCCGACTGCCTCTTTCGGCCTGTGTATCGTCTTTAGGCTCTACTTCCAGAAGCAGCAGTTCCTTGCTGTGATCATCGTAAGAAAAATCTGCGAGGTAATTCTGACTCTGCCCGGTACGCCATTTTTCCTGTAAGGACGTTCCATTCCAGGAGAATCGTACCACGCTGTTTTTAGAAAAACCACGGCTGCCGCTGTTGGTTGAACCGCTGTTGCGTGAGGCTACCACGTCGCCGGATTTAGTGGTCAGAAGGCGCTGTGGCGGCGTAAAACTACAAGAGGGAGCCAAAGGAAGAGTGGAGATTTTGTCTGACTGGCATGTGATGGCTTCACTGCCGCCGAATTTGTCGCGACTTTTCCAGAGCAGCTTTCTTTCCTTGGAGTAAACCAGGAGATAGCCCTCAGGGTGGCCAACTATAAAAAGCTGCTTCCCTTTTGAGTCGGAAAACTGGTTGAAGTTGTAAAGATTGGCGAAGGAAGGCAACTGTAGCGGGCTGTCAGTTGTGAAATTATCGTCACTTTTGCTCAGTCTGGATACATTGCCGGTGAAGTTGCCGCCGGTATCTATTTTCTGCGCAAAGACTTGTGGCTCGTTCCCTTCCAGAGCAATGCTTCTCAGCATGTAAGGAAGATCGCCGACAATTTTCTTCAGGACATTGTTTTCGGGGATATATACCTGGGAAGCAGGCAGACCACCTTTTAATAAACTTACATACACTTCCGGTACCCCGTTCTTGTCCAGATCCGCTACATCTACACCAACGATTTTTTCATCAGCCTCGAACACCACTGCTGAAAGGAACTGCAAGCTGTCTGCTTTAAGGTAGTAACGCAAATAGCGCTCTCCGGATACAAAAACCTCTACCCCCTTATTAGCTATTGTTCTGCCGCTTGCAATGCCGGTTAAAACTTCAGGAAGTCTATGGCTGATCCACGGTTTTTCTGACAATTTATCCTCTTTGGGTAAATATACAGGCACTGTTTCAACTCGGGTTGTCCCCTTTGCAGCTAATGGTTTATTCGGAATCTTTTTTGTTGGAAGAGTCAATGTATTGCCGGTTGTTTCCTGCGAAAGTGTCGGGTTCCATTTAAAGATCGCACGACGAAGTTGGTTAGCCATCTCGGTTACAGCCGGGATCAGTTCATTCATTGTATCGCCTTGGACAAATACCCGGTCAATAAAGACCCCGGCGCTGGTCTTTATAAGAGCGTCAAGACTGAAAATAGTCCCAAAGACAATATAGCTGCCGGCAATCTGAATCTCGGCATCTGATTGATTTTCAACTGTCTGGATCCCGGTGCTATTCAGCCTGGACATGAGCAGTGTCTGTAATGACAACCTCAACTCTTCCTTATTTTCAGCAGAGGAAACCGTAAACCTGTTTACGTAGGCTTTGACCATGGCAGCGTGCCCTGTTTGACTGGTCAGAAAAAATGTCATTATAATGACTAAACAACAAACGACTTTGTTCATATAAATTCCTTACAGAGGTTGATTGGCAATTTAGAATTTAACCTGCTTGCCAAGGGTACGCGTCTGGAAATGAAGAACCGCTAAATACTCAGATTAGATCATATGGTTGGAGCTACCTTCCTACAAGTTAACTTCAATTTCCAATTCTGTCAAATAATCCACTGCCGGGAATGGTGATGAATTAATGCAAGCTGTGAATGTATAAACGGTGCTCAGGAGCATTGATCAAGGTGCAACGTGTCCACAAAGTTACCTAACGCTGCATGCACCCTGTCAGAACCTGCGCCGCTGAGAATCCCGTGACGACCGAGGTCGAACGAAATCATATTCTTGTTAAGTGAACCTACGTTCTGATAAAGCTCTTCAGTCCCTTCATGGTCAACAACCGGATCGTTGAGCGTCTGCACTATCAGAACCGGTACCAAAATGGCAGGCAATTTATCTTCAAGGGTTTTCATAAACTTCTCCATTTCCCAGAGTGACGAGACGGGGAGACGCGCATAGTTGATGTCAGGATGTTCAGGATTAATCGCTAAAAAATCCTTGCGGCCTTGATCGATTTTCAGGACATCCATTAATCTGTTCCATAAAGCAACTGCAGGCGCAAAACCGGAGCTGAGATCCCGGAGTCGTGCCGGGGGGGCTACAGCAAAGACTCCGGCAAGATTGTCGATCCTGCTGGCACAGTCAAGCGCCAGACCACCACCAAAAGAAAAGCCGCCAACTGCCACACGCTTGCAGATTGAGCTCAGCAGCGCATATCCTGTATCCACAGATTCTACCCACTCCCCGGCACTGCGCGCAGCCAGATCTTCCGGTGATGTGCCGTGCCCCCTGACTCTGACCAGGTAGACGTAATATCCTTTGGCATTAAAGTAGCGTGCCGTTGCCATCATTTCAGCCGGCGCTGCAAGGAAACCGTGGATTAGTAAAATTCCGAGATCATGATGTTTTCCTGAAAGCAGAACCGGGGCACCTACTGACCGTTCCTTGCTTTCTCCTTGAATGCTGAACTTTTTGTAATCATCTCTGAACTGCAGCCGGGCATCCTGTCGGAGTGATCTGGCAACCAGCTTTTTGACGACAAAATCGGGAAGCCACGCTGTCAATAGCACTTTACGGCTGACAGCATGAAGTGCCGCCATTTCATTAGCAATCACTGCCAACGGATTATCGATACGCAACTGTAGGCTGGTGGCGGTTTTATTGAAACGCCCCGGAATCAGGATGAGTTGATCATCGTTCTGACTGACCATGCCGCTATCGAGTGCGAGTTTAAGAAAATCGCGGTACTTATGAAAGCGGTCGTCTGTCAGGAGCGCAACCTGACCGATAGCAAGACTGCTGTGGCAATGGCCTGCGCATACTTTCGGCAAATTGCGGGTCAGGAGAAAAACTCTGCGTTTTAAGTCTATAGCAGCAATGTTGTTGAAGGGGAGTGCCTTTAGCAGCGCGGCAAAGAGATGATCATGATTAACGGTGGTCATGCTGTAGATGGAGGCCATATAAGCGTGCGTCAATTTGGCCGCTTTCCTGCGCATTTCAGGCAGTGATGGCAGTTCGTCGTTGAAATTTATCTGACGGCTGGAAAGCAGATCCGTTTTTATGCGTGATGAAGCGAGACTGGGGGCAATCTCGATCGGTTCGCCGAAGCGGATATCAATATCAACACCAGAGAGGAGCATGGTCCCCTCGGTCAGCATCTCCTCTCGCAGCCTTTCTGACAGGTTATCGATGTATCGGTCAGCCAGTTCACTGATAAGGTTCTCTCTGGACCTGATCGGGTAATAAGTTATATTGACAGGGACGATCCAGGTTTTCCGGGCCGTTACCGGCGTCAGATCGTAAATCTTGAACAAACCGGCAGTACGTAAGGCTTCAGCCGGATTCAAGTCTATGAGCCCCCGGAGTCGCTGTCGATAGAATTCGGTACGCAGCGCCAGAGATGCCGCTCCGGTGTGAGCCTGGAGTTGTTCCGGGCGGGGTAAGCCGAAGAACGACGGTGATTGGACGAACCTTTTTTCCTTGTCCATTCTTCCTTCAGGAAAGATGATCCAGTTAGCTTCACCGGTGAGCAGACTTTTGACAATGAGCTGGTCGCGATCGGGGCTGCGCGTGGAGACAGCGCCAACTGTCTCCAGAAAACCGGCAAACGGTCCTTCAAAGAAAGCAGCATCTGCCAGCGACCAGACTGATGTGCCGGTGAGTTTGTGAATGTGGTATGGCAAAAGCAGCGTTTCCAGGCGGGTGAAATGATTGCCGACAAAGATGATGGAGCCTTGCGGAAGCTTCTCCTTATCATGGATTATCACTTTAAGGCGTGAGAGTTTCTCCATCATGGCAATCATTTTGCCAGTGGCCAGATAAGCGTAGCGGTTCACGGTCCGGTCTCCAGTTTTGCCCTGAGCCAGCCGGGACGGTTGGTGATAAGGGTGTCGACACCGAGGGCGGCGAAGCGTCGTCCGGCGCTAACGCTATCTACCGTCCAGACGTGAATCTCTTTTCCCCTCTGCCGGAGTGTCTTTACCAGTTCCTCGTTAACCAGAGAACCCGCTTTACCGCCAAGTCCGTCTGCAGCGGACTCCTCAAGAGTCGTCACGATGTTTTCAAGAAGATTTTTACCTCCGGATAACGGGGATGACTGCTCAAATGCTGTCAGCCAGCAGGTGCGATAGCGCGTGTTTGAGCGCTTGATCTCTTTAAGCAGGTCCGAGTTGAAAGCCAGAATGCGGATCTGCTCTGGCGGTGTCTGCAGCTCAGCCAGCAGTTGTAACAGGGGCGGGATAATTTCTGCACCGCTTTTCAGTTCGATGAAAAGCCGCTTGCCGCTGGGGAGGGCTTTGAGAATGGTATCCAGGGTAGGTATGCTCTGGCGCGACAGTTTGTCTCCACCCCTGCAGCCGGCATCCAACAGGGAGAGGTCGGCAAGAGAACTGTTGGCAACGACCAGATTTACCCCTGTCGTTCGCAGGCTGGTAGCGTCATGCATGGCAACTATCCGCTTGTCCAGAGTGAGGCGAAAGTCGGCCTCAACGCCGTCAGCACCTTCGAGCCAGGCAAGTTCAAATGCGGCCATGGTGTTCTCAGGGGCGCTGTGTGACGCGCCTCTATGACCTACTATCAGCGGCCTGCTGCTAGAGCCGTTTTGGCGTTGGTCGCCTGTTTGGTCGCTTTCAGAGATTTGCATAAATGTTGAAGTAAACCTGATCCGTGCCGTAAACTTTATCAAAACCGTGTGCATAGCCGATTGCCGGGGTAATTTTGAGCCAATAGCCGACCGTCAGGTCGATTCTTAGCTCCATGCCTGCGCCGGTCATAATATCTTTTCCTTTAAAGGAGCGGTCGGTATTCCAGCTCTCACCGGCATCAACAAATAGTGCCCCATGGAGGCGATCCAGAAAGAGAGGTTGTGTGCCGAATCCGTGGAGCAGGTATGATATGGGGAATCTGTATTCTACTGTGCCGGTCGCAATGCGGTTGCCGGCTGTGAAGTAGGAGTCGTAGCCTCTGAGCCCGAATGGATTTAAAAAAGAAGTAGCGCCACCGAGCTGAAAAGATTGTTGTGCTGTCTGCTCGCCGTCTGCAATGCCGGCATTTACCCTTGTCAAGATATTGTGGTGCTTGAAAAGGGGGAAAAACTCCTCCCATGAGGCTGTAGCTTCCCTTGTATCGATTTCGCTCCCGGAAGCTTTACCGAAATACTCAAATTTTAAAGAGATGTTACGTCCTTCCTCAGTGGTTATTGACCAGGGGTATTTTTGCTGATTTGAGTAGTTAACCCCTGCAAAAAAACTGTCGTGCCTGCCCGCAAAAACAGGTTTCCCGTTATAAGCTACAAGTCTGCCGGTTGTGAGATGTTGCTGGTCGCGCAGGTGGTAGCCGCCATTGACCGACCAACCTGATTCAAGACTCCCCAGCGGCGTACTGACAGAGGCGACCAGGCCCCGCTCGATTTCAGTGTAATCACCCGATCGAATCAAGTTGGAGTAAGTGGCCGGGAGTGCATAGCCGTGAAGGCTATAAGTAGGGACAAATCTGCCATACCGGTAGATGGCTTCAAAGTACTCTTTATTGAAACCGGTGCCATAAAGGATTTTCCCCAGATAACTGTGATAACCGAGAACATCCTGACCGGCAGTCATTGCGCCGACAGCTGAAGAGGTTGCGCCCTCTGGTATGAGCGTCGGCAACCAGAACCTGGGGAGCAGGGTAGGGAGCGGGTCGAAGGGTTTTGACTGTAATGACAGCGGCTCTGAAAGTGGTGCTGCTGCCTCGGTCAACAGACTGTTAACCGGGTAAAGGTCACTGTTTATAGATGGGGCAGAGGATCCGGTTTTGCGGAGGTTTGCTTGAGGGATCACGGCAACTGTCGCGCCAAAGGATGAGTACTCTTCTATCGCCAACGACTGGTCAACAGGTGAGATGTCGGGTGAAAAGGCGCCGGACAGCAGGTGGGTAATCTGTTTTGCCTCGCCCGAGCCGAGTTTGTAGCTGTAGATGTTGAACACACCGGTGGCATTGGAGGAGAAGAAAATAGTCTTGCCGTCCGGCGCCCAGGTCGGAGCGTCTATAGCGTGGCCGTTAGTGAGGAGCTCACGGACCGGTGCAGCTTCGAGGGTCAGCAGGTTCAAAGATGATCTTCCGTTGCTGTCGGTCAGGGCGAAGGCGATGTTTTTACCGTCCGGGGACCAGCGGGGCGATGAAATTCTACCCTCTTTATAGTTCGTCAGCAGGTCCGGTTTGACCGCGGTACGTTCTGCGGCAAGATCCTTGAGTTCCAGCAGGCCGATATTCTGACTCCCACGACTGTT
The DNA here is from genome assembly GCA_963787125.1 of uncultured delta proteobacterium. GTDB lineage: Bacteria > Desulfobacterota > Desulfuromonadia > Geobacterales > DSM-12255 > VEOV01. The sequence continues at coordinate 148,476 of CAWBBV010000024.1, forward strand.
GATAACGACTGCCAATCTGTTGCCATCGGGCGATATATCCGGTTCCGTTGCTCTTAAACTCTTGGTAAGTCGCTTTATTTTTTTCGTTTTCAGGTCATAACGGTAAATATCCTGATTATTATTCCCCTCTCTTGAAAGTTCTGCCTGGGTGAAGAAGAGACTGCCGTTGTCTTTGGCCCAGGCGATAGTGCCATCGCCGGGATTGCGGCGAAACTTTGCCACCTCTGTCCCGTCAACGGATCTGATGATAATGACCGGATAAGAGTGTCTGTCATTGCTATTGCAGGCAAGCAGTTTACCGTCAGGGGAATAACGTGGATTTGTTTCTGAAACCGATAGCTTGCCAATTCTTCTGGTGACAGTGAACGGCTCGGTCTTAAGGGAGTCGATTCGTCTGTTTTGCTCCTGAATCATCTGAGCAAGCATCTCGCCGTAGAGCGTGGCGTACCCTTTACCGCTGATCTGGTCTTGCGGGGCTTGATTGATAAAGTAAGGGAAACGTCCGGACTGCTGGATGGAGATGCTGCCGGGGAGCTCTTTGCCATATGTAGCGGCAATGTACTGAATCAAACTGGAACCGAAAATGTACGGTGAATTCCCTTCAGGCCAGGAGGGCAGGTCACCGTTTATCTTGTCGATGCCCGGAAGGTTGTCATCTGCCACTGCTGTTCGATAAAGCATCTGATAGTAGCTGCTGCGTCCTCTGCCCGAGGTTGTCAGTTCGGTTTCAGCCCAGGTTGAGAACCCTTCGTGCCACCAGCGGGGCATCATCATGTTTGGTGGCCCGGTAGCGACAAAAGTGAGCAGACTTAAAAGATCCCCAAGGGGGACAACTTTGCCGAATATCTGCCGTGTTCTCTTGCTGTAACCCTGGACCGGGTCAGAGGTGAGGACGTGGGCGTATTCATGGACTATCAGGAGCCGCAGCCAGTTGTCATATTCGCCCAGTGATGAAGCCATTGACGGTGGTGCGGTCTGCAGGTAGATCAGATTGTAAGGGACAACGGTCGTCACGCCGTTGGCAAAGTCCGAGTTGTCAGCAATAACAATATGCGTTTTCTCTTGGGGTTGCCACTGCAGAAGCTTCGTCAGCTTGCCCTGGATCTCCTCGGCTGTGGCCGCAGCACGACCGGCAATATCTTCCAGACCTTGATGGTAGTAGATAGTGAAGTGCTCAGTCTGGATAACGGAGAAGTCAAAAGCGGGATCAAACATTGCCGTATTTCCCGGCAGTGGAAAAAGGAGAAATAAGGCAAAAACCAGAAAAAACCTTTTCATTAACAAAACTCCATCAGGTAGTGATTCTAGCGTTGACAAACGCCGGAAATTTCGTATACAGTATACACCATTTTACCCCCAGATCAGCTATTAAAACCTGCAATTTAGGCAGATAAACAAGGAGGAAGAGAGAGATGATTGAAGCGTATCTGAAGCATCAGGAAGAGCGTAACGCACAGGGTATACCGGCGCTGCCACTCACCCCGGAGCAGACAACAGACCTCTGTAAACTACTGGAAAATCCACCGGCAGGCAAGGAAGAGTTTCTTGTCGAACTCCTTAAAGAGCGTGTTTCCCCAGGGGTAGATCCGGCAGCGGAAGTCAAGGCTGCATTTCTTGCAGACGTAGTCACAGGTACCAGGAAATCACCACTGATTTCCAAAGTTGATGCTGTGCGTATGCTTGGCACCATGCTCGGCGGTTACAACGTCTACCCTCTGGTCGATGCCCTCAAGGATGCTGATCTGGCTGGTGAGGCTGCGTGTGCACTCTCAGGCATGACCCTTGTATATGACGGTTTTGACCGGGTTGTCGAGCTTGCCAAGAGCAATGCAGCAGCCAAGATGGTTCTGACTTCATGGGCAAATGCCGAGTGGTTCACCAATCGCGCCGGTGTTCCCGAAACGATCAAGGTGAAGGTATTTAAAGTAGAAGGCGAGATCAACACTGACGATTTCTCTCCTGCAGGTGATGCCTGGAGCCGCCCTGATATCCCACTTCATGCCCTTGCCATGGGCAAGACCCGCTTCCCCAACCGTCTCAAGGATATAGCTGCCTGGCGCGCAGCCGGTCATCAGGTTGCCTTTGTCGGCGACGTTGTCGGTACCGGTTCTTCCCGCAAATCTGCCTGCAACTCCGTTCTTTGGCACATGGGGCAGGATATCCCCTGCGTACCGAACAAAAAGACCGCCGGGGTAATTATCGGCTCCGTTATCGCACCAATCTTTTTCAACACTGCCCAGGATTCCGGCGCTCTGCCAATCAAGGCCGACGTGTCCAAATTGAACGACGGCGATGTTATCACCATTAATGCCGTCAAGGGCGAGATCTGCAATGAGGCCGGCGAAGTTATCTCCACTTTCAAGCTATCGCCTAATACCATCGCTGACGAGTTCCGCGCCGGTGGACGTATTCCGCTGATCATCGGCCGTGCCGTAACCGTCAATGCCCGTAAAGCGCTTGGTTTGGGTGAGACCGATGTTTTTACCCTCCCGGTAAACCCGGAGCCAAAGGCCGGTCAGGGCTACTCGCTGGCACAGAAGATGGTCGGCAAGGCCTGCGGTGTTACCGGCATTCTGCCGGGAACAGCCTGCGATCCGAAGATGACGACTGTCGGCAGCCAGGATACCACCGGGCCGATGACTGCTGACGAGCTCAAAGAGCTTGCCTGCCTCAAATTTCTCTCCCCGATGTTCATGCAGTCGTTCTGCCATACAGCCGCGTATCCGAAGCCTGCTGATGTCAAGATGCACAAAACTCTGCCCCAGTTCATCATCGAGCGTGGCGGCGTCCCCTTGAAGCCGGGCGATGGCGTTATCCACTCCTGGCTGAACCGCCTCCTCCTTCCCGACACTGTCGGTACTGGCGGCGACTCCCACACACGTTTCCCGATCGGTATCTCTTTCCCGGCAGGTTCCGGCCTGGTCGCTTTTGCCGGCGCAATGGGCTTCATGCCGCTGGATATGCCTGAATCAGTCCTTGTCCGCTTCAAGGGCAAGTTTAATCAGGGGATCACGCTGCGCGATGCCGTCAACGCCATCCCCTACTGGGCAATCAAGCAGGGTCACCTGACCGTTCCGAAAAAGAACAAGATTAACGTCTTCAACGGCCGCATTCTCGAGATGGAAGGTCTTCCCGACCTGACTGTAGAGCAGGCTTTCGAGCTGACCGACGCCGCTGCAGAGCGTTCAGCCGCAGCCGGGTGCATCCAGCTCTCCAAAGAGTCGGTAGCAAAGTACCTTCGCTCAAACGTCGCCCTGATGAAGCAGATGATCAAAGACGGTTATCAGGACGCCACAACCCTCCAGAACCGTATCGATGCAGTCAACGCCTGGCTTGCCAAGCCTGAACTGCTCGAAGCTGACAAGAATGCCGAATATGCCGCTGTTATCGAAATTGATCTTTCCGAGATTACCGAGCCGATTCTTGCCTGTCCGAACGATCCAGATGATGTCAAGCTGCTCTCCGACGTTGCCGGAACTCCGATTCAAGATATTTTCCTCGGTTCCTGCATGACCAACATCGGCCATTTCCGCGCTGCCGGTGAAATCTGGCGCGGTCTCAAGTTTAATCCGGATGTCCGCACCTGGATCTGCCCGCCAACCCGCATGGATCAGGTGAAGTTGAAAGACGAAGCCTACTTCTCGGTTTACAGCGCCTTTGGCGCCCGTATCGAGATCGCCGGATGTTCCCTCTGCATGGGTAATCAGGCGCGCGTCCCTGACGGGGTAAATATGTACTCAACCTCAACCCGTAACTTTGACGACAGGATCGGTAACGGTGCCAAGGTATTCCTCGGCTCCGCCGAGCTGGGCGCAGTAACGGCAACCATGGGTAAACTCCCGACTGTTGCCGAATTCATGGCGGTTTACAAAGAGAAGGTTGAGCCGAATAAAGAGAAAATCTACCAGTATCTCCAGTTTGATGAGATCGCTGAATACAAGTAAATTTTTCTGCTGAAAATGTTGTAAATAAAGGAGGCTTGCCGGATAAATGGTGAGCCTCCTTTTTTATCATCTGTCCTGGTAGTCTGGAGAATATTCCCCACCAGAGTTGAATATTCTCCGTAATCACCTCCTGCCATATGTTCCCTGACATGTCCCGATAAATGAATACCGACTATAAATCAGTATGTTAACTGTTGATACTGTTTTTGGCATGAGAGTTGAAGTATGTCTTGAAACGGTCAAGGAGGCTTACATGACATACAAGATAGTTTCAACACTGCTGCTGGTTATTATTTCTGCCGCACTACTGGTAAACCTGGCGTTCAAGGTAAAGCTTAACGCTTCATCAGGGGAGGGTCCACGGCTACAGACAGCAACAAAAGGCTGCTGCGGCAGCGGTGGCGGCGGCTGTGGCGCAAAAATTCAAAATCAGGTTAAAGGAGAGTGACATGAGTTTCAGAAGAAGGGTGGTCGCAGTCGTAACTTTAACAGTGCTGTGCGCAGGGGTCTTGACGGCCGGTGCTTTTTCGCTCGGCAAGTATGAAAAGGTCAAACCGTCCGGCGGCGTCGTCACCATAGCGACCGCCAAACTGGCCGATGGCAAGGCACATTTCTACAAGTTTGAAGATGGTGGCAAGGAGATTGCTTTTTTTGCCGCCAAGGCAGCTGACGGCAGCTACAAGGCTGCTTTTGACGCCTGTGACTCCTGTTTCAAGTCTAAAAAAGGGTATGAGCAGGCAGGGGACAAGATGAACTGCAAAAACTGCAACCAGAAGTTCGCCATAGCCAAGCTCGGTCCCAATGCCACCGGTGGCTGCAATCCCGGCTATCTGCCGTCTCAGCAGAGCGGCGGGGCTATTTTGATCAAAGTGGAAGATATTAAAGCCGGGGCGAAATACTTCTGATGCAACTGCACACTATCTCCATCAACAACCTGAAACGCCGTAAAGCCAAGATGGCATTTCTGACAATCGGTCTGGCTGTCGGCATTGCCACCATTGTCACTCTGGTAACCCTGACCCGTTCAATGTCCAGTGATATTGAACGGAAAATGGATGAATTCGGTGCCAATATTCTTGTCACCCCGCAAAGCAATGGCCTGGCCATGAACTATGGTGGCATCAGCCTGGGTGGGGTCAGCTTTGATCAGCGCGAAATCAAAGAGGCAGATCTTGCCAGGATCAAGACCATCGAAAACCACAAGAATATTGCTACCATCTCACCTAAAGTGCTCGGGGGGCTCAAGGTCAAAAACCACGATGTTCTTCTGGTCGGGGTGAATTTCGAGAGCGAACTGAAGATGAAGCAGTGGTGGAAGGTTTTTGGTCAAACACCCCAAAATAGCAGCGAACTTCTTCTCGGCAGCGATGCAGCCAAGGTTCTTGATGTCATGACCGGCGACCCTTTGATCATGAAGGGCGAAACGTTTAAAGTGGTCGGCATCCTGGATCAGACCGGCTCGCAGGATGACTCTCTGGTCTTTGTTTCGCTGCCAAAAGCGCAGAAACTGCTCGGTAAGGAGGGGAGGATCACTCTGGCCGAAGTGGCTGCTCTCTGTTCCGGTTGTCCAATCGGTGACATGGTGAACCAGATCGCCGAAAAAATCCCCGCTGCCAAGGTATCGGCTATCCAGCAGGTCGTTGAGGGGCGACTCAAAGCCCTTGATCAGTTTAAACGTTTCTCTTATGCCATGGCGGCGGTGGTAACCTTTATCGGTTCTATGATCGTTTTCGTGACCATGATGGGGAGTGTTAACGAGCGGACAACCGAGATCGGCGTCTTTAGGGCCATCGGTTTCAGAAAGAGCCATATTATGCGGATCATTCTGCTGGAAGCCGCGCTGGTAAGCCTTTTGGCAGGGTTTATCGGTTACGCTGCCGGTATGGGTGGCACAACACTGGCGCTGCCGTTTATGGCCGAGAGCAAGAGTGCCCACCTCGTTTGGGATGTTAGCGTGGCATTCGGTTCAATCGGTCTGGCAGTTGCGTTGGGGCTTGTGGCAAGTATTTATCCGGCGCTGCATGCCAGCAAGATGGATCCGACAGAAGCGCTAAGGGCACTTTGAACTAAACCTTTTAATAGAACGCGGATGACGCGGATTGGGCGGATTTACGCAGATGTTAAATGCAAAAATGATTCAAGGGCTAAATCGAATCAAGTTTTTTCATTTCGTGGTTTGCTTTTACCTGTTTTGTAAGGTTTTAAAATCCGTCTTTATCCGCTAAATCCGCGTCATCCGCGTTCTATTGCTTTTGAATATGGAGTTAGAAATGGCACTTATCGAAATGAAAAACGTGAAAAAGCACTACGCCAGCGGCGGTGATGTTGTCGAGGCGCTGCGCGGTGTTGATATCTGTATCGAGACCGGTGAATTCATCACTATCATGGGGCAGTCCGGTTCCGGCAAAAGCACGCTCCTGTCGGTCCTGGGGGGGATGAATCACCCAACCGCAGGTGAGGTTGAGATGGCCGGGGTGAAGCTGTATCAACTACCGGGCGAACAACTTGCCGATTTTCGGGCTCAGAATCTGGGCTTTGTTTTTCAGTCGTTCCACCTGATCTCATATCTGACCGCCATCGAGAATGTCATGCTGCCGCTGGCCATCGTCAGGATGAAGACCACCGCAAAACGGGCTGTAGCACAACAGGCTCTGGAGCGGGTAGGACTCGGTGCCAAACTTGACCGTCTTCCCAATCAGCTCTCCGGCGGCGAGCAGGAGCGGGTAGCCATTGCCAGGGCGATAGTTAATAACCCGAAAATTCTGCTGGCTGATGAGCCGACCGGCAATCTGGACTCCAAGACCAGCGAAGAGGTCATGGCGCTCTTCAGAGAGTTGAATAGCGCCGGCCAGACCGTGGTAATGGTGACACACAATGCTGACAACTGCCGTTATGCTGACAGGAGTATTGTGTTGAGAGATGGTGTAGTTGTCTGATGATTTATCAGTGCGACGGGTGAGAGTGTCTTCGACGCTCAAAAAAACAGAGATGAATTGCAATGTTTCCGGATAGTTGCTTCAACTTCGGCATGCCGAACTTCCGACAAAATCAGTCTTGTTAGCATATGTTTGGTATGACACGACACGTCGGACCCAACTTCTTAAAGGCACTGCTAAAATAAAAGCGAAAAATTCTTTACACTATCAGGTTAACCGGCTTAACTCTTCCCGTGCCACCCGCAGTGCGCGCAAAAAGGCCGTGTAGCCTTTGCATCGGGCTTCACGGCCTTTTTATTGGTTGAATCTGTCTCGTGTCAAGGGCTGCCTAGGCAGTCTACCTGTCTATAGTGTCATGGGTGCCATTGCCGGTTTTACAGCGTGCATAAACATATTCAGGATCAAGGTCAACCCCGCAATCCCATTCAACAGTGTCAAACGCGACCCTGACTCGATTGAAAGCGTCATAGTCCTTTATTTGCTTGAATACGCCAAAATCAAGAATGGGCTTCATGTCGAGGATGCCATTTTCACCATTATCAAAAACAATCGAAAGAGTGTAGTCCTCACCAGGAACAACAGCTGTTACCGAAGGGTACATAATTTGACTCCTTACTGTAGAGGTTGAATCTTGAACGGCTCTTCTCCGTTCATAACGAGTTTCCAGTCTGCCATCAAGTCTTCCTGATGTAGTTCTGCCCAGGCGAGAGCCAGTTTTGTCTGTCTGCGGGGCAAATTCCCTTCAATTATTTCGCAAGTCCGAATATCAACAGATGCCTTGAATTCATTGTAGTAGACATGGAAATGTGGTGGCGGATGCTCATCAGGGGCAAAATACATCCGGATTATAATTCCGTAGAACATTGAAATAGTCGGCATAGAATTAGCCTCCAAAATTTATGCATGTAAATTAATCGGATTCTCTTGTAGGCACAAAAGGGTAATTCGCACTATAAAATAAATTCAGTAAAATGTGTAGTGTTGACACCGGCTGATTATGGATATTGGGCTTCACGGTCGATATAGTGGTTCAATATGTCTCGTGTCAAGGGCAGACCCTGCCTGGCATGTTCGGTGGACTATAGAATGTCCCCCCTAGGCGTCCCATGGCTGATTTATCAAAGAGCATGAAACGATGGGTAATAAATGTCAGTTGATTCGCTACACGGCTGAGTCTCTAAGCTTCTCAAGAAAGTTAATTTGGGCAACAGGCCGTCGAGGGCTGACCCTGCCGGTGTTAAGAAAACCGAGGCCGAGTTACTTGCTTTTCAATGCAATTATACTTTGTATAAACAATGCAAAAAATATAATTGAATATATCCAATAGCCATTTAAAGCGGTAAAAACACTTACAATTAAAGTCACTATAACAGCAAAAATATTAGTAAACAAATGTCGCTTTTCAGCTTCAATCTTTGTATTAAAACCAAGCTCAGTAATTTTCGATAAAAATTCTGTTGCACATTCTTTGCTTTCGACATCTAAAGATTCCAAACAGGGCTGACCTGATAAAATTGTAAATAGGCAGGTATTTTGAGCGTCTTTTATCATTAACCATGAAGAATAATCTTTGCTACGCCCAGAATTTCCGATCCATATTACTTGAGAATCATCTTTAGTAAATTTAAGTTGGTAGGACTTCAATTTTAAATCTTCAAGTGTTAATACGATAGCGTCATCGTTAAACACAAGAACAGCCGGTGTGGGGGCTTTATAGGTTTTGAAAGTCCCTCCGTGGTATAAATATGCATTGTATGATCCTATTATCTTTTCGCCAGAGGCAAAAGCAATCTTCCTTAATTCATCAATAGATGCTGCAACCTTTTTCTCTAATGAATACGTGTATATAAAGATACCCGCAGTGAAAAAAAACAAAATTACGAATATTACTCCAATCATGACTCACCTCAATATTTATAATATCGGTCAACTCGTCCTTGATCAGACGACTTCTGGTATATACAAGTGGGCTGCCACTAGCTGCTTTGACACCTCTCGTCTGAACCTCATCACGACCTGACTTCCTCTCGCCCACCTCTACCCTGAAACCCTGAAACCCTGAAACCCTGAAACCCTGAAACCCTGAAACCCTGAAACCCTGAAACCCTGAAACCCTGAAACCCTGAAACCCTGAAACCCTGAAACCCTGAAAATTCCCGCTTGCGGGAATTTTGACTTAAGTGCCTGATTTATGTCAATTGACCCCTGAAAACGCCTGTTTTTTTCTGCGGTTTTTGTGCCGCCGCATCGCGACACAGAATAATATCCGCATTAACAATCCCTGCTATAAAAACATGTTAAGCAAATTTCTAACAGATTACAGCAGGTTAGACAACTGAATTGAAGGGGCGCTGCTTCTGCTTAACTTACCATGCAGTGGTGTAGAATATCATACAGCTGGAGTGGAATATTCCTCTCAATTGTCAACGCAGAATCGCCAACCCACACTTATATGCTCATAAAAACAGCTGGTTAAGCAATTGGCACGATATCTGATATACTCCATAGCAATCACGCAGTATTCATCTTCGAGGGTGCCATGAAATTCTTACTGCCAATTATCGCTATTATTCTATTCACGAGCTCAGTGGTTTCAGCTGAGGAGACCGGGGCGAGTGAAAATCTCCCTGATCTTATCGCTGAATCTCTCAAAAACAATCCCGAACTTAAATCCTCAACCGCCCGCTGGCAGATGTATACCGGCAAGATCAAGCAGGTCTCTTCCTGGGAAGACCCGATGCTGATGCTGAAGCTGCAAAATATGGTCATCCGCAATCCGCTCTCCTTTGATAAGGATACGACGACGGCGAAGGTTATCGGTCTTACCCAGCAGATTCCGTTTCCGGGGAAGCTGGAGCTGAAGGCAGAGGTTGCCCGTTATGAGGCTGATTCCTATCGCTGGCAGACCGAGGAGCGCAAACTTGAACTGGCCAGGATGGTGAAGGAGCTGTACTACCAGCTCTACGCCGTCGACAAGGCTCTGGAGACGGTTGATAAAAATCTGTCGGTTATGGAAGATCTGCTGAAAATTGCCGAGATCCGCTATTCGGTCGGGCAGGGGGCACAGGCAGATATTCTGCGGGGTGGTGTGGAGAAGTCGAAGCTGCTGGAGACGCAGATTACGCTCCAGCAGCAGCGCAAGAGCCTTGCCGCCAATATGGACTATCTGCTGGCCCGCACTTCCGGAACGAGCTTCAGCAAGGTGGCAGACTTTGAGCTGCCAGCCGTTGTCAAGAGCCGGGAAGAGCTGCGTGAGCTGGCTTACAGTAGTCGTCCCCAGATTAAAAGTCTGGCAAGCCTCTCAAACAAGGGGCTGGCAGCACACAAGCTGGCAGCGCGGGAGTCCTACCCTGATTTCAGCCTTTCGCTGGAGTACATGCAGCGTGTGTCGGCCATGAGTGATCCCGGTTATGACATGTACAGTCTGGCGTTAAGTTTTAACCTGCCATTGCAGAAAGAGCGGCGTGAAGCGATGAAAGCGGAGTCTGCCTCTGAAAGCAGGATGGCTGACGAAGAGATTAATGCTCTCAAGAGCAGTATCAGCTATGGTATCGCTGATAATCTGGCAACCATGGAACGGCGCAGAAAACTGGTCGAACTTTACCGGACTGGCCTTATTCCCCAGGCGGAGCAGTCGCTGGAATCATCTCTTATCGGCTATCGGGTCGGCAAGGTGGATTTTTCGGCTCTGCTGGACGGCAGGTCAAACCTCTTCACCTATGAACGGGAGCTGTCAGATTCAAGGGCTGAGTATATGATGGCTTTGGCGCGGCTGGAGGCGGTGGTAGGGGTTGATTTGACCGGCAGTCAAAAGCAATAGAACGCGGATGACGCGGATTGAGCGGATTTACACGGATTAACTGCAAAAGTAAGTAACCTGCAAAAAGCAGTTGAACCGCAAAGATGCAAAGAACACTAAAAAAAACGCAAAGTTATGAGCCAACAACGCTTAGCCTTATTGGCTGAATGCTTAATTTGCTCAAGTAGTTTAATTTTTACCCTTTGCTGTTTCTTGTTGGCAACTTTTGTTTGATCAGCGAGAATCCGCTTAATCCGCGTTCCATTAATGATTTTAAGAGGTTTGTATGTCCATTAGAAAAATAGTGATATCGTTAATCATCCTGGCAGTAGTTGTCGCTATTGCCGGTGGCTGGCTTTACAAAAACGGCTGGTTTGCCAAGGATGGCCATGGTCATTCAAAACTTGAGCATAAAGTGCAGCTCTGGACCTGCTCCATGCATCCGTTCATCATCAAGGACAAGCCGGGCAGCTGCCCGATCTGCGGCATGGAACTGATCAAGAAGCTTGACGGCGCCACAGCCGCCGGGCCACAGACAGCGGAGCAGAAACAGCAGGCCGAGATGCTCGGTCATGTTTCCCTTTCGCCGACCCAAAGGGTTATGGCCAATGTCGCCACGGTAGCGGCAAAGCAGTCGACTCTGAGCAAGGAGATCAATGCTGTCGGCATTGTCCAGTATGATCAGTCACGCCAGGCCAAGGTAACCGCCTGGATTGCCGGGCGGATTGATCAGCTCCATGTCAGTAGCGTCGGCTCGCTCGTCAGCAAGGACAAGCCGGTTGCCGAGGTCTACTCGCCGGATCTACTGGCCTCACAGCAGGAGTATCTGCTGGCGGTCAAGAGCCGGGAGCAGCTGAAGAACTCTTCGATTCCCGGCATCGCCCAGAACGGCGAGGGACTGGTGGCGTCTGCCCGGCAGCGGCTGATGCTCTACGGGGTTAAGGAGAGCCAGATTCTTGAGCTGGAGAAGGCGGGCAAGCCGAACATCCGCCTCCCTATTTATACCCCGATCTCCGGCATCGTCATTGAAAAGATGGTACAGCAGGGGCAGTACGTCAACACCGGCGAGGTCCTCTTTAATGTTGCCGATCTCTCCAGCGTCTGGGTTGAGGTGGAGGTTTACGAAAATGAATTTCCCAATATCCATGTCGGCCAACAGGTGGAGATACGTTCCCAGTCTTTCCCCAATAAACCGTTCACCGGCAAAATCGCTTTTATCTATCCTTTCCTCGACCCGAAAACCCGCACTGTCAAGGCGCGTGTTGAAATGCCCAATCCGGGGATGAAACTCAAACCGGATATGTTCGTCAATGCCATTATCAAGGTGCCGCTGGGGGCGGCAATAGTAGTGCCTGTCACTGCAGTTATTGATACGGGCAAGCGGCAGGTTGTCTGGGTAGAGAGTTCTCCGGGGATGTTTGAACCGCGGGATGTGCAGGTCGGTCAGAGTAGCGGTGAAAAAATCCAGATCCTTTCCGGGATCAAATCGGGTGACAAGGTGGCCGTCTCCGGCGGTTATCTGATTGACTCGGAATCCCAGCTGAAAGGTGGCGGTAGTGTGGATCACAGCCAGCATGGCGGCTCCAAACCAGGGGAAAAACCTGAAGCGAAGCCTGCGAAGAAGGATTCGCTGAACATGGATGATATGAAGATGTAAATAAAAACATAACGTCAAGGCCAATAGAACGCGGATGACGCGGATTGAGCGGATTAGCGCTGATTACCATTGGGGGAATTTATGCTTCATTCTGATGTTACGGATGGGATCCTTAAGGCTTTCTACAAAGTATACAATTCTCTTGGGTATGGGTTCCTTGAAAAAGTCTATGAAAATGCTTTGTTGATAGAGCTTGCAAAATCAGGTTTTCCAGTTGTTCAACAGCATCCAATTCAGGTTTTTTATGAAAAACAACAGGTAGGTGAATATTTTGCCGATCTCATGGTGAATAATTTGGTAGTTCTTGAGTTGAAAACATCCGAGCAACTTCGTCAGGAACATGTTGCGCAATTGACCAACTATTTGAAAGCAACACAAAAAGAGGTTGGTTTGTTGTTGAATTTTGGTCCTAAACCGGAGTTCAAGAGAGTGGTCTTTACCAATTCATTTCAAAAATCCGTGTAAATCCGCTCAATCCGCGTCATCCGCGTTCTATTAAGGTTCTAAAACATGATCGAAAAAATTATCGAATATTCTGCCCGTAACCGGATGATCGTCCTGATGCTGTTCGGGCTGATCATCGTCTGGGGCACCTGGTCGGTGTACAAGACTCCCGTTGATGCCATTCCGGATCTCTCAGACAATCAGGTAATCGTCTTTACTGATTACCCGGGCCGCTCTCCCCAGGTGGTGGAAGATCAGGTCACCTATCCGTTGGCGGTCAATCTGCAGGGGTTGCCGCAAGTCCGTGCTGTACGGGCTTCTTCAGCTTTTGGGTTCTCCATGATTTACGTCATCTTCGAGGACAAGGCTGACATTTACTGGGCAAGAACAAGGGTCCTGGAGCGGCTGAACTATGCTGCCTCCCTGCTGCCGCCGGGTGTCGTCCCGACGCTTGGGCCCGATGGCACCGGAGTCGGTCATGTCTTCTGGTACACTATCGAGGGTAAGGGGTATGACCTGGAGCAGCTGCGGACGCTGCAGGACTGGTTTGTCCGTTACCAGCTCAATACTGTCCAGGGCGTAGCCGAGGTCGCCTCTATCGGTGGACTGGTGCGGGAGTACCAGATCGATCTCGATCCGGCCAAACTGTTTGCCTATAAGATCAAAGTTGCAAAGATCATGGAGGCGGTCAAGGTCTCCAACAAGGATGTGGGTGGAAAACTGATCGAGCAGGCCGATGCCGAGTACCTGATTCGCGGTCAGGGGTACGTGAAATCAAAGGCTGATCTGGAGAATATAGTTGTCGGCGCCGACATGCGCGGTACGCCGATTTATCTGAAGAATCTGGGTACGGTGCAGCTGGGCGGGGCAATCCGTCGCGGTATGCTCGATATGAACGGTGAGGGTGAGGCGGTCGGCGGCATTGTGGTCATGCGCTACGGCGAGAACGCCAAGGATGTCATTGACCGGGTCAAGATCAAGATCACAGAGCTGGAGAAAGGTTTGCCACCAGGGGTGAAGATCAAGGTCTCCTATGATCGCTCTGACCTTATCATGAGGGCCATCGACACCCTCAAGAAGAATCTGCTGGAGGAGTCGATAGTCGTCTCCCTAGTAATTCTGCTCTTTCTGCTTCATTTTCAGAGCGCCCTGGTCATCGTTCTGACCCTGCCGATTTCGGTGCTGATCGCTTTCATCTCCATGAAACTTTTAGGTGTCAGCTCCAATATCATGTCCCTCGGCGGTATCGCCATCGCCATCGGTGTGCTGGTGGACGCCGGGGTTATCATGGTGGAGAACTGCTACCGCCACCTCTCGGAGATGCCGCCTGAAGAGCGGGCAGGCAAGCGGCTTGATGTGGTCATTACCTCGGCCAAACAGGTCGGACGGGCGATTTTTTTCTCCCTGGCCATCATTGTTCTCTCCTTTGTGCCGGTTTTCATGCTGGAAGGGCAGGAGGGGAAACTCTTTCATCCGCTGGCCTTCACCAAGACCTTTTCCATGATGGGCTCGGCTGTTATCGCCATCACCCTGGTGCCGGTGCTGATGTACTATTTCATGCGGGGCAAGATGCCGAAGGAGGAAGCCAATCCGGTATCGACGTTCTTTATCAAGCTTTATTCGCCGGTCATCCGCTGGGTGCTGGTCTGGAAAAAAACCACTATCGCCCTAAACCTCGTCGCCCTGGCGATTGCGGTACCGATGTTCATGAAGCTTGGAAGCGAATTTATGCCACCTCTGGATGAAGGCTCGCTTCTCTACATGCCGGTGACGCTCCCCAATGTCTCCATTACCGAAGCAAAAAGGCTGATTCAGGTGCAGGACACCATCATCAAGAGTCTGCCTGAAGTCGAGCATGTCCTCGGCAAGGTCGGCAGGGCAGAGACTTCCACCGACCCGGCGCCGGTCTCCATGTTCGAATCCATCATCATCCTCAAGCCCAAAGATAAATGGCGGCCGGGGATCAAGAAGGCTGATATCGTCGCCGAGCTCGACTCCAGGCTGCAGCAGATCGGCGTCCGTAACGGTTGGACCCAGCCGATCATCAACCGGATCAACATGCTCTCCACCGGGGTGCGTACTGACCTGGGGGTAAAAATTTTCGGCAATGATCTGAATGTGCTTAAAGACCTGGCAATTCAGGCTGAAGCTATTCTGAAACCGATTCATGGCGCCGCCGATGTGGTGGCGGAGCGGGTCACCGGCGGCAATTACATCGACATTGATATCGACCGGGAGGCTGCCGCCCGCTATGGCGTCAGCGTCGGTGACATCCAGGATATCATTGAAACCGCTCTTGGCGGCGAGATGCTCTCCACAACCGTCGAGGGGCGTAACCGCTTCCCGATCCGTATCCGCTATCTGCGCGACTACCGCGACAATATCCCGGCTATCCGCCGCATCCTTGTCGCTGGGATGGAGGGGGCCCAGGTGCCGCTCTCATTGGTGACGAAGCTGAAAATCTCCACCGGTGCGCCGGAGATCAACAGCGAAGGGGGGCTCCTTCGGTCCCTGGTCTTTCTCAATGTCCGTGGCCGCGATATGGGTGGTTTTGTCACTGAGGCAAAGCAGATCCTGGAGAAGAATCTCAAGCTGCCTCCCGGCTATTACGTCGCCTGGTCCGGACAGTGGGAGAACCAGCTCCGCGCCAAGGCGCGCCTGCAGATCCTGATTCCCCTTGGGATGATCATCATCTTCATACTGCTCTACTTCACCTTTCATTCAGCTCTGGAGGCGAGCATGGTTATGCTCTCAGTCCCTTTTGCCCTGGTGGGTGGGGTCTATCTGGTTGCGGCTTTAGGCTATAATCTCTCGGTGGCGGTCTGGGTAGGTTTCATCGCCCTCTACGGCATAGCTGTGGAGACCGGAGTGGTCATGGTCATCTACCTGCACGAGGCGCTGGACAAGAAGCTCATTAACGGTCCCTGCAGTGAGCAGGATATTTACGATGCCACGTTCGAGGGGGCGGTGCTGCGCCTGCGACCCAAATTGATGACCGTGGCGGTGGCTCTTTTGGGCTTGATACCGATCATGTGGTCAACCGGTACCGGTGCCGATGTCATGAAACCGATTGCCGCGCCGATGATTGGCGGGATGATTTCGTCGGCAGTTCATGTGCTCATCATGACTCCGGTGATCTTTGTGTTGATGAAGAAGCGGGACTTGAAGAGGGGGAAGCTGCACTATTCGGGGATGAAGCATTAACAATCACAAGGAATGTAACGCGGATTAATTTTATTTCCGCAGCTAACGCAAAATAGAAAAACTGTACCTGAGGCCAAAGTAAATCTGCCCAATCCTCGGTCTATTGCAGTTGACTTTAAAACCAAAAGGAGAAAGCTAAAATGAAAAAACTTGTTTTCGCAGCAATGATGGTTGCACTGTCAGTAGTACCTGCTCTGGCAGCGGAAAAAGACCACACCGGTCACGGTATGACCTATGGGGAAACCAGTAGCGCCGCGCATCAGGAGGTCATTGACGGGGTCAAGGTGACCTTTAATGTTAAGACTATGAAAGCGGCGATGAAAGAGATGGGGATGTCGATGCCAAAAGGCGTTAAGGAGACCCATCATATTTCGGTTGCATTCAATGATATGAAAACCGGCAAGGCATTAACTGAGGGAGAGGTTAAGGTAAAGGTGCAGGCACCTGACAAAAGTGAGCAGACGAAAGATATGCCGGGAATGCACGGTCATTTTGGCGCTGATTTCGAGCTTGCTAAAAAGGGGAAGTACGGGGTAATGTGCAAATTCAAGCTCTCTGATGGCAAGGTGAGAAGCTCAAAATTCATGTATGATGTCAAATGAGATTTTTGTTGCGGCCATTTTTGCGGTTGAACAGTAACTGAACTGATTAACGGGAGAAGGGTGAAAACTCTTCTCCCGTTCTATTTTGAAATTGGAGTTACCCATACATGCAAAGTACAGCAAAAAGTTTTGTTAAGCTTTTAGTCGTTTCATTCGTGATGTTTTCGTCGGTCGCAACCGGCAGGGCGGCCGACAGTATGGCCGTTGCCGGTGATGTAACAACTGCCGTTGTAGCTGTTGCTGCCGGAGGTATGACCTTGATGCAGAATGATCGTGAAGGGATGGTGCAGTTGGTAAAGTCAGCGGCACTTGATCTGGCGGTGACCTACGGGCTTAAATTTTCCGTTCACGAAAGAAGGCCAAACGGTGAAGACAATCAATCTTTCCCGTCTGCTCACACCTCGGTGGCATTTACTTCGGCGGAGTATCTGCGGAAGCGCTACGGCTGGGTGTACGGGATTCCTGCTTATGGCCTGGCATCCTTTGTTGCCTATAGCCGGGTAGAGTCTGACAAGCATTATGCCAAGGACGTTATTGCCGGTGCGGCCATAGGTATTGCCAGCAGCTATATCTTCACAACTCCGAACCTGAATTTTAAAGTCAGTGCTGAAGCGGTGCACGGATATTATGGAATCAAGCTGGCAAAGGCCTGGTAGGGTAAATACTCCGGGAATTCAGAGGTTAAATATGAACCGTAAAATAGATTCAATCGAGATTCTTCGTGACCGGCTGCGGGTATTTGCTAAAGAGCGTGATTGGGATCAGTTTCATACCCCCAAAAACCTTTCCATGGCGCTGATCGCCGAAGCGGCAGAGCTGGTGGAGCATTTTCAGTGGGTCGATGGTGATAAGAGTCACCTTCTGGAAGAGAAAGTGCGTCCTTCAGTTGAGGAAGAGTTAGCGGATATCTTCATCTATCTGGTCAGGATTGCCGATAAACTTGATATTGATCTTTATAGCGCCGCTGATCGCAAGATCGCCATAAACGCCCGTAAATACCCGGCTGACAAGGTTAAGGGGAGTGCGAAGAAATACACTGAGTACGCAGTTGAGCCGTAATCTCCTGGTTATTCTTGGACCGACTGCCTGCGGAAAGACCCGTCTTGCAGTTGCCGTAGCCCGTGCTCTTGATGGTGAAATAATTTCTGCAGATTCCCGCCAGGTTTTCAAAGGTATGGACATCGGCACCGGCAAGGATCTTGATGAGTATGGTGAGGTGCCGTATCATCTCATCGACATTCTTGAATCTGGCCAGGAATTCAGTCTCTTTGATTTTCAGCGGCATTTTACTGACGCCTTCAGGCTGGTGACAGCAAGGAGCAGGCTACCGATTCTGGCCGGGGGCACCGGCCTTTATCTGGACTGCGTTCTGCGTGGTTATCAGATGGTGGCTGTCGCTGAAAACACGGAGCTGCGCCTGGAGCTGGCCGAACTGGCAGATGATCAACTGCGTGAACGGCTCTTGTCGCTTGTTCCCGAGCAGCATAACACAACCGATCTGCTGGAGCGGGAGCGGCTTGTCCGCGCTATTGAAATTGCCTCCAGGCAAAAGAGTTGCGGCAATGCAGAGATGAGCCGATTGCCAGTCTGTAAACCACTGGTTTTCGGTATAAAGTTTGAGCGGGGAATAGTTCGTCAGCGCATTACAGAACGTCTGAAAGTTCGCATGAACAGCGGCATGATAGAGGAGGTCAAACATCTTCTTGAGAGCGGTGTGACGGCAGAGCGTCTTGAATATTACGGGCTTGAATATCGCTATATCTGCCGTTATCTTACCGGTGAGCTGTGCCGCAATGACATGTTTCAGAAACTGAATTCAGCTATTCATGATTTTGCCAAAAAACAGGAAAACTGGTTTCGTCGGATGGAGAAACACGGAGTAGAAATCATCTGGCTTGATCCAGCTGCCGACCCGCTGGAGAAGCTCCTGAGTGAGTGGCGCCGCCGTGAAGCCTGAACCTTTTGTTGATTATCTTGCCAGAAGAGCAGCAGTCGGGCCATGGACGCTGAAAATTGCGGCAGATTGTCCTCTCCCGGGCGCTATTGTCATTCCGGCTCTTGCTGAAACTGAGTCTATCCCCCGGTTAATTGAGTCGCTCACTGCTGACCATACCCTGGCGGAATCCGGACTTGCAGTGATTTTTGTGGTCAATAACCGCCTTGACGCCTCAACTGCTGAGAAAGAGGACAATCTTGCCACGCTGAAGCTGCTTGCGTCCCTACAGAGTAAACTCTCTTTTCCGCTGGGGTTGGTGGATGCGGCATCGAAAGGGCTGGAGCTGCCGCTGAAGGATGGCGGGGTAGGGCTTGCGCGCAAGCTGGGTCATGACCTTCTTCTCCCGCTGCTTGATTTTTCGACTGCTGACCCCCTGATTGTCTCCCTTGACGCCGATACTGTTGTAGAACCAGGCTACGCCGGAGCGATCCTGGATCATTTTCGCCGGACATCTGCCGGTGGAGCGGTTATTCCCTTTAGGCACCTTCCCGCAAAAGGAGAAAAAGAGAGTAGGGCGATTGAGCGTTATGAGCTTTTCCTGCGCTGTTATGTTGCCGGTCTTTCTTATGCAGGATCTCCGTATGCATTTCATACGGTTGGCAGCGCCATGGCCTGTCGCGCTTCGGCCTATCTGAAATGCGGCGGGATGAACAGACGCCGGGCAGGCGAAGATTTCTATTTTCTTCAGGCGCTGGCAAAAACTTCCGGAGTTGCTCAGGTTAACGGTACCAGTGTCTACCCGTCACCACGCCGGTCAAACAGGGTCCCTTTCGGCACCGGCCGTGCAGTGGGAATGCTGCTTGATGACGAGCCGGACGCGATACTTTTCTATCGACCGGCCTGCTATCTACTGCTGAAATCGTGGCTGGAGATCGCTATGGAGGCATGCATAGCAAGGAGTAACAGCCTCCCGGCAAAAGGTCAGATGCTTTCCTGCAGCCTTGGAGATTTTCTTAAGGAGCAGAAATTCGAAAGCTCTTGGCAAGGATTCCTTCAACAACACTCTACTGAAGAGAGATTGAAGTCAGCCTTTCACGGCTGGTTCGATGCATTCAGAATCATGAAGCTGTTTCATTATCTTGCGGAGAGAGACTGGCCACGGTCTGAACCGCTAGAGGTATTGGGAAGCTTCCCCGCAGCGTGGGGTAAGGCGGAGTTTTCGCCGAGTGAGAGGCTGGATTTTTTGCGGGGTGCGCAAAGCGTCTGACATTCTATTTGAAATCACAGGAGCCTGTCGGACTTAGGAAATCAAAGCGAAAATTCGGCTGGACGAGGACAGATTTAGTCAATTTTGAAGGTCAATAGTCGTTCTATTGACCAAGAAAGCGGATAAATATGGACCGTTCAGACGGATTTGCAGCTGATTTATTCTAATTCCGACAGACTCCTGAACAGGAGAAAAATAAATCTGTCAGTAAATCCTGCGGATTTTATAAAAGCGCCCTTTTATCTTGCTTTTGCTGAGGCAGGCAAGAGCCTGTTCGGCGCTTGAGCGGACAATTGCTACGTATGAGCTGAATTCGAGTATGTTGATCCTGCCGACTTCACTCCCGGCGATCTGACCCTCGCCGGTCAGCGCTCCCAGTATGTCGCCTGGTCGCAATTTGTTTTTACGCCCGCCATCAATGCAGAGTGATACCATCGGGGGCGTAAGAAGTTTTCCTGCTCCTGCGTGCAGAGATCCAAGACTTCCATGAGGTATAGAGGCGCCAAGAATAGTTTCAATCGCCTGCAGTCGCCGGGTTTCCTGTCCTGTTGCCAGGCTCAATGCCAATCCTGTCTGACCGGCTCGTCCTGTTCGGCCGATGCGGTGGATATGGACTTCAGGGTCTCTGGAGAGTTCATAATTTATCACTGCAGAGAGTTCCTTGATATCCAGTCCGCGGGCAGCGACATCAGTGCCGACCAGGACTGAAACACTTTTATTGGCAAAGCGAAGGAGAACCTGTTCACGCTCCCTTTGTTCCATGTCTCCATGAATAGGAAGCGCCGAGAAACCGCGTTTAAGCAAGGCTTCGGCCAATTCCTGACAATCCTTTCTGGTGTTGCAGAATATCAGTGCCGATTCGGGCAGATAATGTCCGAGTAATCTGGCCACAGCTTCGGTGCGCCCATCTGTCTCCACTTCAAAAAGCAGCTGCTCTATAATTCCGTCTTCATGGGCTTCATCGACGCTGACTTCAACCGCCTCGTGCTGGATCGTAGCGCTCATGGCAGCAATGGTTTCCGGGTAGGTGGCAGAGAAGAGCAATACCTGTTTCTTCTCCGGAGTTGCGCCGAGCAGTTCGCTGATTTCATCATGAAATCCCATGTCAAGCATGCGGTCGGCTTCGTCAAGCACAACAGTCCGTAAAAAACTCAGATTGAGATTACCTCGCCGCAGATGGTCGAGAAGTCGACCGGGAGTGCCGACTACTATGTGGGCGCCATGTTCAAGTGAAGCGTTTTGGGGGCCAAAAGGGATGCCACCACAAAGGGATAGAATCTTGATGTTATCAGTAAAACGTGCCAGTCGCCGCAATTCCTTACTTACCTGATCGGCCAGTTCGCGGGTAGGGCAGAGTACTAGTGCCTGAACTGAAGAACTGTTAGTTTCCAAATGTGTCAGAAGGCCAATGCCAAAGGCAGCCGTCTTGCCACTGCCGGTTTTGGCTTTGGCAATCACATCCTTTCCCGCCAGAATAAATGGTAAACTATGCGCCTGAATCGGGGTCATTGCTGAATAGCCAAGTGACGCCAAGTTCTTAAGCATTGAAGGCTTTATCTGGAGCGATGAAAAAGCTTTATGTGGCATAAAATACTCTCTTTCTTGAAATACGACTGTTCACACATGGAGTAGCAGCCAGCATGAGGATGACAATACTTTAGTAGGAATATGACAAGTTTTGATATTGAGTGAAAGTTGAGGGGAAGTAGCTGCTGTCGGAATGACGACAGCAATGGGGAACTCTGGAAATGTTTACTGGGTTTCTTCTGCAGTCGCAGGCAGCTCGCTACCGTCTTCAACTTCACCTGGCTGTTTTTCACGCTTTCGTTGCAGTTTTTCCTCAGTCTTCTTCTTTTTTTCTAACTCTTTTTGCCGTTTCTGAAATTGATAATTCGGTTTTGCCATGCGGACATTACTCCTTAAAAACTATTGCCATAAGAAAAAAGCCCCGGGAAAACCCGGGGCTTTTTTGTGTCTACTGGAGACGGTGCTTAGATTCTGGAAACGTTCGCAGCTTGTAGCCCTTTCGGACCCTTTGTAACTTCAAACTTAACCCTATCGCCTTCAGCAAGGGACTTGAATCCGTCACCTGTGATGGCTGAAAAATGGCAGAATACGTCGTCGCCATTTTCCTGCTCAAGAAAACCAAAACCCTTGCTGTCATTAAACCACTTTACTGTTCCTTCTACCATGTGTGTACTTCTCCTGAAACTTCCTGTTATTTTTGTCCGGCCATATGCCGAATCTTTTCTGACTATAGCAGCTACTTTCTATCAATGTCAAGCAACATCGTAAAAATATAATCTTAGTACATCTATTTATCGCCTACTGGTCTATTGTACCTGGTAGCAACCGTTTTACCGGGGTACAGAGGGTGTCTGCCGGCTGAAATCGCAGAATCAACTTCTTAATTATTGCTGACATATTCATGTGAAGTATTGATTTCTTTTTCCATTCTGTTAAATATAGTCAAGTTTATAAGATCCATTTGACTGATAGGGGGGTAAGGTTTGAAGGGTTTAAAATTCTTGATTGTATCGTGCTTGTTTTTGATCTGCGGGTGTTCTGCTGATCATGAAAAGAATCTTGTTGGTAAGTGGCAAGAAACTACCAGCCCCAATGGAGTGCTTGAGTTTTCCAGTGATCATACCGGCCGTGCGTTCTGGCCTAATGAGGTTGGCAAACAGGAGAGTTCTGCCATGAAATGGCAGGTTTTAAAAGGTGAAAGCAGGGTGGCGGTTATCACCCCTCCAGGTCCGGTAATTTTTGAAATTAAATCTGATCGTCTCGTGGCTCCCAACGGGGTTGTGCTTACCAAGGTGAAATGATTTAGGTGCTTTAAAAAAGCGGCTTACGAAATTTCGTAAGCCGCTTTTCTCAATTAACATTAGTTGAATGGTTTGTCGGTCAGTGATAAATCTCTGAGCTAATCCTCGTCAGCTTCAAATGAATCATCAAACTCATCAAAATCCGAATCGGCCTCTTCATCAACTTCTTCCTCTTCGTAAAGGAGCACCTGACGGTCGTCTTCTTCCTTTATTGATTCAAACTTAGCCAGTAACTCTTCATTTGTACAGTAGCGACTTCTTTTGAAACGGCAAGTATCCAGGTCGCAGAGGTCAAAGAGTTGTATTTCACTGCACAATCTTTGAGAAGATATTTTCGACTCTGCCCCTGATTCGACCTTCATTATTAGTTTCCCTCTTGCGCAAGGAAGTCGACTGCCTTTTGAACATCTTCAGAGCATCCGATATAAACAGGTTCTCTGTGGTCGAGGGATTCAGGTTTGACATCCAGTATCGGAATTTTACCATTACTAGCGGCACCTCCGGCATGTTCAATCAGAAAAGCCATTGGATTAAGTTCAAACAGAAGCCTCAACTTGCCTTTAGGAGCATCGTTAAGAGCCGGGTAGAGAAATATTCCTTTACCCTTCATGAGGATCTGATTGATGTCCGGTACGAAGCCTCCTGAGTAGCGCAGTTTGCTCCCTTTGCCCTCAAGGTAGCTGACAAACTTTTCGGTGCCTTGCGAATATTTTTTGCGGAGACCACCTGGCGAGTGGATGTCGCCAGAAGGGGCCATGCAGATATTCTCTCTGGAGAGGGTGAACTCCATCAGTGAGTTCATGTTGAATTCATGGACACCATTTCCTACCGAGTAGACCATGGAAACTCTTGGACCGTAGAGAAGAAAAAGAGCTGCAACCTGCTTTCGGCCTTCCTGAAAGAGATCACAACCTTTATAGATTGATACAATAGTGCCGATAGAGAGGTTGACATCTACCAGTGACGAGCCGTCTAGAGGGTCATAAGCCACGGAATAAAGACCAGGGCCTTCACCTTGAGCCTGATAAACTTCATCCATCTCTTCTGACGCTATATTGCATACAACACCTGAATGAATCAGCCTTTTTCTGAGTATGCGGTCCGAAAGCACGTCAAGTGCAAGTTGTTCTTCACCATAAAGGTTGGAAGTACCGGCAACGCCAAGGTCACCGGTTCTCACAGCGTTAATGACATACTTGCTGGCTTCGGCTATTTCACATATCAGGTGGATAAGGTTATCGCAGATATTCTGACTGCGAAGATGTCTGCGAAGATCAAGCTGAAATCTGGTTTTACCCGGTTCTTTATACACTCTAACCCCCAATAAACTTAATGCGCTGATAATTTAAATACTCAAATACAGGGCGGTTGGCAAGTAAAAACAGACTGGTGATTACCTTCTTTCCAGTACAGCGACTGACTCTACGTGAGTTGTCTGTGGAAACATGTCAACCGGTTGAATCAGGCGGCAGTCGTAGCCATATGTATGCAATGCGACCAGATCTCTGCCAAGAGAGGCAGGGGAGCACGAAACGTAGATGATTTTTGGTGCGCCAAGCTCGGCAACCTGCCTGAGTACTCTGTCTTCGCACCCTTTGCGGGGAGGATTTAGCAAAACAAGCTCTATCTCGTTATCACTTCGAATGATTGATTCAAGCTCCTGAGCAACATCGCCTGACTCAAACTCACAATTGTGAGCACGATTAAGTCGTGCATTCTTCTGCGCATCCTCTACTGCGGACTCCACAAACTCTATACCGAGGATATTTCCGGCAGTCGGTGCAAGGAAAAGAGATATGGCGCCGATACCACAATAAAGGTCGAGGACATTGCTTTTCTTTGTCAAAGCGGAAAGTTCTCTCACAAGATTGTAAATGATGGCGGCACTGCCGGTATTAATCTGAAAAAAGGAGCGCGGTGAAACAAGGAAGCGGATTCCGTTAATGGTAGTTTCCAGCGAAGTCTGTTTTGTCTGAAAAAAATCACGGTTGCCGAAAATCACGTTACCGGGTGTTGAGTTAACATTTTGCGCAATAACCTTTACCTCTGGAACCTCTTTGGTAATCAATGCAGCAAGGTGATGGAGTTCATTGTAGCTTCTTTGGGAAGTAACAAGTACTACCATTGCCTTGTTTTCAGTCTCTGCAATTCTGATCACAAGGTATCTGAGCAGGCCTTGTTCGGATTTTGGGTTATAGACCGGTATTTTACCTTTGATTATCCCTTTTTTCACGACAGCAATAATACGATTTATGAGGGGATGATGGAGAGGGCAGCTTGAAATATCAATGATGTCATGGCTGTCCCGGCGATATATACCGATTTGTGGGTCAGCAAACTTTCCGCTAATCACCAGCTTTGCACTGTTTCTGTACTGAAGCTGCAGTGGGGAAGCGATAACCGGATTTATGGCGGTATTCTGAAGAGATTTATGCTGGTGGATGTGGTTAGCGACGTGAGTCTGCTTCCATTCCAGTTGAGCTGTATAAGTCATTTCAATTAAAGGACAGCCGTCGCACTGAGAGAGTTGTTTGCATGGTGAAGGTGTCCGCTGCGGTGAGGCTTCGATAATTCTGACTCTTTCTGCCGCAACCCGATGTTGACTTGCGTAAGTTATTTTCGCAAGAACCTTTTCGCCCGGCAGAGTTCTGGAGACCCTTATCTGCGATGATTCAAGGACGCCTATTCCACAACCTTCATCGTCAAGTGCAGAAACCGTAACCTCGATTCTGTCCCCCTTTTTCAGGAGGGGTGGTGATTTTTTGTTTATATTTTTCATAGAATCAAACTAACTGCTCGATGAAGTAAAAGTCAATTCAATATTCTAATGTAAGCACCATAAGAGCAAAACCGACGAGCATAGGCGTAATAAAACTAATTCTCTTGCTGGGTGTGATGGTTGAGGAATACATGGCTAACGTGCACCAGATTTCGGGGATTTAGATTGTATTGTCACGTTTATAATATTTGAACTTACTAGCTTAATAAGCCGTATTTTCTCCACATATAATTTTCCGGATG
>CAWBBV010000025.1:0-9236 GCA_963787125.1 uncultured delta proteobacterium
GTTCAGGATTGTACTGCCCCCATAATAAAATTCAGAATTGTACCTGTTACAGGGGCTAATTATAGCCTACTGTATAGCCAGTGAAGCAATAAATGCTGCTCAATTAAAAACATATTTGAGAGAGGAGTTCAATGCCTCGCCCGATATCGCTGCTTTGCATTCCGCCGAAACCGAGCAGCAAGGTAGTGGAGTCAGGCTCACCGATGAAATAGAAGTCGGAAAACTGGAACAGCCGGACTCCTTTTTGCCTGGCTCGATCATTGATCTCCATTGAATTTGCTGAAGTGCCTGATAGTTTTAGAACAATATGAAGTCCGGCACCCTGGCCAACTACAACTGCCTGACTGCCGAAGTACTGTTCGACAGCACGAAGTAGTATATCGTGTTTCTTTTTATAGATTATGCGCATGCGCCGAATATGCCGCTCCCAGTGTCCCTGTTCCATGAAAATCGCCAGGGTTTGCTGCTCCAATAGTGACACCGTTGGAAAATAGTCGCGGTACAACTGATGATACCTGGCAAGCAGTGAGCTGGGCAGAATCAGGTAGCTGACGCGCAGTGCCGGGGAGAGGATCTTTGAGAACGTCCCCGAGTAGATGATGTTTCCTTGGGGTCGCAGTCCTTGTAAAGAAGGGATAGGTTTGCCATGGTAGCGGAGTTCACTGTCATAATCGTCTTCAATGATGAACTTTCCGCCCGTCTCGGCCCATTCGATCAACTTCAGCCGGTTTGCGATCGGCATCACGTATCCCAATGGCAACTGGTGTGACGGTGTGACATAAACAATCGTGCTCTTACTTGCCTTGAGGATATCCAGATCCGGTCCTCCCGGTCCGACCGGAAGTGGGAAGATGGTATACGCATGATTGTTGAATACAGAGCGTGGAAGAAAGTAACCTGGGTTCTCGACGGCAACAACAGAATGTTGATCATTCAGAAGGTGGGCGACAACATCAAGACTTTGTTGCAACCCTGAGCTGATGATTATCTGATCCGGGGTGCACAACACGCCACGTGAACGCTCCAGATAGCTTTGAATAGAACAGCGTAGACGCCAATCACCCTGGGGATTGCCATACAGGACAAGCTGTTGACTGTTTTGACGCAGGCTGTCGCTGAAACATTTACGCCATAGTGCTGTTGGAAAGCTGTCCGGGTCGAGTCGAGCGGGGTGAAAATCATAGGTTAAGAGACATGGAGGGCCGGGGAACTGTTCGTGTGGGCGTGCATTACTAGACAGGGATAACGGTGCGGTATGCTGGTCAAGAGCAGACACGAAATAACCGCTCCGAGGTTTACTGTAAATGTATCCTTCCGCGTAGAGTTCCTGGTAGGCACCATCGACTGTATTGCGGCTGGTTGAAAGCTCGACTGCCAGATCCCTGACCGAGGAGAGTCTGGAATCTGGCGGCAGCTTCCCTGAAAGCACATGTTCTCTTATCTGATTGTAGAGCTGCTTGTATAAAGGAACCTGGTCGTTGCTATTAAGGATGAACATGGCACTTCCTCGCGATTCGAATTCAATGCACATAAAACCAGACTAGGACATTTACAGCACAGGCGTCAAAGGTAATCTGCCCCCATACGTATTAAAATAAAAGTTTAACACATTGGATGCAACTGCTTACGCACCAATCCGGATGTATCCATAACCTAAAGGAGGAAAAATCATGATTTCGGAAACACTATTGGAAGTATTGAAACAGGATGGGGTAGTTGCTATAGCAACCCTGGGGAAGGATGGACCACACATGGTCAACACTTGGAACAGTTACCTCAGAGTCTCGGCAGATGGGCGCCTGTTGATACCTGCCGGGTACATGCATCACACTGAAGAGAATATTGCATTCAACCCGAATGTACTAATAACTATCGGGAGCAGCAAGGTAAAGGGGCTTCATGGACCCGGAGCAGGCTTTCTTGTCAAGGGTAAGGCAGAATTTATAACCTCTGGACCAGACTACGACCTTCTGAAGTCAAAATTCGAATGGCTCCGGGCAACATTAGCCGTTACCGTCGATTCCGCTGTCCAGACTTGGTAGTTGTTGAAAAGCTTGATTAACATTATTCGTGTCTATTCCGCTATGCACCACCTGTATCTGCAGTAAAAAAAGTCCGGTAGATTCCGGGCTTTTTTTGTTTGACAGTGATACTCTTTGGGCTTATTGAGTAAATATACTTAAAATACAGGAGGTTGTTTATGCGCCGGATATTCTTTTATATTCTGACTTTGAGCTTTGTACCGAACCTGTTATTCGCAGCAACAGTTGGCAATGTAACTAAAATGAGTGGTGAAGTTTTTTTCCGGCAGGGTGACAACCAGAAATATGCCAGTATCAAACAGGGACAGATTCTGGAAGAGGGCAATTGGGTTAAAACCGGGAAGAAAGGCTGGCTGGAGCTTTCTCTTGCAGACGGGAGCAAATTTACCATCGCCAATAACTCTGAACTCGAGTTGAACAGTTTCATGGTAAGTAAAGATAAGAAAGAGGGGACTTTTACCCTTACTCAAGGCAAGCTGCGAGCCTCTATTGTCAAGCTCGGCGGTCAGCAGACCGATATCAAGGTTAAGAGTCGTACCGCTGTGGCAGGGGTACGAGGGACTGAATTTTTGATGATGGCTGAAGGTCCGGCCAATGTCTTTTTCGGTAATGAGGGAGTGGTAACTGTTTCGGGTTCAGGTGAAGATGTGACCCCGCAGTTGTTGCCGGGCACAATGACCCAGAATACCCGTGGGTTCTCACCGCTTGATCCGGTCAAAGTTGAGCAGGGAACCCCGATTGCACAGGCAAAGAGCACCTTTGAGGCGGCAACATCTGCTGTTCCGCCGGCAGAGTGGCTTGCGACTGATAATCTCTCCAGCATCATAGCCAGATGGAATATCAACTACGGTCATTATCTCGCTGATTCAGGCAAGCATGAGGCTGCATTACAAGTATTTCAAATCGCGCTTGATCTGACAAAAGATGCTGATATTCGCGCAGATGCCCGTCTTGAGCGTGGTTCGGTCTATTCGCGCTTTCTTTCCAATTCCGAAGCTGCTTTAGCCGAATATCTGCTGGTGCTTGAGGAGTATCCTTCTCTCAAACAGGCCGAAACAGCCATCTATATTACCGGGCAGACTCTTTTTGATCTCGGTTTCAGGAAAGAAGCAAAGGCCAGATTCAAGGAGTATTTGAAGAGATATCCGGAAGGGAAGCAGAAGGGGAATGTTGAGACAATGTTGAATCTGCTCAAAGGGGAGAAATAGGCAGTGATTGTGAAAAAATCACTCATTTTCCTCCTAATCGGAATGTTATCCGGCCTGGGAGTGTTTTTAATCTACCGCCAATCAGCGCCATTCTTTCAACATCTTGACAACAAGCTGAAAGATAACCGCTTTATTCTTCGAGGTGCTGTCAAGCCCTCCTCAAAAGTCGTTGTGGTTGCCATTGACGACAAGAGCATCAAGGAGCTTGGTCAGTGGCCCTGGTCGAGAGTCATGATTGGCGAACTGGTAAAAAACCTTTCAGCTTACGGGGTCAAGGTTTCTGCACTGGATATTGTCTTCTCGGAAGTTGAAGCAAGAGGCGGGGACGCTGGATTTGCCAAAGGGATAGGTGAAGCCGGCAATGTGGTTATGGGATATTTTTTCCGTGACGAGGACCAGCCGCTTGATCCGGTTGTCATGGAGCAACTTGACACGGCAAAAGTCAAACTCCTGAAAACCGACAGTAATGTCACATCAGTCCCGATAACTGAATATAAAAACCTCACAGCTAATATTCCACAACTTGGAGCGACGGCCCGGGATTTCGGTTTTTTCAACCAGTCTCCGGACAGTGACGGTGTATTCAGGAAATCACCGCTTCTGCTGCTGTTCAACGGAGATATCTACCCCTCGCTGGCGCTCAAGGCACTTAGGTATAGTTATGGTAGCGAGGTAATGCTTAATGTTGCAGTATTCGGTGTTAGTTCACTTACCATAGGAAAGCATCTGCTCCCGGTCAACGAACATGGGGAGTTGGTGCTGAATTATTACGGATCTGCCGGTAGTTTTCACACAATTTCAGCAGTTGATGTCATCAAAAAGAGACTCAAGCCCGATCAGTTGAAAGACTGTATTGCTTTTGTCGGCGCCACTGAGATCGGTATCTACGATATCAGAAATACCCCGTTTGATCCGGCGCTTCCCGGCGTTGAGATTCATGCCACTGTTGCTGCCAACAGTATTGATAACCGCTTTATTGTCAGAGACGCGCGTACTGCAGCTATAGAGATGGGAACAGTTCTGCTCCTGCCGGTGCTGCTTTCCCTACTGCTTGGTGCTGTTCAAGGAACTTTTGCCGGTCTCGGCATTTTTGCCGCGCTGACTGGAATCTTTATAACCGGTAACTATATACTTTTCAGTCGCTATCTTGTTGATATTACGATATTATATCCATTACTTTCCCTTTCCCTTTCACACGTAACTTCTGAGGCGTACAGAAATCTGATTGTGGAGCGTAAAGGGCGAAGTCTCAAAAAGGCTTTTAGCAGTTATGTTTCACCAGACCTGGTTAAACAGATTGAAAAAGATCCAGACAAGCTGGTGCTTGGCGGCGAGCAGCGCGAAATTACCATTCTCTTTTCTGATATTCGTGGGTTTACTTCAATTTCTGAGGGGTTGACACCCCAGGAGCTGGTTCGCCTTCTCAACGAATATCTGAACCCTATGACGCGCATTGTTCTGGAAGAGAAAGGGACTCTGGACAAATTCATTGGTGATGCTGTCATGGCGATTTTTAATGCCCCTCTTGACCTTCTTAATCACCCTGATGCCGCTTGCAGAGCCGCAGTGCGGATGCTTGAGTCGCTGAAAGAGCTAAATGTCGGTTTCAAAGCAAGAAACATGAATGTTATTGATATCGGCATCGGCATAAATACCGGGTTGGCGGTAGTCGGCAACATGGGCGCTGATATCCGTTTTGATTATACTGCTATCGGTGATTCAGTTAATCTTGCTTCTCGTCTGGAGAGCCTCAACAAGTATTACGGCACCCATATTCTTGTGAGTGAAGAGACTAAAGTAAAGGTAACTGCTCAAGGGTTTAAATTCCGTGAGGTTGACAGGGTGAGAGTGAAGGGGAAGCAACATCCTGTGGTTATTTATGAACTTATAGCCGGTGATGCTTCTTTTTTAACCAGTTTTGAGGAAGGACTCAGTTTCTACAGAAATGCAGAGTTCAGTAGCGCAGAGAAAGTTTTTGCTGTCCTTGCTGAGATAAACAGTGATGGACCGTCCAAACTTTATCTGGAGCGATGCAGAGAGTATCTCGAGAATCCGCCACCTGCTGAATGGGATGGAGTTTATACCGCCAAGTCAAAATAAAAAAAACCGCCCCGATCGCATTGATCGGGGCGGTTTTTTATTTCAGCGGTGAAATAATCTACTCAATAATCATGTAAACGTCGGTGACTTCACCAAACTCTCCGTAATCCAGAGCTGATACCTTAAGTTTGAAGGGCTTCTTAAGTGGTAGTGGTCCGATATCAACCTGTTTTGGGTTAAAGACCATCGAGTTTGGCTGCAGTTGACTGATCCGTTTGCCATCTTGCAGCACGTTATCTCCTGAGTCAAACCTGCCGACAACTTTCCTGGAGGTAACCGTACCGTTTGTATCCATGATCTCTACCAGGAGAAAGTTGTCTACTCTCCACCCCTTTTTCCCCTCTTCATCGCCTGCAAGCCTGATTTTCCTTGGCTTGTCAAGGAAGAGTATCTCTGTTGTCTCTTCGGTCATGATCGAGGGTTTCTTGTCCCATTTCTTTGTCTGCATGGAGAGATCTGCTCTTTGATTTGAGCGATACGCTTCGGTCTTCTGCCGTGCCACGGCCGAGACAATCTTCATGTTCTTCACTTCATGCAGCTTGACCCAGGAAGGATCTACCCACTGCCCGTTGAGATATTCTGCTGTGGCAGTTGATGCTGCAAAACAGAGCAGGGTGGCCAGTAATAATCTTTTCATTATCAAACCTCCTTATTTCAGGACAAACGCAACCTTGGCGCTGCTCATGAAATTACCTTTCTGGTTGGCAGAAAATATTTTTACTGCATCTTCGTCAGACACCTGGAGATCGGAAGAGCCGACTGCACCAGCAGCGGTGACGATAAAAGCATTAGTGACCCCTCTTTTTTCAAGAGCTGCCTTAGCTTTATCAACACTGTTGGTGTATTCCCCGCAACCCTGCTCAACAAGAACTTTCTGGCTGATCTTGGACGGATCGTAAAGCAGTTCTCCCTTTGCCGTGAAAATTCTGTTGATGAGTGCCGGTCTGAAGGATTGACCAGTGGCATCAATAATAAGGCCATCATACTTTTCCGAGAGAGCCTCTGGCTTGTGCTTGAACGGTGGGGCCGGTTTTCCGTCGACTTCAGTCAGAGTTTTCTTGATCTGAGGATCCTTGAGCATTTTGTCGTACATTGTCGATGCAAAACCTTTAGGGCCATGCATACCCAGTTTGATGATGGCTACTGCCATATCCTTGTCTTTACTGTACTCCTGCACGACAACCTGCGAACCCTTTACAAAAGCGGCAACTGAAGATCTTACTACGTCATACTGGGCCATACCGTCCTTGACGAGGGTGTCGCCAACGATTGCAAAACCTTGAAGGTACTCAGCAAGCGAGCGTTGTGCCATTACTACAGCTGCGCGCTTTGCCATCATCTCTCGCTGTGAAGGGTGGGTATGATTCGGTCCGGCAAGACCTTCTCCGTAAAAAAGTATGACCTCCTGACTAAAAGCAGCATTGTCGTCTCTGCCACTTGGTCCGCCTGTGAGGGAGAGGTTTTGCTGGCTTAGCCAAGTATTGGCCTTCTGGAAGGTTTCATCAAGCTGGACAGCCCCTTCCGGTGCCGCTGCGGGCGGCTCCTCTGCATAAGCAAGCTGTGAAAGTGCGATAAATAAGGATGCGGCAATGGCAAGTTTTTTCATTTTTGGGTCTCCTTTTAAGTAAATTAGTAGATATTCAATTTTTGTCTGAGCATACGGATTGCAAGCAGAGCTTCCGGGCCTTCAACCGGATCATTAATCCGGAATTCTCCGGAGAGCTCACCCTCCATTATCCCCCTGGTAGTCATGTTCATGACTGCATTAAAGAGCGGTGAGGTAGGTCTGACATCCGGGAAAGGTGAACGCTCCTGACCGAAGTATGCTGTGGCAATCTTATCATCAGCGGTAAGTTTGATGAGAATATCTTCGAGGATAAAGGCCATTTCGCCCCTGGAAACACTGTCCCCCGGCTTGAAGAGGTTAGCCATGGTTGTCTGGTCATATTTGGGTTCCAGGCCACGAACCTTCCATTTCATGATGATCATGATCTCCTGCTTGAATTGAGAATTCATGATATCCGCAGGGGTAAACTCTGCTTTCATCGCGTCGACCTGGGATGCGGACGGGATTCTTCCGGCAAAGAGTTTTTCCAGTTTCATCTCGTCAATCAGCAGCGCTGCCAGATCAGCTCTGGTAATTGAATCCTTTATGGCAATCTTTTTCCCGACATCACCGACAGTAACCCCGGCCATGGCACGAACTATCCGGTCAGTTTTCTTCCAGCCTTTATCAGCCTTTTCATGCCATTTACCTTCACGCTTGGCATTGAGGACAGCAGAGAAGCTGTCTCTGGCTTTTGTAAATTCTAACGCTTCCAGATAAGCAAGACCGGTAAAATATGAGAGAGCTTCTTTGCCATCATAGTAAAGCAGCAGCCGCTCATCAGGATTAAGCTTGCTCCCTTCTTTATAGGCATCAGTGACTTTGTCGAGCCAATCTTTACTCTTGATCGTGCTTTCGGTTCTAATGGCAGCAAGTGCGTAATCAAACTTTTCTTCATCCTTGCCGGCATACTTTTCGGATTTTTTAAGGTAGTCGAAGGCGCGACCACTATCTACAGCTTTGTAGCCGGCATCTGCCTGTTGTTTAACTTTTCCTGCAGAGACGATAGACAGACCTCCATACGCTCTGGAGGAGTCATCTTCGCAGTAAAGCATTCGCTCAAACTTCTCCTGGGCATTGTCGAGAATTTTCTTTTCCAGCGCTTCCATCCCCATGATGTAGTGATGCTGGGGGTTGTCTTCCGGTGAAGTACATCGTGCCACTTGATTCGCACAGGCAGAGATAAGCATGGCTGGAAGTGCCAGAAGCGGTAACATAAGTCGGTAGTTCATAATTTATCCTCCTTTAAAATGCTTACTTCAGAGCTTTGTTTATCATCCTGAAAACTGAAACATTTGCCTTTGATTTGACAGCCTGACCGACGATAACACGATCTACTGCTTCTTCCGGAATTATCAATATGGCGCTGTCTGCCATAAACTGTGTTTCAGAAACTACCCCTTCGGTTATTGGTCTCTCCACAACACGCATTGTCTTCTTGATCCTGTCCTTTTCCTGAGCAAACTCAATAATATCTACCTTGTTGCCAGGGGCAAGGCCATCACTTTTGCCGAGATTTATGTAGGCGATTCTTTTTCTTGGATCACTTCTGTCAGTCATAGTCTTGTAAATATAGCCGATGGAAGGGAAGGTGTTGGCAATCTCCTCTTTGGCGTCGTCTATTGCCTTATTAACCGAGTCAGACAGGAGGCCGCCCGGACTTTGAACACTTTGACATTCGCCGGAATATCTGACATCACGGGTTCTACTGCTTCTGCCTTTAACCTCGAATGCTCTTTGTATGGTTCCTGATGGCGATGCCAGCCGCATCACGCGCGTTGGCCCCTCGGCATCCGTGCCCGTGCCGGCGGGCGTGCGGACGCTCGACATGAAGGGCAAGACCATCATTCCCGGCATGATCGATGCGCACGCGCATGGTCCGCAGGGCGATGACGATATCATTCCGAACCAGAACTGGAGCGCGATCGCGCACCTCGCGCTGGGCGTGACGACCGTGTTCGACCCGTCGAATGCTGCGAGCGAGGCGTTCGTTTCCGAAGAGATGCAGCGCGCAGGTCTGATCCTCGGGCCGCGCACGTTCTCGACGGGTGAGATTGTCTATGGCGCCCGCAGCCGTGGAACGCTGAACGACATCAAGGACTATGATGACGCGCTGGCGCACGTGCACCGCCTGAAGGTGCAGGGCGCGGCGGGCATCAAGAACTCTATGACCCGGCCGCCGGAACCAGCGACAGCAGGTTGTGCGGCGGCGTCCATCGCGGAAAACATCCAGTCGGTGGCCGAGGGCGCGTCATTGTTTGCGCAGGACATCACGCTGAT
>CAWBBV010000026.1:0-69030 GCA_963787125.1 uncultured delta proteobacterium
TGGAGGCCAGGCTCCGGCGACCTCGCCGAGGAGCTGGCCACGCAACTGAAAATCAGCGTGCCAGAACTCGAAAAGATGCTCGTCGATGCCAACGCAGTCGGGCTGATCAGCCTGAATAAGAATTGGTGCCGAGACCGACAGCTACAAGGATGTCCGCGAAATCGACATCTTGCAGGACAAAAAGGGCGAAGATCCCACCCGGCGGGTGCATAAGAATGATCTGATGCGGCTGGTGACGAAAGGGCTGAATCGAAACGAACGGCTGATCATCATCCTCTATTACTATGAGGAGCTGACGATGAAGGAAATTGGGGCCACCTTAGACCTCAGTGAAAGTCGTGCTGGTGGCGTGTGTGAATCTGTAGTAACCGAAAGAGAATTCTGGGAGAGTGGGGCTTGCAACTGTGTATGAACTGTCTGTTGAAACAGGAGTTGATGTCAGAGGGTGGAACTTCAATGTTTCATTAGAATGGCTGCTCCAGTCGCTCAGATAAGCGCGTTTAGCAAATCCAAGAAAACTCGCAGGCAAAGAACCGCCCTGACTTTTCAATACTTTGTCTAAGAAAGGGAGCGTTGGGATGTCCGCACCTGAAAGTGGTGGCTGTTCAATCGAGAGTGATTCCCAGATTTTCCAGATTATGTCCTGCGGGTAAAACTGTTCATATAGGTACCGGTTAAATATCCATCTGCTGTAGCCATCTCCGGAACCCAGGGCAGATGTTGTGCTGGTGAGGTACTCGCCGGTGTAGTCGTAAAGTTGGTTGACGGAGTCGTAGACTTCGTCTTCCATCCACGTTGCAGTCGCTTCTGCATACCACGCCTCAAAAAAATAGTTGTAACCATACTGGATTGCATGCTGAAATTCATGTGCGGCAGTGACCTTGAGCAGAGCAAGAGGCGTGTAGGATGTAGAAAATCCCTTAAAATCCTTATCAATCTCGATAAAACTGGTTGCAATATTTCCATTTACAAGGTCTGACGTTGTTAATCCAAGATAGTTACCCAAAGCTCGCAGGTAAACATCGTACGGCATATTGGGTGGTGTTCGGTAATTGAGTTTCGTAACTTCCCGGTCATACGCTGCTTCAAAAACGTCAGCCACTGTTTCAACCCAGTCAGGAACGCCATTGATGTTACTATCAGCCAGTGGTGGGGCATCAGTACCGGTAGTCGCATAATGTATATTGAAGTGGTTACCGTTGGATTTTACGATCATCTCGCTTGCAAGAGTCGGTTTAGCAAGGTATTTCTCCAAAGTTTTCTGCGTACCGGACTCGAGCTTTTTCCAGTCCCTCTTAAGGTCATGCCTCAGCGGCATACCGCATTTATGTGTAATCGAAGTCTGAGAGCTTTTAACTGCCGTTTTGGAAGAATCAACCGCTAGTTCGCCAAACTGTTGCAGATAGTAACTGTCCAGCTCACCGCCAAAAGCGCTGCCGGTACTCAAAAGCACAAAAAACAATAAGAGCCTAAATGTTCTCATCAGTCAGCCATCCTTTTGCCGCCTCGTATTGGAACCAGCGTTGTTTCCTCTACTCTTACCTTAAACTCTGTTCGCACACCACGGCAGAATAGCCCATAATCGCCTGGTGGGAGGGCTACGATGAAGTATCCTGATTTATCAGTTCTGGTGACAAAAGCTCCATCGGCCTTGTTCCTGAAGGTTATCTGTTCATCTGGGTAGGGCGTGAAGAGGTTGCGTTCTGATATTCTGCCGCCAGTTAGTCTGGAGAAAGCAGATGCCGGCAACTGCGCCGTAGCCACGAGGAAGCGGCTCTGATGACTTGGTGCCGGGTGCAGGTTTATCGTCGTGGGGAAATGGCCGCGCTGCAACCAGACCGCCTGAGAGGTATCATTTGTCGTCGGTGAGAAGTTTTTTCCGTCGAAAACGTAGGGTTTCCAGAGAGAGGAAGTTCCCGCGGCACAGGAGAAGATGAGTGGTAAAGCTATTAAGATGCAGTCGCGGATGACTCTCAACTAAGACGCTCCAGTGTCGATTCGATAGCTATCGCAAGAGATTTGCCGGCAATTCTGGCATTATTTGCCAAGATTAAAAGGTCGGGCAAGAGGAAGGGGTTCTTAGCCAGGGAGATAGTCAGCTTAATTTTGCTAAAGTTGTATTCATTGTCGCATATGTTCTTCAGCAGGCTGTAAGGATCATTGGTAAGGTCGTCACTGACACTTCTTATGGCTGCAAACTTTATCCTCCGGTTGCGGCAGACGGCAGCAATGCTGGCACTCTCCATTTCAAGAAGATTAATGGCGGCGGGCTCAGGGAGGATTAAGGAAAGTTTTGCTTTTTCAATGATTTCAGCCGTAGTAATAAAGATGCCTTTTTTAAACCCGGGCTCAATGCGGGTTGCCAGTTCTCTGTCTGGAATAAATTCACCAGTGAATTTACCCGCAGAGTAGCTGTAAAGTTTTTCTGCAAGAAAAACTTCGCCTGTCCCTACCGTCGGTGTGAGCGCCCCGCAGAAGCCGGCGCTGAGAATTATCTCAGGGGTAAGAGACGCAGCCGTTGATGCGGCTTTTGCAGCCTTGCTGTTGCCGATACCACTCTCAATTAGTCTGACCTTGTTACCGAAGGCTTCGAAGTCCCAGGCCGGTAAATCAGCGAAGAAAATCCTTTTTGCAGCGAACCGTCGTAATATCGGCCTGCTCTCCTGTCTGATGGCGCATAGGATACAGATCTGTTTCATCTTTGCAATCTATCAAAGGGGCAGGAAAAGAGCAACGGTGAAGAGCTTTGAGTGGTAGTTTTTTGTCTTGACAAAAAAGCATGAACTTCTTTATAGTGACCCCTTTACAGGGTTTGTCTGTCTTGAATGCCCTTTGCCGTACTATCTGATGTTTTTGGTGGTTGACAGGTGTTTGAAAATCTTTCCGATAAACTTGAGTTGGTCTTCAAGAAGCTCCGCGGCCAAGGGGTGATGACGGAAGATAATATCAAGGAGGCGCTCCGTGAGGTACGGTTGGTGCTCCTTGAGGCGGACGTCAACTTCAAGGTTGTTAAGGATTTTGTAGAGAAGGTCAGACAGCGCGCTGTAGGTACAGATGTTCTGCAGAGCCTTTCTCCAGGGCAGCAGGTTATCAAGATTGTCAATGATGAATTGATTGTCATGATGGGTGGTGGTGAGGACAACTCTCTTGATCTTGCTGCAAAACCTCCGGTTGCGATTATGATGGTAGGGCTTCAGGGGGCTGGGAAGACAACCTCTTGTGGTAAGCTGGCAAGATATCTCAAGGCTCAAAAAAGACGTCCACTGCTGGTGCCGGCAGATGTTTACCGACCGGCGGCAATCGAGCAGCTGAAGACACTCGGCAGGCAGCTCGGCATTGAGGTCTTTGATTCTGCCTCTGATCAGGACCCTGTCGACATCTGTCGCAGTTCTATGAAATATGCTGAACTGAACGGACTTGACACTGTCATTCTGGATACAGCCGGGCGCCATCAGATAGACGATTTTTTGATGAACGAACTGGTTCGCATCAGAGATGCGGTTGCTCCGAGAGAGATTCTTTTTGTCGCCGATGCAATGACTGGACAGGAGGCCGTGAATGTCGCCTCCGGGTTCAATGATCGGCTGGAAATATCTGGTGTAATTCTTACAAAGCTTGACGGCGATGCCAAGGGTGGTGCGGCCCTTTCGATCAAGGCTGTAACAGGCAAACCGATCAAGTTTGTCGGCGTAGGCGAAAAGCTTGATGCGCTTGAAGTTTTTCACGCAGATAGACTCGTCTCACGTATTCTTGGCATGGGTGATGTCCTTACTCTTGTTGAGAAGGCGCATTCGGCATTTGATGAAGGGGAGTCAAAGCGGCTTCAGGAAAAGCTCAAAAAGAACAAGTTTGATCTTGAGGATTTCCGTAGCCAGCTGCAACAGATAAAAAAGCTTGGGTCTCTTGAGTCCATAATGGGAATGATTCCCGGTATGGGTAAGATGATGAAGCAGATGGAAGGAATGCCTGCTCCTGAGAAAGAGATGAAGCGGATTGAGGCGATCATCGACTCAATGACAATGAAAGAGCGCGCCAACCATACGATAATCAATGGCAGCAGGCGCCTACGGATTGCAAAGGGTAGCGGGACATCCGTGCAGGAGGTCAATCAGCTGCTCAAACGTTTTATGGATGCGCAGAAAATGATGCAGCAGTTGCAGAAAATGGGACCGATGGGGATGATGAAAGGGATGAAGGGTTTGAAAGGTATGGGTAAATTCCCTTTTTAGCTATTTTGATATATCGCAGGAAAAAAATAAACTAACATAATGCGGCCATGATGTCGCAGTAAAATCAGGAGGATACAGATGGCTGTAAAAATGAGACTTGCTCGTGCCGGCGCTAAGAAAAAACCTTTTTATCAGGTAGTCATTGCTGACGAGCGTGCCAGAAGAGACGGCAGGTTTATTGCTAATGTCGGAACATATGATCCGAACCAGAATCCGGCTGTTTTCAAAATTGACGAAGGTGAAGCGCTTTGCTGGCTCGGCAAAGGGGTTCAGCCTACCGATACTGTTAGACAGCTTCTGAAGGGCGTCGGAGTCTGGGCGAAATTTAAAACCAAGGCCGACTGATTTATCTGCTCCAAAACCGGCAAGCCGGATATTCCAGTGACACAGAGGATACCGACATGAGACAGCTCGTAGAGACCATTGCTAAAGCTTTAGTTGATGACCCCGCCCAGGTACGGGCTACCGAGGAGATGGAAGAGGATACTACTGTCATCAAACTCACTGTTGCCAAAGAAGATATGGGGCGGATTATCGGTAAAGAAGGCAGGACTGCAAAGGCTGTGCGCACCTTGCTCAATGCTGTTTCTACCAAGGATAACAAGAAAGCCATCCTCAAGATAGTTGAGTAATGACTGCTAATAACATGATTCTGATGGGAAAGGTTGCAGCTGCTCATGGCATCAAAGGCCAGTTGCGGGTTATCCCGTACTCTGGCATGGCGGATAATCTTCTCTCCTGTGGCTCGATAATGTTGAGAGACTCTGCCGGGCGAATTCAGCAGTATGACGTATCGGCAGCATCTGTTCACGGTAAAAAACTACTGATGTCACTCAAGGGCTTTTCCGGGATTAACGAGGTGCTGCATTTTGTAGGTAGCGAGATTTTGCTTTACCTTGACCAGCTATCCGAACCAGATGAGGGTGAATATTACTGGCACGAGCTGATCGGCATGAAGGTTATTACCATTGATGGTATTGATCTTGGAACTCTTGACAGTATCATTGAAACCGGAAGCAATGACGTCTATGTTGCGGTAGCAAATGGCCGCGAGTATCTGATCCCGGCGCTCACTGACATAGTCTCAATAGATATCAAAACTAAAATAATGACTGTAACCCCGTTCGAGGGGCTTTTTGATCTATGAAATTTCACATACTGACCCTGTTTCCTGAAATGTTCTCGGGAGTCCTTTCCCTTGGGGTAACAGGTCGGGCTGTTGAGAATAGTCTCCTGGATGTAAGCCTTTACAATATCCGTGACTACGCCACAGACAAACATCATACTGTCGATGATGCCCCTTATGGTGGCGGCGCCGGAATGGTAATGAAGGTCGAGCCTATCGCCCGCTGCATGGAAGCTGTTCGGGAGCGTGCTCCAAACGCAAGGCTCCTGCTTGCTTCACCAGGTGGTAGGCCGTTCGATCAGGAAATGGCTGCAGGGCTTGCAACGGAAGGCGAAGTCATAATCCTTTGCGGTCGCTATGAAGGCATCGATGAAAGAGTGACTGAGCTTTTCTGTGCGACTGAATTTTCCATCGGTGATTATGTTATGACCGGCGGAGAGATCGCAGCCATGGTGGTTATCGATACGGTCGGCAGGCTGATTCCCGGTGTTCTCGGTTCTAAAGAGTCTGCTTGCGATGAATCATTTTCCGACGGTCTGCTTGAGTATCCACAATACACGCGACCACCCGAGTTTGATGGGCTTAAGGTTCCAGACATGCTGCTCTCAGGTAATCACAGCGAGATTGCCCGTTGGCGCCGGGAAAAGTCACTGTTAAAGACAAGGGCAGTAAGGCCGGATTTGGTGACGCTTGCGAGAAGAGCTAAGTGACAAAGCCACTGTTCAGTATTGCTCTTATTCATCATCCCGTTTATAACAAGCACAGAGATGTTGTAACTACGGCTGTCACAAATCTGGATATTCATGATATTGCCAGGGCGGCAAGGACTTTCGGCGCAGATCGTTACTATATTGTCACTCCGGTTGAAGAACAACAGCGGCTTGTTCAGAAAATAGCAACGCATTGGCAGAGTGGTTGGGGGGCAACATACAACCCCAAGCGCAAGGCCGCTCTTGATATCGTCGCGGTTATGCCGAGTTTGAGTGCTGCAATTGCTGATATGACTGCAACTGCCGGTCAAGCTCCGAAGGTTGTGGTTACCGGTGCCTCATCACGCAAAAGTTCCATTTCCGCTTTGGAACTGGCAGCGCAGATAGTCAAGGGCGAGCATGGTTACCTGCTGCTGTTCGGCACAGGATGGGGGATGACAGAGGATGTTTTTGATTCGGCAGATTACGTACTTGAACCTATAGAAGGTTCTGGAGATTACAACCATCTCTCAGTACGCTCGGCAGTATCGATTTATATGGACAGGCTTTTTGGCCGAAAATGACAGACAGATAGCTTAAGCTATTAAACGGAGGAAGCAAGCAGATGAACAAAATTGATATGATTGAAATGGTGCAGATGAAGAAAAACGTAGTTCCTTTTAAACCGGGCGATACGGTAAAAGTTCACGTTAAAATTGTTGAGGGTGATAAAAGCCGTATCCAGGCATTTCAAGGGGTAGTGATCTGCCGTCAGAATGGCGGGGTTCGCGAGTCATTCACAGTTCGTAAGATATCGAACGGTGTCGGCGTTGAGAGAGTCTTTCCGGTTCACTCACCATCAGTCGAGACGATAGACGTGGTTACCCGCGGCCATGTCCGCAGAGCAAAACTCTACTATCTGCGCAAGTTGCGCGGCAAGGCGGCAAGGATTCGCGAAAGAAAGTATGTTGCAGGAGCATGATTCAAAAGCCCCGGAGAAATCCGGGGCTTTTTTTTAAGCGATTACAGCTGTCCGGAGATTCTGTGAATCTTGAACTTTTTGAAAAGAACTCAACTCGTAATTTGCTTGAATTCGAGTCACTGGCGCGAAAGCAGGGTTTTAAAATAATAGCCGGCATAGATGAAGCCGGCAGAGGCCCGCTTGCAGGACCGGTTGTGGCTGCAGCAGTCATCTTGCCTGAAGGGCTTCTTATCTCAGGGGTTGATGATTCGAAGAAACTTAGCGGCGTAAAGCGCAACTTCCTTTTTGATGAAATAATGAAACAAGCGGTTACAGTCGGCGTCGGCATAAGTGATAGTCAGACAGTTGACCGGATAAACGTCCTGCAGGCAACCCTGCGGGCGATGGAAGCGGCGGTTGCGATGCTCTCAATTCAGCCGGACTGTCTGTTGATAGACGGAATTTCAAAAACAGCTTTGCAACTTCATCAGAAAACTATTAAAAAGGGTGACAGCTTGAGTCTCTCTATTGCCGCCGCCTCCATAATCGCCAAAGTGACCAGGGACAGGATCATGATGGCGTACGACAAGGAGTATCCCGGCTACGGTTTTGCTGATCACAAAGGTTATGGCTCCGCGTCTCACATGGCGGCTGTTGCTGTTTTGGGACCGACTCCGATACACAGACTGACATTTCGAAGGGTCAGGGAGTACGCTTCCCGGCTGGAGGATTTATAGGTGTTCAAGGTAATCGGGGTAATATTTGCGCTTTTTGTTGTTCTTTTTGTAGCAATCATCATTGAAGAGGTTTTTCTAGGTGGTAAAAGGCGACGAAGAGCAGAAAGAGTGGCCAAGGAGAGAAGTAATGCGAATAACGCCGGCAACTGAGCTTGAGCATCGCTGCAGCCGTCTCCAGCAGCTTATGCAGGCGGAGGGTTTTGATGCTGTAATTATCACCCAGAGCGCCGACCTGTTCTACTTTACCGGGACGATTCAGTCAGGCGCTCTTTATGTGCCCTCAATCGGTCAACCACTGTATCTGGTCAGGCGCAATTATTTGCGGGCAAGGATGGAGTCCGGACTCAAAGAGGTTATCCCGTTAACTACCTTGGCGGATATCAGGAAAATTATAGCTGCATATGACTATAAAATGCCGGTTGCGATCGGTATGGAGTTTGACGTTATTCCCGTCGTATTTTATGAGCGGTATAAAAAAACTTTTCCTGATTCTGTTTTTAGTGATGCTTCGACCATTGTCCGTAAAGTGAGGATGATAAAGAGTCTTTACGAAATTCATCTTATGCAGGATGCTGCAGTTCAGGTGGACAGGGTATACAGATCTGCAGCAGCTTTTTTGCGGGAAGGGATTACCGATGTCGGGCTCGCTGCCGAGCTTGAGCGGGTCGCACGGCTGGAGGGGCATCCCGGAGTTGTCCGGATGAGAGGCTTCAACGGCGAGATACTCTACGGGCAGACCTTCTCAGGCGCTGACAGCGCAGTGCCGGCTTACTCCGACACTCCCCTCGGGGGACTTGGAGTTGCCCCTGCATTCGGCTACGGTGCCGGGTTTAAGCCGATTTTGCAAAATGAGCCGGTAGTGATAGATTTTGTCGGAAGTTGTGATGGCTACCTGGTTGATCAGACGAGAATTATGGCGATTGGAGGTCTATCGACTAAGCTTGTAAAAGGATTTGAGGACATGCTCAAAATCCAGGAGCTTATGAAGTTAATGGCTCCCCAGTTGCCGTCATGGGGAGAACTGTACGATGAGTGTCTCTCCTGTGCTGTCTCCATGGGGTATAGTGATAGCTTTATGGGGATTAGTGGTTCGCAGGTATCTTTTATAGGTCATGGTATCGGGATCGAAGTCGACGAATATCCGTTCATTGCTCGCGGTTATCACAATATGACCTTTGCTCCAGGGATGGCATTTGCTTTTGAACCTAAACTTGTTTTCCCGGGAGAGGGGTCAGTCGGCATTGAAAACAGTTTTTATCTGGCTGACGACGGCACATTAAAGCAACTTACTTTCTCTGATGATAAGATAGTCATTCTGCCTGCTTGATTGCTATAAAAAATATGTTGAATTTAATTTAAGCCGATGATATAAGGAACTCGAATTTGTATACAGTATGCGATCAGCTTCCTTGATGTTATTTCGTGAATCCTTTAGCAGCGCCGGTTTGTCAGCTGTGAATTCCTGGTTTAAATGATTATCAAGTTTATCAGTGGCTGGGTGGTCGTTAAGATCATCCCCGCAAATTAACCCCAACAGTCGAAAGGAGATCAATCAACATGGCACTTAAAGAGACGCTCAAACAGAAGATTGAAGAGTTCCGTCCCCGTACAACCCGCCTCACCAAAGAATTCGGCAAGGTTGTAATCGACCAGGTTACTATTGACCAGGCAATCGGTGGCGCTCGCGACATTCGCAGCCTCGTAAC
Source organism: uncultured delta proteobacterium (assembly GCA_963787125.1). Classification (GTDB taxonomy): domain Bacteria; phylum Desulfobacterota; class Desulfuromonadia; order Geobacterales; family DSM-12255; genus VEOV01. The sequence continues at coordinate 9,449 of CAWBBV010000026.1, forward strand.
AGACATCTCCTATCTTGATCCACAGGAAGGGATCCGCTTCCGTGGCAAGACCATTCCTGAAACATTTGCGGCTCTGCCAAAAGCTGCCGGCTCAAACTATCCGACTGTCGAGTCGTTCTGGTATATGCTCCTTACCGGAGATGTTCCGACACAGGCTCAGGTTGACGAAGTTGTTGCTGAGTGGAAAGTCCGTCAGAATGTTCCTGAATACGTATTCAGTGCCATTCGCGCCCTGCCTCGTGACAGCCATCCGATGGTAATGCTTTCCGTCGGTATCCTGACCCTGCAGAAAGACTCCAAATTTGCCGGTTTCTACAATTCAGGCAAATTCAACAAGAACATTGCCTGGGAATATGTATATGAAGACGCTTGTGATATCGTTGCCCGTATCCCGATTATTGCGGCCTTTATTTACAACCTCAAGTATCGCGCTGACAAGCAGATCGCTATCGATCCGACTCTCGACATGGGTGCAAACTTTGCTCACATGATCGGTCAGAAAGAAGAGTACAAGGATGTTGCCCGTATGTACTTCATCCTCCATTCTGATCATGAGTCAGGCAACGTTTCAGCTCATACAACACACCTTGTTCACTCAGCTCTTTCTGATCCGTACTATGCATACTCAGCAGGCCTCAACGGTCTTGCCGGACCACTGCACGGTCTTGCCAATCAGGAAGTTCTCGACTGGACCCTTAAATTCCAGGAAAAATATTGCAAAGATGTTGAGCCAACCGCAGAGCTTATCAAAGCTGCTCTCTGGGATACTCTCAATGCCGGCCAAGTCATTCCGGGCTATGGACATGCCGTTCTTCGCAAGACAGACCCACGCTACACTTCACAGCGCGAGTTCTGCCTGAACACTCCGGGCCTGAAAGACTACCCGTTGTTCAAGGTTATCGCCATGATCTTTGAAGTTGCACCTGGTGTTCTCACCGAGCACGGCAAGACCAAGAACCCATGGCCAAACGTTGATGCTCAGTCCGGCGTTATCCAGATGTATTTTGGCCTCACTGAGTTTGAATTCTACACAGTCCTTTTCGGTGTAGGTCGTGCACTTGGTTGCATGGCAAACATCACTTGGGACCGTGGTCTTGGCTACGCTCTTGAGCGTCCTAAGTCCGTTACCACAGCAATGCTTGAGCAGTGGGCTGCAGAAGGCGGCCGTAAGTTCTAAAACAGCTTGCAGCGATGAAGCAATAAAAAAGGGGGATGCGATTGCATCCCCCTTTTTTATTGCTATTTAAATTCACACTCAGAATTACAGCAGATGCTCGATTTTTTCTCTCTCTTCGACCAGGTAAAACTCTAAAGTCTTCCGCAGGGCATCATCAACCGAAGTTGTCGGTATCCAGCCGAGGCGCTTCCTGGCGTTTTCTACTGAAGGGACGCGGGTCAGCATATCCTGATATCCCTTGCCGTAAAACTCTCCGGAAGAGACTTCAATCAAGCGGCAGTTCTCGGCTTTTTCCCTGTAAGCGGGATACTCTTTGACGAGCTCCAGCAGCTTTTCTGCCAGCTCCCTGACGGAAAGATCGTTGGTCGGATTACCGATATTGAAGATGCCGTGGTCAGCAGCACCATTCTCATTGGCGATTATTTTCATCAGGCAGCTGATGCCGTCTTCAATATAGGTAAATGAACGGCGTTGATTGCCACCGTCAACAAGCTGGATGGGTTCACCAGCAAGGATGTTGTAAAGGAACTGGGTCAGGACTCTGGAACTTCCTTCTTTTGCGGTTGAGATAGAGTCGAGCTTCGGACCGATCCAGTTGAACGGGCGGAAGAGGGTGTAGCGGAGACCTTCGTGTTCGCCGTAGGCATAGATGACCCGGTCCAGCATCTGCTTGGCGCAGGAGTAGATCCAGCGCTCCTTGTTTATCGGGCCGAGCATGAGCGGCGAGTTCTCTTCATCGAACTCTCTGTCCGGGCTCATGCCGTAAACTTCGGAAGTTGAAGGGAAGATAACTCGTTTCTTATGCTTGGCGCAAAGGCGGACTATTTTCAGGTTCTCTTCGAAGTCCAGCTCAAAAACGCGGAGCGGGTCTTTAACATAGGTTACCGGGGTTGCTATGGCAACCAGCGGAAGGACAACGTCGCACTTCTTGATGTGATATTCGATCCATTCCTTGTTGATGGTGATATCGCCCTCAAGGAAATGAAAACGTGGATCCCCCAGCGACCTGTCAAGTTTGTCGGTTGCCATGTCGAGACCGTAAACTTCCCAGTCGGTTGTGGTGAGGATGCGGTGGGTGAGGGCGTTGCCGATGAAGCCGTTGACGCCGAGAATCAGTACTTTCATGCTATTGTCTCCTTTATAACTCCACTACGGTTCATATCCGAATGCTGCCGCTTCAAGCGACTGCTTTGTTGTTAAAGCTGCTGCGGTTATTTCTTTTTCACCGTCAAACTGGAGCAATTTGATCTGCAAAAGTCCGTTGCCGGTCCCCACGAGCAGTGGTTCAGTGGCAATAACCTTTCCCGGAGCACCGGTTCCCTCCAGAGGCCAAGCTTGCCAGATAATGATGCTCCTGCCGTTCAGCGAGCTGAATGCCCCTGGGTAAGGGTGTGTGACTCCACGGATCAGGTTATAGATCTCTACCGCACTCTTTGCCCAGTCGATAAGGCCATCTGCAGGTTTTCTGCCGCCGAAATATGAGCCTTTGGTCAGATCCATTGCAGTTTTTTGAGCAGTGCCGTCAAGCAGTTTTGGCCATGCACGGCGAATGACAGTTACAGCGGCGTCATTTACTTTGCCAAAAACGTCATGTGCTGTGTCGGTAAAGGCTATAGCAACCTTTTCCTGATCGACTATATCACCTGCGTCCGGCTTTTCAACCATGTAGTGCAGTGTCGCACCTGTCTCGGTATCACCGTTGATAACCGCCCAGTTTATCGGGACTCGACCGCGGTACTTGGGAAGAAAAGAGCCGTGCAGATTGAGTGCACCGGATGTTGGTATTTCCAGCAGCTCGGCTTTAATCATGTTGCGGTAGTAGAAAGAAAGGAGAAAGTCCGGGGCTATCTCCCGTACTCTGGTGATATTTTCCGGTTCATTGATGCTGGTTGTGATGTAAGGGATGGAATGTCTTTCTGCCAGTTCTCTTACTGATGCGAACCAGATCTGTTCCGTCGGTGAATCTTCATGGGTGAAGATCAGCTGAATGTCGGCGCCTTGAAGAAGCAGCTCTTCCAGACAACGGTAGCCGACATTGTGGTAAGCGCAGGCAACGATCCTATTCCCCATTAGTTGCACCATGGAGTTTACGAACAACGTAACGAGGCCGTCGGCGTACCTCTTGATAGATTCTGCCGACATATTCGCCGACTATGCCGATGCCGAAAATGGTAATGCCGATAAAGAAGAAGAGGATGGCAAAAAGAGTGAAGACCCCTTCCACTTCCGCGCCGACGAGGAACCTGCGAACCAGGAGAAAAACAGCGAAACCCAGGGAAATGAGAGCTGTAATAATGCCGAAAAGAGCAAAAAGCTGGAGTGGCACGACCGAGAAGCCGGTCATCAGGTCAAAGTTCAGGCGGATAAGTTTATAAAGGGAGTACTTGCTCTCCCCTTCAACCCGCTCTGCATGGGCAACTTCGACCTCAGAAGGTGACGAGGCAAATGTCTGGGCAAGAGCCGGAATGAAGGTGGATGCTTCCTGGCACTGATTGATGTTATCAACCACATTGCGATGGTATGCCCGCAGCATGCAGCCGTAGTCGGTCATCTCCATGCCGGTCATTTTACGGGTGGCAATATTGACCATCCGTGATGCGGACTTGCGGAAGAAGGTGTCCTGCCTTTTCTGGCGGATGCTGCCGACAACGTCATGGCCTTTTTCTATTTCGGCGACCAGTTTGGGAATCTCTTCCGGCGGGTTCTGCAGGTCAGCGTCAAGCGTAATAACAATCTCACCACGACTTATTTCAAAGGCGGCCAGAATTGCCATATGCTGGCCGAAGTTGCCGTTAAATTCTATAACTCTGACTTCAGGGTGTTGCGCAACTTTCTGCTTCAGAATTGCCAGTGAGCGATCTTTGCTGCCGTCGTCAGTAAAGATGATTTCAAAAGTTTTGTTTAGCCCCTGCATAACCGGATAAAGCCTTGAGAAGAGATTCTCCAGATTTCCTTCCTCGTTGTAAACCGGGATCACAATAGAGAGATAAGGCTTCATCTTCTGCTCCTGGAAATGACATCCTTTACTGCAGCTACCACATCAGTTGCATCGGCGTCGGTCATTTTAGGGAAAAGCGGCAAGGAGAGTATCCGGTCAGAAGCGTAGTCAGCATTGGGAAGACTCCCCTCAGGCTGGGGAAGGTTCTCTCTGTACCAACTGTGATGATGGATCGCCTTGTAATGAAGACCGCTGCCGATATTGAGTTTTTTCAGCTCGCTCATGAAGCCGTCACGGTCGATAGTAAGGAGTTCAATGCGAACCAGTGGCGTGTAGAGATGCCAGGCGTGGCGCTGCTGGTAAGGGGCGTATTGGGGCAGTGCCAGTTCGGCAATCCCGGCAAGCTCCCGGTTATAAAACTCGGCAATCTCTTTGCGCCTGTCAATAAAGGCATCAAGTTTGGGAAGCTGATGGATACCGATGGCAGCTTGAATATCCATCATGTTGTATTTGAAGCCAGGGAGAACAATGTCGTAGTTAGGGGTGCCGCTGGCAGCAAAGCGTTTCCACGCTTCCCTGCTCATACCGTGAAATTTGAGCAGAGAAATCTCTTCAGCCAGTGATTCATCCGGGGTACAGACCATGCCACCTTCACCGGTTGTCATGTTTTTGTTCGGGTGGAAGGAGAAAATGGAGATAGTGTCGAGTGAACCGATCCGCGCCCCTTTATATTCGGTGCCGGCAGCGTGGGCAGCATCTTCAATGATTTTCAGGCCGAACTCTTTTGCCAGGGAAAAAATCGGCTCCATGTCGCATGACTGTCCGGCAAAATGCACAGGAATGATCGCTACCGTTTGCGGTGTGATCTTTTCCCGAATCTTGGCAGCATCAATATTGAGGGTACCCGGCTCGATATCAACCAGCACCGGTTTTGCGCCGCAGAGGATACAGATGCTCAGAGTTGAAGCGAAGGTCATGGGTGTAGTAATGATCTCATCACCCGCTTTGATGCCAAGCGCCAGGAGAGTCAGATGCAGACCGGCAGTGGCGGAGCTCAAAGGGACAGCGAACGCTGCGCCGACGTAAGCCCTGAAATCCTCTTCGAATCTTTTGACTTTGGGGCCGGTTGTGATCCAGCCGGAGCGGAGAGAATCAACAACTTCGTTTATCTCGGCATCTTCTATCGTCGGCGTTGAAAAAGGCAAAAACTCCTGGCGCACAGCTACCTCCGCTAAGTCTAAAAGCAAACATTGCAAACGTTCATTTATGTCATAAAAGCAGCATACTGACAACTGCTTTAAACGCCAATTGTCATCGATTGGTTACAAGGATGTCACGCCGGTTCTGCATGAGTATCACTGGGGCTTTTCGCCAGCTGTTTGCTGAGGCTTCCAGTTCTGTGATTCTGAGTATCAGGAAAACCTTCCGCTCACTGTCCCAGGTCTGCTGAAAATGCTCCTGGTTAATAAACCACTCTGACTGGTCACCCTGTTTGCTGCCGAAATTCAGTTCTCCCATCCCGCCGACAACAACGGTTCGGCGCTTGGCATAAAAGGGAAGGGTCTGGTCGTAGCCGAAGGAGGCAACCATGTCATTGGCGCCGGCCAGCTCTTTCACTCTAAGTGCCATCGATTTGGAGGTCTTTTTTTCTGCGAGGTTGTTGTAAATAAGGTACGAAGCGATGACAGAGATAAAAATTGTAACAGCCGCAGCAATAGCAATAAAACCGCCCCGAAAAATCTTCCCTTTTTCTGCCGCAACATCAAAATAGGAAGCCACCAGTAGCGCCAATGGCGGCAAAACCGGGAGGATGTAGGGGGGGAGTTTGGAGTTGGATTTGGAAAAGAAAATAAAAATAAAAATAGCCCAGATAGCCAGCCAGGCAAATATCTCTCCCTGTGGCATTTTCCGGTTGCGCCAGGCATCACGGAGAGCTGACGGTATAAAGCAGGACCAGGGGAGCATTATGCCAAAGAGAACCGGGATGAAATACCAAAGCGGCTGATAGCGGCCGTGAACCTTGGTAAGAAACCTTTCGAAATGTTCGTGAATGAAGAAGAATTGGGCAAATTCCGGATTTTTCAGTGAGACCAGAATAAACCAGGGGGCGGCAACGAGAAAGAAAAGTGGAATGCCGCTGAGTAGGCGCATCTCCCGGAGAAGACACCATCTTTTCCGCAGCAGCAGGAAAAGAAAAATAATCGTGCCAGGAAAAAGAATGCCGATCAATCCTTTGGCAAGCACGGCAAGCGCCGCACCGATATAAAAGAGATAATAATAGAGGCGTTTTCGCTCGCCTTTATCCTCTACAGCCAGGATGAAGGCGCCGAGGCAGAGGGTCATGCAGAAAGTCAGCGGCATATCTGTCAGGTTGATTCTTGCCTGAGCGATGAACCCGGCTGAAGAGCCGACTATGACTGCGGCTATAACCCCGGTTCTTCGCCCCAAAAGCTCGCGCCCAAGCCAGTAAGTGAAAAGAATTGTCAACAGGCCTGACAGGGCGCACGGAAGTCTGGCGGCAAATTCGTTCTGACCAAAGATGGCAAACGAGATTGAGTTCAGCCAGTAAAGGAGCGGTGGCTTTTCAAAATATTTGACATAATTGAGAGTTGGGGTAATGAAGTCGCAGCGCTCCAGCATTTCGCGCGGAATCTCGCTATAACGGCCTTCATCTGGCTCAAGCAGCGGGAAGTGTCCGAGCATCTGGAAACAGATGATACCAAAAGTAAGCGTAAGGATACTTAAGTCACGGCGAACCTGCCCGGTACGTTCTGTCAGAAAAGTTATTATTCTGTTCATTGGTCTCCAGTTCAGTCCGCTGTTCTGTTCAATTTCTGTTTGTAAGCAAAAGCGCTCCCCTGATAATAGGCCAGTCCGTTCAGGAGCAGATTCTCATCAGCAGGTGAGTTGATCACTATACCATCTTTTCTTGTAAAATTGTAATATTCCGTTTTTTTACCAGGGTCAAGCACAAGGAGTTTGTCTCCCTCAATATAGCCCAGTTTCTGATAAGTCCCTATGAAGGCACGCTGAGTAGAGTCATTGTCGTTGAGAATGTCCTTGCCGAAGAACTTAGAGCTGTAGCTGACATTCAGCATGCCGAGAACTGTCGGGGCAATATCAATCTGGCTCATCATCGTGTCGATGTGATGTGGTGTAAGGATAGCCGGTGCGTAGATGATCAGCGGGATTTCGTAATTTTTTAGCGGCAGGGCAATTTTCCTGGCGCTGCCGGCGCAATGGTCAGCTACAATGATGAAGATAGTATCCTTGAACCACGGTTTTTTCTTTGATTTTTCGATCAATTGACCGATGGCATAGTCAGCGTATTTCACTGCGCCGTCTCTGCCGGTTTTCGAGGGAATATCGATCTTTCCTTCAGGGTAGGTATACGGCCGGTGGTTGGAGGTGGTCATCACAAAGCTGAAAAAAGGTTTTTTGCCTTCATGAGATAAATCTGCCTGCTGAACCGTTTTGTCGAACAGATCCTCGTCGCACACCCCCCAGGCATTGGCAAAGCTTATTTCGTTTTTGGCGAAATTAGTCTGATCGACAGTGGTAAAACCGTTGTTAGCGAAAAAGTAGTTCATGTTGTCAAAGTAGCCACGGCCACCATAAATGAAGCGGTTTTCGTAACCATGGCTCTTCATGACAGCGCCCCAGGAGAAGAGACCTTCATTGCCGGGGCGTTTTACTATGGCAGTGCCGGGGAGCGGCGGGATTGAAAGGGTGATGGCTTCAAGGCCGCGCACTGTTCTGGTGCCGGTTGCATAAAGATGGGTAAAAAGGAGTGACTCCTTTGCCAACTTGTCAAGATTCGGGGTTATCCCCTTTTTATTACCGAAGGTGCCCAGATACTCGGCGCTGAAACTCTCTTCGCAGATGAGGATTATGTTGTAGTGGTTCTCCTTGCCACTGGCGTTAATCTGGCGGGACAGGCCGCGACTGTCAGCGCTTTTAAGCAGGGTTCGCAAACGGTTCATCACCAGGGTGTTATCTTTGGCGGCATAAAAGCGGTTGAAATCAAGCTCATTATTTCTGAAGGCAGCGGCAAAGCCGTAGAGACCGTTACCGGCAAGTTCGTTGGCATAGTTGTTCGGCGATATTTCACTGAGATTCAGGTTGACCGTCAGAAAAGCGATGGCCGGAATCAACATCATGACAGTTCCGCTGATGAAGCGCTCCTTAAAGCTGGAAACAAGCGGAAATGAGGCTGTAATGTAACGTTTCAAGGGGATGAACGGGGCGATTGTGAGGATTAACAGGCCGCTGACGATCAGGTTGACCGGATAGGATTCGCGGATGTTGCGGACTACTTCAGTCGTATAGATGAGATAGTCGACTGCGATGAAGTTGTAACGGGTGGCAAATTCATCAAAGAAAACGTACTCGGAAACGACGTTAAAAATCATGGCAAAAGTGTAAAGAAAAAAGAATCCGAGAATTACAACCCTGCTGAAGCGGCTGTTGCTGAGTCTGTCCGGGATGATGATTCGCAGGAGTGCAAACGGTATCAGGAAGTATGAAAAAGTGATTACGTCGAAAAAAAATCCGACTGCAAAGATTTTAATCAGCAGCGGCAGGGTGAGCTCCAGATTCGGGGCAGATTTGAAAAGGAGAATGATCCTGGTGGCCAGGGAGGAGAAAGTCATGACGGCAAAGAGAGCTGTCAGTAAACGGTAGTTTTTAAATGGTTTCATTGCAATAGTCCTACTTTTGTTGTTAGAGAATGATTTTCGCGTAATCTGGCTCTGCCAGTATCACGACCGGAGAGTCGCTCCACGCGTCGCCATCTGCCTGAACAGGTTTTGCGCCGTTGATGCTGATACTGGCAGCGGTTGTCCTGTAAAGCCGCTCTGAACCGACCTCTCGGAGTGCCGCGGCGGCAATCGCCTTTAGTGAGGCGCTGCGCGAGTTCCCTTTGAGTGCAATGATTTCGAAGTCCGCAGAGAAGATGTTGGCAGCAGGCGCGAGATTAAAAGCGCCGCCGTAGCGAGCGGCATTGCAGACGATGAGTGAATGGCAGGAGAACTCCTCCGTTTCGGTTGTTATCTGCAGTTCGCCATGATCCCAGGAGACAAGGCTGCGCAGTGCCGAGAGAAGATAAGCACCTTTACCAAAGAAGCGTTTCTCTTTGAGTGAAACGCCGCTGACAATATGACCATCAAAGCCGACGCCGGCCATCAGGAAGAAACGACTCGTTCTGACACCGTTTTTTAAGAGCCCGGCGGTAAACGGTCGCGGCTGACCGGTGATTATCCTGGCAACAGCCTCTGAAGCGCTTCTGACGCCGAGTTCAATAGCCATGACATTGGCCGTCCCCAGCGGCAAAATTGCACAGGTGGCGTTGTTGCCGGCCAGCCCATTTAAAACGGCGTTGATTGTACCGTCGCCGCCGGCCGCAATAATCAGGGGGCTCTGCGGAGCGCTGCTGACAGTCGCCGCTGTTTCAGTCATTTCATCGAAGTCATGGCAGAATATCTGTTCAACCGCGACTCCGCCGCTTGAAATTTGCGAGCAGATGCTGTCAAAGCGATGCTGTGAAAAGCTTCCGGCGCCTTTGTTGGCGATGATGATGCAATTTCTCACGTCAGGGAACACCTTTCCAGCGGCGATAGAACCAATTCCACTGGGTCGGATGCTGGAGGATGTGCTTTTCAATTGCCTGGTTCATCTTGATGGTGCCGTCGAGAATCCGCTCTGCGTCGCTCCCCACAGTCAACAGCTCAATTTCAGGGTAGATGGTTGTAATGTTTTTGCCGTTTTCCCGATGGATAAAAAATGGGAGTAGGGCAGCTCCCGTTTTGAGTGCAAGTTTTGCCGGCATAAAAGTGGTCCAGCAGGGACGGTCAAAAAAGTCGACAAGCATGCCGTGAGGAGGACGTATCACCTGATCCGGCAGCATGCCGAGTGCTCCGTTTTCTTTCAAATAAGTCAGCATCTCTCGAACGCCGTTGTCCCTGTAGATGATTTTGTTTCCGTAGCGAGTACGGATCTTTTCCAGAACCTTGCTGAAATAGTCTTTTTTCATTTCACGGGCTACAACCCCGATAGGGGTAACGCCTAAGCCGAATGCAATTGCCATCAGTTCCCAGTTGCCGCTGTGAGCGGTAATGCCGACAATGCCTTTTCCTTTACGGTGGGCAGCCTCATAATTTTCAAGACCTCTGAACTCTACACTTTCAAGCAGGTTTCTCCCTCTGCCGAAATAGAGAAAGCTAAGTTCAGCTATCAGAATGCCCATGTTGGCAAAGAGCTGACGTATTATCGCTTCAGGAGAGTTTTCAGAGGAGTTCCACGAAGGTTGGGCTTGAAGGTATGGCAGTGTTTCGGAGATGGTCTGTATCCCGGTTCTTCTCCACTTTCGCAGGATGTGATATAGCAGTGTGCCGAACTTCTCACCGATCCTGACAGAAAGTTTCTGCGGTAGTAGCGCAAACGGTACCATTACTGTCATAAGGGCAAGGTAGGCGGCGAACCAGCGGATGTCATCCCATTTCATCTTGAGACCCTCAAGAGGTCATTGACAGCAGCTCCGGTCGGCAGTTTCATCTTTATTTTCTGGTTGGGGTTGGCTACCTCAAGGAGTCGATCTTTCTCATCAGTCATGGTAATGGCTTGAAAGGAGTCGTTGCGCATCCCCGGCCCCATCAGTTCAACGGTATCGCCGGCTTTAATCCTGTTGCGGACGCCAACTGTACAAGTCCCATCAGGATTCACCCCTTCCACAACACCAACAAACAGGTGGCTGCGCAGATAGTCGCAGTGGTATTCCTGGCCCACATCCTCGGGGTGGCCAAAGAGAAAGCCGGTGGTGTAGCCGCGATGACTGATCTTGCAGAGTTCTGCCAGCCAGTCTGGCCGGAAATGATAATCGTCGCCTTCTGCTTTAATGGCGTCAAGTGCCGCTCTATAGGCGCGGACAACTGCTGCGACGTAGTATATTCCTTTCATCCGTCCCTCGATCTTCAGGGAAGCGATGCCGCTCTTGATAATTTCGGGGAGATGTTCGATCAGGCAGAGATCCTTGGAGTTGAAGATGAACGTGCCGGTTTCATCTTCCATTACCGGGAAGTACTCGCCGGGACGGGTCTCCTCAACCAGTGAATAGTTCCACCTGCAGGGGTGTGAACACTCCCCTTTGTTAGCGTTGCGGCCACTCATGACGCTGGAGATGAGGCACCTGCCGGAGTAGGAGATGCACATGGCGCCGTGGGCAAACAGCTCCAGTTCGACAGAAGTGTTTGCCGAAGTCTCTTTTACTGCAGTCAGAGTCATTTCCCGGGCAAGGTTGATCCGCTTTACCCCTTGTGTTTCCCAGAAACGGACTGCGCGCCAGTTGACAGAGTTTGCCTGGGTCGAAAGATGAATTGTCTTCTCCGGAGCTATCTCCCGAATCAACTGGATTACGCCGGGATCAGCGGCAATAAGGGCATCAAAGGGGAGGGGGGCAACCTCTTCAAGATAGGTGGCAAGCGCCGGCAGTTCGTCGTTGGAGGGGTAGCTGTTGACGGTAAGATAGACCTTGACGTTGCGCTCGTGGGCATAGTCAATCCCTGCAGCCATCTCTTCAAGGGAGAAGTTGTCGGCAAGATTGCGCAGGCCAAAGGCCTTGCCGCCAAGATAAACGGCATCGGCGCCGTAATGAATCGCAATTTTTAGTTTTTCAAGGTTTCCGGCAGGGGCAAGAAGCTCGGGGATATTCATTTCGTAGTACTCTTAAACTCTCGGATTGACCTGACTCATTATGACGGGGTATATTATCACCCTTTTGGCTAAACATCTTCATTTTTTCACTTCATTAAAATAGCCTCTTGCAATAGTCGCAACAATTTCTTTTAGTGATTCACCGCTTAAAAGAGAGGTGTTGGCTACAGTCAGAGTTTGAGAGAGCCGATAGATATGAGTAATGACCTGCATAAAGTTCCACCCCAGAGTCTTGAAGCCGAGATGTCAATCCTTGGCGGTATCCTCCTTGATAACGAAGCCATCAACAGATCTCTCGAAATTCTCCGTCCTGAAGAGTTCTACCGTGAGTCGCATCGGAAGATTTTCAAGGCCATGATAGAGCTTAATGATAATGGCGAACCGTGTGACCTGATAACGCTGACGACAATCCTTAAAAAAAGGGGTGATCTGGAAGATGCCGGTGGCGGCGCTTATCTGGCGATGCTCGTTGATTACGTGCCGACAGCTGCAAATATCTCCTACTACTGCAAAATAGTGAAAGAGAAGGCTGTTTCAAGGAGTCTGATTACTGCTGCGACCGAAATCGTCACCAAGAGCTTCAATGAACAGACCAATATTGATGAATTGCTTGATAGTGCCCAGAAAGCGATCTTCGAAATATCAGAAAACAAGCTGCGCCCGGCTTTTTACCATGTCAAGGATCTGGTCGGCACTACCATCAGGAATATCGAAAAACTCTATGAGAAGAAGGAACATGTAACCGGCGTACCGACAGGGTTTGTTGATCTTGACGGCATGACCGCCGGTTTTCAGAAAGGCGATCTCATCATTGTGGCCGGGCGTCCATCAATGGGTAAAACTGCTTTTGCCCTCAATATCGGGCAACATGCGGCGATACATGCCGATCAGAAACAGGCTGTTGCCATCTTCTCCCTGGAGATGAGCAAGGAACAGCTGGTGACAAGGCTTCTCTGCTCAGAATCACGCATTGATGCCAGTCGCCTCAGAACCGGTCACCTGATCGAATCTGACTGGCCGCGGCTGATGAACGGCGCGGGAAAACTTCATGATGCTCTTATCTACATCGATGATACCCCGGCGATCTCTGTGCTCGAAATGCGCGCCAAGTGCCGCAGGCTTAAGGCAGAAAAGAATATCGGCATGGTGGTAGTCGATTATCTGCAGCTTATGCGCGGCTCCAGTACAGAATCCCGCCAACAGGAAATTTCCGAAATTTCCCGGTCACTCAAGGCGCTGGCAAAAGAGCTTGATATCCCGGTTGTCGCCCTTTCACAGCTGAATCGGGGGTTGGAGAGCCGCACTGACAAGCGGCCGATGATGAGCGACCTGCGTGAATCGGGAGCAATAGAACAGGATGCTGACGTTATCATGTTCGTTTATCGAGACGCAGTCTACTGCGAAGCGTGCAAGAAACGCGACAACTCCTGCAATATTGAAGGGCATGACCGACAAGCTGAAATTATAATCGGCAAGCAGCGTAACGGCCCAATCGGCTCGGTAAGCATGGTCTTTAACGGCGAGTACACGAAGTTTGAAAATAGAAGCAGAAGAGATGACGGGTAGGGCTGCTTATTAAAGTATGAAATGAAAAAGGAGGCAAGATGAATCGCTATTTCCCGCTACACAAACTGCCGGCCAAGGCCGGCTACAAAAAAGGTGATGTTTTCGTATTGATCGGGGAGTTGTTTGGTCGCGGTTATGCCAACGGTATTGTTGATGAGGCTCGTAAAGCTGGAATGACGATTGTCGGTACAACCGTCGGCAGGCGCGACAGTGACGGTAATCTCCGGTCGTTAAATAGCGAAGAATTGGCAGAGGCAGAAGCTAATCTTGGCGGCAGGATTATCAACGTTCCCCTTGAGGCAGGATTTGACCTGGAACCGGCTAGCGATGGTCAATCATATGCGGATATCCTCAAAAGTGTTAAACCTGACAGTTACGAAAGTTTCGTTTGTGACAAAGCTCGGCTTGAAGAAGTCCGCGCCAAGGGGGCTGCCAGATTTAAAGCTAATCTTGCTGCGGTTGTTGACCAGTTGCAGACAGAGATTCCAGCCGGGGCAAACGTTCTTTTCTCTCATGCCATGGCTGGTGGTATTCCGCGGGTAAGGCTCTTCATGCCGCTGCTCAATAAGGTTTTCAAGGGGAGTGGTGATCGTTATCTCTCATCGGCTGCGTTCTGGAACTCAGGACTTGGCGAGCTTTGTCAGGCCAGCTTCAACGAGGTCAGTGCCGATACCTTTGCCCATCTGCTGGAGGCGACTGCACCGATCAGGGCTACCAATGGAGTTCGCTATACGGCGTACGGTTACCATGGCTGCGAAGTCCTGATAAGCGGGGTCTATACCTGGCAATCGTACACGCCTTACGTGCAGGGATGGGCAAAAATTCGCCTGGAAGATCATGCCATTGCTGCCCGGGAACAGGGGATCATTGCCACTGTCTACAACTGCCCCGAGATCCAGACTAACTCCAGTGCGCTTTTCATGGGGGTTGAAATATCTCTTTACCCGCTCCTCGAAGCATTGAAGCGAGAAGGAGAGAGTGCGGCGACACAAGCTGTTTTCGCCGAGTGCCAGGCTCTTTTGAACGATGATGTTTCTGTTGATGAGCTGCTCAAGGCAGCCGAAAGGTATCTAGCTTCACCTGTTATGAAGCAGTACGGCAAGCTGTCTGAATGGCCGCATCACAATACCGCTGACCAGATGGAACTGATGCTGGCCTCTTCTGCCGAGCTAATCGCCATGAACCGAAGTCCCAAAGAGATTGTCTGTGCGCCGCTCTCACGAGTCGTCTTCCAGACGACCGGTTACCTGATGTTCCATGACTCATGGGCGCCGGAGAAGCCGGTCGCATGGCTGAATCATGACATTATTGCCAAGTGTCTGAATTCATAGAGACGTTCTTTTCATAAATAAAAAAGGCTGAAGCAGTGAATGCTTCAGCCTTTTTTATTTGATGATAAATTCCATTCAGAAATAGCTTAGTCGATTTTTGCGGCAATACACTCAATCAGGACAATCCGCTCTTCGTTGAGGTTGCGAACCTGATTGCGTGCCATTTCAGGGAAGCTGCCGCCAAAAAGGAGTTGTACACCGAGAGTCGGTGGCGCACTGGTTGCAGATCGCTTGGCAAGGCGGCTGAACCAGGTTCGCCCCTCGTCAGTGGAGTCGTGCCAGGAGCTTACTGTTAGCCCTGCGGAGTCAAGAAGCTGTCTTAGCTCCTGCGGAGTTAAGAGGTGGCTGTGGGATGCCTCTCTTGCCCATGGCACCGGAGTATGGATTTTGCCGCCAGCTCCTGCAAGGATGTCATACAGCGCCAGAGAGCCGTCGGGTTTCAAGACTCTGCGGATTTCATTGTAGAGGCCTATTTTGTCAGAGATATTCATGGCGGTGTGAACAGTCCAGACGCAGTCGAAACAGGAGTCAGGAAAGGGGAGAGCGGTTGCGTCGCTCTGCAGGTACGAAGCTTTGGCAGCGAGTCCGGTCAGTTCGCCAAGAGCTGCAGCTGCCCGGCAATATTCAAAAGTCAGATCAATGCCCGTTATCTGACAGTCGAATGTAGTCGCCAGATAACGGGCAGCTCCGCCAATGCCGCAGCCGATATCAAGAACCGTTGAGTCTCTGTTCAGATTGAGTTTCTGCGCCAGTTCAATGGTTGCTTTGCGGCCGCGGACATGAAGTTCGTCAATCGGTGCGAGATCAGTGATAGTGATCTGTGCCGGATTTTTTCCGCCAGCGGTGATTGCAGCCAGGATGGTTTCTGTCAGGCCGCTGCAGTTATAGTGATTTTCTGTCATTGGGGTGGTCACGTGAGGAAAAAGGGGGGTGCATGAACAGCACCCCCCCCCCATGAAAACAGTTATGGTCAGGCAAGAGCCGCATGGGCAGCGGCAAGACGGGCAATCGGCACCCGGAAGGGTGAACAGGAAACATAGTCGAGGCCGACGTTGTGGCAGAAAATGACCGAGGCCGGATCCCCGCCATGCTCGCCGCAGATGCCGAGCTTGATACCCGCCCTGGTTGAGCGCCCCAGCTCGCAGGCCATTTTGACCAGTTTGCCGACGCCATTCTGATCCAGTGAAACAAAGGGGTCTTCAGGCAGGAGGCCGTTTTCCACGTAGAAAGGGAGGAACTTGCCGGCATCGTCGCGCGACAGGCCAAAAGTCGTCTGGGTCAGATCGTTCGTTCCAAAGGAGAAGAATTCTGCTTCGACGGCAATTTCATCGGCAGTCAGCGCTGCTCTGGGAAGTTCTATCATTGTGCCGATGAGGTATTCAACCTTGACACCGTAACGGGCGATCACCTCCTCACATATTCTGATGGAGTTGGCGCGCAGCACTTTCAACTCGGAAACGGTGGCAATGAGCGGGATCATAATCTCGGGAACGATGCTGAACCCTTCATTCTTGACCAGTTCACAGGCAGCCTCCATGATAGCCTGAACCTGCATATCGTAGATCTCCGGGTAGGTGAGACCGAGGCGGCAGCCACGGTGGCCGAGCATCGGGTTGAATTCGTGCAGGAACTCAACTTTGTGCCGCAGCTGTTGGGTGGATACTGAAAGCGATTTTGCGAGTGTTTCAATATCCTTCTCTTCTTGCGGGAGGAATTCGTGCAGCGGCGGATCGAGCAGCCGTATGGTTACCGGCAGACCTTTCATCTCTTTGAATATGCCGATAAAGTCACCTTTTTGCATCGGCAGTATCTTGGCAAGCGCCTTCTGTCGACCTTCAAGGTCTTCGGAGAGGATCATTTCCCTTACAGCAGAAATGCGCTCCGCATCAAAAAACATATGTTCTGTCCGGCAAAGGCCGATTCCCTCGGCACCGAAATCTCTGGCAACCCTGGAATCATGGGGGGTGTCGGCGTTGGCGCGCACTTTTAGTTTCCTGAAGCTGTCCACCCATCCCATGAGGGTGCCGAAGTCGCCGGTCATTTCCGGTGAAACTGTCGGCACCTCGCCGAGCATGACTTCGCCAGTGGAACCGTCGAGAGTGATAACGTCGCCTTTCTTGATGATCTGACCGTTTCTTGCCATGAACTTTTCACCAGCGTAGTCGACTTTAATCTCTCCGCAACCTGCAACGCAGCATTTGCCCATACCACGGGCGACAACCGCCGCGTGGGAGGTCATGCCGCCCCGTGCAGTCAGAATGCCCTGGGCAGCGTGCATGCCGTGGATATCCTCGGGACTGGTTTCAATCCTGACGAGGATGAGGCGTTTACCCATCTTGGACTCTGCTTCTGCCTCATCCGCAGTAAAGACAACCACCCCTGAAGCTGCACCTGGCGATGCCGGGAGCCCTTTAGCGATAATAGTTTTCGGTGCTTTAGGGTCGAGGGAGGGGTGGAGGAGCTGGTCGAGCTGTGATGGTGCGACGCGGAGAACTGCGGTTTTTTTGTCTATCAACCCTTCTCTTTCCATATCGACGGCTACCTTGATCGCAGCCTTGGCTGTTCTCTTGCCGGTACGGGTCTGGAGCATGAAGAGCTTCCCTTTTTCAATGGTGAACTCGATGTCCTGCATATCCTGGTAATGTTTTTCAAGGATATGGCGGATAGCGTCAAGTTGGCCGTAGCAATCAGGCAGAACTTCCTCCATGGAAGGGAGATCGCCGGCTCTTTTCTGGTAGATATTGAGCGGCTGCGGGGTGCGGATACCGGCAACGACGTCCTCACCCTGGGCATTGACCAGGTATTCGCCGTAGAAGTAGTTTTCGCCGGTGGAGGGGTCGCGGGTAAAGGCGACACCGGTAGCGCAGTCGTCACCCATGTTGCCAAAAACCATGGACTGTACGTTGACTGCTGTTCCCCAGTCAGAAGGGATGCTGTTGAGCCTGCGGTAGGTTACAGCCCGCTGATTCATCCAGGAGCCGAAGACAGCGCCGATGGCGCCCCACAACTGGGCATGGGGATCTTCCGGGAAATCCTGGCCGAGATGCTCTTTGATCGATTTCTTGAAAGCAGCGACCAAATCTTTCCAGTCAGTCGCAGTCAGCTCAGTATCAAAATGAACACCTTTTTGCTCTTTCTTCATTTCAAGTTGATGCTCAAGGATATGCTTGTCCATTCCCATAACAACATCCGAGTACATCTGGACAAAGCGGCGGTAAGCATCATATGCGAAGCGTTCGTCGCCGCTCTGGGCAATGATCCCCTGAACAGTGGTATCATTAAGACCCAGATTGAGAATCGTATCCATCATCCCCGGCATGGATGCCCGCGAACCTGAACGTACAGAGACAAAGAGCGGATTTTTCGGGTCGCCGAAGGTCCGCCCCATAAGCTTTTCAACATCAGCAAGGTTCGTGGCAACTTCGTTTTGGAGACTTTGCGGGTAGGTTTCATTGTTTGCATAATAATACGTGCAGACTTCGGTGGAAATGGTGAATCCCGGTGGCACCGGGAGCCCTATACTGGTCATCTCCGCAAGGTTTGCACCTTTGCCGCCGAGAAGGTTTTTCATTGTTGCCGCACCTTCAGCCTTGCCGTTGCCAAAGAAATACACATACTTGGATGACATCTGTTCTCCTTTATGACCGACTTGTTAAGTATTAAAAACTGCTATTCGCCGGTATTTATACACATACAAAAGGAGAATAGCAACTCTTATCGAAGTCTAAGTAGCTAATTTTACTAATCATAAACGATTTTCAGGCGGGGTGAAAAGGTTGGCTATACCGGCGCATCAGTCAGGCCGATTGCAGCCGTTTCACCGATTCCTCCAAAACGCTCGTTGACGACAGCAGCGCGACTCAAAGCTGAGGTGATATTCGGCAGGACATTGCGGGCTCCGATGATTTTCGGGAGTGAGGAGGTGTAAATAAGTCGCTTTGGCTGGCTGCGGGCTCCGCAAATAATAAGCGTTCTGCCGGAAGCGTGCAGCCTTTCATAGAACTGTTCAATCGCATAAACTCCGGTGGCGTCAATAGCGGTCATATATCTTAACCTGAGAATGACGATATTGTTGAGTTCCTCTATGGCAGCGTCTTTAAGTTTTTCCGCTACTCCAAAGAGAAACGGACCCTGAATATGATAAATACTGACGTAGTGGGGGATGGCGTGATCCTGAACCCGGTGCGCCCTGGCCTTGTCAATTGCTTCTATGGTGAGCGGTGCCACGACGGTAGTTTTAGAAACCTGATAAATGTAGAGCAGCGCCGCCAGGGTCATCCCCACTTCAACGGCTACCGTCAAATCAGCCAGCACAGTCAGGGCAAAGGTGATGATCCAGACAGTAATGTCTTTAGGTTCCTGCTTCAATATCATCGGAATTTCGCGCCATTCACCCATGTTGTAGGAAACAACGAACAGCACCGCTGCCAGCGTTCCGAGCGGAATGAATTTTGCCAGTGGTGCGGCAAAAAGGATGATTGCAAGGAGTGTCAGGGCATGGATTATGCCGGAAACCGGGGTACGGGCGCCGGAACGGATATTGGTTGCTGTTCTGGCAATTGCGCCGGTCACCGGAATTCCGCCGAAAAGCGGTACGGTAAGATTGGCAATCCCCTGGGCAACCAACTCGACGTTGGAGTTGTGGCGGTCACCGCTCATTGAGTCGGCGACAACAGCCGAAAGCAGGCTCTCGATTGCGGCCAGGAGTGCGACAGTAATTGCAGAGGGTATCAGTGGAATAATGAGGTCGAGGCGAAACTGTGGGATCTGGAGCTTTGGCAGGCCTGTCGGGATACCGCCAAACTTTGAGCCGATAGTTTCAACGGGGATGTTGAAAAGAGGAATGCAGGCGGTTGCCACAACCAAGGCTATGATCGAACCGGGAATTTTTTTCGTGAATCTGGGCGTAAACAGAATGACTAACAGTGAGATCAGCGCCAATGTAATGGTAACCGGTTGCGCAGTGGCTAGATGTTCCCACAGAAACCTCATCCGCTCAAGAAATTCACTGGGAACGCTCCCTTGTGCCGTAATGCCGAGGAAATCTTTTATCTGGGTTGAGGCTATCAACACGGCTATGCCGTTGGTAAAGCCTATAATTACCGGCCTGGGGATAAATTTTACCGCATTGCCAAGGCCGGTGAGTCCGAGAAAGAGAAGCATTGCCCCGGCCATCATCGTCACCATCAGCAGGCCTGAAAGCCCGTGTTTGGCGATTATGGCAGCTATGACAACCACAAAGGCGCCGGTGGGGCCGCCAATCTGGGTTTTGGACCCTCCCAGTGCCGAAATAATAAAGCCGGCAATTACGGCGGTGTAGATACCTGCTTGCGGCGTAACTCCTGACGATATACCAAAGGCCATTGCCAGTGGGAGCGCTACCAACCCGACGGTTAGTCCGGCGGTAAGGTCGGCGGTAAAGTCCTTTCTGCTGTAGTTTGCTAATGATTCAACAGATTTCGGCAGCCAGGCGCTGAATGAGGAGAGTTTGATCACAGGGGTTTCCTTAACATTGGAGTTGTTCTGCTATTGGCAGATAACAAAGTTTGGCAGAACATTAATTTTAGTGAAAGTAAAAAAAACGTTAAAATATTTACGTATGCTCAATTAAGATCTATACAAAATATTTATGAACAAAGCAAACAAAAAAGCCCTGATTTCTCAGGGCTTACATATGCTGCTTTATCAATTGTTGATGGTACCGGAGGCCGGACTCGAACCGGCATGTCCTTGCGGACGGCAGATTTTGAGTCTGCTGTGTCTACCATTTCACCACTCCGGCAAGTGGATGCAGTATAGAGAATGGTTTTTGTCGCGTCAAGATTGAATTGATGCAGACTTGGTAAATTGTTGTCACACCATCAGTTGATGCAAGAATAGTTCAACTACCGTTGAATTTTTGCAAGATGGTAGAAATGGTCTGTCTCCATCGGTTCGAGGTATTGATCTTTGAAAAGATTGAAAAGCTTCTTTTCGTCAGTTGACAGCATGCTGTTTTTGCCTGAAACCGAATTGTCATCGTACATGATATGTGTAACACCCATAATCCTCAGTTGCTCCTTAATGGCAGCGGTCGATCTGGCCGAGGAGAGGATTCGACTAAGTGTGTATGTCTCGAACATGCTGTCACTGAAGCATTTTCTGTCAAAAAGGAACGTATAGTTCTTCATCCCTACGAGAAAAACCTTGGCATCTATCGGTAGATTTCTGTTTGCAAATGAGTATATTTTGTAAACGGAAATATTCCGCAGCATGAACTCGTCGCGACTTTCTATCCCTGAAATGACCCGGAAAGGTGCAATTTTAATAAAGTCCCCCATTATAAGATAGCTATTAATAACAGTGCAAATACCAGTAACAGTTATTGTATAGATCATTATATATCTTTGTCTGGAGAACTCTGTAAGAGCAACTCCACTCAGAACAGCAAAAATTGGGAGGATGTGGATCATGTAGCGGATGTCCTGCGAAGAAGTTGCCCAGAAAATAAAGCAAATTGAACTGAACAAGTAGAGTGTTTTGAGGCTTGTGTCAGGTTTCTTTAGCCAGAATAGTAAGGGGAAGAGAAGGAGAAAGATGGGGCTGATGAAGCCATCGAAGTTAATGCTCTCCATCTTTGCATTAAAGCTTATATTCCAGGGCAGAAGAACAAAATCAAGCCAATCTCTACCCATTCCCATGTATTTGTAAATTCCGGCATAAAGGTCTGCAAGTTTAGGGTCTAGTCCTCTGCCACCAAAAATGTCGAAAAAAAACGGATAAATCGGGTTGCCTGTGAGCAGAAAACTTTTTAAGTAAAAAGGAGCACCTGTTGTAATTGTAATGGCAAAAAAAAGCATCAACATCAGAACGGGAACCTTGGAATCACGGCTGTCAAGGAATTTAACCAATATTCCGAGAAAAACAAGAAGAGGTAATAATATGCATGAATACTTGGTGGATACAGCAAGCCCGACAAAGTAAGCTGACAGGATGATTTTTGAATAGTCCGGGTTTTGCTGCCATTGGAGGAAAAGGTAAAGTGCTGCCAGTACGTAAAGCGCGGAGTAAAGATCTGCATAAGCAACGTGAGACAGGTAGAAAGCAGTCGGGAGCATAATAAATATAAACATGCTGACAAAAGGAAAGTCATTTTTGATTATTCTTGATGAAACCTCCTTCATCCCTAGGAGTATTACCGGCAGCGCCATAAAGTTGATCCCTTTGGCAAGGGTGTCGCCTTTAAGTAAAAGGCCGATGATGTAGAGCATCTCTGCCTGAAAGGGGAGATTTGAATAGATATTGCCAGGTATAAAGAAAAAACCATGGTGCTTCAGATAGAGCTTTGGAACGGCCAGATGATATATAAGAGCATCTTTGCTGATTTCGGGGGTTAATGAGAGAGCGAATGCTGCTAACAGCAGTACCAAGATGCCGCTAGCAGCGATTTTTTCGAGGTAATTGTTGGGTAATGGCAAGGCTTTTCTTAAAATTCTAAAACCGGCCGACTTCCACCCTGCAAGGGAGCATAAGGTAAGTGACACGATTGATGCAGTAATCCAGATGTGCGTGAGTAAACCTCCCGCACATAGTAACATGATAAGTTCACCGGCAATCCCCGACCCTGCGGCAAAGCCGAGGAAAAGATGTTCTCCGGAGCTTTGAGGCGTAAGTCGGACTGCTTTAAGGAAAAGAATGCCTGTCCCGGTAAATAGCCAGAATAGAAAAATAGTGAGTAAAATCGTCGAGGAGCTGTCAATAATCGCTTCAATCAATTTGGAGCCGTCCTAAAGCCACCAGATATGAGGAGTATGTGGCTTGCTTATTTGAATAATTTTCAAGGATCATATAGGCGAAAAACTTACTGAAGGCAAGTTTAAATAGGCTGACAATCGGCCTTGATTATATTCAATCAGTTAAGGAGCCGAAGCATATCACTGCTGCAGTGACAAAAAACGTCATAATTGAAATGTTAGAATCAAGGAATGTCATTATGAAAACTGACGACTTAAGAAAAGTCTTTAATTTCTTGCAGTTGTAAATGCTGTTGTTTTGGCACGCGATGTGCTAGAAGATTAGCAGACTTTGAAAATATGCCATCACGCTCGTAAGAGCAAAAAAACTAAAGGAGAAAAATTATGCTTAACAGAATCAGAAACAGAAAAGGTTTTACCCTGATCGAGCTTTTGATCGTTGTTGCGATCATCGGTATTCTGGCTGCAGTTGCCATCCCGCAGTTCGCTGCTTACCGTATGAGGGGCTATAACTCGGCGTCAACCAGTGACCTCAGAAACTTCAAAACAACTCTTGAGAGCTACTTCGCTGACAATAATCAATATCCTTGATTCCAACTGAGTTAATTATTAATTAAAAAACATCTTTACGGAGGAATAAAATGTTAAAAAAAATAGTACTAACAATCGCAATTCTTGCTCTTGCAGCAAATTCATTCGCAGGCGCAACTGCAAAGACCGCTGCATGTCTTTCAAATGATGGTACTTCTTTTGCTGCAGTAAATATTAAATTCGTTCCCTCAAAAAGTGTTGTACTCGGATATGCGTCTGGTTACCCTTCAGGTGCAAGTGGGACTACGGCTTCCGTTTATTCCATTGCAGCAAAAAATAAAGCCGGAGATCTGACTTACGCTACAACCAGCGCTTCTACAGCTATAGTAAAGTCTGCTACATTAGGAGCGGGATCTGATCTGGCTACAACAAGTATGCCAACTTTACCAGCCGATGCAAATGATTCAACGATTGCCGGTGGAGTAGCCAACTGGTCTGTTCTCTAGCATTTTCATTATTTTGTCGTAAACTTAAACGGGGTGTATTCAATTACACCCCGTTTTTGTCTTTAAAAAGGGATATTGTTCATGATTATCGAACTTTTTCGCATCAATCTCAAATGGATTGTTCGCGACAGAATTCTCCAAGCGCTTACCGGGGTGGCGTTTCTACTGCTTTTTTTTGTACCGGCGGTCAGTGCTCTCTCTCTGCGCCAAGTGCAGGAGCTTTCTGTAACTCTGTCACTTTCCTGTATTTCTTTAGTGCTTTTCGTCTTGTCAACCCTGCTTGGCGCTTCATCCGTATGGCGAGATGTGGAAAAACGCTATACATTATCATTATTACCACTCCCGTATTCCCGGGCGTCTTACCTGCTTGGTAAATTCCTGGCAATCTCGGTCTGTTTGTTGCTATGTACACTGCTATTTTCGGCTGTTGCCGCCGTGGCCATCTGGTTCAGTTCAGGTCTTTATCCGTCAAGTTCACCAATTAACTGGAGTAATATCGTAGTCGCAATCGCGTTTGACGTTATGAAATATATTCTTTTGGCAGCTGTTGCGTTGCTTTTGTCCACTTTCTGCACATCTTTTTTCTTGCCGATATTCGGCTCTATCTCGCTGCTGCTTGCCGGAAATGCATCGCAAGAGGTTTATGATTTCATCACTAAAAATGCTACTGGCGCCAAGATGTCAGTTGTTCTGCGTTCAGCTGTAAATATATTGTATTACCTGATTCCGAATTTTAGTGCTTTTGACTGCAAGGTGTCAGCTATTTATCCGGTGCCGCTAAATGCCCTGGGCCTTCTCTATACCTTTATATATTTTATGGTCTATACAGCCATAATTTTGTTTGTCTCTATTCATATTTTTTCCCGCCGAGAATTCTGATGAGCAAGCGTCTACTGCCAGTAGTGTTGATATCAGCATATCTTGCAATTATTGTCCCTTTTACCAGCTACTTGGGCAACAGACCGGTAGTGAACAAGATCGGCTATATCCCTGAAGGTGAAATGATGCGGTTTGTGGCGGGAGATCAACGCTATCTCGTCTCACAATGGTCTGTTTTCAAAGTGATGATCTATTTTGGCGGAATGTTTGACAATGATGCTAAAAAGGCGAAACTTCCACCCGAATACAGCAATATGGCCAGGATTATTTCTTCGGCTGTTTTACTTGATCCGTACAACATGGACGCCTATTATCTTGCCCAGGCATCGTTTGTGTGGGATGTGAAAAACAGTGCCAGGGATATTAATAAACTGCTAGCCTACGGCATGCGCTACCGTACATGGGACTATAACCTCCCTTTCTTCGCAGGGTTTAATGCCGCCTATTTTCTGCATGATTATAACTCTGCAGCTGATTATATGAAAAAGGCTGCTGAGTTGTCCGGTGACCCGCTTTTTGTTAATCTCGCCGCACGTTATTTCCATCAGGCAGGTCGAACTGAACTGGGGATTCTTTTTATCGATTCCATGGCCAATAGCGCCAAGGATGAAAAGATCAAGCGGTCATTTATTATGCGCAAGGAGGCTCTCCTGTCAGCGAGGGAGATCATTACTGCTGTGCAGCTTTACAGAGAGCAATTCAACCATTTCCCAACTTCAGTTGCAGACCTTGTAAGCGTTGGTTTATTGAAAGAGACGCCAAAAGATCCTTACAGGGGGCAATTTTATATAACTGAGAATGGAAGGGTTGAAAGCACCAGCAAATTTGCTTTCGGAGGGGAAGACAGGTGAATGCCCTAGAAATTAAGAATTTGAGCAAAACGTATGTTGCTAAAAAAACAAAAGAGGTTAAAGCGCTGGTTTCTCTTGACCTGGTTGTGGCTAAAGGTGAAGTCTTTGGCTTTTTGGGCCCCAACGGAGCAGGGAAAAGTACTACAATCAAGGCAATCATGGGGTTAATCAAACCATCAAATGGCGAGGCTTTTGTTGAAGGTATAAATATTAAGGATCCTTCTTCCAGACGAAACATCGGTTATCTTCCTGAAAATCCCTGTTTTTTCGAATTCCTGACTGCCAGAGAGTACCTGGTTTTTATCGGTAAAAGTTTTAAAATGCCTGATGACGCTATTGCCGCACGAGTGGCTGAGATTCTGGATAGATTGGAGCTTACCTCAGCAGCTAATCGTCCAATTCGCGGTTACAGCAAAGGGATGGTGCAACGACTCGGCTTGGCACAGGCAATTCTGCACGATCCTGATCTTTTTATCCTAGATGAACCTATGAGCGGTCTTGATCCCCTTGGCCGCGTTCTTGTGAAAGAGCTTATCATGGATATGAAGCGTCAGGGCAAGACGGTGTTTTTCAGCACTCATATTACCGCCGATGTTGAAGCGGTTTGCGATCGGGTAGGCATTATCGTAAAAGGTGAGTTACGCGCGCTGGAGAGTGTGGAAAACATACTGGAAAAAGGGATCGAGGGGTACAAGGTTAAAATCAGCACTTCAAACGGAACCACTCTTTTCGAAGGCTTTTCTTTTGAGCGGATTAATGAACGTAAAGTTGAGTATTATGTGCCCAGAGTACAGTTCAGGCAATTCATGAAAGCTGTGGTTGAAACGGAGTGCGAGGTTGAATTTATTGAGCCCGTCAGAAAAGATATTGAACAGTTTTTCCTTGCAATCGTCGAAAACAGGTAACTCATGGTAATAAGACGAGGCTATGTAGTTCTTTTACTTATATTTATTACAGTGGGTATTTATTATCCGTCAATTTTTGGTGGAATAAATCCTGTTGATGATGGGCAGATTATTGACTCTTATTTATACGCTGAGCGATTTGATCTTAAGGCGTTGTTTTTCCCCAGTAATTCCGGATACTACTATCGCCCTATTCTTGGGCTGACTTTTATTTTTGACAAAATTGTTTGGGGGATGCACGAAAGCTTTCTGCATCTCGAAAATATCCTTTTTCACGCAATTAATGTAATTCTTGTTTTTTTTGTCACTGAAAAAGTCGCAAAACGTTATTCATTTTCAAATTATTCATTGCCATTAGTTACCGCCATTTTTTTTGCCGTTCACCCAATTAATACTGAATCAGTAAACTGGATTGCGGGTAGAACCGATCTTCTAGCCTGTCTTTTCCTGCTTTTGTCAATTTTTATGCTGCTTCAATCTTTGGAGCAGAATAGTCAATTATTGGGAGTAGGGGGAGTGGCAGTTTTCTTTCTTGCCTGCATGTCCAAGGAAGTTGCTGTATCTGCTTTGCCGGGACTACTTGCCATTGTGTTGTTTTATGATCAGCACGGCACTTTTATGGAGAGAGTCAGGCGAAGATGGGCATGTTCCGGAAGTTTACTTTTAGTAGTAATCGGGTTTTTTTTATTAATGTTCCGGTTTCTTCTTCTTACCCGAGGAGACAGTGGCGCCAAACTGCTGTCAACAACGTTAAACTCTCCAGGCTTTGATATAGTTAATTCTTTTTTCCTCGCTCTTACGGCCCTCGGTTTCTATGCAAAAAAACTTTTTATTCCTTGGCCATTGAATTTTGCGATTGTTCAGGCTTCCGGGTATTACATCCTGGCTGGTGTTGCTGTATTGTCCATTGTTTTTTATATGTTTGCCAGAAGAGGGTTATTGTCGGCACTAACCATAACCTGCATCTGCCTTGTTTCACCTGCGCTGCTTATTTCAGTTGTACGAATGACATGGACTCCTTTAGCAGAGCGATATTTATATATGTCCTGCGCTATTTTTTGCATTGTTATCTCCGCTATCATTCACAGTATTTACTTTAGTGAAGGTTCGCCCGCAAAAAAACTAATACCTATTCCTATATTTGTAGTTCTAATCGCTATGACTTATTCAACAGTAAACAGAAATATCATCTGGCAGGACAATATTGCCTTGTTTCGTGACACTTTGCAGAAATCTCCCAATTATTACCTCGCTCAGAATGCTCTTATGTATTCACTGAAGTACAAAGGTAAATTTGAGGAGTCAAGAGCGTTGATGATGTCTATCAAAGCACCGGAAGGAAGCAAACGCGGGGGCAAGCTAATAGATAGTAATCAAGCAATGATCTTGGTTGCACAAGGTGATTTGGCAGGTGCAAAAAAGTTGCTCCTTAGAAATATTGAGGAATCAGGCGTAATGTATCCGCGGATTCTGGAAAATCTTGTTACAGTCAATATGCAGCTTCTAGGTGAAGAAAAAAATAAGTCTAAAATTCTGGAACTTCAGCAGGAGACAGTCGATCACTTATTAAAGATTTATGAAAAAACTGGAGACCCTTTTTATTATTACCGTATCGGCCAGTTCTATCTAGGGATTAATAAAAAGACTGAAGCACAAAGTTACTTTTCAAAGGCATCTACTCTTTCGTCTGAAGGTGCCTATTATAAACCGGCAGCAATGAAACTTGCAGAAAAACTTAAACAATGAAAACTCTTCCTTACATAAGACTGCTTCGCCCCGTCCATTGGCTGAAAAATCTCATGCTGCTTTTTCCACCTTTTCTTGGTGGAGTAATCTTTTCAGTAGATGTGGCTGCAACTATTCTTCTTCCGCTGGCATCGTTCTGTATTGCTTCCAGCGCAACCTATATTGTCAACGATGTAGTTGATTGCAATATGGACAAGGAACACCCCCTAAAAAGGTCTCGTCCATTGCCGGCCGGTGAGGTCACTGTAAGCCAATCATTGTTACTGGCAGGGCTTTTACTCATTGCAGCTTTTTTTCTTGCCGCTATGGTGTCTGCAAAGTTTCTTATGCTCCTGCTGCTATATCTTACCGTTTCAGCGCTTTACTCTTTTTACCTCAAGAATTACCCGCTGATAGACATCTTTAGTATCGCATCCGGATTTATCCTTCGTCTTCTTGCGGGTAGCGAAGCATTCAGCGTTTTGATTTCAGAGTGGCTTTTCCTGACTGTTTTTCTGTTAGCTCTTTTTCTTAGTACCGGCAAGCGTTATAGCGAAAAAATATCTCTTGGCAGCAATGCAGTGGCACATAGAAAGGCTCTGGCTGCGTACCCTGCCGGTTTTCTTGATGGATTACTGTTTATGACCGGCTCAGCAGTGCTGGTAACCTATACGATGTATGTAATTTCACGTCATTCGTCATTACTGCTTTATTCTGTACCTTTGAGCTGCTTTGGATTGTTACGCTATATACTTCGGGTTCAGTCCGGCAAGGGTGGAGATCCCACCGATTCATTGACGCAGGATGTGCCGCTGATGATAGTCGGTATTTCGTGGGTTCTAATGGTTGGCTGGGGAGTTTATGGAAGATAAAATCGTCGCTCGCTCCACTGCAGACAGCCAAGGGGCAAGTTATGACATCCCTTATTTTGCCGCTCGTAATCAGGATCGGGATCGACCGGCACTCTGGTTCTACGAACGAATAGTACGTCGCTGGATAAAGCCAGGCACTGTTTTAGATTATGGTTGTGGTACCGGGTTTATGACTCGGCGTCTTGCACGACACTATGATGTTGCCGGATACGATGTTTCGCCATATGCACTTGAGGCTGTGCGTAAGAACGTTCCTAGCGCAGCTGTTTATGGCCATGAGGAGCATATTCCAGACGCAGCTTTCAGTGGTATTGTTTCTCTCCATGTTCTGGAGCATATAGAGCGTTCAACCCTTCCTTTGGTGCTTTCTTGCTGGCGAAATGCCCTTCGCCCTCGTGGTCGGGTTCTTTGCGTAGTTCCTGACACTACTGGAAGAGGTCTTGTTTTAGCGGGGAAGCATTGGACCAGCTACGGAGACCCCACCCATGTGACGCTTATGGGGCACAATGAATGGCGTGACCTGTTCGCCAATTGCGGCTTTACGGTAACCTTTATCGGGACAGATGGTCTTTGGTGTCTCCCTTATCGTGAAGGCAAAGGCAAACTACGGGATGGGTTTCGTTATTCTATTCCGACTGTTGTGCAGTTTTTGCTGGGCAGACTAATCCTGCCAGCTGGTTCAGGTGAATCTGCTATCTTTCTTCTGGAGAAGGCTTGACGCATGGATCGTCATCGCGTAATCGGTGCGCAACCCATGCAGGGGCGGTCTAACTGATGAATGACAGTGCCTCTTCCTTCGAGTTATCACTTATCACTGTCTGTTATAACAGTAAGCCGACGATAGAGCGTACCATACATAGTGTTCTCGAACAGAAAACAGCTAATATTGAGTATATTATTATCGATGGTGGATCAATAGATGGTACTCAAGAGATTGTTCACAGTTTTGGCGACAAAATAGATGTTTTTATCAGTGAGCCTGATCGTGGCATATCTGATGGTTTTAACAAAGGGATTGCCCTTGCTAAAGGAAAAATTATCGCACTGGTAAATTCTGATGACACTCTTCTGCCGGGAACAGTGCAAAGGGTTCTTGATTATTTTCAGAGACATCCAGATTGTCAGGTTTTGCATGGAGATCTGCTGCTTTATAATGGTGATATTTTGGTAAAAAGGCTAGTACCTGCCGGTCGCTGGTGGTATCCATGGCGGCTGGTGCTGTTCAACCATCCGGCCACTTTTGTCAAAAAATCTGTGTACGATACATTCGGGCTATTTTCTCTGAATTATCGTATTGCAATGGATGTCGAAATTTTTCTTCGCTGGTTCAAAGCCGGCGTCAGGATTAATTACCTGCCTGAGGCTCTAGTTGCCATGTACTATGGTGGCGTAAGTAATAGTCGCCCCTATGATGGGTATAGGGAGGCGCAATGCGCCTTTATTCAGCATGGGTACCCTCTGGTTGTGGTCTATTTGTTGTACGTTGCCAAATGCCTTTTGCACCACATCGGTTGTATCCATGCTTCACTTTTGGTTTTTTTGAAAAGCAGGTGAATACTTGAGGCTCGTTGAGTGAACATCACTTTTTTTAGGCATTCATTATTAAGTCGTGGCGGTGACAAGATGATTGTCGTTTATGCCAATCATCTTGCAGCTTCCGGTCATCAGGTCACGATAAAAACAAACATTGTCGATACTGTCTTTGCGCTTGATGGCAGGATCTCAGTTCAGCCTTTGAGGTTCTCCGGCATGCTCGGCACAATTCTCTCAGCACTGCTTGAAAAGACATCTTCAGACGTAATTATTGCCGATATTATTGCCATGGTCTGTCTGCTTTCATTCCGCAATAGTCGTAAGTTGATTTGCTTTGCCCAGGATTATGATGAATCGTATTATTCAAATAATCTGCAAAAACTTTTTATTCGTCTGCTTTACCTGCTGGGGTTATCACTCTTTAAGGTAAGGGCTATCGCTGTTTCCAGTGTTTTGGGAGATCTCCTGCGCAGTCGTTTTAATGCCGATGTCAGAGTTGTTGAAAACGGCATCGATACAAATATATTTTATTTTGATCCAAATCCGGAGTTACTTATCGCAAAAGAGGGGCGTAAGGCTGTGCTCCTGCATTCCCGCACAGACTATCGTAAAGGTTTTGACATTGCAGTTAAGGTTATTAGTCAACTTAAGTCACAGTCAACCATCCCGTTTGAAGTCTGGACTGTCGGTGTGCCGGTTAAAGATCTATTCACTGATTGTGTTCATCGTGATTTTGGTTATGTTGGAGAGGCAGACTTGCGGAGGATAATGAGCAGCGCTGATGGTTTTCTTTATCCTACGCGACACGAGGGATTTGGTTTAATGCCACTTGAGGCTATGGCGAGTGGTTGTGCTGTGATTACCACAGACGCATTGTCTTTCGCGGTTCATGAAGAAAACTCCTTGGTTTCCCGGATTGACGATGTAGATGCCCTGACTCAACATTTGTCTTTTATTCTCAATAATAATGATTTATTCGGGCATTTAATTGATGCTGGCAAGAATTTGGTAAGTAGACATAAACTTTCTGCTGCTGCACAACAATTCGAGTCAATTTTAGTGAAATTGTTTGAAAAAACCCAGAAATCAGATGTCAACTAATACTGCGTGGTTCACATATCTCCCGCTTTCCATTAAAAGCCGTTTGGAAGGGCGACAATCTCTTCAAAAAATTTTTACCAATACAGGCTGGCTATTTGTAGATAAAGGACTCCGCTTATGCATGGGGTTGCTCATAAATGCCTGGATGGCAAGGTATCTTGGCCCTGAACAGTTTGGTGTTTTTAATTATGCCCTTGCTTTTGTAATGATTTTCTCTACGCTTGCCAACCTGGGGTTGGATGGCATTGTTGTACGTGACATTGTTCGTGATCCGTCATGCCGTGATGAAACTCTCGGCAGTGCTTTTGTTATGAAGTTTGTTGCCGGAATTTTGACTTTAGTGGTTACTTCAGCTTCAATAACTCTGCTGAGACCAAACGATAATGTAGCATTTTGGATGGTTGTGGTGACCGCAGCAGGGACAATTTTTCAGGCGTTTGACACTGTTGATTTCTGGTTTCAGTCGCAAGTGAGCGCAAAGAGCGTGGTATACGCCAGGAGCTTTGCGTTTCTTGCAATGTCTTTTTTAAAGATTGCACTTATAGTTGCCAACGCGCCACTTATTACTTTTGCGCTGGCAGGTATGGGAGAGGTAGCAATTGCTTCGGCAGGGCTAGTGGTAGCATACAAGTGTAATGGTCGTTTTCTCAGGGAGTGGACTGCCAATATCCCACGAATTAAACAACTTCTTAACGACAGTTGGCCATTGATTCTTGGTGGAGTTTTTCTGTCAATTCATGCTCGTATCGATCAGATAATGCTTGGTCAGATGATAAGTCAGCAGGAAGTCGGCTATTTTTCAGCGGCGACTAAATTAATAGATGTTCTTGCGTTCGTGCCGGTAATTATTTTTATTTCTGTATCGCCGGAAATTACAAGCTCTAAGTCTGAAGGGGAAGAGATCTATTTTTACAAACTTGCACAGGTGTATCGTCTGATGACAATCCTATTTATGCTGGTAGCTGTGCCTGTTTTTTTTATTGGTGACTGGTTAGTAGTGTTTTTGTATGGCAATGAATATCAAGCTGCTGGCAAACTGCTCAATCTCTATGTGGTCAGACTCTTTTTCACTAACATGGGAATGGGGAAAGCACTTTTCATAACCAACGAAAATCTATTTCGGTACGCAATGTTTGCTGCGCTTATCGGCTCTATAACCAATATTGGACTTAATTATATTTGGATACCCAAGTACATGTCTGTTGGTGTTATTTGGGCGATGATTGTTTCTTTTGCCGTAAGTACTTTTGTTGTTGATGTTTTTTTTAAGCGTACGCGTCAGCATCTTTTTGTTATGGTTAAAGCGATATTCACGCCTTGGCAGTTCAGGGTCTGAGTTACTGGAGGTATGGTGATAAATTTTGTAAAGCGCTGTATCTGTTTTATTTGTTCTCTAATGGGTAGGTATATTAGCGGGAAAGATTCTTATTCTCAGGACGGCGAAGACCTGATAGCTATTGAGCTTTTGGGCGAGGTCAATACTTTTATTGATATTGGCGCGAACGACGGCTTTTCATCTTCCAATACGTTCCTGTTTGCTTCTATGGGGGCTAAAGGCATTTGTTTGGAACCGGTTCAGAGCATTTTCTGGATGTTAAGAGCGTTGTACCTGTTTAACCCTCGGATAAGGTGCTTTAATTATGGCATATCCGATCACGACGCTGATGCCGTAATGGTGAAATCCGGTCTTCTTTCCTATTTAGTTTCCATCCGGAAACGTAACGCTCCGGATTTGTTGATATATATTGCATAAAGTGATTCAGTTTTTTCCTAATCTATGTTACTCTGCAAACCATAACGGCTTGTAACTATTACACATTATGGTTTCAGGAGTATCCGGGATGCGACAAAAACTGACACGACAGATGAGCATTTTCTCCGTCACGATGCGTCATGATATTGGTAAAGAGCTGGCCATATTTTCAGAGATACTTGACGCTACTCCAAAGATGCTTGATCTCGTATATGCAGACCTGACGCGAGCCGCTCGTAAGGATACCGGTCGCGAGGGAATGACCGCTGAACAGGTACTGCGTTGTGTCGCTCTGAAACAGTACCGTAATCTCTCTTACGAAGAGCTTGCGTTTCATCTTGAAGATTCAAAATCCTTTCGAGCCTTTGCCCGTCTGGAGATGGGGCAGTATCCCTCGTCATCGTCTCTTCAGGAAAACATCAAGCCGCTTTCCGAAGAGACCTGGGAGGCAGTTCATGTATGCCTCATGCAGTACGCTCTTGAAGCCGGTATAGAAAGCGGTCGCAAAGTACGAATAGACTCAACTGTTGTTGAGAGCAACATCCATGATCCATCGGATTCCACCCTGCTGTGGGATGGCATCAGAATCATCACCCGTTGGCTGGAGGAAGGTCATGCCCTTGCTCCCCGACCTGACTACCGCTATTGCGATCACTGCCGCGTAGCCAAGAAACGGCTGATGGTGATTCTCAACGCCAAGAAAGAAGAGGATCGGGTCTCGGCCTATCGTGAAATGACGCACTACGCCGGTAAGGTTGTCGGCTATGCCAAAGAAGTGATCCCTGTTCTGCAAGCATATCAGGCTGCCGGTCTTGGTGACATGATGACCGCAATGAATCTTGCGACCCAGCTGAAGCGTGCTGTCGGCCTTTTGGAAAAGGTCATCAATCAGACCGAGCGACGGGTGTTCCGTAACGAGAAGGTTCCGGTAGCAGACAAAGTGGTTTCCTTCTTTGAGGATCACACCGACATCATCGTCAAGAAGAGACGTGACACTCAGTTCGGCCACAAGATATTCCTGACCGGAGGCAAGTCCAACCTGATCCTTGACTGCCTGATTGCCAAAGGCAATCCTGCTGACTCTGATCAATACATTCCCATGCTGGAGCGACACAAGAAGGCCTTCAGCAAGATGCCTCGCCAGGTAAGTGCTGATGGCGGCTTTGCATCAAAGGATAACCTGAAAGATGCAAAAGAGCTGGGAGTAAAGGACGCTGCCTTTGCCAAGAAGCGTGGGCTGTCGGTGATCGACATGGCCAAAAGTTCCTGGGTGTACAAGAAGCTGCGTAACTTCCGTGCCGGTATCGAAGCCAATATCTCCACACTCAAGAGAGCTTTCGGGCTTGACCGCTGCACCTGGAAAGGCTGGGAAGGATTCAGACGTTACGTCTGGAGTTCGATCTTTGCCTATAACCTGCAGGTCATTGCCCGAATCAAGCTGGAAACAGCCTAACCGAGCAACAGCAGCACCGTACAAAACCTCTTGAATGGTGTAGTGCGTCGTAAAATTGAGAAAGAGCAGATAAAACTGGTTACATGTCAGTCAAAGCGATTCAAAGCCAAGGCTACCAACAACGACCGGAGATCCAGTGCGTCTCAAACTGGGGTTTCCGGATGGACACTATTTACCTTATACACAAGATCCGGGACATCGTGAACTTGTCAACGAATGTTTTGATAAATCTGTGAAAACAATTAATATCCGTCTTGTTACCTTTGATACTCTAGCAAAAATGACCACTATTACACGAGAAACTGATCTTCTGAGCATTGATGTGGAGGGGCATGAGTTGCAGGTGCTTCATTCCATAGATTTTGATGCCTATTGTTTCAGGTTGATCATTATTGAGACTCACACATGTGATGTAAAGGGAAATTATCTCTGGACTCATAGGGACCTTGATGAAATTGAATCTTTGTTGTTTCGATACGGATATGCTGCAGTTAAAAGAAATTCAGTGAACACTTTTTATATGCGTTCTCAAGAAAGTCAACGATGAGTTTTCTTAGCACTTTTCGTGTTTGGCTCAATAATTTTGCGTTAGTAGTAGTTCCTTATAGACTATTTGCGACATTGCAGAATGGTTTTGGCCTTAATTTAAGTTTTATTGCAGGTCTTCGTGCAGTAGCAAGGTTTCTTGACGAGTTCCGGGAGTATATCCAGGACAACGACAACCCTAATTTCACTGTACGTTCAGTAGACCTCCTCCCGTGTCTGCTCGACCGAACAGCGACGACTCCATTAGAACCAGTTTACTTTTACCAGGACACCTGGGCCGCTGGAAAGATCTTCAAGCTTAACCCTCAACAGCATTTTGACGTTGGATCATCTGCCATGACGGTGGGTATAATATCCCAATTTGTCCCGACTACAATGATCGATATCAGGCCAATAAAATTGAAACTTAACAACCTTTCATTTCAGGAAGGATCGATTGTGGATTTGCCGTTTCCTGATAATTCAATTGATAGTCTTTCTTCTCTCTGTGTTGTTGAGCATATCGGGTTGGGAAGGTATGGAGACCCTGTCGATGCCTGGGGAAGCGAAAAAGCGATTGTGGAATTGAAACGAGTGTTGAAACCTGGAGGAGATTTGTTTTTGTCAATCCCGGTTGATGGAGAGTGTAGGATTTATTTTAACGCCCATCGTGCTTTTACCCGCGATTATGTCATCGAGCTCTTTGCCGGATTTGAGCTGATGGAGGAAAAATATATCTATGGGACAGCACTGTTTGCCGATTATGAATCTGCCAGAGGATTTGGCACAGGGCTGTTTCATCTTCGAAAGGGGTTGCAATGATTGCACTGGAACATAGTCTATTCAGGAAGCTGCGCACGCTGACTCATCGAATCTTTTTATACTTGGACAATAGTGGTATGGCTGACTTCGATACTAATGGAGAAAAGAAATTTGTCGAAAACCTTTTCAGCTACGTAGCGCAAACTCAGCTTAGTCGGGCAGTTTTTATAGATGTTGGGGCTAATGTTGGCGAGTATACCGAAATGCTTCTAGCGAAAAGCTCAGCTCTGCCAACTGTACCGGCGATTCATGTCTTTGAGCCGACTCGATCCTGTTTCGAGGTGATTCGTAAAAAGTTTGGAGCACGGGGAAATGTTATACTTAATCAGCTGGCTGTATCGGATAACGCCGGTGAAGTTGAAATATATTATGATGCCGAACATAGCGCATTGGCATCGCTGCACAAGAGAAATCTTGCGGCTTATTCTATTGAACTCAATCGGTCAGAAATGGTAATGGCGATCCGGTTAGATGCATATATCGAACAGAAAGGAATCGCGCATATCAATTTTCTCAAGATCGATATTGAGGGGCATGAAATCGTTGCCCTCGAAGGGTTGGGTAAATATCTGAACGGAGATTTTATCGACTTTGTCCAGTTTGAGTATGGCGGAGCCAATCTCGATTCCCACACAAACCTGATGGACTTCTACACTATGTTCGACAAATCCGGTTTTGTCGTTTCCAAGGTCATGCGCAACGGTCTGGAAGTGCGCCCATACAAACCGTGGATGGACAACTTCCAGTACGCAAACTATGTGGCTATCTCAAAGAAAATATTTGATGGGTTAAAATGATTCGGATTAAGCCCGGCATAGCATTCAGTGATAATTGTCCCCACTGCGAAGGGGAGCTTGCTGCGCGCAATGTTCTCTGGCAGGGGATACATGTCTGTGCTGTTTCCGAGTGTAACAACTGCGGCACAGAGATAATTTCGGACTTGAATGTCGGGCAAGCTTTTTTTACACCGTATGCAGTTGATCTTAAAAGAGGACTATTATTCGGGAATGAAGTGCAAAGTTTTTGGTTCGGTAATCCGCTCCTGGACTCTCTGCTAACTCCTGGTAATGACAGTAATATTTCTCTTTATGTCGAGAAGTTTCATTGTCAACCTAAAGTCATAATTCTTAATTGTATTGATTTTCTGTATGGTCATTCTCTGCTCAAACTTTTGAATGCGGATATTCATTTAAGAGAAAATCCTGACCTAGGATTAATTGTAATTGTTCCACAATGCCTGCGTTGGATGGTTCCAGAAGGGGTGGCTGAAATCTGGACGATTAACATTACGTTTGACATGGCTCAACGGTTCTATCCACGCCTGGATCAGCTGATTCATAAAGAGTGTGAGCGTTTTGACGAGATGTATTTGAGCCCAGCCCATTCTCATCCGAGCGATTTTGACATCTCTAGATTTACCAAAGTTGATAAACACGATTTCTCCAATCATGATTATCGCATAACTTTTATCTGGAGAGAGGATCGAGCATGGTTGGATCATCGCATCTGGTTACTGATTGGTCACTATATTAATCCTGTAAAACGGCTTTTACTATTGTTGCAAAATTTTAAAATTTCACGTTTGCTTGTTGTTCTCCGTAAAGTGTTCCCAGGTGCGCTTTTTACAGTTGCAGGGTTTGGAACTGCGACTACGTTTCCAAAATGGATCGATGATCAGCGTGTAAGTGCTTATAATGAAGATAGTGAGAGGCAAAGCTGCCAGGTATATAGTGAAAGCAGGTTGGTGATTGGAGTACATGGATCAAACATGCTTCTGCCATCAGCACATGCAGGTTTGACTATTGATTTGATGCCGGATGATCGTTGGGGGAATATTGCTCAGGATTTGCTTTATCAGGAAGAAAATAATCGTATGACAAGTTACAGGTATAGGTATCTACCAATTGAAACCAGTCTTTCAACTCTTAGTACAATTGCAACTTATCATTTGAACGGTTTAGACTGGTTTCGAAGTGCGCTGGCTTGTAAATAGTAAAGGATATGCAAGTGAAAGAACTTATAGTAGGAATGTTAAAATATACACCGATTTATGCTGCATTAATGAAGTGGCTCAACTACAAAGCCATCACTGAATGGAAGAAAGCTGGATGTCCTGTGCCACCACCCCATGCGATAAAGCAACAATTAGTTAAAAGTTTTGCGAAAAAATACGACATTAGAATTTTAGTCGAAACTGGAACATTTTATGGCGATATGATTGAAGCAATGAAAGAAATGTTTGATAGTATTTATTCGATTGAGCTTAGTAAGCACTATTATGAAAAAGCCATATTAAGATTTAAATCAGATCCAAACGTGACTTTATTGCATGGAGATAGTGGAAAAATTTTGGGCGAAGTAATGGCTGAAATTAAACAACCAATGCTTTTCTGGTTGGATGGACATTATTCAAGTGGTTTAACTGCAAAGGGAGATCAATCTACACCTATTTTTGCTGAATTGGATTTTATTCTTAATCACCATAATGATAGG
This sequence comes from uncultured delta proteobacterium, assembly GCA_963787125.1. Taxonomy (GTDB): domain Bacteria; phylum Desulfobacterota; class Desulfuromonadia; order Geobacterales; family DSM-12255; genus VEOV01. Next base: position 47,850 of record CAWBBV010000026.1, read on the forward strand.
CATGTTATTTTAATAGATGATGCCAGGTTATTCGGTACAGATCCTGATTATCCAACAATCGAAGAGTTAGAATCATTCATTTATAAACAGAAAAATGTAGTGGCAATATCTATACTCCATGATTGCATCTGTTTGACACCTCAAAGAACTGCTGAGTCATACCAAACTTTTTAAAACATCAACCTGTCAAATTTGGGAGAATACTATGTTGAGATTCCTCAAAAACATGGTCAAGAAAATATCTGTTTATCCTCGTCTTAGCAAATGGATCACAAGAAGAGCGCAAGTAAAAGAACTCATCCAGTGGGAAAAGAATGGAAAGCCACTACCACCTCCACATATCATAAAGCAGCAAACTCTCATATCTTATGCTAATAAGTACGGGCTTAAGATCTTGGTTGAGACTGGAACATATTATGGATACATGGTGGAAGCAATGCAGAAACACTTCGACCATATATACTCTATTGAGCTAAGTAGTGAATTACATAATCTGGCGAAGAGCAAACTATATAGAATAAAACACATTGAACTTATTCATGGTGATAGTGGTATTGAACTCAAGAAGGTTGTGAATAAAATTGATGAGAACGCCTTGTTTTGGCTCGACGGCCATTACTGTTGCGGCGAATTAACCGCCAAAGGCGATAAGTATACTCCTATTTTTCAAGAACTTGAGCATATATTCAGCTCCAAAATAAGAGGGCATGTAGTTATTATTGATGACGCTCGTTGCTTTGAAACAGACCCATCATACCCAGGTATAGACGAACTTATAAATTTCATAAGATCCAGAAGAACTGATGTAAATATCGAAATACTTGATGACAGTATCAGAATTACACCATATGGAGACTGTCTGTGCTGACCAGTATTTTGAACAAGTTTACTCGGAAATTTCCCAAATATTCTGCTTTTCTGCTAAATGAACTTCCTGTGCATGAGCTTGAAAAAAGCAGACCTGCATTAGAGAGAGGCTACTCCAAGAGCATTCCGCCAAATGTGTATCAGTCATGGATAAATAACCGGTTTGGAAAGTCACATTTGAAGCAATTGTTAACTTTCCGTAGTATTAATCCTGATCTAAACTTCTTTTTGTTAAATGACGCGGAAGTAAACGCTTATATGCTCGAATTTTGGGGGGCGCACGACATTTACAAAATATACTCCTCAGCAAAATTTGGTGCGATGAAGACAGATATTTTTAGATATTGTATTTTATATGAGAGAGGTGGCTTTTATTTTGACATTAATAAAGGTGTTTCTAAGCAACTTAGTTCTTATATTGAAGATGCTGATTTGGGTTTAATTTCATTTGAAGGAAACGATTGTATGATTATGCCTGAGAAAATATTGTTGCCCAAACTTATGCATCCAGAAAAATATGTTTTACAATGGGGTTTTGGTTTCTGTCCTGAAAACCCTGTATTAGAAAAAGTCATCTCTAATATTTGTGAATATCATGATTTCTTTTCCGGTAAAAGATTTGATAGCCCTCAGTTTGCAATTCTCAGCCACACTGCGACTGGTATGCTTACCAAGTCAGTTAGGGATTCATTGTTAAGCTCCAATGGTTTAAAGGCGAAGCAAGCAGGGATAGATTTTCTCGGATGTGGAATATTTGATATGCACAGATCTTGGTCGCGATATGTCACTAGTCCTTCATATATACTTGAAAAACAAAAGGTAATAGTTTAGCAGGGGTGACATTTGTTGAAAGGCATGAATGAGCGTAATTATCGCATAAATTTAGTCTGCCTGATGCAAAAAGGTTATTGATGAAAGTACTATTGTTATCACTACCAGGGTTAGAAGAAAATGACGGGAATCTTTTCCCGCTTGGCATCGGATATCTGGTTGCTGCGCTGAAACCATCTCATGAAGTCAGGGCATGTCACTATAATATGATGAGCCATGCAAGGCTTGAGATTCCGCAGATTCTCGAGTCATTTCAGCCAGATGTCGTCGGTCTGACTTGTAGCACTTTCAATCGTGGCTTTAACAAGGAAATGATCCGTGTCCTTCGGAGTATCAAACGTGACATCAGGATTATTGTAGGCGGGGTACATGCCTCTTTTTGCTATGAGCAGATTCTGCTTGAGTATGGAGCGGATCTGGTTGTTATCGGCGAAGGTGAGTGTACATTTCCGGCGCTCTGCTCTGCGCTTGAACAGCAAACGTCGCTAAAAGAGCTGAATGGCATCGCCTATATTGATAATCAAGAAGTTATTGTCAACTCTCCAGTTGAAGCAATCCATAACCTGGATGATCTGCCGCTGCCCGATTATTCCTATGCCAAGCCATTTATCGAACGGTCTGGCATGGGTTTTATCATCACTTCAAGGGGCTGTCCGGTACGCTGCACCTTTTGCTCGACCAGCAGCTTTTGGGGGCAAAGGGTGCGCATGAATTCTGCCGCGCGGGTGGTCGATGAAATGGAGAAACTGATAACCGAATTCGGTGTAAATAAAATCTTCTTTCATGATGATACATTCAATCTTGGCACTTCAAGGGTGCTCGAAATTTGCGGTGAAATACTGCGTCGTGGTATAAAGGTTGACTGGGGCTGCTCCTGTAGGGTGACACCGGTTTCAGCAGAGATGATATCTGCTATGGTTGATGCTGGCTGTCGCCATATATGCTGGGGGATAGAGTCCGGTTCGGAAGTTATGCTGCAAAAGATCAATAAGAAAATCTCACTCTCTCAGATAAGAAATGCTTATGAACTCTCAGAGAAATTCAGTAGCGTAATGTCAACCGGAGCATTTACCATGGTTGGTAATCCTGGTGAAACTGATGACACAATACGTGATACGATAGCGTTTCTGAACACAATCCCGATTACTGACCGTCCCAGCACATCTAAACTTTATATTCTGCCAGGAACGCTACTTCATGAGGAATTGATTTCGGCTGGTCAAATAAAAAACTCTGACTGGAGCAGGTATGATACCGTTCCATATTACACAGTTGAAAACTCATATTGGAAACTGGCTTTTTGGGCGAGAATGGTGAGTAATAGTGGTAATAGAGTAGCTTTTGATCATGGAAAACATTTCTGGAACACAATGCTGAAAACCTCAAACCTGAAAGTTCAGATCTTCTCTGACTCTGTAATCAATGGGATTAAGACAACTTTACTTAGTCGTGTAAAACTTGGGTCTCTTTTCAGAAAGCTCCTGCCTGCAGGTAAAATTCGTTTTTAACTAAATTAATTAAAGAGGCCTGGGACAGGCAGTTAATTATTCTGGTGGATTAATCCTCTATGACGACTAAAAACAACTACCATGAATTAAACTATCAGGATAATTTGCATCATTATCAGGATTTTACTGTTGGTGGTAAAAGTGAGGCAATGGCCAGAACCTGGTTAGAGACGGGTACCGTTGATGCATGGCGCCATCGCCGCATGTATCGTGTACTTGATCCCCTTTTAGAGTCAGAAAGCTCATCATGGCTTACCATTGGCGACGGCAGATATGGCAAAGATGCCAGATATATCTCAGAAAAGGGCGGAGACGTAACGGCTAGTGATATAGACGATAGCTTGCTGAAAGAAGCCATAAATCTCGGCTTTATTTCAAAATTCAGCAAAGAGAATGCCGAATCACTGTCATTCGGAGATGAAGCTTTTGAATACGTTCTTTGCAAGGAATCCTATCATCATTTTCCTCGTCCCATGATAGCGCTATATGAAATGCTGCGAGTGGCATCCAAGGGAGTAGTGTTAATTGAACCAAATGATCAATATATCGGTTATAGCCTTTGTAGAAACATTTTTGTTCATTTAGTCAACCGTCTTTTGTCGCTGGTCCACAGAGGCACATGCCTGCATAGTTTCGAAGCTTTCGGTAATTACATTTATACAATTTCAAGAAGGGAATTGGAAAAAACAGCGCTAGGGCTAAATTATAAATATATAGCGTTCAAGGGTGTTAATGATAGCTATGCGCAAGGTGTTGAGTTTGAAGAGGTTTCCAAAAAAGGCAAATTGTTTAAAATAATAAAAATGCAAATATTTGTGTTTGATCTGATGACCAGGCTGCGACTCATTGACTACGGAATTTTGGTGGCAATACTTTTCAAACAGTCACCTTCCGAAACCCTCCAGAAAAGTTTGCTTAATGATGGTTTTGAAGTGGTTAAGCTGCCTGAGAATCACCATTCTCATGGACGGGAGAAATGACTCAATTTAATGTCCCGATAGTCTTTCTAGTTTTCAATCGGCCTGAGACAACTGCACGAGTTTTTGATGAGATTCGTCGCATGAGGCCGCTCAAGCTGCTGATGGTTGCAGATGGACCGCGTAGTGGCCGTGCCGGTGAGCTGGAAAAGTGTAACAGAGTTCGTTCCATTATTGATCATGTCGATTGGCCTTGTGAAGTCCGGAAAAATTATTCCGACATAAATCTTGGCTGTAAACTACGGGTTTCAAGCGGCCTTGATTGGGTGTTCGAACAGGTTGAAGAGGCGATCATTCTTGAGGATGACTGCCTCCCACATCCGTCTTTTTTTCTTTTCTGTAGGGAGTTGCTGGAAAAGTACCGTGAAGATGAGCGTGTGGCTATGATTTCGGGAGATAACTTTCAGTTCGGACTGCACAGTTTACCCTCCAGTTACTACTTTTCCAGATATCCACATATCTGGGGGTGGGCAACCTGGCGGAGAGCTTGGCGACTCTATGATCTGAAAATGTCAACATGGCCTGAAATCCAGAGGCGCGGCCTGCTTCATGATTTGCTCCGGAGAGAGCCTGTTGTCCGTTTCTGGGAAAAGATTTTCACCAAGGTCTTTGCTGGGGAAATAGATACCTGGGATCATCAACTGACTTTTGCATTTATCAGCAATAACCGGCTCTGTATTATGCCTGATCGTAACCTGGTAAGTAATATCGGTTTTGGTGAGGATGCCACCCACACAAGGCGGACTAGCATGTTTGCAGAAGTTCCCTTGCAGGCCATGAAGTTCCCGTTACACCATCCATCTTGCATAATCAGGGATAATGGTGCGGATGAACGGACTGAAAATGAGCAGTATACATACCAGAGGATAATGAGCCGGATAATGAATATGCTCGGCAGGATTTTCCATGCAGTGTAAAATCTGTTCAGGTGCCGTCGGTTTTTTCGCGCAGGCAACTGTACTTGGCAAGCACTGCATTGCCTATTATCGGTGTAATGAATGCGGCTTTATTCACACAGAGGAGCCGTATTGGCTTGAAGAGGCTTATTCCGGGGCAATTACAGAGAGTGATGTCGGCCTTGTCGGCAGGAACCTGAAACTGGCAATTAAAGCGCAGGCAATTATCACGACATGGTTTGACTCGTCTAAATGTTTTCTGGATTTTGCAGGCGGTTATGGAATGCTGGTTCGTCTGATGCGTGATGCCGGCTATGATTTTCGCTGGCTTGATAAATACTGTCACAATCTTTTCGCCAAAGGTTTTGAAGCTGATGTTTCCAAAAGGGGCAACTATGAACTTGTTACTGTCTTTGAAGTATTTGAACATTTGCACAATCCATTGGCCGAGATAGAAAATATCGCGAGCTACTCCCGGAACATACTTTTTTCTACTGAAATTATCCCCAAAGAGGTTCCTCAACCCGATTCGTGGTGGTATTACGGGCTCAATCATGGTCAGCACATTTCATTTTATACTCTGCAGTCACTCCAGGCCATAGCCGCCAAGTTGTCACTTAATTTTTATTCAAACGGCTGTTCTCTGCATCTGTTCACCGAGAAACGCCTGCCCGCGCTCCTTTTTAAAGTGTCCACATACAGTATTGTTGCAGAATTGCTACATACGGTTACCCGCCGGAAAACACTGCTTCTGGAGGATGCAAAAAGTCTGGGGTGCAACCTGTAAACTAGGGCATTATCTCTGTTATGTCAGCGTGTTACTCTATTGCCTAAGGTGAGAAGCTGTTGCGCTATCAACCTGTTGTCTAGGATATTTAAGCATGTGGATGAAGCTTTATGAATTTTATATTTGTCTGAGAAATCTACTGGTTGACACTGTATGTTTGCTTATATTGCACAGTGACTGCCTTCCAAATGAAAGAGAATTAGTACTTGTAGTCAGACTTGATGCTATCGGTGATTTTGTCTTGTGGCTAGATTCAGTAGCAGCGCTCAGAGAATTATTTCCGTCAAAGCAGTACAAGCTTGTCTTACTTGGCAATATTCTCTGGAGAGAACTTGCCGAATCCTGCCAGCTTTTTGATGAATCTATTTTTGTGGATAATTGTGAGCTTTGCTATAAGTTACATTATCGCTTGAAAGTCTGGAAAAAACTTCGTTCTCGTAAATGGGCGTATACCATCCACCCTACCTTTTCACATGATTTTAATTGTGGGGACTCTGCGGTCAGGGTATCCGGTGCAGTTGAGCGTATTGGTTCGGCAGGTGATCTGTCAAATCAGCTTGCTTTGCAAAAGTGGATTAGTAACTCATGGTATACCAAGCTCTTGCCGACAAGCGACAATCATCTTATGGAGCTAGAGCGAAACGCGGAATTTATACGCAACCTGGGCGGTACTAATTTCAAGGCCGGATTGCCTGTGCTTGAAATCCAGGAAAAAATACCATCTGAATTTAATACATCAAACTATATTGTGGTCGTACCGGGGGCGAGTCTTCCCATTAAGCAATGGCCTGTCGAGAGGTTTGCAGAGCTTTGTGGTCAGCTTAACCGCACGCTTGGTGTCAGAACTATAATATGTGGTAGCAGGAGTGAAGCGCTCCTAGGGAAGCGTCTGCTGAAGCTTGCTTCATCCGCAGAATCAGGCTGGATTGAAGACTGGACCGGGAAAACGTCACTATTGGAACTCGTCGGCATAATTAAGGGGGCGCTGCTGCTCATTGGCAATGACAGCAGCGCTGTTCATATGGCCGCAGCAGTTGGAACCCCTGCTATTTGCATCGTTGGTGGCGGTCATTTTGGCAGATTTATACCTTATAAACTTGAGCGTGAAACTACAAATCAGATGCCAATTGCTGTATCCCATGAGTTGGCATGTTACGGGTGCAATCTAAAATGCGTAAATGTCGTTGAGAACACCCTAGTTGGGGAATGCATATTTTTAGTCTCTGTTGAAGAGGTGTTGGACGCAGCTTGTAAATTCATCGATAGTAAAAAGTCATCGCTCTTTGACCCACAAACTCGTACCTATCTCTAACATCAGCTCCGCTTATCAAGGGGATTACTCGTGCTATTACCACCGTTCCCCTATCTTCAGCCATCTCTTCATGAAAGTATGCAACTGCAGCAGATCGATGCCAACCGCCGGGAGTACGGCTACCGTTATGACCTGCTGACCTTTGCCAGCAGCGATCAGCTTGCTGTGGCCGAGGCGGAGCGAAAAGAGCTGATGCAGTGGCTCGGTCAGCACGCCTCTTTCGGTTACTCCGGAACCAAGGTGGATTGCAGCAGTCTCTCTCCCGGCTGTCGTCACTGTGGTGATGGCGGCTGGTCCTGCCTGTTCGTCAATGGTCGTTGCAATGGCCACTGTTTCTATTGCCCGACGGCGCAGGATGATGACGGCCCGCCGGTAACAAATGGCCTGGCGTTTGGCAGCCCTGAAGATTATGCCGCTTACGTTGCCGCCATAGGGTTCAGCGGTGTCAGCATCAGCGGTGGTGAACCGTTATTGACGCCGGAACTGACCCTCTCTTATCTGCGTGCTGTGCGCCGGCGCTGTGGTGATGCAATTCATCTCTGGCTCTACACTAACGGCACCCTTTTGACCGCAGACCTGTGCCAGCGTCTGAGGGATGCTGGTCTTGACGAGATTCGCTTCGATCTGGGAGCTGTCCGTTATAACCTTAAGAAATTGCGACTGGCTGTCGGTTGCATTCCGACGGTAACGGTGGAAATACCTGCTGTTCCCGAGGATGAACTGCTCTTGCAGTTGAAAATGGTGGAAATGGCCGAGGCGGGGGTTCAATACCTCAATCTGCACCAGATGCGGTTGACGCCGTACAACTTTGACCCTTTAACGGCGCGGGGGTATGTTTTCCTTCATGGTGAGAAGATCACTTTACTGGAGTCTGAACTTACTGCCTTGCGGATGATTCGTTTTGGTCTGGAACAAGGCATTCAGCTGCCGGTGAACTACTGCTCCTTCCCCTATAAAAGGCGCTTCCAGGCCGCAGCTGCCAGGCGTCGCTCAGCCCTGAGCGTCGCTGCCCCCGGCGAGGTGGTGACGGCGAGGTGGTGACGGCGGCCGGTTATTTGCGGATCACTTCCGCGACCGGAGTACGTTACTGCGAAGCAGCGCTTCTGGAAACCCCGAGTTACCGCCATCCTTTTGAAAAAATAGTGCTGGAAACGGGACGATCACTTTATCTGGAGCGGCGACCGCTATCGACGGAACTGTTATTGTCAACCGCTGAGCTGGAAGCTTTGGCGGCGGGACAGTCACCGGAAAGGCTGGCCCGCTTTGAGAAGATCGTCAGCGGCCTGTCGGTCTATTTCTGATCGCAAGGTTCGCTTTTTTTAGCCGACTTCATTGCCCAAAGCCGGCAGTTGCTATATAGTCAGATTAATCAAGCTTCGACTAAAAGGAAAATATTCCATGACAATTCGCTGGTTCCCCGGACATATGAGCAAGGCCATGGAGCAGATTCAGGAGCTGATCAAACGCATTGACGTGGTGATAGAGGTGCTGGATGCCCGACTGCCTTATTCCAGTTCCAATCACAAACTGGCGGAGCTGCGGCGGACCAAGCCATGGATCAAGGTGCTGAACAAGCACGATCTGGCTGATCCGGCAGTGACAAAGCTCTGGGTGCGGGAGTTCGAACTCTTGGCCGGGGTGCGGGCTATCCCTCTGGCTGCAAAGAAACATGCCGACACCAAGCCGCTTATCAGGCTCTGCCAGCTGTTGGCGCCGCGGCGGGGTAAACCTGGCCTGCCGGTGCGGGCAATGGTGGTCGGAATTCCGAATGTGGGGAAATCGACTCTGATCAATACCTTGGCAGGCAAAAGTATGGCCAGGGTGGGGGATAAACCGGCAATTACCACCACGACGCAGCTGATCGACCTGCACAATGGCGTGGTTCTCAACGATACTCCGGGGGTTCTCTGGCCGGAGATGAATGACCAGCAGGGGGCCTATCGGCTTGCCGCCAGCGGCGCTATCGGCGCCAACGCCATGGATAGCACCGAAGTTGGCCTCTTTGCCGGCGAATACCTGTTGGAGCGCTATCCGGATCAGTTGCTTGAGCGCTACGGACTGCAAGATATACCGGCCACTTCTCATGACCTCTTGCTGGCTATCGGCCGCCGTCTGGGGTGTCTGGCCGGCGGTGGCGAGGTCAATCTCAACAGGACTGCCGAGGCTTTTTTGCGGGAGCTGCGTGGCGGGAAAATCGGTCGGATCAGCCTGGAGGATCCGGCAATGGTCGCTGCGGTTGCCGAAATGAAGGCAGGCGGCTGATCAAAACTATTCGTTCAAACAGAACAGGAATCATGTCTTCCCGCACAGCACTCATATATTCACACAAATTCGCTGATTTTTCCTACGGTGAATCCCATCCTTTCAAGGTGCAAAGATTCCGTCTTGCTTATGAGCTGATAACCGCCTACGGGCTGGACAGCTGCACTGGCGCCCTTTATCCGGAAGCACCTCCTGTTGCAGAAGCCGACATTCTAACCTTTCATGATAAAGCCTATATCGAAAGAATGCAGGAGTTCAGCGCCTCGGCTACACCCAGGGCAGATTTTCTCTACGGTCTGGGAGATGCCGAGAATCCTGTCTTTCCCGGTTTTTATGACTGGGCCTGTCTGGGGAGTGCCGGGACCTGCGAAGCGGCACGCCTTGTGGCTGATGAAGGGTACTCCGCCGCTTTCAATCTTGCCGGTGGTTATCATCATGCCCATAAAGCCAAAGCGTCAGGATTCTCCTATATAAACGATGCGGTCATTGCCATAAACTCCCTTGTCGCCAAGGGTAAAAGGGTAGTTTATCTGGACATTGACGCTCATCATGGCGACGGCGTCCAGGAAGCTTATTACGACACCGATCAGGTCCTGGTCATCTCCATGCACGAAAGCGGCATCTATTTTTTTCCGGGGACCGGTTTTGAAAATGAGATGGGAGCGGGGAGGGGGTATGGCTATTCCGTCAATATTCCCCTATTGGCCCACTCTGATGATCCTCTCTATATGAAAGCTTTTGATGAAGCTATCTATCCGCTGATAGCGGCCTATGACCCTGATGTCATCTTCACCCAGCTCGGTGCTGATACCTTCCGCACCGATCCGTTGACGCGTCTTGAGATAACCACCCACAGCTACTCCTACATTCTGCGCAAGCTAAAAGCCTTGAAAATTCCGTGGATTGCAGTTGGCGGCGGCGGTTATGATCTCATGAATACCGCACGGGCCTGGACTATTGCCTGGGGAATAATGAACGGTGTTGAACTCCCGGTAAAGCTGCCGGACTCCTTTGTGAATCTTATCAAGCCGCTTGGCTATCAGAACACAATGCTGCTTGATGCCATGCACTGGGCCGAGGAAGAAGAGCGTACCTTGGCGCTTGCTGCGGTGGAAAAAAGCATTGCCATAATACGGAACAAAATCTTTCCAGTCATTTTCGGTTGAATTCATTATTGACCTTAGATTGAATAAGTAGCATAAATATCTTTTGCTTTTCAGTCATCATCCTGGTGAAACTCATGGCAACCGAAATCTGTAAGACCCCGACAAAGGTAGCAGGCATTACCTATTATCAGCCGCAAGACGGAGCAGTTCTTTCTGCCCGCGACGGCAAGGTTGAGCTACCATTAGGCGACTTTCCCCTCCCGCTCCTGAATGAGGACTTCTCGGATCAGGCCCCTTCATACGACGCGGTCGGGCGCGGTCTTTATCATCTTCTGAGGGCTAATCCCGACGCAGTTTTTGCAGACCGCTATGCAGCGCTCTTCAGGGACGCTTATCCCCATCTACTGGCAGAGTTGGCTACCCATCTGGTCATGCTTGATAAAAAAGATGTGGATCTCCCTTATCTTGATCGCAAAATTGCCTACCTGAAAATCTTCTCCCTGCTGGAACCGGAAAATCACCGTTTTCCCCTTGAGATCGGCTCTACCTTTGTCGCTAAAGGGATGACTCTGGCAGCACTTGGCAATACAACCCTGCATCTTTTTGCCGCTGAAAAGTTCCTTCGCCAAGCCTTCAACCTCTGTCCGGACGATATTCAGACAAGACATCTGTTAGGGGAAGTCTGCTATATTCTCGGTAAATATGAGGCTGCCGCAGATCTGTGGAGCACTATCAGTGACGCTGTCAGCAGTGAAGCTGCCGCTAAAATCAACAGCAGGCTGGATTTGATCGCCAGGGGAGACGCGCCGGCAATCCCGGCAATCGATTATCTCCAGGCAGTTGGTGTCGCCTTAGAGGCTTATGAAGCGCGCGATTACGAAGAAGCCGCTGCCATAATACTTGACGTAATTGATGTCATTTCGGGAATTGAAGAGCTGCCGCTGGCCGAAATTAATTATCTGCTGGGACTCTGTTATGTCAGGCTTGACATCCCCCGCTATGCCGAACAGTACCTGCGGGCGGCGCTTCTTCTTAGCCCTGATTATGCCGAGGCTCTGCAGGAGCTGCAAAAACTTGGAGTATTATGATGAGTGCTTTTAGTGGTGGAGACTGGATTTTCATTGCCGGTGTCATGGTGGTAATCGTCGTCTGTATAGCCGCCAGTGATCTCAGGTTCAAGAAATGATTGCTGCTGAGGACAATGAAGTCAGACGACCGCTGCCACTTAATTTTCTCACCGGCTTATACCTTTTTTTCTGTCTGCTCTCTGTCTCCACCTATGGAAGTCCTTTCCCTTTTATGGGCAGCATTTATCTGGGCAGCACAGCCAAAATTCTGGTTTTTTTCGATTCTCTCATCTGTATTTATCTGTTCATCGGCATCCTGAAGCGTCAGACCCTGACATGGTATCTGCTGCTCGGTTATAATCTCCTTGAAATAATCAATACCCTTGTTAACCTGCTCTTCATTAAACCTAAAGAGCTAGAGAAGCTTATCGGTGCAGCAGTTGAACATGACGCTCTGATCATTAATAATATCGTCGTGGCGCTTGCCATCTTGCTGCTTTCGCAATTTATTTATCGTAACAGGAAATATTTCGATAACAGTGACAAGTTCCTTTTTTAACTAAGGGGTTAATGTGACTTTTTTACCTGATTTCATCAAGCTTGGCGGAGATGGCGGCATTATTGACAAAATAAAGCATGGTCTCACCCACCCTCTGTTCGTGCATAAAAGTGATGTCGACTGTAGTGTCAACCTGTCTGATACGCGAGGGGTAGGGATCAGGATCGAAAAACTGAACAAGTTTTTCGGGGAGAAGCATGTTCTTAAGGATATAGATCTGGAAATTTTTTCCGGAGAGACCTTCTCCATCATCGGACCTTCCGGAACCGGTAAAAGTGTGCTTTTAAAGCATATCGTCAAGCTTGAAGAGCCTGACAGCGGCGAGGTTTTTATTGACGATCATCCCGTTTTCAATCCTGTAGGAACAGAGCCCCCTAATTACAGGTACAGCATGGTTTTCCAGTCATCAGCCCTGTTTAACTCACTAACCGTCGGCGAAAACGTCGGCTTGTGGCTGAGAGAAAAGAGAATCTGCAAAGAGCCGTTTATCCGCAAGATTATCCAGGAAAAACTTGCCCTGGTCGGCCTGGAGGGGCAGGAAGGCCTGCGGACTGCCGAACTGTCCGGCGGTATGAAAAAACGCGTTGCCATTGCCCGCTCTCTTGCCATGAACCCTGACCTGATACTGTATGACGAGCCCACAGCCGAGCTTGATCCGATCAACACGGACGAACTGGCAAACACTATTCTCAAGTTGAAGGAGCGGACCAAGAATACGACTGTGATCGTGACCCACGACCTCAATTTCGCGCTTTATATTTCCGACAGAATAGCGATGATTTCCGGCGGGAGGATTCTGGAGGTCGGGACCCCGGCAGAGATCAAAGCGAGCCAGAATCCGACAGTAAAGGCTTTTATCTATACTACTACCAAGGGCATAAAGTAGGTCTGATTTTATCATGAGCAAAATTCTTATCATAGATGATGATCCGGCATTTACTACTCTCCTTGACTCTTATATTCATGAGATCTGTCCACTCCTGAAAGTAGAAATATGCAACAATCCGGTGGCGGCGCTCGCTCTCATCAGAAAAGGCGCCTGCGAGCTTATCCTGATCGATCTTGAGATGCCTGCTCTTGACGGGATGAAGGTCTACCGCTTTGCCACTGAGGCGGGTATCCCCAAAAACAGAATAGTTATCCTCTCGGCCCGGGATCCGGACTATCTGCGCGAGTTTTTCCCCATGGGGAGCTGTCTGGCGGTACTTAACAAGTTTGAAGCCAGGCAGAAAGAGGTGCTGGGGATGATTCTCAAATCCATCCAAAGTAAACTGTGTAATATATCGGCAGGGTGAATCCATGACCAGCAAGAAAATGCATATTTCCGTATGCAAGCAGCAGCATATAAGAAACAACTGGGTAGTGGATCTGGACGGCGACAACTTCAGCGGCTTTATTAAAGCTCTGACCGTGGAGCTGGCAGCGTTTGGCGTGATCATTGAGAGCAGCCATAACGAAGCGGTGACAGTGACCGTTGACAGTTATGCCGATATGCTCAATGCCGTCCGGATTACCTCGGTGGCAGACGGCTTCATCAACAAGTGCATCGGTCATATCATCGGCCAGAGCCAGAATCTTAATCTTTTTGAAGATATCCGCCGGGCTGTAAACAGGGTTGCTTTTGCGCCGGAAACGATCCAGCCTGACGATCATAACAGGAAGGTTTGTCACAACTGCGGTTGTGGATGTTGAGTAAAGGTAAAGGTAAAGGTAAAGGTAAAAAAGTTTCTAGGGGAGATGGATGATTTCGGCGGATATTGAAGTTGCGGTTACTGTCAGGATTGCATAGCTTTTGGCATCACTGGTGGCCATGAGCGTGCCGGGATTTACCAACAGGACTCCGTCCTGTTTCAGAATGAGCGGTTTATGCGTATGGCCGAAAAGAGCTACGGCCGCTTTCAGGCCGGCGGCTCTTTCGCTCAGTTTGTCAAGACCGGCTTTCACCCAGTAGATGTGACCGTGGGTAATGAAAAAAGTCCTGCCGGCGATTGATTCAAGCAGCTCGCGCGGCTCTTTGGCACTCTGATCGCAGTTCCCCGGAACCATTATAACCGGGATCGGGCAGAACGCTTCCAGTGTCTTGGCATCGGCGATGTCGTCACCAAGATGAATCAGCAGCTCAGCTCCTGAACCTTCGATAAAATCCAGTGGTGCCAGATAGTTGCCATGTGTATCAGCTACGACTATTATTTTCATTAGTCCCACAATAGCAGCAGTTTTACGGGTTCGTCAACTCAGAGTTTATTAAAAAACGGGTGAAAAAATGAAAAACAGGTGGATCTGGATAACGGTTGGAATCGGGGCTTTCTTTTTCTGTCTGATGATCTTCGGCCTTATAGCCGTAGCGTCGATCTTTACCGACAAGCACGAGTTGACTATCACCTCCGGAGTCGGTCTTGTGCAGGTAAAAGGACTGATCTTTGACCCGCTTGAAACGGTCAAACAGCTCCACGATTTTGGTAAGGAAGACAAGGTCAAGGCGGTGGTATTGCGGATCGACTCTCCCGGCGGCGTTGTCGGCCCCTCCCAGGAGATCTGGGCGGCGGTGAAACGGCTCAAAGAGAAGAAGCCGGTCATTGTCTCCATGGGGAGTGTTGCCGCTTCCGGAGGGTACTACATCGCTGCTCCCGCCTCTCTTATTTATGCCAACCCGGGTACTATCACCGGCAGTATCGGCGTTCTGATGAAATTTTCGAATCTAGAGGGGCTGATGGGGAAGGTCGGCATGAAATCCTTTACTCTTAAAACCGGTAAGTACAAGGATGTCGGCTCTACGTCACGGACCATGAGTGCTGATGAGCGCGCCATGCTGCAGGCGGTAATCGAAAATACTCACAGCCAGTTTGTCAAAGCTGTTGCCGAGGGGCGCAAGCTGCCCGAAGCGCAGGTGAGGGAGATTGCCGATGGCCGTATTTTTTCCGGGGAACAGGCGCTGGAGCACAAACTGATCGACCGGCTCGGCACCATGCAGGACGCACTGATCGAAGCCGGGCGTCTGGGCGGCCTTGCCGGGGAGCCGCAGGTGATAAATCCGCCCAAAAAGAAGCATCTTTTCCTCGATATGCTGGTTGAGGAGAGCGCCGGCAAGTTCAGCAGCATGATGCGTAAAGAAAAGGGGTTTTCGCTGAATTACGAACTTGAAGGGATGGAGGAGTAGGGTAGAAATGCTGCGCTATCTCCTGAAAAGAACCATGATGCTGATTCCGCTCTTTCTCGGCATAACCCTCATCACTTTTGTGGTCATTCATCTGGCCCCCGGTGAGCCGGTAGAGATGCAGACGGCCCTTAATCCCAAGGCGTCGGCAAAGTCGCGGGAGCGCTTGCGCGAGTTCTACGGCCTCGACAAGCCTTTGCCTGTCCAGTATGTGAACTGGCTGGGACGGCTCGTCAAGCTGGATTTTGGCCGGTCTTTCGCTCCGGACGGCAGACCGGTGATTAAAAAGGTGGCCGAAAGAATTCCGGTAACTCTCTCTATAAACATAATTGCGCTGATCTTGGAGTTCGGCCTGGCCGTCCCCATTGGTATTCTGGCCGCGACCCACCGCAACTCTATCCTCGACAAAGGCATAACCCTCTTCGTCTTTTTAGGCTTTGCCGTGCCGACCTTCTGGCTGTCGCTGCTGATGATGTATGTTTTCGGTGTGAAACTGGGCTGGCTGCCGATTTCCGGGCTGCACTCCCTTGGCGCCGGTAAAATGAGCAGCTTTGGCTGGCTGCTTGATACGGCAAAACATCTGATCCTTCCGCTCGGAGTCGCCACCTTCGGCTCTCTGGCCGGGCTTTCCCGTTATACCCGCTCCACCATGCTCGAAGTTATCGGTCAGGACTACATCACCACCGCCCGGGCGAAAGGTCTGTCCGAACGGGTGGTTATCTACCGCCATGCGCTCAGAAACGCACTTTTGCCGATCATTACCATCCTTGGCTTTTCACTCCCCGGTCTTATCGGCGGCAGCGTCATCTTTGAAACCATCTTTGCCATTCCCGGCATGGGGCAGCTCTTCTACATGGGGGTCATGTCGCGGGATTATCCTCTGGTCATGGGAATACTGGTGATCGGCGCCTTTTTGACCCTTATCGGCAACCTTCTCGCCGATCTGGCCTATGCCGCCGCAGATCCGAGAATAAGGCACGGGCGCTGACTATGAATAACTTACGTAATCATTATCTGGCCGATATCTGCAAGCGCTTCAGCGCCAACCGCTTTGCGCTTGCCGGTGCTGCGGTAGTGGTGACCCTCTTTATCCTCTCTTTCCTGGCGCCCTACATAACCCCTTATTCGCCCGATGATCTGGACGCCTACCACGTGCTGCTGCCGCCATCAAACGGCCACTGGCTCGGGACTGACGAGCTTGGCCGCGATGTTTTGACCAGGATTATCTTCGGCGCCAGAATATCCCTGAAAGTCGGTTTTGTCGCTGTCGGCATCGCCACGGTCATCGGCACAACCGCCGGCCTTGTTGCCGGTTATTTCGGCAGATGGGTTGATCAGGTCCTGATGCGCATTGTTGACATCATGCTCTGCTTCCCCACCTTCTTTCTCATCCTGGCGGTCATCGCCATGCTGGAGCCATCCATCTGGTACATCATGATTGTCATCGGCCTGACCGGCTGGATGGGGGTTGCCCGGATCGTCCGCGCCGAAGTGCTGACACTGCGGGAGCGGGACTTTGTCCTGGCCGCCAGGGCACTGGGCGCCTCCGATCTCAGAATAATCTTTCGTCATATCCTCCCCAACGCTCTTTCGCCGGTGCTTGTGGCCGCCACCCTTGGGGTTGCCGGGGCGATCCTGACCGAATCGGCCCTCTCGTTTCTCGGTATCGGCGTGCAGCCCCCCGTCCCGAGCTGGGGGAATATGCTCACCGCCGGCAAGGACTATCTGGAATTTGCCTGGTGGCTGTCGCTCTTTCCCGGTGTTGCCATACTTGTGACGGTCATTGCCTATAACCTTGTTGGTGAGGGGCTTCGCGATGCTCTTGATCCAAAAATTTCACGTACGTAAGATCTTATGCAAAGGGGTTGTATGAAGCTGACAAAAAGTGATTTCCAGATCGGCACACTTGAAGATGAACTCAGGGTTGACGGCCTTTGCCGGGAACTACTGATAACTTTCTATAATGAGCGGCTCGAAGCGGGCCTGAGTGAACATGAAGCGACCCTGTTGGCCAACAGCGCCGATTTTTATCTGCGCGACTACCTCATCGGCTTCAGGCAGCTGAATCTGCTCGATTCGGATCCCGGCGTTGTCAGGCAGTTTGCCGGCAACTGGTATATCGTCAACACCATGGAGCCGGTTATAGCAGAGATCGCCGAGCATCTGGGCGGCATTCGCGAGTTTTACCGCTTCCTCCACAGCTTTGGGGCCATTGATGCCGCCGTCTTTGCGGCAATAGAGCAGGACTGCGCCGATATCAGCTATTACAAGGGGCGGATCGAAACGTTCTGGGATATCAAGGCTGACGGCTACTACCAGTGGGAGCGGGAGTGCTCACTCAAGGGGGATACGCTCTAAGTCGCTAACTCCAAATTGAAACCTTACCACCCCTAACCCCTCCTAAAATAGGAGGGGGACTTTAAGCTCCCCTCCTTACAAAGGAGGGGTTGGGGGTGGTTGGGTTTAGTGTTATCTTGAGTGCAAAGCAGAATAATGAGCATTCTTATCACCCTATCATCCTGAAAAATTAACTCTAATTTCCTTATTAAACATTGACAATTATAGAACCGCATTGTATTTTGCGTCACCTTTAATGTCGATGTCATAAGGACTGTTATGATGCTAAATAAGCAATAATTCAGAGCCGCTGAACCGGGATCAATGCCGGTCAGGCGGCTTTTTTTGGTTTTTTGTTGGTGCTCCATATAAATCATAGCCCTTTCAACATCAACCTTTTGCCAGGCGTTCTGAACTTCCCCCGAGATTGTGGACAGTCCGAAAAGCTGCTACAAAAGCAGACGGAGGACAGTCATGGTATCGAAGAGAAAGTCGTTCACCCGCGAGTTCAAGATCGAAACGATCAAACTGGTTACCGATGGAGGTGCCGATGTAAACCAGATAGCGAGCGATATGGGGATTCACCCCAACACGCTTTACAACTGGATCAGGCAGTTATCGGTTAAACCTGAAGAAGCGTTTCCCGGCAAAGGGCATATGACCTCTGACGCGGAGATAATCCGTCAACTTAAGCGTGAAAATGAGCGTTTAAAGATGGAGCGTGAAATCTTAAAAAAAGCAATGGCCATCTTTTCAAAAGACCCGACTTGACCTTTAGCTTCATCCGTGAGAATCAGACTGAGTTTCGGATCTCCATCATGTGTAGCGTTTTCGACGTTTCACGGAGCGGATATTACGCCTGGTTAAAACAGCCAGAAGGCAAAAAAAGTCAAGAAGATCAAGCGCTATCAGAGGTGATCAAAGAGATTCACCAAGAGAGCAATCGCACCTACGGAAGTCCCAGGGTGCACCGGGAACTACAGAGGCGCGGCAAGCATTACGGTCGTAACAAGATTGCCCGCCTGATGAGAAAAGATGGCCTTAGAGCGAAGACGAAGCGCAAGTTCAAGGCAACGACCAACTCTAAGCATAAGTTGCCCGTGGCGGCCAACCTTCTCAATCGGGAGTTCACGCCAAAGCGGCCTAACCAGGCATGGGCCGCAGACATCACTTACATCTGGACCGGCGAGGGGTGGCTCTACCTGGCAATAGTTATGGACTTGTTTTCACGTGCCATCGTTGGGTGGTCCATGTCGGAGCGAATGACCCGGAATATTGTCATCGATGCTTTCATTCTCGCAGTTAAGCGACGAAACCCGCCGCGTGGACTGATTCATCATTCCGATAGAGGGTCGCAGTATGCAAGCATTGAATTCCAGGCCCTGTTAGTGAAAAATGGCACAACTTGCAGCATGAGTCGCAAAGGTAATTGTTGGGACAACGCACCGGCAGAAAGCTTCTTTGGGACACTTAAGAGAGAGCTTGTATTTCACTGCCAGTATTCAACCCGAGCCGATGCACGCCAGAGCATCTTCAGTTACATAGAACGTTTCTATAACCGTAAAAGAATTCATTCTTCGCTGGGGTATCGGACTCCATACGAGGCGGATCAACTCAAATTTGCAGCTTAACACCCTGTCCACTGAACCGGGGGAACTTCAATCAAACTGGTTACCGATGGAGGTGCCGATGTAAACCAGATAGCGAGCGATATGGGGATTCACCCCAACACGCTTTACAACTGGATCAGGCAGTTATCGGTTAAACCTGAAGAAGCGTTTCCCGGCAAAGGGCATATGACCTCTGACGCGGAGATAATCCGTCAACTTAAGCGTGAAAATGAGCGTTTAAAGATGGAGCGTGAAATCTTAAAAAAAGCAATGGCCATCTTTTCAAAAGACCCGACTTGACCTTTAGCTTCATCCGTGAGAATCAGACTGAGTTTCGGATCTCCATCATGTGTAGCGTTTTCGACGTTTCACGGAGCGGATATTACGCCTGGTTAAAACAGCCAGAAGGCAAAAAAAGTCAAGAAGATCAAGCGCTATCAGAGGTGATCAAAGAGATTCACCAAGAGAGCAATCGCACCTACGGAAGTCCCAGGGTGCACCGGGAACTACAGAGGCGCGGCAAGCATTACGGTCGTAACAAGATTGCCCGCCTGATGAGAAAAGATGGCCTTAGAGCGAAGACGAAGCGCAAGTTCAAGGCAACGACCAACTCTAAGCATAAGTTGCCCGTGGCGGCCAACCTTCTCAATCGGGAGTTCACGCCAAAGCGGCCTAACCAGGCATGGGCCGCAGACATCACTTACATCTGGACCGGCGAGGGGTGGCTCTACCTGGCAATAGTTATGGACTTGTTTTCACGTGCCATCGTTGGGTGGTCCATGTCGGAGCGAATGACCCGGAATATTGTCATCGATGCTTTCATTCTCGCAGTTAAGCGACGAAACCCGCCGCGTGGACTGATTCATCATTCCGATAGAGGGTCGCAGTATGCAAGCATTGAATTCCAGGCCCTGTTAGTGAAAAATGGCACAACTTGCAGCATGAGTCGCAAAGGTAATTGTTGGGACAACGCACCGGCAGAAAGCTTCTTTGGGACACTTAAGAGAGAGCTTGTATTTCACTGCCAGTATTCAACCCGAGCCGATGCACGCCAGAGCATCTTCAGTTACATAGAACGTTTCTATAACCGTAAAAGAATTCATTCTTCGCTGGGGTATCGGACTCCATACGAGGCGGATCAACTCAAATTTGCAGCTTAACACCCTGTCCACTGAACCGGGGGAACTTCATTCCCCCCTTTGCAAAGGGGGGGCAGGGGGATTTGATTTTTAAGGTCAAAGGCAAATCCCCCTGAATCCCCCTTTATTGAAGGGGGACTTACAATAAAAAAAGGAGACCATATGGCCACAGACTTTGAAAAAGGCAAGCTCTACCAGTTGAGCATGATCCAGCTGATTCCCGACCCGGATCAGCCGCGCAAGTTCTTCGATGAGCAGGCGCTGGCCGAACTGACTGCCTCCATCACCAGTCATGGCATCCTCCAGCCGATTCTGGTGCGGGCAGGGGAGGGTGGCAAATTTATCATCGTCTCCGGCGAGCGGCGCTATCAGGCGGCGCGGAATGCGGGCCTCGAAACCGTCCCGGCCATCATCACCGACGGTGAACCGGCAGAGATTGCCATTATCGAAAACCTGCTCAGGGAGAATCTAACTGCTATTGAAGAGGCGGAGGCGATTGAAAGGCTCAGGTCGTTGCATGATTACGAGCAGATAGAAGTAGCCGCTGCCTTGGGGAAATCCGAAACGTCAATATCGGAGATACTGGCTCTCAATCGACTCCCTGCTGAAGTAAAGGATGACTGTCGCAATGATCCAAAGGCAGCCAGGGGGATCCTGACAATCATTGCCCGGCAGAAAACTCCGGAGATGATGCTTGCCCTATACAAGAAATATAAGGCCAGTGGTCTCACCCGTGGAGAGATTATTAAGCAGGTAAGCCAGCCGAACG
>CAWBBV010000027.1:0-31092 GCA_963787125.1 uncultured delta proteobacterium
ACATTCTGATGGCTCGAATCAGATCGAGACGGCGTATGAGGGTGGTGAGCAGCTCCAATCCTGCTACGGAAGTTAGCGTCTGTCGGGCTGCTACATACTGAAAACCGAGATTGTCTTTCACCATTCGGGTGAGCTCCTTCACTACAATTATGTGAAGGATTATAGCATGTTACACTATATTAACCCAATAGTTTTGCGGATTGGGGTTTAACTGTAATTAATATGTAAGCATGAAATATGCCATGGGAAAAAGATTGTTACTGGCATGGATTATAGTGAAATTGCTTTACATTTCGAGGGTGTATAAAGGAAGTAGCAAAGCTATTTGAATCAATTGTAAACGTTATATAGCGGGTTTTAATTTGAGGAGATTGTGCATGTGTGTTCAATTTTCTGCAGATGTAGATATGTTTGTAGCTAATAGCCACAAGCACCCACTGCTACTAATGCGTAAAGTCACCTGCGTCAATGCCTGCATCAGGAACAAAAAAAGGACTTAAGCAGTTAAGCCTAAGTCCTGAATTTAATTGGTTGCGGGGACAGGATTTGAACCTGTGACCTTCGGGTTATGAGTTGTGCTGCTAAACGCTTAACTTGCTGATATATTTAGTGTTTTTTATTGCAAATTGGGCGCACTGCGCCAGATAATTATTTAACGGCACTAAAACCGCCATCCCTCCCTAAAACGTCCACTACCAACTTCTTGCCGAAAGCAGCCAGGGCGGTTTCGATCTGTTCGATCCGGCTTTTATGCCGCAGGGAGAGGAGTCGGTCAACCAGGGTAGGCGCAAGATTGAGCATCCGGGCAAGATCGGCCTTTTTCTTGCCAGTTTCAATCAGGGTATTGTGCAGAACGATCTTTCCGGCTGCTACAACTGGGAGCACAACCACCGGGCGGCCTTCTGCGGGAGAAGGATATGGAATGGACCGCTTGTCATCAAGATATGCTTCCAGAATGGTTTCTAGAGCGTCAAGTGCATAGACAAGCGCTTCCGCTTCAGTCTCTCCGAATGTAACCGCCTCCGGAATATCCGGAAACGTTACCAGAAAGGTGTCGTTATCGTCTGGTGTCAGAATTACTGGATATGCTAGCATAAAGATTCCTCCTTACTTCAAGCCAAGAGCTTTCTTGATGGCGTTTACCAGACCGGTACCAAGTTCTTTCCCGCTACCATGCATCGGCAGATCGGTGACTTTATCTCCCAGCCTAACGATCATGTGTCCGCTACCGCCTTTCTTTGTCTCGAAAGTGCATCCCTGATCCGCCAGCCATCTTTTGAGTTCCTTGCTGTTCATAAGTAAAATATATACATTTATGTTTACAGCGTCAAGAAATAATATACATATTTGTTTATAGTTTTTATGCACTCCAGCATTCGGGGCCAATGATTATTTGTCAGTCCATAATCTAAGTTTAGATATTAACTCTGTGACCTGCGGGTTTATTTTGCAGAAAGTGCAGTGTTTTCAGTAAGATAGGTTGTAATAAATGAAGAGTGCGCCAAAGTGCGCCAGAATAACTGGGCTAAAATGGAAAAAGGGAGTCAGCTAACTAGCCGACTCCCTTGACTTTTTTGGTTGCGGGGACAGGATTTGAACCTGTGACCTTCGGGTTATGAGCCCGACGAGCTACCAGACTGCTCCACCCCGCGACAATCGAATTCCTTTTATACCAGAGCGGTTAAGGCAGGTCAAGTGAAATAATCAATTAAATTCAAATAAACCGAAATAAAAAAAGGCGGGGTTTCCCCCGCCTTTGGTGAAGCTGGCCTAGATATCGTAGTAAAGTTCGAACTCAAGTGGAACTGGACGCATACGGACAGGGTTGACTTCTGCTTCTGTCTTATATTCGATCCATTTGTCAATGACGTCCATAGTAAACACGTCGCCTTTGAGGAGGAACTCATAGTCATCTTCAAGGCACTTGAGAGCTTCATCGAGGCTTCCCGGAGCAGAAGGTATATGCTTGAGCTCTTCAGGAGAAAGTCCGTAAATATCCTTGTCCAGAGGCTGGCCTGGATCGATCTTGTTCTCGATACCGTCAAGACCTGCCATCAGCATTGCGGCAAAAGCAAGATAGCCGTTGCAGCTCGGATCTGGGGTACGATATTCAACACGTTTTGAACTTGGGCTGCTGGAAAACATCGGAATACGAATAGCTGCGGAACGGTTACGAGCCGAGTAAGCCATGTTAACCGGAGCTTCGAAGCCTGGAACAAGACGCTTGTAGGAGTTGGTTGTCGGGTTGGTGAATGCGCACAGTGCTTTGGCGTGCTTGATGATACCGCCGATGTACCAGAGTGCCTGCTGGGAGAGTCCGCCGTATTTGTCACCGGCGAAAAGGTTTACGCCGTCTTTCCAGATGGACTGGTGACAGTGCATACCGGAACCGTTGTCACCGTAGAGTGGCTTCGGCATGAATGTTACGGTCTTGTTGTTGCGATTGGCAACATTTTTTATAACATACTTAAACCACTGCAGATCGTCGGCCATATCCACAAGCGAGTTAAAGCGCATATCGATCTCAGCCTGGCCGCCGGTGGCAACTTCATGGTGCTGGCACTCAACACGAATACCAACGTTCTGGAGTTCCATTACCATCTCGTTACGCAGGTCGTTCTGTGAGTCAGTAGGGGCAACCGGAAAGTAGCCTTCCTTGTGACGCGGCTTGTACCCGAGGTTAGGGAACTCTTCACGGCCCGTATTCCAGGCACCTTCAACAGAATCAACTGAATAGAATGACTGGTTGGCACTGGAATCGTAACGAACTTCGTCAAAAATGAAGAATTCGGCTTCAGGACCAAAGTATGCTGTATCACCAATTCCGGTTGATTTGAGATAAGCTTCTGCCTTGATAGCGATATTCCGCGGATCGCGGCTGTAACCTTCCTTGGTGATTGGATCAAAGATGTTGCAAATAAGCGACAGGGTCGGCACTTTAACAAACGGATCGATCTTGGCAGTTTTAGGATCTGGCACGATGATCATGTCTGAACAGTGAATCGGCTGCCAGCCACGAATCGAAGAGCCGTCAAACCCTTGGCCCTCTTCAAATGTATCTTCGCTGAATTCGCTCATAGGTACGGAAAAATGCTGCCAGATACCAACAAAATCCATAAACTTGAAATCTACCATCAATGCGCCATTTTCTTTGGCAAACTCTACTACCTGTTTCGGTGTCATCAATAATCTCCTTTCAGTTGGTTTTATGGTTTAGAGCGCATCTTCGCCGCGCTCACCTGTACGTATACGAACTACCTCTTCTACCGTAGTGACAAAAATCTTTCCATCACCGATACGTCCCGTTTTGGCAGCCTGCTCTATTGCATCAACCACTTTGGAGGCGATGTCGTCAGAAACAATGATCTCCATCTTAATCTTGGGAATAAAATCGACCACGTATTCAGCGCCGCGATAAAGCTCGGTATGGCCTTTCTGTCGTCCAAAACCTTTAACCTCGCTAACTGTAATCCCTTGAATACCAATCTCATTTAAAGCTTCTTTTACTTCATCAAGTTTGAACGGTTTTATAATCGCTTCGACTTTTTTCACAATTCACTCTCCCATAATGTTTGAATTGATTTGTCGTTAAATAAAGAAGTGCAGTGGTTGTCAATACTGCAAATTCTTTGTTGAAGGTTATAGCAAGATGTTTGCCTAAATTTCAGCAAGAAATATACATATAATTACAATTAGTTAGGCTTACGGGTAAGGCTAAGGTTGAAAAAGTGCCTTCATTTTAATCATTTTGCAACTTGTCTGCATATAATTTAATCATCAGGAAGTGGATGAGCAATTAAAAATATACAGGTTTCATGTGAGGGGCAACAGATAGGATTTGGTCCTGTATTTATATAATGGAAAAGACCGGCGGCGACAGGTAAAGGGTGGAAAACTTACTGTCTGCTCTGATTGATGCAACAATCACTGACAAGTCCTGAAAACAGTAAATACATAGCCAACCTGAATCCGGTTGTCAAGATAATAGGAGTTAAAGGCAAGCTGGAGCTGATCTATCTCTGAAGTTGATTTCAAAAAATGGGGGGCACCGTTTGGCGCCCCCCAGCATCTTCATTTAGATCCTGTCGGATTTAGGCGCACTCAGAATAGCCGCAGACATGACAGACCGAGCAGCCGCCTTCATGTTCAACCGGTCCGCCACACTCCGGGCAGGCACCGCGCTCATGTCCGGATTTATGGATGCCGGTGTCGTAGCCGGCTGCATGCATATGTGCTTGGATCGCCTTGGCAACAGCATCAGCGCAGGAAAGAACCTTGCTGTCTCCGAAACCAGACGGGCAGTGGCAGGATATTCCCATCAGCTGTTTTACCACCTGCCGTGCCTGAACACCGCTTCTCCAGGCCAAGGATACCATTCTGCCCAGTGCTTCTGCCTGTGATGCCGCACAGCCGCCAGCCTTACCCATTGTGGTGAAGAGCTCGAAGAGTCCCTGTTTGTCTTCATTTACGGTGATGTAGAGAGGGCCGCAGCCCGTCTGCATCTGGTAAGTCCACCCTTTGAGAGCTTTGGGGCGGTCCCGCTTGAAAGTGTGCTTGTCTTCGCTTGGCACCGCTGTCGGCTCAATTTTTTCCTCTTTTTTGCCGGTGGAAAGAACCTGTTCGTCACGGGAACCGTCACGGTAGATTGTCACCCCTTTACAACCAGACTGATAGGCAAGGCGATAAACCTTTTCAACATCTTCAACAGTCGCTTCTGCGGAGAAATTGACAGTCTTTGACACAGCATTGTCAGTATGCAGCTGAAAAGCCGACTGCATGGCTATATGGTCTTCAGGGTTTATGTCGTGAGCAGTGACGAAGATTTCCCGAAGATCGGCCGGAATGGCATTGATGTCGTGAATCGTCCCATGTTGCGCGATCGCCTCCATCAGTTCCTGGGAGTAGAATTCGCGCTCCTTGGCGATCTTTTCGAAGATCGGATTGACTTCGACGAGAATATTCTTATCCATTACCTGACGGATGTAAGAGACTGCAAATAGAGGCTCTACACCGGATGATGCATTGGCGATGATCGAAATGGTGCCGGTCGGGGCAATTGTTGTTACTGTTGCGTTTCGAATCGGTGCAAGGCCTGGTTTGTCATAAATCGAGCCTTTGAAGTTAGGGAATGCTCCGCGGATTTTGGCCAGTTCGCGTGATGCAGCGTGGCCTTCGTCATTGATAAACTTCATTACTTTTTCGCCAAGCGCGATCCCTTCCGGTGAGTTGTACGGAATCCCCAGGAGGATAAGCATGTCAGCCCAGCCCATGACACCAAGCCCGATTTTGCGGTTGGAACGGGTCATTTCATCTATCTGCGGCAAGGGGTAGTTATTGACCTCAATAACATTGTCAAGGAATTTGACCGCCAGCTTGATGACTTCATTGAGCCGGAACCAGTCGACGTCTCCAGCCTTTACCATTTTTCCGAGGTTTATGGAGCCAAGATTGCAAGACTCATAAGGGAGGAGCGGTTGCTCGCCGCAGGGATTGGTTGATTCGATTTCGCCGATGAGCGGGGTAGGGTTGTCGCGGTTAAGTCTGTCAAGGAAGATAATGCCCGGTTCGCCGTTTTCCCATGCCTGTTTGACGATGCGGTGAAAGACTTTTCTGGCATTCAGTGCGCCACAGATCTCGCCGCTGCGCGGGTTTTTGATGTTGTATTCCTGATCCTTTTCAACCGCTTCCATAAAAGCTTCAGTAATGCCGACGGAAATATTGAAGTTATTAAGTTGCTTCTGGTCGGACTTGCACATGATGAAGTCCATGATATCCGGGTGATCGACTCGTAGAATACCCATGTTGGCGCCTCTGCGTGTACCCCCTTGCTTGATGGTCTCAGTGGCGATATCAAATACTTTCATGAATGAGAGCGGACCACTGGAGATACCGGTAGTTGACATGACGACATCATTTGCCGGCCTGAGGCGCGAGAATGAAAAGCCAGTACCACCGCCTGACTTGTGGATGAGCGCTGTGAATTTTACGGCATCAAAGATCTCCTCCATAGAGTCACCGATAGGCAGGACAAAGCAGGCTGACAGCTGGCCAAGTTCACGCCCGGCATTCATAAGCGTAGGAGAGTTAGGGAGAAATTCCATGTTTGCCATCATCGAGTAAAAGCTGTCAGAAAGCTTTTTAGTGTCGGCTTTTTTGTCAAAGACCGCATCAGCAGAGGCTATTGCATCTGCTACCCGGCGGAAAAGGTCTGCCGGTGTTTCGAGGGGTTTACCGCTTTGGTCTCTCTTTAAGTAGCGCTTTTCCAGAACGGTTAGTGCATTGGGGGAGAGAGCCGGTTGAAGGTTGCCTGATGTTCTGCTTGACATGATCCAAACTCCTTTTTGGTAGAAATAACTTCGTTAGTGAACTTATCGTTGTTTATAGTGTCGGCAAGTTAAATTACATCTATATTTGGTGTGTGCGTGGAACATTAACCACAATATATATGGGGGTGTCAAGTGGTTTTCGATTAGAAATGTAACCCGCTGAATACACGAAGGATCATGTTTGAGATGGCAGGAGTAGGTATAATTTAAGCCGGCATTTATGGTCTCAAGTCGCTTCGAGATTTACAAAGATAATGAAATATGTTAAGGGATAAACAATGAAAGAGGACTTTGTAAAGCCTGTCGCCCAATGTTCTGAATGTGGCAATGCGTCACTTCAGCACCAGATAGATGCACTGCGGGATCTGATTGAGGTTGCAAGGACAGTGGTCTCCACACTGGATCTGGATACGCTTTTGCAATCTATCATGGTCAGTGCAATGCATTATTCCGATACCCCTGCCGGAAGTGTCGCTCTTTATGATAGTAAGAAGCAGGAGCTGTCGCTACATGCTCATCGAGGGCTTTCAGCCGAATTTGTAACGGTTGAAAGGTGGGGTGTGTCTAGCGGCGGCCTCACAGAGCAGATACTGAACTCCGGTGAGATTTTTATAGTCAGCGACACCGAAAATTCCCCTTTTTTTCATAATCCTGTCGCCGTGAAAGAAGGAATTCGTTCTCTTATATGCATTCCCCTTGTTTTTCAGGACGATATCGTCGGTATTCTCTACCTCGACGATTTTATCCCCCGCGATTTCGACCGGGGAAGCCTGGAACTTCTGTCAATACTTGCCTCATTTGCGGCCCTTGCCATTCATAACGCGCGTCTTCACAACAAGACCAAATTGATGGCAATTACAGATTATCTGACAGGTCTTTATAATCACCGTTATTTTCAGCAGATTTTGACTCAGGAACTGGGCAGAGCCAGGCGGTATGACAAAATGCTCTCGCTGGTAATTCTTGATATCGACAACTTCAAGAGTTTCAACGACAGCTTTGGCCATGCGGTGGGAGACAAGGTTCTTGTGGCGATGGGCGACATTATCAGCCGCTTTCTCCGCAAGATTGACTATGCTTTCAGATACGGTGGCGAGGAATTTGTCATCCTGCTGCCGGAGACTTCACTTGAAAATGCAGTTCTGGCAGCGGAAAGACTCCGCACTAAAATAGCCGAAGAAGCTGTAATCTCGGTGCCTGAGGCTGGCGGTAACAGCATAACCGTCAGTGCAGGAGTTGCCTGCTATCCGGAAAATGGGACAAGCCGTGAAGATCTATTCTCGCTCATGGACTCTTACCTGTATAAGGCAAAATCCATGGGTAAAAACCGCGTCTGCCACTCTATTTCCAAAGACTGCTGAAAAGGTGGCAAACCTGTTGCTCTGTATTTACCGAAATTCAAAGGCATTTATTCTTTTTTTGCTTATATTCCTTTCTCCGCTTAACCTCAATGCAGAGTGGTCCTTTCCGTTCAATTCAGCGCCGCAGCCAAAGCCGGTTCCAGCAGTTTCCGCTGGTGGCGCCGTTGTTGTAAAGCCGGATAAAATTGAGCCGGTAATATCTGCCAAGTCTCCTGTTCTTGCATTGCCAGCGAAAGTTCAACCACAATCAGCCCCCTTGGTTCCTCTCCCTGAAGCACTACCTGAAAAAACCGGTAGTACTAAGGTTGCGCCACCAACGAGAGGATTGGCTCCTTTTGCACCGTCGCTTAAATCAGGTTCCAGGACGATCACTGAAGACTCTGTCTGGAACGGTGCAGTGCAGATCGAAGGGATGGTTACAGTCGCTGCGCAGGCAACCCTGACACTTTTGCCGGGAACAGTTGTCAGATTTGGCCCGGATTCTGGTATACTTGTTCTTGGCAGGATAGTTGCCAAAGGTTCTCCTGAGACCCCGATAACATTTGCTTCGCAATATTCGGAACCATACCCTGCGGATTGGTATGGGGTTGTGCTGACAGACACAAGTAAGAAAAATGTTTTCGAACAGGTAGTGATTATGGGTGCAGAGAGTGCGATTCATGCGCGTTTCTCTACCTTTGCTGTCAAAAATATCCGCGTGGAGAGTTCTGTAACTGCCATCAGGATGATGGATTCAATAGGATCCCTTAAAAATGTGACAATTTCAGGCTGCTCTACTGGAATCTCTGCACAAAAGAGCGAAATAGAGCTTGAAACCGTAGCGATTGAAAAAGGTAAGACAGGGTTGACGGTTTCATCTTCGGCCGTCTCAGCGGAAAAGCTTAAAATATCAGCATTTACCCAGGCTGCTCTGGTTGCCGAAAAATCACGTTTTTTGATCGCTAAAAGCCTGTTTTCCGCCAGTTTGACCGGGGCCAGGATCAGTGCTTGCGAAGGGACAATCATTAATTCAAGGTTCACTGCCAATATTGAAACCGGGGTAGCTGTGAGTGGCTCTATACTCAAGTTTAATGCCAATCTTGTTACTGGAAGTAAAGTCGGGCTGCAACTAGAGGATAATCTGACTGCTGCCTGGGGGAACTCTATTTATGGCAACAGTAACTACAATCTGCTTTATCTGGGTGATGAGCCGGTTTATGTAGGGGGGAACTGGCTTGGAACGGCGAATGCCGAGGCAATAAATAAGCGGATTTTCTCCAAACGGCCAGATGCTGTTCAGCTATTGCCGGTTCTAACTTTAGAGCCGCTATTTGTGTCAGAACCTGTTTTTTAAGGTGATTAATGTCAATTTATCTTGATAATGCTGCTACTACATTTCCCAAACCTGAGTGCGTGTACAAAGCGATGGACGCAACTCTCAGAGAAACAGGCGTCTCTCCCAATCGTGGTGGCTACCGACAGTCTCTTGATGCTGCCAGAATACTTTTTGCCGCGCGTGAATCACTGGCTTGCCTTTTCGGGGTAGAGGATTCCTCCAGGTTCATCATTACCCACAGCGCCACTGAATCCCTCAATCTTGCGGTTAACGGCCTCTTGCGTAATGGCGATCATGTTGTCACCACGACAATGGAACATAATTCTCTGGCAAGACCGCTTCATGCGGCAAGCAGTTCAGGGGTAGACGTCACTTGGGTAGACGGTGACCATGATGGTTATGTCTCCGTAGATTCTATTCTGAAAGCAGTCACTCCAGAAACTCGTCTGGTAGCGATGACTCACTGTTCCAATGTGACAGGTGCTCTCAATCCGATTGCCGAGATCGGGTCGATACTGAAAAGCCGGGGTATTACCTTTCTCCTTGACGCCTCTCAGAGTGCGGGAACCGTTCCTATCGATATTCCGGCGCTGAATGTCGATCTGTTTGCCGCTCCCGGGCACAAGGGGATGTATGGGCCCCAGGGGACCGGTTTTCTTTACATTGGTGAAGGTATTGAACTAAAGCCTCTCCTGGTCGGTGGCACCGGTGGCGGCTCCACAGAGCTTACCCCACCCGATGAACTGCCGGAGCGCTTTGAAAGCGGCACTCTCAATATCGCCGGTATAGCAGGACTCAAGGCCGGTGCGGATTTTATCGCCTCACGAGGAGTCGCAAGCATTCAGCGTCATGAACTGCTCCTGGTGAACTCTTTGCTGGAAGGGCTTCTGGCAAACAACGCTGTGCGGGTATTCAACGCAGATATCAGTAAACCGAGAGGTTCGGTAGTATCCTTTGCTGTTAAAGGGGTTGATCCTTCACTGGTAGGTTTCATGCTGGACAGGGATTTTGACATTGCCGTCAGGGTCGGTCTCCACTGTGCGCCACTTGCTCATCGCACCATCGGCTCATATCCTGAAGGGACTATCAGGGTGAGCCCCGGCATTTTCAACACGAAAGACGATATCGACCAGTTTTTGGCTGCCTTGAAAGTGATTATCAGTGGTAACGTCAAGGAGTTGAAACCATGAATTTGAGAACATGCCTGCTCGGTTTTGTCATGTTCATCCTTGCCACCGGGTGTTCTATGACGCCGGAAAAGCCGATAACAAGGCAGGAGCTTTATAAGTCCAATGTCTTCAGCGAGTTTGCCATCAAGGACTCTCCCGAAAGCGTTCTGGCAACGCTTAATCGGGAAGGTGAAGTTGTTCTTGAGGGTAAAACACGCTTCGGGGATGAATATTTCATAAAAATACTGGCAACAGGTTCCGGCCTCAAGATTCGTATTTACGCCAAATAAATCATAAAAAGAGGCATCAATGAAAACTTTTGTTCTGGATACGAATGTCCTCCTCCACGACCCTCACGCACTTTACCGCTTTGAAGAGAACACAATCGTTATTCCGATTACGGTAATTGAAGAGATTGACAAGTTTAAAAAAGATATGAACGAGACCGGCAGAAATGCCCGGCAAGTTTCACGTCTTCTGGATAATCTCCGCACTGCCGGCTCCCTGTCAAAGGGTGTCGCTCTTGAGTCTGGCGGGATCCTGCGGGTGGAGATTTATGAGGATCAGGCGCTGAAATCCCTGCCACCAGGGCTGCATAGTGAGCATGGCGACAACCGGATTCTTGCCGTTGCCATGGAGCTTAAAGATAAAGCCGGCTCCGGACGGGTGATTCTTGTTTCAAAGGACACCAATCTGCGGATTAAAGCTGATGCTCTTGGGCTTGTTGCTGAGGATTATGAGTCTGACAAGGTTGAGATTGAAGAGCTTTACTCCGGCACTGCCGATCTCAAGGTGACAGCCGAACAGGTCGACCGCTTTCACGGTCAGGGGTGGCTCGACGGCATCAATTCACTGCTGCCGAACCAGTTTGTGACACTGTATGATGAAACTAATCTGAATCATACCGGCATCGGCCGCTTTGATGCGCTGAAGGAGAGAATCCTGCCACTCCGCAAAGGTGGTAAAGACGGCATCTGGAGTATCTCTTC
The DNA here is from genome assembly GCA_963787125.1 of uncultured delta proteobacterium. Classification (GTDB taxonomy): domain Bacteria; phylum Desulfobacterota; class Desulfuromonadia; order Geobacterales; family DSM-12255; genus VEOV01. Next base: position 11,161 of record CAWBBV010000027.1, read on the forward strand.
CCGCAACCGGGAGCAGGCCTTTGCTATCGACGTGCTGCTTGATGACTCGATAAAGCTGGTGACTCTGGTAGGGAAGGCCGGGACCGGGAAGACCCTTTTGGCAATCGCTGCCGGTCTGCACAAGGTTGCCGAAGAGAATGTCTATAACCGGCTGCTGGTGTCACGTCCGGTATTCCCCATGGGCAAGGATATCGGCTTTCTCCCCGGCGATATTGAAGAAAAACTTGCCCCCTGGATGCAACCTATTTTTGACAACGTCGAACTGCTCCTCTCCGGGCATGAAGCAGAAAAGCGCCACAGTAAAGGGTACAAGGAGCTGGTGGCCATGGGGATCATGGAGATTGAGCCGCTTACCTACATCCGCGGTCGCTCCATTCCCAATCAGTTCATGATTGTTGATGAAGCCCAGAACCTGACTCCTCATGAGATCAAGACCATCATTACCAGGGCTGGTGAAGGGACAAAGATCGTTCTTACCGGAGATCCATACCAGATTGACAACCCGTACGTAGACGCTTCGAGCAACGGCCTGACCTACCTGGTTGAAAGACTCAAGGGGCTGAATATTTCCGGTCATGTGACGATGATGAAAGGTGAGCGGTCCGAGCTGGCTGAACTGGCAGCAAACCTCCTCTAAATGCTAGTTCTTTCAATAGAAACTTCATGTGACGAAACCGCTGCAGCGGTAGTGCTTGATGGGCGCAAAATTCTTTCCAGCATCGTCGCCTCCCAGGTAGATATTCATGCAGCTTATGGTGGCGTGGTTCCGGAGATTGCATCAAGGAAGCATCTGGAGAGTATTTTGCCGGTCATTGAGAATGCCCTCAAGGACGCCGCCGTCACGCTGGCCGATATCCAGGGCCTGGCTGTTACCCGCGGTCCCGGTCTGATAGGGGCTCTGCTGGTGGGAGTCTCTGCTGCCAAAGGGATAGCCCTGGGGAGGCAACTGCCACTTGTGGGTGTAAACCACATCGAGTCGCACCTGCTCGCCATTCTTCTCGAAAAAGAGGTTGAATTTCCGTTCGTGGCATTGGTCGTGTCTGGCGGTCATACTCATCTTTATAAAGTTGACGGGGTAGGGGTATATCGGACACTTGGTCAGACAATCGACGATGCAGCCGGTGAGGCTTTCGATAAGGTCGCAAAGCTTTTCGGAATTCCCTATCCAGGGGGAGCCGTCATTGATCGGCTGGCAACAACCGGCAATCCGAAGGCAGTGAACTTTCCCAGGCCGCTGCTCCATGATAAAAGCTTGAATTTCAGTTTCAGCGGTCTCAAAACAGCAGTCATGACCTATCTGAAGCAAAATCCTTTATCAGCGGCACAAGGCGAACTGCCAGACCTTTGTGCATCATTTCAGGCCGCTGTAGCTGAACTCCTGGTGGCAAAATCTGCTGAAGCGCTGAAACGGAGCGACTGTAAGAGATTGGTGGTGGCCGGTGGAGTTGCCTGCAACTCAGGTCTGCGCAGGTCAATGCAGCTGTTTTCAGAGAAAAGCGGGGCAGAAATTTTTTTCCCCTCCCCGGCTCTTTGTGCCGATAATGCTGCCATGATTGCCGTCCCGGGCGACTTCTACCTTTCACAAGGATTCTCCTCCCTGGATTTTGATGCAGTTCCCAGTTGGTCGCTGGACCTGATTTCCACCCAATTACAAGGTAGACTCAATTGAAACCACTTAAAGCAATAAAAATGCTTGGGCAGAACTTTCTGACCGACAGTAACGTTATCAGCCGGATCGTTTCACTGGTTGATCCTGCCCCTGATGATTTCATCCTGGAGGTAGGACCGGGTCAGGGGGCGCTGACTAAGGAACTGGTTGCCTCCGGAGCTTCGGTTGTGGCGGTGGAGCTGGATCGCAGACTTGCGCCGCTCCTGGCTACCGAATTTGCCGGCAACACCAGAGTAAATATAGTTGAAGCCGATGTTCTCAAGGTTGATCTGCCCGCGCTGCTTTCCGGGTTTACCGACCGTAAGTGGAAGGTTGCGGCAAATCTCCCTTACAACATCTCTTCCCAGGTACTGATAAAGTTCCTCGAGACACCGACGCTGTTCACCGATCTTTACCTGATGCTGCAAAAGGAGGTTGGTGATCGTTTGGCTGCACAGCCGTCGACAAAAGAGTACGGGATCCTGACCCTTTTCTGTCGCCTCCATTTTGATGTCAAGAGGGAGTTTCTTGTCAAGCCCGGCTCTTTCCACCCTGTCCCGAAAGTTGACTCTGCCGTTCTTCGTTTCAAGGCACTCCCCGGGCCCCGAGTTGCAGTTGGTGATGAAGCGCTTTTCAGGCGACTGGTCAAGGCGTCTTTTAATCAGCGCCGTAAAACTCTCTGGAACTGTCTTAAGGCGAGCGGCTTTACTGCCGACGAAGCTTCTTTAAGGGCAGTTCTCCTTGACGTGGGGATTGATGAAAAGAGAAGGGGTGAGACGCTCTCGCTGGAAGAGTTTGCAAAGCTTTCCTGCAGATTTTCGCAAGCAGCCGATTTAACCTGAAAATTGTGGCATCAAGTCCTTTTGGTATGGTATAAATCGCTGATATTTAATTTCACCTTTATGGAGTTTGCATGAAGATAGCGGTAATCGGTAGCGGTTATGTCGGTTTGGTAGCAGGTGCCTGTTTTGCTGAGAGCGGCAACAATGTCATCTGTGTAGATATCGATGAAGCCAAGATAGAAGGGCTTAAGCAGGGGATAATCCCTATTTACGAGCCAGGGCTTAAAGAGATGGTGCTCCGTAATAGCGCTGAGGGGAGACTCTCCTTCACGACTGATCTTGAGAGCGCCGTAAAAAGTTCCCTCGTCAACTTCATCGCTGTCGGCACCCCCCCGGGAGATGACGGTTCAGCTGACCTCAAATATGTTCTCGGCGTGGCCAGAAGTATTGGCAAGCATATGCAGGGGTTCAAGGTTATCGTTGACAAATCCACGGTGCCGGTAGGTACCGCCGACAAAGTCCGGGCAGCCGTCCAGGAAGAACTTACCGCCCGTAATCTCTCCATAGAGTTTGATGTCGTTTCAAACCCTGAATTCCTGAAAGAGGGGGCGGCGATTGACGACTTCATGAAGCCTGACAGAGTCGTTATTGGCACTGACAATGTCCGTACCGCAGAAATCATGAAAGAGTTGTATGAGCCGTTCATGAGGAAGAACAACCGCCTTATAGTCATGGATATCCGCAGCGCCGAAATGACCAAATATGCCGCAAACGCAATGCTTGCCACCCGTATCTCCTTCATGAACCAGATAGCCAACCTCTGCGAGCTAATGGGTGCAGATGTGGCTGCAGTCAGGGACGGCATCGGGTCCGACTCCCGGATCGGCTACGACTTCCTCTTCCCCGGCCCTGGTTACGGCGGTTCCTGCTTCCCTAAAGATGTCAAGGCTCTGATCAAGACTGCAGAAGAGAGCAGCTATGATTTTCTTCTCCTCAAAGCTGTAGAAGAGGTTAACGAGCGGCAGAAGGAAGTTCTCTCCACCAAGCTCCTTAAAGCCTTGGGTGATGGCAGCAGTGCGCCGCTTGCCGGCAGAACAATCGCCTGCTGGGGGCTTTCGTTCAAGCCAAGAACAGACGACATGCGTGAAGCGCCGTCTCTTACCATCATAGAAAACCTCCTGGCCGCAGGCGCAAAAGTCCGTGCCCATGACCCTGAATCACTCAAAGAGGCGCGCAAATTCTTCGGTGAGCGAATAGAGTACAGTAATAACCAGTACGAGATTCTAAATGGTGCTGACGCTCTTGTCATCATCACCGATTGGAGCGAATACCGGACGCCTGACTTTGAGCGTATTATCGCAGAACTCAAGGTTCCCCTGGTTGTTGACGGCAGGAATCTTTATAAACCGGAAAGGATGAAGAGTGCCGGTTTCAACTACATCCCGCTAGGCCGTAACAGCTCCCCCGCAGTTGCTAACGGGGGGACGAAATAGATGCGGATCCTTGTAACCGGCGGCGCCGGCTTTATCGGCTCTCATCTCTGCGAAAGACTGCTGGGCGACGGCCACGAAGTTGTCTGTCTGGATAATTTTTTCACCGGCACCAAACAGAACCTCAATCACCTGCTCGACAATCACAACTTTGAGCTTATCAGGCATGACATAACAGAACCAATCCTCCTTGAAGTTGACAGAATCTATAATTTTGCCTGTCCGGCATCACCGGTACACTATCAGTACAACCCGGTAAAGACCGTCAAGACCAGTGTCATGGGTACCATCAATATGCTGGGACTGGCAAAGAGAGTAAGGGCCCGGATACTCCAGGCATCCACCTCCGAAGTTTATGGCGATCCGCAGATTCACCCCCAGACTGAAGATTACTGGGGTAATGTCAACCCTATCGGTATCCGCAGCTGTTATGACGAAGGTAAGCGGGTAGCAGAAACGCTTATGATGGATTATCACCGCCAGAATAGTGTTGATATCCGCATTATCCGCATCTTCAATACCTACGGCCCGAAAATGGCCGAACATGATGGCCGGGTGGTCTCCAACTTCATTACTCAGGCGCTGCGCGGTGAGGATATAACTGTTTATGGTGATGGCAGCCAGACTCGATCATTCTGTTATGTCAGTGATCTTGTCGAGGGGATTATCCGGATGATGGAGTGCGAAGGTTTCATCGGGCCGGTCAATCTTGGCAATCCTACCGAAACGACAATTCTTGAATTTGCGGAAAGAATCATTAACCTGACCGGCAGCAGTTCAAAGATAATTTTCAAACCCCTGCCGGCAGACGATCCCAAACAGCGGCAGCCGGACATAAGTCTTGCCGGCGAAAAGCTGGGCTGGAAGCCGATTGTCCCTGTTGAAGAAGGTCTGCAGCGAACGATTAATTATTTCTCGTCGTTGATGGCGTAGGGGGTAAACAACTGTCATGCAGAGGCGGATGTATATCATCCCGATACTCGCGGTAACCTTTATTCTCTACTTCACCATCTTCGGGGAACGGGGTCTGTTGCGCATCTACCACCTTAACAAGGAAAAACAGGATGTGCAGCTCAGACTTGAGGCGCTGAAAGGCGACAATCTGAAGCTGGTGCGGGAGGTAGATGCCCTGAAGAATGACCGCCGTTATCTAGAGAGTATTGCCCGGCGTGATTTCGGGATGGTGCGCAAGAACGAGATTATCTATCAGTTCCCTCAGAAGAGTGATGCAAAGAGCCCGGTTCAGGAGAAACCATGAAAACAGTGCAAAGATGTGTGGTGTGCGCCTGGCGTGGAAACTGTGCCAAGCGCTTTTCTGTTTCTGAGGGCGGTGCCAGATGCCCTGATTTTTCAAGGGATGTAACGATAAAGGAGCTGCCCGAAGATTCTGAGGCACTCGACAGCACTAAGGAGCCTGAAAAGTGACAGTACGCAGCTTGTTACGCGAAATTATTCAATTATCACTTGAGGGATGTAAGGCTCAAGGGCTTTTGACGGCCGACAGTTTTCCGGCGATTGTTATCGAGATTCCTGCCGATCAACTTCACGGTGATTTCTCTACCAATGTTGCCATGCAGCTTGCCAAAGGCGAGAGGAAAGCGCCCCGGGCAGTTGCAGTCCTGATAACGGAGCAGCTCGCAAAAAACAGCGAGATTTTTGAAAAGATCGATGTTGCCGGGCCAGGATTCATTAATTTCACCCTTAAACCATCTTTCTGGCAAGGGAGGCTTCCAGAAGTAATTTTGGAAGGGGCTGCTTACGGAAAATCAACCTCCGGCCAGGGGCAGCGTGTTCAGGTTGAATTTGTCAGTGCCAACCCCACCGGGCCGCTCCATATAGGTCATGGCAGGGGCGCTGCCATTGGCGATACTCTTTGCCGTCTGCTTGATGCTGCCGGCTGGAAGGTAACCCGCGAGTTTTACTACAACGATGCCGGCCAGCAGATAGCAAACCTTGCTCTCTCGGTACAGGCCCGCTGTCTGGGCGTAGAGCCGTGTGATCCTGCCTGGCCTCTCGACGGCTATCAGGGCGAGTACATTAAAGAGCTGGCAAGAGCGTTTCTTGCCGGAGAGTCTGTATCGGCCGGCGACGCTGCCGTTACTGCCAGCGCTGATGCTGCCGATCTTGATGAGATCCGGAAATTTGCCGTAGCAGCTCTGCGCCGCGAGCAGGACAGCGACCTCCAGGCGTTTGATGTCTCCTTCGATAATTACTTTCTGGAATCTTCACTCTACTCTGACGGTCTTGTCGAGCAGGCCGTCAAGCGAATTATTGACAGTGGTCACTCCTTCGAACAGGATGGCGCCCTCTGGTTGCGGACTACTGATTTTGGCGATGACAAGGACAGGGTCATGCGCAAATCAGACGGCAGCTACACCTATTTTGTTCCTGATGTCGCCTATCACCTGAATAAATGGGAAAGAGGCTTTGTTCGGGTCATCAACGAACAGGGGGCTGATCATCACAGTACCATAACCAGGGTCAGGGCAGGGCTGCAGGCTCTTGACGCCGGCATACCAAAGGGGTGGCCCGAGTACCTGCTCCATCAGATGGTGACAGTTATGCGGGGTGGTGAAGAGGTCAAGATATCAAAACGCGCCGGCAGTTATGTGACCTTGCGAGACCTTATAGACGAAGTCGGCCGTGATGCAACCCGCTTTTTCTTTTTAATGCGTAAACCTGATTCTCAGCTGGTTTTCGACATAGATCTGGCAAAGCAGCAGTCATCAGACAACCCTGTTTATTATGTTCAGTATGCCCATGCACGGATCTGCAGAATTCTGGAGTCAGCCGTAGAATCAGGTCTTTGTTATGAAGGGGGCGCGGCGTTTCTCCCGTTATTGGCAACGGTTGAAGAGCTTGACATCATGAAGAAAGTGTCAGCTTTTCCGGAAACAGTCGCCGCCGCCGCCGTCAACCTTGAACCGCACCGGATTACCGCATATTTGCATGATATGGCGAGTCTGCTCCACAGCTTTTACAGCAAGCACAGGGTTCTCGGTGATGATCCTTCACTGACTCAGGCACGGCTCTACCTGCTGGTTGTGGTCAGGCAGACGCTGCAAAACGGACTTGCCATCCTCGGCGTCACAGCTCCGGAGAAGATGTAACCAAGATGAGAGACTACAGCGAACGTCGCCAGAGCCGTACCGCAGCACCTGTAGCACCAAAACGACCATCAGTCTGGCCGTACGTGCTGCTTATTTTATTTTTGCTGATAGTTGCTTATCTTGCCGGAGTAGGTACCGGCTGGTACCTTTTCCGGCCGGGAGGCAGGCTCTTTAAAACACCACCGGTTACTCAAGCTGCTCCTGCTGCCAAAGGTCCGGCTGCGGCGCTCCCGCCACAAGGGGCGCCCCTGACGCCGGCAAATATGCAGCAGCCGCCACAGCCGTCGCAGCAACCGGCTCAGCCTTCGCCTGAAAAAGCGGGTGCTGCCCCGCCCCTGACTTTCTATAATACCCTCCAGAAAGGGAATAAAGGGTTGATGGGGACGGGGATCAATCAGCCGAAAGAGCCGCCGCAAACTCCGGCCAAACCTGCAGCTGCCACACCACCAGAGCACTGACCAATGGATAACTTCTTGTTAAAACTTTCAATAATGCTTGTCCCCGGACTTATGGCCATAACCTGTCATGAGGTCTCCCACGGTTTTATCGCCTATCTGCGTGGCGACAATACTGCTAAGAGCCTGGGGCGACTGACCCTCAACCCCCTCAAACATCTGGATATCATCGGCACAATCATGATTATTGTTGTCGGCATCGGCTGGGCAAAACCGGTTCCGGTCAACTTCAACAACCTGCGTAGCCCAAAGCGCGACATGATCTGGGTTGCTGCGGCCGGGCCGATTACCAATCTTACTCTGGCAGTATTTTCCGCCGCCCTGATCCGTTTTATCATCCCCTTGACAGCACCTATTCCGGATGCGTCGTGGTTGCAGCTTTTTCTGGAACCGATAATGCTCATGCTGGCATTTTCCGTTTATATCAATCTGCTGCTGGCCCTTTTTAATTTCATCCCTCTCCCTCCGCTTGATGGCGGCAGAGTCCTCATGGGACTGCTGCCAAACCGTCTGGCAGCGTCACTGGCGAGGATCGAGCCTTACGGCATGATAATCATAATTGTGATCGTATTTTTTACCGATATTTTCAGGTATACGATTCTCCCCATGCTCGGCGTTATGGTTCATCTGCTTGCCGGGCCCCAAAGTAAGTTGGTCTTCTCAGTCACTCAATACCTGATGCGTTAAGGAGCATTTGTTTATGAAAAACAGACGTATTGTCAGCGGCATGCGGCCGACCGGCAAGCTGCATCTTGGTCATTTTCACGGCGTGCTTGCCAACTGGCTTGAACTGCAAAAAGAGTATGAATGTTTTTTCTTTGCCGCTGACTGGCATTCGCTGACAACCGAATATGCTGATACCTCCGGCATCCGTGAGAGTATCAGTGACATGGTGCTCGACTGGATCGCTTTTGGTATCGATCCTGAGAAGAGCACCATCTTCTGCCAGAGTGCGGTTCATCAGCATGCGGAGCTGAACCTGATACTCTCCATGATAACCCCTGTATCCTGGCTGGAGAGAAATCCCACCTACAAGGATATTCAGGATAATCTTGCGGCCAAAGATCTCTCCACCTTCGGCTTTCTCGGCTATCCGGTATTGATGGCTGCCGATATCATTCTCTACCGGGCGACAAAGGTACCGGTTGGCCACGATCAGTTGCCGCATCTTGAGATAACCCGTGAGATCGCCCGGCGTTTCAACCACCTCTACGGTGAAGTATTTCCCGAGCCTGAAGCACTCTTGACAGAATCGCCGAAAGTGCTCGGCCTTGATGGCAGAAAGATGAGCAAGTCCTATGGGAATGCAATTTTTCTTTCGGAAACTGCCGATGAAACCCGTAAAAAGGTGCTGTCGATGGTCACTGATACCCAGAGGGTCAGGCGAGCCGATCCGGGTGATCCGGAGAAATGTGTTGCCTATTCGCTCAACCACCTTTATCTGACTGAAGGGCAGAAAGAGGAGATAGGCGTAGCCTGCCGCGCCGCCTCAATCGGCTGTGTCGATTGCAAAAAGATGCAGGCCCAGGCGCTGGTAGAGGCGATGGAGCCGTTTCGCAGCCGGCGTGAAGAGCTCACCGCCGCGCCGTCAATGGTAGCTGATATCCTGGCCCATGGGGCGAAGAAAGCCGCCGCCCATGCCGCTGAAACCATCCTGCTCGTTCGGGAAGCGCTCAGGGTCTGACCATAATGCTAACCCAGGAGCAGAGCTCTCTCTTTTCAAACGATGACTCCATTGCCTGTCTTGTCAGAACAGAAGCCTTCGAGGGTCCGCTTGATCTGCTCCTTCACCTCATTAAGAAGAATGAGGTGGATATCTACAATATTCCGATGGCCACAATTTCGCGGCAGTACCTTGATTACCTCGATGTCATGCGGGAGCTGAATCTCGATGTTGCCGGGGAGTTTCTGGTCATGGCCTCGACTCTTATCCAGATAAAGTCCCAGCTGCTGCTACCCCAGGCAATAGATCCTGAAGCGGAGGCCGACCATGGCGAAGACCCGCGCGCCGAGCTGGTCAGGCGTCTCCTTGAATATGAACGCTACCGTGAAGCATCCCTGCTTCTGGTCGCCAGAGAGGTGCTTGACAGGGATGTTTTTGCCCGTACCTTCCCCTCTGAAGAGCTTGAAGCCTTTCCTTCTGACGAAGCGCTGCCGGTAGTAGAGCTTTTTGAGCTTGTCGATGCTTTCAGGCGGATCCTCGCCAAGGTACCTCATGAGTCTTTCCACGAAGTCGGCTCTGATAATATCAGTATCGCCGACAGAATCAGCGACATCCTCCTGTTTCTTCGCGACAGAGAGTCTGTCGATTTTGAAGAGCTTTTTGCCGGGAGCACTACCCGGGAGCTTATCGTCGCCTCATTTCTGGCAATTCTCGAACTCTGCCGGCTGAGGATGATCAGACTGATGCAGTTTGAAAACTATGGCAGAATAGTGGTGAAGAGCGCCGTCATTCTTGAAGTTGCGGAGGATGAGCCATGAAGCAAATGAATGTAAAACAGATTGTGGAGAGTATCCTTTTTGTTTCTGATTCGCCGCTGTCACTGGAGCGGCTGTACGTGCTTCTGGATGAGTTCGAGCGGGAAGAGATCCGCGCTGCTGTCAGCGCTATTGCCGCGGACTGTACCCAGTCCAGACGCGGCATCGAGCTGGTACAGATTGCGGGCGGCTATCAGTTCAGAAGCAGATCAGAATTTGCCGATTATATCCGCCGCCTCAAGAAACTCAAACCGACCCGCTTCAGTCCGTCAGCCCTCGAAACGCTTGCTATCATCGCTTATCGCCAACCGGTCACCAGAAGTGAAGTGGAATATTTTCGAGGGGTTGATTCCGGCGGTGTTTTAAAGAGCCTGTTGGACAAGAAACTTATCAAAATTATCGGTAAAAAGGATATTCCAGGGAAGCCGCTTATTTACGGGACAACCAAAGAATTCATGGAAACCTTCAGTCTCAAGGATCTTGCCAGCCTGCCGACACTCAGAGAGATTGAAGAGCTGGCAGATGCCGGTGATGATCTGGATCAGGTGCCGCTGCCCCTTGATACAGCGCCTTGAGGGCGAAGGCTTATAGTCTTGTGAGTGCATGGAGTTTTTCAGGTTAAATCTAACTGCAGGAGCCATTGCATGCTGTTTACTTCAGAGCTTGTGTCAGGCCGTCTGCTCCGTAGATACAAGCGGTTTCTCGCTGATATTGAACTTGCTGATGGCGGCATAATAACCGCCCACTGCCCCAATTCAGGCAGTATGACAGGGTGCGCTACCCCAGGCAGTCCGGTGCTGCTCTCCGCAAGCAGCAAGCCGACCCGCAAATATCCGTACACCTGGGAACTGGTGCAGGTAGATGGTGTCTGGATCGGCATCAATACCTCCCTGACAAACAGTCTCGTCAGGGAAGGGGTGGAAAACGGTACGGTGACGGAACTGTCCGGCTATAACGACTTAAGGGGTGAAGTTCCTTATGGTGAACACAGCCGACTGGATTTTATGTTATCCGGAGAAAAGGGTGACTGTTTTGTTGAAGTAAAAAATGTCACCCTGATTGACGGTAAGCGGGGGCTTTTTCCGGACGCAGTAACCGTGAGGGGGCAGAAGCATTTGCGGGATCTAATGGAGATAGTGGCTGCTGGCAGTCGGGGGGTAATCTTCTTTGTTGTCCAGCGTGGTGATGCGGAGCTTGTTTCTCCGGAGGACCGGGTCGACCCGGAGTACGGCAGACTCCTGCGCCTTGCCGTCAACAGTGGCGTGGAGGTGGTCGCTTATCAGGCGCTTGTGTCACCTGCCGAGATCAAGCTGATGCACCGTCTGCCGGTAATCCTCTAAAACTTCCGAGCAAAACATTCTTCAGCTTCACTTTCAGTTGGGGCAGTCAGTGCTGTCGCAGGGGACGCTGTGAAAGAAGTTAACTCGGCTTACATAGGTTACCAACTTTACTATGTCCCCTTCGTCCCGGCTAAAATGGAAAATGGAGCGTTGACCCTTCATGCATTATTGGTCTTATAAGCCGTCACGGAATGTATCCTTTAACAGAAAAATCAGCAATAACGATACTATTTCAAGGATAATTGTCGTTACTATCCAGGTTTCTAAAAACTCCATCTGTTCCGCTGCAGCATTCATATCCGGATGTAAATAGGGAAGTGCTTTTGAGTAGATGTATCGGTCAAGCCATTCGGGGTAAATATTTAAACACCATGGGGCTCCGCATAAAGTCCAGAACCTTGCAGGCACCCATGCAATAACAGGCATTGCCAAAATAATTCCTGTTAAAAAAAGAGGGTTCATATTCTCCTTAGTACTCAGTTTCTCCGGTTCATTTCGACAATACTACAACGCATGATAATTAACAGTAAGATATTAACCCGCTCACAGATTTTCACCTGTTCTTCGGCAACTGCAAGCAATGATAACAGAAAGGGTTTAGTCGGGACTTGCAGATAATAGCCCTGGAGATAGGCTGTTCTTAAGCAGAAACCGGGCAAACTGAAAGCAGAGGTGAACCGGCTTACTACCTACGGAGCCAGGGGGATTCTTCTTCAGACCTCATTACCTTCCGTTGATAATATTCCAGCGCTGTTGAACAGCGGGTGATTCCATCGGCCGGTACATACTGACCGGCTTTCCCTGTTCAAAAATTGTTACGGTATACGGCTGCATCAAAACCTGGGTCAAATGGAAAAATGTGGCACTGTCGGCGAAATCTTCTGCCCAGTTGCTGGCCGCGTATCCCGACACTAACGGCGTGCGAAATATAGTGTCATAAATACCGCGGATTCTTGCTGCGGTTATGGCCGGTGGCGCTATTCCGTAGGCATGAAGATCCCGGCTTTCAGAAAAGGCGAACTCTCGCGCCATCCTGTCATAATTATCCCATATTCCCGCAACAAAAGGGGTCTTTTGGCCCGAAAGACCCTCTGCCGCGGCGAAACCCCTGTCGACAAACGGTGTGACCGGATGGACATAATCCAGAATATGTGAGGATTCGTGAAGCAGCGTGTACATCAGGGCGGTATAGTGCGTACCACAGTTGACCTCGACTCGGGCTTTGGTTGACCCCTTGATGAACAATGAGTTTTCCCGATAGGTCAGCCACGCGGATATATCCATTGAAAAAACTGCGGCGTTGACATACAGCACAGTATAAACCTTACGATCCCTTGACAGCACAAAGTCGGTCATGCCGGCGCCGACAAAATTCTTTATGAAATAGATGCTTACCAGACGCTCTGTCATGACACGCTTATTCGCCGCCGGCAGTTTTTCGAAATACGCCGCAAACATCCTGGTTTCGGCGGCAGTCGGCATGTAGGGAGTATAATCGTCCCGTCGATCTGACTGCATGAGCAGTTTCAGGGTGGCTGCCGGTATTGTGGCGATCCGTGATTCAACTGACGATGAAGGGTCGAAGATATACCCATCAATATTATGAATCCCGTCATTGAGGAGCAGTTCCCGGTAAGATGAGGATGCGCAGGCAGACAGCAACCAAATCCAAAGGAGTAAAACTAACCGGAATAAATTTCCTGTCCAGCTCATTTGGTGCCCCCGAAAAAAACTTCAGCGCTGCTCAGTTCTCAGCCGTTCATACTCCGGATAACTTGGCGCTTCCGGCTTGCCGAAACGCTCGGATGGCGAGCTTTGCAGGTCGTTACGTGTCTTGATCCCTTCATAAAGGCCGTGCCTCAGATTGTCGGCTGAACAGCTGGTCAAGAGCAGTAACGACAGCGTGGCGAGCAGGATAACGGAGCGGGTCATAGTGGGCCTCAAGGGGAGATCCTGAGGGGAAGCACTTGACATCTGCCGTGTCATGTGTCAATCGCAGCTACCCCAAAGGGTCTTTAGTTTAACATTTTTTGAAGAATCACAACATCTAACAGCCGACCGAATTTTCTACCGACTTCTTTCATGGTTCCGATGTGAACGAAGCCAAAACTCTCATTAAGGTGAAGACTCTCCTTGTTGCCTTTCACAACACGGGCAATAAGGGTGTGTAACCCCAAAGAACGGGCTGCTTCTATTATCGCCTCTTTGAGCCTTCGTCCAATCCCTTGGCCTCGATGCTCCGCCTTTACGTAGGACGATGTCTCCGCCGTGAGATCATAAGCGTGGCGCTCCGACCACTTGCTCAATGAGGCCCAGCCGACGACCTTCCCGTTAAAAACAGCTACGATTACCGGGTGGTTGGCATCATGAGACTGAAACCAGCGCACTTGCTCGTCCAAGTCCTTCGGTTCCGTATCAAAAGTCGCGGTAGAAGTAGTTACTGCCTCGTTATAAATTTCAGTAATTGCAGCAAGGTCCGACATGACTGCGCTTCTGAGCTGAACTGCTGCCCCGGTTATTCCGGATATCTTCATATCCTGCTCCAATCAGTCATTCTGTTAGATAATTACAGGCACCGTTTGAAACGTTGTCATCCATTTAAGAAATAGGCAAAATGTGCCCGTAAAGGAAAAATCCAGGTTCTCTGAATAGTATTTAATCTTCACGTCGCATTGGATCCGCTTTTTTTCGCCATTGTGATGTGCTCCTGTTTGCAGCAGATTAAAATAGAGCCTTTTCGTATCACTGTTCTATTTTGGCTGTCAAGAAACATTTAAACGGCCTTAATAATAATGCCATAACCCTTTGCCTGGAGCCGGTACAGCTGGCTTTTACCGCTGAAATTCGGCTGTTAGTTTGCCAAGCTGTTGCATAGCCGTTCTTGACCGCTGTTGAAGAGCCGTGATATATTTACCGTCGCAAACGCCAATCATTCTCACCCTGATAAATAAGAAATTTCTTCTTACAAAAAAGGACATGCCCTGGTACCTCTCAACCCTGATGCCGCTATAATTGCCCGGGCAGTAACCAAGCGCTACGGTTCGCTGACCGCACTTGACTCGTTTGACCTGGAGGTACGGCGGGGGGAGATTTTTGCCCTGCTTGGCCCGAACGGCGCAGGCAAGACCACGTTGATCCGGATTCTGACTACCCTGATGAGCCCGACCGCCGGTGAGGCATATGTGGAAGGCCTGAATACAGCCCTTCACGGGCGGGAGATTCGCCGCCTGATCGGTGTGGTCCCCCAGGAAAACAGCCTGGATCGCTATCTGACTGCTCGGGAGAATCTTGAGCTACATGCCCGGTTGCATGCCATGGAGCCGAAAAGGTTCAAGTGGCGCATTGACGAACTGCTGGAGCTTTTCGGTCTGGCCGGTCGCCAGCACGACTTCCCCGACACCTTCTCCGGCGGGATGCAACGACGCCTGGTAGTTGCCAGAGCGCTGCTTCATGAGCCTAAAGTTCTTTTTCTCGACGAGCCGACCACCGGACTCGACCCCCAGTCCCGCCGGGCTGTCTGGGATTACATCCGTTCAATTGCCGGTAATATGACCATCTTTCTCACCACCCACTATCTTGAAGAGGCTGAGCGTCTCTGCCAGCGGGTCGCCATTATGGATCACGGCAGGCTGATCACCATGGGGAGCAGCGCGGAGCTGAAGGCGCGCCTGACCGGCGGCGCTGTGTACGAGATTGAGTTTGCCGAAGGGTCGCAGCATTATGCCGAAATACTCCGAAAAATGGCGTGTGTCGGGAAGATGGAGCTGTCAGGGAGAGTAGTTACTGTTACTCTTGAAAAATGGGAATGTCTGTCTGAAGTAGTGACCGCCTTAAACGGTGCTGAGCTGCGGCGCATCTCCCTGCGGGAGAAAACTCTGGAGGAGGTCTTTATCAGTCTGACCGGTGAGGGGGTTCGCGAATGAATCTCAACGGGACACTGGCCATCTGGCGCCGGGATATGCTGGTATTGCGGCGGAGTATTCTCTCCGAGATGATAGCGGTGGTGGCTTATCCGCTGACTATTTATCTGGCGTTCGGTATCGGCATGCAGGGTTATATCGGCCTGGTGGACGGGATCCCCTACGGTCTCTTTATCGCCCCTGGATTGATCACCATGACCGCCGTGAACGCCGCTTATAACGAGAGCGTCTGGAGCCTCTGGTTTCATCGCCGGGTGCAGTTCACGATCGAGTCCTACCGGGTGACACCGGTCTCAGCCGCGGAGATCGTTATTGCCAAGATATTTTCCGGTTTTTCCCACGGACTGATAAAGGGTTTGACCGTTGCCCTGGTCATCTTTGCCATCACGCCGTTCCGCTTTCCTCTGACGAGTCTTGTTGCCTATCTTGCCTTTCTGATCCCCGGTTCAGCGCTCTTTTCCTGCGCCGGGGTCATCTGCGGCACCCTGCTGGACAAGCCGGAGACAATCGGCCGGGTGGAAGCCGTGCTGATAATGCCGCTCATCTTCATGTCCGGGCTCTTTTTTCCGTTGTCATCATATCCGGCTAACATCGCCCCATTGATCCGCCTGCTTCCTACTACCGCACTTTTTGAGGGGGCCAGGCAGACCATGGTCGCCGGCAGTTTTTCCGTCCCGTTCTGCGCCAATCTCTGTTTGTCTGCTGTAGTTGTCTTTGCCGCTGCCGTGCTGATTTTTCGCAAGAAGCTTGCCGAGTAGACAAGGACTGTATATGCCCGCAGAAATCCCCGTATACCCTGCCGTCAGACCGTTGGAGCTTGCAGACAGAGAGCTGCTGCAAGGGCATTTCAGCGTTTTGCAGTCGACCGTTTCCGAGCTTTCGTTTGCCAACCTCTACCTTTTTCGGCATCTTCATCGCTACACTGTCACCAGTGTCGCCACGAGTCTGGTGATCTTTGGCTGCGGCTATGACGGCGCCCCCTATTTTCTTCCGCCTCTTTCCGCTGATCGTGGAGAGGTTGCGCGCCTGCTATTGGCGGAAGGTAATACACTTTACGGTGCTGACGAGCAGTTTGTTGCCGAACATTTGACCGCCTGGGGGTTTGTGCCAACCTCGGATCGTGACAATGACGACTATCTTTACCTGCGCAGTGACCTTGCCGAGCTCCCCGGAAGCCTTTTTCACAAGAAAAAAAACCGCATTAATTACTTTACCAACCGCAACACGTACAGCGTTGAATCGTTCTCCGCCAGGCACCTGCCCGCGGCACTGCAGCTTCTTGACGAGTGGCAGCGCACTCACGGCGATAGCGCCAGCAGGTCGCTGCTGGCGGAAACTGCCGCCACCCGTGAAGGCCTGGAACTGGCAGCCGAACTTGACCTTAGCGGTGTCGTTGTGCTGACCGAGCGGGGGGTCTGTGCGTTCGCTCTGGGGGAGCGGTTGAATACTACGACCGCTGTCTGCCATTTTGAAAAGGCCGACTCATTTCTCGAAGGTGCTGCCCAGTTGGTGAACCGTGAGTTCAGCCGCTTGCAGCCGGCAGATTGTATCTACATCAACCGGGAACAGGATCTGGGCGAAAGCGGTCTCAGAGAGGCCAAGAACTCTTATCATCCGATCGGAATGATACGGAAATACAGGGTCAACCGGACTGGTTGACGGTAGTTTAACAGCATCAGGCTGCATGTAGATTATGGAGTTCATAAATGGCTAAAGCAATACTCTGCCCCCGTTGCAGGCAGCTGATCGGCAGTGAAGAGACCATCTGCTCCTGGTGCGGTACATCACGTTCCGCACCTTGGTGGCGTATTTTGAGCTGGAGTAAAGGCGCCATGGGGGGCGACTGGGTCGTTCAGGCCATCCTTACGATCAATATCGGCTATTACGCCATATCGCTTCTGATTGGTATGTCAGGTGGCTTCTTTTCCCCGAGTCAAACCAGCCTTATGATGCTGGGAGCGACCGGCACGATGCCGATCGATTATTACGGTAGGGTCTGGACCCTGCTCACCGCCAACTATCTCCATGGCGGGATCATTCATCTACTCTTCAATATGGCAGCCTTGCGGCAGATAGCCCCTTGGGCAGCAAATGAATTCGGTGTCAGCCGAATGTTTGTTATCTACACGCTCGGGGGTGTCTTTGGCTATGGCGTTTCATACCTGGCAGGTATCCCGTTTACCATCGGTGCTTCCGCTGCTATCTGCGCCCTTGTCGGCGCTCTGCTCTATTACGGCAAGAGCAGGGGGGGGAGTTATGGTGATTCAGTCTATCGGGAGCTGGGAGGCTGGGTGGTCAGTATCTTTATTTTCGGGCTGGTTTTTCCCGGGATAAATAACTGGGGCCATGGCGGTGGACTGGTCGGAGGCGCGCTTCTCGGGGTGCTTTTGGGCTATTCGGAAAAAAGGCGGGAAACAGTTGTACATCAGGCTCTGGCGCTTTTGTGCGGCGGCGCAACGGTTGCGGCTCTGGTCTGGGCGCTGCTGGGAATGGTGAGAAGTTGAATCGTCGGAGACAGATTTTTCGGCTGGAAAAATTATTATGGTTAAAAAGGGCAGTGCTTTTTTCTGGACATATTGCATGTAATTATGTATGTAATGTGTCCAGCTTTTAAACTTTTTGGCGGTAAAAAGCGGAAATTGTGGCTGAGAGGATAACAGCTTAAAAAACAAAAAAAATAGACCGCGGATGACGCGGATGTAGCTGATCTACACGGATTTTGAGTGCAAAAGCTTGGTGGGGTTAACCAAAAAAGAATCTGGTTTATCAGCCTTTATCCGCCTTTATCCGCCTTTATCCGCTCAATCCGCGTCATCCGCGTTCTATTAAGGTTTTAGATTTTAACAGGAGGAAACAATATGAAACTACTGGTCTGCATCAAACAAGTCCCCGACATGGAATCCAGATTTAAACCCGACGCAAAAGGGACCTGGTACTCAGAAACCGACCTGGCCTGGCGGATGAACGAATACGACGAATACGCCGTCGAAGAAGCAGTCAGACTGCGGGAAAAACAGGGAGAAGGGTGTGAACTCACCGTCCTCTGTGTCGGTCCGGACCGGGTCGGCGAAGTCATCAAAAAAGCCCTCGCCATGGGCGCTGACAAAGCTGTTCATATCCAGGACCAGGAATCAGCCGGCAAAGACCCCTGGCAGATAGCCTCCCTCATCGCCGCCCATGCTAAAGACCAGGGGTACGACATCATCTTCACCGGCATGCAATCACAAGATCGCGGCTCAGCCCAGATCGGCGTCCTCCTTGCAGAACTGCTCGGCTCAAGCTGTGCCACCACCCTCATCGGCTTTGCCTATGAGAGCGGCGTCATCACCGCCAAACGGGAACTGGAAGGAGGCCTCAAAGGGGTAGTCAAACTCAAAACCCCCGCCGTCGTCACCTGCCAGCTCGGCCTCAACACCCCCAGATACCCGACCCTCCCCAACATCATGAAAGCCAAAAAGAAAGAGATCACCCTCATCCCCGTAGCCGACCTCTTAAAAGACACAGCCCTCACCACCACCGCCAGCTTCCACCCACCCGCCAAAAAAGGGAGCGGAATCGTACTCGAAGGGGACGTCAGTGAACTCGTTGCGAAAGTGATTACCATACTGAAAGAGAAAACATCAGTACTGCGATAGAAAAAATAATCAAAAGGCAATAGAACGCGGATGACGCGGATCTAGCGGATTTACACGGAGATTAAAACCTGAAAGACTTTAAGTTTAACCCAAAAAACGAATTTGATTTATCCGTTCTTATCCGCTCAATCCGCGTCATCCGCGTTCTATCAAGGTTTTAAGACTCTAAGGAGACAATCATGAAAACATTACTCATCGGCGAATACAGAGAAGGCAGACTACTTGACTCAACCTACGAACTCCTCGGCTTTGCCAAAGAAGCCGGAGCAGAGAGCAGCATCTTCATAGTAGGCAGCGAAAGACAGCTCCCCGCCTACAGCGGCAGACTCTACCTGGCCGACGCCAAAATAGCCGGCGAATACAACCCCGACCTCCACAGAGAGCTGATCCTCAAAGCAATAGAAAAAGAAAACCCCGACTACATCGTCTTTCTCCACTCCTCCTACGGCTGGGACCTTGCCCCAAGAGTTGCCGCAAAACTAAAAGCCGCCCAGATAAGCGAAGTAGTAGCCATCAAAGACGCGGCTACGAAATAGGCTGCTGCAACGCCAAAATGAGAAGGACCGTCAAAACAACAACAGCAAAAACAGTCATAACCATCCAGGCAGGCGCCTTCCCCCTCCTCATGCCGGGAGGGTCTCCCCAGATAGAAAAGATCGAAGCAACCGCAGCCAGCAACCTCACCTTTAAAGGCTACGAACCGGCCGAAGCCAAAGACGTCGACCTTGCCAAAGCAGAAATCATCGTCACCGCCGGAAGAGGCATCGGCAAAAAAGACAACGTCGCCACAATCCTGGCCCTGGCCAAAGCCCTTGGCGGCGAACTGGGTGCAAGCCGTCCCGGTAGTAGATGCCGGGTGGGTCGAGCACAGTCACCAGGTAGGCACCACCGGCCAGACAGTAAGTCCGAAACTCTACATAGCCTGCGGCGTAAGCGGCGCCATCCAGCACCTTGCCGGCATGAAGAAATCCGACTTCATCATCGCCATCAACAAGGACAAGGATGCGCCAATCGGCGAGGTTGCCGACGTACTGGTGGTGGCTGATGTCTTGCAGTTTGTGCCGGCTATGACGG
>CAWBBV010000028.1:0-17416 GCA_963787125.1 uncultured delta proteobacterium
GGGGATAATATAAATGCTATCCATACTAATCTAATCTTATAGAATAAGAACATGTTTATGACGTCTGAAGGTATTCTGCACCGGAAGTAATAGCTTTTTTTAACTCTGTAAAGATACATAGTTTTCGACATAGCTTTGCCCTCAATGTGTCATAAGTTGTGGACAACTATGCGAAAAGCAAACGTTTTAGGAGTTGTAAAAGCAAAAAGGCCTCTATCTTTGATAAGATAGAGGCCTTTTATAATCAATTGGTGCGAGAGAGGAGACTTGAACTCCTATACCTTACGGTGCCAGATCCTAAGTCTGGTGCGTCTGCCAATTCCGCCACTCTCGCATACTTACTCATTGACACTTCAAAAGAGTCGAGTTCTTTTATATAACATATGAATTCAGCCTGCGGCAAGCACAATTTCATCCTTGATACGATTCTTTTCAATGATCAAGCACCATCACAATTCAAGCAATATCCTTATACTCGACAACTTCCCCGTTATAAGTCCGCAGTTTGATCACTCCACCAGTCGAAATCTCATGTCCTGGCAGGAGCGGAACTTTTCCCTTTCCTGCCGGCAGGTCAATGACATAGTAAGGAACTGCCAAACCGGAAAGATGACCACGCAGTGAATCCATTATTTCCAGACCGGTTTTTACTGATGTTCTGAAGTGGGCTGTCCCTTTAACCAGATCCATCTGGTGAAGGTAATACGGTTTGACCCTGATGGCCAGCAAGCCGCGGAACAACTCTTTCATTATAATCGGACTATCATTGACGCCTTTCAAAAGAACAGTCTGGTTTCCAAGAGGAATGCCGGCGTCGGCAAGGATGGCACAGGCCTGGCGGCTGTGGGCGTTGATTTCGAGGGGGTGATTAAAATGGGTATTGATATAAAGCGGCTGATAGCGCCGCAAAAGAGCGGCAAGCTGCACAGTTATCCGCTGCGGGAAGGTTACCGGAATGCGGCTGCCGATACGGATAATCTCGACGTGAGGGATAGCCTTTAAGGCTGAAAGAATCTCCTCTAACTGTTCGTCTTCAAGCAGAAGCGGATCACCACCTGACAGGATTACGTCACGAATGCCGGGGTTATCAGCTATGTAACTGATGGTTGCGCTGAATGAGGAAGTGCCGGTACTGCATCCGACTCTCCTTTTGCGCATGCAGAAACGGCAATAGAGAGCACATTCATTGGCAACAAGCCAGACAACCCGGTCAGGATAGCGGTGAATCAGCCCCGGGACAGGGCTTAGACCATTTTCATTGAGAGGATCAGCTAATTGACCATCATCACCTAGTTCTCTGATGTCTGGAACAGACTGAAGCCAGAGTGGATCGCCCTTCTCTTGTATCAGATTAAAATAGTGCCTAGTAATTCTGAATGGATAGCGCTGTCCGATAAGGGTTGATTCTGACAGATTCAAGTACAGTTTTTCAGCCAGTTCTTCCTGTGAAACAAGGTTTTCCGCGAGAGTTTGTTTCCAGGTGCTCATTCAGCAGCCCTGCCACCGAAGTCTCTCTTCATATAACCACGCCACTCTTCAAACACGCCTTCGGCATCCAGTCCGAAGTCGGCCATGGCCTTTTTCATGGCAACTGCAATTTTCATCCCTGAGCCGAGATTTTGGAGAATTTCAGTGACTTTCGGCCACCCGTAGGCTGTCACCATGAAGTTTACCAGCGAATAACTCTGCTGATATGAGAGTGCAGCCTCTTTTGAGCCAAGGCCAGTAAAACCGCCCTCCAGCTTGGCGAATGAAACAAAACTGCCGCTTTTTGCCGCCTTGCCAAGTTCAAGCATGGGGTGGTTGAAAATTTTGCGACCTTCAAACTCGGCAAGCCCCTCATTCAGCCAGGTTGGACAGTTGCCATGGGTAATTTCCTGCACTACAACATGAGCATACTCATGGAAAAGCACACTTTTCAACTGGTCGGAGAGCTCCTGTGCCCCCCCGACCGGCAAACGTATCTTGCCGTCATAAAGACCGCCTGACCAGTCGGGCCCGGCAGTAACACTCTTGTAATCCTTTTTAGTATAAAGAATAACGGTTACGCGCCCAGTCGGAAAAATGGAGAGATCCCTGCCGACATTACTGTAGGCGTCTTCCAGTGCCGAAAGAATATCACCGGCAAGATGTGACTTCACTTCGGCATCATAGGAGATGACAAACCTGGAACTGTAGCCTCTGTCCATGCTCTTCTCTACGCTGAGCTCTCTGGTTATCTTTGCTGACATCTCTCTGGCGGCAGCAAAGTCGTCTTTCAAGGCGACAGCCTTTTCAAGAAGTTCCAGCGCAGCGGCAAGACTACCGGCATCATACTGAATCTTGGCAAGGTAATAGAGAATATCAGGAGAGTCGCCACCTATACCCCGTGCGCGCTCCAGCTCGTTCTGGGCGGCATCGGGATATTTACTGTAATAAAGTGCTATGCCACGCATGACATAGTATCTGGGGATATCAGGAAACAGCTCTCTTGCGCTGTCAAAACTGGCTGCAGCAGCCTCATACTTGTTTTCACGCATCAGACGCTGCCCTACAAAAGTGTACGCTTCGGCGAGATTCTTTTTGAGGACCTGGTCATAAGGGTACATGCCGTAAGCTTTCTGCAGCTGCTCCAGAGCTTTGTCATGCTCACCCTTCTCCATCAGATTAATGGCATATTCATTAAGAGCAAACGGTTCATTGGCGTAAACAGGGAATGAACTGACCAGCAGAGATAACGAGACGATCAGGAAAGTTCGAACATATTTCATATAAGTGCCACCCTGATTCTGGCAGCAATAGCGGCAGGGGTAAGTCCGTAGCGCTCATACAGCTCGGACTGTTCGCCCTGCTCGAGGAAGCTGTCCGGGTAACCTATCCTGGTAACAGCCGCCAGGGATAGGCCTTCCTCTTCAAGAAGCTCAAGAACAGCACTCCCAAATCCTCCCTGGAGCACGTTCTCTTCGACGGTGAAAATCCTGCAGCTTGCGGCAAGAGTGGTAATGACAGAGCTGTCCAGAGGCTTAATAAACCTGGCATTAACGACTGTTATCTCAATTCCTTCTGTCGAAAGAATCTCTGCCGCCAAAAAAGAATGATGAACCATGTTTCCGACAGCAATGATGGCAATAGCTGAATCTGCCTGACGAACAGTTTCGGCGCAGGCAAAAGGGATAAACGTTGGAAGCTGTTCTAAAGGCACACCCAGGCCGCTGCCACGTGGGTAACGGATTGCCACTGGTGAATTGTAGTGAATCGCACTGAACAACATGTGCTGCAGTTCATTCTCGTCTTTGGGGGCCATAACCGTCAAGCCTGGAATGGTGCGCAGATAAGAGAGATCAAAGACACCATGATGAGTGGGACCGTCACTACCGACGACCCCGGCCCGGTCAACAGCAAAAATGACCGGAAGATTTTGCAGGCTGACATCGTGAAGCAGTTGGTCGTAGCCTCGTTGCAGAAATGAGGAGTAGATGGCAAATACCGGCCTGAAACCTTCGGCAGCAAGTCCGGCAGCAAAAGTTACACCATGTTGTTCGGCAATGCCTACATCAAAAAAGCGCTCGGGATACTCCTTTGCAAATCTTGAGAGCCCTGTGCCATCCGGCATGGCAGCGGTTATGGCCACAATTCGTTCATCGTCAGCGGCCATTTTGCAGAGGGTTTCACCGAAAACTGTCGTATAGGTTGCAGGTGCACCTTTTGGCTTGTGAACTTTACCGGTCTGCAGATCAAAGGGCCCGACACCATGAAATACAGAAGGGTTATTTTCAGCGGGTAGATACCCTTTCCCTTTTTTGGTGAGTACATGAATAAGAACCGCATCGTCAAAATTGCGTACCTTCTCGAACGTCTCCTGCAACTGCTTTAAGTCATGACCATCGATAGGTCCGATATACTCAAAACCAAACGCCTCAAAGAGCATTCCCGGGGTAAAGATCCCTTTCAGCGTCTCCTCTGCCCGTTTAGCAACTTTCAGCGCGCTCCTGCCAAAATCATCCAATCCTTCAAGAAAACTCTCCATATCCTTCTTTATCTTATGGACAAATTCGTTGGTGATTGTCCTGCTGAGGAAATTGGAAAGTGCGCCGACATTCTCGGCAATTGACATCTCATTGTCGTTCAGCACAACAATCAGGTCTTTATTAAGATGGCCCGCATGATTGAGACCTTCAAAAGCAAGCCCACCGGTCATGGAACCGTCGCCGATAACTGCGATCACCTTGTTCCCGGCACCTTTCAGATCACGACCGACTGCCATGCCAAGGGCTGCGGATATGGATGTTGACGAATGCCCGACATCAAAGGCGTCATGTGCGGATTCTGCCCTTTTCGGAAAACCGCTGAGCCCGTCAAGTTTGCGCAAAGTGGGAAAAAGTTCACGGCGGCCGGTTATTATCTTGTGAGCATACGCCTGATGCCCCACATCCCAGATAATCCGGTCTGTCGGCGAATTGAAAACCTTGTGGAGGGCCAGGGTCAACTCTACCACACCGAGGCTTGGTGCCAGGTGACCGCCATTTGCGGCGCAGGTAGAGATTATCAGGTCGCGGATCTCAGTTGCAAGTTGCTCTAATTGATACAGAGAGAGGGGGGACAGATCGTCAGGAGAATTTATGGAATCAATTAGCCTGGTCATCAGTTATGACTTTCTGGCAATAACATATTTTGCAATCTCCCGTAAAGGTTCAGCTTTATCGTCAAAACTCTCAATAGCATCAAGTGCAATCTCTAAAAGTTCGGCAGCACGCACCCGGGATTCTTTAAGACCGATGACTGACGGATAAGTCGCTTTCCCGCGAGCGTTATCACTCCCGGCATCCTTGCCGATCTCCTCGGTAGTCCCTTCAATATCGAGGATGTCGTCCGCTATCTGGAAAGCAAGACCAATCGCCTCACCATACCTTATTAACGCTAAAATCTGCCCTTCATCAGCACCACCAAGGATGCCACCGCTTTTTACGGCTGCCTGAATCAGTGCGCCGGTCTTGTGAATATGAATAAACTGCACGGTCGGCAGGTCAAGATCTTTTTTCCCCTCTGACTCCATGTCAACCACCTGACCACCAACCATCCCTCTGGAACCGGCAGCGGAAGCGATTTCGTGAATTACGGTGAGAATCCGCTCTGCGGGAACAGTGGCCGCAAAGAAAGGCGAACTGAGCAGCGTGAATGCCTGTGTCAGCAAAGCATCTCCGGCAAGTATCGCTATAGCCTCACCAAAAACCTTGTGATTGGTAGGTTTTCCGCGTCTGAAATCGTCATTGTCCATAGCCGGCAGGTCATCATGGATAAGAGAGTAAGTATGGATCATCTCCATTGCACAGGCTGCCGGCAGTGCTGCCGAGATATCACCGCCAACAGCTTCACAGGCAGCAAGGAGAAGAATCGGCCTGACTCTCTTTCCACCGGCAAAAGTAGAATAACGCATCGACTTATGCAGGGAATCTGGGAAGTCAGTCTCAGTCGGCATGGCCATTTTCAGCTTATTATCAACCAGTTCGCCGTATTCTTTTATGTATTGCTTTATGTCAATAGGCATAAGTACCTCTTAGTTGGAATCGTCCGCCTGAAACTCTTCTCTGTAGAAACTGCCATCTTTCTGCTTCAGGAGCAGTTCCACCCGCTTCTGTGCATCATTAAGTTTGCGGGAGCAGATTGCTGCATGCTTAACCCCCTCTTCAAAAATCTTGAGCGAATCATCCAGAGTAAGTTCTCCGCTCTCAAGACGATTGACGGCATCTTCGAGTTTTTTCAGCGATTGTTCAAATTTTTCAGCGGCCATAAGAACTCCATCTAAAAATAGTAAGCAAAAGTATTCTAATTCCCTGAAAATTCTGAGTCAAGGTTATAAGGGTAAATCCGGCTGACTTCACAATCGGCTCTGCCGTCTGCAAAGATAACATCTATCTGCTCACCTTGGCTGAGCTGCCTTACCCCTTTAATACTCGTTCCGGAAAGCGGTTTGCGCACGGCAGCAAAGCCTCTCTGCAGGATCGACAACGGTGAAAGCCCGTCCAGCCTGCCTGAAGCGGTTGCTAAGGAGGAGCGGGACAGTTCAAGTCCTGAGCGTATCGCCGAAGCCGAGCGGATGGAAAAGTGCTCCAATAAGGAATGCATACCCTTTATGCGGAGAGTTGGAGAATTGAATCTGAGCGAGTTTTGCGCTGTTTCTACTCTTTGCCTGCCACAATTCAAAACTTCTTCGACACACGACTGCGAACGCAGTTGCAGATCATCAAGTCTTTGCATGAACCGCTCTATAATGATGGCCGGATCCTTGAGTGACAGTTTCAGAATTTCCAGTTGCGCTGTCGAGGCTGCCAAAGAGCGCTGAATTGCCTGGGCAAGCCGACGCTCAAGGGAGCTGCAGTCGGCAAGCATCTGTGCTTTTGAGTTTACCACGAGTTCTGCGGCAGCTGAAGGGGTAGGAGCGCGGAGATCGGCGACAAGATCAGCTATTGTGACATCGACTTCATGACCGACAGCTGAGATAACCGGCAGTCTGGAGGCCGCAATTGCCCTGGCGACAATCTCTTCGTTAAATGCCCAGAGATCTTCGATGGAGCCGCCACCACGGGCAACGATAATAACATCCGTGCCGGGATAGCTGTTGAGATCGGCTATAGCAGCGGCGATTTCGACAGCAGCCCCATCACCTTGCACCCTGACCGGTGCTATGAGAATCCGGATATTTGCATGGCGTCTGCCGATTACATTCAGGATGTCATGAATTGCCGCTCCGGTAGGAGAGGTAACGATACCGACAGTTGCCGGCAACGGCGGAATCTCCTTTTTGCGGGATGCGTCAAATAGACCCTCTTTTGCCAGTCGATCCCTGACCTGCTGAAAAGCCAGCTGCAGCGCGCCAAACCCGAGCGGTTCGGCATATTCGGCAACCAGCTGGTAATCGCCCCGCTGGTCGTAAACGGTCATTCTGGCGCGCAGCAGGATTTTCATACCGTCATTAAGGCGAAACTTCATGGCCCTGGCAGAGCTCTTGAACATCACGCAGCGAATGGTTGCCCCGGCATCCTTGAGGGTGAAATAGATGTGCCCCGAAGAAGGGAGTGACAGATTGGAAACCTCACCTTCGACCCAGAGATGTTCAAAGTTCTCTTCCAGGAGATCCCGGACAAGAGCCGTCAGCTGGGAAACCGTAACTATTTTTCGTTCAGTAAAAAGATTCATCACCCTTGAATAAGCCGAATCTCTGGATTTTTGTCAAGCCTTGAATCCAACTTTTATTCCATATTGGCAGCTGGCAATGTATACTGCGTGAAAATTCAGCTACGGAGTTCATGATGCGTTTCTCCTCACTTTACATCGTCGGCTGCGGCGACATCGGCACCAGGGTTGCCAGGCTGGCTGCCGCAAGGCAGCTCAAGGTTTACGCTCTTTCGCGCGGCATCAAGTTCCCCCATGATTCTGTTGTTTCAGGAGTTGAGTTCAAGTTCTGCGACCTGGACGATGCAGAGAGTCTTTCTAAGCTTGATTTTACCGGAGCTGCCCTCCTCTATGCCGCCCCGCCGCCGGGCGGAGGAGTTACTGACACCAGAGTCAGCAGTTTTCTCGCAGCGATAAAACAGGGGTGCGAACCGTTAAAAATAGTCTACCTCAGCACAACAAGCGTTTACGGAGATTGTGGCGATGAACTGATTTCAGAAGAGCGACCGGTTAATCCGGCTAATCATACCGCCCGGAGACGCTGCGACGCAGAGAACTGTTTCAGTACGTGGGGACAAGAGCGGGGGGTTCCGGTTATCGTCCTGCGGGTAAGCGGCATCTACGGGGCAGGGAGAATTCCGATGCAGCGGATTCTTTCGCAAGAACCGCTCCTGGATGAGCAAGAGGTCGGTTTTACCAACAGGATTCATAGCGACGATCTGGCAACAGTTTGCCTGGCGGCGCTGGATAAGGGTGAGGGCGGTGAGATATTCAATGTCTGCGATGGCGAGATCAGCAAGATGACCGACTACTTTAATGCCATCACCGACCAGCTGAACCTTCCCCGCCTCCCCCAGGTTTCACGGGAGGAGGCAAGAAAGGTAATGTCACCGCTGATGTTCAGCTACATGACTGAATCAAGACAGGTAAGCAACCGGAAGATGCTTGAAAAACTGGGAATATCGCTGAAATACCCGACACTTTCGGAAGGTCTCAAAGCTTCACTTTGACAGCCGCTGCCGCACCGCTTCAAACATGGCAATCCCGCCGGCTACAGACGCATTCAGTGAACCGACCCCCCCTGAAAGCGGGATTGAGAAGATAACGTCGCACTTCTTCCGGACCAGCGGCCTGATCCCCTCCCCTTCACCGCCGATCACCAGCGCAACATTGCCGGTCAGTTTCTGCTGGTACAGCGACGTATTGCTCTTCTCATCAGCGCCGTAAATCCAGAAACCTGCATCTTTGAGCTGATCAAGGGTGACCGCAATATTGGTCACCTGGGCAATCGGGATGGTCTCGGCGGCGCCAGCCGCAACCTTTTCCGCGGTTGCCGTTACCCCGGCAGCCCTGTCTCTGGGGATAATGACACACTCTGCCCCGGCAGAAGCGGCACTACGGATGAGTGCACCGAGATTGTGCGGATCCTGAATGCCGTCCAGAATGACAACAATGGCATCGCCCCCCTTTGCCTTCCACTTATCAAGAATATCGTCCAATTCAGCATAGGAGAACGACTCGATCCGCAGGGCTACCCCTTGGTGGTGGTCAGTTCCGGCGAGGCGGGTTACGTCAACCTTGCTTCGACGCCGTACCGGAATGTTTTTCTCGCCCGCCAGGTCACTCAGTTTGCCGACCCGCTGGTCGGAACTGCCGTCGGCAATAAAGAGCTCGAAAATTTTCCTTGTGCCGCGCAGCGCTTCTTTAACCGGGTTTAGACCGCAAATTATCTCTTCACTCATTAGTTCACCGCCATTAGTTCACCGCCATTATTTCATCGACTATCATATCTGCTGCTCCTGCCGGATCGGCGGCTGCACTGATCGGTCTGCCGATAACCAGATAGTCGGCCCCCTGCGCTACCGCAGCAGCCGGTGTCATGATCCTTTTCTGGTCGTCAACAGAAGCAAAAACCGGCCGGACACCCGGAGTGACTATGAGAAAATCAGGACCGCACGCTTCCCGTATCAGGCTGACCTCCTGTGGCGAAGCTACCACACCGTCCACGCCGGCGCTTTTGGCGAGCCTTGCCAGGCGGACAACCATATCCGGAACAGAGTGCTCGATGCCGATGCCGCGCAGCGTCTCTTCGGTTGAGGAGGTGAGGATAGTCACAGCCAGTACCTTGGTCGCTCACCCCCCTTGAACTCCTTGTCAAGCGCATCCATGGTGGCAGCCATCATCTCGTAACCGCCAAGGGCGTGAAGATTGGTGAGCTTTACCCCGAGGCGCGCAGCTGCTACGGTCGCCATGGCAACAGTATTGGGTATGTCGTGATATTTCAGATCAAGAAACACCTCACCGCCATGCTTCTGAATCGTTCGAACCGCTGCCGGGCCGGAATGAGGTAAAGAGCTGTTTGCCGATCTTGAACATGCCGACTTTTGCGGCGAGTAGATCAGACCACTTTTCAACGTCGCTAAGCTCATTTACATCCAGAGCAAAGATAATTTTCTCTCTGGCATCATCTCTGGTCATAGTTCAAGGGCCTCTTTTACAATGCTGTTTACTTTGCTGACAGCCTCATCTAAGGAAAGTAGTTCCATCTCGCCGCTGCGCCTGAGCTTAAGCTCAACTTTGCCTTCGACAAGATTCTTAGCGCCGACTACAAGCCGCAGCGGTATACCGATCAGGTCGGCATCCTTGAACTTGACGCCGGGCCGCTCGTCACGGTCGTCATAAAGCACCTCAACGCCAAGAGCCAGCAGTTTCGCATAGATATCTTCCGACGCCTGGCGCACCGCATCATCCTTGGGGTTAAGGGCAGAAACAATACATTGGAAAGGGGCGATGGGGAGCGGGAAGATAATCCCGTTAGCATCGTGATTCTGCTCGATGCAGGAAGCAACCGTCCGGCCGATGCCGATACCGTAGCACCCCATGAAAACAATCTGTTCCTTGCCATCCTGATCAAGGAAACTGGCATTAAGAGCCTTGGAGTATTTCATCCCGAGCTTAAAAACATGACCGACCTCAATGCCGCGCCACATTTCAAGAACGCCAACGGAGCAGCGTGGACAGGGGTCACCATGGGTAACATTGCGGATATCGGCAAATTCGCTGATGGCAAAGTCCCGACCGTGATTAACGTTTTTCAGATGATAGTCAATCTCGTTGGCGCCAACGACAAAATTCCTCATCCCCTTGACTGTCGTATCGGCGATGATCAGGAGCTTCTGCCCGATCGGGCCGAGGAAACCGACCGGGGCATTAGTTGCGCCGGCAATAATTTCATCACTTGCCATCTCGATTTCATCACATCCGATAACCTTCTTCAGCTTGATCTCGTTAAGGTCATGATCACCGCGAAGAAGCACGGCCACAGGCTTTTTATCAGCCACGACAAGCAGCATCTTGACTGTCGTTGAAGCCGGAATCAGGAGGAATTCACTCACCTCCTGAATACTCTTCTTCGCCGGGGTATGAACCTTCTCCAGCGGCCTTGGGTCAAAGTGCTCTTCCGCCTCGATAAGCCGCGACTCGGCTTTTTCCACATTAGCCGCATAATCGCAGGCGTTGCAGGAGACAATCGCATCTTCACCCGAATCTGCCAACACCATGAACTCGTGGGACCAGTTGCCGCCGATGGAGCCGGTATCAGCCTCAACAGCCCGGAATTTCAGACCGCAGCGCTCGAAAATACGGCGATAGGCCTGATACATCTTTTCATAGGAGGCGTCAGCGCCCTTCTCATCAACATCAAAGGAGTAGGCATCCTTCATGATGAACTCACGACCGCGCATCAGGCCGAAACGGGGGCGAATTTCATCACGGAACTTGGTCTGAATCTGGTAGAGATTAAGCGGCATCTGCTTGTAGCTGCGGATTTCACGGCGAACGATATCGGTCACCACCTCTTCGTGGGTCGGTCCGAGACAAAAACCGTTGTCTTTACGGTCTGTTATCCGCAACAGTTCCTTGCCGTACTGATCCCAGCGCCCTGATTCTTCCCAGAGTTCTGCCGGAGTCACCATCGGCATGAGGATCTCAATCGCCCCGGCCCGGTTCATCTCCTCGCGAACGATATTCTCGACCTTGCGAATAGAGCGCAGGCCCAGTGGAAGGTAGCTGTAAATACCGGCGGCGACCTTACGCACCATTCCGGCTCGAAGCATTAACTGGTGAGAAACTACCTCCGCATCAGCAGGAGTCTCTTTAACTGTTGGTATAAAGTATTGACTGTAACGCATTGATCTACCTCTATATATTTATTGAAGCTGCGACGCAGCTTTTATAACCTCGGCAACAAGAGCATCGGCCAGTTCGTTCTCCGGAACCTTGCGGATTATCTCTCCATTGCGAAAAAGCAGCCCTTCCCCCTTGCCGCCGGCAATACCGAAATCTGCCTCGCGCGCCTCGCCCGGGCCGTTAACCACACACCCCATAACCGCAACAGTGAAGGGGGCATCAACCCCTTGCAGGCGCTGTTCAACCTCTTCCGCCACCTGTATCAGGTTTATCTGACATCTGCCGCAGGTCGGGCAGGAGACGAAATTGACGCCGCGCTGGCGCAGAGCGAGTGACTTGAGAATTTCATAACCGACTTTCACCTCATCAACAGGATCGCCGGTAAGGGAGACCCGCAGAGTATCACCGATGCCGTCAGCAAGGAGAATCCCCAGGCCGACAGCCGACTTGACAGTTCCTGAAAAGGTCGTGCCGGCCTCGGTGATGCCGATATGGAGCGGATAATCGACTTTTGCAGACAGGAGCCGGTAGGCGGTAACTGTCTTATTGACATCAGAAGCCTTGAGAGAAATCTTCACCTGCCCGTAGCCAATCTCTTCCAGAATCCGGACATGCCCAAGTGCGGATTCGACCATGGCTTCTGCAGTCGGATGACCGTACTTCTCCAGCAGCTCTTTTTCGAGGGAACCGGCATTTACGCCGATCCGTATCGGCACCAGCCGCTCCTGCGCCGCCTTGACGGTCTCTTCCACCTTCCAACGCTCGCCGATATTGCCCGGATTAAGCCGCAGCCCGTCAATCCCGAGTTCCAGAACTTTCAGCGCCAGTTTATAATCGAAATGAATATCAGCAACAAGCGGAAGATCGCTTTGCGCCCGGATCCGCCCGAGCGCCAGCGCCGCGTCCATATCCGGGACAGCACAGCGGACTATTTCACAGCCGGCAGCAGCAAGGCGTCCAATCTGGGCAAGGGTTGCCGCCTCATCGCGGGTATCGGTGGAACACATTGACTGGACGGAGCAGGGAGCACCGCCGCCGATGAGGATATTGCCGATCTTTATCTGCCTGGTTACTTTTTTCATGGAGGGGCATAGTAGCCGTTTTCATAACGGCAAGTCAAGGGAGGAAGGGATAAAATGCGCCTTTTGAGATGGATGGCAGCAGGGGGAGATGCTTACTTGCCGGCAGTAATCATCTCCTGACTCGCTTCGGCAAATTCGGCGATTACCGGAGTATTACCCTTATTGACAAACTTGATTCCCCTGGTTCCCATACTCAACTGCTCAGCTTTGGCCTGGACCGCGTAAACCCCGCCTTCAGCGCTCAGCTTGACCTCACCCATAGGGGCAGAGCTGGCATACAGGGTGATACGTTCTGTCCCGAACGGTGGCGCCACCTCAAGATCGAATTTATCTTCTCCTGAAGGGACCTCATAGATCGTCCCGCCGTTAAAGTAGCTGTTCTGGCGGTACGGATTCGGCAGTATCTGGATCAAGCCACCGGAAGCATCCTGGTAAACGACCCGACCGTAAAAAGGGCGATTCCCCCGCACAAAAACCCGAATCTTCTCCCCCTGAGCATACTTTGCCTTATCGCTCCAGACTTTGACAGAGAGCGGCGCTGCCGGGTTGTCAAAAATTTCGTCGGTTTTCTTTTTCGCCGCCTTCTTCATTGCCTGCTCATCAGGAATGACCTCAACCTTCAGCTTTACCCGGTAGCAATCGCCAAGAGACCCCTCGCTGTACCACTCCTTGAGGAACTCCTGTATCACTTTAACCTGGGAATTAGTGTAAGCAGAAAGAATGTCCTTTTCCAGCATGGCATCCTGCAGATGGGTTTCAGCCTGGATATAGGTAGAGGCAGAATCGGAAGCCTTGCGCTTGGCATCCTTAAAAGCGATATCCTCGGTCTGCTTGCGGGACTTATCGTCCCCCATGCAGGCGTAGCCGTCGGTGTCGAGGATGATTGACTGGGAGGCAAGGAGAGGGGTGGTCGAAAAAGCAATTAGAAGAATCAAAATAGATATACGTTGCATGCACAAAACCCTCTCGAATAAGTCATTAATATTAATTATTCAACCTTCGCCGTCTTCACCCTGCCGCTAACCTTGAAAACAAAATCGTAATTGAGAATATCTTCCCACTTGTACCCCTTGGCGGTTGAACGGGTGTCATCCCCCCTGCTGTAAGGCTTGCCGGGAATGTAGAACCAGGTGAGGATGGCATCACCGGAGTGCCGCAGCACTATCCAGTACTTGCCTTTCTTTATATGAGGGATTGTTGCCGCGTCGGCGTATTTGAAGTCAACCCAGTAGTAGCCCGGTCTTCTGGAAATGGAGTCGATAAAAACCGGTTGCGACCTGATTCCGTCCAGGCTTGGTTTACCATTGTCATCCGCGACAAAATCGAGGAAAACTGAGCCGTCACCCCCAAACTTGTGCATTGCCAATGATATTTTTTCGAGTGAGATATCGTTTTCGACTACAATAGCCTGGGAGTAGATATAGGAAGAGGTGACATATTCCGAGGTCTCTTTGTCAAGAACCCTCGTACCGACCATACCGGTAGCCCTGAAATTATCGACAAGGTTAGGAAACTCCATGTTGCCGAACTCTACCAGACTGCCGATTTCAGGCTTTTTAACCGGTGGTTTAGGCTTTGGCGGGGTTGGCTTTTTGTCAGGCTTGACAGCGTGCTTGTCAGGAACAGCCGGTTTTTTACTGTCGGGGGCTGTTGATACCGGAGGCGTTACCACCAGCGGCGGCGTCACAAGCGGGATGACAGGCATTGGTAGCGGTCTGTCGCGCTCACTCTCCTCCCCCTTGGCAAGTTTTACTGAATTACTGACAAGATAGGGCCTGGGATCACTGTCGGAGCCTTTGAGCCTTACATCTATCCGGTCACTGATGAATTTTGCATCAATACTCTCGGAATACTGAGGCAGATAAGGAGCGGCGCTCCAAGTGTCGTTGATATCTGTTGAATCAAGACCGTGAGTCTGCTTGATGTGCCGTGAGGAGGTAAACTGCCTTGACTGCTGCGGGTCGTAGGAGAGCCAGCCCAGGTCAGGGAAATAAACCTCCATCCAGGCGTGCCCGCCCTGTCCCATCCCCTGAACAACGGAATTTTCAGCGTCGATTGGCACCTTCCACTGTTCTTTGAGACTGATTCCGCCAACAATCCGAGCAGGGATCCCGGCCGCACGTAGTAGCGCCATTGATATGTGGGCAAAGTTCTGGCAGTTACCGGATCTGTTGGCAAGGGTGTAGTGAGCATCATACTTTTCCGGGTTATAAGAATATTTAATGTTATCAGCTACAAAATTCAGGATTGAGCTTACCGCCTGGTATTCTGTCACTGCACCATGTGTAAGAGTCTTGGATAGTTGAGTTAAATCGCTGTCCTGCGATTGGACCATCTCTGTAGGTTTGAGAAAGAGAACCTCTTTTTGAGAGAGAGTACCCAGAGGGAATGGCGTCTTGCTGGTCATGGCTGAGAGTCCGGATTGCACCCTCGTCTCAAATTCAACCTTGATTGAAGCATCACGCTTTAACCTGTTCCAGACTACCCTCTTAAAGCTGTTACCATAGCTGTCAGTTTCATCCTCCACTTTTGCAGGTTCCGGATCCAGTTTCAGCGAAAAAGAGTTCACCTCTTGAGTCACGCCACGATTGGAGAATTTAGCAGGCAGGGCAAAACGGAAAGAGAGAGAGTCGATCTGCTTATCGACTGCAAAGCCGATCTGCTGGGT
The DNA here is from genome assembly GCA_963787125.1 of uncultured delta proteobacterium. Classification (GTDB taxonomy): domain Bacteria; phylum Desulfobacterota; class Desulfuromonadia; order Geobacterales; family DSM-12255; genus VEOV01. The sequence continues at coordinate 15,088 of CAWBBV010000028.1, forward strand.
AAGCAGGATCGTACTGTCAAGTTCACCCTCAAGTATAAGGGTTTTAGCAAGGATCTCGGTTGAAAAAAGAAAATTCAATGCTACAATCAGAAACAGTTTTTTCATTGGACACCTCAGCGTACAGACTTAAATAGAGAGTAGTCAGTTACCAGCACAACCCGGAAAATAATCGCATAAAAATAGAATCATTGTTTATTTTAATCGCGAGAAATGGTAATTAAATACAAAAAATTAACAGGCAGCAATATAATCGCCTTAACAATCATATTCAACTGATTAATCAGGAGCTCCGGATGAAAAAGCAGCTATTACTCCTCTTCGTTATCATTATTCTCTCCTTACCGGTGGTAACAGAGGCAAAAGTTACCTGTGTCGATGCCGAAGGTGAAGCCCTCATTACAAACAATGATAAACCCGCCGCAAAAATTGAAGCAATTGCCAGAGCAAAATGGTCGGCAATTGAGCAGTCTGTCGGGGTGGAGGTAAAGGCGCAGAGTGTCGTCCAGAACTTTGCTCTGGTTGATGATGCTGTTATGAAACAGATCAAGGGGGTTGTTACCGGCCACAAGATTCTTTCCGAAGAAGCCGGCGACGGCCTATACAAAGTCAAGATCAATGCCTGTATCGAGCCGGCTAATGCCGGTGAAGCACTTGCGTCTCTCTCCCTGAATAACTCGGTTGCCGTCTTTCTCCCTGCATCAAAACCCCGCGAAGTTACCCACCTCGAAAACAGGGATGTTCATGATGAAGCCAATATCCTCTCGGAAACCGTTATAGGCAAGCTGGCAGAGCAGGGGTACACTGTGGTCGACGTCGCCCCGACAGGTGCAGCTGACGCTGCAGTTATCGACAAAGCCATGAAGAGCGGCAACTACATGACTCTCCGGAGCATGATGTACAAGTTTCTTTCCAACCTGCTTCTTATCGGCAAAGCCGAGTATACAATCTCAACCAAGAAAGGTGAAGACATCGGTTATGGCGTAAAGATGCCGTTCCAGAATGTAACTGTCCGTCTCACCTACCGGCTTGTGACCAAAGAGCCTTCAGGGAAAATGATCATTCTTGCGGCCGGAACCGAAGAGGCAAGAGCTCTGGCAAATAATGCCGAGGACGCTACGGCCAAAGGGCTGAAAATGGTTGCCGATAAACTCACACCGCAAGTGCTTGAAAAAATATCCAAATATATCAAAGGTGTTTCACGCAAAATCAATGTGAAGGTCGCCGGTGTTGAAGATGTTACTGCCAACTTTGCCATCAAAGACATTCTCCAGAATACTTCCTGGGTAACCGGTGTTGAAGAGAAGGGGTTGGGTGATTTTATCGTCAGTTATCCGGAAAACTCAATCTACCTTGCCAACAGTATCGAGCAAAGAGGAGGCTTTAAAGTAACGAAATTTACTCAGTACCAGATAGAACTTAAAAGCCTTCAACAGCAGTAGTTTATTAATTTATATTTAATCAATTTTTTTTACGGGGGACCTTATGAAAACTGTACTAACTTTGTTTTTACCTGCCTGCTCACTGCTGCTTCTTTTGTCCGGCTGTGCCACAACTCTCGATCTATCCAAGATGCACGAAACTCAACTTGATGAAAAGACCGCCACTGGCGAACTCCCTGCGTATGTAAAAGAGAAAAAACGTCCGCGGGTTGCAATCCTGCCGATAGGAGATTCGACTCAATACAAAACATCACTGAACCTCGCCCAAACTGCTCAGGATACGCTTACCCAGCTGATAGTCACCAGCGGTGGTGTTGAAGTCATGGAGCGGGCACAGCTTGACAGCTTCATGCAGGAGATGAAGTTTAAATCAGGCGTCGGCATTGAAGTTGATGCTGATAAATTTGCCCAGATTGCCAAGGATGTAGACACAGTATTTGTCGGCACTATCTCATCAGCAGGTGTTTCTGCAGCATTTACCGAAGCCAGCTCCTGGACTGACAAGAAGGGAAAAACTTACTACACACCCGCTTCATGCAAGGAAGAAGGTAAGGTTGCCATCAACTTCAGAGCGCTGGCATCGCCATCAGGAACCATACAAAGAGCATTCGAGGTTAAAGGCAGAAGCAGTAGAACCCGTGATGTCAGATATTCCGGCGAATGTCAAAGTGTTCAAAGTCCGGGCGGCCTCCTGTCTGACTCGGTTAATAAGGCAATAGACGACGCCAAAGAGGAGATTGCCAACACCTTCCCTTCCATCGGCTATATTTACAAGACTATGACTGACAGAAGTGATCCAAGAAAAAGAATCGCCTACATAAATCTCGGCAAAAGTGATGGCCTTGCCCCTGGCAACAAGGTAGATATTATTGAGTTTGCTCAGGAAAAGG
>CAWBBV010000029.1:0-21162 GCA_963787125.1 uncultured delta proteobacterium
AAACTGTCGGTCGCGCAAGTAAATGGGCTGTCATTCGGCACTATCGCCATAGGAACAAGCAGGCTAATGATGTTGGATATTATGAATGCCGGCATTGCGCCCCTAAATGTCAGTAGTATATCCAGTAATAGTACGAAATTTACAATTCCGGTATCAGCATTTCTGGTACTGCCAGGTGCGACCCAGCAGGTGTTGGTAACGTATACGCCAACAGCGGTTGGTTCGGATAACGCATCAATAACCATCGCATCTAACGATCCAAGTACGCCATCTGTGCAGGTTAATGCTACTGCAACAGCTATATCTCTAAACGTAACTTCGGTTACAATTACACCATCACCGGTTAGTTTCTCTGCAACACCTGTAAACTCTACACAAACAGTAAATGTCACTATTCAAAATAATAGTTCTATTTCAGTGAAGATAAACAGTATTGACTTGCCACAAGCTCCATTTGCGGTTACAGGGGCACCGACACTGCCTGTGTCTATATCCGCTGGTCAGTCAACAACAATGCAGGTTAAATTTATCCCAACTGCGTCTGGTAATTTCAGTACGTCAATGGGAGTACTATTTGACTATGCTGCTACTCCGCAGATCATCCCTATAAGCGGCTCTGCAACTAGCAACTCACAGGTAGCCAGCGGGAACATTGTCTATAAGTTCTCCGGAACCCAAATTACAAACCTAGATTTTGGAAATGTTTTCAAGGGTTCAGTCGCATCTAAAACTATCCGCATGGAGAATATCGGCACTGGGCCGATAACTATTAATTCTCTTAATATTGACAATAACCAGTTCCGCGCCATCATCTCAACACCTATAACGCTAAACGCTAATACTGGTACAAATTCAGATTATTATAAAGATTTTCAGCTCGATTTTTTGCCGACATCGCTGACAACTCAAACAGCAAAGTTGACATTGAAAGATCCCGCAGGAACATCATTTGTGCTCAATCTGTCGGGCAATGGTATCCCGGTAGATGTTAAACTGAATAGTGGCAGTGGATCAATATCATCGGTAAATACTCTTTCCGCCAGTCAACTGCCTTTGGCATCAAATCCTGATAAGAACTATACGGTATCCAGTGCTGCAGAGTTCTTTGCGACAGGTGTAACACCTGGTGACACGGTAAATGTAAGCGTCACATTCCTGTCTCTCCCAGCTAATCCAGTCTTTTATAAATCAGTCGGCAATAGCTGGTATCTTCTTAAAGAAGGAACTGATTACACCTTGGTCGGCAATACAATTACGTATAGTGTGAAGGATAATGGAGCATGGGATGCTGATCACGTTAATTCAGGGGTAATTCATGACCCGATTGTAGTTGGAACAAGCGGTGTTGTGACGCCACCAACTGGAGGGGGTACAGGCGGCAATATAGCTCCCGCAAGTGGCAGTGGTAGCAGTGGGGGCGGCTGTTTCATAGCTACCGCTGCTTACGGCAGCTATCTTGATCCCCACGTCATGGTACTGCGACATTTCCGAGATAATGTGTTGTTGAAAAGCAGAGCCGGAACTGCCTTTGTCAAGTTCTACTACAGGTACAGTCCACCGGTGGCAGACTTTATCCGTGAGCATGAATCGCTCCGTACAGTTGTTCGGTTCATGCTGACTCCGTTGATTGTCATAGTTAAGTATCCGGTTTTGCTGTTCATGGGATTTATTTTGGCAATCTATAGTGCTGCAAGGAAGTTGAGGATAAGACGAGCTGTAGTTTCAGCGAAATAGATGTATTGAAATAATAACTACTGACCTCACAGTCATTTCTGACTGCGAGGTCTAGTTAATTGCGAGAGGAAATAAATGTTGCGTTACCTGACAGCTGGCGAGTCTCATGGCCCACAGCTTACAGCAATTATAGAAGGACTGCCTGCCGGACTTGAGATATCTGTTGAAGCAATAAATCAAGATCTTGCGCGTCGCCAACAGGGGTACGGGCGCGGTGGCAGGATGAAGATTGAGACAGACAAGGTCGAGATTCTCTCAGGAGTAAGGTGGGGCGAAACACTTGGCTCTCCCGTCACGCTTGCTGTTACAAATCGCGATTGGGTGAACTGGTCTGAAAAGATGTCACCCGATGCCAGGTTTCGTGATAATTCAATTGCCGTTACCTGTCCACGCCCGGGTCATGCTGACTTGACCGGAGCTATCAAGTATAATCATCGTGATGCAAGAAATATTCTGGAGCGTTCCAGTGCCAGAGAGACTGCCGTGAGAGTTGCAGTTGGAGGTGTTGCCAAGGAGCTTCTGAAAAGTTTCGACATATCTGTGCACGGTTTCGTCTCGGAACTAGGCGGAATAAAGTCGGAGAGAGGAGCGCTATCTTATTCTGAAATGATCAAAAAGGCCGCAACCTCTGAACTTTTCACTTTTGATGCTGCTGCTGAATCTAAAATGAAGTTGCATATCGACGCAATGAAAACTGCCGGCGACTCCGTCGGTGGTATTGTTGAAGTTATAGTCACCGGTGCGCCTCCCGGTCTTGGCAGTTATGTACAGTGGGATAGAAAGCTGGATGCACGCCTTGCAATGGCGCTGATGAGTATTCAGGCTATCAAGGGTGTTGAGGTTGGGATTGGCTTTAATGCTGCGGCAACTCCCGGTTCAACAGTTCATGATGCGATCTATTACGAGGAGAAAAACTGTACATTCAGAAGGAGCACAAACAGAGCCGGTGGCATAGAGGGTGGGATGAGTAATGGTGAGACTATTGTTGTCAGGGCTGCCATGAAGCCGATACCGACACTTTACACGCCTTTAAAAACGGTTGATATTAACTCTAAAGTGGCAATTGACGCCACTGTAGAAAGGTCAGATGTTTGTGCTGTTCCGGCGGCATCTGTTGTTGCAGAGGCGGTGGTTGCAATTGAGATTGCAGCTGCATTTCTTGATAAATTCGGCAATGATAGTCTCGCTGAAACTAAGAGAAATTATGAATCTTACCTGCAGCAAGTCAGGGAGTTTTAGTGAAAGTCATTTCTGTCGGACTTGAAGATCGCTCTTACGATATCCATATCGGTAGCGATATCCTCTCTACTCTCGGCACATTATGTCGTAAAATTCCCCTGAAAGGCCGGGCAGCAGTCATTACCAATACGACGATTGCACCGCTATACTTGAGTCAGATAAAGACTGCTCTTGAGTCATCAGGCTACGAAGTGACAGCCATAGAGCTTCCTGATGGTGAGGAGTTTAAGAATTCAAAAACTCTTGACTTGATTTATGATGGCTTGATTTCGGCTGGGCTTGATCGGAACGCTTTTATTGTTGCCCTTGGCGGTGGTGTTGTTGGTGATATGGCCGGCTTTGCTGCTGCCACTTTTATGCGCGGTATCCCGTTTGTACAAGTGCCGACAACGCTATTGGCACAGGTTGATAGTAGTGTTGGTGGAAAAACCGGCATTAACCACAGCCTAGGCAAAAACCTGATTGGAGCGTTTTATCAACCCAAGCTCGTGCTTGTAGACATTGAGACAATTAAGACTCTTCCGGAACGAGAATACCTCTGCGGTCTGGCAGAAACTCTGAAATATGGGGCGGCACTTGACAGAGAGTTTTTTAACTTTATATCCGCACATGTGTGTGCGCTGAAGGGTCGTGATAAGGCCGCTCTCCAGCATATTATTGCGACATCATGCAGTATCAAGGCTGCCGTGGTGGAGCAGGATGAGCGGGAAAGCGGCCTTAGGGCTGTTCTCAACTACGGTCACACATTAGGTCATGCAGTCGAGACTCTTGCTGGATACGGCTCCATAAAGCATGGGGAAGCTGTCGCTATCGGGATGGCGCAGATTGCGAAACTATCATGTCTGCGCGGATACTTGAGTGAGCCTGAAAGGGATATGCTTGTAACATTGATAGCGGAATTCGGTTTGCCTACTGAACTGCCGCTGTTTCCTCTTGGGGAGTATCAGAAAATCATTGAACATGACAAGAAAAAGCGTGACGACGGCGTTAATTTGATCTTTAATCAGGGTATTGGTGGTTTTGTTATTGAGAAGGTTACAGATCTGCGTGCAATGCTGAATGACTGCATGTTACCGGTCTGACAGGAGATTCGTCATGATACCTGAAACAGCTTCATTATGGGCGACGGCAAGGAGATTCGAGGGTATTCTGCGAAGTGATGCGGGCGCCTACAGTTTTGCGCCGCTGTCGGACATCTACAGGCGGCTGGGACTGCTTGAGGATGCGCTTGAAACTGCGCGCAAAGGGTGCGCGCTCCACCCTGATTTTGCAGCAGGGCAGATGGCTCTTGCGAGAGCGGCGCTGGACTCTGCTATAAAAAATGAAGCTGTCAGTGCATTGGAAAAGGTTGTAAGTATAACCCCTGAAAATCTGGAAGCCCAAAGGCTACTGGCAGAGCTCTACACTGCAGAAGGTAATGGTGTTGCTGCACGGCGCTGTCTTTTGATAGCAAGTTCTTTGGATACGGAAGAGCAGGTGATTGCAGCTCCTATAGCTGGTATGGAGGAGGAACTGCAAGAAGAGGAGATACTGGAAGCTGATATTCTAGAGCTTTCTGATGAGTTCATTGAGGATGAGAGCTTTGCTGAAAACCTGGTAGATCCTTTTTCTGCTCTCCCGGACAGACCGTCGCTTGGCGAAGACTTTAGCAGAGCAGAGCCGTATCTCATGGAATCTCCCCCTGTTTACCATGACGAGCCGCCAGTGGTAGAACCATCTCCACTGATGCTGTCGGCTACAATAGCCGAGCTTTATGTTAACCAGGGATTCACTGATAAAGGGGTGGACGTCTACAGGGAACTGCTTGCGGCTGATCCGTTGAATGAGTCTTACATGCTCCGCCTTAAAGAGTTGACTAAGTCAGCGGAGGAGCCTGGAATTGCGTTGCAGAACAGCCCTCCCCCTGAAGGGGTAATTAGTAAACTTTATGAGTGGCTCGGAAACATCGGGAGGGTCAGAGAATGTCGTACAAAGAATCTCTAAAAAATTTGGCAGAAAGTGTTGATGGTGCACTTACCGCCATCATAATGGGTTATGATGGCATCCCGATCGATGAGTATTTCGTCGAGTCAACACCATTTGATCTCCAGCTGCTTACAGTTGAGTATGCAAATTTGCTAAGAGATATCCGGCGCACTGTCAATATTCTCGAAAACGGCGTAATGGAAGAGGTTTCCATTGCGACTGACAGATTAAGAGTGCTCGTCAGAGTTATAAATGAGGACTTTTTCCTGATTCTTGTAATAACAACGGACGGGAATTACGGTAAAGGGCGTTATCTTCTGTCGCGTGAAGCTTTCAAGCTTAAGGATGAGTTGAGGTAGCTAATGAGAATACTGGTTATTAACGGCCCGAATCTCAATCTTCTCGGTAAGAGAGAGCCCGGGATTTATGGTGCCGAAACTCTGGAAGAAATAAACACTGCTCTGCTTGCAACCGCCCTGAAGATGGGCGTTGAGCTGGATTTTTTCCAGTCTAACTCTGAGGGGGCGCTGGTTGATGCAATCCATGGTGCTTTGGGGAGTTTTGCCGGTATAATCATCAATCCTGCTGCCTATACGCATACGAGCGTTGCTATTCGTGATGCGATCTCCGCAGTCGCTCTTCCTGCCGTAGAAGTTCATCTGTCTAACGTCTACTGTCGCGAAGAGTTCCGCCATAAAAGTTTTATAGCTCCGGTCGCCATAGGGCAGATAGCCGGGTTCGGTTCAACAGGCTACGAACTTGCACTTAAAGGCTTGTTGGGTTATCTACAGAAGAATTGAGCAGTTGCTTATCAGCGGGGGATTAAAAGCCGGTTTTGCATTTTTGCAAAACCGGCTTTTTTGTTTGCGCAACTGCAAAGATCAAAAATGTACTGAAAATTATATTGTTACACGTTATGCGGCTAAACGAACAAAGCGCTATTAGTCACCAAGATAGAATAATGATAGGGAGCGCGCCGGCATAAAAAATTAAGAAATTTGCATATCTGCAATAACGTAAATACTACTCTTCAGGTGACCAAGTCACTACTCTTATGCAACAACCTGAAATCATGGATAAAATTAACTAAATTGCACAATATGTGCTATTTGGTACGGCGGTTGCTCTACGTAAATTATGGTTACTCCTGAAATACCTGATTATTACGAGAGGTGGTGACGACCACCTCTTGAAACCATGCTGAAAAAAGTTCATGAGGCTAATGGATGGCTGAGAATATCTGCCCATATTTTGGTAAAAACGAAGATCTTTGTGATGTGGGGTGTGGATACATTTCGACTCACGATGTCAATATGATTATAAAATTCTGCAGTAGTGGTTACTGTTCTTGTCTCAAGTATCTGGAACTGGCGGACAGATTCCCGAACGGCATGGTAGTCTGTGCCGAATGTAATTGAAATGTTAAAGAGAATAACCGCCATGTATTCCAGGGCGAGAACGGCATAAGTAGCCGTAACGAAACAACAAAGAAGGTAGCCATTGTTTCATAATGCGTGCTGAAGGAGTTTTGATGTTTTACAATATGACGCTTCATTTAGGGACGTTTCCGGTTATGGCAGCAACTTTACCGCTGCTCTGCCTGATTTTAATCCAGATGTTAAAGGAGAAGAGTGATGAGCGAAAAAGAACTTGAACTTCTGGCTCGTATTGAAGAGCTTGAGCGGCACACATGGCGTAACAGTGCGATTCTTCGTGCGGTTGCAATGGTTTCATTCACAGCACTGATAGGGATTGTAGTGGCATCAGGAGTTGTCGGCGGCGGCAGAGGCAGTCACTGGTCAGGTCCGGCATGGAATACAATGTGGCTTTATGGTCTGTTTGCTGCCAACGCAGTTTCGATGTTCTGGACAACGCACAAGGAATAAAAATCAGGCTTCAGGTTCTGGGTAACAAGATTTTGAGCCCTGCCCCTGCCTTCCAATTACGGAGGAAATACAAAATGACCCCGATGAGTTTAAAAAATTCGATACTGCTTCTGGTTGTAGTTGCCCTCTGCGCGACATTTTCAATGCGGATGTTTCAGGGCCTCGATGAGATGATGGGCGATCAGTATTGGGTTGTCGATACAACACAAGGCGATCACGGTTGGTACATGATGGGGGTGCTGCCACATCTGAAGAAAATGCCCAAGAATGAAGTGCTGGCAATAAACACCGACGCAGATCCCGGTAATAATCTGATTATTTATGCCCAGAGCGGTGATTTTGCAGGCAATTCAGTATATGGGATTTGCTATGGTATCCCCTTTATCATGTATCTCATCTGGTTCGCATTTATATTAGGTTTCCCGGACAAGGTTGATCCCTACCTGCTCCCCAAGAGAATATTCACCATAACAGTTATCATGACCTGTTCTATCCTTGCAAATCTCTTCCTGATGAGAATAGCTGCCGACTTTGCCCGCGAACCGATGGCGAGGGTTGCCAATGTCGCCGGTAACCATGCGTCACTTCTTTTTCATAATGCCGGTATCTGGTTTGCAATACTTTTCTCAGCCCTTGGGACCCATGGCCATTCAGTGAAAGAGATTAAACCGCCAGACAGCAGAAACTGGGTATCACAGGCCGATGAAAAATTCTCCTGGATGTTTACACTGTTGGCAGCTGTGACAATTATGGAAATATTCCTGGTTAAAAACAAGTTTGCTCTTCCTGACGCTGCTGTCGACTATTCAGTCTGGATAATCTGGGTTGTAATATTCATGAGAATGTTTGGATTTTCTCCCAAATATTGGATCAGACGGGGCAAAGGTCTTGCGCTGATGTTCGGCGGGACAGCTGTGACACTGGGAGTTTTCTATATGCTTGAGAGAGCCACTGGCACACTTGGTGCCGGTTTCGCATCACCGATACTGGCAAAGGCGCTGGGCGCTGAAAATCAGAATGTCGGGTTGTCAGCAATGATTTCGATCTATCTTATTTTTTGGATGGAGTTTGCTGCCGCTATTCGTCTCAACGGTCCCTCAAAAAGGGTCGCAGATAAAATCTGATTTATCTGGTTCATGTGAAATATTGTAAAAAAGACGACTTTCGAGTCGTCTTTTTTTGTCTGTAGCTACCGAAATCCGAATTTACCGTATCAAAAAATCTATAACTCATTTGAGTAGTTGCCAGCGCTCTTTTCCCGGTTGACAGCCACGCAGCTACGGTGTATCAACTCTTAGGAGCCGTAACGAAATAACTGTTATTTCCGTTGTTTCGTTACGGCTCCTTATGCCGTTCTTGCCGTGAAATGTGTACAGTTATTTAATCCTGACGGCTTAAGTTCAATGAGTGTTTGATCAGATAATATAATATCCATCAAGATGGGGGGGCGGATGAAAGCGGTTTTAATGGAAGGTTTTGGCGGTGTTGAAGTTATGAAGATTGGCGAGGTTGATAAACCTTCACCTAAGGATGGGCAGGTGCTGTTGAAGGTTCATGCGACAACGGTCAACCGCCCAGATCTGGTGCAGCGTATGGGTAATTATCCTGCGCCTGCCGGTGATTCGGAGATTCTCGGCCTTGAAGTTGCCGGAGTTATCGAAGAGCTTGGTGCTGGAGTTGTCGGCTGGAAGGTCGGTGATCGGGTTATGACTCTGGTCGGTGGCGGTTCTTATGCCGAATATGCGGTCGGCTATGCTGGTCATCTCATGCCTATTCCGGAGAGTATGAGCTTTGAAGAGGCTGCCTGCGTCTGTGAATCCTATATCACTGCTTTTCTCAATATTTTCATGATCGGCGGACTAAAAGATAATAACACAGTCATAATCCATGGCGGCGGCGGTGGAGTCAATATGGCCGGTGTCCAGCTTTGCAAGGCGCTTGTACCTAAGACGAAAATTATTGTCACAGCTTCTCCTGAAAAGATCGAACGGGTTAAAGGAATGGGCGTTGACCTTGTCATAAACTTCCGGGAGACACCCGATTTTGCCGAAGCTGTAAAGGCGTTCACCAACAAGAAGGGCGTTGACGTTATACTTGACCATGTCGGCGCCAAGTATCTTGCCCCAAATATGAATTCACTCGGTTATGCCGGCAGGCTTGTCATCATCGGGGTCATCAGCGGGATCAAGGCTGAGCTGAATCTTGCGCTAATGATGGTTAAGCGCCAGCAGATCATAGGCTCGGTGCTCCGTTCCCGACCTGTCACGGACAAGGGTGATATCGTAGCCGAGTTTATCAAGACGGCACTACCAAAATTTGCCGACAGAACCATTGTGCCGATAATTGAAAAAGTGTTTACTCTTGATGAAGTTGTTGCTGCACACAGAATGATGGAAGAAGATAAGCATTTCGGTAAGATAGTAATCAAAGTTGCTTGCTAAATTCATAAGAGGAGGAGCTAGAATGTCACATGGTAAAAAACCGGAAATATCGTTTAAGTATATCTTCAATTATGCGTACAACCCTGTTTATGTAAACGGTGCTCATGGCGGTATTTCACCGCGCGGGGAGCTGGTGATGAATTTTTATCTTGAAAGGCCGCCGCTACCGGAAGAGGTAAAGCACGCCATCAATGATAACGGCACTATAGGTGATGTTACTGCCGAAGAGCCTCATGATCTGGGCAGCAGCATGGTTCGTTATGTTGACAACGGTGTGATTCTAAACTACGAATCAGCACGTAATATCCATTACTGGATTGGTGAGAGATTGAAAGAGATGGAGGCGATTGAGAAGGCAAAGGCTGCAATGAACTTTCCTGAGCAGGGCGGCAGCGAACTGACGCATTGATTATATATTCTTGATCCGGGCGGCATGCCGTAATTCCACAGCTTAAAAGCCTGCTGGAGTCACTACAATCTTATTAGAAGTGTCTGCTGGTAATGGACAACCCTCTATTTTCTGATACAAGAAGATAGAGGGTTTTTTTGTAACTGTTGCCAGTTCAGCCGAGTTTAGGATGAGGACGCTATGAAAGAGAATATCAAGCTCCTTTGTGTTGATGATGAACGCAATGTTCTTCGCGCATTAGAGCGAATATTCATGGATGATGACTACGCAATTCTGACTGCTTCTTCTGCGGAAGAAGGGCTTTTGCTCTTTGCCGAAAACCCTGACATTCAGGTGGTGATCTCTGACTACAGGATGCCGGGAATGAACGGCGTCGAATTTCTCCGGCAAGTCTGTGAAAAGTATCCTGACACAGTCCGGATAGTCCTTTCAGGTTATGCCGATACTGCTGCAGTAGTGTCAGCCATCAACGAAGGCCAGATCTACAAATTTGTCTCTAAACCGTGGAGTGATGAGGAGCTACGACAAACCGTTGCCAAGGCAGTCGAGAGCTTTGCCATCCATCACCAGAATCAGGAACTGGCCAGGGAGCTTGATGCTCTGAAACTGGAGCTGGCAGCGCTCAAAAGCCGTGTTGAAAGCGGGATTTAAAACAAAATGATTGAATACAATCAGGCGGAAAAAAGAATGGTTTTGAAGCTTGTCTATTATGGCCCGGCCATGTCCGGTAAAACGACAAATCTTCTGACTTTGCATGAGCTCCTGGTGAAGGAAGGCAGGGGCGAGCTGATGGTGCTTGATACGGTGGACGACAGGACAATCTTTTTCGATCTGCTACCGTTTTGCCTCGTTGCACCGAGCGGCCTGAAAATAAAACTGAAAGTTTATACCGTTCCTGGCCAGGTAAAGCATGATGCGACGCGAAAGGCTGTTCTGCAGCGGACGGACGGTGTTGTTTTTGTAGCTGATTCGCAGTTGAATGAGCAGGCCAATAATGCGAACAGCTTTGAGAATCTTGAGCAGAATCTCGCTCTTGTGGGGATAGATATCGACGCGCTGCCGTTGATCGTTCAGTTCAACAAGCGTGATCTGCCGGATATAATTGCAGCTGGGGAGGTCGAGAGAATCTGGAGCAGCACAGGTATACCGATTACGTTTAGTTCGGCGTTGAAGGGTGAGGGTGTTGTCGAGACTTTTGCCGTAATTACGGGTCTTGTTTTTGAGCATCTTGACAGAAAGTTAAAGCTGACAGCCAGCCACGGGCTTACAAAAGAGGCTTTCACTTTGCAGCTTTGCCGTGTGAACGACTTATAAGGGAGAGGCAGAGGCATGAACAGGCATCGTGAGCAGATAGAATATCTGGTGGGCCAGGAGTATAATCTGCTGGAACTCCTTCAGTGTGTAGAGGTCCGGGCTCTCGTTCATGAAGCACTGCTTGCCGGGGCTCTGCAGCTGCAGCTGACGATTGAGGATGGCTCCGTGGTATGTGCTGAAGGTAGTAACCCGATAACGGGTTTGAGGCGCGAAATCAGGTTGCCGCTTTTCCTCGAAGGTGAGAGGGTCGGTGAGCTTCTGGTAAGCGGTGAGGAACATGACAGGGCTCTTGACGGCATTGCTGCAATGCTTCGATCCGCAATCACGGTTGTGCTTCATAATAACCTGAAAAGGATGCTGACTGCCGAGATGCACACCTCACTTGTGACAAAAACCTACGATGAACTGTTGGCCAAGAACCTTGATATCTCCGCATCCGAGGCGAGATATCGTGAGCTTGCCGAGACTCTTGAGCTAAAGGTCAAGGAACGGACTGAAGAGTTGGGACTCGCCCATGCACGGCTCTTGCAGCAGGAGAAACTAGCTTCAATCGGCCAGCTAGCTGCCGGTGTTGCCCATGAGATAAACAACCCTATTGGCTTTATCAACAGTAATCTGGCGACTTTCAGGAAATATGTCAGTCGGTTACTGGAGATGGTTGACTGGTATCATGCACAGATTCTGACAATAGCCGGTCTAAATGAGGCAGCTGCTCTAAAAGAGAAAGAACTCAAGATCGAGGTTATCAGAAATGACGTCTGGGACCTGCTTGAGCAGAGCCTCGCCGGAGCGGAGCGGGTGAAGAAGATAGTGGCTGATCTGAAAGGGGTGTCTCATGTTGATGAGGTCTCCGGTGCAAGGTTCAATCTGCGGCTTGAAGTAGAGAGGACATTATCTGTTATGCACGCACAGCTTCCAACAGATGCGATTGTCAACTGCGACCTGGTGGATACTCCAATGATTAGCGGCAGTGGCGGCCTTTTTTGTCAGGCCTTGGTGAACATGGTCCAGAATGCCGTACAGGCCGTGCCAATAGGGCTTATGCTGCAACTTAAGTCGGAATGCTCAGCTACAAAAGTCAGTTTCTCTGTTGCGGACAACGGTCCTGGGATTCCAAAAGAAATGCGTGGCAAGGTGTTTGACCCATTCTTTACCACCAGAGAGGTTGGCGCAGGCACAGGCATGGGGTTGGCCGTGGTTTATGATATCGTCAAAAAGTGCGGTGGGAACGTTTCAATAGCAGATTCACCAGGGGGCGGAGCGCTGTTTTTAATCGAGTTTCCACTGCAGCCAACAGAGGGAGTTTAAACGATGTCACGATACGCAGGACTCTTCAGTTCAGCCGGGAAGGGAGAGCAGGGAGGGCAGCCTAAAGAGCAGCAAGGGAGCAGCCACGACCCTAAGTTCACGCTTCTTTTCGTTGATGATGAGGAGAATGTGCTGGCGGCAATGCGACGGATTTTCATGGAGGAAAATTACGAGATTTTCATTGCAACTTCGGCTGAAAAGGCACTTGCCATAATGGAGCGTGAGCAGGTGAACCTCATTCTCACCGACCATCGGATGCCTGGAATGAGTGGCGGCGAACTGCTCAAGATTGTCAGAGAGCGTTGGCCGGAGACAATTCGGATCATGTTGACCGGATATGCGGATGTGAACTCCATAATGGGGGCGGTAAAAGATGGCGCAGTCTATAAATTCATAACCAAACCGTGGAATGATGAAGACCTGCGACTGACAGTAAGCCTTGCCTTGCAGCAGTATGTTCTCCTTCATGAAAACCGTCGTCTGAAAGAGGTTACCCGCAGTCAGCAGCAGAAGCTTAAGGGGTATACCGGCATATTTGACGAAAATCGCGGAGTGATGGGAAAAATACTACTTCAGGAAGGGGTCTTAAGAGCGGAGGAGTTGGAAAAAGCGTACAAGGAGTTGAAGGATTCTGAATTCCTTAGTGATGTCATTGTCAGGCTTGGAATCGCCTCTGAAAGCCGGATACTAAAGGCGATGCAGGATAATTTGAAAGTGGAGTATATTGACCTGCGCGAAGCTCAACTCCAGTCTGCTGCGGTAAAATTTCTCCCCAGAGAGCTCTGCGAGAAAAATCGCATTCTCCCGATCAGGCTGGATGGGAGTCAGCTGACAATTGCCATGGCTGATCCGTCAGATATTTACAAGTATGACAATATTTCCGTCATGACTGGCTTAAAGGTCGTGCCGTTATTGGCTGCCAGTTCGGAAATACTTTCCCAGCTCAAGTCATTTTACGGGGAGCGAGATCAGGATCTCGGTGCTGATGCTGATGATGTGGATGGTCTTGAGCCACTTGACGAGATTGATATCATTATCGAAGCAGAGGATAGTGATATCAACATCGCCGAGCTGATAAGCTCGTCAGCGATCCCTCCGGTTATTAGGATTGTGAATGCAATAATCTCGGAAGCGGTCAGATACAGAGCAAGCGATATCCATATAGAGCCGAAGACTAAATACACCCTTATCAGATACCGGGTTGACGGGATGCTGCACAGCAAGATAAAGATTCCGGCTGAACTTCATTCCGCAGTTATTTCCAGACTTAAAATCCTTGCCAAGATGGATATTGCAGAGCGAAGACGACCGCAGGACGGCAGGATAACTGTCAAGGCAGGTGTCAGGATAGTCGACATGCGGGTCTCCTGCCTCCCTTCCATGAATGGTGAAAAGATAGTCATGAGGATGCTGGACAAGAGTGCCGCCATAAAGGGGTTGACGGAACTGGGGGTTATGCCGGCCGAGCTGAAGAGACTGCAACTGATTGCCTCAAAGCCTCAAGGGGTTATCATTAGTACAGGTCCTACCGGTAGCGGTAAGACGACGATGCTGTACTCTATTCTTGCCTCAATCATGGATTCGAGCAAAAATTTTGAAACGATAGAGGAACCGGTCGAGTATTTTCTTGAGGAGGCCACCCAGATAGCAGTCCGCGAGAAAATTGGGCTGACTTTTGCTCAGGTGCTTCGTTCAACTCTGAGGCAGGATCCGGATATAATACTCGTCGGGGAGATGCGGGATTTCGAAACTGCGGATGTGGCCTTTAAAGCCGCCCTGACAGGTCATCTGGTTTTTACTACTCTTCACACCAACAGTTCTGTTGCCTCCATCACAAGGTTGATGGATATGGAGATAAAACCGTACATAATTGCTTCCGCTCTTCAAGGGATCATGGCCCAGCGGCTTGTGAGGCGGATCTGTCCTGACTGTATTACTCAGGTAGAGCCTGATTCTGAACTGCTCAAGGCCCTCAAAATCCCTCCGGAAGTTATCGGCAAGAGTGTTGGCAAAGGAAAAGGTTGTGATAATTGCAATAAAAGCGGTTATCGTGGCAGAGTCGGAATTTTTGAACTGTTTGTCATGACAGAGGATTACCGGCAGATGATCAGCAGTAACTACCGGGAGAGTGAACTACTCCAACTTGCTAAAACTGAGGGGATGCGCACTCTTGTTGAAGACGGTGTTGAAAAGGTAAAGGCCGGACTGACAACGCTTGAAGAGTTGTTACGGGTTTTAGGACCACAGACCGGCAACGAGCGGTGTTGTGATGGCTGTTCCAGAATGATTGATCCAAAGTTTGTCTTCTGTCCATATTGCGGTGTTTTCAGAAGTAACTACTGTCATGCCTGCAAACTGCCGCTCGATGAGGAGTGGATAAGATGCCCGCTCTGCGGTGTGCATAAGTGAGATGAATAATTATGATTGAAGCTGTCACTGAAATAAAGTCCGGAACAATACTGTTTGTCGATGATGAGCAGTCAGTACTTAATGCCCTTCAGAGACTTTTAGCGGATACAGAGCATAGTTGTATCTTCTGCAGTTCGCCATTTGAAGCGCTCGAACTGGTGAAAAAAGAAAAAATCCAGGTGGTGGTTTCTGACAATCAGATGCCGGGAATGACAGGGATAGACTTTCTTTATCGACTCAGAATACTTTCTCCTGACACTGTCAGAATAATGATGACTGCTTATGCTAACCTGGGTGTTGCTATTGCGGCAATCAATCAGAGTGAGGCTTTCCGCTTTATAACCAAGCCGTGGGATAATGACGAACTTCTCACTTTGGTCGATGAAGCTGTCGCCAGATACGAAATGCGGACGACTATGCGGAGTCGTGATGAATCGCTTTATCGATCCCTTGCCCATACGGTTGAGCTCAAAGACCCATATACGCGGGGGCATTGCGACCGGGTTGCAGACTATGCAGAGAGGCTTGCACATGCATTAGGGATTGAAGAGCCGCTACTGACATGTATCCGTCATGGTAGTATTCTCCATGACTGCGGCAAGATCGGTGTGCCTGAAGAGGTGCTTAACTTCCCCGGAAAGCTGACGTTAGCGGAGTTTGAGATAATCAAGCAGCATCCTGATTGGGGGACACAGGTTGCTCGTGAAGCGAACCTGCCGGAAGCGGTGGTAAATGTCATTCTCTATCATCACGAGCGGATTGACGGGAGTGGTTATCCTGCGGGACTGACGGGTAACAGCATACCGCTGGAAGCAAGAATCGCAGCCATTGCTGATGTGTTTGATGCGATTACAAGCGACAGGCCATACCGAAAAGGTAACTCGCATGCTGATGCAATAGACATTCTTGATAGTCTTGCCGGGCTGTTGGACAGCGAGCTGCTGGGGGTGTTCAAATTGCAGGTGATTCCTGAGCTTACTGATCTATATCTGACGGAAGGTAGGTAGACTCCTGTTCAGGTCCTCCTTTCCCGGATACATAATTCTCAACAAGTTGATCAATTTGTCCGGAAACAGACTCCTTGAGCCGTGCTGTCAACTCTGCCTCTCGTGTTTTCTGATATGATGATGGGAGCTGCCGTACTTCATAATGAACATGGGGTCCTGTCGATCTGCCGGTATTGCCCGAAAGGGCGATGACAGTTTTGGGGGTAACGTACATCCCCGGCTTGACGAGGATGTCAGCGTTGTGCCCGTAAAGAGATATATAGCCTTTACCATGTTCAATGGCGACAAGATTGCCGTAACCTTTGTAGACGCCGGCAAAGTAGACCGTCCCTTCCTGGGTAGGGTGGACAGCAGTGCCGGTCGGCACGGCAATATCCCAGCCGTTGTGCATCAGCATTTTGCCGCTGCCAAAGGGGTCAAGCCGCAGCCCTGGGCTGGAAGTCAGTACACCGCCGTCAACCGGTGATTTACGGTCGGCTAGAGCTGCTACCGGAGAAAGGGCGAGGATTGTGAGAATTATTGTCGCGATAAAATTCATATTATGACAATAGCACTTAATCGCATTAAAAATCAAATATCGCCTGATTTCAGATGCCTTGAGATAAACCGCCTGCAGCTGTCGGTCTTTCCAAGTGAATATGGGGTGGGATTTATAGCTTTTTTTAGTGTGACATGAACACCGGCACAGTCATATGGTTCATCAGGTGTCTGGCAACCGGTCCCAGCATGAACGCTCCCCGTCTTGAGGCAGCATATCCTCCCATGACAATCAGATCCATTTTCTGCTCGCAGGCGTTGTTGAGGAGTGCGTCACCGACAGGGAAAGATGCTGTCGAGAGAATCTTGTCGTGGACAGCGCTTATCTTATGTCTGGCAAGATACGCCGTTATCTTCGGGATGTCACTCTCGGCACCCTGATCGTGTCCGTCTTGAGAGCCGACTGTTACCAGACTGACATGGGTAGCGTCCGCCAGAAAGGGGATGGCGTCGTGCAAGGTGCGCGAAGATTCACGTCCTGCTTTCCAGGCAACCATGACTCGCTTGATCGCTTTACTGAAAGAGCCGGTGTATGGTGCAATCAGGATTGGTTTTCCGCTTGCCAGGCCGAGTCGCTCCGGTAGGTCAAATGGAACTCCGGCGCTATTTGCATCTTCTGTCGGCTGCCCAACGATGACAAGATCTGAGTAGTAACTGTAGATTGTCACTATTTCGGTCATTCGCACCCCGACAACGGACCAGTCAACATAAAGCCACTCCGCCGACACTCCGGCGGCAGCAGTTTTTTCGGTGAAGAGTGTTTCTATGCTTCTGGCATTCTCACTGTCAGCAGTGGTATGCCTGGGGGCGTAGTAGGAGTGAGAGAGAACGTAGAGCCCCTTTATATGGGCGCCATGGGATTTAGCCATTTCAATTGCCAGATCTAGTCGAGAATGACAGCTGGGGGAGTTGTCGAGATGGAGGAGAATATCTTTGATTGCCATGGCTGGCTCCTTACTGTTTCGGATTCATATCGTTTTCAACTGACAGCTGGAATTTTTCTATCATCCTTTTACGGTAATTAACGATGTCTTTTCGTAACGAAGAGAGTTTTGCCATTTTTTCATCAAGTGTATCAATATTGTTATCGAGCATCTCGACCAGAATAGGGATTATACGATTGGTCTCTTTCGCTTCGGTATAGACTTTATCAAGCTCTTGCAGTTCTTTAATGGTTAACCCAAGCTCTTTTAACTTCAGAATAAACTTCAGCTTACGGACATCATCGGGGGTATAGGCCCGGGTTGTTCCTTCACTCCTGCAAGAGGGGGCCATTATCCCCATCTCTTCGTAATATTTCAGTGTCCGGCTGGTCACACCGGCACTCTTTGCAAGGGTCCCTATGGAGACGCAGTCGTTATTTTTATCTTCTGGATTACGCCTCTTCATGGCAGTCCTTGTTATTCCAATCCTAAATCAAAGCGCTATCTTCGTTGGCTCGTCTTCGGCTCCTCTGCGTACTGGTGTACTGCTTCGTCGCCTCAATCCTCACCGCCTTGATTTCATCTTTGATTTAGAATCGGAATTATAGCCAGCGTTTTCTGCGGCGGTATTGCTTTAGTTCGCGGTAGTTTTTCTTTTCTGAACCTTCAGACAGGCCAAGATAGAACTCTTTTACGTTAGTATTTGACTTCATCTCTTCAGTAGAACCGCCAAGAACGACCCGGCCACCTTCCATAATATAGGCGTGGTCAGATATACTGAAGGCGACGTTGGCGTTTTGCTCTACCAGGAGGATAGTTGTCTTCTCTTCAGTGTTGATTTTCTTTATCAGCTGAAAGATCTCTTGCACCAATAGTGGCGCAATACCGAGGGATGGCTCATCAAGTAGCATCAGTTTCGGCCTTGCCATCAGTGCCCTGCCGATTGCAAGCATCTGCTGCTCACCTCCTGAGAGGTAGCCGGAAAGCTGGTTGCGGCGTTCCCGGAGACGGGGGAAATAATCGTATACCAGCTCCTTGTCCCGTTTAAAACCAGCCTTGTCTGTGCGGGTATGGCCACCGACAAGAATATTCTCTTCGACGGTCATATCATCAAAGACCCTGCGTCCTTCCATGACCTGAAAGATCCCTTTACGGACAATCAACTCAGGGTTAAGGTTGCTGATCTTCTCACCCATAAAGGTGATTGAGCCATCAGTGACCTCACCATCCTCAGACTTGAGAAGTCCCGAGATCGCCTTGAGTGTCGTACTCTTGCCTGCCCCGTTGGCACCAAGAAGGGCAACTATCTTCCCTGCCGGAACGTGCAATGAAAGCCCTTTCAGGACAAGGATGACTTTGTTGTAGCTGACTTCGGCGTTGTTAATATGGAGCATCTTTACCTCAGATTCAGCCTGCAAGAGGTAGCTCCTCTTGCAGGCATTTTTTACAAAAACCCTAAACCTTCAGCCAGTAGTTTAAAGTCCCAGCCACTCTTTTTTGCGGGCTGTCTCAACTTCCTGGACTTTTGTCATCTTGCCACCTTTGATCACGTATATCGTGCTCTTGGTGGTGCCGCGGTGATCTGTCGCCGTGTAGGTGATCGGTGGTACCAGGCCGCCGGTGTCGAAGTTCTTCAAGGTTTCCAGCGCGTTCTTTACGCCTTCGCCAGTAAGCTTCTTGTTTTTGTCAGCCAGTCTGAGGCCTTCTGCCCAGACAAGACCGTAAGCCCAGCCCCGTACGTATACGGTGTCACGCTCTGCTTTGGGGGAGTTTTTCTTGTTCCAGTCGAGAAGTGCCTTCATCCCCTTTACTTTTTCGCCATAGGCAGCGTGAGTAGCCATTCCGTAGACCCCTTCCGCAGCGTCACCGGCAAGTTTGGGGAGAGCTTCAGTCATACCGTAATTGCCAAGGAAGAAGATAGTCTTGATGCCAAGTTTCTTGGCGTCCTTGAGCAGGTTGGCGCAGGGGGCCACTGTTGTCTGCACATAAGCATAATCAGGATTTTTCTTTTGCATGCTGAGAAGGTTGGAGGTTACATCCTGCACTGGCGCCGGAATTATCTCTTCATGAACCAGCTCAATCCCGAGCTCTTTGGCATATTGTCTGCCCGCCTCAATTGGGGCCTTACCGAAGCCATGGTTAGGGTAGATGAAGGCTACTTTAGGCGCACGCGTTTTGTCTTTCCAGTTCTTTTTTACATAATCAAGAAAGCCGCGGATTTGATCGGAATAGCTGGCACCGACGAAAAAGTTGTAAGGTGTTTTGGCCGGATCGGTCAGGTGGCCGGAAAATGACGCAGAAAAATAGGGCGTCTTGTCTTTGGTGCAGGTGTCTTTAAGTGCTTCCGTATCTCCCGTACCCCAACCGTTGATCATGACGACTTTGTCCGACTCACAAAACTTTTTGTAAGCGGCGGTAGCTTGAGGAATTTTGTAAGCATAGTCGACATTGACGAGCTCAATTTTTTTGCCGTTAACTCCCCCCTTTGCATTGATCGAGGCGATTGCGTCCTGTACGCCGTCAGCGAAAGGTTTGCCGACGTCAGCTGTGACGCCGGTCAGATCCCACAACCCGCCGACCTTGATAGTCTCTGCAGCGAATGAAACTGATGCCATTGATAATGCTGCTGTCACTGTTGCCAGAATTTTTCCGTATTTCATCTTTACCCCCTTTTGAGTTGTTACTGCTCAATAAAAGTGCTTTTAAAGCCCTGCACCAGGTTGCCTTACTCTGATGAAAGTCGTCAGTTTTAAGCTTGTCAGTGTGAGAACGGGTAGAGCTTCCAATAATTTTTAATGCTGTGCCAACGGGCTGCCATGCCGGCCGGCTCGAAAAGGATAAAAATAACTACAAAAAGGCCGAAGACCAGCTCTTTCATCGCCGCCAGCTTGGCTACCAGTAATGGGAACGGTCCGGCCAGTGCCGAAGTGGATATTCTGAGGAGTTCCGGCAGCAGGGTAATGAAAATTGCGCCATAGATTGAGCCGAGAATGCTACCCAGTCCCCCGATAATGATCATGCCGAGATAGTCGATGGCGACGGTGATCGGGAATGTTTCCGGAGAGATGATTTTTGCCTGATAGGCAATCAGCGCTCCGGCTACGCCGACATAAAAGGAGCTGATGCCGAAGGAGAGCAATTTGTATTTGAGGATGTTGACTCCCATGACTTCAGCTGAAATTGCCTGATCGCGGATGGCAATAAATGCTTTGCCGACTTTGGTGCGAAAGAGGTTTTTTGCGAAGAGCACTGCCATGATTGCGATGGCAAAGATAAGAAAGAAGATCTTGCGGTCGGTGTCAAAAACAAAGCTGCCGAGTTGGGGGGACGGAATTGAAAGGCCGGCCACACCGCCGGTAACCGACTCCCATTTGACGATCAGAAACTCAACAATGAAATGAGCTGCCAGAGTTGCCATCGCCAGGTAAAGTCCTTTGATTCGCAACGATGGAATGCCGACAAACATGCCGAAGAACGCTGTTAAAAGGCCTGCGAGCGGGATGCAGAGATAAAACGGCAAGCTAAATTTCGTGCCGAGATAGCCACTGGAGAATGCGCCGATAGCCATGAACGCGGCGTTGCCGAGGGAGATCTGGCCGGTGAACCCGGTGAGAATGTTAAGTCCGACTGCACCTATGACTGCAATGCCGATTCGGTTGGCGATATCCAGTACATATCCGGGAGTATAAAGCGGGAGAGTAAAAAGCAGGCAGAGAAACAGCCCGAGCATTATGCGGGCACTGTTTGATTCGAAAATGGTCATGTCTGCTGCATAAGTTGTTTTGAAATCACCACAACGCATATTAAACCCTCTCTATCTTCTTTTTACCGAACAGGCCGTAAGGTTTGAACATGAGAATCAGGATCAGAGCGATGTACGGGGCCACTTCCTTGGCACCGCCACCGACTATCGGGTCGACATAGCCGCCTGACAGGTTCTCCAGAACGCCAATGATAACGCCGCCGACGATAGCCCCCAGCAATACGTGG
>CAWBBV010000030.1:0-5275 GCA_963787125.1 uncultured delta proteobacterium
TGCCATTGTTTTGCATAAAAATAGTTGAATCTTAATTATAGCCTGCTATTATTAGTGCCATCGCATTAACTGCCCGGGGAGAACTTGTCATTCAGAACCTTTACCTCTTTTCAGATGCTACCGGTGAAACCGTAGACAGGGTTATGCGGGCCGTGCTTTCGCAGTTTCGGGATGCGGACGTAAAGCTTCATCGCTTTAACCAGCTCCGTTCCCAGGCAGATATGCTCAGAGCTGTTGAGGCCGCCTCAAGCAGGCCAGGGCTTATCCTCTGCACCCTTGTAAACAGGGAGCTCGCTCAGTTTCTGCAGTATGAAGCCGAGCAGCGGGAACTTGAAGTAATTGACCTGCTGAGCCCGATTCTCTACAAATTTTCCGATATACTCGGACTTGAACCGAAGCAGGAACCGGGGCTTTTATATGAAATCAATGCTGAATACCATAAAAGAGTTGAGGCGGTAAACTTTACCGTTAAGCAGGATGACGGGCAGGAGCTTCGCTATCTTTACAAGGCAGACATTGTCCTTATTGGTGCATCGAGAACTTCAAAAACACCGCTCTCCATGTACCTGGCGCACAAAGGCTTACAAGGTTGCCAATATTCCGCTGGTAAAAGGTATTGATCCGCCGAGAGAACTGTTTGACATTGATCAGAACAGGATTGTCGGGCTGCTTATCGATGCAAAGCGTCTTGTAGAGCTGCGCTCCGCAAGGCTCATGCAGCTGCAGCAGAGTCCGCGCAGCAAATATGCCAGCTATGACGAGATACTCGATGAACTAATCTGCTGCAAACAGCTCTACAGGCGTAATCCTAAATGGCTTGTAATTGAAGTAACCCACAAATCAGTTGAAGAATCTGCAAGTGAAATCATCAAGAAGCTTACCGGAGTATGGTCTAGCTTAACATGTTGTTTAATCGGAAATAACAAAAACAGACAGGGGGAAAAAATGAAAATTCTGGTTGTAGAAGATGAAAAGAAAGTTTCGAGTTTTATCAAGCGTGGACTCGAAGAAGAGAGTTATGAAGTAGAAACAGCTGCAGATGGTGAGGAGGGCCTCAACATTGCACTTGAGCGCCGTTTTGACCTCATCATCCTCGACTGGATGCTCCCAAAGCGTGACGGCATGAGCTTTCTCAAGGAGCTCCGTGATCGCAAGATGGCTACACCGGTACTGATGCTGACAGCAAAAGATACGGTTGAGGATATCGTTGTCGGCCTTGAAACCGGTTCAGACGACTATCTGACCAAGCCGTTTGCTTTTGCAGAACTTCTTGCCAGAGTTAAAGCTCTGATCCGTCGCAGCGAAATGGATCGCGGTGCCGAGCTCTGCTTCGCCGATCTCAGGATTGACCCGGTAACGCACAAGGTATGGCGAAGTGAGAAAGAGATTGATCTGACTGCCAAAGAGTACGGGCTGCTCGAATACTTCATGCGCAATGCGAACCAGGTGCTTACCAGAACCATGATTGCCGATCATGTCTGGGATTATACCTTTGACAGCTTCACCAACATTATTGATGTCTACGTGAACTATCTGCGCAAAAAGATAGATCGCGATGCACCGGTCAAGCTGATTCATACTGTTCGAGGGGTAGGTTATATTCTGAAAGAAGGTGAATAGAGTCGGCTGTAGCTGAGAATTATGGTTGAAACGCAAAGAGCCCCGAAAAGGGGCTCAGACTGCTGATAAACCCCGTCTTTTTAGGCGGGGTTTTCTTTTAGAATCAAATTTATGTCTTTAAAGATGAACTGCACGATATTTTCCAGTAATTCCTTGGGAGAGGAAAGATTGGTTCGTACTGTCGAATAAAGCCCTTTAAACCGCCACAATAGGTCTAAAAGCTCCTTTCTATCAACTACCAGAGCTATCTTCTTCATATTCTGCACTGCCGCACATAACAGGCACTGTTCAAAGACCTTGCTTATACCTCGTAGACGGGCGTATCGATGTCCATGCAACTGTTTGGAGTCAGCAAAGCTGCGCTCTACGGTTTCTTTTCGCCTCTTGTAGATATCTTTCCCCTGTTCTGTGTAGCGATGACTGTTGATCTTCTCTTTGTGATCCTGCCAGATATGTCTGGTCACTACTTTGGTGAAGTTTGCTGACCTGGTGCACCTGGACTGCAGGGGACAGTTTCTGCATTGTGCAGGATTTGATGCATAGTGACGGTAACCATGCCGGTCGGTTGTCCGGTAATTCAATGTGCATCTGTTGATTATATAAATGTATGGACTGAGATTCCGTGATTATTTTGGTAAGAATCCAGTATTTCCACATGCGCTGATACTGATAAAATTTGGGGCCGATTTTTTCGGCCCCAAGCTTTTTCAGAAGGAGTTGTTTCTATCCCGAGGGGCTATATCCGGCCGCTTGCAGTATTCGATGTCTTCGTAGGCTTGATACTCCCTTGTTACCTGCTTTACACTTACGAGAATGATTTCCAGCAATAGATTGCCGATCTGGTCGGTGATTTCATCCAACTTTTGTTCAAGGTGTTGCTCTTCGTAGATATTCATATGGAATCCTTTCCTGGTTATAGTAATTCGGTGGCTGCAATACGTACATGTTCCGCGTTGACGCTTGCTGAATCGGTCTTTGCGGCGGCGATCAGTGCGCCTCTGGCAAGATGATTGGCCTTGCGGTAGAGTCCGCCAGATCCCTGATGGATGGCTGTGATCGCCGTGTCGTCAAAGAGCATTCGGCTTACTCCGGCGATAGTCAGGTGGTGTTTCAGATATTCGGTCATGGTTTCCTGATCACCACCTTTGAGATGGCTTTTTGCCACAACTCTGCTCGCCAGTGGCATGGATGTACGATACTGGAGATTCTCCACAAGATTTGCCTGCCCGGCGAGGACTATGGGGAGCCAGGGTTTAGAGTCCTGCTCGAACTGGGTAAGGGTATGCAACTCTGCAAACACTTCAAGCCGGAGCAGACTGGCTTCATCAATAACCAGCACGACCTTCATTTTTTTGCCGAGGGTCAATTCCAGGATTTCCTGCTTGATGGCTTTGGTCATCACGGCCTTTGATGAACTTGCTATTTCGCTTCCCAGCTCTCCCAGAATCTGTCGATAAATCTCCATAATAGAGCCGGATGTGGCGGTGACTGATATGACCTTGAACTCTGATGGATGAAGTCCACCAAGTACATAGCGCAATGTCGTGGACTTTCCGCTGCCGATTTCTCCAGTAACCAGCACAACGGCTCCCAACCGCAGGGCATATTGTATTCTCTCTTGGGTAGCGATAAGCGGCTTGGTCAACATAATGTCTTTGCGGACGATATCAGAACCAAAGGGTTCTTTCTGCAAAGCGAAGAATTGCCGATAACTGGTATCCATCAGTTCCCTCCCCACAACTGGCCGCCAACGCCGGGACTGTCGCCAATAAGCTCCACCTGGCCGTTCTTGTCGCGTCTCACCCGGCTGTTCACATGGAGGTCCACTTGACGCAGGAGGCCGTATGATTCACCCTGACTACGAATCTCTACAAGTTCGGGGGTATCTTCATGATAAAGGATCTCCACCCGCTTGCCGATCAAGGCTACCGGCGCCTCGTACAGACGACGGCTTACAATGACGGAACGATCCTTATTGACCCTACGTCTGACCGTAGTACGGAAATGATCCATAAGATTGTCAGGTGCGGCACGTAGGCAATGCATCTGGCGGGTGAAACGGGCAGGCGGAGTCTGGCCGGTGGCGCTGTGTATGCGGCTGTGATATTCATGTTCGAGCCATAGCGCGAAGGCTTCATTGATCTCCTGCAAGGTTGTACCCTTGAAACATGGCAAGAATCTGGTTCTGATTGTTTTAAAAAACCGCTCGATTTTACCTTTACCCTGTGGCGTATATGGCCGTGCATGTATGAGTGAGATACCCAGTGAAGCACAGGTATATTCCAGATGCCGAGAACGGAAGGCGGAACCATTATCGACGTAGAGTTTTACCGGAAGTCCCCGCTTTCTCAAGGCAGCAGCGAAGGCATCGAGAAATGGCATCAATGCCTCTGAATGATAGAACTGCCCATGGGGAATAATCCGGGAATGATCATCGATAAAGGCGATCAGGTAGCTCTTGCGTAACTTGCCACCATAAAGCAGATGCGGGCCGTGCATGACATCGGACTGCCACATATCGTTTGGCAATTCCGCCTCAAACTTGCGCCGGTCAACTGCCGCCGGTTGCTGTTTAGCCATCAGATTGTGGCTGTGAAAAAGGCGATAGACTGTTGTCAGATTCAGGGAAGTACCACTGGTCACAAGCTGCCGCTCATTCATGATCTTTACCAGTTCCGGTACAGGGAGCTTCGGCATCTGGTGTCGTAACGAGATTAATGTCTGGCAGGTATCATCATCCAGTGCCCGTCCCTGTCCTCTGTCCGTGCGTTGTTTCGGATACAGGGATTCCAACTTGTTGCCGCTGTCAGTATACAGCTTTACCCAGCGCAGAATCGTACCGCGGCTTATACGGGTTCGGGGAGATCCAGGTATAACCCATTTGCGGTCGCACTTCTCCCGCAGCAGTTCTTCCTGCTCTCCGTGCTCCAACCTTGTGCCGCCTACCAGATCATGGATTATGCCGAACCTGAAGACGGCTACCTGCTTTTGCATTTCGTCTGTCATAACTTCGCTCCTTTCAAGTGATTTTGAAAACCATACATCACCTGTTGGAGGCGGTCGCTGGGCAATGCCACTGGGGTGTGAGTTACCTGGTCGTCATCGCCGGATTATCTTAACCTGCTGACGGGATCCGGTAACTGATCGAAGGCGGCGAGCAAACCCATGCTCCAGCGATTGTCAAGGATGGCAATAGTCCGGCGGGCGAGATTATTCCACCAGTATCGGAGATTGGAACGGAGAAGGTCGGAGCGTGGCCAATGTCCCGTAGTGTGGCGGTGCTCAATATGATCGCGGACCATTTCTCTGCATGTACGGATTCTGGGAAAATGGCTGTCTGGGCGTAAAGTGAGGACACAATTACATGCAGGGCAACGATAGCACTTCAGATAAAGGCAGGAAGGAAACCCATGGAAGTAGCGCCGGACGTAGCCGTGCCCCCAGAGACGATAATGGCCGCAGCGGGGGCATACGCTCGGCCGTTCCCATTGATAATTTTTCTCCAACTCAAAAATATCCTTGAGCAGAGCCGAAACAAAATATATCATCAGAACACATTGTTGAAGGGGTAAGCCCCCTGGAAGTAAATGGGCGGGGAGTTCTGCAAAACTCTCCGCCCGATCTAGCAATACGTAACTGTCTCAAAGGCTACATA